>NZ_RKME01000018.1 GCF_003797825.1 Gordonia sp. OPL2
ACAATCCGGCGGCGTGTACGCGTGGTTATGAGAGCACCAATGCGATGGTGCAGAAGATGAAGCGTGAGGATCCGTCGTTCGACATCCGTTACGACGACTTCCCGTTCAACACGAACGCGAAATGCACTGTACCGGTGGGTAACCCGACCGGTGTGCGGGGGGCGGCACGTGCGCCGTTGTCGAATCCGGACTATGCGCAGCCGTGGGATTCCACTCCGAAGAAGGACCCGGACAAGCTCAACCTCAACCCGCTGGCCCAGCAGCTCGCGGCATTGATGGGTGTGCACGAGAAGTGATCTCCGCAGGTGCGCAGGTGTCCGCGGTCACACTCGTTTTCGCAGGTCGTCGGCGGTATGGGAGGCGATTTGCATCCGCCGCGAGCGTGTGTGTAACGTTGTGTTCACCAACGCGGGGTGGAGCAGCTCGGTAGCTCGCTGGGCTCATAACCCAGAGGTCGCAGGTTCAAATCCTGTCCCCGCTACGAGGAAAGGCCCTGACCGGCAACATCAAGCCGGTCAGGGCCTTTCGCCTTCTTCAGGGTCTCAAGTCTCTGCTTCCCGCTCAGCGGATCGTGTCGCTGTCGCGCCGCGGCGTCATCGTCACGAACCACGCTTCCTGCACACCGAGGATGACGATCAGGCAGATCAGCAGTCCCTCGAACTCGATCGGGGTCAGAGCCAGTCCGATGGCCTCCGACAACCCCGGCCAGACGGCTCCCAGTGCGACTGCCAGGTAGAGGGGTACCCCCACCACCGCGAAGACCCACGGCAGGACCGTGGACGCCGTGAGACGGGCGAATTGGTTGGCCAGCAGCGCAACCCCGATGGCACCCAGGACGCCCGCCACCGCGAACGCGAACCGCCAGATGGCCGCGATGTCGGGAGCGACTTGTGCGAGCAGGGATACCGCGGCCGGGATGACGAACTGCAGGGACACGAGGTAGGCCATGGTTCGGCCGGGACCGGTGGAACCGTTCAGGTCGTCGCGGTCCTTGATCGCGACCCACCACAGCCCGAGCAGCGTGAAGTTCGTCGCGGCGACGACCCCGTAGAAGGCGGACTGGTCCATGGACCGACGATAATCCGCGCCGGCGTCGGCAGATGGGTGTTCCCTGATCAGAGCCGGTTGATCACTGCGGATCCTCGTGGGTCACGGCCCGATAGCCCTGTGCCCCGGCCCGATCGATCGCGGCGCGGACCAACCCGAAGATCAGGCCCTGCAGCGCGGCCCCGGCGAGAACCTCCGCGGTGCTGCGCTGGAGGTCCTTCGGGTCGGGCACGTCACGGTCGTCGGTGATGCGCTTCCAGACCTGGCCGAAGGCCGCGCCGGCGACGACACCGCCGAGCACGCTCGTGGCGATCGACAGCGGCTTGTACAGGGCTTTGGACGTTGTGCTCATGCTCGGCGGGTACCCGAGCCGACCTCGGGCAAACCGGATCGGGCTCGTCACCAGGTGGTTGTGGTCCACGCCGACGGTGATGCCACCATGGAGGCGTGGAGATCACGACCCCCGAGCAGTTGCGTGAGATCGTCGGCCATCCGCATCCGACGGTCGTCGAGAAGGTCCGTCCGGCGTTGCACCGTGTGCACATCGCGTGGCTGAAGGCCTGTCCGATGGTCTTCCTGGCCACCTCGGACGCCGAAGGACGACTCGACGTGTCCCCGAAGGGAGACCCGGCGGGCAAGGTCGTGCACGTCGTCGACGACCGTCGCATCGCGATCCCGGAACGTCCGGGCAACAAACGCGTCGACGGGTACCTGAACGTCCTGGAGAATCCCCATGTCGGGACGATCGCGGTGATCCCGGGGCGGGGCGACACCCTACGTGTCAACGGCGCCGCGCGGATCGTCGACGACGCCGACTACTTCGACGATCTCGCGGTGAAGGGTCAGCGTCCGATCCTCGCACTCGAGGTGGAGGTCGACGAGGTCTTCTTCCACTGCTCCAAGGCCTTCCTGCGATCGGACCTGTGGCGTCCGGACACCTGGACCCCGGACGCGCTGCCCAGCACCGCGAAGATCACGAAAGCGCTGCTGCCCGAACTCGACGAGGACGAATTGGAGAAGGCCTTCGAGGAGACCGAGTTCCGGAAGTGGCTGTACTGAGCCGCAGCACGCTCAGCCGACCACCGGCACCTCGACCCGATGGCCGGGAAACAGCATGCCGCTGATGTCGCGCAAGATCACGTTGACCGCGGGCTCGGTGCCGATGCGCTTGTCGGTGTTGACCGCCAGCACGATGCTCGACCGCAGACGCGGGTGGTACACGGCATACGTCTCGTAGCCGAAGATCTCGCCGTTGTGGCCGAGC
This sequence comes from Gordonia sp. OPL2, assembly GCF_003797825.1. Taxonomy (GTDB): domain Bacteria; phylum Actinomycetota; class Actinomycetes; order Mycobacteriales; family Mycobacteriaceae; genus Gordonia. The sequence continues at coordinate 2,312 of NZ_RKME01000018.1, forward strand.
CAGCCGCTGTTCTCCTCGATGCCGAAGGTGTAGTGCCAGGTGGCGGTGTTGTCGCCGATCGGCTTCCACCGCAGCCGTTCCGCCTGCAGACGGGGTCCGACGAGCGCGCCGGTCCCGAGGAGCCGCACCCATCGGGTGAGGTCGCCGATGGTGGAGACCATCTGCCCGGCCGCATTCCCGTAGCTCGGATTCCAGTCGGTGGAGTCGGTGATCGGGCTCCCCGGCAACCACGCGGTGTGTCCGTCGGTGTGCGCTCCGCGGAAGCGATTCGTCGTCGGGTAGTAGGTGTTGGTCAGGCCGTACGGTCGCAGGATGCGGTTGCGAAGCGACACGGCGAACGGTGTGCGGTCCACGTTCTCCACGAGCCGACCCAGCACGACCGTGTTCGCATTGGAGTACGACGAACTCGCCCCCGGCGCGAACTCGGGACCCAGCGCGTAGGACGCCGAGAGCAGCTCGTTGGTCGTCCAGTTGCGATATGGGTTCGCGAACAACGCTTTCCGCAACGCAGGGCTACCCAGGTACTCGCTCAAGCCCGCGGTCATGTCGCCGAGCATCCGGACGGTGATCGATGATCCGCCGGGTACGCCGTCGACGTACCGGGCGATCGGGTCGTCGAGGGCGACTTTGCCCTCGCGCACCAGCTGCAGCACGAGAGTGGTCGTGAACGTCTTGGTGATGCTGCCGATCCGGTGCTGCAGGGTCGTCGACATCGGACGCGGCGGACGATCGGCCGCGAAGCCCTCGGCGGTCGACCACCGGCCGGCCGGGCCCGCGACCTCCACCAGCGCACCGGGGATCTCGCCGCGGGCGATCTTGTCCAGGAGGTAGAGGCGTACCTGGGTCGCCGACGCCGGCGCCGCGACAGCGGGTGCGCACACCGACACGGCGAGAGCGCCGACCACCATGAGCGCGGTCAGGGCGGCCGGCCACCAGACCTTTCCGATCATGACGCTCAGTGTGAACCGGACCGCCACGACCTGTCCGGGGTTCGGCGGAACGATCCGGATGCATCGCGGGGCCCGCCGTCGCCGCGCGGACTACCGTGGGAGACATGGCCACGGACAAGTCCATCCACAAGCACATCACCGAACTGATCTCCGAGGAGCACGAGCTCCGCGAGAAGCTCGGCCGCGGCGAGATCAGCCGGGCGGAGGAGAACAGCCGACTGCAGGAACTCGAGGTCTCACTCGACCAGTGTTGGGATCTGCTCCGGCAGCGGCAGGGTCGACGCGACGCCGGGGCCGATCCCGACGATGCATCGGTGCGTCCCGCCGACGTCGTCGAGAAGTACCTCGACTGACTCGACGCCCGCTGCGGCCGAAGCAACGCCGTGGCAACGGTCACATCGTTAACCTCGAATCGGAACACGGCACCGCCGGATGCGGACGCACGGGCGGCGAGCGAGAGGGATGGCGTAGACGATGGGTCGATACGGCGATGCTTTTGCGCAGGCACGCGATGATCGGGAGACGTTCTGGCTCGACGCCGCCGGAGCCATCGACTGGGTGGCACCGCCGAGCCGCGCCCTCGACGACAGCGCGGCCCCGTTCTACCGCTGGTTCCCCGACGCCACGCTGAACACCTCGTACAACGCGCTCGACCGGCACGTGGACGCCGGACACGGAGACCGCGCCGCCCTCATCTGGGACTCGGCGATGGTGGGGCAGACCCGGACCTACACGTACCGGGAACTGCTGGATGAGGTCTCGCGATTTGCCGGCGTCCTGGCCGCCCACGGGGTGGGCGCAGGCGATCGGGTCATCATCTACATGCCGATGATCCCGGAGGCCGCGGTCGCGATGCTGGCCTGCGCGCGGATCGGTGCCGTGCACTCGGTGGTGTTCGGTGGGTTCGCCGCGCCGGAGTTGGCCACCCGCATCGACGATGCCGAGCCGGCCGCCGTCGTCACGGCCTCGGGTGGGCTCGAGCCGGGTCGCGCCGTCGAGTATCTGCCGATCGTGTCGCGGGCGCTCGAGCTGGCGGAGACGCCGCCCTCGATCGTCATCGTGAAGGATCGGCCCGAGATCGCCGGTCGGGCGGACGATCACGACGGCTGGTCCGACTGGGACACCGAGATGGCGCGAGCCGAACCCGTCGGGCCGACGACAGTGGCGGCCACCGATCCGCTCTACATCCTCTACACCTCCGGCACCACCGGGAAGCCGAAGGGCGTGGTGCGCGACAACGGCGGTCATGCCGTCGCGCTGGCCTGGTCCATGGGCAACATCTACGGCATCTCACCCGGCGACGTGTGGTGGACCGCATCGGATGTCGGCTGGGTCGTCGGGCATTCCTATATCGTGTACGCGCCGTTGCTGATCGGCGCGACGACGGTGATGTACGAGGGAAAGCCGGTCGGCACACCGGACGCCGGGGCGTTCTGGCGGGTCATCGCCGATCACCGGGTCAGTGCCCTGTTCACCGCGCCCACCGCGATCCGGGCCATCCGCAAGATGGACCCGGAGGCCGCCGAACTCGCGAAGTACGACACGACGACCCTGCGCGCGCTCTTCGCCGCGGGCGAGCGGCTCGACCCGGACACCTTCGAGTGGGCCGGCTCGGTCCTCGGTGTGCCCGTCGTGGACCACTGGTGGCAGACCGAGACCGGCTGGGCGATCGCGGCGAATCTGCGTGGTCTGGAGGCGATGCCGATCAAGGCGGGATCCCCCACGGTGCCGGTACCGGGCTACCGGGTGGGGGTGGTCGACGCCGAGGGCGCAGTCCTCGGGACGGGGGAGGAAGGCAGCATCGTCATCGAGTTGCCGTTGCCGCCGGGCACTCTCGCGGGTCTGTGGCGGGACGAGGAGCGGTTCCGCAAGTCCTATCTCTCGGCCTTCGACGGGTATTACCTGACCGGGGACTCCGGGTACATCGACGCCGACGGCTACATCTTCGTGCTCGGCCGCTCGGACGACGTGATCAACGTTGCCGGACACCGATTGTCGACGGGTAGCATCGAAGCCGTCGTCGCTTCGCATCCGGCGGTCGCAGAGTGCGCGGTCATCGGCATCCACGATGACCTGAAGGGCCAGCGGCCCAGCGGCTACGTCGTACTCAAGGCCGGTGCCGATATCGACGCCGACACCCTGCGAAACGAGCTGGTGCGGATGGTGCGGGACGAGATCGGTGCCGTCGCCACGTTCCGCGACGTCACCATCGTGCCCGCCCTCCCGAAGACACGATCCGGCAAGATCCTGCGAAAGACCATGCGGCAGATCGCCGATCACGAGGAGTACACGGTGCCCTCGACCATCGAGGATCCCGATGTGCTGAGCGACCTGGCCGAGCAGCTCGGGCGGTGACCCGGTGCCCGGTTCGATGTCGCCGGCGACCGGGGCGGATCGGGTGCTGCGCCTGTCGATCCGGCTGATCCCGTTCGTCGGACTCCTCGGCACCGTGGTGTCGACGCTGATCGACGCGATGACACCGGGCGGCCACCTCGGGCGGGATCTGTTGGAGAACTCGATCCTGTGGATGATCGGCATTCAGGGCTGGATGACCGGATGCGGTCACATGTTCTTCGGCGTCCCGATCGCCGAGTCGATCGGGTGGCCGGCGCGGACGCCCTGGCAGTGGGAGGTCGGTCTCGCCAGCCTCGCCACGGGCGTCCTGGGCGTGATGGCGAGCGGCTTCGACGACGACTTCGCGCTCGCGACGATCATCGCGTTCGCCGTCTTCTATCTGGGCGCGGCCCTCGGCCACGTGCGGGACATGGTGGTGCGCCGCAACTTCGCGCCGGGCAACGCCGGACCGATCTTCTTCTTCGACGTGATCGTGCCCGTGTACCTGATCGTGTTGTTCGTCGTCGTCACCTGAGGGCGCCGGGCAGGTAGGGTGACGCCGATGGGAGGGACCGATGGCGGCTGATCACGACCGAGCGCACGGCCCCGGCGACGACCGCCCTGCGCTGCCCGTCGATCCCGACACGCCGCCGCGGCCCCTGCATCGGCAGCCGGCGGCGTTGGTGTGGGTCTTCTGCGGAGGCATCGTCGGCACGGGGCTCCGCTACATGATCGAGGAGGCCTGGCCGACGACCAGCGGTGCGTGGCCCTGGGCCACCTTTGCCGTCAATCTGTGCGGCGCGTTCTTGTTGGGAGCGCTGCTCGCCGGCCTCGCGCACCTCGGTTCCGATGAGGGGTGGCGGCAACGGACAAGGCTGCTCGTCGGAACGGGTGTGTGTGGATCGTTCACCACCTACAGCACTTTCGCGCTCGAGATCTCACTGTTGGGACGGGACGGCGCCGTCCCCACCGCGATCGCCTACGCGGTGATCAGCGTGGTCGGGGGCGTCGTGGCTGCGTGGTCGGGGATCGTGCTGGCGGATATCGGCTTCCGTCGTCGAGAGGTGACCACGTGACAGTGATCGCGGTGATGCTGGCAGGTGCGTTCGGCGCGGTCGCCCGATTCGTCGTCGACGGGGCGCTGAAGGGCCGAGGCCCGACGACGTACCCGTGGGCGACGCTGCTCATCAACGTGACGGGGTCGCTGCTGCTGGGAGTGCTCGCCGGTCTGGTGATCTTTCATTCGGCGCCGAACGAGTGGAAGACGATCATCGGGACCGGATTCTGCGGTGGATACACCACGTTCAGCACGGCGAGTTTCGAGACGGTCCGACTGGCCGAGGGCAGCCGGGTGCGATCGCTGGCCTATGCCCTGATGTCCGTGTCGGGCAGTGTGATCGGTTGCGCAGGCGGCTTGTGGTTGTCCTACCTGGTGTGATCCGTCCGACTTCACAGACATAGCGGGAACCGTCGTATGACGACGGTTCCCGCTATGTCTGTGAGAGAGGTTGTGGCAGTGCTACTTCAGCTCGGCGCTGCTCTTGTTCAGCACCCGCCGCGCGATGATCAGCTGCTGGATCTGCTGCGTGCCCTCGAAGATGTCGAGGATCTTCGAATCGCGCGCCCACTTCTCGACGAGCAGGCGCTCCGAGTAGCCCAGCGTGCCGGTGAGTTCGACGACCTTGTTGGTGATGTCGGTGCCGGTGCGTCCGGCCTTGGCCTTCGACATCGACGCCTCGAGTGAGTTCGGCTCCTTGTTGTCGGCCATCCACGCCGCCCGCATCGTGTGCAGATACGAGGCCTCGAAATCGGCTTCCATCCGGATGAACTCGGCTGCGGCGGCGTGCTGATCGGCCGCCGGACGGTCGTAGTCGATCTCGATGCCCGCCTCGTCGAGGATGCGGCGCAATTCCTCCAGCGCCGCGCGGGCCACACCGACCGCCATACCCGCGACCATCGGACGCGTGTTGTCGAAGGTCTGCATGACCCCGCCGAAACCCTTCTTGGTGTCGACCTCGGGAGAGCCCAGCAGGTTGTCCTTGGGGATGCGGCAGTTCTCGAATCGGATGACCGCGGTGTCGGAGACCCGGATGCCGAGCTTGTGCTCCAGCCGGACCACCTCGACCCCCGGATGCTCACGCGGGACGACGAAGCTCTTGATCGCGGCGCGACCCAGGCTCTTGTCGACCGACGCCCAGACCACGATGTGGGTGGCCCGCGACCCCGCGGTGACGAAGATCTTCTCCCCGTTGAGGACGTACTCGTCCCCGTCGAGGGTCGCCGTCGTCGACACGGCGGCCGAGTCCGAACCGAAACTCGGCTCGGTGATCGCCATGGCGGCCCACACCTTGCCGAAGCGTTTCAGCTGATCGTCGGTGGCCACCGCGGCGATCGCCGCGTTGCCGAGTCCCTGGTAGGGGATGGTCAGCATCAGGCCGACGTCGCCCCATGAGGTCTCCATCGTGTTGATGACCGACTGCATGTTGCCGCCGTTGGCCACCGCGCCCTCGGGACGGGGCTTGTCCGAATTCTGTTGGCTGCGACCACCATCGGCGCCGGCGCCGGCCTGACCCGCCTCGGCGAGTCCGTCGTACAGGCTCGCCAGCGTGTCGAGCTCGACCGGGTAGTCGTGCTCGCGCAGGTCGTATTTGCGCGAGATCGGACGGAAGATCTCGGCGGCCGCCTGATGGGCCTGATCGATGGTGACGTTGAGTTTCTTGGGGAGCTCGAGATTGATGCTCATGGTCTGTTCCTCGTCTGAGTCGGCGTGATGTTCCGGTCGCCTAGAGGACGACGATGCCTTCGCCGATGCCAGCGCCGCGCAGGTCGCGGTACCACCGCTCGACCGGGTGCTCCTTGGTGAAGCCGTGGCCGCCGAGGAGTTGCACCCCGTCCAGACCGATCTGCAGACCCTTGTCGATGGTCAGCTTGCGGGCGAGGGCCGCCTCGCGGGCGAATGACAGACCCTGCTCTGCGCGTGCGGCGCCGCGCAGCGTCACCAGACGGATGGAGTCCACCTCGGTGGCGATGGTGGCGACCATGAAGGCCACCGCCTGACGGTTGGAGATCGGCTCGCCGAACGCCTCGCGCTCGTTCACGTAAGGGATGACGTAATCGAGAACGGCCTTGGCGGTACCGGCGGCCAGTGCCGACCAACCGAGCCGCGACAGCCGCACGACATCGCGGTACGCGGCTGCGGCCGAGTCTCCCTCGGCCCCGCCGAGCAACGCCGACGACGGCACCGCGACGTCCTGCAGCAGCAGGCGTCCCATGCCGGCGGCGCGCACGCCCATGCCGGGATCGGCCTCCACGATCAGGCCCTTGGTGTCGGACTCCACGATGAACAGCGCCGGACGCCCGTCGAGCTGGGCGCCGACGATGAACAGTTCCGACGACCCGGCGGCGGGCACGAACGACTTCACGCCGTTGAGGCGGTATCCGCTGGGCACGCGGGTGGCCTTGGTGGCGAGGTCGAACGCGTCGAACAGTGGCTTGGGTTCGGCGATGACGACCGCCGACTGTGGCACGTCCTCGCCGGCGAAGTCCGGCAGGTAGGTGCGCTGCTGCTCGTCGGTGCCGAAGTTCGTCAGGGTGGTCGCGACGCCGCTCGGGGCGAGCAGGGGAAGTGCGAGTCCCATGTCGCCGTAGGCCATCGCCTCGGCGACGAGCGCATTGGTGACGACGCCGCGTTCGGTGGCCGCGCCATCGAAGTCCTCGGGCACGTTGATCATGGTGATGCCGAGTTCCGCGGAACGCTTGAGGATGTCCTCCGGCGTCGCGGCCGCGTGATCGGCGTCGTAGGCGGCCGGTCGCAGGATCTCGACGGCGAACTCGCGCACCGTCTCGGAGATCATCTGCTGCTCGTCGTCGGGGTGGAGGTTGAAGTAGTCCTTGGGTGCCGTCGTCAGGCGCTTGGCCTGACCTGACCCACCACCCTGCGCGGCCTTGAACGCGCGGTTCGCCGCGCCCAGCGTCTGGAATCCGGTCTTGGTGCCCTGGTAGGCGATCCGGTTGATCGGTTCACGGATCTTGTACTTCTCGGCGAACTCGGAACCCGTCACGGTGGTCAGCACGCGCATCGCGGTGCCGATGAAGTTCCGGGGGTGCGGGTTGCGGCCGACGGCGGAGGTGTCGCGCGGTTCGGTGTGCCGCGACTCGGTCTGTGAAGTCATGATCACCAGCTGTTTCTCGGGCGGTTCGGGTCACGTCGTCGTGAGCGATGACTCGATCTTACTCGGTAGTAAGAACAGACCTTACTATCCGGTAAGGAGCTTGTCACGCACTCGACGGACGCAGGTGTCGAGCGCGACCATCTACGCTGGTCAGGTGACGGCAGATCGGGAGGTGGCGCCGGTGTCGGGGACATCATCCACCATGGCGCCGCGGACCCGAGTGGACGGTCGGCGGAACGCGCTCGCGGTGGCCGGTGTCGGGGTCGCGGCGCTCGTCGCGGCAGCGGCGCTGTCGCCCGCGGTCGTCGCGAACGGACCGGAGCTGTGCCCGTTCGCTCGGATGACCGGATTGCCGTGCCCGGCGTGTGGGCTCACGCGCAGTTGGGTGGCCCTCGCCCACGGTGACCTCACGGCGTCGTTCACCGTCAATGCCTTCGGCCCGCTGTTCCTGATGGCGACGATCATCGTCACCGTCGGTGCCGTCGCGGAACTGGTGACGGGCCGGCCGATCCTGGCGCAGATGCGCCGCGCGATCGCGAACCCGGTGGGGCTGTCCGTACTCGTGGTGTGGTTCGGCTACGGCATCGTCCGGGCGGTCGACGCGGCCGCCGGGTGGGGTCTGTTCCCATCGATCGTCTGACGCGACACGTGCGGACACGCCGGACGTGACGTCGGCGGTCCGGGGGAGCAGAGTGGGGCACATGCAGATCACACACTTCGGTCACTCGTGCGTCCTGGTGGAGATCGACGGCACCAGGATCTTGTTCGACCCGGGCAACTTCTCGCATGGTTTCGAGGGCGTCACCGGCCTCGACGCCATCCTTATCACCCACCAGCATCCTGACCACTGCGACGTCGAGCGGCTGCCGGATCTGGTCGCGGCCAATCCCGATGCCGTGCGCTATGCCGATCCGCAGACCGCGGCGCAACTCAACGGCGACGACGTCGCCGGTCCGTGGACGACGGCGAACGCTGGTTCGCATGCCCAGATCGGTGCGGTGACAGCACGATTCACCGGCGGACGGCATGCCGTCATCCATCCGGAGATCCCGGTGATCGACAACGTCGCATACGTACTCGACACCAAGTCGATGACCGGACGGTTCATGCATCCCGGCGACTCGTTCTACATCCCGTTCGAGAAGATCGACGTGCTGGCGCTGCCGTCGGCGGCGCCCTGGATGAAGCTGAGCGAGTCGGTCGACTACCTCCGTGCCATGTCACCGCGGATCGCGGTGCCGATCCACCAGGCGATCCTGTCCGACGCCGGCACCGGGATCCACTACGGCCGGTTGTCGGACATGAAGGCGCCGTCGACCGAGCTGGTGGTGCCCGAGAAGGAGTCGGCGACCGAGGTCTGATCACCCGGTCGACGTCGACGTCGCGATGGTGCTGGGTGGCTGGCGACGTCAGGCCGGCGGCGCGAAGAACTCGAGGGCGATGTTGTCCGGGTCGCGGAACGAGATGCCGGATCCATAGTGCGCGTGCTTGATCCCGCTGTGGGCTATGCCGAGGTCGTCGAGTTTGCGTGTCCAGCCCTCGAGCTCGTCCCGGCCGACGGTGAACGCGATGTGGTCGAGGCCGGTGCGGCGCTCGTCGAACGTGTCGTCCGGGCCCGCGGTGGAATGCGTGTGCAGGCCGAAGAGCATCCCGCCGTCGAGCGCGAAGACGGTGTGGTGGAAGGTGCCCGATTCCTCATCCTCGTCGAGCACCGGCCCGGCGTCGAAAAGTGCTGCGTACCAGCGGGTGCTGGACTCGAGGTCGGTCACCGTCACGGCTACGTGGGTGAGTGCGGGAAATGCCATGGCGCCACTCCTTTGTCGCTGCTTGTGCTCGCCCCGGACTACGACCATAGGCGTCGACGGGCGCGCGCAGAACTCCCCGAACGGACAGGATCGCCCCGCGTGGGCGATGTCCTCAGTGCGGGGACGCCGCGGTGCTGAGGGCGTCCAGGGTGACGGCGTGGAGGCGGCCATTGGTCGCGACGGCGCTGCCGGCGCCGGGGCCCTCGGTGCCGTCGAGACCGGTGAACCGGCCGCCCGCCTCGCGGACGAGGATGTCGAGCGCGGCGAGATCCCACAGGGAGACCTCGGGTTCGGCGGCGATGTCCACGGCTCCCTCGGCCACCAGGCAGTAGTTGTAGAAGTCGCCGTAACCGCGGACGCGCCAGACGGCGTCGGTCAGTGCGATGAAGTCGTCGCGGAGGCCGCGCTCCTTCCAGCCCGACAGGCTGGAGAACGCCAGGCTGGCCGACGCGACGTCGGAGACCCCGGAGACCGACAATCGCCGGGGCATCTCCTGGCCGTCGAACGTCGCGAACGCACCGAGGCCTTCGGCGGCCCACCATCGGCGTCGGAGTGCCGGTGCCGATACGACGCCGACCCGTGGCACACCGTCGACCAGCAGCGCGATGAGTGTGGCCCACACCGGGACACCACGGACGAAATTCTTGGTGCCGTCGATCGGATCGACAACCCACTGCCGACCGGTCAGCGCCACCTCGCCCCCGAACTCCTCGCCGAGGACCGCGTCGTCGACCCTCCGCGCGGAAAGTCGTTGGCGCACCATGGTTTCGCAAGCGAGATCGGCGTCGGAGACCGGGGTCAGATCCGGCTTGTCGTCGACCCGGAGGTCGACGGCGCCGAATCGTTGCATGGTCAGCGCGTCCGCCGAATCGGCGAGGGACAGAGCGAGTTCGAGATCGTCGGAGATCCCGGTCGGCTCGTGGTCGTGGGGCATGCGGGTAGGTTAGCGTCCTCCGGCTCGGGACCGGCCGTGTGTCGGCTGATCGCGGCCGACCCGCAAGACCGCCCCGATGAGCGCCCTCGCAGAGGCGCCGCGCACAGATCGTCGACGGCTCCCGTACAGCGGGTGCATATCGGGGGTGCATATCCGGGAAGCATGTGCCAGCGCATCGCGAACGCCCGGAATGTCCGGACCGGCCCGGTAGGCTGACCGTCATGTGGCTTGCCGTGGCGTTCACCGTGATCCTGGCTGCGCTCGTCGTCGCGCTCGTCGTGCAATGGCAGCGTGGGCGCAATCCCCGGCCCCTCGACGGCACGCGGGCGGCGGCGTTCGTGCAGGGCACCTTCACGATCACCGGCGTCAGCGACCGCCCCGATCAGGGGGACAGCAAGGGAGAGCGCTTCTGCACCATCTCCGGCACCATCGTCGGACCCCAGACCAACCCCGCAGAGGTATACGGCACCCTCGTGCTCGGCGACAGCGACCCGTGGCCGCAGGTCGGCGGCGATCTTCCGGTGGTCTACAAGCCCGGCAAGGCGACCTCGACATGGCGGTTCGGAGAGCTGCCGCCCGTCGATCCGACGATCCCTCCGGGGCCGGTTCCGCCCGCCTGACCCGGCCGGACCCCGTGCGCCAGGACAGGCGCACACCTCGTCCGTTTCGCGGCGGTAGTCTTGAACACCGTGCATCCCGACGTAATCGCAGATCTCGAATCCATCGGCACCACCTTGACCACGGTCGAGAAGGTGCTCGACCTCGACGAGTTGCGTCGTCGTATCGACGAGCTGGAGATGCAGGCGTCGGACCCGGACCTCTGGAACGATCAGGAACACGCGCAGCGCGTGACGAGCGAGTTGTCGCACGCGCAGTCGGAGTTCCGCAAGGTCAGCGAACTGCGCCAGCGCCTCGACGACCTGCCGGTCCACTATGAGCTGGCCGAGGCCGAGGAGGGGGACGACCGCACCGCCGCGCTGGCCGACGCCGACGCCGAGCGCGAGTCGCTGCGGACCGACGTCGAGGCCATGGAGGTCAAGACCATGTTGGCGGGCGAGTACGACTCGCGGGACGCCCTGGTCAACATCCGATCCGGCGCCGGCGGGATCGACGCCGCCGACTGGGCCCAGATGTTGATGCGGATGTACATCCGATGGGCCGAGAAGCACCACTACGGCGTCGAGGTCTACGACACGTCCTACGCCGAGGAGGCCGGCATCAAGAGCGCGACCTTCACGGTGAAGGCGCCGTACATGTACGGCACGTTGTCGGTCGAGCAGGGCACCCACCGGCTCGTGCGGATCAGCCCCTTCGACAACCAGGGGCGTCGTCAGACCTCGTTCGCCGAGGTGGAGGTGTTGCCCGTGGTCGAGACCACCGACCACATCGATGTCGACGAGAACGACGTCAAGGTCGACGTGTACCGGTCCTCCGGTCCGGGCGGTCAGTCGGTCAACACCACCGACTCCGCGGTCCGGCTGACCCACCTCCCGACGGGCATCGTCGTGACCTGCCAGAACGAGAAGAGCCAGCTGCAGAACAAGGCGTCGGCGATGCGCGTCCTGCAGGCCAAGCTGCTCGAGCGCAAGCGCCAGGAGGAGCGGGCGGAGCTCGACGCGCTGAAGGGTGACGGCGGGTCGAGCTGGGGCAACCAGATGCGGTCCTACGTGCTGCACCCGTACCAGATGGTCAAGGATCTGCGCACCAACGTCGAGGACAACAACCCGAGCGCGATCCTCGACGGCGACATCGACAAGTTCATCGAGGCCGGCATCCGTTGGCGGATGGCCGATGCCGATGCATGACGCGTCGACACTCGCCTTCCGAGACGGTGCGACCGAGGCGGTGCTGGGCCGTTTCTACGTGTGGATGGCCACCAACGGCCTGGAGATCCTCATCTGGATCCTCGGCGGGCTGCTGGTCATCCGGTTCATCCGATGGGGCGCAGAGAAGTACGCCTCTCGCGTCGAGTCCCAGTTCCACAACAGTGACCTGATCGTCCAGACCGAGGACGCCAAACATCGGCGGGCCCTCGTCGATGTGGTGGCCTGGACGCTGATCGTGGTGGTCGCGGTCATCGTGATCATCCGCATGCTCGGCATCCTCGGTGTACCCATCACCGGTCTGACCGGACCCGGCGCCGTGATCGGTGCCGCCCTCGGTTTCGGCGCGCAGCGTGTCGTGCAGGACGTGCTCGCGGGCTTCTTCGTCGTCGCCGAACGCCAGTACGGATACGGGGACGTCGTCAGTCTGACGGTGACCGGCAACGGGGAGGCCGACGGCACCGTCGAAGACGTCACCCTGCGCATGACCAAACTGCGAACCGGTGACGGTGAGGTGATCACGGTGCCGAACGGTCAGATCATCAAGGCCACCAACCTCTCCAAGGACTGGGCGCGCGCCGTGGTCGACGTGCCCGTGCCCGCCGAGGCCGACATCGGACTCGTCAACGAGACCCTGGATCGGGTCGGCACCGAGTTCTTCGAGAAGCCGCGGTGGCACGATCTCCTCCTGGACGCCCCGTCGCCGCTCGGTGTGATCGACCTCGAACTGGACTCGGTCACGGTGCGCATGGTGGCCCGGACCCTGCCCGGCAAGCAGTTCGAGGTCAGTCGCGCCCTGCGTATCTCGATCGTCCGTGCCCTCGCCCGCGAGGGGATCACGGTGGCTCCGGGTCGCGACGCGCAGGCCGGTGGCGGACCGCCGGCCACGCTGGCCGATCAGGGCGCCCGGGACGGTGATCAGTGATGGCCGACGAACCCACGACGCAACCGACTCCGGCGAACCGCCCGCCGGCCGACCAGCAGCCGACGACCGGTCCGCAGCCGACGGCGGAACACCAGGTCCCACGGCATCGCGAGTGGCGGCACATCTACAAGACCCGGATTCGGACCAGTACCGCGATTCTCGTCGCGGTGTTCCTCGCCTCGATGGTCCTCTACGGCTACACGTCGCAGCGATACGGCGTGGTCGCCCCGCCGCCGACGCCGGTGCGCACCACGCAGACGCCGACGACGACCGAACCCCCGACGACCTCGTGGTCGAGCTCGACCACGACGACCGAGACCTCGTCGTCGACGACGGACTCGTTCGAGGATGAGCCCGGCGCCCCGGGCGAGGAGGGCGGGACCCAGGGCACGGGTCGACAGACCACGACCACCACCACGGCCACCATCCCGGGTCTGCCCGGAGTGCCGCTGCCCAACTTCGGCGGAACGCAGACGACGTCGCCCGTGCCCACCCGCTGACCGTCGCGACATGCGGCTTTGTACCTGAGCGGATGTCTCAGGCGCCGTGGTTACACTGGCTTCTCGTGATCAAGCTGGAGAACGTCACGATGAAGTACAAGGCTTCCAGCCGACCGGCCCTGTCCGATCTCTCCCTCGAGGTCGACAAGGGCGAGTTCGCGTTCCTCATCGGACCGTCCGGCTCGGGCAAGTCGACCTTCTTCCGTCTGCTGCTGAAGGAGGACAAGCCCACGTCGGGGCAGGTCTACGTGGGTGACTTCCACGTCAACACGCTGAGCGGTCGGATGGTGCCGAAGCTGCGGCAGTCGATCGGATGTGTGTTCCAGGACTTCCGGCTGCTGCAGCAGAAGTCGGTGTCGGAGAACGTCGCGTTCGCGCTCGAGGTCATCGGCAAGTCGCCGTCGACGATTCGGCGGATCGTCCCGGAGGTGCTCGACTACGTCGGGCTGGCCGGCAAGGCCGACCGGATGCCCTACGAGTTGTCCGGTGGCGAGATGCAGCGTGTGGCCATTGCGCGGGCCATCGTCAACCGGCCGTTGCTGCTGTTGGCCGACGAGCCGACCGGAAACCTGGACCCGGAGACCAGCGAGGAGATCGTCGACGTCCTCGACCGGGTGAACCGTCGCGGCACGACCGTCGTCATGGCCACCCACGACCGTCACATCGTCGACGCGATGCGTCGGCGGGTTCTCGAGTTCGACAACGGCCGGCTCGTCCGCAATGACCCGCAAGGCGTGTACGGCATCGGCTGAGCACGGTCCGGCCGACGGCCCGCACCCGACTCCTTCGCACTCGACTTCTAGGAAGCGCACCCACCCATGCGAGCGAACTTCATCATCAGCGAGGTCCTCAACGGCCTGCGCCGCAATGTGACCATGACGATCGCGATGATCCTCACGACGGCGATCACGCTGGGCATGTTCGGCGGCGGTCTGCTCGTCATCCAGATGGCCGACAAGAGTCAGAAGATCTTCCTCGACCGTGTCGAGATGCAGTTCTTCATCAACGACTCGGTCTCCGACGCCGACCCGAACTGCCGGCAGGCGCCGTGTTCGGTGCTGCGGACAGAGATCGAGAACCATCCCGGTGTGGGGTCGGTGACCTTCATCGACCGGGAGGAAGCCTTCGAGGCGGCCAAGCAGACGTTCAAGGACAATCCGGACATCGCCGACAACATCCGCGAGGGCACGATCCCGGCTTCGCTGAAGGTGCGGATGTCCGATCCCGATCAGTTCGGGGCGGTCCTCGACGAGTTCAAGGACCGCAAGGATCTCGGTGTCGACGGCGCGCTCGATCAACGAGAACTCGTGAAACGCATCTTCAGCGTCCTCGACGGAACCCGCAATGCCGCGTTCGCCGTCGCGTTGGTGCTCGCGCTCGCGGCGATCCTGCTGATCGTGAACACCGTGCAGATCGCGGCGTTCACGCGACGGACGGAGGTGTCGATCATGAGACTGGTCGGCGCTACCCGGTGGTACACGCAGTTGCCGTTCCTCCTCGAGGCCGTCGTCGCCGCGATCATCGGCGCCTTCCTGGCGATCGCGGGTCTGTTCGCGGCGAAGGTGTTCTTCTTCGACAACGCATTGCGTGATCTGTACGGTGTGAACATCCTGGCGCGGATCGGGGTCTCCGACGTCTTGTTCGTGTCGCCCTTCCTGCTCCTCGGCGGAATTCTGTTGTCAGGGATCACGGCATATGTGACGCTTCGGGTGTATGTCCGGGAATGACGATGTTCGTGGGTGATCCGGGACGAACCGGGACCGTGGTGGACGAGGAGGAGGTGTGTGCATGACCAAGGAGAAGGGGCGGTCGGTGATCGCGACCAACCGCAAGGCGCGGCACAACTACGCCATCCTCGACACCTACGAGGCCGGGATCGCGTTGGTGGGCACCGAGGTGAAGAGTCTGCGCGAGGGCAAGGCCTCGCTCGCCGACTCGTTCGCGACCGTCGACGACGGTGAGATCTGGCTGCGCGCGTTGCACATCCCCGAGTACGGCAGCGGCTCGTGGACGAATCACGCTCCCCGGCGCAACCGGAAACTGTTGATGCACCGGCGCGAGATCGACAATCTCATCGGCAAGATCCGCGACGGCAACCTCACCCTGGTGCCGCTGTCGATGTACTTCAACGACGGCAAGGTGAAGGTGGAGTTGGCGCTCGCCCGCGGCAAGCAGGCGCACGACAAGCGTCAGGACATCGCCCGCCGCACCGCGCAGCGTGAGGTCGCCCGAGAGATTGGCCGTCGCGTCAAGGGCATGTGATCCGGTGCGCAGACCACGGCCTCGACGACGACTCCTCGGCGCTCTGCTCGCCGCGGTGACCCTGCTCGCCATCGCGGCCTGCACTCCCGATCCCGAAGCGCGGATCGGAGGAGAGGGCACGGCGATCGACGGTCTGCCGCCCACGCCGCCGATGGGATGGAACAGCTGGAACACCTTCGGATGCAACGTCACCGAGCAGATCGTCCGTGAGCAGGCGGATGCGCTGGTGTCGAGCGGGCTGCGCGACGCCGGATACCGCTACGTGATCGTCGACGACTGTTGGACCGCCGATCGCCGCGCCGACGACGGCACCCTGCAGGCGGACCCGCGACGATTCCCGTCCGGCATGGCCGCACTCGGCAGGTACCTGCACGACCGCGGTCTGCAGTTCGGCCTGTACTCCGGCGCGAGCGACAAGACCTGCGCGCAGTTCGTCGGCAACCATCCGGGGGCGACGGGCAGCAAGGGCCACGAGGTCACGGATGCGCAGACGTTCGCCGACTGGAAGGTGGACTATCTGAAGTACGACTGGTGCTCGGGCGATTCCGACCACGATCGGCAGGTCGAGTCGTTCACCGCGATGCGTGACGCCATCCGCGACACCGGGCGTCCGATGGTCTACAGCATCAATCCCAACAGCGGGGTGAGCGGATCGGTGCCGGGAACCGAATACGACTGGGGCGGAGTCGCGACGATGACCCGGGCCACCAACGACATCGCCGCCGCATGGGCGACGAACGCGGACCCGTCGGGATCGCAGGGGATCGTCGAGATCGTCGATGCCGTCGCGCCGTTGGCATCCCGGGTGCGCGCGGGGTCGTTCAACGATCCCGACATGCTCGTCGTCGGGGTCGACAGCCGCCCGGGACTCACGATGGCCCAGCAGCGCACCCAATTGTCGATGTGGGCGATGATGGCCGCGCCGCTGATCGCCGGCAACGACCTCACGCGCATGTCTTCGCAGACCCTCGCGCTGCTCCGCAATCGGGCGATCATCGACATCGACCAGGACCATCGGGTCAGTGCGGGCGCGCCCGTCGGTGACGACATGGAGGTGTGGACCCGTGCGATCGGGGACAAGGGACTCGTCGTGTCGATGACAAACCGGGACGACCACCCGAGGACCATGTCGGTGTCTTTGACGAGTCTCGGGCTCTCGGGCGACGACACCGTCACCGCGGTCGACGCCTGGACGGGTCGTCGATATCGGGCCGCCAAGGGCGAACTCGCGGTCGACGTCGGGGTCAACGACACCGTGCTGCTGCAGATCGTCTGAGGCCTCCGGGGCGCCCCGGAGGGGTCACGCTCCGACGAGATGATCCCGACGGAGATCCTGCACATCCGTGGCCGACAGATCGAGGCCGTCGTGCACGTACTCGCTCATGCCGCCGAACGCCGTGTCGGCCTCGGCGAAGGCCGCATCCAGGTAGCTCCGGTCCACACCGAGGAGTGCGCGCAGGACGGAACGATCACCTCCCGCCGCGGCGAACTCGACGAACACCGGCTCCAACGCGGGGAGCAGTTGCTCGTTGGTCAGCAGGTAGTCGCGATACACGTCATCGCGCGACACACCGAGAATGCTCAGGAAGGTCGCGGCCGCCCAGCCCGTCCGGTCCTTGCCGGTGGTGCAGTGGAACAGTGACGGTCCCGGATGGTCGCCGAGCAGACCGCGGAACAGCGCCCGATAGGAGGTCAGGGCACTGTCTGTGGACACCAGACTGCGATAGGTGTCGGCGATCAATGCGGCAGCGCGACCGTCGCCGAGCGAGTCGTCGATCGAGGCCACGGCTGCCGGGTCATGGAGCAGCGAGGGCAGATTCGCCGGAACGGCATCGCCCTGATCGGCGAGGACGTCGAGGTGGATGTCGTCGACGCCGTCGAATGTGGGATCGGGTGCGGCACTGCGTTCTGCCGCTGTCCGCAGGTCGTAGATCGTCCTGATGCCCAGGCCCGTGAAGGCTTCCCGATCCGTGTCGTCGAGCCGGTCGAGTTCGGTGGATCGGAACACGACGCCGGACCTCACGCGCCGACGGTCCGCAGTGATCCACCCGCCGAGGTCGCGCAGGTTGGGAAGCGTGGCCAGCGTGACGGTCTGGCGTTCGGTGTGCTCATCCACCCGGCCATGCAATCAGATGGGTCGACCGGCCGAGGTGTCGCTGTGACGAGGTGGGGGAATGTGGCACGAGTCTGCCGTTCCGATGGCACGAAGGTGATCACGGGGAGCCGTCGAGGCAGGGATTCGAGGGTGTGACACGTAGGCGAAAAGGCAAAATCGAGACACCTCAACCGCAAAATCGTGTCAATTCCGGTGTCACAAATCTGAGCGTTCGTCCATGAGATGTTCGGTCGATTCGGTCGCACGATCGAGCATTCTCGGCCATTTCGTCGCGATATGCGCGAACTCGGATGTCTCTGTGTTATTGTGCCGCGCCGCGTTTCCGTGAGCCTCGATCGGCACCCGAAAACGTGAACAGCGCAAAAGATCTCGGGACTTTGGTCCCCAACCGGATGGGGATTGCGGAGGTCGACAATCCGGGACATGCGACGTTAGCTTTTGCACATGAGCAGCACATCCACCGCGGGCAAGCGACTCGTCATCCGAAATGTCGCCGTGTTCGACGGCATTTCCGATCAGGTCACCGAGAATTGTGACGTCGTCATCTCCGGCGCCACGATCACGGCGGTGTCGACGTCGCCGGTGGGTGATGAGCCCGGTGTCGAGACCACCGAGATCGACGGTCGGGGAAAGTTCCTCATGCCCGGAATGAGTGACGCCCACGTCCATCTGATGGGCAATGCCAACAACTATCTGGACTTCGTCATGGGGCCGACGGGACTCCTGTTCGCGAACACGATCTCCGAGGCGAAGCGGATGCTCCACCGCGGCTTCACGTCGGTGCGCGACATGGGCGGGGACACCGCGCCAGTGAAGACGGTCATCGACCGGGGTGACTTCGAGGGACCGCGGATCTTCCCGAGTCAGGCGATGATCTCGCAGACCTCGGGTCACGGTGATTTCGCCTTCGTCTACGAGACCCCCTACGAGTTCGGTGGGGGTCCCAGCCGGACCGATTCGATCGGATTCACCCGGACCGCCGACGGCGTCGAGCGGGTTCTCACCGCCGTCCGCGAGCAGCTGCGCAAGGGGGCGTCGCAGATCAAGCTGACAATCGGTGGTGGTGCCGCGTCGATGTATGACCCGCTCTACACACTGCAGTTCACGCCGGACGAGATGCGGGCGGCCGTTCAGGCCGCCGAGGACTACGGCACGTATGTCGCGACGCACGTGTACACGGTCCCGGGTATCACCCGCGCGATCGAGGCGGGTGTCCGGTCCATCGAGCACGGCCATCTGGCCGACGAGGCGACGGTTGCGCTCATCGGGGAGAAGGGCATCTGGCTGTCGATGCAGCCGTTCGCCGAGGACGACCATCACTACCCCGACCCCGATCGCGCCGGCAAGAACACCCAGATCTGCAACGGGACCTCCGACGTCTACGGCTGGGCCAAGAAGCACGGCGTGAAGACCGCATTCGGCACCGACCTCTTGTTGGAGCCGGAATCGGCTGCGCGACAGAGTGTCATGGCGGCGCGGCTGGGGGAGTTCTACAGCAACGTCGAAGCGCTGACGATGCTCACGTCGGGCAACGCGTCGTTGTTCGAGATGGCCGGTGAGCGCAACCCCTACGGCAGCGCTCGTCTGGGCGTGATCGCCGAGGGTGCCTGGGCCGATCTGTTGATCTTCGACGGCAACCCGGTCCAGGACATCTCCGTGATCGCCGATCCCGAGAAGAACCTCGAGCTGATCGTCAAGGGCGGCTCGATCGTCAAGAACACCCTCTGATCGCGATGGACGTGCGCGAGACCCCCGGCGACGACTCCGTCGGCGACGACGCCGTGACCGGCCCGATCCCGGCAGTGCACACCGCACCCACTCCGTCGGTGCACACCGGCGATGTCGATGACCTCGTGATCGAGGCGATCGACATCGGTGTCCGGGCGACGTGGGGTCACATCTACGGTCCGACCTCTCTCCGCGTCCGCGCCGGAGGGGTGACCGTTCTCGTCGGTTCCGGCGGGCGCGGCCGGACGGCACTGCTGCTCACCCTGGCCGGCCGGATGGCACCGTCCTCGGGAACCTTGCACGCCTTCGGTCGTACCGATGACGCCCGCCATCTCTTCTCCCAGGCGGCGATCGCCGACGTCGACGAGGTCGATGGCATCGACCAAACGATTCGCGTCAGCGACGTGGTGACCGAGCAGATCCGTTGGGCTGCACCGTGGTACAGGTGGGTCCGACCGTCACGGCCCGCCGACCTCGAGCGGCTGTGCCGCCCGGTGTTCGGCGACCTCGCGCTGCCGAGCATGGACGCCTACGTCGAGGAGCTGCCCGAGCTGACGAGTGCACTGTTTCGGATCGCGATGGCCAACGTCCGACGGCCACCGTTGCTGGTCGTCGGCGGGGTCGACCGACTCACCCGGATCGAGAGCGCCCACACACTGCTCGCGCGACTCGTCGCACTGGGCCACGAACAGACGGTGATCACCGCCGACGTCAACGGAGTGTTCCCCGATCTCGGTGTGCGCGACGTCATCGAGGTCCATCACCTGACCGACGACGAGTTCGTCCGGCTCGAACAACAGGATCGGAACTGACATGCTTGCCGCTTTCTCACCGGGCAGCGACTTCAAGCGCTACTACCGCGGCCGCATGCCGCGGCTCGCCCTGGCCGTCATCATCGTGATGCCGCTGCTCTACGGCGCGCTGTACCTGTGGGCGTTCTGGAATCCGTTCAACGCGGTGGACAAGATCCCGGTCGCACTCGTCAACGCCGACCAGGGCGCCACAGTGGCGGGCAAACCACTCGACGCCGGTGAGCAGGTGGCGCAGGGGCTGATCGAGTCGAAACAGCTCGACCTCCATCTCGTGTCGGCCGAGGAGGCACGCGACGGCGTCGCACACGGCAAGTACTACTTCTCGATCACCCTGCCAACCGATTTCAGTGCCGCCGTCGCATCGCCGACGGGCTCGGACCCACGATCCGCCGAACTGATCTTCACCTACAACGACGCGAACAACTACCTGTCGACGGTGATGGGGCAGGACGCGGCGGAGCAAGTCGTGAACAAGGTGGGCGCCCAGGTCGGTGCGCAGACGTTCGACATCGTGCTCAACGATGTCAGCGGATTGATGCCCAAACTCAAGCAAGCGCAGGACGGGGTCAACGAGCTCAACGACGGCATGCAGACCGCGAACACGGGCTCACACGAACTGGCGACGAACCTGGTCACCGCCAAGGACGGCGCGGGCGAACTCGCCGGCGGTCTCACCCAGCTCGACACTGCCGTCACCTCGGCCACCGACCCGATCCTCAACGCGCTGAACAATTCCGGCGGTGGACTGTCGCCGGCCGAACTGAACACCACCGTGCAGCGTCTGAGCTCCACCACGTCGACGCTCAACGACCAGCTCGCTGTCGCGAGCAACACCCAATCGCAGGCCAGTCGGGTCGTGTCAGGCGTGGTCTCACAGTTGCGCGCGAACCCGGACCCGAACGTCCGACGGCTGGCGGATGCCCTGGCCCCCGCCCAGAGCTTCTTGACGACTCAGGGGCTCGGGCCGGACGCGAACAATCAACTGACGCAGGTGCGTGCAGATTCCCAGGTGCTGTCCCAGCAACTCGGCAACCCGCAGAGCCCGGCCCGAATCGCCCTGTCCCTCTTCGAGAGCGGCACCCTGCGCAACGACATCATGGCCGCCCGCGGCGCCGCCGACGAACTCAGCTCCGGCGCATCACAATTGAGTACCGGACTGGTCGAGCTCAGCAACGGGGCGAACCAACTCGCCGCCGGGACCACGCAGCTGGCGTCCGGCACCCAGGAACTCGCCACCCAGGTGGACGAAGGGGTGAAGGCCGTACCGCAGTGGTCCCAGAACCAGAAGAACGCGCTGGCCAACACGCTCTCACAGCCGGTGGCGCTCACCGAGGACACGCTCAACGAGGCGAAGACCTTCGGGACCGGGTTCACCCCGTTCTTCTTCGGCCTCGCGCTGTTCGTCGGCAGCATCATCGCGTGGATGTTGTTCACGCCGTTGCAGTCACGACCGATCGCCCAGGGACTGAGCTCGCTGCGCGTGGTGCTCGCGTCGTACGCGCCGACGTTCTTCGTCGGGTTCCTGCAGGCCGCGCTCCTGTACCTGGTCGTGGTGTTCGCCGTCGGCCTGCGACCTGCCCATCCCGTGGCCACCTTCGGGTTCATGCTGTTGATGGTCGCGGTGTTCCTCGCCATGATCCAGATGTTCAACGCCCTGTTCGGGCCTGCTGTCGGCCGCGTCGTGACCTTGGCGTTCCTGATGATCATGCTGACCTCCGCCGGCGGCATCTATCCCGTTCCGACGACGACGCTGCCGTTCCAGTACATCCACTGGGTGGACCCGATGACCTACACCGTGACCGGGCTGCGACAACTCACGCTCGGCGGTGTCGATCACAGATTCTGGATCGCGCTGGCGGTCCTGGTCGGCCTGACAGTGGTCTGCCTCGCGGTCTCCACCTGGGCGGCGAGACGCAATCGGCAGTACAACATGGACCGGCTCTACCCGCCGGTCGAGGTCTAGGAGGCCGACCGCCACGACCCGACTCACCGGACCGATCCCCGACATATCGACCCACACGTCCTTACCGTGATCGGTGACCGATCGCGATCCATCCCCAACGACCGTCGACCCGCACGAGGAGCAGACATGTCCGACCGCACGCACACCAATGCCCGACACACCACGAACATCGGTGAGACGCTTTCGCTGAACCCGGTGTTCGTCCGGCCGGGGGAGTCCACCGAGCTGCCGAAGTTCACCATCCCGGACGGCATGAGCCTGCCCGAGACGGCGTATCAGATCGTGCACGACGAGGCCATGCTCGACGGCAACGCGCGACTGAATCTCGCGACGTTCGTGTCGACGTGGATGGACGACGAGGCGCGCAAGCTCTACGCCGAGACCTACGACAAGAACATGATCGACAAGGATGAGTACCCGCAGACGGCGGCGATCGAGGACCGGTGCTGGAAGATCATCGCCGATCTGTGGCACGTCCCCGATGTCGAGAACTCGATCGGGACGTCGACGATCGGGTCGTCGGAGGCGGCGATGCTCGGTGGTCTGGCGCTCAAGCGGCACTGGCAGGCGCGGCGCAAGGCCGAGGGCAAGTCGATCGAGAAGCCGAACCTGGTGCTGTCCACCGCCGTTCAGGTGTGCTGGGAGAAGTTTCTGAACTACTTCGAGGTCGAGCCGCGCTGGGTTCCGGTCAGCGAGGAGCACTTCATCTTCGACGGCCACGACCTCGACAAGTATGTCGACGAGAACACCATCGGAGTGGTCGCCATCCTGGGCGTCACGTACAACGGACTCTACGAACCGGTCAAGGAGATCTCCGAGAAGCTCGACGAGATCCAGGAGAAGACCGGCCTCGACGTCAAGATCCACGTCGACGGCGCGTCCGGCGCGATGATCGCGCCCTTCTGCCAGCCGGACCTGGAGTGGGACTTCCGGGTGCCGCGCGTCGTCTCCATCAACACCTCGGGGCACAAGTACGGACTCGTGTACCCCGGTCTGGGCTGGATCATTTGGCGGGACACCGAGGCACTGCCCGAGAGCATGATCTTCCACTGCAGCTACCTCGGTGGGGACATGCCGACCCTGGCGCTCAACTTCTCGCGGCCCGGAGCGCAGGTGCTGTTGCAGTACTACAACTTCCTGCGACTCGGCCGCGAGGGTTACCGTCAGGTCCAGCAGGGCTCGCTCGATGTGGCGCAGTATCTCTCGGCGCGTATCGGCGAGATGGGGCCGTTCGATCTGGTGAGCAAGGGCGACACCATCCCGGTGTTCGCGTGGAAGCTCAAGAACGGCTACACCGACAAGTGGACCCTGTTCGATCTGTCGGATCGCCTGCGCATGAAGGGGTGGCTCGTCCCCGCGTATCCGATGGCCGATGATCTCGCGGACATGACCTTGCAGCGCATCGTCGTCCGCGCCGGGCTGAGTCACGACCTCGCCAACGCACTGTTGCGCGACATCGAGAGTGAGATCGCGTTCCTCGACAACCTGGAGGCGCCGATGCCGCGCGAGGGCACCGGGTCGCACTTCCACCACTGAGGGATTCTCGGGTCGGCGGGTCGTCATGACGACGATCCGCCACTCGTCGACGCCGGCCGCCGGAGGAGGAACCACCGATGAGCATCGCAGACGCCCCGGATCGTCGGCTGGGTGTGCTACTGACCCCCACGTTGCGGAAGCAATGCTGGGGCTTCATGATCGGGTCGGCTCTGTTCGCGCTCGGCGCGGCACCGGGGTTCGGCCACTGGGCCGGGGCGGCGGCGTCGAATCTCTGCTACTTCATCGGTGCGTGGTTCTTCACCGCGGCCGGTCTGGTGCAACTTCTGCTCAGCGGGGATCGGACGGTCGCCGTGCCCTATGGGACGGGTCGCATGGTGCGTGCCGAATGGCTTTGCGCCGCCTCGCAATCACTGGGGACGGTGCTGTTCAATGTCAGCACCACCGCGGCCATCGCGGCGCACTCCATCCCGGCCGAACGACATCTGGTCTGGAGCCCGGACGCCGGTGGGTCGATCGCGTTCCTGGTCAGCGGCGTTGTCGCCTATGTCGCCTTCTACCGGACGACCGGAACGTACTGGGCTCCACGGCAAGCTGATTGGTGGTCGGTTCAGGTCAACTGGATCGGCTGCGTGGCCTTCGCCGTGTCGGCGATCGGCGCCTACATCACCCCGGCCGGGGTCACGGTCGACACCGTCATCGCGAACGTCGGTACCTTCGTCGGCGCCCTCTGCTTCTTCGTGGCCTCACTCGTCGTCCTGCCACGACGGTCCTGACGCCACCGGAGGATTGTCGTGATGTCGCAGCAACGCCCCGACGACCGGCCGAACCGGCTCAGTACGGGACTCGTCGCGCAGTGGCGATCACGACTGGGTTCTCAGATCGGCGCTCGCGCACCCGATCCGCCGTTCCAACGTTGTGGGGTCGACGGTATGGCCGACTACAACCCGCTCGTCGAACTGAGTGCCGACGAACCGGACGAGTTCGGTGCGATGATGTACGCGCGCACCTTGTCGAAGGTGACCACCTACTGCGCCCTCCACACCCCGCTGCGGCTCGAGCGCACGTCGGAGCTGGTGCGCGATCGGCCGTATGAGAACCTCGTCGTGTTGGTGAGCTCCCTGCGCGGCCACACGACGGTCCGTCAGGGCACACGCGATTTCGCCTATCTCCCAGGTCAGCTGGTGTTCGTGAACTTCGCCGTCCCGTACAGCCATTACTGCGATTCGGTCACCGACCCGATGGGCCTCATCATCCCGATCGATCTGCTCGGTCGGCAACGGCACACCGCGGAGCGCGCCCGACGACCGGTCGCCTCACACACGTTGCTGTCGCGCGCGGCCGCCGGTTTCGTCACCCGGTTCGCGGTGGACACGGCTATCTCCGTCGCACCCGCACCGCCCCTCGACACCGAGCTCGCGGCGGTCGACCTCATCACCGCGGCCCTGGCCGAACTCAACTTCGAGAGCTATCGCCTCGAGGACAACGCGCTGTTCGTTCACGAGGCGGCGATGGACCTCATCGAACGACACCATCGGGATCCGGAGTTCTCCCCGGACGTGATCGCTGAGGAACTGCATCTGAGTCGCCGGCAGGTGTACCGCAACTTCGAGAAGGCCGGGGAATCGGTCGCCGGACTCATCGCGGCGCGCCGTGTCGAGACGGCGCGCGAAATGCTGGCGCTCGATCCCGACCTGTCGATCGGAGAGGTGGCGGTGGCGGCCGGGTTCCCAACCGTCGCCACGTTCCGCAACCGGTTCCGGTCGCACTACGGCGTCGGTCCCCGAGAGTTCCGCAAACTCGTCGAGGAGGGCGGCGTCGACCCGGACCCGATCCCCGGGGACGGGGATCGGTGACGGGCTCATGGCATCCCGACGATCTGGAGCTCACGGACATGTCGAGAAACATTGTCGAGAAGGAGAAACCGAAATGTGTACACGGGTGATCTGGCCTGACGCCAACGGTTCCGTCGTGGTGGGGCGGAACATGGACTTCCACAAGGATCTGATGACCAACCTGTGGAAGCAGCCGCGCGGGGTCAGCCGAGACGACGGGGTGACAGGCGCACTGACCTGGACCTCCAAGTACGGCAGCGTCATCGCCGCAGCCTTCGACATCATCTCGGTCGACGGTCTGAACGAGGCAGGGCTCGGCGGACATGTCCTGTGGCTCGCCGAATCGACGTACGGCGAGCACGATCCCTCGCGGCCGGCGCTCAGTCAGGCCGTATGGCTGCAGTACTTCCTGGACAACTTCGCGACGGTCGCCGAGGCCGTCGACTGGATCCGGGAGACCGATGTCCAGGTGATCCAGATGCCCGACCCCACCGGAGGGAATCCGCCGACCATCCATCTGGCCCTCGACGATCCCAGCGGTGACTCGGCGATCATCGAATACATCGACGGACACGCGAAGGTCTACCACGACCGCGGTCACCACGTGATGACGAACTCACCCACCTACGATCAGCAGCTCGAGTTGCTGAAGCGGTGGGAGGGCCTCGGCGGTGACGAGCCGCTGCCCGGAGACACGATGGCCGAACACCGATTCGCCCGGGCGGCCTACTACGCGAGCCGTCTGCCCCAACCGACCAGTCAGCTCGAGGCCATCTCCAGTATGTTCAGCGTGATCCGCAACACGGCCCAGCCGTTCCGGCTGCCGGATCCGGGAAAGCCGGATGCGTCGCAGACGATCTGGCAGGTGGTCCTGGACCTGACGAACAGGCGGTACGTGTTCGAGTCCACGACGCGACCGAACATCGTCTGGGTCGACCTCGCCGATCTGGATTTCGCCGAGGGCACGCCGCAGCTCAAACTCGATCTGCTGAGCAAGCTCTCGCTGGAGGGCGGAATCGCCGGCAATGTCGGCGAGCACTTCGCCGACTCCGGTTCGATGACGTTCCTGTCGTTCCAGCTCCTGGCCCAACTGGAGCAAGCGCAAAAGGCCCAGGATGCGCCTGCGTGACGCCCGTGGCCGACGGGCGGACGAACACCGGCCGATACCGGGATGAATTAGTCGGCACGCGTTGTTAGACTGAAGTGCTCGTCGAGAAATCGGCGGGTTCCTGTCTCGGGGCTGATCGGTTTCGACTGCGTGCGTCGAGGTAGGGGAAGCGTGTCGGTGCAGGCTGGAGACCACCGTAAGCGTCGCAGCAACCAATTAAGCGCCGATAAGAATCAGCGCGACTACGCCCTCGCTGCCTGATCAGCGACGGCTAGTCTGTCGGCCCGGGTCTGCTCCCAGCCCGGTCCCCGGCATCATCTCAGGGAGCTCACCGTCCTCGCCGGTCGCGGGTGGGGACGGGACAACCAACAGCGACTGGGATCGTCATCTCGGCTTGTTCGCGTGACCGAGAGATCCGAGTAGAGGCCTAGCGGACTGCACACGGAGAAGCCCTACTGACACGACGGAGGACCCGGGTTCAATTCCCGGCAGCTCCACGGCCGAGGCCCCCGATCCGGATTCCGGATCGGGGGCCTTCGTCATGAATCGTTCGTCATGAATCGTTCGTCATGAATCATTCGTCCGGATTGCCTCGTCCTGAGTCTCCGGGCTCCTACCGACGGTCACCGAGAGCGGACCGCCGCCAGCGACGAGCCGACGAACGCCAGTGCGGCTCCCTGCCACAACCGGATGTGGTCGAGCATGGCGTGATCGCCGTCGGCAACCGGTACGAAGGTGGCGTCCATGCCCTTCGCGGCCATCTCGCGCACGCCCTTCTCGGTCCGGCTGGGGTAGGTCCGCGTGTCGGCGGTGCCGTGTATCGCGACGACCCGGACACCGTCGCGGATGAATCGCCAATCCGCGTGCTGCCACCAGGGCGCCAACGCGAGAAGGCCGACCACTCGGTCGTCGGCGGCGAGATGAGCGCCGACACGGCCGCCCATCGAATGCCCGATGAGCACGACCGGCACCCCCGGGTACGACGCGGTGAGGGTCTCGAGCGCCTCGCGGGCGTGGGGCATCGGACTCGCCTGAGCGTCGTTCCAGCCGTACACGCCGTACCGGACCTGCCGGACGCGGACCGCGCGCCCGAAGCGGGCCCGGATCGACCAGGTGAACGGATACATCCGCAGCGCCGACGGCTGGCGTGGGGTGAACGGTCGGTCGCTGCGGTCGGTACCACCGGGCAACACGAGGACCAGCAGGGCGGGGGTCGTCGGTTCACGTTTCAGCACGGCACCTCGCAGGTCGGATCCTGATCACACTAACTGTTCGTTCGTTGTCGCCGATCGGATGGCTGCACCGGTGGCAGAATTGCGCCATGGCACATCCGAGAGCAGGAACACCGGCGCTTCCCGAGGATCTGATCGATGTCGAGGCCGTCGAACGCGCCTACTACGACACGGTGCCCGACCCCCACGACCCGCTCCAACAGGTGCTGTTCGGTACCTCCGGCCATCGCGGTTCCAGCCTCGACGGCGCATTCAACGAGGCACACATCCTCGCCACGACCCAGGCGATCGTCGAGTACCGCACCTCCGCCGGGATCACCGGGCCGCTGTTCATCGGTTTCGACACCCACGCCTTGTCGATCCCGGCGTGGCGCAGTGCGTTGGAGGTGCTGACCGCCAACGAGGTCACGGTCTACATCGCGGAGAACGAGAAGTTCACGCCGACACCGGCGATCAGCTTCGCGATCCTGAGGTTCAACCAGGCGAATCCCGGCGTGCTCGCGGACGGCATCGTGGTCACCCCGTCCCACAACCCGCCCCGCGACGGCGGTTTCAAGTACAACCCGCCGAGCGGAGGGCCGGCCGACACCAGCATCACGTCGGTGGTCGCCAAGCGCGCCAACGAACTGCTCGCCGACGATCTGCGCGGAGTCAAGCGCATCCCGTTCGAGCGTGCCCGGCGCAGCGAGTTCATCCACGAGTTCCCCTACACCGCGACCTATGTCGATCACCTGCACGAGGTCATCGACATGACCGCCATTCGTGACGCCGGCATCCGGATCGGTGCCGACCCTCTCGGTGGTGCCTCGGTCGG
Source organism: Gordonia sp. OPL2 (assembly GCF_003797825.1). Lineage (GTDB taxonomy): Bacteria > Actinomycetota > Actinomycetes > Mycobacteriales > Mycobacteriaceae > Gordonia. The sequence goes on from NZ_RKME01000018.1 coordinate 31,119, forward strand.
GTATTGGGCCGAGATCGGCTTCCGCTACAACCTGCAGAACCTGACCGTCGTCAACCCCACCGTCGATCCCACCTTCCGGTTCATGACGCTGGACACCGACGGCAAGATCCGGATGGACTGCTCCTCGCCCAATGCGATGGCGTCGCTGATCTCGGCCCGCGACAGCTACGACATCGCCACCGGCAACGACGCTGACTCCGACCGTCACGGCATCGTGACCCCGGACGCCGGGCTGATGAACCCCAACCACTACCTCGCGGTCGCCATCGACTATCTGTTCACCCATCGACCCGGGTGGAAACCCGGTGCCGCCGTGGGCAAGACGTTGGTGAGCTCGTCGCTGATCGACCGTGTCGTCGCGGGGATCGACCGCCGACTCCTCGAGGTGCCGGTCGGGTTCAAATGGTTCGTCGACGGTCTGCTGGACGGCAGCATCGCCTTCGGCGGCGAGGAGAGCGCCGGTGCGTCCTTCCTGACCTTCGACGGTGGACCGTGGTCGACCGACAAGGACGGCATCATCATGGCGTTGCTCGCCTCGGAGATGCTCGCGACGACGGGACAGACGCCGTCGCAGCGGTACCGCGAACTGGCCGAGCGCTACGGCGAGAGCGCCTACGCCCGGATCGACGCGCCTGCGTCGCGCGAGCAGAAGGCTCTGCTGGCCAAGCTGTCCGCCGATCAGGTCAGCGCGACAGAGCTCGCCGGTGAACCCATCACCGCGATCCTCACCGAGGCGCCCGGCAACGGCGCACCGATCGGCGGGCTCAAGGTCACCACCGAGAACGCCTGGTTCGCGGCGCGTCCGTCCGGGACCGAGGACGTGTACAAGATCTACGCGGAATCGTTCAATTGTGCCGATCATCTGGCCACCGTGCAGGCGCAGGCGCAGGAATTGGTGGACTCGGTCCTCGTCTGACCTGCACGCATCGTCTCAGGCTGTTCTCATCGGCCGGGCATTACAGTCATCAGGTGTGAGCAACAAGCGCAAGCCGGAACCGAAGACGTCGTCGAAGTACCAGCCGCGGGCCACGTCGAGCCGCACGACCTACATCCTGGCGGGTGCCGCGATCGTCGTCATCGCCGCTCTGGTGGTGGGTGGCGTCCTGTGGAACACCCAGCGCGACAAGGGCGGTGCCGACGAGGCCGTGCTCAGCGAGAACGCGGCGCTCATCATCGGAGCGCCGTCGGCGCCGCAGACGATCGATGTGTTCGAGGACTTCATGTGCCCGGTCTGCCGCGAGTTCGAGCAGCAGTCGGGCGCGGCGATCACCAAGGCGATCGACGACGGCCGGCTACGCGTGCGCTATCACATGCTGACATTCCTCGACGACGAGTCGTCGTCGGGCGACTATTCATCTCGCGCGGCGGGCGCGGCCCAGTGCGTCGGGTCCGGCGAGGACAAGGACGTCTTCTCGAAGTTCCACACCGCGCTGTTCGCCGATCAGCCCAAGGAAGGTGGCAGCAGCGACCTGAGCAATGCCGATCTGGCGCGGATCGCGGGCGCGCAGGGTGCGTCTGCGCAGACACAGACATGCATTTCCGACGGGGCGAAGGTCGACGAGGCCAAGGCCGCGGCCGAACAGTCCCAGACGCAACTGCAGAAGGCGGCAGGCCAGGTCGGGACTCCTACCGTCCTGGCAGGCGGTGAGCCCGTCGACGGCATCATGAGCGGCACGGGATGGCTCGATCAGCTCCTCGCGAACAAGGGCTGACGGGCGTCGCAGGCGATTTGGTCGGACTCCGGCCGATGGTGTAGTTTCGCCTTTGCCCATGAAACGGCGATGACCACTCTGGACAGGGTGTCACCGACGGGGCGACACAACTACACACGGGGCTATGGCGCAGCTGGTAGCGCACCACACTGGCAGTGTGGGGGTCAGGGGTTCGAGTCCCCTTAGCTCCACTGGCCGACACCCGTCGCGACCGTCAGGTCGCGGCGGGTGTCGTCGTTTCGGCGGGTGCGCGATGTCCTAGGGTGGCAGACATGGCCGACAGTCTCGGAGACCAGGATGTCCGAGTCGGGCACCCGGAGCGTGAGCGGGCGACCAGCTTGCTCAGTGACGCGTTCTCATCCGGGTATCTGGAGATCGTCGAGTTCGAGGAACGCACGGAGTCCGTCATCGCCGCCCGCACCCGCGGGGACCTGCGTGCGGTGCTCGCCGACCTGCCGAACGCCGGGATGCTGTTCCCGGACAGCCGCGCCGTCACGTCCCCGACCGATGCGCCGGTCGTGCCGACGGCACGCACGGAGTGGGACGTCGACTGGACGACCCTGCGACGCAAAGGCGGATGGCAGGTCCCGTCGGAGATCCTGGTCACCGGTTCCTGGGGCACACTCGATCTCGACTTCTCGAATGCGGCATTCACCACGGCGACAGTCGATCTGGCGCTTCAGGTCTCGACATGCACGGTGAAGCTGCGTCTCGGGGCCGACCACGAGGTCCGGACCGAGCGCCTGACGACGACCGGATGGTCATCGCTCAAGGACAAGGCCGGCCCGCCGACGAGGACCGGTGGGCCGGTGATCGTCCTGTCCGGCGCGCTGTCGGCGATGACCGGGCTGGTGATCAAGCGGGTGTGAGGTCCGGCGGAACATGCCACTGTCCGCGCATCGGGTGGTGCGCGACGACGTGGCCGACGTGGCCGGACGACACCGCTAGCCGACGCGTCGGACGACGGGCGGCACCCACGTCCCCTCGGTGATGCCGGACCGTCCTCCGTACGCCCTGAGGTAGAGCGAGAACGTGGTCGGTGGGGCTGGAAGCCAGTTGCTCTCAGAGTCCGGACCGGGAGATCGGTGCCCGACCAGGATGGTCAGCGATCCGTCGTCGTCGAACGCGAGGGTCGTGTTCTTGGTGCCGAGCGAGTAACGCCGCAACTCGTTGGGATAGAAGAAGTGGTCGTCGTCGTACATGGTGAGAGACCAGAACCCGTCGACCGGCGGTAGATCACCCGTCGCGAAGGTGACCGCGTAGGCAGCCGAACCGGTCAGTTGTTCGGAGTCGGAGTCGGTGTCGGTGTAGAAGTACTGGGTCTCGTTGGGACGGTTCTCGAACATGTTCGAGCGCGCCGTCGCCGCGCGGTTGTGGTAGTCCAGGCCCCACTGCGAGTTGTTGACCGACCGATTCCACCCGTTACCGGCGTTCTTGCCGTTGTACTTCCACTTCATGGCGTTCGTCACGAAGGACGAGTCGGCCGCGGCGAAGGCGGCATCGATGTGCGCCTTGATCTCCGGATCGGCGGCACCGGCCTCAAGGAGCGCGGTGAACTGGGCGTAGAGCGCCGTCTCACCGGCCTGCGGGCGGGTCGTGCGCAGCACTTCGCCGAGCTGGTCGAAGAACGTCTCCGGTCGTACCCACTTCGTCTCCCCTCCGCTCGAACCGGAGCCGGCGTCGAATGAGGGCACGTGCGCCCAGTCCTTGGCGCGCATCTCGCCGGTGAACTCGCTCAGGGGTAGACCATCACCTGATCGACGAGTGGCTGGATCGCGGCGCGGTCATCCGCTGTGTCGTCCATGAAGATCCGGGGTATGGCGTTGGCCAGCGCGGTCGGGCTGCGGAAGACGTCGACGATCCCGGCCGGGACCTCGCCGTCCCAGTTCGGTCCGACGAGCAGATAGTGCCCGGGGACGGAATCGTACGGCGACCCCAGATGGCCGAACTGGTCGGTACGGGCGTCGTAGAACGCATAGACGTAGAAACGGTCGCCGAAGTCCGGCACCTGGACGACCACCGGTTGCTCGTCCAGGGAGAAGAAGCCGAGTCCGTAGACGACGTCCTGATTCGGGCACGCGATGAAACGCTCGGCGGGTTCGATGTAGTCGTTCAACATCGCGATCTGTCCCGTGGGTGACGCGGGAAGCACACCACCGAGACGTCCGGGCTCCGGCGCCGCGCTCAGTCGCGCACAGCGGTTCATCATGTTCACCATCGGATAGCCCCACACGTACGCCAAGTGCGCCAGCGACGAGAGATAAGACGGCTCGAAAGCCGAGTCGCCTTGGGGCAGAGCCAAACTTGTGTTGTCGCTTGTCGAGCTCATCGGATGTGTCCTCCGTGGTGTATGGCGTGGCTGCCCCGACCGAGGCAACGCCTGACCGCCCTCATGCTAGTGGCGAGCATGGTGCCCGACGAGGCATCTGTGTGGACACGGTGTGGTGCCTGGCCTTCGTTCGTGGTGTCAGCGCGATCATCGGACCCGGAGCAGCGCGTCGGTGACCTCGGCGGGCCGGCTCAATCCCATCAGGTGGCCGCCCGGCACGATCATCGGCTCCACGCCCAGACGCTCGCGTGCGATTCGTTGCTGGAAGTCCGGTGGGAAGAAGCGGTCGTCACGCCCGCTGATGACCGTCACCGGGGCCGGCCAGGCGTCGAATGGGGTCTCGCACCCCATGATCGCGTCCGCCTGCTCGGGTTCGGGACGACTCATGGCCTCCGCCACGAGGTCTGCGGGTACGTCATGGAAGAACTCGGCCATCACGTCCATGTCGTCACCGAGGGCGCGGCCCTGCTCCGCGGCCAATGCGGCGCGGGCGGGTCCGGCGCCGCTTGTGGAGAACCAGTGGCCGGGGGTCTCGCGCGGGTGGGGGATCATCGCATTCGCCAGCACGATTCGCGTGGCGCCGACGCGGGCGGCCAGGATCGGGGCGGTGAACCCGCCCAACGAGAGTCCGACGACCACGATGTCGTCGTCGGAGATGATATCGACGCCTGCCGTGGCGAGCTGGTCGACGCATGCATCGGTATAGGTGTCGAAGTCGGCATCGGGGTCCGCAGCAGGAAGAGCGAGCGCGACGGCTCGGTGTCCGCGCCCGGTCAGTTCTGCGGTGACCCGATGCCAGTCCCACGCATCTCCGCCGGCCCCTGGGATGAGCGCGAATGTCGCCACCGGGTCATCGTAGGCCGGGTCGTATCGGTCACGACGCCGAACGATCCCTGCGGTCGCTCATGACGACAGGCCCCGGTCCGTGAGTACGGACCGGGGCCTGACGGGCTCAACGGTGGCGGGTGGCCCGCCGCGCCATGGACGGTCAGTGGGCGGCCTCGAATGCCTCGATGACGCTGAGCGGGATACGGCCACGATCGCTGACGTCATATCCATTCTTGTTCGCCCAGTCGCGAATCGCCTTCGTCTGTTCTTTGCTCCGCGTTGTCGAGATCGGCGTCGTACGCTTCGCGCCGCGCGATGAGGTGACCCGCGATACCGATACGTACTTCGTCAGTGAATCGCGGAACTGCGCGGCATGTTTCGCGGATGTGTCGAATTCGTATGTCTTTCCGTCCAGCGACCAGCGCACGGTCTCGTAATCGTCGAGGACCTTGCCGTCGATGTCATCAATGACTTGAACGATTTCCTTCTTCGCCATGGTGAACTCCCTGTCCTCGTGGTGAGAATCTGTTCTCGCGTGAATTGTCCCGACCAACGAGTCGTGGTACGCAAAGTCTGGGCTGACGGGCAACAACCTTTGATTCACTTTGTTGGTCGAATACATACTAGACGTCAAAAATTAAGGAGTTGCTGAGAACCCCCACCATTCCTCTGGGTATGCAAAGAACGCATCTTGGGGCATAGGTGGATCGATCACGAAGTAGGTGGAGGAGTGTTTCTGATCCCGGATTCAGAACGGTTTGCCGACCCGTCGTCGGCGGTCGTTGATCCGGGTATGCCGACCAGTGCGGCGGGCGCGCGGTCGGCGGCCTCGATGGCGCGGTAACCCGTTGGCGTGAGGGCGAATCCGGATTTCGAGCGCGACTCAAGACAGAACACTCCGGACACCTCGACAAGGCAGGAGAACCGCGACACGGAAATCGTGTACCCGTAGTCCACGATTGAACTCCGGTAGAGAACCGGATAGCGGTTCGAGCAGGCCCCGTCCTCGGCGCCATCCGAGTCGAGGGTGACGAGATTACCGGCCCAGCGACACGTCGTCGGCGTGTCGGGAGGTGGGTTCCCGCGCCTTTCGGTGTTGATGCGACAAGCCAGTGTTGCTGTTCCATTGGTTCCCGTCGAACAGTTCACGCTTCGACTGGGATTCGAGAAGTGAAACCGCGAGGTGTCGACCAATGCGGATTCCGGGGTGACCGACCCCTGGTGATACCGAGAATTGTCCACCCGTGGGGCGAGCGCGATAACCCGTCCGTAGGTCCAGTTGGGCAATGCGGCAACCGGTGTGTCGACGTCGGAGGGTTGCGATGCCTCCGTGGTGGTCGCGATCTCGGATTCCGTCGACAACACATCGGTGGGTGGGATCACGATCTCCGACGGTGTCGTCTCCGTCGGTACCGAGCACGCGGACAACACTCCCGCGGCGAGAACCGTGCCGACGACAATGCCCCAGATGCGTCGCGACCGGCGTCCCGGGTGTCCGTACCCTTGCACTGTGTCGACCCCCAAGATCGTGTTGTTCTATGTGTTCACGCCGTTGTCGGATCCGGAGGCGATCCGGCTGTGGCAGCAAGCGGTCTGTGAACAGCACGGGCTCCGGGGCAGGATCATCGTGTCACCTCACGGCATCAACAGCACGGTCGGTGGCGACATCACCCAGGTCAAAAAATACGTGAAGGCGACACGGTCATATCCCGCGTTCAAGAATGCGGACATCAAATGGTCGGACGGCGCCGGCGACGATTTCCCGCGCCTGAGCGTCCGAGTGCGGCCGGAGATCGTGACGTTCGGCGTCCCCGACGAGGTCGCGGTCGACGGAGACGGTGTCGTCGGAGGTGGTGCCCGACTCAGTCCGCAGGAGGTGCATGCTCTGGTCGCCGACCGGGGCGGGGAAGTCGTCTTCTTCGACGGTCGCAACCGGATCGAGGCCGAGGTGGGTCATTTCGACGGTGCCGTGATCACCGAGGCCACCTCCACGCGCGATTTCGTCCCGTTGCTCGACAGCGGACGCTACGACGACCTCAAAGACCGTCCGGTCGTCACCTACTGCACCGGCGGCGTGCGGTGCGAGGTGCTCACGAGCCTCATGCGCGCGCGGGGATTCCAGGAGGTGTACCAACTCGACGGCGGCATCGTGCGATACGGCGAGGAGTTCGGCGACGGCGGACTGTGGCAGGGCTCCCTCTATGTGTTCGACGATCGGATGACGATCGACTTCTCGGATGATGCGGCCATCGTCGGCAGCTGCGCCCGATGCGGCACTGCCACGAACGCGGTCGCCAACTTCCCGGATGCCCTGGGTCGTGAGTTGGCAGTGCTGTGCCCGTCGTGTCAGTCCGAGGTAGCCGGTGAGGCCGGTCGGGTCCACGAGACCGGCGGAACCGCCGAGAACGCACCGGGGATGCGGCAGCGGTGAGTCGTCGGCAGGTGCCGGTCATCGTGGTGGCCGGATTTCTGGGATCCGGGAAGACGACGCTGCTCAATCATCTGTTGCGTCGGGCGTCCGGATCGCGGATCGGGGTGTTGGTGAACGACTTCGGTTCCATCAACATCGACGCCATGCTGATCGCCGGGCAGGCGGACGGAACGGTGAGTCTGTCGAACGGGTGCATGTGTTGCAGCGTCGACGTCGACGGTGTCGAGGAGGCGCTGACCCGTCTGCTGCGGCCGTCGGCGCAGATCGATGCCATCGTGATCGAGGCCAGCGGGATCGCCGAACCCCGGGCGCTGATCCGGATGATCACCGGTTTCGCCGACCCGCGACTGCGCTACGGCGGTCTGGTCTACGTCGTCGACGCCGCACAGTTCGTCGATCTGCGTGCGCGCCATCCCGAGATCGACCGGCACATCGAGATCGCCGATCTGATCATCGTCAACAAGACCGACCTCGTCGGTGAGGCCGAGATCGCCGAGGTCCGTGCACTGGTGGCGGCGAGCAACGACACCGCTCCGCTGATCGCGACGGCCGATGCCGCCATCGATCCCGAGATGCTCTTCGACGCCCGCCGCCGAACGGACGACGCCGGGCCGCGCCTCGGGCAGCTGACGCTCGATGAGCTCCTGGCCGAGGACACATCGGAATCGCACGCGCACCCGACCACTGACGGTGAGGACCACCGAGGACACCTGCACGAGTCCTATCAGTCGGTCGAGTTCACCTCGGAGGCGCCGATGAATCCGCGGCGACTGGCCAGGTTTCTCGAACGGCCGCCGGTGGGGTGCTACCGCATCAAGGGGGTGGTCGCGTTCGACGTCCCCGGTCATCGGCAGAAGTTCGTGGTCCACGCCGTGGGCGGGTTCGTTCGCGTCGAGCGGCAGGCGTGGAGCGGGGACGAGCGGGTCACGTCCATCGTGGTGATCGGGGCCGGGGTGGAGCCCGACACGGTCCACACGGCCCTGACCGGCGCCGTCGACGACGGCACACCTGACGAGCACGGGATTCTCAGCATCACCCGGCACCTGGTCACAGCTCCCTAACGGTTTCGATCGGCCCAGGTCGCGAATTTTCCAAACAGGCAACAGCCTGTTTCACTTGTTACGAATGTGACTAATGTGGCCAGTGTTGCATCTTGGAAGGGAGTGTGGCGCCCGATCCGACCGCAGGTCGGCCGACGGCGTCCGGTGTGTGATGACCCAGCGACGCATGATGACCCAGAGCTCGACCACCAGCAGGGTGACCCGGCGTGACGGGACCGAGCGCGCCCCGACGCGTTTGTCGGGCGGCCCGACCGTCCGGGCCCGCGCGACCGACCGGCGGGGAGGGCGCATCCGCCGGCGGGCGTTGGCGACCGCCGTATCGGCGCTGACCGTCGCGGCCGGCTCGATCGCGATCACAACGGCGACGGCGCCCGCCGCGTCCGCGGCGCCGGGGGCGAACATCCTGGCCGGCAAGACGATCTTCCTCGATCCAGGTCATCAGGGCAGTGCAGCCGGGCACAGCCTCAACGCGCAGGTGCCCGACGGTCGCGGCGGGAAGAAGGACTGCCAGACCACCGGGGCCACGGGCGTGAACGGCGCCAAAGAGCACACGGTGAACTGGCAGATCACGCAGCTGGTGAAGTCGGGGCTCGAGAGTCAGGGCGCGCGTGTCGTGCTCAGCCGTCCCGATGACACGGGTTGGGGTGGATGCGTCGATCAGCGCGCGGCGGCTGCGAGTCGGTCCGGAGCGGCGGTGGCGGTCAGCCTCCACGCCGACTCGACGAGCGCAGGGTCCGACGGATCGAAGAAGGGCTTCCACATGATCGTCCCGTCCCTGCCGGTACCGGACGCGACGGTCAACCGCGTACAGGGTGGGGAAGGGCGCAAGGCGTCGTCGACGATGCGCGACGCCTTTGTGAAGGCGGGATTCCCGGCAGCCAATTACGCCGGCGTCGACAAGGGGATTCAGACGCGATCGGACATCGCCGCGGTGAACCTGACGAAGGTGCCCGCGGTGTTCATCGAGATGGGCAACCTGTCCAATCCTGGTGAGGCTGCGGCACTCTCGGGCAAGGACGGCCAACTCAAGTACGCCATGGCCATCACCGACGGCATCATGAACTACGTGCGTGGTCCGGCCGCTGCACCTGCGGCACCCAACAGCGCGGCACCCAACAGCGCGGCACCGAACACGTCGACACCGGGTGGGGCGTCGGGAACGGCGAACCCGCCGACGACGACGGCACCGAGCGGCACCGCCGACGACTCGGGTCTGGCGTCGGTGATCCCCTTCGTGCAGCAACTCCTCGGCACCGAGGACCCGCAGGCCATCGCCCAGTTGCTCCTCGGCCAGGGGCAGGACGTGTCGGCCGAGGTGCTGCGGGCCATGCTCTCCATCGTCTACGGGCTGTTCGGTGGCAAACTGCCGATCGGCTGACGGGCCCGGGCCGTCGTCGTCGAAGGTCGATGCCGGCGATCGTGATCGCCACTAGGGTGGGGCCATGGGGCTCAAAGATCTGATCGTGATGACGACGCCGGTGCCCACCCTGGCGGGCCGTACTGTCCTGATCACGGGCGCGGCAAGCGGAATCGGGCGTGCCACGGCGAAGGCTGCAGCGGCCGCCGGTGCGCATCTGGTGCTGACCGATCTCCATCCGGACGCTCTCGACACGACGGTGGCCGAGATCGGCGCCGACGGCGGCTCCGTCGTCTATCACCAGGCGGGCGACATCGCCGACCACGACTGGGTGCGGTCGTTCGCCAACCAGGTCGACGCCGAGGTCGGCGTGATGGATGTGGTGATGAACATCGCGGGAGTCTCGGCATGGGGGACCGTGGAGAACCTCGAGCATCGGCATTGGCGCACGATGGTCGACGTCAACCTGATGGGGCCGATCCACATCATCGAATGCTTTGTGCCGCAGATGGTCCGGCGCGGACAGGGTGGACACCTCGTCAACGTGTCGTCGGCGGCGGGATTGCTCGCCCTGCCGTGGCATGCGGCCTACAGTGCGAGCAAGTTCGGCCTGCGCGGTGTGTCAGAGGTGTTGCGATTCGACCTGCGCCGGCACGGAATCGGCGTGTCGCTGGTATGCCCCGGCGGCGTGGACACCCCGCTGGTCGACTCCGTCGACATCGTCGGCATCAACCGGGACGATCGACGGGTGAAGGCCGCGATCAACCACTTCCACAAGTCCGCGGTCACGCCGGAGAAGGCTGCTGATGCCATCCTGAAAGGCGTTCGCAAGAACCACTTCCTGGTCTACACGTCCTTCGACATCCGGTTCGGGTACTGGTGGTCGCGCAAGTTCGCACTGCCCTACGAGATCGCGATGCGCGTCGCGAACGACCAGTTCGACCGGCTGGCGAAGGCCGCCGCACGATCGTCGGAACACGCCGACCGGACCGCACCCGACGGCAGCGCCCCCGACGACACCGATGTCACCTCGGGATGACACGGGTCTTCCGCAAACAGCGTCGCGACGTCGACCCCGACTTCTTCCGTGCCGAGGCGGCCGGCCTGCGCTGGCTGGGCGCCGGCGGTGGACCGGTGGTGGACGTCATCGACGTCGGTGAGGACTTCATCGAACTCGCCCGCTTGGAGTCCGCACGCCCGACCAGCCGTGCGGCGCGGGCTTTCGGTGGTGCGCTGGCCCGGATGCACGACTCCGGTGCGGCCGAATTCGGCTCCGCACCCGAAGGTTTCGACGGCAGGCAGTTCATCGGTGAGCGACCACTGAGTTCGCGGACACACACCGGTTGGGGCGAGTTCTACGCCGCCGAACGCGTGCTGCCGTATCTCGGGCCTGCGATCGACGCGGGCAACATCGGCGCCGCCGACGCCGATGCGACGAGGCAGGCCTGCGCTCTCGTCGCCGAAGGGGTCTTCGACGACGGCGACGCCCCGTCCCGCATCCACGGAGACCTGTGGACCGGCAACGTCGTCTGGACCCCGGACGGCGCGGTCATGATCGATCCCGCCGCTCACGGCGGACACCGGGAGACCGACCTGGGGATGCTTGCGCTGTTCGGATGTCCACTGCTCGACGACATCCTGGCCGGCTACCAGGCGGAGCACCCGCTGCGGACGGGATGGCAGGACCGGGTGCCGCTGCACCAGCTGCATCCACTCGCCGTCCACGCCGCCGGACACGGTCCGTCGTACGGAACGGCTCTGGGTCGCGCGGCGCGGGCCTGCGTCGCGCTCGCCGACGGTGGGCGCTAGCGTCTGTCCGTGCCCATCGATCGTTCCGTCCTGGTCGTCGCCGCCACGCGGGCCGAGGCGAAATACGTCCCGCCCGGTGCCCGACTCCTCATCACCGGCATCGGCAAGGTCCGTGCCGCGTCCGCCCTCACCCGGGTGCTCACCGAATCCGCGTCATCACATGACCACCGCCCGGGCGGGGACCGCGAGCCCCCGGTGCGCAGCGTCGTGAATGTCGGTACCGCGGGGGCCCTGCACGATCATCACGTCGGTCTGTTCCGCCCGTCGGTCGTCGTCGAGCACGACATCAGCAGCGCGGAACTCCGGTCGATGGGCTATCCGGTCGTCGACCGATGGGAACTGCCGGACGGCGACGGCACCGTCCTCGCCTCCGGCGACACGTTCGTCGCCGATCCCATACGGCGCGCGGGGTTGGCGCAGATCGCCGACCTCGTGGACATGGAAGGGTGCGCCCTGGCGCACGTGAGCGCCGAATTCGGTGTGCCGTGCCGCATGGTCAAGGTGGTCAGCGACGGCGCCGACGAGGGCGCGCTGGACTGGCCGACACTCGTGGACGCCGCGGCGCGGCAGCTGGGTGAGTGGCTGGACGTCGAATGGGCGTGGTGAGTGATCGTCTGCCGGCGGGTGCGCGCCCGGGAGGTACTCGGCGGGCCCGGTGACCGGATGATCAGCCGCGGTTGCGCGCCCGGGTCGATGGGTAGCCGGGTGCCGAGGCCTGCCGGCTCGGTGCCTGGCGTGTGGTCGCCTGCCGGGCCGACGACTCGTATCGTGCGTGGTCACCGGCGGCCGACGTCGGTCGCGGGCGGACTGCCGCGGCGGTGGGTCGCGGATCGGCCGCGGTCTGGGCGTCCGGGTTCGCGAGATCCTCGTCGATGCCGTTGATGCGCTCACCCGCCTCGGCGCGGTACACCGCGCCTGCGGTGGCCCGGCGTTTGGGAGCGGGCGCGGCGGGTGCGGCTGCGGCGCCGTCTGCTTCCGGACGCGGTGCCGGGGTCCGGCGAGGCTTCGCGTCGGCGGTCGGTCCGGGCGTCGTCGTGCGCTCACCGGATTCGGTCGGGCGCGTGCGCGGCTTGGCCGGCCGGGCCGCGCGTTTCGCTGTTGTCCGCGACCGTCGTTCGGTGCCCGGTGCGGCTTGGTCGGCGTCCTTCGCCCGCGACGTGGCCGTGGTGGCGCCTGCCTGAGTCGGAGTGGATCGCTTCTTGGGAGCGGACCTCTGCTTCGGCGTGGATGCCTGCTTCGACGTCGCCGGCGAACCGGCGGCACGCCTGCGCGTCCCCGTCGATCGATCGCGCGTGAGATACCACCGGGCGACGACCAGCGCGAGCGTGACCAGGAAGGTGAGTGCCATCCACGGGAAGGCGTTCGCGATGGGCAGCAGCACGCGGAAGATGAGACTCTTCAGTCCGGACGATGCCTGGTCGGCGTTGAGCGTGTAGAGCGCGATGATGCCGACGAGAAAGGCGATCAGCGGAGGCTGGGCGGCCGCAGTGAACAGGGCGCGCCGACGAACGGCCAGGGCCGCGGCGACACAGCCGACGAGATAGCAGAACTTGAAGATGGCGCCGAGAGCGTCGGTGTTGCTCGCGTCGATCACCGCACCGATGCCGGTGATGACCGTCGCCACGAGCACCGCACCCCACCAGGGAAGACCGCGGACCGTGGGGAGCACGGACTGCTGATCCAGCGGCACGGCTGAACGCTGTTGGGCAGAAGACACATGTTGACGGTACCGGGTCAACCCCCGATTTCCGCTAACCCCCGGGTGATGTTGCCCATCGGTCGTCGCGATCGGTGTCCTCGCTGGTCCGGATACCTCCTGCGTTGCGGACGGCGATGTCGATCGGCGCGGCGACGGTGTGTTCGGACTCACCCTCGAGGGCGTCCAGCTCGGCCAGCTTGCGCGCCGTTACCGCGACGCGGCTGTCCACGGCACCGACCGTGGAGTTGAAGGAGTCGACGGCCCGGCGGAGCGAACCGCCCAGCCGGTCGAGATGGCCGAGGACACCGCCGATGCGATGGTGCAACTCGGTGCCGAGCTGATGGATGGCGGCGGCGTCACGGGCCATCGCGTCGTGGCGCCAGCCCAGGGCGACGGTGCGCAGCAGTGCGACGAGGGTGGCGGGGGTGGTGAGCACGACGTTCTTCGTGAAGCCGAATTCGATCAGTTCGGCGTCGGCGCGAACGGCCGCCTCGAGGACCGGGTCGCTGGGCAGGAAGAGCACGACCATCTCCGGAGTGTTCTCGAAGGCCGACCAGTAGGCCTTCGACGACAGGCGGCCGATATGGGCGCGGACGGCGCGCGCGTGCTCGGCGAGATGACGCGCGGCGACGGCGGTGTCACCGGCCTCGATGGCTGCGAGATAGGCCTGCAGCGGGACCTTGGCGTCGACGACGATGTCGCGGCCACCGGCGAGGTGGACCACCATGTCCGGCCGTACCGCCCCCGACGGTCCGTCGGCGGACACCTGCGTGCTGAAGTCGCAGTGGCGCGACATTCCGGCGAGCTCCACCACGCGTTCCAGTTGCACTTCGCCCCATCGCCCGCGAATGTGCGGGGTGTGCAGGGCATTGGAGAGTTGGCGTGTCTGGTCCGACAACTGTGCCGACATCGCATGCATGCCCCGCACCTGCTCGGTGAGCCCCGCGTAGGCGCTGACCCGATGGTGCTCTGTCCGTCGCAGCTCCTCGGAGAGCTGGGCGAGCACCCCGCGCAGTGGGTCGACGATGTGGGCGACCTGGGAGCCGATCGCCGACGACTGGCGACGCGCCGCCTCCTCGGAGGCCGACGACAGCGAGTGCGTCGCCATCGCCTGGGCCTCCCGGATGCCGTCGAGCTCGGCCCGGGCGGCGGCCAGCGCCGCGGCGGACCGCGAGGCGTTGGCCAGCCACCCGATGACGAGCCCGACGAGCATGCCGGCGATCAGGGCGATGACGACCGAGGGGTTCATGGCCGTCATCGTGCTCGACGGGTACGACAGTCCCGGTCCTGTTCGGTTGCCCGAGTCCCTCAGCTCGCGGGGCCGTCGGACTCCCGCTGCGCTTCGCGATCGAGGAGCGACTGCTTGATCGGCAGGCCGTACCGGAATCCGCCGAGGGTTCCGTCGCTGCGCAACACCCGGTGGCACGGGACGAACAGAGCCGCGGCGTTGCGAGCGCAGGCGGCGGCCGCGGCGCGGACCGCGGTGGGTTCGCCGGACAGTTCGGCGAACGCGGTGTAGGTCACCGGAGCTCCCGGGGCGACGGTCCGCAGCTCGGTCCAGGCACGCATCAGGAACGGGCCCGACTGCTGGCGTACCTCGATGGCCTCGATCGCCGAGAAGGTGCCGGCGTAATAGGACTCGACGGCGTCGCGGATCGTGGCGAGTCCGTCGGTGCGGTGCACGGTCTCGGGGCGCAGGGTGCGATGGACAAGTGCGACGAGGTAGTCGGGATCGTCGGTCCAGCCGGATGCGAGGACACGGTCCTCGGCATCGGCCACGACGGTGAAGGTGCCGTCGGCAGTGGTGACCGAGGTCCACTGTGCAGTCGTGGTGTCGTCGGGCTTCGTCATCGCCGCGGTACCGGCGGGGGTGGTGTCGGTCGGGGTGATGATGGTGGAGGTCATCGTGCTCCTTGTGCCGGCTCGACCGGTGTCGACCGGCGAGGTGAGGTGGTCGATCGCCGAGGCGATCGGTGGGTTGCCCGCGTGGGTTGTCGCGTCGACGTCGGCACACTCGATATCTCTGTGCCCAGTATTGCCTCGGTCACCGACAATCGGTGACGCCACAGATGCATCGATGCGTACGAACGCCATGGAGACCACCTGGATGCGCCCCCGGGCAGGTCGACGCCGAGCTCCTCGGCCGCGCGGGCGACCACGAGGTCACGATCCAGCAGGATGTCGGGGTCGCCGGTGACGCGCATCGCGACATAGTCGGCCGTCCACCGGCCGACGCCGGGGAGTGCCAGCAGGGCCGCACGCATGTCGTCGGTGGAGCAGCCGGGGTGCAGCTCGATCCGGCGTTCTGCGAGCGCGGTCGCAGCACCGACGACGGCGTCGATCCGGCGGCGCGGGCCGGTGAGGATGCGGTGCCCGTGTTCGGCGATCGTGGCGGAATCCGGGAACAGCATCCAGTCCTCGGCGTCGCCGTCGGTCGCACATGAGGGCGTCCGACCGAGTTCGCCGGTCAGGCGGTTGATGTGATGACGGGCGGCCTTGACGCTGATCTGCTGGCCGATCATGGTGCGGATGAGCGTCTCCGCGGGGTCGATCGCCCCGGGCACCCGCAGGCCGGGTGCGGCGGCGACGAGCGGGGCGAGCACGGGGTCGCGTCCGAGCGCGGCGTCGGTGCTCTGGGCGTCGGCATCGAGGTCGAGCAGCCGACGGATCCGATTGACGGCGACGGCGAGATCACGCATGTCGAGGTGCGCGACGCGGGCGACGATGTGCGCCGTCGCCGGCTCCACCGTGATCAGCGCCGGACCATGGGGGAGCTCGACAGCACGCCGGTACCGCCATCGGCCGTCGTCGAGTGTGTCGACGATCTCGACACCCGCAGTCGCGTGCGACGCGAGAAACCAATGAAGCCAACGGGTGTCGAGGGGCGGTCGATAGGCGAGGCGGAGCGTCACCTCGCCGACCGCCGACGTGGCCGGCGTCCGCGAGGGCGACGGCAGCGTCCGCAACCGGCTCGGGGTCAGGCCGAACACCTCGCGGATCGTGTCGTTGAACTGCCGCACGCTGGTGAACCCGGCCGCAAAGGCGATGTCGGACATCGGCATCGCCGTGCACTGGATCAGCACCCGGGCGGTCGCGGCGCGATGGGCGCGGGCGAGTGCGAGAGGGCCGGCTCCGAGGTGCTCGGTCAGAACCCGGTTGAGATGGCGCGGGGTGTACCCGAGCCGCGTCGCGAGACCGTCGACCCCGTCGCGCTCGACCACCCCGTCGGTGATCAGCCGCATGGCGCGCGACGACAGGTCCGCCCCGCTGTTCCACAGTGGCGAGCCGGGCACGGCATCGGGAGCACACCGACGGCACGCGCGGAAGCCCTCCTGCTGTGCGGCGGCCGCGGTCAGGACGAAGTGCACGTTCCGGGGTCGCGGGGTCTGCGCCGGACACGACGGCCGGCAGTAGATGCCGGTGGTGTGCACGGCGACGAAGAACTGGCCGTCGAACCGCGCGTCTCGGGAGGAGACCGCCCGGTAGCAGCGGTCGAACTCGAGGGTCTCCGGGGTTCGGATCGCGGTGGTCACCACACCACTGTGACAGTGATCGGCCGAGAATCCTGGCGGGAATCGGACATGACGATCCGACGACGCGCTCATCCGCGATTCGAGTGACGTAGCTAACATTCCCTGGCACGATGTTGCTCATGAGCACACCGTTCGATGGTGACCGACAATGGCGTCGGAGCCGCGAACCAGCCCTGTCCGAACTCCCGGCATGGGGACTGGAGATCATGATGGGTCTGTACGGGCCCGAGACCATCGAGAAGGCCTGTGGTCACGAGGCGCAACGCCAGGCTTCTGCTCGTGGCGGACGAGGTCGGTGGGTGTCGTCCATCGACGACGTCTCGGCCCGCACCTCGGCGCCGACGACGATCCGGCGCGACGATGCGGCACCGACGACGCTCGACCCGATCTGCTCGGCACAGCCGATCTCGCCGATGGTGCTCCAACTCGAGGCGGTCAACGAATTGGTCCGCTACGTCGAGCGCAAGTTCAAGCGACACTGACGCGTCGCTCTGTGTGCGCGGAGGCGGTGCGCCGTCGTCGCGCCCGCCGTGACGCGTCCGACGGACGACACACCGTCGGAACGACTCGCGCGCGCAGCGAGTATGTGACGATCTCTGCGTGACAGAAGAATCGGATGTACCCGGCACATCGGATACGTCGAACCGATCCGGGCGACCGTCGGGCACGTCGTCGACGAGTTCGGTGACCGCACCTCCGACCCGCGCGCAGGTGGTCCTGTCGGGCCTGCGGTCGTCGGCGGTCGTCAGTCTTCAAATCGTCCTGGTCGTCGCGGCCTTCTGGGTGCTGATGTGGGTCCTCGGGAAGCTCTGGGTGATTCTGCTCCCGGTCTTGTTCGCCATCATCGTGTGCACCGTGCTCTGGCCGCCGGCGCGGTGGATGCGCAACCGCGGCGTTCCCGCGGCAGCGGCATCGCTGGTGATGATGCTCGTCGCCGTCGGCGTGTTCGCCGGGGTCATCAGCCTCATCGTGCCGAGCATCGTGAGCCAGGCGCCCGAGCTCGCGTCGCGCGCCACCGACGGTGTGCACAAGCTCCAGGACTGGGTTCAGGGGCCGCCGCTGAACATCAAGGACGAACAGCTCGACAACATGGTCGGCACCGTGACCGGCAAACTGCAGTCGAGCGCGTCGAGCATCGCCGCGGGCGTGTTCAGCGGTGTCGGCACCGCGACCTCGATCCTGGTCACCCTGTTCACCGCGCTGATCCTGGTGTTCTTCTTCCTCAAGGACGGTCCCAAGTTCATCCCGTGGCTCGACCGCACCGTCGGCAAGCCGTCCGGTACGCACATCGGTGAGGTGCTGACCCGGATGTGGAACAGCCTCGGTGGTTTCATCCGCACCCAGGCCATCGTGAGTTTCGTCGACGCCGCCCTGATCGGTGCCGGCCTGTTCATCCTCGGCGTCCCGCTCGCCGGGGTGCTGGTGGTCATCACGTTCCTCGGTGGCTTCATCCCGATCGTCGGTGCCTTCGTCGCGGGCGCGCTCGCCGTGTTGATCGCGCTCGTCTCCAACGGGTTGACGACAGCGCTCATCGTGCTCGGCATCATCCTCGCCGTGCAGCAACTCGAGGGCAACGTGCTGCAGCCGTGGCTGCAGTCGAAGTCGATGGATCTGCATGCGGTGATCGTCCTGCTGGCCGTCACGCTCGGCGGCACCCTGTTCGGCATCACCGGCGCGTTCCTCGCCGTGCCGGCCGCCGCGGCGCTGGCCGTGATCCTGCGGTATCTCAACGAGCAGATCGCGGAACGGGCCGGGGAGACGCTGCCTCCGACGAACACCCCGGTCAGTGCGCACGCCGGTGAGGTGCGTGACGACGACCCGCCCGACGACGCCCCGGCCGGGGATCCCGGGACGTCGACAGCGTCCTGACGTCACGCAGCACGCCCGCCGGCGGCGCCGACTCGGTGACATCCGACGACTGCGCCCGCCATGAGCCTGATCGCGGCCGATAGACTGGTCGCCCGTGAGTCTCACCCTCGGAATCGTCGGCCTGCCCAACGTCGGCAAGTCGACCCTGTTCAACGCTCTGACCCGCAACGACGTGCTCGCCGCGAACTACCCGTTCGCCACCATCGAGCCGAACATCGGTGTCGTCGAGCTCCCGGACAAGCGCCTCGACCGCCTCGCGGAGATCTTCTCCAGCGAGCGCATCCTGCCGGCGACGGTGTCGTTCGTCGACATCGCGGGCATCGTGAAGGGTGCCTCCGAGGGCGAGGGGATGGGCAATCAGTTCCTCGCGAACATCCGCGAGGCCGACGCCATCTGCCAGGTGGTCCGCGTCTTCGCCGACGACGACGTCGTGCACGTCGACGGGCGCGTCGACCCGCTCTCCGACATCGGCGTCATCGAGACCGAGCTGATCCTCGCCGACCTGCAGACCATCGAGAAGGCGCTGCCGCGGCTGGAGAAGGATTCCCGAAAGAACAAGGACCTCGTCGAGACGGTCGCCGCCGCGCAGAAGGCCCAGGAGATCCTCAACTCCGGTAAGACCCTGTTCTCGCAGAAGGATTCGTTCGACCTGGCCGCGGTTCGCGAACTGCACCTGATGACCGCCAAGCCGTTCCTCTATGTGTTCAACGCCGACGAGGGAGTGCTGACCGACGACGCCCGCAAGGATGAACTGAAGGCCGCGATCGCACCGGCCGACGCCGTGTTCCTCGACGCCAAGGTCGAGAGCGAACTGCTCGAACTCGACGAGGCGGACGCGCAGGAGCTTCTCGATTCGATCGGGCAGGACGAGCCGGGCCTGCGCTCACTGGCTCGCGCTGGTTTCCACACCCTGGGTCTGCAGACCTATCTGACGGCGGGGCCCAAGGAATCGCGTGCGTGGACCATCCACCGTGGCGACACCGCTCCCAAGGCGGCGGGTGTCATCCACACCGACTTCGAGAAGGGCTTCATCAAGGCCGAGATCGTCTCCTTCGACGACCTCGACGCCGCCGGCACGATGGCCGCCGCCAAGGCCGCGGGCAAGGTGCGCATGGAGGGCAAGGACTACGTGATGGCCGACGGTGATGTGGTCGAGTTCCGGTTCAACGTATAGCGAGCCGGTCTGACCACAGTATTTGTCACTTGTGCCCGTGTGAAAACGGGCTCCAAGTGTTCCGGTCCAACGTCTGGCGGTAGGCCTAGTGGCACTTTCCCGCGGTCGGGGCCGGTCCGTGGTGGCCGTGGTCGCGGCAGAGAAATAGCCACGAGCCTCCCTTTAGCTTGTGAGTCGGCGTCCTAGAGGCTCTCCGGTCGCCAGCCCGATAGATACTTGTCCGCGAGCTGAAGAGCTTCGTCGTCTCCCAGTGCGCTGCGCACGCGACCTACGACCTCCTCTACGGCGGATTCAGATCCGAACACTTGGACGAGGAGTTCCCAAGCGAGACGATCTTCAGATCTGACCTCTCGAGAGCCCATCGACTGCGATCGTGCAGTGGACCTGAGCGAGTGCAGCACCGCTCGTAGCAGAACGGGATCGTCACTCGGCTTGAGCGGCACTTCGCCCGTCTCTGTCTGGACAGCGTCATAGATGCGCCAGGCATCCCATTCCCGCGATGGCTCGGATGGTGGGGTTGCTCTGAGGTGTGCGACAAAATCCGCGTGGACTTGCGTTGCGAACTCTTCACTGACGAGTTTGAGTCCGGCCCCTTCGCGGTAGCCCACGCTGTGGATGAAGTCGAGTTGAGACGAGTACGTCTCGATACCGTCCAAGATCTGTGAGACCAGGGCCTCTCGCTCTGCCTCATCTTCTACACGCCGTAGGAGTCGAAGGATCACGCGCCCAACCGTGATGTCGCGGCGTCCGATGTCGAAGAAACCGCGCTGCTTCTTCTCGGGAATGGCGTCGATAAGGTTCAGCAGTGTGATTGATGCCGGAACGATCATGTCGGTCGCGAACTTTGACTCGTACGAGGTGAGACCTTCTATGACGGCCTCAAGATCCTCAGGGTCCAAGCCGGTCAGATACACCCTGAGCGCTGCTCCATCGCTCAGAAGCTCAAAGGCCTGCTCAGAGTTTCGGAACGCGACGAGTTCATCTGGCGCGACTCGATCGAAGTAGAGACTGAGAAAGTCAGTGTGAGCCATCCGGTGTGCGGTTCGCCAGGTGCTGAGCCAGTCAGGTCCATAGTGATTGTTCTCGATGTATTGCAGCGCGACTGGGAACACACGATTGAACAGCGCTCGAATCACTTCCTCGTCGTCAGGGAACATCGCGAGCAATGCAGCGATGGCTATCTGCGCCCGTTCGTCCTTGCGCCCCATGATGTCGCGTGTGTTCGTGAGCTCACATCGAAGCTTCGACAATTGCTGGAAGAGTTCAGGGCGGAAGACGCGAAGCGCCTCTAGTGCGAGAAGATCGACAAGATCGACTTCATCGCCGAGGCTCTTAATCGTTGACCTGGCGGAGATCGCGTAACGCGTGACATCACGCATGTTTGAGACCAGCGGATCGATCACTTCCCAGTAGACGTCGCTCCATCGGCTGTCGTCGAGTGTGGCGTTCGCGACCGGGGTGAGGATGCGATCCAACTCTTCGACGACCTGAGACCGAAGCAACTTCTCTGGCGCATGCGGGACGTCGAAGCTCAACTGGACGATCTTCTCGAGGTACGCCCGTCCGGGAATGCCGTCCTCGGTGAGGGCTTGCTCCACGCGTTCTCTGTCGAATGCCAGCACGTAAATGATGTTCGGGAAGCTCGCCGTGAGACGAACGAGCTTGAAGATTTCGCGGATCTCGATAGTGGTGAGCCGGTCGATATCGTCAATGACGACCACGATAGGTTGCGTGAGTGAGGTGAGCTCCTTGGTGATTTCTTCCCGCACCTTCTTCGCGCTGCGGTCCGCATTCGTTGTCACAGACAATCCACCGAGTGCTGCTGCGGCGACTTCTCCGACGGCTGCGGCACCCGGGAGCGGGATGAACTGCGATACAGGCTTGAGGATGCCGGCGTACTGAGTGAGCCAGTCTGCTGTCATACCGAAGCGACTCTTGTTGCGGACGTTGAGTTCCGCCCCAATTTCAGTGAAGAAGAAGTTCACGAGCTGATTCGAGCCGGAGAACATCCAAGGGTTGAAGTCGACGACAGTGAGGGTGGGTTCGGTCTCAAACTGTTCGCGCATCAGGTTGATGAATGAACTCTTGCCGTGCCCCCATGGCCCCAAGATGCCCACCACGAGCCCTTGGCTCGCGTCGAGGTCCCGGATCGACTCCGCGAAGTCGTGTGCGACCGGAGCCCGCCCGAGGTCGTCTTCGCCCGAAGAGGTGATCGGCGCGTCGATCGGAGGTTTCTCCTGAGAGTGACCGGTGATGTTCACAGTGCTACCAAAGCACAGCCGCATTGAAAACTTGCGGGTGTGGCAGTGGCGCAAGCAACGAAGTCTACGCAAGCCATTTCCGACTGGACCGTAGCTGCCTCTTGTGGCGCAGACATGGCGGACGATTCGGCGTCTCTTTCAGATAGCTGTGGCCGCTTGCTGGGAGTACATTCGCGGACCGCTCGCCGAGAGACCCTCGTCACATCGGTAGACCTCTGCGGAGTCGACTCGGAGGCCGCTAGTCCGCACGAGGGTGAGTTTCGAGTCATCTACCGAGTATTCGATGATCGAGTGGTGTTCCGTGTCATCCATATGCGCATCGCCGTGATGTTTATCGGTAACGCGAATTGGTGGAGTTCCGCTTCAACGTCTAACGGCGCGAACAACTGGTTGCGCCATGAGCAGCGACGACGCGCAGGTCGCCGATGGATCCCATCGACGCTCCCGACGATGGGATTGCGCTGGTAGTCTGTTCCCATGGAAGCCACGATTGATTCGGGCGGGCGATTGCTCTTGCCGAAGGCCCTTCGGGAACTGTTGGGGATAACGCCGGGCTCGACCGTGGACATCTCGCTGTACGGCGGGGGTCTGCAGGTGACTCCAGGCGGACGAACGGCACGGTTGGTGAAGAGTGCCGACGGGCACCTGGTCACCGAGTCTGACACCACTGTGACCGACGAGGTCATGTTCGCGTTGATCGATTCCACCAGACGGTGACCACGAGTCGGCGATTCGCCGTCGATACCAGTGTCGCGGTGCCCCTACTCGTGGCGTCTCACGCCGCTCACGATGTGGTTCGATCCCACGTTGACGGCCGGTCGCTTGCGCTCAGCGGACATGCCCTGCCGGAGACGTATTCAGTGTTGACTCGTCTGCCGGGGGACGCGCGAGTGGCTCCGTCTGACGCCGTACTCCTCATCGACGACAACTTCGTGGAGGCGCTGGTTCTCCCCACTGGTGTTGTGGCCGAGGCTCATCGGCTCCTCGCCCGTATGGGCGTGGCAGGTGGGGCGACGTACGACGGCCTGGTCGCGCTCGCCGCCAGAGAGAACGATGCCATCTTGCTCACAAGAGATGCACGGGCGCGGCCCACATATGACGCGGTGGGTGCTCGGGTAGAAGAAATCGTTGGATGACACGAATCGTGTGGCGCAGCACCGTCGACGCCATGCATGACTTCCTCGAGTCGCAGCACCGGGATGAGACCGAGCTGACGCTCGTCACGCAACACCTGCCGAACATCCGTCTCACGGTCGCTGGGAAAGCCGCGGTTTCGCTGGACCGAAGTCGGGAAGGTCGAATGCACCTACCCGCACGCTGTCGCCGGGCCCCGATCACGTCGTTCCGCCGAACACCAGGCGCAGGAGCACCCACCGCGTCCCGCGGAACGTCAGGGCCGCTACCTCAGCGACACCCCTCGCCACCGGAGAACATCGAGTCGTGCAGTGCGGCGGTGGCGGCAACGGCCAGGCGGACGCCCAGTTCCCGCTCGGCCTTCGCCGGCCATGACACCATCGGTGCCATGGCCTCGGATCAGACCCTCAGCGACGTGGAACGGCGCCTCCTCGCAGGGTGGGCCGCCGACTGTGCGAGCCGGGTCCTCCCGCTGTTCGAGGCGGACCCGCCGGCGGACGAGCAGATACGCGACGCCCTCGCCCGCGCCCGGGCATATGGCGACGGTGAGAGCACGGCCGCCGAGGAGATCCGCAAGCGGATGATCGCCGTGAAGGCGGCAGGAGCTGCCACGACCACTGCGGGTGCCGCGGCCGCGCGCTCCGTGGGACAGGCTGCGGCAGTAGCGCACATGGGCGCCCACGCATTCGGCGCCGCGGCCTACGCCGTCAAAGCGGTGTCGCTGGCGAATCCGCAACGGCCGGAGGCGATCGAGGAAGAGGTGTCCTGGCAGGTGGCACATGCGCGTGACGATGCACGGGCGGCCCTGCGGTTACTGCCTCCGGTCGGAGAGGGTTCCGGCGGTCCGCTCGGCCCCGGGCTCCTGTCCCGCGGTCTGCTGGGGGCGGTCATCCGAGATCTGCAGACGCGGATTCGTGTCGACTGAGTGGATGTTCTGGCGCCAAACCCGCGCGTCAGGCGTTCGCGTGGTCGATACTGCATCCGTGATCCGTACACAGCAAAGTGTGTTCTGCGCCGTGACGATGGTGGCGCTGGCCGTCGCGGGTCTGGTGGTGGCAGCACCGGCGACTGCGGCCCCGTCCGGTTGGCGCTACACGATGGTGGCGTTCAGCAACGCCAGCGATCGCGACATGGACGTCTATCAGTCGGGTGACGGCACACGGTTCCAGTTGCTCCGGAAGTCCGCGTATCGGCCGCCGGCCGGGCGTGTGCGAGACGCGAGCATCTTCCGGAACACCGACGGTCTGTACTACATCACCTATACGACGGCCTCCGGAGCGAACATCGGCTTCGCGCGCAGTGCCGACCGCGTCAATTGGACGCCGCTGGGGAACTGGCCGGTCCCGTTCTGCTGCGCCCTGCTGCCGGGTACCGGAGACGGACGCGGTCTGGGCTCCTCGAGCGGACCGGGTTCCTCCGGGTCGGCGGGATCGAGCGATGGCCCGTCGCTGTCACCGTTCACCACCAAGGCATGGGCGCCCGAATGGTTCGTCGAAGGCGGGCGCGTCAACATCATCCTGTCGATGTCGACGGGCGGCGGCTTCGTGCCGTATCTGATGACCGCGCTCGATCCGGGGCTGCGGGTGTGGAGCCCGCCCGTCCCGCTCGCCGGGATCGGCGCCGACCACATCGACACCACTGTGGTGAAGGTGGGGGCGACGTATCACGCCTTCACCAAGAACGAGACCAAGAAGTTCATCCAGCACGCGGTCGCGCCCACCTTGGTCGGACCGTACCGTTTCGTCCCACCCGGGAATTGGGGCACCTTCGTGGAGGGACCGGCCGTCGTCCAGCTGCCGAACGGGACGTGGCGCATGTACCTCGACGCCTACCGTCGCGGACGGCACCTCTACTCCGACAGCCGGGACGGCCTGCGCACCTGGACTCCGGTGAAGGAGCTCCCGGGACTGTCCGGGATCGCGCGGCACGTCGGCGTGATGCGCGAACCTGCGTAGTAGCTGCGCAGCTCGGGGTGAACGAGGCCGCCAGTTCGCTGAATCTGGGACAACAGGCGTTGTAATCACTATGCTCAACCCGGTCGACGGGGGACATCCCGGCCGGTGATGTGCTGCGCCCAGCCGTCGGCGGGCTCCGCGGTCGACGCGGACATGGGGGAGCAACAGTGTTTCGGATAATCTTGCGCGCGACCGCCGCCAAATGCGTCACCGTCGTGTGTCTCATCGCCATGGGTGTCATGACCGCGGGTGTCGCGACCGCCGGTGTCGCGGCGGCCGCGCCCGGGCGCGCGCACATCACCTCGATCACCCAGGAGACGCCGACCCGGGCCGGGGTATGGGTGTACTCGGCCGCCATGAACAAGAAGATCAAGGTCTTCATCCTCACGCCGCGTCACTCGACCGGGCCACGGCCGATGCTCTACATGCTCGACGGCGCCGGGGCCCGCGGCCAGACCAGTGGCTGGCTCGAGGCGACCGACATCGAGAAGTACTTCGCCGACAAGAACGTGACCGTCGTGCTCCCGACGGGGGCCTACGGAACCTTCTACGCCGACTGGGAGCGGCACGACCCCAAGGTGGGCAAGCCGCAGTGGGAGACGTTCTTGACCAAGGAGCTGCCGCCGCTGCTCGACGCTCGATTCGACTCGAACGGGTCCCGGGGGATCGCCGGTGTCTCGATGGGTGGGCAGGCGGCCTTCACGCTCGCGTCCCGGGCGCCGGACCTGTACCGGGCCGTGGCCTCGCTCAGCGGCTGTCCGCCCGTGTCCACCCCGGAGGGCGAGAGCTACGTGCGGGCAACGCTCGCGCGAGGTGGCGCCAATGCCGAGAACATGTGGGGGCCGTTCGGCTCACAGGGCTGGCGCGATCATGATCCCGCGCTGCGCCTCGACGCGCTGCGCGGCAAGAAGCTGTACCTCTACTCGGGTGCAGGGCAACTCGGGCCCGCCGACATGAACCGCGACGTGACACCCGAGGAAGGCCTCTACCAGGTTGTCCTCGCCGCCTCGGCCACGTTCGAGATCGCCACGAGTCAGTGCTCGCATCGGTTCGCCGGTCAGTTGCGTGACGCGGGGCTGCCGTACACCGATGCGTTGCAGGTCGTCGGAACCCATCATTGGTACTACTGGGCGAAGGAACTGCCCCGGATGTGGCAGGCGATCTCGCCCGCATTGTGATCGGCGCGATCTGATCGATTCGGGCACGGATCGTCGGGCGGAGGCCAAGTGGTGCGAGAAGGATCGTGGGGGTAAGGAGGACCCCCATGATCGGCACACTCAACGATCTCGTGGAACTCGTCGAACACCACACCGACGAGGCCATCGACGTCGCAGGCTTCGCCCGCGCGCACGGCACGACCGAGTATCACCTGCGGCGGATGTTCGCCGCGCTGGCGACGATGCCGCTGTCGGAGTACGTACGTCGCCGTCGGATGACACTCGCCGGCACCGACTTGGTGAGCAGTGACGTCGGCCTGCTGGACGTCGCGGTACGGCACGGATACTCCTCGGTCGAGGCGTTCGGCCGCGCGTTCCGGGCCGTGCACGGTGCCGGACCGTCCGACGTGCGCCGACACGGAGGTCCGCTCAGTACACAACCCATGCTCAGGTTCCGCCTGAGCGTGGAAGGGAGCAACCCCATGAATGTCACCATCACCGACCGTCCTGCCGTCACCCTCGTCGGCCACGCTGCCGAGGTTCCGCTCATCTATCGCGGCGTCAACCCGCATATCCAGCAACACATCGCGTCGATCGCCCCCGAGGAACACCGACGTTTGTCAGCCTTGAGCGACACCGAGCCCGGAGGCATTCTCGCGGTCACCCTGGGTCAGGAACCGGATGCGCCCGAAGGGTCTCCGATCACCTATCTGCACGGGGTGGCGGTGACGGCGGAGACTGAGATCCCGGATGATCTCGACACCGTTCAGCGTGGAGGGCGGCAGTTGGGTGATCTTCCATTCGAGCGGACCGTCCCCGGACGCCCTGCAGCAGACGTGGGCGGCGACCGCGACCGAGTGGTTCCCGTCGAACCCGTGGCGACTGCGCCCCGGCCCGACGATCCTGCGATACCTCGAACTGACGGAAACGCATGCGGTGTCCGAGATCTGGATGCCGATCGAGAGATCGTGATCGGGCCGGGATCGGGGGTCGGATGCCTGCATCCGACCTACAGCGAGATACCCAGCGACCAGGTGAACAGGGTGTAGGTGGCAATGGTGATCAGGACGATCCCGATCAGGTTCAGCCATATCCCGCCGCGGATCATCTGGCCGATGGTCACATATCCGCTGCCGAAGGCGACCGCGTTGGGCGGTGTCGCCACCGGCAGCATGAAGGCGCAGGTGGCCGCCAAGGCCACCGGAACCGTGAGCAGCAACGGGTCCAGGGACATGCCCATGGCCACGCCGCCGGCGACCGGGAGGAAGGTCGCGGCCGTGGCCGTGTTGCTGGTGATCTCGGTCAGGAAGATAATCGCCGCCGTCACCACGATGACCAGCAACACCACCGGGATGCCGTCGAGCCCGGATGCCTCCTCGCCGATCCAGTCCGTCAGTCCGCTGGAATTGAACTGCTCGGACAACGCGAGCCCACCGCCGAACAGTAGGAGCACACCCCACGGGAGTCGGATCGCAGTGTCCCAGTCGAGAAGTCGAACACCGGGCGTGACCCCGCTGGGCAGCAGGAACAGCAGGACGGCCGCGGTCATCGCGATGCCGGTGTCGGAGATGGGCGGGTTCTCATCCCAGATCAGCGGGACCGCGATCCACGAGACGGCGGCGAGGCAGAAGATCACCGCCACCCGGATCTCGCCCTGCGACATCGGGCCCAGGGCGCTCAGTTCATCTTTGATGAGTTGCCGACCGCCCGGGATGTCGTCGATCTCCGGTTTGAACAGCACGTGGGTGAGCAGGAACCAGCAGATGACCAGGAACACCACGGCCACGGGCACTCCCGCGATCATCCACTCCAGAAAGCCGATGTCGATGCCTTCGCCCTCGAGGTAGCCCACCAGCAGTGCGTTTGGCGGAGTGCCGATGATGGTGCCGAGCGACCCGATCGACGCCGCGTAGGCGATGCCCAGCATGAGCGCGGTGCCGAAGTTGCTCTTGATCACCATCGTGGTGATCTGTTCGTCCTTCGATTCCGCTGCGCTGCCGGATGTCTCGTCCTCGTCGACCTTCCGGTTCATGTCGAGCACCAGGACGAGCACCGACACCCCGATCGGAATCATCATGACCGCGGTCGCGGTGTTGGACACCCACATCGACAGGAAGCCGGTGGCGATCATGAAACCGGCGACGACCATGGTCGGTCGGGTGCCGACGGCGCCGACCGTCACCAGGGCGATCCGCCGGTGCAGATTCCAGCGCTGCATGGCGAGCGCGAGCAGGAATCCGCCCATGAACAGGAAGATGATGTTGTTGCCGTAGGACGCGCCGACGTCGTTGACCGAGACCTCGGAATCGAACACCGGGAAGATCACCAGCGGGATCAGCGCTGTCGCCGGGATCGGGATGGCCTCGGTCATCCACCACAGGCCCATCAGGACCGCGGTAGCGGCGGTCAGCCGAGCGTTGTGATCGACGTTGTCGGGCATGACCACATACACGAGAACAGCAAGGACGACGCCGGCGCCCAGCCCGATCCACTGTCGTCTCCGCCGGCCGCGTGTGGGCTGTTCGGCGCGTTCGCCGGCCGACTTCTGGTCGATCTCCGAGTCGTCGTCCGCTACGGTCGCGCGTCCCGCCTGCTCGGGACCCTGCCTGTTCGCCATCGAACCTCCTCGAGCTGTCATCGTCGCCAGCCTATCGTCCCTTTTGTCCGATATTCGCGGATATGGCGAAGCGCGGTGCCGGCAGCGGCGTCGGAGGATAACCCGTGTTCGCACAGAAGGATTCGTTCGGCACTGGTCGTCGACTATCCTGACCTGCATGGGAGATGACTGGCGAGAATCCAAGGTCGCCGACGTCCGGGCACTCATCATGCGCGCCGACCCGAACATCGTCGAAGAGATCAAGTGGCGCAAGCCCTCCAACCCGGACGGCGTGCCGACCTTCTCGCTCGATGGTCTGCTGTGCACTCTCGAGACCTACAAGGACAAGGTCAAGGTGACCTTCGCGAAGGGGGCCTCCTTGCCGGACCCGACCGAACTGTTCAATGCCAGTCTCGGGGCGGGCGTCCGGCGAGCGATCGACGTCCGGGAGGACGACGCCCTCGACGATGACGCCTTCGTCGCCCTTGTTCAGGCGGCGGTCGCAATCAACCGCGAGTGATCCGCGGTGTGGTGCGGACGGAGCGGGGTGGTGCTGGGACCACCCCCGATGTACCGCCAACGCCAGTGAGGTCACGTCGACACCGGCCTAACGTCGCCGTCATGACGGAAACAACGACGTTCGATGACCCGACACCGAGCCCGACCACACTGCCCTCGCCGCCATACGACGCTCCCGACGACAGAGCTCGATCTGCGTGGACATCGTTGGCGCGCAACCCTCTTCGCTACCTGATCTCTGCCGATCCATGGCGCGCGCTCGTGCACCTGGCAATGTCACTCGTATTCGGATGGCTCTGCTTCGGCCTCTACGTGGTGATCATCCTGCTGCCGTTCGCGCCGGCATGGTCCTATCTGCTGGCCAAGGTGGAGCGGCAACGGATCGTCCTGCTCGGTGTCGTGCCGATCGTGAACCCACATCCGCCGCTCCGGGAGCGCGCGTTCACCGCACGGATCGGTGACCGTCTCGGCGAGGCGGCGACCTGGCGGGAGACCGGATATTCGCTCATCATCGCCGCTGCGGCGCCGTTCCTCTCGATCGGGCTGTTGGTCGCGGGCGCCGTCGTCGGTGCGTGCCTCCTCGCGCCGTGGCTGATCACCATGGAACCGGTGATGATGTTCGGCGGGTGGGTCATCGACACGCAGCCAGAGGCATGGACGCTGACCGCCGTCGGTGTGCCGCTGGCAGGCATCCTGCTCTACCTGTGCGCCGGGGTCTCCGCTGCGCTGGCCACGCTCGCCCAGGCGTTGCTGGGCCCGCGCGAGGAGGAACTCGCCGCTCGCCTCGCCGAGTTGCATGCCTCACGCGGCATCCTGGTCACGTCTTTCGAAGGAGAACGCCGCCGCATCGAGCGCGATCTGCACGATGGCCCGCAGCGCGATCTGGTCGGTCTGTCGATGCACCTCGGGGAACTGCAACTCGCCGTGGAGGACGAGAAGATCCGAGCCCAGGTCGCCGTGGCGCAGGACCGCGTCGAGCAGGTGCTGGCCAGCCTGCGGGACACTGTCCGCGGGGTTCATCCACAGGTTCTCGACGACCACGGGGTGGCGGCTGCCTGTGTGGAGCTCGGGCGGGGCCCGCTGCCGGTCCGGGTGATCTGCCGAGCAGGCTGGTATGACGGGCTCCGGCTACCCGCGGAGATCGAGAAAACGATGTACTACACGGCGAGCGAAGCGGTGACCAATGCGACCAAGCATGCGCATGCCACTGTCGTCACCATCACCCTGAGTGAGTTCGACGGGATCGCCTCCATGGAGATAGTCGACGACGGGGTGGGCGGGGCCGACATCGGACACGGCTCCGGATTGTCGGGTCTGATCGAGCGGGCTGCCGCGGTCGGAGCGGAACTGAGCGTCGCCAGCCCGCAGGGTGGACCCACCCGCCTGTTCTGGACGACGAGGAGGTGACGGTTGCGCATCGTCGTGGCGGAGGACTCGGTCCTGCTGGCCGAAGGTCTCACCCGTATTCTGCGAGCGGCCGGCCATGACGTGACGGCGACCGTCACCGATGCCGGCGAGTTGCGTCGGGTGGTCTCCGACGAAACCGATCTCGTGGTCACCGACGTCCGCATGCCGCCGGGACACGGCGACGACGGGCTGCGGGCCGCCCTTGAGATCCGCTCGCGCAGAACCGGTTTGCCCGTCCTGGTGCTGTCGCAGTATGTCGCGTCGGCGTACGCCCGTGAACTGCTCGACTCGGGTGGCGCCGTTGGCTACCTCCTCAAGGAGAGGGTCGGTCGCGTCACGGATTTCCTCCGCGCCATCGATACGGTGGCGGATGGGGGAGTGATCGTCGACCCGGAGGTCATCGGCACGATGCTGCGTCCGTCGGTCCTCGACCGACTCACGCCGCGCGAAACAGACGTCCTCCGGGCCATGTCCGAGGGATGCGCGAATGCCGAGATCGCCTCCCGTCTGTCGGTGTCCGACGCGGCGGTCGCCAAACATGTCGCGAACATCTTCGCCAAACTCGATCTGCCCCCACAAGAAGGCAATCGCCGGGTTCGAGCGATCCTCACCTATCTCGCGGAACACTGAGCCCCGAGATCGACGCCCCGGGAGTAGAGCGCCGAGAACCGAACGCGGGTGTTCGCAACGCGCCCCAACACAGATGACGGTGAACGTAACGCTCAGCGTTACGTTCACCGTCACCTCATGTCAGGCGTGCCCGAGGAGATCCGGCGTCACGATCGGGAAGCCGCAGAGTCGTCGGCCTTCTCGGCCGACACCGGCGCCTGCACGTCGATCTCCGTGGTTCCCTCGGGCAGTTTGCGCGACGGGGCGGTCCGAGCGTGTGTGATGTAGAGCGTCAATCCCACGAAGGTGAGTCCGCCGACCAGATTTCCTACGACGGTGGGGATCTCGTTCCACACGAGATAGTCGCCGATCGAGAAATCTCCACCGAGCATCAGTCCGGACGGGAACAGGAACATGTTGACGATGGAGTGCTCGAAACCCATGTAGAAGAACAGCATGATCGGCATCCACATCCCGATCACCTTGCCGGTCAACGACGTCGACATCATCGCCGCGACGACACCGGTCGAGACCATCCAGTTGCACAGGACTCCGCGGATGAACAGCGTGAGCATGCCCGCCGCGCCGTGCTCGGCGTAGCCGAGGGTGCGTGATTCGCCGATCTGACCGAGTTGCTGACCGATGGCGTCTGGTTCGACGCTGAAGCCGTAGGTGACGATGATCGCCATCATCACCGCCACGGTGAACGCACCCAGGAAGTTCCCGAGGAACACGAGACCGAAGTTGCGCAGCATGCTCCTGAAGGTCACACCACGTCGTCTGTCGATGAGCGCGAGAGGGACGAGGGTGAAGACACCGGTCAACAGGTCGAAACCCATCAGGTAGAGAAGGCAGAATCCGACCGGGAAGAGCACAGCGCCGAGCAGGGGCTCGCCGGTCCGCACGGTGACGGTGACCGCGAACGCTGCGGCCAGGGCGAGGATGGCGCCGGCCATGTAGGAGCGGATCAGGGTGTCTCGCGTGGACATGAACGATTTCGCCTCGCCGGCGTCGACCATCGCCTTCACGAAGTCGGCCGGCTTCACATACGACATGAGTACTCCTCAGGTGGACAGTGATCGCCCGACAGTGAACCCACCCGGAATGTCGCGTTTGTGTCATCCGTACGAACCGGTGTTACGACCTTCTCACCATGTCCGCCGGCTGTTGTGATGTCGAGCTGTCACCCCGGCCGACGTGCAGTGATCTGGTCGACACCCATGCGTCCGTCACGGAACGCCATTCGTCCACCGACGAGATAGAGCCGCCAAACCCGCGCCACCTCGTCCCCGACGAGATCGACGACCTGCGCCCAGTTCTTCTCGAAGGTCTCGTACCAGACGTCGACGGTGCGGACGTAGTGCTCACGCATGGCCTCGGTGTCGCGGACCTCGAGCCCGGCATCCTCGAGCATCTCGACGGTCTGGCCGAGCGGACGCATGTACATGTCCGGTGCGATGAACGATTCGATGAACGGCCCACCGCCCGGATGGTTGCCCGCCGGCCGCGACATCTGCTGGATACACACGAGTCCGCCGGGAGCCACCTTGTCGTGCAGCGTCTGGGCATACACGGGGTAGTTCCGTTGGCCGACATGCTCGCCCATCTCCACGGAGGCCACTGCGTCGAACGGTCCGTCGGGGATCGCGCGGTAATCCTGTACCCGGATCTCCACCTGATCGGTGAGACCGCGTTCGGCGACCCGCGCGTCGATGAAGGCCTTCTGCTCGGCCGAGATCGTCACGCCGACGACCTGGGCGCCGAACTGTTCGGCTGCGCGAAGACTCAGCGATCCCCAGCCGCAACCGATGTCGAGGAGCCGCATGCCGGGCCGTCGATCGAGACCGACCTTGCGGCACACGAGATCGAGCTTGTCCGCCTGGGCGTCGTCGAGGGTGTAGCCGGGGTCCGTCGACGTCCAGTAGGCGCTCGAATACGCCATGTGGCTGTCGAGGATCAATTCGTAGAAATCGTTGGACAGGTCGTAGTGGTGGCTGATGGCGGCACGGTCCCGGGTCATCGAATGCAACCTGCCGCGCACCTTCGCCTGGGACGCCGGCGCCGGGGTGGGAAGACCGAGCACGTCGAGCCGCCACGCGAGGCGCGCCACGTCGAGCAGCAGGCGCGGGGTCACGCGCCGACCGGGCAGTTGTCGAGTACGCGCCCAGTCCCAGACGTGGGTCAGCGCGATGTCGAGATCGTCGCGGACGTCGAGTTCGCCGGTGACATAGGCCTGCGCGGCACCGAGTTCGCCGGGATGCCACAGGATTCGGCGGACCGCATCCGGGCTGTACAACACCACGCGCGGGGCGTCGGCCGGCCCGGCCGAACTCCCGTCCCACGCGGTCAGATGAACCGGCAGCTCACCGCCCAGATGACGCGCGAGCGTCTCTGCGATCTCCGACGCAACCGACATGTGAGTTCCTCCGTGCGCTCGCCCTCCGCCACCCGGTTCTCCCGGGCGGCCAACGTCCTGACCGGTGTTCGGCGCGCGCATGCCGTCGGATGGGTCGGGAGGCGCAGGCGTCACCGGGAAAGTCTCGCGCACCGCCTCCGGTGGTCACCAGATGACGGCGACGGCGGCGGCCGTCAACGACAACAAACCGGCCGCGATGAACAGGGGGCGCGGGACTGCGGTGCCCGACCGTCGTTGTCGCGCGCTGCCCATGCCGAGGACACCGCCCAGGGCCACGAGGAGTGCGAGTTTGACGGCGATCTTGGCATGGTTCAGGTCGATGCCGGCAGGCCACGGTGCGGAGAGCGCTATTCCGGTCAGCAGGGAGAGGAGAAGGCCGTAGTCCATGACTCGCGTGAACCGGAAGCGACGTGCCGCCGCTTCGCTCGTCAACGCACCGAAGGTGATCGCGAAGCCGACAATGTGAACGAGAACGACCATGTCGCGCACCGTGTCCATGATGTCGTTCCGGTTACCGGGCGCGTCGGAGATTCATCCGGAGTTGATAAAAGGCGAACGTCCCGGGACTGCCGATCAGGTCGGTGTAGCGGTCGACGACGTCGTCGACGAAGGCATCGGCGTCCGCCGGTGACAGGCGGCCGGTCCAGTCGCCGAATCCGACCGCACACCAGTCCCGGAAGGCCTCGCGCGATCCGAAGTCCCAACTCTTGTCGGCGACGGTCTGATCGGTCACCTCGAGGCCGGCCGCGGTGACCAGCGCGGCGAACTCCGCTGGAACCGGATGGACGAAAGGCGCTCGGAAGTCCCGGAACTCGTCGACCCAGCGGGGTTCGGCGGTGACGTCCATCGCGACGTCCTCGAGGCTGCGTCGTGGGCCGGCGCAGACGAACACGAGCAGTGATCGACCGTCGGGTCGCAGCGCAGCGGCGATGTTGCGCATCGCGGTTGCCTGATCATGCACCCAGTGCAACGCGTTGAACGATGTCACCACATCGAATTCGCCGCTCGCGTCCACGGTCATCACGTTGCCGGCGTCGAAGGTCGCCGTGGTGTCACGACGGCGCGCGGCCTCGATCATCCGGGGACTCGGGTCGATACCGACGATCGAACCGTGCGGGAGGCGGTCGGCGATCTGGGCGGTGACGAATCCGTCGCCGCAGCCGATGTCGAGCACCTTCTCATCGCCGTCGAGATCGAGGAGTCGCAAGGACTCGTCGGCCATCACCCGCTGGAGTTCACCGACCACGCCATACTGCGTTCCGTCCCAGTCCGTCATCCGATCATCGTCGTCGTGGGCCGCCGAAAGGGCAAGGGATGTCGTCGACGCGTCGGGGCCGGTCACACGTCCGGTCGCCGGCCACGGGCGACGTCGAGCAACGCCCGCATGTGTACGCCGCGCGCGCGGCGCAGCGCTGTGACGGCGTGATTGTCGGCCGGCACCAGCAGCCGCAGACCACCGGGATGGCTACGGAATCGCAGCGGCGTCGGCATCTCGCCCGCCTCGCCGTCGACCCCGACGAGAGCCGTCCCGCTGCGTGAGCGGATCTCCACGGCGTCCGTGGCGAACTCGTGCCAGTACGGACTCGATCGGCGGAGGCCGAGCGCCGAGCGTGCGGTCAACCGGGCGGCCTCGGCGGCCGTGGTCGCCGACACGGCGATCACCCCGAGCGTGCCGGTGTCGAGCCGGGGCCGGGTGACCGCATCGAGCGATGCCGTGGTGGCGTACGGGTTGTTCGACACCATGATGAGGTAGGCGCCATCGACGTCGGTTCCGGACGGTGTCGTGAACTGCAGGTCGAACGGTGTCGAGTCGGGACCGATCAACTCGGGCAACATCGCGGCCGCGGTCTGGGTCTTCTCTCCCCGGTACGACTCCTGTTGGACGATGGTCGCATACACCCCGAGTGACACATTGTTGACGAAGAGTCGACCGTTGACGGTGGCATGGTCCACCCGCCGCTCGACGGCGTCGCCGAAGGCCCGCAGCGTCGTACGCGGATCGTCCCGGTGGAGGCCGAGATCGAGTGCGAAGTGATTGCGGGTGCCCGCGCTGACGCACACGAAGGGCACGTCGTGCTCGACGGCGACCGAGGCGACCAGTGCCTGTGACCCGTCCCCGCCGGCCATCCCGAGGCAGTCCGCGCCGCGCGCGATCGCGTCACGGGCCAATTTCTCGAGGTCGTCGCCCGGTTCGAGAACGACTGTCTCCACGCCCATCTCGTGTGCGGCGGACACCAGGCCGAAGCGCTCGACCTTTCCGTCCCCGGAGCGTGGATTGCAGATCAGCACCGGCCGCCGTGGATGGTGAGTTCGCCGTTCTCGGTCGAGCTCGTGGAGTTCGGGTACAAGCGCGTATCGCGTGCCGGCCGAGGCGACTCCCATCAGGATGACCATCGCCCCCAGCCGGATCACCACGGTGTCGGCTCCGCTGAGCGCGAGTGCCAGCGACGTCGCGACGATCACGAAACCGAGCACGACGGCGATCGTTCCACCGATCCGCCGACGTCCCGCTTCGGTCACCATCCACCACGCCCCGGCGCCGGCGAGTGCCACACCGGCGAGGCCGAGCACGATGTGAACCCCACTGTGGATGAGGAAGAGCAGGATCAGCACGGCACACGAGGCGATCGCCGCGAGTGCGATGATCGCGCTCAGACGGCGGCCGGGTGTGGGGCGGCTGCCGGCGCCCGTGCGTTCCCGGTTGGTCTGCGACAACGGGTTTCCGCCCGGCGTCACCGCGGTCTCATCGTGCGCGGCCATGCCGGTGTGCATTCGGTCACAGTCTCGAGATTACCCGAGCTGACATGGCACAACGCCCCGGAGACGGTTCCGATGCCGCCGGTCGCGTGGCGCCGTGATCCGTGGCGGGTGAAGGTTGATCGATCCGACCCCCACCGAGAGGAACTGCCATGAACGCGCCCATCATGCCGAAGGACGATGCCGCCGAACTGATCGTCGCGGCCCGGATACGGCAAGGACTCTCCTGGGCCGACATCGCCGAGAGGATCGACGCGCCGCTCGTCTGGACCGTTGCGGCACTGCTCGGTCAGCATCCGGTGCCTGCCGACAAGGCCACCCTGGTATGCGAGCTACTCGGACTCGGGGAGGGCGTCGTCGAGAGCCTCACACGCCAGCCGACCCGGGTCGCCCACGACGCCGCGGCATCGGACCCGACCATCTACCGCTTCCACGAGGCGCTCGCGGTGTACGGCCCTGCCCTCAAGGAGCTCATCCACGAGGAGTTCGGCGACGGCATCATGAGCGCGATCAACTTCAAGGTCGACATCGCCCGCCGTGCCGACCCGGACGGTGATCGCGTCGTGGTGACCTTCGACGGAAAATTCCTCGATTACCGCTGGTGAACGCGCGGCGAACCATGCTGATCGGCGAAACCGCCACGATGCCGATCGGCCGGTCGTAGAGTCTGTCGTCGGCCACACCCGGCCGGCACCCGGCGCCGTCGATCACGGCACCGAACTCGGACAATACGCGCGATCGGCGCACATCGGTCGCGCAGAGGGGACCGATCTGACGATGACGGATTTCCATCCACCCCAGGACGCCACAGCCTCCGGCGACGCACCGCCGGGGCAGCTCGGCTCGGGCCTCAAACCCCGTCACATCACCATGATCTCCATCGCCGGCGTGATCGGCGCGGGCCTCTTCGTCGGTTCGGCGAACGCGATCGAGGAAGCCGGGCCGGCGGTTCTCATCTCCTACGCGTTGGCCGGCTCCCTGGTGGTGCTCGTGATGCGCATGCTCGGGGAGATGGCGACGTCGAGTCCCGACACCGGGTCCTTCTCGGTGTACGCCGATCGCGCCCTCGGCCGGTGGGCCGGCTTCTCGGTCGGCTGGTTGTACTGGTGGTTCTGGGTGCTGGTGATTCCCGTGGAGGCGACGGCCGCGGCGGAGATCCTCACGAATCTCGTGGGTGGCGCCCAATGGATCTGGGCTTTGGCAGTCACCGTCGCGTTGACCGTCACGAACCTGATCAGCGTCGGCAACTACGGCGAGTTCGAGTTCTGGTTCGCGCTCATCAAGGTGGTCGCCATCGTCGCGTTCATCGCGATCGGCCTGCTGGCCATCCTCGGCCTCATCCCGAGTTCGGAGGTCAGCGGAATACACCACCTGTGGGAGCCGGATGGGTTCATGCCCAACGGTTTCGGCGCGGTCATCGCCGGGATGCTCGTGACGATGTTCTCGTTCATGGGCACCGAGATCGTGACGATCGCAGCCGCCGAATCGCCGAACCCGGAGCGGGGGATCACCAAGGCGGTCAACTCGGTCATCTGGCGGATCTCGCTGTTCTACATCGGGTCGATCTTCGTGGTCGTCGCCCTGATGCCCTACGACCAACTCGACGACGGGTCCTACCAATCGGTGTTGGAGGCGATCGGCATTCCCGGGTCGGCGTTGATCATGGACATCGTGATCCTCACGGCCGTGGCGTCGTGTCTGAACTCCGCGCTCTACACCGCATCGCGGATGCTCTACTCACTCGGCAGCCGCCACGACGCACCGCAGGCCGTCAAGAGGTTGACGTCCGCCGGGGTGCCGTGGGTCGCGGTCCTCGCGTCGATGGTGGTCGGCTTCGTCGCCGTCATCGGCAACTATGCGCTGCCGGACAAGATCTTCGGCTATCTGCTGTCCACGAGCGGTGCTGTCGCGCTGTTCGTCTACCTCAGCGTGTCGGCCAGCCAGCTCGTGCTCGGGCGGACGATCCGCGCCGACGGGCAGCGACCTGCCGTGCGGATGTGGCTGTTCCCGTACCTGACGATCGTGGTCATGGCGTTCATCGTGGGCGTGCTCGTCCTCATGGTGTTCGACGACGACCAACGTCAGGCGATCGGCTTCTCGGTGCTGTCCCTGGTGATCATCGTGATCCTCGGGGTCGCGGTGCAGCGCCGTCACGCGGGGCAGGACAGGGACGTCGAGGTGGGCGCCGGCGGCGGGACCTGAACGCGTCAGCCCAGGTCGATCCGGACACCGGGCACCGATCGCAGGTCGTCGGCGTCCATCACATCGGCCATCGTGACCGGGCCGAGAGACGACGACGTCGCGGCGGCGATCGCCGCGCGGGCGACCAACCTTCCCGTCGTCGTCGACTGACCGCGTCCGACAGCCGAGATCTGTTGTCCTGCTCGACGGTTGGCCACTACGACACTCCACCTGTCATCGCCCAGATGAGGTGCGCGATCGAGCAGCGGACGAAGCCGTGGCAGCCGTCCGACGATGCCCAGGCCGATCGTGGACAGGCGATCGCCGAGCGCCAGATAGCTGCGGACGGAGATACCGCCGGGATGTCCGACGAGAACGTGATCGGGGAAGTCGGCCCGCAGGTAGGTGCACGGGCCGCTGCCGGCATCGAAGCGGCGGCGTTCGCGGAAGTTGACCACCGGCGACGGCTCCGGCGCGGCGTACAGGGCCCGCCCGGCGAGGCCGGCCGTCCACGCCACCGCGGCCGCACCATGGGTTTCACCGGAACCGAGGAGGATCGCCACGTCGACCGAGTCGCCGGGCCGGTGGTCGAGCGCGGCGACCAGCACGGTGGTCAGACCGGGCGCGAGTCCCGCGCCGAGTACGGTCGCCGTCGGGACCGGTAGGTCGGCCAGCCGGTCGAGATAGTCACCCGATGCCGACATGTCGACGAATGGAATCGCCTCGCACGCCTGGCGAATGGCGACGTCCTCGATGCCTGAGGCATTGACGACGACGTCGTGATCGGCCGCGGCGGAGGCGAGCGTACGGAGACCGGGCGGTGTCCGGAGATCGATCCGCAGGCCGCGGATTCCGACGGATCGACCGGTCGGCACGACGTCGTGTCCCAGGGCGCCCAATTCCGCGCCGACGACGCTCCCGACCGCGCCACGACCCCCGAGGACGAGAGCTCTCATTCCGGTCACCGTACCGGTCCTCCCTCGACCACACCACGAACGATCGGTACTTGGGTCGGCGACGGGTGCGGTCGATCTGTCTACCACTACGCGGCCCGCACCGGACATTCCGTCGGTTGCCGGACCGTCGTCGGGGCAGCAGAGTTGCGCCATGACCCTCGGTGCACCCATCCACGATCCCGACGCGGCGGCTCCGCAGGCCGGCTACGGCGACAAGGTGCTCGCCGTCGAGCCGGGAGGTAACGAGCCCATCCCGCTCGACGCGCGGCACGGCTCGCCACGCGGGCTGTTCTGGACCTGGACCGCACCGAACCTCGAGTTCGCGACCATCTTCGTCGGCGTGATCTCGATCCTCTACTTCGGCCTGTCGTTCTGGCAGGCCGTCGTCGCGATGGCACTCGGCAACCTACTCGGTGCCATCGCGCACTTCCTGTTGTCGGCGGAGGGGCCACTGCACGGTGTGCCGCAGATGGTTCTGGGGCGCTTGTCCTTCGGATACCGCGGCAACGTGCTGCCGGCGACCTTCATGGCGATCATGTGCGGGGTCGGGTGGTTCGCCACGAACAGCGTCAGCGGCGCATTCGCGCTCTCCACCCTGTTCGGGATCACGCCGTTGCTCGGCCTCGTCGTGATCGTGGTGGCGCAGACCGCGTTCGCGTTCTTCGGCCACAATCTCGTGCAGCGGTTCGAGCGGTTGGCGGCACCCGTGCTGGCCGTTGTCTTCGTGATCGCGGCCGTCATCATCTTCAGCAAATCTCACGTGTCGGCTCCCGCCGCGGACGGCGGATTCTCGATGGGAGGCTTCCTGCTGACCGTGGGCGCCGCCTTCGGTTACACGGCCGGCTGGACCCCGTACGCCGCCGACTACACGCGCTACCTCCCGCCGACGGTGTCGAAGATGCAGACCGGCCTGTTCGCGTCGGCGGGTTTGTTCCTCTCGTGCACGTTCCTGATGGTGGTCGGCGCCGCCTCGGTCACCATCGGTGATCCCGCATCGGACAACCCGACCGAGGCCTTCACCGCGAATCTTCCCTCGGCCGTCGCCGATCTCACCTTGCTCGCGATCGCCGTCGGCGCCGTCGCCGCCAACGCGATCAACGTCTACTCGGGGGCGATGGCGTTCGTCACCATGGGCTTCCGGCTCCCGGTAGGACTGCAGCGTGCGCTGGTCAGCGTGTTCTTCGGTGTCGTCGGATTCCTCGTCGCCTGGTGGGCGCTGGCCGACGCCGCCGCATCGTATGAGGCCTTCCTGCTCCTGGTCGCCTACTGGATCGGACCGTGGCTGGGGGTGGTCTTCGCCGACCGCCTGCTGCGCCGGGAGCCACCGTCGTTGGCGATGCTCTACGACACCCGCTACACCAACTGGGGCGGCGTGGCGGCCTTCGTGATCGCGCTCGCCGCATCGGTCCTGCTGTTCTGCAATCAGGAACGATTCGTCGGCTTCGTCGTCCGAGCGGTCCCGGAACTCGGTGACGTCGGTGCATTCGTCGGGTTCGCCCTCGCGTTCGTCGGCTACCTCGTGCTGGCCCGCCGCACGGTCGCCCG
The DNA here is from genome assembly GCF_003797825.1 of Gordonia sp. OPL2. Classification (GTDB taxonomy): domain Bacteria; phylum Actinomycetota; class Actinomycetes; order Mycobacteriales; family Mycobacteriaceae; genus Gordonia. The sequence continues at coordinate 72,414 of NZ_RKME01000018.1, forward strand.
CTCGGAGACCGCGTACCACTGAGGCGTACCTCGGCCGCAGCGGTTCTCACGGGAGTCGCCGGCCACCGTCGTCATCGGCGATCGTCCGACAGTCGGTCGCTCGCACGAAAGGTGCTGAGCGCCAGCAACATCGACGGATACATCGCCGCCGAGGTCGGATCGAAGCCGAGGAGACCGCGGATTCGCTCGAGGCGCTGATACAGACTCTGGCGGCCGATGTGCAGTGCCTCGGCCGACCGCGTCGCGCTGCACCCGTGCCGAAGGTGGGTCTCCAGGGTGACGATCAGACGGGACGAGTGGACGGCGTCATGCGCGGTGAGTGGTCCCACCAGTTCGAGAAGTTCCTGTCGGACGGCCGGATCGGTTGTCCGGACAGCGGCGTCGACCGCCAGCTCGCGCCCGGTGAACACACTCCGGCCGCCCCGGGTCGTGGCGCCGTCGAGTCGTCCCGCGTTGCGGATCAATGATCCGCTGATGGCCGCGGACAGTTCCAGGCCCGATGGGACGGCGCCGAGGTGAAGACCGTCACCGACAACCGCCGTGATCCGTGCACTCGGGTCGACAGCGGCGGCGATGGCCGCGGCGACACGCTCGACCGGGTCGTCGCCGGTGGGGGAGACCGTCACCGCGACAAGGGCGTACACCGTGGCGTCGACGGTGGCGAGCACCGTACCGGCCGACGCCGCGACGCGTGACAGGATCGCCTCGGCCATCCGCGGGTCCGGCGCCTCGGCGGCGACGGTGACCAGCACGACGGAATCCGACACCGGCACACCGGAACCCGCCATCCGCGAGAGCAGGTCGGCGCGACGAATGGGGCGGCCGGCGACGAGTTCGGACACCAGCCGGGTGCCGAGCGCGGAGCCGCGTGTGCCCGAACGCGTGAGCGCCGAGGCCAGCGGGCCGGCGGCCACCGACAGCAGGGTCGCCACCTGATCGTCGGGCACGCCGGGTGCGCCGGCCGTGCCGGGGCCCGCGACCAATCGCGCGATGTCACGTCCGCGAACCTCGACCGGAGCCGACGCGACCGCCGAATCGACGATGCGCCAGGCCGATCGGTCGTCGTCCACGCCGTGGGCCGCGAGGAGGGCGCCCCCGGAGCCGACCAGTACGACGGACCGACCGGTCACCGTCGCGACATGGGCGAGCATGCCGGCCACCCCGCCGGCGCCGGTCAGGTCCCGGTGCAGCGCGTCATCGAGTTCCGAGCGCAGCCGCAGTCCCGCGAGTTCGCCGGAGACGATGGCCGTGTTGGCCTCGCGGCAGACCTCGATGAACGGCAACACGCGTCGCAGTTCGATGATCGGGAGGCGTGCCGAGGATCCCTCGCGCAGCATCTCGTCGGGAACGGCGTCGAAGGTGCGACCGATCTCGAACGCGAGGCCCGCGACCCCGCGCTCGGCGAGGTCGCGGACGTAGTGCCGGCGGGTCCCGGCGTCGAGTCCGCCGAGTCCGAGCCCGGTGGTCAGGAGGAGCTCGCCACCCGCCAGGAGCGGACCGATCTCGAAGATCTCGCTCGAATGCACCCAGCCGACGGACACGTCGAGACGGTCGTGGGCGGTCAGCACGTGCGGATCCGCTCGTCGCAGATGCCGGTCGATGACCTGCCGGAGGGTCGGGAAAGCGGGTGTCGACGTCATGCCGTCAGACGATATGCACGTCTGGGGTTCATCGCAGGGCGACGGACTGTCAGTTGTCGCGGCACGCGGTGGCGGGCACGCTCGATGCATGAGCATCCGCACCGACGCCCTGTCGGGACTCGATCCGGCCGTCCTGCTCGACACCGCCTATCGGCAGGCCCGTCTCGGCCTCGACGAGGGCGGGATCCCGATCGGCGCGGCCCTCGTCGCCGCCGACGGCACGATGCTGGGAGAGGGACGCAATCGCCGTGTGCAACAAGCGGACCCGTCGGTCCACGGTGAGACCGATGCGTTCCGGGCGGCGGGGCGGCAGCGCGACTATTCGTCGACCATCATGGTCACCACCCTGGCGCCGTGCTGGTACTGCAGTGGACTCATCCGACAGTTCGGAATCGGAGCTGTCGTCGTCGGCGAGAATCGCACGTTCAGCGGTGGTGAACAGTGGCTGATCGACCTCGGCATCCCCGTCACGATCGTCGACGACGAGCGGTGCACCACGATGATGACCGACTTCATCCAGACGTACCCGGCGCTGTGGAACGAGGACATCGGGGTGCCGGACGCCGACGGCGACCCCATCGACACCGCCGGAGGCCCCGCATGACCCGCAGTCCCATCCTCACCGTCGACCTGTCTCAGTGGCGCGCGGGCGGGCCGGCCGCCGACCAGGTGTGCGCGGCAGTCGACGAGTCGTTGCAGAAGGCCGGCTTCCTGCTGGTCACGGGCCATGGGATCGACCCGGGGCTGCCCGCTGCGCTCCGAGCGGCGGCACGTGAGTTCTTCGCGCTGCCCTCCGAGGTCAAGTCGCAGTACGCGGTCGGTGTCGGTGGGCGGGGGTGGATCGGGCCGGGCATGGAGGCCAACGGGTACTCCGAGGGCACCGATACACCCCCGGACCTCAAGGAGACCTACAACTCGGGTGCGCAGACGCCGGTGGGAATTCCCGACGTGGACGACTACTGGTTCGCCCCGGACGTGTGGCCCGCGGAGGCACCACACTTGCGTGAGTTGTTCACGACCTGGACGGCTCAGGTGAAGGCGCTGTCGGACGATCTGTTGGCGCTGATGTCCGCGTCGCTGGGACTCTCGGGCTCCGCGAATCCGTTTCGCGGCCTGGCCGGCAACGCGACCTGGACCTCGAACATCAACCACTATCCACCGATGGCGGTGGTGGGCGAACCCGAACCCGGACAGTTCCGCATCGGACCGCACACCGACTTCGGGACGGTGACCGTCCTCGACCGGGAGCCGGGCGCCGGAGGTCTGCAGGTCTACAGCGACGAGGGGGGTTGGGCGGATGCGCCGTACGATCCGTCGGCGCTGACGATCAACATCGGCGATCTGCTCGAGTACTGGTCGGGTGGCCGGTGGCCGGCGGGGCGTCACCGCGTCCTGCCGCCGCAGGTCGATGCCCCGGAAGAGGATCTCGTGTCCCTGATCTTCTTCTACGAACTCGACCACGACGCCGTCGTGACGCCCATCGAACCTCCGATCGGGCGGCGAGCCGGTCTGCCACCGGTGGTCTCCGGCGAGTTCATCAAGGAGCGACTCGACGCGATCACCGTCGGCTGACCCGGAGATCTACCGGGAAGCACCACGATCGGGCACCGAGCAAGCGGGCACCGAGCGATGTGGCACAGAGCAGTCAGGCCGACCGTCCGGGCGGAGACGACAAACGGCTCCGCCGATCCGATGATCGACGGAGCCGCCCCGCTCCCCGGGGTCTTGTCAGGGCACCAGCCCGAAGGGGCTGCCGCCTCCGAAGGGCGATTGAGGCCGGCCGGACTGGCCGCCGTCGCCGGATTCGGGAATGGTGGTCTGTTCCTTGTCCACCGTGCTGCCCAGCTTCACCTGGACGGTCCGCGCGTCGTCGCCGGAGCCGATGGTGACCGGCACCGTCTCGCCCGGCGAGTGGGTCAGGACCTGCGCCATCAGATCTGCGTAGTTGCTGATCGGGGTGTTTCCGATCTTGGTGACGACGTCACCGGACTTGATGCCCGCGTCGGCTGCCGCGCCGTCCCGCTGGACCGAGGTGATCTGGGCGCCGGTGGTCTTGCTCTCTGATGCGAGTGAACCCGACACGCCGAGAACGGGTTTGGTGGCCTTTCCGTCCTGGAGCAACTCGTTGGCGACCCGCTTCGCCGCATTGACCGGGATCGCGAAGCCCAGGCCGTAGGCCTGCGGGCCTCCGTTCGCGGCCTGCCCGGTGTCGACGGCGGAGTTCACGCCGACGACCTGGCCCTGCAGATTCACCAGCGGCCCACCCGAATTGCCGGGATTGATCGGGGTGTCGGTCTGCAGTCCGTTGTAGACGGTCAGTCCGGAGCCGCTCTCGTCACCGGCGGTCACCGTCCGCGACAGTGCGCTGACAATGCCCGATGTGACCGTGTTGGAGAGGTTCTCGGGGCTGCCGACGGCGACGACCTGCTCGCCGACCTGCAGGCTGCTCGAGTCGCCGAGTGCGGCCGGGGTGAGCCCGGAGGCGCCGTCGAGTTTGATCACGGCGAGGTCATAGGAGGGGGAGGAGCCGGTGACCTTCGCGCTGTGGGTCGCGCCGTCGCTGGTCGTCACCTGAATCGTGCTGCCCTGACCTGCGGCGGCGACGACGTGGTGATTGGTCAGCACGTATCCGTCGGGGGAGAGCACGATCCCGCTGCCGACCGCGGTGCCCTGGGACGTCTCGACCTTGATGTCGGCGGCCGACTTCGAGGCGACCTGCGCCGCATAGGTCACCGAGCCGGGCTTCACGTCGGCGGCGTTGGCCGCATCCGCGGGTTGCGAATTGAGCACCGGCACAGACGACGTCGAGTCGTGGTCGAGGAGGGCGCTGCCGCCGACGCCGACGGCTCCACCGATCAGACCGGCGAGGAGAGCGGTGGCGATGATCGGCTTCGTCATCCCACCACGCTGACGGGCGGGGGCGGGCGGCGGATACGCTGCGCCGGCATGACTGTCCCACGGCTGATACGGCGGGAGATGGGGACCCTGCTGGTGGAGGGGTTCGGTGACCGGGCTGGAATGTCCGTCGGTCGGCTGGGATTCGTTCACGACACCACGATGCCGGGCCGGTATGAGAGAAGGGCAAGAGAGAAGGTAGCGATTTCCTGGCAGTTCGCTGGCCGGGTTCTCAGGGAAATCCGAGAAACCTTCCGCCCGCGACACTTCCGATCTGCCGCAGACGTAGCCGGAATCCTTGCCCCGCAGAGATGACGGCCATGTCGGGTTCAGCGGTCTCGACGCACCGCGATCTCGTCGCCCAGGCGGGAACCCGAGATCAGGGGGAGGTCGTCGCCGCTCCAGAACCGCCCGGGGTCGAACCAGTTCGAGTCCTTCGTCGTGTCGAGCAGACCGATCTCGGCGTAGGTGATCGCCACGACCTCGGCGCAATAGGCGGCCTGCAGCGACGCCGTCTGCTCGTGGCGGCGGGCGCGTCGTTCGCGGGCGCGGCGGTCGAGGACAGGGATGCCGCGTACGAGGTCCACACTGTTGGGGACTCGGCCGCGGAACCAGCGCCCGGCGAGCCGGGCGGTCGCCGGGAACGGCGTGCCGTCCAATCGGGCGATCACCTTCAGGAGGGCATCCTCCTGGGCTGTCGTGACGTCGGGCGTCAGTTGCCGGAGCCAGCAGTCCTGACCGTAGCGGTCCATCCACTGCATCACCGCTTCGCGTCCGTCGTGGAGCTGGACGCCGCGATGATGGTCGCCGGTCCACACATCGGTCAGCTTGTCGCCGAGTTCGGCATGCCACAGCAGCGGCGGCAGGTCGTCGATGGCCACGGTCATGGCGACGTGGTTGACCGGTGCGTTGGTCAGCGTCTGGATCGCCCGGTCAGGACCTGACCGGCCACGGAACAGCCAGACGTCGCCGGTGCGGGTCGCCTCGAGCGCCTCCTCGAGGCCGATCCCTGCTCCTGCGCCGGTGAGGTCGTGTCCTGTACGCACATGGGCAGGGTAGAACAGCAACTATCCTCGGGCACATGCGCAGCGCATGGAAATGGTTGGGTCTGGCCGGTGCCGTCGGCGTCGCTGCGGGTGGCGTGCTCGTCGCCCGCGATCAACGCCAACGCAATTCCTACAGTGCCGACGATGTCCGGGAGCGGCTGCACCGTCGTCATGCCGAGGCGAATGCACGCGACGTCGACGGCGGCGACGAGGCGCCGTGAATCCGCTTGCGGCGCTCGAGGCGCCGGTCGATCCGGTGACTGCCCTGACCCGCATCTCCTGGCTGCTCGAGCGGGATCGGCAGAGCACCTATCGTGTGGAGGCGTTCCGAAAGGCCGCGGCCGCGGCTCGCGGTGTCGGTCGCGACGAGCTCGCCCGGCGGACATCGGCGCGGACCCTGACCGACATCCCGGGGGTCGGCAAGACCACCGCGGAGGTCATCGCCGAGGCGGTGGACGGACGGCTTCCCCGGTACCTCGCCGATCTGCAGGGTGCAGCGCCGGTCTCACTCGCCGACGGGGGAGACGATCTCTACCGCACGATCCGCGGGGACCTGCACGCCCACACCGAGTGGAGCGACGGCGGCGCGCCGCTCGAGGAGATGGCCGCCGCGGCAACAGCTCTCGGCCACGAATGGATCGCCATCACCGATCACTCGCCGCGTCTGACGGTCGCCAACGGGTTGAGTGCCGAACGGCTCGACCAGCAGATCGGGCGGATCGAGGAGCTCAACGGCGAACGCGGCCGCGGTGACGGGAGCTGCCGCATTCTGAGCGGGATCGAGGTGGACATCCTCGACGACGGCGCGCTCGACCAGACCGACGAGATGCTGGCACGACTCGACATCGTCACGGCGTCGGTGCATTCCAAGCTGCGAATGGATGCCGCGCCGATGACCCGACGGATGGTCGCCGCGGCGTCCGATCCGCGGGTGAACGTGCTCGGGCATTGCACGGGTCGTCGCGTCGGCTCCGGTCGTGGCGCCCGGCCCCAGTCGGTTTTCGACGCGCGCGCGGTGTTCGGGGCCTGTCTCGACAATCAGACGGCGGTGGAGATCAATTCGCGTCCGGAGCGTGTCGACCCACCCGACGAGCTCATCGAGCTCGCCCGTGACCTCGGATGTCTGTTCGCGATCGACTCCGATGCCCATGCGCCGGGCCAGCTCGATTTCAAGGCGCTCGGTGCGGAGCGGGCTGAACGGCTCGGCATCGACGCCGACCGGATCGTCACCACCTGGCCCGTGGATCGACTGCTGGAGTGGGTGTCCCGATAGTTCGCCCCCCGATGGTGGGGTGCACCCTGCGGACACGAAAGACGCCGACCGGCGGGCCTTCGGGGGCAGGCCCACCGGTCGACGTTTCGCGCACGGTGGTCGTTCGGTTCGGACCATGTCCGAACTATTTGACCTCCGAGCGCAGTACGCGGATCACCCCCAGCGTCAATGGGATGGCGATCCACACGACTGCGGACACGACCAGGCGCGTCCATTCGCCGCCCGTCGCCCAGTCACCGGACTGGAACGGGGCATTGGTGGCGCTGGTGTCGACCCACTCGCCGAGGTTGTCCTTGAACCACGGTACGAGTTCACTCACCAGGGTGAGCGCGGTCGGCATCGCGAAGTAGGCGACGATCGCTCCGGGCGTGTTGAGAATCAGTGCGGCGAAACCGAATCCGAGCAGCAGACCGAAGATCTGCAGGATGGCCGAGTTCACCAGTCCGGCCGCGGTGAACGACCAGGACCCGGCCGGATCGGTGTAGACGATGCCTGCGATCACGTTGCCGACGGCCCCGAGTACCAGCGACAGGGCGACGGCCCCGACCCCGGCGATCAGCGCAGCCAAGAGCTTGGCGCCGACGACACGTTCGCGGCGTGGCTCCATGGTGAACGTGGTGAGCGCGGTCCGCTGGCTCCATTCCCCGGTCACCAGGAGGATGGCGAGGATCGGCAGGATCACCCCGGTGGGGATGTTCATCATCCCGAAGAACTGTCCGTAGGTGAGGTTCTCGGGACTTGTGCGGTTGGCGATGAGCATCGCGACGACGACCACCACCGAGATCACGCCGATCGACGCGGTGAGCCAGAAGCCGGCTCGGGTGTCGACGAGCTTGCGGAGTTCGACGGCGGTCAGGCGTGTCAGCGGGATCGGTGAGCTGCGCCGGTCGGGTCGTGCGCCGCCGGCGGTGTCGCGGGCGGGTGCGCTGTGGGCGTGGGCGGTGGTCATGACGGAGCTCCCTGGAGGACGGGTTGTTCACGCTGGGTCTGTGCGGTGAGTTGCAGGAACATCTCTTCGAGCTGTGCACCGTCTCCGGGACGGAGCTCCACCAGCACGATGCCGGTGGCGGCGGCGACCCGGCCGACGTCCTCCGGCGACGCCGCGGTGGTGAAGCCGCCGCCGTCGGACGGTGTGGCGTCGATCCCTGCCGACCCGAGCGCGGTGGCGAGAGCAGAGTCGTCGAGCGATCGGACGCGGGTCCCACCGGCGGCCAGCAGCTCGGATTTGGTGCCCTGGGCGACGATCCGGCCCTGCCCGATGACCAGGATCTCGTCGGCGATGATCTCGATCTCGTGCAGCAGGTGCGAGGAGAGCAGAACGGTGCCACCGCGATTCGCGTAATCGCGGAGCAGGGTGCGCATCCAGTGGATGCCGGCCGGGTCGAGACCGTTCGCCGGTTCGTCGAGGATGAGGATGTGCGGGTCGCCGAGCAGTGCGTTGGCGATGCCGAGTCGCTGGCGCATGCCCAGCGAGTAGTTGCGCACCCGGCGATCCGCCTCGGTCGGGGTGAGACTCACCATCTCCAGCATCTCGTCGACGCGAGAGCGTGGGACGCCCAGCGTCATCGCGCTCAGTCGCAGGATCTCGGCCCCGGTCCGGCCGGCGTGCTGGGCCGACGCATCGAGCAGCACACCGACCTGCGTTGCCGGATTGGGGATCTCCCGGTACGACTTCCCGCCGACGGTCGCCGAACCGGAGGTGGGTGGGGTCAGTCCGGCGATGATGCGCATGGTCGTCGACTTCCCCGCCCCGTTGGGTCCGAGGAAGCCGGTGACCTGTCCGGGCGCGCAGGCGAACGAGACATCATCGACGGCCGTGTGGTCGCCGTATCTCTTGGTGAGGTTCTCGACGGTGATCATGTCGTCCATCGTGCTCGGGCGGGGTGCCCGTGCACATCGGACGGGAGGCCATGCCGACCCCCTACCGAAGTCGGAGGCGGGTGTGGCCGACGGGATGAGGTGACCCCGAGGAACCGCCGATTACGGTAGGGGTGTGCGACCCGAGGACTATCAGCCGACATTGACGTGGTGGAGCCACATCTGGCGGTTGAGCCTCATGCTGCTGATCTCCGGCATCGCCTGGGGCACCCGCGTCGGATATCAATGGGAACACGCACGCTGGTGGTTCGTGTTGGATCTGGGCCTCGGCGTGCTCACCTACATCGCGGTCTGGTGGCGCCGATCCCATCCGGTGGCGGTCGCCACCCTCGGGAACGTCGCGAGCATGGTGTCCACCAGTTCGGCCGGGGCCGGTGCGCTCGCGATGGTCTCGCTCTCCACCCGACGTCAGTGGCGCGAGATCATCCCGCAGGTCGGTCTGTCCCTCGTGTGTGGTGTCCTCGGCGAGGAGTTCTTCAATGTCCCCGACGTCGAGGAACCACTGGTCTTGCGCTACGGGATCATGGTGGCGGTCATCGCGACGATGGTGGCCTGGGGTATGTACATCGGGTCGCGCCGCGAACTGCTCGCGAGCTGGCGCGCGCGGGCGATGCTGGCCGAGGCCGAACGGGACGCGGAGGTCCGGCAGGCCCGGTCGGTCGAGCGGGCGCGGATCGCCCGGGAGATGCATGATGTCCTGGCACACCGGATCTCGACGATCAGCATGTATGCGGGCGCATTGTCCTACCGCGACGACCTCGATCGCGCCCAGATCCGCGACACCGCGCAGACCATCCGTGAGACGTCCCATCGGGCGCTGACCGAGCTCCGCGAGGTGCTCGGTGTTCTGCGGGAGGGGCCGGGTGACGCCGAACCGGAACAGCCGCAAGCACTTCCGGAGGATCTCGAGGTCCTCGTCGAGGAGAACCGTGCCAGCGGAATGCGGATCGAGTATCACTGCTCCGCCGATCTGACGCAGATGTCGCCCGCCAGGTTCCGCACTCTGTACCGGTGCCTGCAGGAGGCCTTGACCAACGCCCGCAAACACGCCCCCGCCGCGACGGTCACCGTCCGTATCAAGGGTGACGAGGAGGCGGGCGTCGATCTGCTCGTCGACAATCCTCTGCCCCTTCGTGCCGACGACATGGCGCTGCCACGGTCGGGACTCGGTCTGGTCGGCGTCGCCGAGCGCGTGGCACTCAGCGGTGGCCGGCAGTCGGCGCTACGCACCGACGATCGTCACTTCGTCCTGCACGTCTGGCTACCGTGGCAATCATGACCGCGCGCATCATGATCGTCGACGACGATCCGCTCGTCCGTTCCGGCCTGCGCCTGCTGCTCGGCGGTGACGCCGACCTCGACGTGGTCGCCGAGGCCGGGAACGGTCAGGAGGCGGTGGACCGGTATGCGACAGATCCGGTCGACATGCTGTTGATGGACCTGCGGATGCCGGTGATGGACGGGATCGCCGCCACGACCGCGCTGAAGGCGCTCGACGTCCCTCCCGCGGTCATCGTGCTGACTACATTCGATGCCGACGACTACGTCGTCCGGGCGCTCGCGGTCGGCGCGGACGGCTTCCTGCTCAAGGACACCCCGCCACACGACATCGTCGCCGCGATCAAGAACGTGCTCGGCGGGCAGCCGGCACTGAGTCCGTCGGTGACGGCGGCGCTGATCAAACAGGTGGTCGCCGGCGATGCCGGTGCGGCCGGGCGCACCACCGACGCCCACGCCGCGCTGGCCGTGCTGACCGGGCGTGAGCGCGACGTCGCGATCTGCCTGGCCACGGGTGCGTCGAACGCGGAGATCGCCGCGCAGCTGTACATGAGCGTAGCGACCGTGAAGGCCCACATCTCGCACATCTTCACCAAACTCGGTACCTCGAACCGGGTGCAGGTGGCGATCCTGCTGCATGATGCCGGCCTGGCCTGACGGGCGTCGTCCGGGCAGGATACGGCCGGTGGCGGGCATGTCCGATTCTGTGGACACTGGAGGCCACACGGCGTCAGGTCACGCCGACGCCGACCCGCTACCTCAGGAGGACACGATGGCGGAGAACAACGGACCGTTCGGGATGAGCCCGGAGGACTTCGACAGATTCGCCCGCGAGGCCTCGGACGGCGTCCGCGACATGGTCGGCAAGTTCCTGTCCAACCCCGGCGGGCAGGCCACGTGGTCGACGCTGTTCTCCGAGACCGGACGCAGCCCCCGTCCCGAGCCGGAGACCACCGGGGAGACAGGCACCGGGGTCTGGGCCGTCTTCGTGGTGAGCGACGACGGCGGGGCGCGTGTCGAACAGGTCTACGCCACCGAACTCGATGCGCTGCGCGCCAACAAACACAACACTGATCCGCGCCGCAAGGTCCGCTTCCTGCCGTACGGCATCGCGGTGAGCGCGCTCGACGAGGACGACTCGCCGGAGGCCTGATCGCGGCCGACGTTGCTACCCTGGACGGGTCGACGATGACAATCCGGACGAGCCCGCCGTACCCGGCCCGCGACAAGACGGTGGCGTGGAGGTCTGTGCCATGTCGTGGCTCGTTCTCGTCATCTCCGGTGTGCTCGAAGCGGTCTGGGCGACCGCGATGGGCAAGTCCGAGGGTTTCACCAAGCTGGCGCCGAGCGTTGTCTTCGCCGCCGCGCTCGTCGCGAGCATGGGTGGACTCGCCTACGCGATGCGTGAATTGCCCACCGGCACCGCCTATGCGGTCTGGGTCGGGATCGGCGCGACCCTGACCGTCGTCTACGCGATGATGACCGGCGAGGAGTCGGTCAGCGTGATCAAGGTCGTGTGCATCGTGGCGATCGTCGGCGGTGTCGTCGGACTCAAGATGGCCGGCTGAGCCGTCACCCACACCGACCGCGAACCTCCGCCGATCACTGAGCGGATCGCAGCGCCGCGCGTCGGTCCTGCGCCTCCCGGAAGCGGCGTTGTTGGACGTCGGTGACCGGGACGAGTTGCGGGACCGGGTGCGGTCTGCCGTCGTCGTCGGTCGCCACCATGGTGAAGTAGCAGCTGTTGGTGTGCCGGCGTTCACCGGTGAGCACGTTCTCCGTGTCCACCCGGATGCCGACCTCCATCGACGTGCGTCCGGTGTAGTTGACCGACGCCGACAGGGTGAGGACCTCACCCACCCGGATCGGCTCGCGGAAGATCACCCGGTCCACCGACAACGTGACGGCGTAACGCCGCGAGTATCTGCTCGCGCAGGCATATGCCACCTGGTCGAGCAGTTTGAGCAGCGTCCCGCCGTGCACGTTGCCGGCGAAGTTGGCCATGTCGGGTGTCATCAACAACGACATCGACAGACTGATCCGGTCGCCGCCGGAGTCGGCCCCGGTGTCGATCCGGGTCCCACCGCCGGTCTCCTCGGTGATCTCCATCCGCTGCTCCCGTCGACTGAGTGAGGTGATCGCACATCACCTTGTCAGCTACCGACGGGTTGTGCCGGGGAGTCGGGGAGAGGGAACCGGTCAGCGCCGCGGCGGCTCCGCGAGACCCTGGGCGAGTCCGACGCCGGCACCGACCCCCGCGCCGATGGCGGTGAACGGCGCAGCGGTCACGGCCGCACCGATGGCGGCTCCGGCGACCGGACCGACGACGAGGCCCGCCGGCAGGAAGGGGACGCCCGCGACAAGTCCGGCGACACCGCCGACCACCCCGCCGGCGGCCGCCAGCGGCGCGCCGATGGTACCCGTGGCCACCGCGGCGCCGGTGGCTGCGCCGGCGACGGTCGCCGCGGCCACCCGATCCGAGCGGGCCGGGTCGAGCCCGACGGAATCACCGACGGTCGCGATCTGAGCCTCGGCCCCGGCGGCTGCGTCATTGACCTGGTCGGTCTGCTCGGCGGGCAACCACTGGGGGGCCGGCGCCTGCACATCTCCGATGCGAACGGTGCCGGTCGGCGGTGCGATGGGCCGGACCGGTGCCGCAGGCGTCGGGGCGTGCAGCGCGCCGAAGTCGACCGGCTGCAGGGAGCGCCCCTGGGGTAGTGGACGTGTCCCCGGTCCGACGCGGTTCGCGTCGGCGTCGGCGTGGTCGGCGACGGGACGTGCTGCGTCGTACCGATGATCGGTGCCCGACGCCGCCGAGGCGATGCCGGCTCCGGCGAACGCCAGGACGGCGGGTGCCGACCCGGCGGCCACCCAGGTCGCCATCCGCGATCGCCGTTGCGGCGCGCGATGACGACCGTGCGTGCGTGTGCTCACGAGTACCTCCGTTGTTGAACGTGTTGCTCTGGCATACGGGGTTCGCGTGGGGGAGATCACCGGATGGGTCGTGCGGTGTTGGGCGGTCGGTCGTCGGCGGTGTGGAACGCCGGGTGTGTGAAGATGTCCGAATGCTGCTGCTCGCCGAGGCCACGACGGCGCCGGACACCGCGATCATCTCGCTGTTCTGGGTCACACTGGCCGTGGCGCTCTCGCCGATTCTCGCCAAGGCGTTGCGCGGTTACGTGCCCGATGTGGTGGTGCTGCTCGTGTTCGGAATGGTCCTCGGACCGTTCCTGCTGGACTGGGCGGATCCGGACGCGCTGGAACTCCTCGGGCAACTCGGCCTCGGGATGCTGTTCCTGCTGGCCGGTTACGAGCTCGACCCGAAGCTGCTCGGGGGCAGGTCCGGGCGCGTTGCGCGCTTGACGTGGGTGGCGAGTCTGGCTCTCGCCCTGGGAATCGTCACGCTGATCGCGTCGACGGCGGATTTCACCGCGCGGATCGCGGTCGCCATCGCCGTCACGTCGACGGCTCTGGGCACGCTCCTGCCGATCATCAAACAGCTCGGTCTCCTGGACAAGCCGCTGGGCCGAGCGGTGATGGCCAACGGTGCGGTCGGTGAGCTCGGTCCGATCCTGGCGATGTCGCTGCTGCTGACGAGCCGGAGTGTGGGAGCCGCTCTCGTGGTCGTCGCGCTCTTCGTCGTCGCGGCGGTCTTGATCTGGCTCGTGCCACAGCGAATGTTGACGAACATCCCCGGACTCGGTCGTGCGTTGGCCGGCATGGGTGGCGGGACGACGCAGTTGCCGGTCCGGATCGTCCTGTTGCTGTTGCTGGCGCTGATGGCCGTCGCCGCGGAGTTCGGGCTCGACGTCGTCCTGGGAGCGTTCGCGGCCGGGGCGATCCTGCGCAGGCTGATCGGTCCCGAACATCCGCAGATGGGCGGTTCGCTGGATGTCATCGGCTACGGCGTGTTCATCCCGATCTTCTTCGTGACCTCGGGGATGGGGATCGATGTGGACGCCGTGATCGGCCATCCGTTGATGTGGGTGGTGCTCGTCGTCGGCATCGCCGTCGCGCGCGGGCTACCGGTGTGGCTCAGCGAGAGGTTCGTCTCGCACGGGGCGAACCTGTCGGCTGAGCCCGAGCGCGTCCAGTTGGCGCTCTACGCAGCCACCGGGCTCCCCATCATCGTGGCGGTGACGCAGTTCGCGACCGAGGCCGGACTGATGTCGAACGATCTGGCATCGACTCTGGTCGCGGCGGGCGCCACGACGGTGTTGTTGTTCCCGATGATCGCGCGCCTGATCGGTTCGCGCGCCGGGACGGTCCGTGCCTGACGTCCGCGGCCGCAACGGCGCATAGAGGGGCACAGACGACGAACGCCGGGCCGACGCGTCAGTACTGACGCGAGGGCCCGGCGTCCGCCGGTGTCGGTGAACCGACTCAGAGGTTGGAGCCGCAGACCGGCCACGCGCCCGGACCCTGGGTCGCGAGCACGTTCTCGGCGACGCGGATCTGCTCTTCACGCGAGGCGTTGGCCGGGTTGCCGCTGCCGCCGTTGGCCTCCCAGGTGCTCTGCGTGAACTGCAGGCCGCCGTAGAACCCGTTGCCGGTGTTGGTGGACCAGTTGCCACCGCTCTCGCACTGTGCGACGGCGTCCCAGTTGCCGGCCGCCGATGCGGTTCCGGCGAACGCTGCGAGCGGGGCCAGGGTCATCGCGCCGACGAGTCCGGCGCGCACTGCGAGCTTCTTCATGCTGATGGTCATCGTTCCTCCTATCGCCGCCCCGTAGCGGGCTGGGCAGCTGATCTTCGGACCGGTGGCGACCGTACAAGCTGATAACGGAAAGGTCACGTCACATCGATGACCTGCGGTATTGCTATCACGTGTGGATAACAGCGATATCATTCCTGTGAATTGCCTGCGCATCACGCAATTCCGCCGTAGATGTCGCGCTTTTCGCAATTCCTATTATGGTGACGAAGGACACACATTTCGTGTGCAGTGGATCACTGCTTCGGGCCGGACGACGCCGGTGGTGGATCAGGCCAGTTCGGCACGGAGTCCGTCGTCGAGGGAGGCACGCACGAGGGCCGCGGCGAGGACTGCGGGCCGGCCGTCGGCGAGGCTGCCCAACTCCGCGGGAGTGTCGGGCAGGCCGAGGTCGGACGCCGCCGTCAGGGCCCGCTCGTCGAAGTAGGGCGAGACCCAGGTCCAGACGTCCTGTACCTCGCGCAGGAACACGTCGGCCCCGACCGGGCCGATGCCGGTGAACTCCTGCAGGAGGCCCGCCGCCTGCGCGGTGTCGTGCCCGGATCGGTCCGCCAGCTCACGCAGGTCCCCGTGATACTCGTCCAGGACCCGTCGGGCGGCGTCACCGAGCCGGGTGGCCGTGCTCTCGTCGTAGCGGACGTAGTGTCCTCGCCCGAGTGCGTCCACGAGGTCCTGCCACGACGCATCGGCCATCTTCTGCGGCGTCCGGTGGTCGGAGGTGAACAGTTCGCGTGCCGCCGCGACCGCGATGTCGGCCGAGATGCGGGTGCTCAGCAGCAGCGACAGCACCAGAAGTTCGAACAACGGTGACGGGGTGTCCTTGAGCGTGATCCCGGCCTCGTCGGCGTAGGTACGCCCTGCGCGCTCGACAAGTGCCGTGGCGGTTCTCTGCTGGGCTCGGGTGCTCACCGGGTTCCTCTCGTCGTCGGGGCGGCCGAGGAGTTGCGCCTCGACCGCAGTCGGAACCCGGGGGTACCCGACGACGAGACGATCAATCCCGGTGTCCCGGCGCGATGGCGGTGACTGTCAACAGCAGCGGGCCCCCGGATTGCGATCCTGGTCGGCATAGCGGTTGCGCCAGTAGTCGCGCTCGGACAGCATCGGCTCGCCCGGATGCGTCCGTGCCCGGTGCTCCACATAGCGGCGGTAGTCGTGGTCTCCCATCACGCTGCCCACGTACCAGGACACCGCGGCCACGCCCCGTCGCAGACCGTCGATCATGGTGACCTCGTATCGGATCCGCCCGCCGGCCCGTCATCGGTGCCCGCGCCCGGGGCCGACGTCGCTCCGGCGAGGTCCGCTCTGCTCGCCTCGTATTCGTCCCACTCTCGCTGAACCTGCTTCTCCGCAGGTGTGGCGATCAACCCCTTCGGTCCGAAGATGTGTGACGGAACCGGTTCGTCCTCGGTCGTCGGCAGACCGCGCTTGCGGATCGCCTGCACGCAGATGTACGCGCCGACCACGGCGACGATCAGCACCAGCACGGCGAAGATGATCGACAGGGTGCCCTGGATGAAGGTGTTCCGGATGACG
Organism: Gordonia sp. OPL2; assembly: GCF_003797825.1. Lineage (GTDB taxonomy): Bacteria > Actinomycetota > Actinomycetes > Mycobacteriales > Mycobacteriaceae > Gordonia. The sequence goes on from NZ_RKME01000018.1 coordinate 88,670, forward strand.
GCGTCGATCTCGTCGGCGGTCTTGGCCGTCTTGAAGGTGGTGAGACCCTGATCCCGGGCGTCGACGAACGCCCGGTGCTGCGCCCAGTAACCGATGGACGGATTGCTGGAGAAGATCTTCTGCCACGAGGCCGACATCGTGACGATCAGGTCCCACACGAGGGGAATACCGGAGACCCACGCCCACTTGACCTGTCCGCGTTTGACCAGCACGACGGTCACCACGGTCAGCGCGACCGCGGCGAGGAGCTGGTTGGCGATGCCGAAGAGCGGGAACAAGGTGTTGATGCCGCCCAGCGGGTCGGTCACACCCATCAGCAGGATCGAACCCCACCCGGCGCAGACGAGCAACGTGCACAACCAGGCGCCCGGACGCCACGACGGATCCTTGAAACGCTTGGCGCCGGGCAGGTTGCCGATCCCGTCCGACAGCATGAACCGCGCCACGCGGGTGCCGGCGTCGACCGTGGTCAGGATGAACAGTGCCTCGAACATGATCGCGAAGTGATACCAGAAGGACCGCAGCGATTCGCCGCCGATCGCGTCCTGCAGTGTGTCGGCCATGCCCATCGCAAGTGTGGGCGCGCCGCCGGTCTTCGAGACGATCGACGCCTCCTCGACTCCGTCGGCCGCCTGCTGGAAGTACTCCCCGGACACCGGCGGACCCGACAGGCCCAGGCCGTTGACGTAGTCGGCTGCGCCCTCCGGCGTACCGCCGGTGACCGCCTTCGGCGCGTTCATGCCGAAGTAGAGGTGCTGATCGAGGATGCACGCCGTGATGAGTGCCATGATCGCGACGAACGATTCGGTGAGCATGCCGCCGTAGCCGATGATCCGGGCCTGGCCCTCCTTCGCGAGCATCTTCGGGGTGGTCCCCGAGGCGATGAGGGAGTGGAATCCGGAGAGCGCGCCGCAGGCGATGGTGATGAACAAGAACGGGAAGAGTGCGCCGGCGAAGGCGGGGCCCTGACCGTTCCAGGCGAAGTCACTGACCGCCGGTGCCTGCATGACCGGGCGGACCAGCAGGATCCCGAGTGCGAGCAACACGATGGTGCCGACCTTCATGAAGGTCGACAGGTAATCGCGCGGAGCGAGCAGCAACCACACCGGGAGGACGGCGGCGGCGATGCCGTAGATGATGATCGCCCAGCTGAGAAAGACCGGCGACAGGCTGAACCAGTCGTGCCCCCACGATGATTCACCGACATAGCGTCCCGCGACGATCGCGGCGAGCAGCAGGACGACGCCGATCGCGGAGACCTCGGAGACCCGGCCCGGCCGCAGGTATCGCAGGTAGACGCCCATGAAGAGTGCGATGGGAATGGTCATCGCGATGGAGAACACGCCCCACGGACTCTCGGCCAGCGCGTTGACGACGACGAGCGCGAGCACGGCGATCAGGATGATCATGATGACGAAGACCGCGACGATGGCCGCCGTCCCGCCGACGGCACCGAGTTCGTCGCGCGCCATCTGACCCAGACTGCGCCCGCGACGCCGCGTCGAGATCGACAGCACCAGGTAGTCCTGCACACATCCGGCGAGGACGGCACCGACGATGATCCAGATGGTGCCCGGCAGATAACCCATCTGGGCGGCCAGCACGGGGCCGACGAGCGGTCCGGCCCCGGCGATCGCCGCGAAGTGATGACCGAAGAGCACCCGACGGTCGGTGGGCATGTAGTCGCGCGAGTTGTCGAGGACCTCGGCCGGCGTCGCGTGGTCGTCGCGCGGCTTGACGACCTTCATCTCGATCAACCGGGCGTAGAACCGGTAGGCGATGACGTAGGTGCAGACCGCGGCGAGGACGAACCAGACCGCGTTCACCGTCTCCCCGCGGACGAAGGCGACGATCGCCCATGAAATGGCGCCGATCAGACCGATCACCGCGAAGAGGATCTTCTTCGGCGTGGTCATCGGGGAGCGGTCGATGATCGCCACAGGTGGTGCATCCGGGTCGGTTCTGACGAACTCGATGTTCGGGTCGCCCGCGCGTTCGTCGGTAATCGTCATCAGCGCAACCTTCCTCGTGGCGAGTGTGGCCCGCGTCACTATACATCTCGCCTCTCGGCAGGGACGTGGGGGACATTGAAACGAGACGAACCCTCCGGCAGTCTGGGCGGTATGTCGAGCACTGCGCCCTCGGGTGGTCCAGACGAACGTGATGGGCGGGCGCCGATCGCGCTCGATGGACCGATCGGGCATCGGCGGCGCGCACAGGAGATCGTCGCCGGATGCACCGTCGCGGAGAAGGCCTCCCTGACGTCGGGGGCCTCGTTCTGGCATACGGTCGGGCTGCCCGATGCCGGAGTCGAGTCGGTGATGATGACCGACGGCCCGCATGGGATCCGCAAGCAGAGTGGGGACGCGGATGCGCTGGGACTGAACGATTCCGTTGCAGCCGTGTGTTTTCCGCCGGCAGTGGCGATGGCGTCGTCCTTTGACCCGGATCTGGTCGAACTCGTCGGTGACGCGATCGGGACCGAGTGCGTCGCCGAGGGTGTGGGGGTGATCCTCGGCCCGGGGATCAACATCAAGAGGTCACCGCTGGGCGGCCGGAACTTCGAGTACCTTTCCGAGGATCCGTTTCTCACCGGCCGGATCGGGGCGGCCCTGGTGCGGGGTGTGCAGCGGCACGGGATCGGTACGTCGGTCAAGCATTTCGCCGTCAACAACCAGGAACACGAACGGCTCCGGGTCAGTGCCGACGTCGACGACCGCCCCCTGCACGAGATCTACCTCCGCGCGTTCGAGCACATCGTCCGGACCGAACAGCCGTGGACGGTCATGGCGGCCTACAACAAGATCAACGGCGTCTACGCGACCCAGAATGCGTGGCTGTTGACCGAGACCCTGCGCGACCGATGGGATTTCGACGGCCTGGTGGTGTCCGACTGGATGGCCGTCGACGACCGGGTCGCGGCTCTCGCGGCGGGTCTGGACCTCGAGATGCCCTCGAGCGGGGACATCGGACCCGGTGCGGTGCGCGATGCCGTCGCCGACGGACGCGTCCCTGCGGAGCTGCTCGACGAGTCGGCGACCCGCGTCGTCGAGCTCGCGCTCGCGTCCGCCCAGGCGGCCGATCCCGACGCCTCCTACGACCGCGATGCCCACCACCGACTGGCCCGCGACGTGGCACGCCGATGTGCGGTGTTGCTGCGCAACGACGAGGTCGACGCAGCCGGTGCGCTCCTGCCGCTGTCGCCGTCGACGTCGGTGGCCGTCATCGGTGAGTTCGCTCGGACGCCGCGCATCCAGGGTGGCGGCAGTTCACGGATCAATCCGTTCCGGGTCGACGTCGCGCTCGACGAGATGGCCGAGATCGCGGACGCGGACACGATCGAGTTCGCGCCCGGATTCCTCATCGGCGCAACGGAACCCGATCCGCGTCTGGTCGACGAGGCTGTCGCGGCCGCGCGTCGTGCCGATGTCGCGGTGGTGTTCGTCGGGCTCGGCGACGACGACGAGTCCGAGGGCTTCGACCGGACCGACTGGGCTCTGCCCGCCCCGCAGATCGATCTGGTGGTCCGGGTTCTCGAGGCCAATCCACGCACCGTCGTGGTGGTGTCCAACGGGGGTGTCGTCGACCTCGCCGAAGTGGACACGGCGCCGGCGATCCTGGAGGCGTGGCTGCTCGGACAGGCCGGCGGCGGCGCGATCGCCGACATCCTCTACGGTCTGGCCGACCCGTCGGGTCGTCTCGCCGAGACGATCCCGATGCGCCTCGAGGACAGCCCCGCATTCCTGGACTTCGGTGACGAGCACCTCCATGTGCGCTACGGCGAGGGGGTTTTCGTGGGCTACCGCTGGTATGACGCCCGCAGGCTCACCGTGCGATACCCGTTCGGACACGGCTTGTCCTACACCACCTTCGAGTTCGCCGATCTCCGGGTGGACACCACCGACGACGGTGTGCGGGTCGAGATGACGGTCCGCAACACCGGCGATCGACCGGGGCGGGCGGTCGCACAGGTCTACATCGGGCACGTCTCCTCGGCGGTCGCGCGTGCACCGCGTGAGCTGGCGGGCATCGGGATCGCCGATCTGGAGCCCGCCGAGAGCAGGCGGATCGCCGTCGACGTGCCGAGAAGCGAACTCGCCTACTGGGACCGGTCGGTCGACGACTGGGTTGTCGAAGGTGGCGACCACCGTGTCGAGGTCGGCGCATCGAGTCGCGACATCCGCCTGACGACGACGGTGCGGATCGCCGGCGATGCGCGTGACCAACCGCTCAACCCGTCGTCGACGTTGGGTGAGATCCTCGATCACCCCACCGCGGGCCCGCGACTCCGGGCACGCATCGCCGCGACGATGGGGGTCGACGACCTCGATCCGACGATGCTGATGATGGTGTCGTCGTTCCCGCTCGGCCGGGTGGCGCCGATGTTGGGTCTGGACGCCGACTCGGTCCTCGCCGAACTGGCGTGATGTGGTGCGCGTCAGGGCGTTCGACGCCGGACCGTGACCATCCCGCCGCGACGCGGAGCGTAGGCGACCCCACGCGAGTGCCACGCCTCGTCGCGCGCCGTACTCGGCTGGATGGTGAAGTCGCGCAGCAGGGTTCGTAGCACCACGTCCATCTCCATCTGGGCGAACGCGGCGCCGATGCATCGTCGGGTGCCGCCGCCGAACGGCAGCCACGCCGCCGACGGTGGCGTACCGAGAAATCGGGTCGGATCGAACCGCTCCGGGTCGCGGAACTGGGCGCTGTCGTCGTGTAGCAGTGAAATCGCGACGAAGATGTTGCAGCCTTTGGGGATTCGGTAGGGACCCAGCTCCACCGACTCGGCGACGACGTGACGTCCGGCGAAGTCGATCACCGGTCGACTCCGCTGGACCTCCATGATCGTCGCGTGGCGGTAGTCGCTGCCGCCGGCATCGACCTCCGCGGTCAGCTCGGCCAGCGCGTGCGGGCTGCGCTGCAGGCGTTCGATCGCCCACGCCAGGGTGGTGGCCGTCGTCTCGTGTCCGGCGACGAGAAGGGTCAGCAGTTCGTCGGCGATCTCGGAGTCGGTCATCGCGGTGCCGTCGTCATATCGGCTCTGCAGCATCAACGCCAGGATGTCACCGCGCTCGTCGAGGCAATCGTCGGCGCGGGCCCGTGCGATCAGTTGGGCGATCGTGGCGTCGTAGGTCGCGCGTCGGGCGACGAACTGTCGTCGCGGATCGAGGCGACCGAACGAGACGCCGATGTCGGGGATGGTGGCGAGACGAGAGCCGACGGTGACCATCGGCGGGATGATCTCCCGCAACGTGTCGAGCGCGCCGCCCTCGGCGCCGAACACCGTCCGCAGGATCACGTTGAGAGTCACGCGATTCATCGGTTCCAGCGTCGGGAACGGCGTCCCGGACGGCCAGTTCCTCGACTCGTTCTCGAACTCCTCCTCGACGATCGCCTCGTATGCGGCGATCCTCTTGCCGTGCAGTGGCGGCGTCAGGAGCTTGCGTCGCCGGCGGTGATCGGTGCCCTCGAGGGCGAAGACCGAACCGTCGCCCAGGATGCGGCCGAGGTTCGGTCGGACATTGTTCACCTGATCGGTCGGCGTGGTGAACAACTGTCGGGCCATCGTCGGGTCGGCGATGAGGACGACGCGGCCGAAGAGTGGGACACCGATGGTGAAGGCGTTGCCGTATCGGGCGCGCAGGGCCGCGATCGTCTGGCGTCGGCGCGCCACGAATGCCACGCCCTGGAGGAGGGCCGGCAGTCGGGGACCGGGCGGGAGGTGCGCCTGGTGGTCTCGGGTGGTTGATCTGGCGTCGTCGGTGCGGTCGTCATCGGTGGTGTCGATCGGCTGTGCGGTGCTCATACCGCACCCCCTTCCCGGGCCGGATCGGTGGTACAGCTTCGTACCACCTCGACGGTACGCCTGCGTACCAGGGCTCGGCAAGGTTCTCGCGTCGTATCGTTGTGGGATGCCCGATGCAGCCGTGTCCGACGGAGTCTCCGCCGGGGAGCGGGCGGGGTCGTCGGTGGCCCCGCCCACCGGGGGAGTGCGTGAGCGTCTCCTCGACGCGATGGCCACCTGTCTGATGCAACGCGGATATCGCGAGACCACCGTCGCCGATGTCGTGCGCGTCGCCCGGACGTCGCGGAGGTCGTTCTATCAGGAGTTCACCGACAAACAGGCGTGCTTCGTCGAGCTGTTGCGTTCGGCCAACGACTCGATGATCGCCGCCATCGCGGACGGAGTGGATCGTGAGGCTGCGTGGACGGAGCAGATCCGCCAGGCGGTCGAGGCGTACGTCGGGGTCACCGAGCGGCATCCGGAGATCACCTGGAGTTGGATCCGCGAGTTGCCCGCGTTGGGGCACTCGGCACGTCAGGTCCAGGTCGACGCCATGGAATCGCTGATCGAGGTACTCGTGCCGCTGACGGACTCACCGGCCATGCGGGCTGCCGGGATCAGCCCGATGAGCCATGCGACCGCGGTCATGATCTGGGGTGGCATACGTGAACTGGCCGCGTCCGCGGTCGAGGAGAAGCGATCGCTGTACACGATCGTCGAGCCCGCCGTGTCGGCGTGTGTGGCCCTCATCGGCGCGAACATCCAGAGTTGACGGAGGTCCACACCATGTCGCAGCACGTGTCACAGCGTCCGGATGTGCCACCCGCGGGCAGCCCCGATGCGCAGGCCGAGGAGTGGGTGGAAGTGGCGACCGACCACCCGCTGGGGATCATCACCCTCACGGCCGCCCGGCGTCGGAATCCGTTGTCGACCACCACGATGCGTGCCGTCGCGGACGGGTTGGGCCGGCTCGACGCCGACCCGGACGTCCGTGTGGTGATCATCCGTGCGATGGGCCCGGCGTTCTCCGCCGGTCACGATCTCGGCGAGTTGGTCGATCGCACTCTGGACGACGAGCGGGCCGTGTTCGCCGCCTGTACCGACCTCATGGCCGCCGTCCACGCAGTCGCGGTGCCGGTGATCGCCGAGGTCGCCGGAATCGCGTTCGCGGCCGGGTGCCAACTGGTCGCCACCTGTGACCTCGCGGTCGCCGGTCGATCGGCCCGATTCAGCACCCCGGGCGTCCGGATCGGGCTGTTCTGTTCGACTCCGATGGTGGCGCTGACCCGGGCGATCGGGCGGAAGCGGGCGATGGCGATGCTCCTCACCGGGGACCCCATCGATGCCGCGACCGCCGCCGACTGGGGGCTGATCAACGACGTCGTCGACGACGACGACCTCACCGATGTCGTTCGCGATCTCGCCTGCCGCATCGCGGCATCGAGTGCGTCGACGCTGGCCATCGGCAAGCGGGCCTTCTATGAGCAGATCGATCTCGCCGAACGCGACGCATATCAGTTGATGCAGGAGACGATGTCGCAGAACGCGATCACCTGCGATGCCCAGGAGGGCATGAGCGCGTTCCTGCAGAAGCGGCCGCCGGTCTGGACCGACTCATGACCCGCGGCGTGGTGTCCCGCCCGACGGTGTGGACTCCGTGCCCGACGACGTGATCGCGGCCAGTCGCCTTTCGGCGCGCCGCTGATACGGCAGCGCCCCGACGTCCCGGGCGAGCCGAACCGCCGCGCGTAGGTCGCCGGCTCCGTCGTCACCGAGGATCTGCCGTGCGGTGCCGCGATACAGCACCGCCGGTCCCAGGCACACCAGACCGGGCCACTGGACGATCAGACCGGACGACCATGAAGCGACGAGATGCTCGATCCGCGAACAGATCTCGGCTGCACTCGCAGCGGTGTCCGGATTGAGGGAGACGGCATGGAGTGTCTCGATCAGCAGTGGGACCCGGGCGACGACCCGTGATCCCGTCCAGCCGTCAGCATCAGCGGTGAGCTCGGTGGCCATGCGCAGGGCTCGCTCATGGTCTCCGGCCTCGGCGGCGCCGAGTGCGATCACCAAGGCGAAGTCGTCGTCGATCTCGTCGACGAGGGTGTCGAAGGTGGGCAGCATCGACGCAAGTTCGCCACGGTGCCAGGCTTCGATCGAGCGGCTCGTCGCCACCGACGCCTCGGCGAGGAGCCGGGCACGGTCCGACAGCGCACCGACCGTCGTGGCGAATCGATCGGTCAGCGAGGCGCTGGTCTCGTAATCACCGCGGAGGAGGGCGAGCATCACCTGCCACCAGACCTGCATGGTGTCGAGGTCACCGCCGGGCCTTCGCGCGACGAGCCGCGCGAACTCGGCGGAGGTTCGTCGGGCCATGCGCAGATCGCCCGCCTCGAGTGCGCACACACGCTGCAGATGCAGCGCGGTGGCCTGCCGGTCGATATCGCCGGCCCACCTGTCGACCAACTCGCCGGCGATCGTTCGGCGCTCCTCGACCAGCGCAGGTTCCCAGCGGACGAGGAAGTCGGCCAACGCGATCTCGTAGTCCTCGAGCCCGCCGCCCGCGGCGACTCTCGCTGCGCTCAGATGATCGTCGGCTCCCGGCGCCCCGAGCACGGTGAGTCGTGCGGCCTCACCCGCGTGGAGTCGCGCCACCGTCGGGGGCCTCACCGTGTCGCTGTGCGACAGTGCTTCTCGGACGAGACGAACGTGAGCCGAGAACACCACACCGAATCCCGACCAATACCCGGCGACCCCGTGCGGCGCCGAGAGCAGTGCGGTCTCGGCCAGTTCCTGCCAGTCGGCGTGCCCACGACTGATCCGTGCTGCGGCGTCGAACGACTCGGTGGCCGAGTCGAAGTCGCCGATACGCGTCGCGGCGGTGCCCGCGACCCGATGCAGGCCGACCGCGATCGTGTCGTCCTGGTGTGTGACGGACAGTCCACGGCTGGCCAGCTCGAGTGCACGGTGGTCGGCGGAGTCGTCGAGCGCTTCCGATGCGGCAGCCAGACACCCATCTGCCGCACGCCGCGACGTCGGCTCGTCGACGGCGCTCGAGGACAGATGCACGGCACGGGATTCGAGATCCCGCGGGCGCACGGTCACGAACGCGTCGGCGAGCCGGGCGTGGACGGCGAGACGGTCTGTTCTCGACAGGTCGGCGAGCACGACGTCCTGCACGACCCGGTGGACCAGGAGGACGGCGTCGTCGGCACGCTCCGCGGTACCCGTCGCCCGCAACTCGTCGACCACGGTCGTGGCGGAGGACGGACCGATCGCCTGGTCGAGGACATCGGCCGGCAGCCCACCCCCGGCCGCTGCCAGGAGGTCGAGCGCATCACGCGCGCCTCGGGTCAGGCTGTCCACCTGCGCCCGGATCAGTGCGGGTACCGACGTCGTGTCGAGTGACCGGCCCAGACGGGCAGCGTCGCACAACGTCACGGCGAGAAGGGGATTGCCGAGGGATTGCTCGGCGATCGACGCCGCGTCGACCGAGGGTGGTACCCCGATCGTACGAAGCCGGTCCGCGATCACCTCGCGGATGTCGTCGGATGCGAGACCCGGGACGCCGATCTCGGCGACCGGTGAGTGACGATTCAGTGCCGACCGGATCACGCTCACCGCTTCGGCGCCGGCCGACCGGCAGGTGGCGAAGACGGTCACCGGACCCGAGGTGATCGCCACGGAGCCGGCCAGCATCTGGGCCGAGTCAGCGTCGAGCCAGTCGAGGTCGTCGAGGATCAGGACCGCGCGTCCGTACTCGGAGATGTCCGACCAGATGCTGGATGTCACATCGCCGATCGTGATCGCCGGGGTCTCCACGGTGCGCGGCCCGTCGCCGAACATCTGCGCGAGCGCGTCAAAAGGTGCACCTGTTCGACCGGGTCTGCCGATGAAGCGACGCGGTGGCACCTCGTGCTGCGAGACGAAATCCTCGATGAGGGTGGTCTTCCCGATTCCCGCTGGGCCGACGAGTACGGCGCCGGCCGGACGGTCCACGCCGGTCGCCCATACCCGCCCGAGCATGTCGATCTCGCCCGAACGGCCGAACAGAGTGCGGCCGAACGGCTTCGGCGTACCTCCGGACGGAACCTGCGGTACGGACCCGAGCAGTTCGGACTCCAGGGCGGTCGTGGCGGGCCCGGGGTCGAGTCCGAGTTCGTCCGACAGGGCCTGTCGGAGCCGACGCAGGACAGACAGAGCATCCGCCGTACGGCCGTCGCTGTGCAACGCGCGGGCCAGAGATCGGGCGGCACCCTCGCGGTAGGGGTTCCGATGGCAGTGGGGAGTCAGCAATCCGATCGCGCGGCGCTGCTCGCCGACGGCGCGGAGGGCATCGGCAGCGGTCTCGGTGAGGTCCGAGCGCATCTCGTCGAGGCGTACCAGTTCGGGAGCGAAGTCGGCGATGTCGGCGATCTCCGGCAGCGGGTCACCTCGCCACAGATCGAGCGCGCGGCACAGCAGCTGAGCGCCGGCCGCGGGGTCTGTCCGCACCTGTTCGAGCCCTTCCTGCCCGAGCCGGTCGACGAGGTCGAGGTCGGTCGCGGCGCCGTCGCACCGAAGGACATAGCCGGCCGCCACGGTGTCGATCCGGACGCGACCGGTGGGGCCGAGGAGCTTGCGCAGACGCGAGATGTAGCCCTGCAGGGTGCTCGCGGCCGACGGCGGCGGAGCGCCACGCCAGAGGAGGTCGGCGACCCGCTCGGCGGAGACTGCGCTGCGTTCGGTCGTCAGGATCGTCAGCAGTTCGGCATGTTTGCGCGCGGTCATCGAGATCGGTGACCCGTCGGCAGCCGTCACCGCGAGTGGGCCCAGAACCCGGATCGAGAGGTGAGTCTCGGGTGATCCCACGCGTGCCGTCCGATCACTCCGCCGGTCGTCGATCGCGCGCACGAACCGTCTTGACCTGGTCTGATGGTGGCCACGAAGAGCGCACCAGTCGCGCACAAGGCTAACACCAGCACGGCCGACGAGCGTGTGGGACATGACAGAGACAACTCGATCGACCCGCCCGGATCAACCCGCCTCCGACGCCGAGATCGGCGCCGATCCCATCCTCGCCGCGGACCTGACCGCCGGCGACATCACCGATGCCGGGCCCGGACCGTTCCGTTCACCGCCATGGGACGCTCTGCGCCGACTGGGCGGCGCCGCGCTGACGATCGGCGGGCTCGCCTGCATCGTCGGCGGCACGCTGCACCCGATCGTCGACGGTGATGCACATTCGGTCGCGGCGCTGCACGGGGCCGGCGCACCGTGGGCGCAGATCCTGCTCGCCGTCGGCACGACGCTGCTCCTGCTGGGCCTACCGGTCATGTACGCGTGGCTCGCGCCGCGCATCGGGATCGTCGGCCTGGTGGGCCTCGTCGCCTACATGGTCGGCAACCTCGTCACCGCGGCCGGTCATCTGACCGTCGAACTGTTTGTCGCGTACCCGTTCGCCCACAACCCGTCAACGGCCGGCCTCATCGCCGATGACGACACGATGCTGGGCACCGCGGAGTTCGCGATGCTCAACACGATCGGCGGACTGGTGATGCTCGGCGGCATGGGCCTGTTGGGTGCCAGCCTGATCCGCCACCGCTGCGTGCCGTTGTGGATCGGTGTGCTGACGGTGATCGGCATGGTCGGGTTCATGGTCCCGATCCCCGCGGTCGAGGGCATCTCCGGGTTCATCTACGAGGCTCCCCGAGGAATCGCGGTGATCGCCATCGGCGTGCTGATGATCCGCCACCGGCACAGCGGCGCACGCCGAGGCGACGAACGGTCTCAGCCCCGCGTCGCCGCTGCGTACCGGGCGAGATGAGCGTCGGCAGAGCCGAACTCGTACTCGATCGCGGTGAGCCGTCGGAAGAAGTGGCCGATCGCCAGTTCTTCGGTCATCCCCATACCGCCGTGCAGCTGCACCGCGTTCTGACCGATGAACCGCGCTGCCCGGCTCACCGTCGCCTTCGCCGCGGACACCGCGGCCGCCCGCTCGGTCGGTGCGGCGTCGAGCGTGAGTACAGCGAAATACTGCGCGGCGACGGCCTGCTCGAGTTCGATGTACATGTCGACCATGCGATGCTGCAGGGCCTGGAAGCTGCCGATGGCCTGGCCGAACTGCTGACGTTGCTTGGCGTACTCGACGGTGTCGGCGAACACCTTGCGCATCGCGCCGACCGCCTCGGACACCACCGCGGCGGTGGCCTCGTCCCAGGCCTGCTCGAGGAGTGGCAGGGCGTCGCCCTCTGGTCCGATGAGGGCGTCGGCGTCGAGTCGCAGATCGGTGAACTCGAGATCTGCTGCGCGGCGGTCGTCGATGGTGCGGACCGGATGCATCGTCAGGCCGTCCGGGGCGGCATCGCCGAGGTCCAGGAGGAACAGCGACACGCCGTCGCGGTCGCGGACGTCACCCGACGTGCGGGCGCTGATGATGAGATGATCCGCGATCGGCGCGGTCGTCACGACTGCCTTGGCGCCGTTCAGGATCCACCCATCGCCATCGCGTTCGGCGCGTGTTGCAACGTGGTTGAGCAGGCCACCCGAGCCGTCCTCGACGGTGGCGAGGGCGGACAGTGCGGCGCCCTCGGCGATCTTCTCGGCGACGGCGAGCGCGCGCTCGTGCTTCGTGCGCTCGAGGAGGCGGGCGCCGAGCACGACCGAATCGACAAACGGTTCGACGACCAGTGCGTATCCGAGTGCCTCGGTGACGACCATCAGCTCCTCGGGCCCGCCGTCGGCGCCGCCGACCGATTCCGGCAGGCAGGCGCCGATAACACCGAGATCCTCGGCGAAGGCACGCCAGATCTCCGGTTGCCATCCGGCGCCGACCTTGGCCGCCTCGCGGCTGGTGTTGAGGTCGTACCGGGCGCCGAGGAATTTGGTGAGCCCGTCGCGGAGGAGTTGCTGTTCAGGGGTGAGGGTGAAGTCCATGTGGGTTCTTCCGATGTCTCAGGTGGCGATGTCTCAGATGCAGGTGGCTCAGATGGCGATGTCTCGGCCGGCCGGGTGGTGGCTGCGCATGGCGAAGAGCCTCAGCCCAGGCCCAGTGCTGCCTTGGCGAGGATGTTGCGCTGGATCTCGTTGCTACCCGCGTAGATCGAGCCGGCGCGATCGTTCATGTAGTGCAGCGGAGCGACCGCTTGCCATGCCTCGCCACTGACATATCCGTCGGCGGGGGGTTCGTACTGGGCGATCGGACCGCCGGGAGCAGCGGCGTGCGGCTGATAGACGCGGCCATGGACACCGGCCGCCTCGAGGTCGAGTTCGGTGATCTTCTGGCTCAGCTCGGTGCCGAGGATCTTGAGCATCGATGCGATCGATCCGGCCTCCGATGCCGTACCGAGCGCGGCGAGCGCCCGGTACTCGAGCACCTCGAGGATCTTGGCACGCACGCGGGCATCCGCCAGTTTGGCTGCGAAAGCGGGCTCCTCGTTCAGCGGTACGCCCGACGGGCCGGTCACGCCGGCGGCGCGCTCGGCGATGTTCTCGCACATGACCTGCAGCGCGGGGGCCGCCGCACCGCCGCCGCGCTCGAAGATCAGCAGGTACTTCGCGACCGTCCAACCCTCGTCGATCGTGCCGAGCACGTTGGCCTTGGGAACGCGCACGCCGTCGAAGAAGACCTGTGCCTGGATCTGTTCGCCCGAGGCCATCACCAGGTTCTGGATCTCGATGCCCGGCGAGCGCATGTCGATCAACAGGAAGGTGATGCCCTGCTGCTTGCGCTCCTGTCGCGAGGTACGGACCAGGCAGAAGATCCAGTTCGCCTCTGCGGCATGGGTGGTCCAGATCTTGCTGCCGGTGACCACGAAGTCGTCGCCGTCGCTGACGGCCGCCATCGACAGCGAGGCGAGGTCCGAACCCGCCTCGGGCTCGGAGTATCCCTGGCAGAAGAACACGCTGCCGTCGAGGATGCCGGGCAGGAAGTGGTCCTTCTGCTCCTGCGTGCCGAACGCCATGATCGCGTGGGACACCATCCGGATTCCCATGGGGGACAGAGCGGGTGCACCCGCGAGGATCGACTCACGGCTGAAGATGTAGTGCTGGGCCTGCGACCAGTCGCAACCGCCGTACTCCACCGGCCAGGCGGGCGCCGCCCATCCTCGTTCGTGCAGGATGGCCTGCCACTTCATCGACGCCTCGTGATCGGCGTAGACGCTCGTGCGTAACCGTCCCGCGGCCCGGAGCTCGGGGGTCAGGTTCGCCTCGAGAAACTCGCGCACTTCGTCGCGGAATGCGATGTCGGCGTCCGACCAGGTCATGTCCATCGAGCCCTCACCCCTCTCTGCATCGCGATCCGACCCCGACGACGGCCGCGTATCAAATATATGTTCGCGCTGAAAATGTACTGCAGGTCACCCGGTGGAGAAAAGTCGGATGCCCGGATCGTCGGAGCCCACGTGTGCGGTGGACCGACGATCCGGGCGATGCGCGCTGGTCAGGGCAGTTGACGGGCACCCGGGGGGGCGACTCACGCGACGCGGTTGAACGGATCGTGCTCGGCCATGATCTTGTCCATGCGCGCCTCGTCGAGACGCGCGCGGACAGTGGTCTGTTCCTGGCGATCGCGGACGACCTTCGCGAGGGTGAAGGTGCTCGAGGTGAGGAACAGCAGCGTGATGCCGAGGAACCCCCGTTGCCAGGGGTCGATCGGCAGATAGAGGATGCCGATGACCGCGGTCGCCAGGCTGACGGCGAAGGCGATCGCGGCCTGGAGGAAGAACGCGGCGGTGGTCGGGGTCTGGGGCGTGTCGTTCGGTGTGGTCATGCCCATCACGGTCCCAGCCCGCGTCCGCCTACGGATGCGTGCGATTACTCAGGTGCTCTGAGTAGACCCGCCGGAATCCTCGGTCGGCGGTTGCTCTCCGGAATCCGATGCCGGCGGTTCGGAGGCTGTCGTCTCGGACGCAGTGGGATCGGACGCAGTGGGATCGGACGCACTCGGCTCGGCGTTGTTCACGGTTGGTGCCGGAGCGGGAGGGCCGGCGTCGACGGCGGGAACCGGATCCCGGGGGAGAGGCTCCTCGGGGCCCGCGGTCGCGGACGTCTGGTCCTTCGGTGCCGACGACGCGAGCAGCACGTCGGCCCAGCGGGTGGCGGGATCGATGTCGATCAACAGGGCCTTCGACATCAGGGTCAACGGCACCGCGAGGATCGCGCCCAGCGGACCGATCACCCAGGCCCAGAACACAAGTGACAGAAAGGTGAGCGTGGTCGAGAGTCCGACGGCATCACCGACGAACTTTGGCTGGATCACCGACTGGATGATCACATTGATCACGCTGTACACGACGATGACCAACAGCATCTGACCCGCGCCGCCGTCGAGGAGTGCCAGGATCGCCGGCGGGATCAGACCGATCACGAAGCCGATGTTGGGGATGTAGTTGGTGATGAACGACAGCAGACCCCACAGGACGGGCAGAGGCACACCGATCAACCAGAGGAAGCCGGTGTCGAAAACGGCCACGATCAGCCCGAAGACCGTCGAGACCAGCAGATAGCTGCGTGTGCCGCGCGCGAAGTTGCTGAATGCCGCTGCGATGTCGGGACGTTGGTCACGCAGCACGCCGATGCGCTTGTCGAAGGAGATGGCATCCGCCGACATGAACAACAGCACGGTCAGGACAAGGATCAGTGCCGACGCGACCGACAGCGTGCTCTCCAGCACCTCGGACACGTAGCCGATGGCTTTGCTGGGGTCCATGTGGGAGATCGCCTGATGGACCTGATCCTGGCTGACCCCGTGATCGGTGAGGAACTTCTGGAAACTGTCGATCATCGACTGGAACTTGTCCGAGTACTCCGGAAGGATCGTGGCGAGCCGAGCGACCGAGAACGCCAGAGATCCGAACAGCCCTAACAGGATTCCGTATACCGCGAGCAGGGTCGCGACGAAGGCGAGCCACGTCGGCAGACCCTTGCGACGCAGCCATGCGGGGATCGGTTGCACGGCCACCGTGAGCATCAGCGCCAGGAACACCGGACCGACGAGACCGGACACCGCCTTCATGCCGCCGACGGTGACGATCAGACCGGCGATCGTGAGGAGCACGATCGTTCCGCGTGGAATCGCCCAGCCCGGCTGCGGGTCAGGCCGTGACTGTCCAGACCCTGTCTGCTCGGGCGCCGTCTGCTCGACCGCCATTCGGTGTACCTCTCGTCCAGACCGTGAATCGTCGATCGACGACCCGACCGCTCTTCGGTGCACAGGCTGCCGTCAGGTCGCGCTGATCGTACCGCCGACTGCCGGTCGGCGGGCTCATCCAGATCGGGTGGTGGGTCGGGCGCTCAGCGACCGGTCCAACGCGGCGACCGCTTCGACACGAACGCGGTGATGCCTTCGATGGTGTCCTGGCTGACGAGGAGCGAGTCGAGGGCGCCGAAGGTCTCCTCGATGGCGTCGATCTCGTCGGGGATCGTCCCGGCGGCGTCCATGGCGCGCAGCGATTCACGCACCGATGTCGGCGAACCGGCGAGGATGTCGTCGGCTACTGCGCGCGCAAGGGCCATCACCTCGCCGGCCGGCGCGACCCGGCTGACGAGACCCGCGGTCATCGCCTCGGTCGCGTCGATGCGGCGTCCGGTCAGGATCATGTCGCGCGCCAGAGCACCGCCCACCGCGGCGGGCAGTCGCACGAGACCGCCGGCCACTGCCGCGAGTCCGACGCGGACCTCGGGCAGGCCGAACGTGGCATGTTCGTCGGCGACGATGATGTGACATGCCATCGCGATCTCGCAGCCTCCACCGAGTGCGTAACCGTTGACTGCCGCGATCACCGGTTTCGGCTTGTGTCGTCGGGAGGTGAGGCCGGCGAACCCGTTCTTCGGGACCTCCAGCCCCGCGCCGGTCGTCTGCGCGAGATCGTTGCCCGCCGAGAACGCCTTGTCCCCGGCGCCGGTGAGGATCGCGACCCAGAGACCAGGGTCGGCGAAATATGCGTCGAAGATGTCATCCAGCTCGGCGTTTGCGGCCGGGTGCAACGCATTTCGTGCGTCCGGCCGGTTGATCGTCACCTCCAGCACGTGGTTCTCGCGGCGGATCGCGACGTGGTCGTATCGGTCGCGGAAGACCGGCTCGGTCGGTGGGTGCCGGTGCACCATCGCCGCGCGACTCGTATAGACCCGGTTGCCGCGGGACGACGACCGGACGTAGATGTCGGAGCCGATCGGATCATTTGTGGCCAGGAGATCGAACATGGCGTCGTCGTCGCTGCCGACGGTGGCGACGAATCGGCTCTGGTCCCGCAGTCGCCCGATGACGATCGCCCGCCGCGCTCCGTCCTTGCCGGGCAGGACGGTGAACGTCTCGAGGGTGGCCGGTCCGTCGGCGTAGTCGCTGGTCGATACGGCCGGCGCGGTGTCGAGTTCCTCTTGGACACCCGCGGAGTCGCCGTCGCTCCACAGGGCGGGCCGGGAACTGTAGACGCCGACCGAGGTCTTGCTGAGGATTCCGCCGTTGGCCACGACCAATGCGTACGCATCGGTGTTGGCGCGGGTGCGCTCGACCGCCTCGGCAATGGCATGCATCGAGTAGTTGTTCCCCGGACCACCGAAGAACGGCAGTCCGCCGGTCAAGGTGAGACCGCGCGGGTCGTCGGGTGCCACACCGAGTGGATCGATGACGTTGGAGACGGCGATGGGGAAGCAGCTGTAGATGTCGATGAACGTGATGTCGTCGAGCGTGACGTCGGCGACGTCGAGGGCATGGCGAACGGCGGCGGCGCCCCCGGGGGCGCGACTGAGATCCGGTCGCTTCATCAGGGTCTGCTCACGGGTGTCGGCATGTCCGTGCAGGAACACCCAGCGAGACGCGTGGATGCCCAGTTCTCGGGCGAGGCCGACCGACATGACGACCACGGCCGCCGCCTGGTTCACCTGATCGCGGGCGACGAGCAGGCGCGTGAACGGGTCGGCGACGACCCGGTTCTCCTGATTGGTGGTGATCAGTTCCTCGACGGTGCGCGCCGTCGGCGCAGCCGCGTGGGGATTGTCGGCCGCGACCGTCGACAGAGGCGCGAAGAGTTCGCCCATCGCCCGGGCATACTCATCGCGACCGAGCCCGAGGCGGTGGCGTCGAGCATTCTCGAGCACCGCGTACTGGGCCAATGGCGCAATGAGCCCATGTCGTGCCTCTTGGTGCGACGTCAATCCGCCGATCGCGAAACCACGATCCTCCAGCTGGCCGCCGACCTGCTCGGAATGGTCGGGACGCTCGGCAGGGTCCACGGCCGACATGAGATGTCGGACCGTCGACATCACCTCGGCGCCGAACAGGACGGCGCCGTTGCTGCGGCCCGCCTGGATCTCGCCGGCGAACTCGGTCAGGAGACTCTGTGGGCTCTGCCCGCCGGTGACACCCAGCACTGCCCGAGCGGGGTCGAGGCCGATCTGCTTGGCGACCGCACGGGGCATGTTGTCCGGCCGGCCGAGCGGTGAGGTGGACAGCGGGCTCGACTCCTCGAACGTTCGCACACCCACGATCGTGTCGATCTCGGCCGCGATGCTGGGTAGCACGATACCGCTGTCTCCCAGTGCGGTCTCGACGGCGAGTGTGGCGAGGTCGACCTCCGCCAGCGCCCGATAATCGGGATCGCCCAATCGTTCGGATGCCTGTCCGACACCGACGATGATCGGCGTACTCGCCGGAAGCTGGGACAGCGGGACGGATCTCGGCATTGTTGACCTTTCCGGGAGACAGTCGGGCGAGGTTCGATCTCACCATTCGTCGATGGCATCGTGCTGGCTCCATTAAGTCATCCGGTGCCACTGCGGCGTACACCGCCCCCGAACATGTTGCATTTCGTCTCCGGCCGACAACTTGCGTGGTAAGAATGATTACAAGTAATCACGAAGGAGCGTCTGATGAGCGACAACGATTCAGTGGCCGGTTGGCTGGCCGGCCGGTTACCCGACGGCCTGTTCGTCGCAGCGCCGGAGGTGCAGGTGGACAGGGAGGAGATCACGGTCATCGGAACGATCTCGCCGCCGGATCTCGACGAGGGGGCTGATGACACTGCTCGACGTCAGGCCGAGGCGGGCAGAATCGCCAGGTTCCGCGAGTCGACCCGAGACCAGAGGATCGAGGTCGCGCGAGAAGCCGAGCACCGTTTTGACCGAAAAGTCGCCTGGGGCATCCGATGTGGCGAGTCCTCACAATTGTTCACTCACCTCGCGGTGCCGGTCATGACCCGTCTGCGCCAACCTCAGCGGCAGGTTCTCGACACCCTCGTCGCCGCGGGCGTGGCCCGTAGTCGCGCGGATGCGTTGTCCTGGTGCGTGAAACTGGTCGGGCAGCATACGGATTCGTGGCTGACGGAGCTTCGGGACGCGATGGAGACCGTCGACAAGGTCCGCGATGCCGGCCCTGTCGTCGATTGATCACTCGCGCGGATCGCCGATCCACCGACCGAACGCAGAAGTGTTGCCTTGCTTCCGCGTTCGGTCGGTAGAGGATCGCCCGTATCACACTGTGGAGTTGTCAAGGTACGGATGCGGTCCCGGCGTGGCCGGGTGCGAGATTGTGGTCGGTGTGGAGAGTCGGTTATGGGGTCAGGCGGCGACGGCGTCGAGGGTCATGGTGCGTCTGCTGTAACTGGGTAACGCTCGTTGCTCGGGGTCGACGGTGGTCGGTGGTGTCAGCCAGGGGTGGTGGTCGGCGCCGATGAACACGTCCCAGCCGTTGTGGTGGATGTCGGCGTGACACGACGGGCACAGCAGGCAGCCGTTCTCCAGGCACGTGTCGCCGCCTTGGCTCCAGTGGTCGATGTGGTGGGCATGACAGCGTTCTGCGGGCGCACCACACTTGATGCAGCATCGGTCGCGGATATAGAGAGCTTTGCGTTGGGCGGGGGTGAACAGGCGTTTGTCTCTGCCGACGTCGAGGGGCACGGTTTCGCCGTCGACGAGTAGTGGTGTGATGGTCGGGTCACAGGCCAGTCGGTTCATCGTGGCGCGGGTGATCGATCCCATGTATTCGAGGGACGATTCTTTGGGGCTGTCGGCGGGGATGGTCAGCAGCACATGGGTTCTCGGAACCATGGTCGCGTCATTTCCGCCGGTGGCGGCGATGTCGAGGATGGTCTCTAATGCGTCGGCGAGGCGTCGTTCGGTGGAACGGGCATCGGGGGAGCCGTCGGGTTCGGGACGGGGTGCACCGTGGCGTTCCATGGCGGCCTGGAACTTCTCGCCGACTTCGACATCGAGGTCGGCCTCGACATGGATGCGTCCGTCTGTGGTCTTACTCTTCGTGAGCGTGTTGATGGTGCGGTCTTCCGCGGCAGGCACGCCGCCGGGAGTGTCGTCGGCGACGAGGTTGCCCAGGGTGCGGGCGCGGTCGACGATTTCGGCGGGGGTGGCGCCGGAGAAGTGTTGTCCGAGAAGATCTGTCACATGGTTTAGACGTTGGGTGTCGTCGATCGGTTCCGGTGATCTTTTCCCGATGTGCTCGATACCGCGGACGATGGCGTCAGCATGTTCTCCGGAGAGGACGCCGTCGGCGGCGTGGGCGGCCAATGTCGGCAGTGCTGTCAGTGATCCGGCGATACGGATGAAGCGTTGGGCCACGGCGGGTGCACATCCCATGACGATCAACAGTTCTCGAGTCGTGCGCCCGTGATCGGTGGCCACGCGCAGTCGTTCGAGCGCTGCGGTCAGGACGGCGGCGTGATGATCTATCAGGTTACGCAGCCTCAGGAGCGCCCGCATCGCGTCGAAGGCCCCCGGCCCGGTCAATTCCTCGTCGTCGAGGCGAAGATCGCGGACAGCGGTAGAGATGTCGTCGATGATGCTCACAGCAGTCCCCCAAGAGTCGACAGATCAGGCCAGCAGGAGACTCATCGGATTCTTGGGACCACACCCAGGGGTGCGGCGGTCACGCACATCAATTTGAACCTGCTGACACCAATCTATCGAACACATGTACGAGGCGCAAGGGATTTCCGAAACTTTTTTGTGATGTACCGGGACATCGGTGACAGTGTGGTCTTAGCGGGCGTGGGCCGTCAGTCCGCGCACGTTTACGCAACTCGTAGAACGACTTCCGGGATATTCCATGTTCAGTCCCGAACGTCGAGATCGCCCCGCGGGTTGCATCCTCAGGCCACTGCGAGATCGCTAGACGCACGACAGGGTCAATGGGTTCATTAACAGCCACCGGCCGAGCATCGATGCAGAAGTGTCGCCACCAAGACCACCCACACTGTCACCGATGTCTTGACAAAGAATTGTCACCGATGTCCTGAGAGATAACCGGAAACTATCTCGGCGAGGTATCGAGCATCGCCACGCGCCGCCAGCCAATGCGTTCATGCAAGGCGCAGAACCACTTTCGGGACTCCTTCTCTTCGGTGGAGAACGGTTGAGGCCGGGGGAGCGGCACTCCGAACCCCAGCCCTACTTTTTCCTCAGCACGGTTCGAAGGGTTCACCTGGCCGCCCGGCGCGACGACACTGTGCTCGCCGACGACACCGCGCTCGCCGACGACCCGTTTCGACGAAAAGGACCTGCCGTGACCGCCACCACCGACCGGAGTTCGTACACGGACACCGAACTCGACGACATCTTCGCTCCCGTCTTCGCACGGATCGCCGACGGCGCCGTCCGCCGCGAGGTCGACCGTTCACTCGCCCACGACGAGGTCGCCTGGCTCAACGATGTCCGCTTCGGCGCGCTCCGGGTACCGGTCGAGTTGGGCGGCTACGGCGCGTCGGTTCGTCAACTCTTCCGCCTGTTGATCGATCTCGCGGCCGCAGAATCCAATCTGCCCCAGGCTTTACGGGTGCACTGGTCGTTCGTCGAAGATCAACTCCTCTCCGACGACCCGTCGGCCCGAGAGGAGTGGCTGCGCACGGTCGCCGGCGGAACCCTCGTCGGAAACGCGATCACCGAGCCGGGGATCGGCGCGATCGACCGCTATCGGACCCGGCTCACCGCCGACGGCGACAAATGGCGGCTCGACGGCACCAAGTACTACAGCACCGGCAGCCTCTACGCCGACCACATCCTCGTGGCCGCCGACAAAGACGGGGAACGTGTCTCGATCCTGGTCGACGCCGATGCCGACGGGGTGACCCAGCACGACGACTGGGACGGCTTCGGACAACGGCTCACCGCGAGCGGAACGACCGAGTTCTCCGGCGTCGCCGTCACCGACGACCGAATCCTCGGACCCGGATACGGTGTCGCCGGCCGAACCTACGCCACCTCGTACTTACAGCTCGTTCAGCTCGCGGTACTCGCGGGCATCGCGCAGCGTGCGCTCGACGACACGGCGGCCTGGGTGCGAGATCGCACCCGCACCTACACGCACGCCGCGGCGGACCTTCCGCGTCACGACCCGCTGGTGCAGCAGGTCGTAGGACGACTGTCGGCGGCGGCGTACACGGCGCGGACGCTCGTCCTCGACATCGCCTCCGAACTGGACGAGCTGCTCGATGCGGGCGGGCAGGACGAGGCGCTGCTCGACCGTGTCGAGTTCGACGTCGCACGTGCGCAGCAGGCGGTCATCAGCACGGTGCTCGACGCGACCACCGAGCTGTTCGAGGTGGGTGGCGCGTCGATCACGTCGGAGGCGTTGCGCCTCGACCGTCACTGGCGCAACGCCCGCACGATCTCGGTGCACAACCCGCTCATCTACAAGGTGCAGGCGATCGGCGACCACGTCCTCAACGGTGCCGACCTGCCCTACGCGTGGAGCGCCGGCTCACGCTGACGCGCACTCCTCAGGTCAGCCACTCCCGCGTGTAGACGTCCTGCCACCGCACGGTGATGTTGTGCCGTGCGGTGGTCGTCGTCCGCTCACCCAACGCGGTCGCCAACACATCCCCGACGACGTCCCGTACCTCGTCGGACCGGATCAACAACGCGTCCTGGTAGCGGGCGATCAGCCCGATGCGGATACCCGACACTTCGTCGTCGTCGCCGTCGACCGCGACGAACACCACCAGTCGGCCCACCGCGGAACGGACGCGGATCGACAAGAGCTGCTTGAGGATCCGATCACTCACCCGAATGCCGTCGACGTCGGTCGAGAGAGTCCGTGCGGGTCGTCGGACGCGGCTCAGGTTCGCCGAGATCGCCGAGATCAGGCGGTTGACATCGCCGTCGGGTTCGTCGAGGCGGCGACTCGCCTCGACCAGCCAGGCGTCGGTCTCATCGGAGTGCTCGTCGTCGACGTAGATGTCATTCACGGCTGCGCTCCTCTCCCCGGGTGGTCGATCGTGCGGATGTCTGCTCGGTGCGATCTGGCGGCCCTCCACGTGACGGTCCTGGTGGACCTCCGGGGCGCCACGGCGCCAACCGTATCGACAGATAGCGGCGACTCCGTTGCAGATGACCGCGCACCGAGCCGGTGGAGATCTGCAACACCCGCGATATCTCGTCCAGCGACAGGCCCTCCGACTCGCGCAGCCACCATGCCGCACGGGATGTCTCCGGAAGCGAGGCCAATTCCTGGCGCAGGGCCTCCACGAGCGAGGACTGTTCGGCTCGCTCGGCCGGAAGCGGTGCCGGGTCCGCGAGGTCGACGAAGCGGTCATCGACGGTGGGGACGTCGCGACGTCGGCGTCGATGGTCGATCGTCCGGCGATGTGCGATGGCGAACATCCAGGTACGGAACGAACTGCGGAAACCGAAGTCGGGCAGACTCTTCCACGCGTGTAGCAGAGTCTCCTGTGCGAGATCCTCGGCGGTCTGCGGGTCGGCGACCATGCGTCGCAGGTAGCCCAGCAGGCCAGGCGAGACCCTCGTGACCAGGACGGCGAACGCCTCCTTGTCGCCGACTGCTGCCGCTGCCGCCAACTCGTCGTCCGACATCTCGGACAGGACGATCCCCGAACCCGATGCAGGTCCGTCCGGACTGCGTCGGACCAGACGATCCGGGACGGGAAACGCCGCGACGTTTCCGCTCGCCGACGCAGTCCGGACGGACCTGCATCGGGT
>NZ_RKME01000019.1 GCF_003797825.1 Gordonia sp. OPL2
GGTGCGGGTGGGGTGTCGGCATCGAATCGGGCGCGCGTCAGGTAGGCATCGTCGACGACGACCTCGGCGGATACGGCGTCGGCGATCAGGGCACGCCGACGCGGCGGTTGCTGGGGCTCGACCGGCACGTATGCGGCGCCGACGGTGAGGATCGCATAGACGGCGCAGACCTGGGCCACACCTCGTGGCAGAGAGACCACCACTCGATCCCCTGCGGTGACACCGTCGGCGACCAGGGTCGCGGCGAGTCCGCGGCGCAGGGCATCGATGTCGGCGTATGTCCATGTGCGCCCGTCGAATTCGACCGCCACGGCATCCGGATGATCATCCACCCGTCGCGCGAACCCGTCGAGCAGTCGCGCGTCGTCGCCGGGCACCGCGCGTCGCGGTCCGGTCCCGGCATCACGAAGCGCGTCGTCCTCCCCGTCCAGCAGGAGGTCGATGTCGGCGATCGGGACGGCCGGCTCGGCCAGGAGGCGCTCGGTGAGGGCGAGGAAGCGACGGAGATGGAGGTCGAGTTCGGCCTGGGTGTACAGCCCGGGATTGCCATGCAGGTCGATGACGAGACGTTCGCCCGGACCGGCCTGATACAGGTTGATCCGCAGGTCCTCGAGAATCCCCGATGACAGGATCTGGTAATCGACACGCGCGCCGGACAACTCGATGGGCTTGTCGAAGAACATCATGTTCACGATGGGACCGAACGAGGCGGTCGTCGAACTCGCCATCCCCGCGTCGACGCGGATGTCCTCGAATCGGTAGCGCTGGTGGCGCAACGCGCCCGTCATCTCGACGCGCAACTGGTCGACGAGTGCGGTCATCGAGGTGTGGGTGATGTCGCGACCGACGATCGGCAGCATGTTCGACACCATGCCGCCGGCACGCTTGATGCGGGCGGTCGCGCGGCCGGTGACCGGCAGGCTGAGGACGACGTCGTCGGTGCCCGTCATCCGGGCGAGATAGGCCGAGAAGGCGGCGGTCAACACGACCGCGGCGGAACTCCCACAGTCGTCGGCGACATGGTCGAGACTCTTGTGGGTAACCGTGTCGAGTGTGGTCCGGGCGAGGAGATTGACCGGCCGCAGCGGGGCGATCGTCGACGTCCCGGCAAGGCTGACTCGCTCGGGCAGTTCCGCGACCCGGGCCGACCAGTGTTCCCGGTCGGCGGCACGTCGCCGACTGTCGGCGTAGGCGGCGTCGTCGGCGACGAGCTCCGCCAGATCCGCACGACGGGGGTCGGCATGGTCACGACCGGCCAGCGCCGCGTTGTACCGCTCGAGGACCTGCTGGATGCAGGTGAGCGCGGCGTAGCCGTCGATGGCGATGTGATGACCCCGCAGGTACCAGAAGGCACGGTCGTCGGCGACTCGCAGGAGACTGGTGACCGCGAGCCTGTCGGAGAGCACGTCGATGGTGCGCTGGTGGTCGGCGGCCATCCACTCCTGGGCGGACGCGAACGGATCATCACGGTCGCGGAGGTCGACGATGTCGAGCCGGAAGCCGACTCCGGCGTCGACGACCTGGGCCGGTACCCCGTCGGTCTCGACGATCCTGGTGAACGGCGACTGCAGATCCCAGCCGACCTCACCGACAACGCGGCTGAACAGGTCGATGTCGAGCGGCCGATCGTCGTCCTGGATGTCGAGATAGTGGGCGATGATGACCGAGTACTCGGTCGAGAGGTTCTCGGCGAACCACATCCCGCGCTGCGCAGCGGTGAGCTCGAGTGGCTGGTTCCCCGAGACCGCGGCGGCGCGAGTGATCGCGCTTTCGGTCGGGTCCATTCCACTCGCTCTCGTTCGGGCGAGGTGGAGAGGGTTGCCGACGTGCCAGAGCCCTTTTCTCGGGTCCTGCGCGTACCGGCGTCTCTCCACCGTCTCGTACGTTCACACCCGCCATCGCCGCACAGCCGTCCTGGCTGTCGGCGACAACGGTCCCCCGACCCGTTGGAACCACTGAACCGAATCGTTAGTATCTCGAACTAACAAACCCGGATCACTGGTATGTCGTCTGCCGCGTTCGGTGCGTTACACGGCCGCGTCCTTCTCCGACGGAGAACCGTAGCGAATACCCTCCGTCGGACGGTAATCGCGAACTCCGGTGCGTCGGCACAGTCGCAACTGTAGGGGCGAATCCTGTGTGGTTGCTGTCGAGCTCGCCGGGACTCGCCGTGAACACCGACCACGATCCCGCTGACCTGGGCGGACTTTGCGTCGACGTAGGCTCGAATCCATGGCGACCGACAAGACCGGAGCACAGGCCTCCGTCACCGACAATCCCGCCGAACAGCGCTACGAGATCGCCGTCTCCGACGCCGGCGGCGGCACCCCGGCGACTGCCGGTTTCACCGCTTATCGCGACCGCGAGGCGAACGGCGTCGCCGAGCGTGTGTTCTTCCACACCGAGGTGGGCGAGGAGTTCGGGGGGCGCGGGCTCGGGACCATCCTGATCACCGAGGCCCTCGACGACACCCGCGCCCACGGCCGAACCATCGTCGGCGTCTGCCCGATGGTTGCCGCCTTCCTCAAGAAGCACCCCGACTACGCGGACGCGACCCACCCGGTCACGCCCGAGGTCCTCACCTGGCTTCAGTCAGCGCTCGACTGACACCCGATCGCCCACGATGTCGCCGGTCTGCGTGCAGTCGTAGCGTCGGGTGCCGTCGGCGGCGTTGACGACGATCGTCGCGAGTGTGGGTCGTCCCGGCGGCATCACACGCGCGGTGACCCGCCCCTGCGCCACGGTGGCGAGCTCGTCGATGAGGACGTCGTCGAGGCGGCTCTGCACACCGCTGCCGACGGTGCCGCCGTCGTCGAGGAGCAGGACGGTCACCCCGCGTTCGCGGGCCTGCCAGACGGCGTCACGGACTCCGGGCGCCTGCCACGCGGAGGCGCGGATGCCGTCACGCAGTTGAGCCTCGACGAGGCGAGCGCCGGACACGTCGCCCGCGGTGAACCAGTGGGTGGCGGCGACCTGCTCGAGCAGCGGCCGCGCACGACTGTCGAGCCGGGCGAGTTGCCGGTCGCGCTCGGCGGCCGACGCAGCCGCGGCGGCGCCGGTTGCGGCATACCGGAGTTCCTGGGCACGCAGCAGACGGATGCTGTCGGCCATCGGCCGCAGGATCATCGCGGTGAGAGTTGCGAACAGCATCACCGGGTACACCCACGATGTGTAGCTCAGGCCGGTGACGAACCCGATGCCACGGAAGGCGCCCCACACGCCGGCGGACAACGACATCGCGAACGTGCCGACCCAGGCCGGCACCAGACGCCCGCGGACCGCGAGCAGCACCACCACCACGATCCCGGAGATCGCGGCCGGAAGGCATTGCAGGCGGTCGTCGGGATTCTTCGGGATCGACCACCAGGCGATGGCGGTGCCGGCGACCATCAGGATCACCGCCGCGACGGCTGCGCGCATCGGCAACGGATCGCCGACGATGCGGACCAGCCCCGCGAGCACGCCCGCCAACAGCACGAATGCCACGATGAGCCCGGCCCAGCGCAGAGGCGAGTGAATGTTCATGCTCGACCCGAGGGTGACGACGACGTAGACCACGCCGTACGTGAGCAGGGCACCGGTCACCGGCCGGGAGCGGAGTCCGAACAGGTCGATGGACTGGGTGTCCTCCTGCGGTTCCGGCGCGGTGCCCGCCGTCGGCTCAGTGCTCATCGCGCACCCACCTCAGCACGACCGTCGTCCCGCGGCCCGTTGCACTGCGCACCTCGGAGTCCCCACCGGCCACCGACGCCATGCGCCGGCGTATCGCCACCGCCACCCCCAGCCGCTCCGGGGGGACCTGACCGGGATCGAAACCCCGCCCGTCGTCGACGACGGCGACGGTGACGCGGTCCGCCCGGAAGTCGCCGACGACAAGACACGACGCCGCCGGACCCGCGTGGCGGCCCACGTTTCGGATCGCCTCGCACATCGCGTCGTTCACGGCGGCGACCACATCCGTGGGATAGCGGGCGTCCGGTGACCGCTCGACCGAGAATTCCCGCTCGACCGAGTCGTCGGTGGTGGCGATCGCGGTGCGCACCCGCTGGACGAACTCGTCGACCCCGACAACCGGACGTCGCGGCTCGTCGTCGTCACGGTGATCGAGTTCGTCGAGTGCCGAGGTCGCCTGCGAGACCAGTGCCGAGGCCGGCCGGCCGACGTCGATGGCCAGGAGGATCGCGATGACCTTGTCATGGATGAGTGCCGCGAACCGCGCGCGCTCGGCACCCTGAGCGGTCGACGCGGCCGAGTCCGCTGCGGACTCCATCGCCGAGGATCGAGTCTCGTCCAAAACGCCCGCGGTGCGCACGGCCATCACGGCGATCGCGAGGAACACACAGTTGAGGGCCATCGTGAGCAGCGCGCCGAGGAACAGCTGCGGGCGCAGTTCCGAGTACAGCCCGAGCTGATTGGCGGCCGTGGTGAGCGTCGTCGAGACGACGATGTGCGCGATCGCGAGCCGGGCGTGCCCGGCGATGCCGAACACCAGTCCGGCCACTCCCGGGAACTGCACGAGCCACACGCTCCACCACGATGTGTCGGCCGCGACGTGACCGTTCCACGCGACGAACCACAGACCGACCGCGGCGAGGAAGCTGCCACTGCAGAGCCCGGCCAGTGCGGTCAGGTGAGTCAGTGATTCCCGGTAGGTCGCGGCGATCACCAGCAGCGCCGGACCCGCCACCAGAAGGGCGCTGAGCGGGGCCCACCAGAACGCGGTCAGGTCGGCGCGCGCGGCGATCAAGGGCGACAGACCGGCGGTGAAGATGAGCAGACCGAAACCGATGACACGCGCCCCGATGCGCCGCACACGGGCGAGAGCGCTGCCGTCGGACGGCCCGGCCAGCCGCTCCCGCCAGACACCACCGTGTCCTGACTCCGCGGCCGCCGCGTGTCCGCCCGCGGTCGTCGTGGAAAGCTGCGTCAACCCGATCATCTCCGTCTGTCTGCGGCGGCGACGATGCCGGCGCGCCGCATCCGGTCCGGCCCGTCTACGCGGTGACCGACCCGGTTCTCACTGCGACGATACCGTCGGTGCCGCATTCGACCCGACGGAAGTCCGGTCCGGTGTTCGCGACGATGGTGGCCAGCAGTCCGCGATCCGGCGGCAGGATGCGGGCGGTCACCTGCCCGTGGGCGGCTCGCGTGAGTTCGGCGACGAGCAACCGTCGCAGTCGGTCGGCGAGGTCCGGGCGTTCCGGGTCGAGGGCGCCGTCGTCGAGCAGCAGGACGCTCACACCTCGTCGCCGTGCCGCCCACACGGCATCACTGACCTGTTTCGAGTTCCATCCCGGGGCACGGATGCCGTCGCGGAGCTGACCTTCGGTGAGCCGGGACGCCACGACCTCGTCAGCGGTGAAGCGATGGCCGTCCACGATCTGTTCCAGGATCGGCCGGGCCCGTCGGTCCAACTGGCGCAGTTGCCGATTGCGTTCGGCAGCCGCAGCGGCGGTCGCGGCCTCGGTGGTCGCCTGCTCGACAGCACGCTCGGCCAGCATGCGGATTCGGGCTTCCATCGGCCGACCCATCACCACGAACAGCATCGCCAGCATCATGACCGGGTAACAGAACAGGGTGTTGCCGGCGCCGACGACCGCACCGACACCGATCGCCGCTCCCCACGCCCCGGCGACGACGCTGCCACACGCCGCCGCCGTCCAGGCGACGAACGGCCTGCCCTGCAATGCCAGCAGCGTCAGCACGATCGTCATCGCCGACACCGGCGGTGCGGTCTGCAGCGTCTGATAACTGGCCCCGGGGATGCTCCACAGCGAGATCGCGAGTCCACACACCGCAAGCGCACCGATGACAGCCGCCCGCGGCACCGGACAACGGGTTCCACGCGTACGGATCACGATCGCGGTCGCCGCCACGAACACCGCGAACCCGGCGGCCAGTCCCACCCAGCTCCACACCGCCTCGATCTCGGCGCACGCCCACCCCAGCACGATGACATAGGCAACGGCGAACGCCCCGACGGCCCACACCACCGTCGACGACCCGAGTCCGAACAGGTCGACCGTCGCGTCGTCCGGTCCACGGCTGCCGGCGTCACGGGCGCCGGGTCGGCCCGACCGCACCGTGCCGATCACGGTCGACGCCAATCGAGGACCACGGTGGTGCCACACCCTGGCGCACTGCGGATCTCCGCGAGGCCGCCCGGCACCGTCTCCATCCGACCGCGGATACCCACCGCGACGCCGAACCGCTCGGGCCGGACCTCTGCGGGATCGAACCCGACCCCGTCGTCGGAGATCGTCACCCGAACGGTGTCGGCACCGAACTCTGCGACGAGGGCGCATCGTGTTCCGGGACCGGCATGCCGACGCCAGTTCCGAATCGCCTCGCCCGCCGACTCGGTGATCGCCGTCATCGCCGCGTGCGGATAGCTCACCTCGGCCTCGGGTACCGCGACGTCGCAGCGGACCTGATCGCTGACGGTGTCGGCCATCTCGGCCAGCCTCGCGGCGAACTGCGCGGCGTCGATCGGCTGGTGCTCCGGCTCATCGCCACGATCGAGTTCATCGAGGGCTGCTGCGGCCTGTGCGATGAGGCGCGGGTCCGGCGTCCCGCTCCGGACGGCGAGCAGCGCGGCGATCACGTTGTCGTGGATGAGCGCGGCGAAGCGCGCCCGTTCCGCCTCGGCCGCGATGTCGGCCGCGACGGTCGCCGCGGCGGCCAGCATGTCGGCGCGGCGGGCGTCGAGCGACCAGACGTTGCGGGTCGTGGCGTATGCGACCGCGACGAACACGCCGCCGAGCGTGATCGTCAACGGGGCGCTGAGCAATTGCGAGAGGTGCACCTCGCCGTAGCGTCCGAGCTGATTGGCGACGTGCACGAGAAGGGTCGCGACGACGAGATGGACCAGCGCCCAGCGTGTTCGGGACACCAGAACCAGGGCGATACTCGCCACCGGCGGGAACTGCACCAACCAGACCGCCCAGCGATCCGGCTCGGTCTCGCCGTTCCACGCGACGAACCAGAGCAGGGCGGCGGCGATGTAGCCGATCGAACATGCCCCCGCGAGAGGAACCAGCCCTCGCGGCACCGCCCGGAACGTGGCGATCACCATCAGGGTCGGCGGCCCGGCCACGAGCACCATGCTCAGCGGGGTCCACCAGGCGGCGGTGAGGTCGGCGCGTGCGATCGCGACCGGTGTCATCACCGCGATGAACACCAACAGGCCCAACCCGACGAATCGCGTCCCGACCCGTTCGAGTCGTCCCACATCCGAGTCGTCGGAACGGATCCCGCCGCCGAAGCCCTCGAGGTAGTCGCTCACCGCACGCCGGACGTCGAGCCGTCGGTCGAGCACCACCATGCGTTTCACCGTCGTCGAGGGCAGGCCACCACCACCGGGTCTGCGATGCATCGAGAGTACTGTGCACCGAGCCGCTCGGCAGCAGGTCAGCGGTAGATCTGCCAACCCCACCCGACGAGTGACACCTCGACCGACCCGTCGTCGGCGACCGGTACGCGTTCCCCGGACAGCGGATTCCTCAGGTGCGACGGCAGATCCGCCCAGCCGGTCGGGATGCGGCCGGTCGCCGTCTCGTCGGAGACGTTGAGGACGATCAGCCATCGGTCGTCGTCGGCGGTGCGTGTCCAGGCGATCACGGTGGGCGCGGCGTCGTCGGTGCCGCACAGGTCGAGCCGGCCGTCGCGCAAACCCGCAGTGGCGAGCAGTCCCAGGAGCGCGCGATAGAACAGTGCGCGGTCGGTGTCGACGGGTTCGTCGGCGAATCGGCCGAGCTGCACCGGGAGTCGTCGTCGGCGACCGTCGAGCTGACCCTGGTGGATCAGTCGCGGCCCGGCCTGGGTGAGAGCCGCGACCGCCGCCTGGCGATCGCGGTCACCGAAGGCCACCGGCGCACGTGGTTCGTCGTGGTTCTCGATGAAGCGAAGCAGGTGTCGGCCGGCGGGTGGCCCGGCGGACATCACCTCGCGCAGGGTCGTCGGAGCATCTCGCACGGCGTCGTAGAACCGTTTGTCGTAACACTGATCGAAACCGTCGGCGAGCAGCGCAGGCTCGGTGTCCCAGTAGGCCTCGGCGATGAACACGAAATCGGGATACCGGGCACGCACGCCCTCGATGACCGGCGGCCAGAACTCGTCGTCGGGGATCGGCCCGGCCCGCTCTCCCCACGTCCGGGCGAACACATCGTTCCTCACGAGCATCGCCATGTCGCACCGCACGCCGTCGCAGCGGGCGGCGATCGCGGTCACGGTGGCGCGCGTCGCCGCCCGCAGACCGTCGCTGAACGCGTTGACCTGCACGACATCCCGCCAGGCCGGAAAGTACGGATCCCGGCCGTTGGCGATCACCGCGTCCCCCACCGCCACGAACGACAGAGGATCACGGTCGAGGTCGTCGGCGCTGCCGCGGATGAACCAGTCGGGATGCTCGGCGACCCAGGGATGGTCGACGGCAACATGATTGGGGACGAGATCGAGGATCAGGCCGACGCCGCGGTCGGCGAGGGCACGTCGGGCGGTCGCGAGTGCCGCGGGCCCGCCCAGGTGGTCGTCGACGATGTAGTCACGCACCGAATACGGCGACCCGACGACGTCCCCGGGCTCGAAGTCGGGCATCGTCGAGGCGAACCACGCCATCAGCGGGTCGTCGGCGCGGGCGATGGCCACCCCGGCCGGGCTGCGCCGCCAGACCCCCATGAGCCACACCGCGTCGAATCCGCGGTCGGCGATCCCATCCCACTCGTCGTCGGGGACGTCGGCGAGCGTGACCGACCGGCCGGCCGCGCGGCTCAGTGCCGTCAGCCACGGCCAGGTGTTGATCTCGTAGATGAGCGGCCACGCCGGGATGCGAACAGGGCCGGCATCGTCGGGGACGGGATGCATGAGGTCTGTCTACCGTACGGCCGACCGACCGGCAGCCCCATCGGAACGACCGGGGGAGAATGGCGAACGGCCCGCTCCCCTACCGGGGAACGGGCCGTTCGCGAATCTCCGAGGAGAGTGGCCTACTTGGCCTTCTCCAGCACCTCGACGAGGCGCCACCGCTTGGTGGCCGAGGTCGGGCGCGTCTCCATGAGCCGCACGCGATCGCCGATGCCGGCGGTCTCGTTCTCGTCGTGGGCCTTGACCTTGCTCGTGGTCCGGATGATCTTGCCGTAGAGCGGGTGGCTCTTACGATCTTCCAGCTCGACCACGATGGTCTTCTGCATCTTGTCGCTGACCACGTAACCGATCCGCTCCTTGCGGTTGTTACGCGTCTCGGTCTGGGTCACGTTCTGGTCCTCACTCATGCGTCATCACCGTCCGGTCCCGACGCCAGGCCCAGCTCACGCTCACGCATCACGGTGTAGATGCGCGCGATCTCGCGACGCACGGTCCTCAGACGGCGATTGTTGTCGAGCTGGCCGGTGGCCATCTGGAAACGAAGGTTGAACAGCTCTTCCTTCGACTCTTTGAGGCGATCGACCAGATCGGTGTCGTTGAGCTCACGCAGCTCGTTGGCAGCAACTCCGAGTCCCATCAGAACTGCTCCTCTCTGGTCACGATCCGGGTCTTGATCGGGAGCTTGTGCTGCGCGCGGCGCAGGGCCTCGCGAGCGATCTCCTCATTGGGGTAGGTCATCTCGAACAGCACACGGCCCGGCTTGACCGGCGCGACCCACCACTCCGGCGAACCCTTACCGGAACCCATGCGGGTCTCGGCAGGCTTCTTCGTCAGCGGACGGTCCGGGAAGATGTTGATCCACACCTTGCCGCCACGCTTGATGTGCCGGTTGATGGCGATACGAGCGGACTCGATCTGACGGTTGGTGATGTACGCGCCTTCCAGAGCCTGGATGCCGTAGTCACCGAACGTCACCTTGGTGCCGCCCTTGGCCTGACCCTTCAGGCTGGGGTGATGCTGCTTGCGGTGCTTGACCCGACGGGGGATCAACATGGGCTAGCCCTCCTGCTTCTCGGCGCCCGCCGCTGCAGTCGCCTCGGCCGGAGCCTCCGCCGCGCGACCCGCGTCGGTGCTCGTGGCAGTGGTGCCCGAAGCACCGCTGCGGCGAGGCCGGCTCGGCCGGCGCGGACGACGGTCCTCGGTGGCCGGCGCAGCTGCACTGAGCTCACGCTTGCCGCCGACGATGTCGCCCTTGTAGATCCAGACCTTCACGCCGATGCGGCCGAAGGTGGTCTTGGCTTCGTAGAGTCCATAGTCGATGTCGGCGCGCAGCGTGTGCAGCGGCACCCGACCTTCGCGGTAGAACTCACTGCGGCTCATCTCTGCACCGCCCAGGCGACCCGAGCACTGGACCCGGATGCCCTTCACGTTCGGCTGACGCATCGCCGACTGGATCGCCTTGCGCATCGCGCGGCGGAAGGCCACACGGTTGCTCAGCTGCTCGGCGACGCCCTGGGCCACGAGCTGGGCCTCGGACTCCGCGTTCTTCACCTCGAGGATGTTCAGCTGCACCTGCTTACCGGTCAGCTTCTCCAGGTCGCCACGAATCCGGTCGGCCTCGGCGCCGCGGCGACCGATGACGATGCCCGGACGGGCGGTGTGGATGTCGACGCGGACCCGATCACGGGTGCGCTCGATCTCCACCTTGGCGATGCCGGCGCGCTCGAGTCCCGTGGACAGGAGCTTGCGGATGGCGACATCCTCTTTCACGTACTCCGCATACTGCTTGTCGGCGTACCACCGCGAACTCCAGTCCGTGGTGATGCCCAGACGGAAGCCGTGCGGGTTGATTTTCTGACCCACTACTGGGCTCCCTTCTTCGGCTGACGCGACCGGCCGCGGCCGGCGGTGGCCTTCTCGGGAAGGCTCTCGACGACGACGGTGATGTGGCTGGTGCGCTTGCGGATGCGGAACGCACGACCCTGTGCACGCGGCTGGAACCGCTTGAGCGTGGGGCCCTCGTCGGCGAACGCGGTGGCGACGACCAGGCTCCGGCGATCCAGATCCAGGTTGTTCTCCGCATTCGCGACGGCGCTGGCGAGCACCTTGTAGACCGGCTCGGACGCCGACTGCGGGGCGAACCGCAGGATGTCCAGAGCCTCGTCCACGTTCTTGCCGCGGATCAGGTCGATCACACGACGTGCCTTCATCGGCGTGACACGCACGAAGCGAGCCGTCGCCTTGGCGGTCGGATTCTCAGTCTTCGTTGTCATTACCGGCGCTTCGCTTTCCGGTCATCCTTGATGTGACCCTTGAAGGTACGGGTGGGGGCGAACTCGCCCAGCTTGTGCCCGACCATGTTGTCCGAGATGAACACCGGGACGTGCTTGCGACCGTCGTGGACGGCGAAGGTGTGTCCGATGAAGTCCGGGATGATGGTCGAACGGCGCGACCAGGTCTTGATGACCTGCTTGGTGCCCTTCTCGTTCTGGGTGTCCACCTTCGCAAGGAGGTGGTCGTCGACGAACGGGCCCTTCTTGAGGCTGCGTGGCATTCTCTTACTCCCTCCTGCTTATCGCTTGTTCTTGCCGGTACGACGGCGGCGGACGATGAGCTTGTCGCTCGCCTTGTTCTTGCGGGTGCGGCCTTCCGGCTGACCCCACGGGCTGACCGGGTGGCGACCACCCGAGGTCTTGCCCTCGCCACCACCGTGCGGGTGGTCGACCGGGTTCATCACGACACCGCGGACGGTCGGGCGCTTGCCCTTCCAGCGCATACGGCCGGCCTTGCCCCAGTTGATGTTCGACTGCTCGGCGTTGCCGACCTCGCCGACGGTGGCGCGGCAGCGCACGTCGACGCGACGGATCTCGCCGGAGGGCATACGCAGGGTGGCGTAGGTGCCCTCCTTGCCCAGCAGCTGGATCGAGGCACCGGCGCTGCGGGCCATCTTGGCCCCGCCGCCCGGACGCAGCTCGACGGCGTGCACCTGGGTACCGGTCGGGATGTTGCGCAGCGGCAGGTTGTTACCCGGCTTGATGTCGGCGCCCGAGCCGCTCTCCACCACGTCACCCTGGTTCAGACCGCGGGGGGCGATGATGTAGCGCTTCTCGCCGTCCACGTAGTGCAGCAACGCGATCCGCGCGGTGCGGTTCGGGTCGTACTCGATGTGGGCGACCTTCGCGTTGATCCCGTCCTTGTCGTTGCGACGGAAGTCGATGACGCGGTAGGCACGCTTGTGACCGCCACCCTTGTGACGGGTGGTGATGCGTCCGTGTGCGTTTCGTCCGCCGCGACCGTGCAGCGGGCGAACCAGCGACTTCTCCGGATGGTCGCGGGTGACCTCGGCGAAATCCGCGCCGCTGGATCCGCGACGACCCGGGGTCGTCGGCTTGTACTTACGAATAGCCATGTCTCTAGTCCCTCAGTTCCCGAGTCCCGGTCAGCCGACCGGTCCTCCGAAGATCTCGATGGGCTTGCTGCCGTCGGCCAGCGTCACGATCGCGCGCTTGGTGTCCTTGCGCTTGCCGTAGCCGAAGCGGGTCCGCTTGCGCTTGCCCTGCCGATTGGCGGTGTTGACGCTGGTGACCGTGACGTCGAAGATCTGCTCGACCGCGATCTTGATCTGGGTCTTGTTCGAGTCCGGGTGCACCAGGAAGGTGTACACGTTGTCCTCGATCAGTCCGTAGGACTTCTCGGAGATCACCGGCGCCAGGATGATGTCGCGCGGGTCAGCCTGCGTAGCCATGCTCAGGCCTCCTCTCGGTCATTGGCGACGGGAGACTTCGTCTCGGTCGCTGCGTTCTGCTCGATGAACGCGTTGAGCGTCTCGACGCTGAACACCACCTCGTCCGAATCCAGGACGTCGTAGGTGTTGAGCTGATCCGGCGCGATCGGCAGGACGTTCTGCAGGTTCGCGACGCTCTTCCATGCGGTCTCGTCCTCACGGCCGAGAACCACCAGGAACTTGCGACGGTCACTCAGCGCTTCGAGGAACAGGCGAGCCGACTTGGTCGACGGGGTCTGTCCCGCAACCAGTTCGGTGATCACGTGAATCCGCTCGTTGCGCGCCCGGTCGGAGAGGGCACCGCGCAGGGCAGCGGCCTTCATCTTCTTGGGGGTGCGCTGGCTGTAGTCGCGCGGCTGCGGGCCGTGGACGGTGCCACCGCCGGCGAACTGCGGTGCGCGGGTCGAACCCTGACGGGCGCGACCGGTGCCCTTCTGCCGGTACGGCTTGGCGCCGCCACCGCTGACCTGTCCGCGGGTCTTCGTCGCGTGGGTGCCCTGGCGACCCGCGGCCTGCTGGGCCACGACCACCTGGTGCATCAGCGCGATGTTGGCCGGTGCGTCGAACAGTTCGGCGGGAAGATCGACGGTGCCGTCGGTCTTGCCGTCGGCCGTCTTCACGTCCAGCGTCAGTTTCGTTGTCGTTTCGGTGCTCACTTGGTCGCACCACCCTTCACTGCGTCGCGGATCACCACGATGCCGCCCTTGCGGCCGGGGATCGCGCCCTTGATCAACAGCAGACCGGCTTCGGCATCCACCTTGTGCACGGTCAGGTTCTGCGTGGTCACGGTGTCGTTGCCCATCCGGCCCGCCATCCGCATGCCCTTGAACACGCGACCCGGGGTGGCGCAGCCACCGATCGAGCCGGGTGCGCGGTGCACGCGGTGCGCGCCGTGGCTGGCACCCAGACCGGAGAAGCCGTGGCGCTTCATCACGCCGGCAAATCCCTTGCCCTTGGAGGTACCGGTCACATCGACCTTGGTGCCGTCCGCGAAGATCTCCGCGGTCAGCTCCTGGCCGATCTCGAGCTCCGAGACATCCGCGACGCGGATCTCGGCGAGGTGGCGACGCGGGGTGACCCCGGCCTTGGCGTACTGCCCGGCGACCGGCTTGGTGACCTTGCGCGGGTCGATGGCGCCGTAGGCGACCTGGACGGCGGTGTAGCCGTCGCGGTCCGCGGTACGGAGCTGCGTGATGACGTTCGGCCCGGCCTGGATGACCGTCACCGGGACGACACGGTTGTTCTCGTCGAACACCTGGGTCATGCCGAGCTTGGTGCCCAGGATGCCCTTGGTGGAACTCTGGTTACTCATTTTTTCTCGCCCCCCGCCTACTGGATGTTGACGTCGACGCTGGCCGGCAGATCGATGCGCATGAGCGCATCGACCGTCTTCGGCGTCGGGTCGAGGATGTCGATGAGTCGTTTGTGAGTGCGCATCTCGAAGTGTTCGCGGCTGTCCTTGTACTTGTGCGGCGAACGGATGACGCAGTAGACGTTCTTCTCGGTGGGCAACGGCACCGGGCCGACCACGCGTGCCCCGGTACGGGTCACGGTCTCCACGATCTTGCGCGCCGAAGCGTCGATCGCCTCGTGGTCATAGGCCTTGAGCCTGATGCGGATCTTCTGTCCCGCCACGCTGTGTCCTCTTCCGTCAGTTGTTCTCGACAGACGAACACCGCGTGACCGTTGCACCCCGCGAACGGGGCCGACTCGACGCCGGCGGGCACATGACCACCCGTGTGAGATTCGGGGATCGACGCTGTTCATCTATCGTTGTACGTTGGCTCGTCTCTCGAACGAGCCTGGTTGCTCCGGCACCCGCGGTCGGGCGTGTCGTGTCCGTGCCCCTGATTCGGCGCACGCGTTACACGCCCTGGCCCGGAATCCGGGGCCTGGGAGTCATTCACCTGAACGAGGTCGCGGTGTCCCACACATGCAGGAGCGTGCGTTCCCCGGTCAAGGCAACCCGACAAGTATGCACCAGGTCGGGGTCACTATTCAAATCCGGGCTGGTGGGACCATCCGCAGTCGGACGGACGACCCGCGAATCGCGTGATGGCCGTGGGCGAATCGGCCACCGGTCGCGGACAGGTTTTGTACCCTCGTGACGCGCCACACGCACCTCATCGGGGGGTTCGACCATTCAAGGGAGATCGGGGACATGAGCACACTGGCCGTCGTCGTGCCCGCGTACGACGAGGAACTCACCATCGCGGACTGCCTCGACGACCTGCTGGCCCAGTCCAGACCGTTCGACGAGATCATCGTCGTCGACAACGGCAGTTCCGACCGCACGGGCGACATCGTGGACAAGTACTCGATCGAGCATCCGAGAGTGCGCCGGGTCGTCGAACCCACGCCGGGTGTGGCCAATGCCCTGCGTCGCGGCATCGAGTCGGCAACCTCGGACCTCGTCGCGAGGACCGACGCCGACAGCAGGGTCGGACCGGGTTGGGCGCGGGAGGTCGAGGACTTCCTCGACAGCGACGACGGCCGGGACTATTCGGCGGTGACCGGACCGGTGTTCATCCACGACGGCCCCTCCTACGACTTCACCCGGCGCATGGCCATGCGGTCACTGGGCCGCCTCGCGGAGGGCTCCGAGGTGCGAAGTCTGTTCGGCCCCAACTTCGCCGTCCGCAGGTCGGCGTGGGACGCGGTCGCCGACAGCGTCCAGACCCGACAGGACATCTGGGAGGACCTCGATCTGAGCATCGCGTTCCTCGACGCGGGACACCGTATGTACTTCCAGCCGACGATGACCGTGGACACCTCGTGCCGGCAGTTGCGCCACTCCCCTCTGGGCAACCGCCAGTACATCCTCGGCGGCATCCGCACGATGCGGGGCCGCGGCGACGAGACCCGGACCCGGCAGATGTATGTGGATCTGCCGTTCCGCGTCATCGCCTTCACGGTGATGTGGCTGTACTTCCGGCCATGGGACCAGGCGGCAGGCAACTGGCGAGTCCATCGTCTGCTGATCCCGCTGCGCCGACGACGGCCGCTCGCGACGACCCGCCGCTGACCCGACGGTTCGCCCACACCACTTGGGGCCGAGGACCCGCGCACCGGAACTTACCGCGGAGTAATATCGGGGACCATGAGTGAGACCTCGTCGGCGAGCCCGACCTACGCCCTGCGCCGCAGACTGCCCGACAACATCGTCGGCCACGCCCTGTTCTCCCTGGGCATGGTCGCCCGCGTCCCCTACTTCGGCACGGTGCTGCCGATGGTGAACGAGATGCGCCCGGGATTCTGCCGCGTCACCGGCCCCAACTGGTTCGGGGTCCACAATCACCTCGGCACCTTCCACGCCATCGCCGCCTGCAATCTCGCGGAGGCGGCGATGGGCATGTTGATGGAGGCGACGACACCGTCGACGCACCGGTGGATCCCCAAGGCGATGCACACGCAGTACCTGACCAAGGCCACCACTCGTCTCACCGCCGAGGCCGAACTCGTCGCGGCGGTGGACTTCGCCGACATCACCGAGGGCACCGATGTCGTCGTCGGAGTACGCATCCTCGACACCACCGGGACCGAGGTCGTGCACTGCGACATCACCACCTGGGTGACTCCCCGGTCCTGACACCCCGTCCTGACATCCCGGTCCTGACATCCGGGTCCTGCCAACCTGCCTTCCGGCGACCGGCACCGTCGGCCTCCGCCGCCCGCTCTCGGCGGCAGCGCTCGTCCTGCCGCAGCGGCCGATTGCTCCTAGGCTTAGACGATGAGGCCGGTTGAGGAGCGCGCCGAGAACGACGCCCTCCCCGACCGCGCCCATCGTCGGGTGGGTGTCGAGGAGGAGTTCCACCTCGTCGACCTGCGGACGTCACGACTGACCACCCGGGCGCCGGAACTCCTCGAACTCCTGCCCGCCGACGGCCCGTTCGTCGAAGAGTTGCAGCGCTGCGTCATCGAGTCCAACAGCGGCGTCCACCAGCGCCTCTCGGACCTCCGCGACAATCTGCGATCCCAGCGTTCGGTCCTCGTCGAGACCGCACGATCACTCGGGATCGGGATCGTCGCGGCGGGTTCGGTACCGCTGTCGGTGCCGACCGAGATGCGGGTCACCGAGACGCCCCGCTATCGGCGCATGCTCGCCGATTACCAGTTGCTGGCCCGCGAGCAACTCATCTGCGGCACCCAGGTACACGTCGACGTCACCGATCGCGACGAGGCCGTGGCCGTCGCCGCCCGACTCGCGCCTCATGTCCCCGCCCTGCTCGCCCTGTCGGCGAGCTCACCGTTCTGGGCCGACGGCACCGACACCGGATATGCGAGCTCCCGCACCCTCATCTGGCAGCGGTGGCCCACCAGCGGCCCGTTCCCGGACCTGAGCACCGCCGCCGACTACGACGCCGAGATCGCCCGCCTCATCGGCAGCGGCGTCATCTCCGATCCCGGCATGCTCTATTTCGACGTCCGACCGTCGGCCCGGCTTCGCACTCTCGAGCTGCGCGTCTGCGACAGTTGCCCGTCGGTCGACACGATCACGGTCATCGCGGGTCTCTTCCGCGCCCTGGTGGTCCACGAGGCGCGCCGGGTCGACGAACCCGCCTCGCCGACATCCCCGGCCCTGTACCGGGCAGCCCTCTGGCAGGCCGCCCGCGCCGGCCTCGAGGGCGACCTGATCGACGTCGAGCACGCGACGCCACGGCCGGCGTCGAGCGTCATCACCGCGCTCACCGAGATGGTCCGCCCCGAACTCGAGGCGAACGGGGACTGGGAGACGGTGTCCGAGCTCACCCGACGGGCGTTGACGGCAGGTAGTTCGTCGTCACGCCAGCGCCGCACACTCCGACGTCGTGGCCGGCTGACCGCCGTCGTCGACAACCTGATCGCCGAAACCGCGGGCACCCTGCCGACGGTGACCGTTCCGGACGACCCGGAAGGCCGTATGCTGCACGGCTATCACCGGGTCGAGCTCGCCGACGACGTACCCGTTGTCGACACCCCCGATCGGCTGTCCTACGACGAGGCCGTCGCCGACGACGTGACCGCACGACCGGGATATTCGGAAATCCTCAGTGCTGCAGCAGCTCTGGGCGCTGCGGAGCTGCGCAAGCGGCAGTATCAGATCGAGCGCGAGCAGAGCATCGACGGCGTGACGTTCCGGGTCACCGGCCAATCCCGCGCGCAACTGTTCCCGCTCGACATCGTTCCCCGCTACATCGGCGCCGACGACTGGCTCCGGGTGGCCGCCGGCCTGCGCCAGCGTGCGCTCGCACTGAATGCCTTCCTCGTCGACGTCTACGGCGATCAGGAAGCCGTGCACGACGGCATCATCCCGATCGAGGCCCTCGACCGCGCGCCCGGATTCCGGCAGACCGGACGCGTCCCGGCCTGGCAACGCGTCCGCACCCACATCTGCGGGACCGATCTCGTGTCCGCCGCGCCGGGACGGTTCATGGTCCTCGAGGACAATCTGCGGGTGCCGTCGGGCATCGCCTACGCGATGTCGAACCGAGAACTGCTCTCCCAGTTCGTCCCCGAGATCCCCATGCCACCGGATACGCTGCCGCTCACCGATGTGCCCCGCATGCTCGGCGAGACGATCGCCGCGGCCCGTCCGCCCGATTCCCACCCCGACGGCGTCGACATCATGCTCAGCTCCGGATGGCAGGACTCCGCCTGGTTCGAACACACACTGCTCGCCCGCGGCGCCGGACTGGCGGTGGCGACACCGGAGAACATCTCGATCACCGCCGGCGACGGCCCGGACGGCGGACGCGTCTTCTTCCACCACGGCACCGCACGCGTCCCGATCAACACGGCGTACGTGCGGATGGACGAGGACATGTTGCTGTCGTCCAAGGGGTTCGACCATTCCCCGCTGCGGGCGGGCATCCTCGACGCGCTCGGGCGCGGCCGATTCGCCATCGCGAACGCGCTGGGCAACGGCGTCGGCGACGACAAGGCCATCTACTACTACGTGCCGAACATGATCCGGTACTACCTCGGAGAGGAGCCGCTGCTCGATCAGGTGCCGACCTGGCTGTGCGCCGAACGTCATCAGCGCGATCACGTCCTGGCCAACCTGGAGCACCTCGTCGTCAAACCCATCGACGGACTGGGTGGTTCGGACATCACGATCGGTCCCGAGTGTGATGAGGAGGAACTCGCCCGCCGGCGGGTGGACCTCCTGACACACCCAGAGCGCTACATCGCTCAGGAGGTGGTCGCGCTGTCGACCCACCCGACCTTCGACGGCAACGGCTTCTATGCGCACCATGTCGACCTGCGGGCCTTCGTCCATCTGAGAGACTCGCGCGAGAGGGTGACCGCCCACGTCGCGCCGGCGGCGCTCACGCGGGTCGCGCCGGCGGGCAGTCTGATCGTGAACTCGTCGCGTGGCGGCGGGGGCAAGGACACCTGGATTCAGGGAGTCGCCGAGGAGTCCGGCGGGCCGGGAGCGGTACCCGCAGGACCGGGAGAGGACGAGGGACATGTGCGGAATCTGTGGTGAGATCCGCTTCGACGCAACACCGCCGGATGTTGCCGCGGTCGACAGGATGACGTGTGCGATGACCCGGCGCGGACCGGACGGGTCCGGGGTGTTCGCCAAGGGATCGGTGGCGCTCGGTCATCGTCGACTCAAGATCATCGACCTGTCCGAACGCGGTGGCCAGCCGATGGTGGATCCCGAACTCGGTCTGGCACTGGTGTTCAACGGATGCATCTACAATCACCGTGAACTGCGCGCCGAACTCGAGGGCAAGGGATACCGCTTCTTCTCCCACGCCGACAGTGAGGTCATCCTCAAGGCCTTCCACGCCTGGGGCCCCGATTGCGTCGATCATCTGATCGGGATGTTCGCGTTCGCCGTGACCGACACCGACTCCGGAACGCTCACCCTGGCCCGTGACCGCCTCGGCATCAAGCCGCTCTATCTGTCGGAGACCCCCGGCCGTCTGCGGTTCGCGTCGTCGCTGCAAGCGTTGCTCGGCGCAGGCGACGTCGACACGAGCCTCGACCGGGTCGCACTTCATCACTATTTCAGCTTCCACGCGGTCGTCCCCGCCCCGCACACCATCTACAACGGCATCCGCAAGCTGCCCCCGGCCACCGTCCGGACCATCACCCGGGATGGGAGGAGCACCGAGAGACGGTACTGGACAACGGACTTCGCCCCACACCCCGACCGGTCCGACTGGGACGAACGCCGGTGGCAGCACGAACTCCTCGACTCGCTGCGCACCTCCGTCCGCCGTCGGATGGTGGCCGACGTCCCCGTCGGCGTCCTGCTGTCCGGCGGAGTGGACTCGTCGCTCGTGGTCGCGTTACTGGCCGAACAGGGGCAGCGCGACCTCGCCACCTTCAGCATCGGATTCGATTCCGCCGGAGGGGAATCCGGGGACGAGTACGCGTACTCCGACCTGATCGCGGACACCTTCGGGACCGACCACCACAAGATCCACATCGGCACCGACCGCCTGCTGCCCGCCGTGCCGGACGCCATCGCGGCGATGGGCGAGCCCATGGTCAGCCACGACTGCGTCGCCTTCTACCTGTTGTCGCAGGAGGTCAGCAAGTCCATCAAGGTGGTCCAGTCCGGGCAGGGCGCCGACGAGATCCTCGGCGGATACGACTGGTATCCGCCATTGCAGCACACACCCCGCGCGGACACGACGGCGGCGTATTCCGCGGTGTTCTTCGACCGTGATCACGCCGCGATCACAGCGTTGCTCGACGAGCGATACCACGTCGACGGCGACTACGACCCCAGTTGGGAGTTCGTCCACGCCCACCAGTCGGCACCGGGCGCCCGGACCGCCGTCGACGCGGCCCTGCGCCTGGACACCACGATCATGCTCGTCGACGACCCGGTCAAACGCGTCGACACGATGACGATGGCGTGGGGACTCGAGGCGCGGGTGCCGTTCCTCGACCATGAGTTCGTCGAACTCGCCGCGACGTGTCCACCGGATCTCAAGCTCGCCGGTGGCGGCAAGGGCGTCCTGAAGGAGGC
Organism: Gordonia sp. OPL2; assembly: GCF_003797825.1. Taxonomy (GTDB): domain Bacteria; phylum Actinomycetota; class Actinomycetes; order Mycobacteriales; family Mycobacteriaceae; genus Gordonia. Next base: position 20,619 of record NZ_RKME01000019.1, read on the forward strand.
CGGCCGGGCGTTGTTGCCGTCGGCGGTCATCGACCGCACCAAGGGGTACTTCCCGGTGCCCGGCATCCGCCATCTCGAGGGCGGGGTGCTCGACATGGTCACCGACGCACTGCGTTCGAGATCCGCCGTCGATCGCGGACTCTATCGGCCCGAGGCGCTCGACCGACTGTTCGCCGATCCCAACGGCATCCGCACCACGCTCGGCGCCAACGAACTCTGGCAGCTCGCCCTGCTGGAGATGTGGCTGCAGAGCATGGAGGCGATCACCACACCATGAACGTCGTCCGCAGCACCCCGGATGCCGGGACCGGCCCATCGTCCACCTCCACCGCCACGGTCCGTTTCGACGAGACCGGGTGGCACACCTACGGTGCGTCGGTATCGCCCGACGGCTCGGCGTTCGCCTACATCATCGACGACGGAACCGGTTATCCCCGTGCCGCCCAACGGTCTCTGTCGGTGGACGGGGTCGGCGAACTCCGGTGGGTGCGGCTGCGCGCAACCGGGCCGGTGCGCAAGGTGATCCATTCCACCGACAGCCGATGGCTGGCCGTCGAGATCGCCCCCAGCGGCGGCGAACACCACCAGGTGTGGGTGGTCACCACCGACGCCGACGACGACACCGCGCATCGGATCGGCGCCACCCGCCCCGACGGACGGTCGTTCGGCACCGTCTCGCTCGTCGGCTGGGACACCGACTGGGTCCTCATCACCGCGACCGAACCGGACGGGACCGCACACTCACTGCGCGTGCACCCGGGGACGGCGACCACCATGACCCTCGACGTCCGCGTCGGTGGTGCCCTCGTGGACTCCTGGAAGGGGGCCACCTTGGTCCGCGTGGGTCCGCGCGGTTATCGCGACATGCTGCTGTTGCGTCGGCGCCTCGACTCGCCGTCGGACGAGGTCACCATGACCCCGCTCCTGCCCAACGATCCCGGTGCCGTGACCGACCACGGCTACATCCTGGATCAGGGTTTCGACCACTCATCGGTCGTCTTCGTCGGACCGCCCCAGGATGCCGCGCGCGACCTCGACAGTGTGCAGGCACTGGTCATCAGCGACTTCGATGCAAAGTTTCCCCGCCTGCTCGGCGTCGAGGTCAGCCGATACGGAGTACGGTTCCGGGTGCTCGCCCAGCGTCCGGACGCCGGCGTCGACGAGTTCGCCGTCAGCAACGACCAGTCGACGGTCGCGATGCTGTGGAATATCGGCGGTCGCAGCGAATTACAGATCCTGACCCTGCCCGATCAGACCCTGCACGACCCGATCCCGCTGCCCGGTGATGTCGCGTCGGAACTGTCGATCAGCGCGGCCGGCGCCCTCGCCACCGTGACCGTGTCGAGCCCGCAGCACTCACCCCTCGTCCATCTCGTCACACCTGGCACCGGCGAGGTCACGGCGGTCCGCGACGACGTCGTCACCGGCGAGGGACCGTCGAGCACGCTGGCACCTGAACTCCTCGAGTTCTCGGCCCGCGACGGCATGCCGCTGTCCGGCTGGCTCTTTCGCTCGCGAACCCGCGGCGGCCCCACGCTGATCTACTTCCACGGCGGCCCGGAGGCCCAGACCCGCCCGGACTACAACTTCCTGTTCGGGCCGCTCGTGGACGCCGGCATCACCGTCTTCGCACCCAACGTGCGCGGGTCGTCGGGCTACGGGCGCCTGTTCTCCCACGCCGACGACCGCTACGGGCGCTACGCCGGGATCGACGACGCCGCCGACTGCGCGGAGGTCCTCGTCGCACGTGGGATCGCCGAACCGGGCGCGATCTACTGCTCGGGTCGCTCCTATGGCGGCTATCTGACCTTGGCCTGCTTGACCTTTCACGCCGACCTCTTCGCCGCGGGGATCGCGATCTGCGGCATGAGCGATCTCGAGTCGTTCTTCCGCAACACCGAACCGTGGATCGCCGTCGCCGCCTACACCAAGTACGGCCATCCCGAGTCCGACCGGGAACTGTTGGCCGACCTCTCCCCGATTCACCGGATCGCGGATCTGCGCGCGCCGCTGCTGGTGATCCACGGAGCCCACGACACCAATGTGCCGGTGAGCGAATCACAGCAGATGGTCGACGAACTCCGGGCGCGCGGCGCCACCGCGGAGCTGCTGCTCTTCGGCGACGAGGGCCACGAGATCGTCAAGCGTGACAATCAGCAGCGCCTCACCGCAGCGGTCGCCGGCTGGATCCTCGACCACCCGTCCCGGGGGGCAGCCGTATGAACCCGCGGATGACCGAGCGGCTCATCGCGCAACTCGTCGAGACCCGCTCCGACAGCGCCCGCGCCAACGTCCTCGAGGAGTTGCGTCGTCTGATCCTCTCCGGCGGAGCGCCTCCCGGCGCACAGATCCCGCCTGGAGAGGTGGCCGACGCCTTCCAGGTGAGCCCGATCCCGGTGCGTGAGGCCCTCAAGACCCTGGTGGGCGAGGGCCTCGTCGTCCATCAACGCAACGCCGGTTACCGGGTGAGCCAGATGTCGGTCGACGAGCTGCGCGAGATCTACTTCGTCCGTGGCGTTCTGGAGCAGGCCGCGCTCGCCCGGGCCGTCGAACAGATCGACGACGCCGGTCTCGATCGGGCCCGAGGACGCCACGACGAGCTGGTCACCGCTGCGAAGTACAACGACAGCAAGGCCTTTCACGACATCTCCCGTGAGTTCCACCGCGAGCTCACCGCGCCCTGCGCCATGCCGCGGCTGCTCAACATGTTCGAGAACACGTGGAATCTCACCGAGCCGTTCCAGGTGATGCGGTCGGTCGGATCCCAGACGCAGGAGGCCCTCAACGCCGATCACGCCGCCCTGCTCGATGCCTTTGCCGCCCGTGACACCGCGGCCGTGCTCGACGTCGGGCAGGTCCATCATCAGCGGCTCGAGAGCGCCATCATCGAGACCGCCGCCGACCTCGTCGTACGGCACGACTGATCCGCCTGCCCCCGATGGGCAGGGTCCCTGTCCGTTCGCTCGCCGGTTCTCTCTCGTCCCGGCGGCGGGCGAATTCGGACATCGGCGGAATATATCTGTCTGTTCATCCGCGGGTAACAAACCGTTCTTACCTTTTTCTCATCAGCGCACCCCGACCGTCGGCGCGCAAGACCGGGAGAACACACATGTCAGCACCATCTGCCGACGCCACGACCACGCATGAGAGCGCGGCGGGCGAGAGCGTCATCAAGCTCGGCTATCACCAGAACCTGACCAACTCCGATCTCGCGCCACTCAAAGAACAGAAGTGGACCTGGTACAACATCTTCGCGTTCTGGATGTCGGATGTGCACAGCGTCGGCGGCTATGTGTTCGCCGGTAGCCTGTTCGCCCTCGGCATCGCCGCCTGGCAGGTGCTCGTCGCCCTACTCGTCGGCATCATCGCCGTCAACCTGCTCTGCAATCTCGTCGCCAAGCCGTCGCAGCTCGCCGGCGTGCCCTATCCGGTCACCACCCGGGTGGCGTTCGGCGTCAAGGGCGCGAACATCCCGGCCATCATCCGCGGCCTGATCGCCGTTGTCTGGTACGGCATCCAGACCTACTTGGCGTCAGTCGCTTTCGGCCTGCTGGCCCTCAAGTTCTGGCCGGGTCTCGAGCCGTGGGGTGACGTCGAGCAGCACGGTTTCCTCGGCCTCAGTGTCCTCGGATGGGCCGGCTTCATCCTCATGTGGGTGCTGCAGGCTTTCGTGTTCTGGAACGGCATGGACACCATTCGCAAGTTCATCGACTTCTGCGGTCCCGCAGTCTATGTGGTCATGGTCGCGCTCGCCGCCTACCTGATCATCAAGGCCGGGTGGAGCAATGTCAGCTTCGATCTGTCCACCGGACCCGGACTGTCGGGATGGTCGTCGATCACACAGATGATCAGCGCGTTCGCCCTCGTCGTCTCCTACTTCTCCGGCCCGATGCTGAACTTCGGCGACTTCTCCCGCTACGGAAAGACCTTCGCGGAGGTGAAGAAGGGCAACTTCTGGGGTCTGCCGGTCAACTTCCTGTTCTTCTCGATCCTGGTGGTGTGCACGGTGTCCGCCGGTGCGACCGTGATCGGCAAGGACGGGGACGGCAACATCATCACCGACCCGGTGCACATCGTCGACAAGATCGACAACACGACCGCGGCCGTGCTCGGTGTGCTCACCTTCGCCATCGCCACGATCGGCATCAACATCGTCGCCAACTTCGTCTCGCCCGCATTCGACTTCTCGAATGTCGCGCCCACCAAGATCTCGTGGCGGACCGGCGGGATGATCGCTGCCGTCGGCTCGGTGCTGATCACCCCGTGGAACCTCTTTAACAACCCCACGGCGATCCACTACACGATGGACACCCTCGGTGCGGTGATCGGTCCGTTGTTCGGCATCCTCATCGTCGACTTCTACATCATCAAGAAGCAGAGGATCGAGGTCGACGATCTGTTCAGCATGGACCCGGGCAAGACGTACTCCTACCGCAACGGATGGAATCCGGTCGCGATCATCTCGGTGATCATCGCCTCGGTCCTCCCGATCAGCTTCGTGATCTGGGGTACCGCCTACCAGGCCAGTTTCACGTGGTTCATGGGCGCAGCCGCCGGCGCGATCGTCTACTGGATCGGGATGACCTTCGCGCCCAAGAGCTTCATCTACGGCACCGGCGTGGAACCGGAGGTCCTCCCCACGGCGAAGGACGGCAAACTCGAGCCGTCCGCGCTCTGAGTCCGCGGGCCACGATGCGCATCTGCGTCATCAACCCCAACACCGCGACGGCGATGACCGACGTCATCGCCGTCGCGGCGTCCGCGGTCGCCCGCCCCGACGCCGAGATCATCACGGTCACCTCGTCGATGGGCCCGGCGTCGATCGAGAGTCACTACGACGAGGCGCTGGCGGTTCCCGGTGTGCTCCGTGCGATCGCCGATCACCCCGACTGCGACGGCTATCTGATCGCCTGCTTCGGAGATCCCGGGATCGACGCCGCGCGGGAGATCGCCGCCGCACCCGTGCTCGGTATCGCCGAGGCCGCGATGCATCTCGCGGCACCGCTGGGGCGCGGTTTCTCGATCGTCACGACGCTGCACCGGACGATCGGTCGGGCCACCGATCTCGTCGCACATCACGGATTCTCACGACACTGCCTGGGCGTCCACGCCTGCGACATCCCGGTCCTCGAGCTCGAGACCAACCCGGCCACCGCCGACATCCTGGAGAAGGCCTGCCGGGAGGCACTGCTGTCCGACGGTTCGGACGCCATCGTCCTGGGCTGTGCAGGCATGGCCGACCTCCCGCGGCGAATCAGCGACGCGATCGGGGCACCGGTGATCGACGGTGTGGCCGCCGGCGTCGGCATGCTGACCGCCATGGCGGCGATGGGGCTGCGCACCGGCACCGCGTCCGGCGAGTTCGCTCCGCCTGTCCCGAAGCCGTACTCGGGCGCCCTGCGCGACTTCGGTCGGGACTGAGCACGTCGGCGCACCCTCCCGATCGCCGCCCTCGCCGCCCCCGACCTCACCTATCTCGATGACCTGTGCCCCACACGCGAGATCCCACCGACCGTGCCCCAGACGCGAGATCCCACCGACTGTGCCCCAGAATCCGCCCACCGTGTCCAGAAATCCGCCGATCGTGTCCAGAATCTCCCGCCACCGTGTCCAATGGATCGCCGACTGTGTCCAGTTCCGGCCGGAGGACCGAAGCGGACGCCACCGGCCTGCCGGACACCGCCACGCCTCCCGAACTGCTTCCGGGCCGCTCGACGACATCCTGGATACGCTCGGCGGATTTCTGGACACGCTCGGCGACATTCTGGGCACGATCGGCGAGATTCTGGGCACGGTCGGCGAATTCGGTTTTCGCTCCGCGTGATTCGACGCCGGGCGACGTCGGGCGACCCCGCCCGACGCCGGACCGTCGTGTTCGACGTCGGGTGACACGGTCGCGGATCGACCGGTCAGACCCGCATCTTGACGTTCTTCGCGGCCACCAGGGCGGAAGCGGCCTGCGGGATCAGGACCAGACCGAGCACACCCATGGCCAGCGTCCAGGAGCCGGTCGCATCGTGCAGCGCGCCGATCACGATCGGTCCGATCGCGGCGACGACATAGCCGATCGACTGCGCCATCCCCGACACCTGGCCGGTCACCCGCGTGGACGGGCTGCGCAGCACCATGAACAGCAGTGCGAGACTGATCGACGCGCCCGGACCGAACATGATGAGCATGACCCACAGGGTGACCACCTGATCGGTACTGACCAGGCCGATGAACCCGATCGCGCAGACCGCGACGACGATCAGGGTGATGATCCGTTGATCGGCGAATCGACCGGCCACGATGGGGATCACCAACGACGCCAGCAGGGCCACGACCTGACCGATGGCCAGAATCGTGCCCGCCTGGGCATCGGTCCGACCGTGGTCGAGAAGGTACTGCGGCAACCACGCACCGAAGGTGTAGAACACGAGAGACTGGGTGCCCATGAACACGGTGATCGCCCACGCGATCCCGTTGCCGCGCAGGGATATCGCTTCCGACGACACCGCGATTCGGTGGACGCGCGCCAACTGCGGCACCCAGACGACCATCGCCACGACGGCGAGCACGGCCCACGTTGTGAGGGTCATCCGCCAGTTGCCGTCGAGCCGCTCGTCGATGGGGACGGTGAGCGCAGCGGCGACGGCGGCTCCGCCGGACAGCGTCATCGAATAGAGCCCCGTCATCAGACCCGATCGGTGAGCGAAGTCCCGTTTGATCAGCGCCGGGAGCACCACATTGCAGATTCCGATCGCGGCACCGATGACCGCCGATCCCACGAACAGACTGACCGGGTGCGGCACGAAGCGCAGCGCCATGCCGAGTATCAGGACGATCAACGAGGCGAAAACGGTTCGCTCGATACCGAATCGGGCTGCGATCCGTGGCGCGAAGGGGGCGCTCAGGCCGAAGAACAGGACCGGAAGCGTCGTCAGCAGTCCTGCGATCGCACTCGTGACGCCCAGGTCGGCCATGATGTCGTCGATCAGCGGGGCGACCGACACCACCGGTGGACGGAGATTGGCCGCGACGAGCATGATGCCGACGGCGGCGATGACCGCGGCGACACCTCGCGGCGCGCTCCGGTCGGGTCCGTCGGAGTCCATGGTGTCCGCCGTGGTCGCACTGTCGGACCGGGTCGACGCCTCCCCCGACATCACGTGAGTCCCCGTCTCGCCTCGTCGAGGTAGGAATGCACCGCTGCACGCGCCGCACCGGGATCGCCCGCCTCGATCGCATCGACGAGTTCACGGTGTCCCTGCGGATGCCGTCCGTCGGTCACGCTCGCATCGACAATGCTCGCGTGCATCCGCTGCATGACCTCGACGATCCCGCCGTACAGTTCGACCAGCAGCGTGTTGCCCGAGGCGTCCACGAGGGACGCATGAAAAGCGATGTCCGCCTGCGCATACGACGCTACATCGGTCCTCGACAGCGCGTGTTCGGCCTCGGCGAGGCATGCACGCAGCGCGGCGATCTGCTCCGGAGTGGCCCGCTCGGCAGCCGATGCGGCCGCCTGGGCCTCGACGGCCCGCCGGGCCTCGAGTAGCTCGAGGTGCGCCGGTCCGGGCAGGCATCGTTCGATCGCTGCGGCGAGCACGTTTCGGCTCCGAACGTAGGTGCCGTCCCCGCGCCGCGGCACGAGCATTCCGGAGTGCTCCAGAGCCCGAACCGCTTCGCGGATCGTGTTGCGGCCCACGCCGAAATGCGCGACGAGTTCCGGTTCGGGCGGGATGCGGTCACCGACGGGCCAGCGGCCGCTGCGGATCATGTCCTGCATGCGGCCGACGACGAGTTCGCTGGTTCGAGGCGGCGGTGGGATCAGGTCGGACACCCAAACACCCTAACATCCCATGTTTGGTAGGACTCATCGCGCGGCGAGCACCCAGGCCCTCTAGTGCGCGTGGGCGGCCGGCATCCCCCAGTCGGGCAGCGGGTCGGGGAAGCAGCGCCAGGCATCCGGCCCGTGCGCCAACTCGGCGTCGGTCAACAGAGCCGATCCGAGGAGGTCGTGAACCGCGGGTGCGTCGAGGCGGACACCGATCAGCACCACCTCCTGCGACGGCCCGACAGACCCGCCGTCGTCGGATCCCCAGTACTGAGCGGGCTCGATGACCAGATTCGGACCGGCCTGCGACCACACCGCGAGGAACTCGGGACGGCTCGCGATCCAGCAGAATCCCTTGCTGCGCAACACCCCTCGCAGATCTCCGAGCACCTGCGCCAGTCGCGCGGGATGAAAGGGCCGATCCGAGCGGAACACCGTCGAGGAGATCCCGTACTCCTCGGTCTCGGGCACGTGACCGCCCAGCAGTTCGTCGTCCCATCCCGCGACCGAGGACGCGGCCTCGTGATCGAAGAGTCCGGTTCCCATGACCCGTTCGAGCGGCACGGCGCCCCGGTCGCCGACGACGACATCCGCTCGTGGATTCAGGCGGCGCACCATTGCCTCGACGGCACCCCGGACCTGGTCGGTGACCAGGTCCGCCTTACCGAGGACGACGACGTCGGCGAACTCGACCTGGTCGACGAGCAGATCGGAGATCGAACGATGGTCGCGCTCATCGGCTTCCATCGCCCGCTCGTCGAGGCGGTCACCCTCGACGAGCTCGGGAAGGAACGTCGCACAGTCCACGACGGTCACCATCGTGTCCAACGACGCGACGTCGCCGAGCGAGGTGCCGTCGTCGAACACCCAGTCGAAGCTCGCCGCGACGGGCATGGGCTCGGAGATCCCGGTCGACTCGATCACCAGGTACTCGAACCTCCCGGCACGGGCGAGTTCACCGACGGACTCGACGAGGTCGTCACGCAGGGTGCAGCAGATGCACCCGTTGGTGAGTTCGACGAGTCGCTCCTCCGTGCGGCCGAACCCACCGAGATCGACCAGCGAGGCGTCGATGTTCACCTCGCTCATGTCGTTCACGATCACCGCGACCCGTTTGCCGGCACGGTTGGCGAGGATGTGGTTGAGCAGGGTCGTCTTGCCGGCGCCGAGGAAACCGGAGAGCACGGTGACGGGCAACGGCGCGCGGGCGGAGGAGATCATGCACTAATGATAACTGTTTTCAATAAGGGGGGTGTCCCGCACCCTATCCCGACACGTCGAGTTCGCCGATGATCTTCGTCGGCTCGATCCAGACCGCCATTTCACCCTCGACCCCGTTACGCGCGCCGAACTCCTCCGCGCGATCGGCACCCATGTACCGAGCTCCCGCAAGAGTCGCGATGCGGCGCACCTCGTCGAGGTCGTCGGTGGTCACCGCACGTCCCTGGATCTGGACGAAGGCATACGGCGGCTCAGGCAGGTCCACCGTCAGCACCACACGTGGATCACGGGCGATAGCACGGCCTTTCGCGGTCGTCGCACCGGTGTTGAATGCCACCCGGTCACCATCGACGACGAACCAGATCGGCGCGGCGAGCGGCCGACCGTCCTTGGCCAGATAGCCGAGGTGGCCCGTCTTGGTCCCACTCGACAGGAAATCGCGAATCGCAGGATCGTCCAGGGAAGCAGCCATGCCCCCACCCTACGGTTCGTCCGGGCGCCCCGTCAGCACTCGACGAGGCGGTCCCCGATGCGGCAGGCGGTCATCATGATCGTGGCATGTGGGCCGCTACGGCCGGCGGTCGGCAGGATCGACCCGTCGACGATACGCAGACCATGCAGTCCGATCACCCCACCGAGCCAGTCGGTCCGCTCACCCATGGGCATGCTCCCCCATGCGTGCTGCGATGTCCGCACGACCGGATCGACCGCGACCGAGTCCGGATCGACCTCGCCGGCGAACGGGTCGGAGCGCAGCATCTCGGCGACCGCTGCCACACCGTGCTCGAAGCGAGCGGCGGCGACGGAATCCACCGTCCCGAGATCGATGGTCAACCCCGACGGGTTCAGCCGCACCGACCCAGGTGTCCCCGGCCTCATCACCGCGACCCCGACCGCAGGTCCCGCAGGCGGCAGGCCCTCGATGTAGTTCGCCATATCGTCGCTGTAGCAACGGATCTCGATGTCGTCGGCCGTATGCACCACTGACTGCAGCAGCGGACGTGCCACCGCCCGACCGGATCCCCATCGAGCCCGATAGTGCACCAGCACCTCCCGATGCTCGTGGACCGCCAACTCGTCGGCGCCGCCGAGCACGTCGAGGCCCGAACGCAGCAGGATCGCCGCGGTCCCCAAGGTGCCGGCGCACAGGACGACCTCGCCACACTCGACGGTGGTCCCGGCGACGTCGACGCCGGTGACGGTGCGACCGGCCGTCATCACCGCGGTCACCTCCGCCACGGTTGCGACGGCCAGGTTTCCCCGTCCCAGCGCGGCCCGCAGGTACGCCTCGGCCGCGGTCCGACGCCCGGTGCCCTCACGATTCGACCGCACCCGGTTCACACCGACGATCGGCCATGGTTCCTCGGACGGCCGGACCGGCATCGACCGCGCCCAGTAGGCCTCGAATCTCGGTACCACGTCGGCGAGTTCGTCGTCTGAGAACGCCGACACGTGCATCGTGCCCCCGGGGGCGTCGAGTTCTGCGTAGGCGGCCGCGATGTCGTCGGGCGCCCATCCGGTCGGCCAGCCGGTGAAGTCGCCCGGATGCCACCGAAGGAAGTATCCGCCGTTGACCGCCGACGACCCGCCGAGCCCGCGGCCCCGGATGACCCCCAGACCGGATGCCTCGTCGTAGGCCTGGGCGTAGCGCGAGCCGGCAGCGATGGGCAGTGCCCCGAGGTCGCGGATCTGGGTGCTCGGCCACTCGCGCGGCCCGCGGTCGAGCAGCAGGACAGAGCGATCGGGATTGCGCGACAGCCGTTCTGCGAGGACGCACCCGGCACTGCCCGCGCCCACGACGATCACGTCGACGCGCGACGGCAGATCGTCACGCGACATGGCTATGTGGTCAGGACCGGTCGGAGCGCACCGAGATCACGGTGCGTGAGAGCCCCCTGCCAGAGACCCGCACCGTAGGCGAGATCGTCGAGCCTGCGGAACAGAGTGTAGGTCAGCGGTCCCATCGCCGGACCCGCCGCGGGTTCCGCGACGGCGTGACGCACCCACGACACCACCCCCTCCGCGACGGCCATCTCGACGGCCAGGCGCCGGAAGCGGGCCGAGATCACCGCGAGGATGAGCGCGACCGGCCAATAGTGCCGGCAGACCGCACCACCAGCCTGCAGCAGCCCGAATCCGACCGCCCGGCCGGTCATCTGGGTCGCGACGAGGGGTGCACCCGGCAGCTCGCCGAGTCGCTGTCGCAGTCGCATCCCGAGCTGACCGAGGATGATGACGGCGATCGCGAGACCGATGCGGGTCCGGGTCAGCAGGGCGACGACGGCGACCGCCATCGGGATCGACATCACGACCGGCGCGGCGAAACCGCCGTGCCGGTCCGCGAGGTACGACGCGCCGGTGCCGTAATAGCGCCGCCGGTCGAGGACCGACCGGACGTCGGTGCGGTGATCGTGGGACACCCGCGCCACCGGGTCGTAGCGTACGCGCCAGCCCGCCTTGTGCGTCCGCCAGCACAGATCCACGTCCTCGGCCACGCGCAGCGACTCGTCGAATCCGTCAAAAGTGCTGCGCCGCACCACCATCGCCGCACTCGGGACGTAGGGGACGCGACTTCCGGGAACGACGGCACACTCTTCCGGACCCATGTCCAGCGACGAATAGCCGTTCTCGTAGCGCTCCGCGATCGATGCGTCCCGGTCGGTGCGGCTCAGACCGACGATCCGAGGCGCCACGATGGCGACGGCAGGATCGGAGAAGTGGCCGAGCAGCATCGTCAGCCAGTCGGCGGGTGGGACGACGTCCGAATCGAGGAAGGCGACGAAATCCGTCGTGGCGGCGTCGGCGCCCACATTCCGCGCGGCCGACGGTCCGCGGTTCTCGTCGAGTCGGATCAGCGTCACGTCGGCGCCACACACCGTGATCGGTTCCGGCGACCCGTCGTCGACCACGATGACCTTCGTGCCGGCGACCGCACGCAGGAGTCGGTCCACGCCCGACTGATTCCCGCGCACCGGCACGACGACCGTCACGTCGTCGGGCCGGGGCCCGAACATGGGGCGCGGGTTGGCGATTCCGCTGTCGAGGAGCCGGCGGGCCAGACTACGGGTGGCCGGATCACACACCTCGATGCGGCCGTCGGCGGAGGTCATGCCGAGTGCCGCATCGGTCAGGCGCAGCATCCTCGTCGGCGATCCGCCGACGAGATACCGCAGATCGCGATGCCGCGCACATCGCATGTCGATCTGCACCTGGAAACCATCGGGCAGCGTGTTGTCGACCGTGGCGGTGGCCTGCGGCTGCTTGTCGACCGCGGTCATCCCAGGCGCCCCTTGTCCCCGACGGTCCAATCACGCACCGCCGACACCAGGCCGGCGACCAACGCCTCGGTGATGTCCGCGCCGTGCTCCCGCGTCGCCCCGACCGGGTCGCCGAGCACACCGTTTCCGCTCACCGCCGCCACCCCACCGTCGCGCATGGTGGGCAACAACGTGGCGATGGGGGCGACGTTGCCCGCCTCGGCCGCCGCCATGACGACGCTCTCGGGCGAGAGATGAAGTAGCACAGAGGTTTCCGTGGCACCGGCGTGCGCATCCCCACCGGGAACCGCGCACGGGAACCAGGCGACGTCCCTCCCCTCGTACCGCAGCCGTTCGACAGCCGCCACCAGGGTGGCGCCGTTGCCGCCGTGGCCGTTGACGAAAACCACCCGGTCCGCCCACCGACAGGCACTGCGCCCGTACTCGAGGAGCAGCAGATGCAGGGCCTCGTGTCCGACGGAGATCGTGCCCGGGAATCCCTCGTGCTCCCCGCTCGCGCCGTAGGACAGGGCGGGTGCGGTCACGATCAGGCGGTCGTCGTCGGCCCGCGTGTCGTCGGCGAGGCGGGCGGCAGCACGCGAGGCGACCAGGCCGGCGATGCGGGTGTCGGTGTCGAGGCCGAGATGCGGTCCGTGTTGCTCGGTGGCGCCGATCGGCACGAGGAGGGTGACGGCGCGGTCGGACAGTTCGGGCCAGCACATCTGTCCCAGGCCCGACCGTCGCTCCATTCGTTCAACTCTAGCGACGGTGCCGGTGACAGAAAACCGAGTCGGCGCATTTACTCCATTCGATTCCGGTATCCCGGTCCCACCAGAAGAGACCGTATGTCCGAGCGATCGATCGGTTGTGCCATGCTGGACGCACGAACGTGAGACCCGACACATGGGGACGGGTATTGGACCGGGAGGACATCATGACGTCAACTGCGCCGCACAGCAGCGGAAAGAGCGGGCCCCTCAGCGCAATCCGGGTGATCGAGTTCGCGGGGATCGGCCCCGGGCCGCATGCGGCGATGCTGCTCGCCGACCTGGGTGCCGACGTCATACGCGTCCAGCGCCCCGGCACCCTTCCCGCCGCCGACCGTAAGGCGGACGCACTCCTGCGCGGCCGTGCCGTCGTCGAGGCAAATCTCAAGGACCCGGGAGATCGTGAGACGATTCTCGGCCTGATCGCCAAGGCCGATGTGGTCATCGAGGGTTTCCGTCCCGGTGTCATGGAACGGCTGGGGTTCGGCCCCGACGACCTCTCGACGGTCAATCCCGGCCTGATCTACGGACGGATGACCGGCTGGGGTCAGGAGGGCCCGCGCGCGGACCGCGCCGGCCACGACATCAACTACATCTCGCTGACCGGGATGCTGCATGCGATCGGCCGCAAGGAGGACCGACCCGTCCCTCCGCTCAACCTGGCGGGTGACTTCGGTGGCGGATCGATGTTCCTCGTCGTCGGCGTCCTCGCCGCTCTCCTGGAGCGCCAGTCGTCGGGGGCGGGTCAGGTCGTCGACGCCGCGATGGTCGACGGCGCCTCGGTGCTCGGGCAGATGATGTGGGCCTTCCGCGGCACCGGCCTGTGGAGCGACGAGCGTGGTGTCAACATGCTCGACACCGGTGCTCCCTACTACGAGGTGTACGAGACCTCGGACGGCAAATACATGGCGGTGGGCGCGATCGAGCCGCAGTTCTACGCCGAGTTGCTGACCGGACTCGGTCTCGCCGACGCCGATCTGCCCGCGCAGAACGACGTCGCGAACTGGCCGAAGCTCGAGCAGATCTTCACCGACACCTTCAAGTCGCGTACCCGTGACGAGTGGACGAAGATCTTCGACGGCACCGACGCCTGCACGTCGCCGGTTCTCGACTTCGGTGAGGCCCCGGCCGATCCGCACATGGCGGCGCGCGCGAACCTCGTCGAGATCGACGGCGTCACACAGGCCCAGGTGGCCCCACGCTTCTCCCGCACGTCGCCGGAGACTCCCACCGCGCCTGCCCGCGAGGCCACCGACCCGGCCACCCTCTGGCAGGACTGACCGCCCGACGTCACGCCCGACGTGCCCGCACGCCGGCGCCACACGGCGCTGGTGCGCGGCGCGGGCCATCGGTCGTGCCCGCGAATTCGCCGACCGTGCCCGGCTTTTCGCCGACCGTGCCCAGAATCTCGCCGACCGTGTCCAGAATTTCGTCGACCGGGTCGAGAGTCACGCCCATCACTTGAACCCCGGGTCCACCGGACGTTCGCGCTGACCTCCGACGTCGCGGGACTGTCCCCACGGACGGGGTGCCTGGGCACGATCGGCGCGATTCTGGGCACGATCGGCGATCGACGGCGACGGCGACAGCGACGGCGGAGGCGGTACGGCACGGCGCAGGACGCGCAGCGCAGGACGGGCAGCACACGGCGAACCGCGCGGAGAGGACCTCAGACCTTGGTCGCGCCCATGTCGATCGAGAACTCCGCACCGGTGACGGCTTTGGCGCCATCGGAGGCGAGGTAGAGCACGGCGTCGGAGATCTCGTCCAGCGAGGCGACCGGGTGGTGATTCATCATCGACGTGAGATGCGGTCCGACCCAGGGAATCCCGAAGATCCGATGGGCCTCGGTGTCGGCGACGCCCATCGGGGTGTCGACCGCGTAGGGGTGAACACTGTTGACCCGGATCCGGTGGTGCCCGAGCTCCTTGGCCGCGGACTGGGTGAGTCCGCGCAGCCCGAACTTCGACGCGGAGTAGGACGCCTGCAACGGCATCGCCTTCAGACCCGCCGACGAACTGATGACCACGATGGATCCGCCGTTGCCCGCCTCGAGCATGGCCGGGATCGAGGCGCGCAGCGTCTTCCAGGTCCCGACGAGATTGATGTCGACGACATCGGTGAACTGCTCTTCGGTCAGCTCCCACACCTTGCCCCAGGTGAGCAACCCCGCGTTGGCCACCACCACGTCGAGGCGACCGAACTGCTCGACACCGGCGGCCACCAGCTCCTCCTGGAATGCCAGATCGCGTGTATCCCCTTGCCGGGCAAGGATCTTTCCACCTGCTTCTTCGACGAGGCGGACGGTCTCGCGGAGGTCGTCGGGTGTGGCCGCCGGGTAGGTGGTGTGGTCGGCGACCTCATCGGCGATGTCCATACCGATGATGGCCGCGCCCTCGCGGGCGAACCGCACCGCGTGATTGCGTCCCTGTCCGCGGGCGATGCCCGTGATGTAGACGACCTTGCCGTCGAACTGCCCCATCCGCCCGAGTCCTCATCTTCCGTGTTACATTTCGAAAAACTGTAACACGTTCTACTTTGCCTCGGGCGGACTGGGCAATCCGCACGGATCAGGCGTGACCGAAGGACCGTTCGAAGTCCTCGGGGATGATCAGGTCGTCCCGCGACAGTTCGTGAACACTCTTGTGTCCCAAGCCCATCACGACACCGTCGAGACCCATGCGCAGGAGGTCGAGAACGTTCTCGACGCCGGCCTGTCCGTTGGCACCGAGGCCCCACAGGTAGGCACGGCCGACCATCACGGCGCGAGCACCGAGGGCCAGCGCCTTGGCCACGTCACTGCCGCGGCGGATACCGCCGTCGAGGAGGACGTCCACCTGCCCGCCGACCTGGTCCGCGATCGGCCCGAGCAGACGGATCGTCGCCGGCGTGCCGTCGAGATTGTTGCCGCCGTGGTTGGAGACCGAGATCGCGGAGGCGCCGATGTCGACGGCCCGCTTGGCATCGTCGAGGCGGGTGATGCCCTTGACCATGAACGGCCCGTCCCACTGCTCGCGCAGCCACTGGAGGTCCTCCCAGGTGGGCGGGGGTGTGTTCATCCACTGCCCGTAGGCTCCGAAGAACGTCGGACCCTGCTCACCCTTGGGTGTCAGGTTCGGCGCGGTGAGGTCCGGGATCTCGACCTTGCCGTCGCGAATCCAGTCGAGCGCATAGCGCGGCTTGACCGCGATCTCCGGCGCGAGTTTCAGCAGCGCCGGGATGTCGACCTTCTCCGGGATCTCCGGGCTTCCCCAGTCACGCCCGATGTTGAACACCCAGTCGGTGGTGACGATGAGCCCCTTCGCGCCGGCCTCCTTCGCGCGCTGCACGCGGGCCAGGATGTCGTCGCGGGTACCGAGCCAGTAGAGCTGGAAGAAGATCTTGTCGTTGACCGCCGTGACCTCTTCGATCGGGTGAGAGGCGAAGCTGGACAAGCCCATCGCGGTGCCGCGCGCTGCCGCGGCCCGGGCGACGGCGACCTCGCCGTCGGGGTCGACGGCCTGCACACCAGTCGGCGAGATCATCACCGGGAACGAGATCTCCTGGCCCATCACCGACGTCGACAGCTCGCGGTCGGGCTGGGCGCCGACCACGTGCGGGGCGAAACCGAGTTCGGAGAAGGCCTCGGTGTTGTCGCGCAGGGTGACCCCGGCCTGGGTACCGGCGACCAGCGATGAGTAGACGGATTTGGGCAACCGCTTCTTGGCGCGTCGCTGCGCCTCGTGGACGGTCTCGAACCAGGGATTGCGCGCCCACGGATTCTGTACCCACGGTTTCTTGGCCATTGTGTTTCCTACCTGTTTTCTTCTTCCGGTGGCAGCACGGCATCGCCCGGCCGCATGCCGGGCGTCCGTGTCGCCGATAGATTTCTGTTCTAGGGGGTGAACCCGGCGAGCGGGTTCTCGTCACAGCTCTTCGACGGCGGCGCGCCGACGGGCAACAGATCCCCGTCCGGCTGTCGCGTCATCAGAGTCAGTGGTGTGCCGCGCGAATGATCCTTGTTCGCAGTCGGTTTGGAACGATCCCCGGCCAGCAGCTGCTCGCCGTAGCCCTGGACGCACTCCGGGTCGGGACCGGCCAGCGGCAGTCCGGTGAAGAACTTGGCGGCCATGCAGCCACCGCGGCAGGCATCGAAATGCGCACACTTGGTGCACGCTCCGGCGTTCTGCGGTTCACGCAGTTCGGTGAATAGTTCCGAGCGCTGCCAGATCTCCTGGAAACCGCCGTCGGTGGTGATGTTGCCGGCGAGGAAGTTCTCGTGGATCGCGAACGGGCAGGCGTAGACGTCGCCGACCGGGTCGATCAGGCACACCACACGTCCGGCACCGCACAGGTTCAGACCCGGCAGCGCACCCGACCCGCCCGTCCCACCGAACGCCGACAGATGGAAGAACGAGTCACCTGTCAACACGTTGTCCCCGTGTGCGACAAGCCATTCATAGAGCGACCGCTGCTGCTCCGGCAGTGGGTGCAGGTCATCCCACACATCGGCGCCGCGGCCCGACGGACGCAGGCGGGTGATGCGCAGAGTCGCGTTGTACCGATCGGCTAGCGCCTTGAACTCGTCGAGCTGATCCACGTTCTGCCGGGTCATCACGACACTGATCTTGGCGTCGGCGAACCCCGCCTCGTGCAGGTTCTCCAACGCCCGCACGGCCATGTCGAACGATCCCGGACCGCGCACCGCATCGTTGACCTCGGCGGTGGCCCCGTCCAGCGAGATCTGCACGTCCACGTAGTCGGAGGCGGCCAGCCGGGCGGCGACCTTCTTGTCGATGCGCAGACCGTTGGTGGAGAACTTCACCCCCACCTGATGGCTGGTGGCGTAGTCGACCAGCTCCCAGAAATCGGAGCGGACCGTCGGCTCTCCGCCGCCGATGTTGACGTAGAAGACCTGCATCCGCTGCAGCTCGTCGATGATCGCCTTGCACTGCTCGGTCGACAACTCGCGCGGATCACGCTTGCCCGACGACGACAGGCAGTGCACACATGCCAGGTTGCAGGCATAGGTCAGCTCCCAGGTCAGACAGATCGGCGCGTCCAGCCCCTTCTCGAACTGATCGACGAGTCGACCGACCTTCGGGGGCTGTGCGGCGGCCGGCGGCACTCCAGGCGGCTCCGCCCCGACGAGAGCGGTTGTGGTGGGCGGCATTTCGAGTGTGGTCACGAGAAGAATCCTCTGGGCGTCGAGTCGAGAAGGGGGCGTCGAGTCGAGAAAGGCGTCGAGTCGAGATGGGTCAGGCGGCGCGGCGGACGATCATGCCCGAGTCGGCGAGCGCACCGAGGGCCTGCACGTAGAGCGGGCGGTCGGCCTCGCCGACACCGGCGGCGAACAGTGCGTCCTCGGCAGTCGCATGATCGGCGAGGGAGCGCACGATCCCGACGACGGTCAGGTTCTTGAGGAACGAGAGCTTGCGCGTGCCGAAGTGATACAGGAGCGCGCCGAACGGCTCCGGACGCAATGCCACCTTCGGGTTGAGCGTCCACGCATCGTCGAGCGCGAAGCGGTCGCGGTCAGTGGTCGAGGGCCCGCCCCCGGCGGCCGCAGAGCGACCGCCGGAGACCGGAGTCGATGTCGGGGTCGACATCAGTAGACCCCGCACATCCCGTCGATCGACACCTCTTCGACGAGCGACTCGCCCACGAGTTCGGTGTCCTGCGACGTGGCTGACTGATCTGCCATGATCCAACCTCCATTTTCTGACGGTAGTGATGCGGATCACCTGACACTATAATGGCACTCGGTGCATTAAAACCACCCCTGGCGAAAAACTGATCAAATGGACAGGTGACGATGAGCACATCCGGCGCGAGACCGGCCCCCACACGCTCCGCGCAACCTGGGCGACGGCCGGTCACCTCGCGTGCCGAGATCAGTGCCGTGGCGATCGATCTGTTCACCTCTCGGGGATTCGAGGAGACCAGCGTCGACGACGTCGCGGACGCCGTCGGGATCGCCCGACGGACCCTGTTCCGCTACTACCCGTCGAAGAACGCGATCGCCTGGGGGGATTTCGACTCGCACCTGGCCGAGATGCGGGCCCTGCTCGCCGACATCCCCGAGGACCTGCCCATCGCCGAGGCCCTCCGACAGGCGTTGATCTCGTTCAACGAGGTGCCCCGGACCGAACTCGCCGGCCACCGTCGTCGGATGTCACTCCTGCTGGGCGTACCTGCGCTCCAAGCCCATTCGATGCTGATGTATGCCGAGTGGCGGCAGGTGATCGCCGAGTTCTGCGCCCACCGGCTCGGCCTCACCGAGAACGACCACCTCCCCCAGACGATCGCCTGGCTGTGCCTGGGCACCGCCCTCGCCGCCTACGACCAGTGGCTGACCCATCCGGACACCGACCTCCAGGCCCTGATCGTCGCCGGCAGTCGTACCCTTGCACAGGGAGTGGATGCGCTGTCATGATCGGCGCAGCCTGGGGTAAACTCAACTAGAACGTGTTCTAATTGTTGCCCTGAGCAGCCACGATGCGATGAGCATCGGATACGACGACGATCATCGAGAGGTGGCGAGATGACCGAGCTGACCCCGCATGGCTCGCGGAGCGTGATCCTGACGGTGGCCGAGGTCATCGACGAGACCGCGGATGCCCGTTCGGTCGTGTTCGAGGTCCCCGACGTCCACCGGGAGTCCTTCACCGAGTACAAGCCCGGACAGTTCCTCACCCTACGGATTCCGAGTGAGCAGACCGGCTCGGTCGCGCGATGCTATTCGCTGGCGTCCTCCCCGCGGACCGACTCCCTGCCCAAGGTGACGGTCAAGCGCACCGCCGACGGGTACGGCTCCAACTGGGTCTGCGACAACCTCACCAAGGGAACGCAGATCGAGGTGCTGCCACCGTCGGGGGTCTTCACGCCGAAGGAACTCGACACCAGGCTGTTGCTCATCGCGGCGGGCAGCGGTGTCACACCTGTGATGTCGATCCTCAAGGCGGCGCTGCACGCCGGTTCGGAGCCGATCACGTTCTTCTACGCCAACCGCGGCGTCGACGACGTGATCTTCGCCGACGAACTGCGCGAACTGCAGCAGGCCCATGCCGATCGGCTGTCGGTGATCCACTGGCTGGAGTCGTTGCAGGGCCTACCGAACGATCAGGTACTGGCGACCACCTTCCGCGCCCTCGCCGACCACACCGCGTATCTCTGCGGGCCCGGTCCGTTCATGGATGCTGTCCACAAAGGGCTTGCCGGAGCAGGATTTCCGCATCACAACGTGCACACGGAGGTCTACAACTCGCTGTCCGGCGACCCCTTCGCCGACGTCGAACTCGACGAGGTCACCGAGGAGGAGGACGCCGAGTCCGCCACTGTCGAGGTCGACCTCGACGGCGAGACCCACAATCTCAAGTGGCCGCGGAAGCGCTCACTGATCGACATCATGCTCGCGGCCGGACTCGATGCGCCGTACTCGTGTCAGGAAGGTGAATGTGGTTCCTGTGCCTGCACCCTGACTGAGGGTACGGTCGAGATGGAGAACACGGGGGCGCTCGATCCCGAGGACATCGCCGACGGCTACATCCTCGGTTGCCAGGCGCATCCCACATCGGATTCACTCCGGGTCGAGTTCTGAGACACCACGAGCCGGCTCACACGACGAAGGGCACCTCATGACCCCCGACCGACTGGCACGTTCCCTTGCGGGCATGCTGTTGACCATCGGCACACTGCATTTCGTGGCGCCCAAGCCGTTCGACGAGATCATCCCGGAGGAGATCCCCGCCGATCCGCGTACCCTCACCTACGCCTCGGGTGTCGCCGAGGTCGCCATCGGCGCGGGCTTGCTGGCCCCGCGGACCCGCAAGCCCGCCGCAGCTCTCGCCGCCGCGCTCTTCATCGCGGTCTATCCGGCCAACATCAACATGGTCCGGCTCTGGAAGGACAAGCCGCTCGCCATGCGTGCCGTCGCGATCGGCCGACTCCCCTTGCAGTTCCCGATGATCTGGGCCGCAGTCAAGGTGTTCCGCGGTACCCCGACCACGTAGGTCGGGCACCGGGCCCGACACAGCCGGGTACCGGACAGCAGGGTCAGCGCAGCAGGGTCAGCGCTACAGGATCAGCGCGGCAGGATCAGCGCAGCGATCGGTAGTGGGCCCGCTCGTCGACGTC
This sequence comes from Gordonia sp. OPL2, assembly GCF_003797825.1. Lineage (GTDB taxonomy): Bacteria > Actinomycetota > Actinomycetes > Mycobacteriales > Mycobacteriaceae > Gordonia. The sequence goes on from NZ_RKME01000019.1 coordinate 41,798, forward strand.
GAGGTGTTCGATCGCGTAACTGAGTGCGGTGCGGCCCATCTGGGCTGCGTTGTCGGCCAGGAAGCCGGTGAGCAGATCGCGGTCCACGCGTTTGCCGAGTTCTCGCAGCATCCAGCCGGTCGCCTTCTGGATGAGGTCCCGGCGATCCGCGAGGACCACCGGCACGACGGCGAGGGTGGCGTCGGGATCGCCGACCTTGAGAAATGCGAAGGTCCCGACGATCCCGACCCGGCGATGCCAGAGTCGTTGGTCCGCGGCCAGTTCGACGAGCGGTCGATGATCTCCCTGATCGACCAGCCAGCGGCCCAGCACGGAATCCGCCGACGCGTCGACCAGATCCCAGTTGTCGACGCATCCCCGGTCGATCGCGTCGCGGTAGTGCTCGACCCACTCGGCGGCTGCATCTCCCGACGCACGGTCGAACTCCGCCCGCAGCAGGAACAGTGCGATCAGCCGGTGCTCGTGGATCGGTGACGCCAGGAGGGTGTCGATGGTGGCCGCGTCGACATCACGACAACGTTTGGCGACCTTTCGCAGTTGCGGCACCGTCACCCCGATGAAGGAGTCGCCCTCGCCGTACTCCCCCGGTCCGGTCTTGAAGAACCGCGCCGAGCCGGCGGCCCGGTCCGGATCTGCCAGTTGCGCTGTCTCCGCGATGATCTCGTCGGCCCGCGACACCACCACGGGTCAGCCGAGGACGTCGGCGATCGGCGTCGGGGTCAGCAACTTGGGCCGGGTCTTCATCACCGCACCCACCTTCCCGGCGCCGACGACGCCGGTCAGGATGCCGTCCCGGCTGTAGTAGGCGAGGAACTTGGTGCCGTCGTCGTCGACGAGATGCAGGAGGTCGGAGGACTCCGGACGTCCCAGGACCTGGATCTTCAGGTTGTACTGGTCGCTCCAGAAGTATGCGGGCGTGGCCGGGATCATCGCGTCGGTCTTCGCGATCCGATGAGCCACGACGGTGGCCTGCTCGACCGTGTGGGTCCAGTGCTCGACGCGTCTGGTCGCGCCCGACTCGAGCCGCCAGTTCGCGACATCGCCGAGTGCATACACGTCGGGGACCGACGTCGCACCGTTCTCGTCGCAGGCGATGCCACCACCGGATTCGCGTGGGGCGAGCTCGATTCCGGAGCCGTCGAGATAGTCGATCACCGGGATGGAACCGATGCCGACGACCACGATGTCGGCGGCCAGCTCGGAACCGTCGGCCAGCCGCACGCCCCGCACCTTCGTCGCCCGCGCCGGGTCCGTGTCTGCTGCCGAACCCGGCGATGGGTCCGTCAGGATCTCCTCGACGCCGATACCCGTGCGCACGTCGACTCCGTTGGCCTGATGCAGCCGGGTGACCAGAGCGCCGACCTCGGTACCGAGCGCGGCGGCGAGCGGTGTGGGCGCCGGTTCGACGAGCGTGACGCTGATCCCGCGCTGATTGAGGCTGGCGGCCACCTCACAGCCGATGAACCCCGCGCCGACGACGACGGCGGTCGACGCGTCGTCGATCTCACCGCGGAGGGCGAGCGCGTCGTCGATCGAACGCAGCACGTGGATTCCGGACACACCGTCGGTGCCCGGCAGCGTCCGCGGGCTCAGTCCCGTGGCGAGGATCAACGTGTCGTAGCCGACGGTCTCACTGGACGACGGATCGTCGGGCTTCTCGACGGTGACGGTGTGATCGCCGGGTGAGATGGCGCTGACGCGTTCTCCGACCCGCAGCCGGATCGACGACTCGTCGAAGAACTCGGCGGGTTTGAGGTCGACGCGGTCATCCTTGCCCAGCAGCACCGACTTCGACAGCGGCGGACGGTCGTACGGCGGGTGGGACTCCGCGCCGATCAAGGTGATCGGGCCCTCGTAGTCGTTGGCGCGCAGACTCTCCGCGACCCGGATTCCACCGAGACCCGCTCCCACGATCACCACACCCGCGTCTGATCCACTCATCGTGTTTCCTCCGTGACGACATCCGTCCGTCGCGCCGGACGTGCCACGGCGCGCGGTTCCGGTCTGGTGACCGGTGTGAGCTGCGCGAGGTGCGCATGCTCATCGAGTGACGTCGCCGACCGGTTGCAGGTCGGCGAGGCGCCAATTCCCCTCGACACTACGCATAGTGGCCCACCGTGCGGTAGGGGCACGTTCGGTGTTCTCGCCGTCATCGCCAGGCCCGTCCGGCGGACCAGTCCCCGGTACACGGATCGTCTGATCGGCGAACACCAGGACCTGGGACTGGTCGTCGGCGTAGGCGTTGACCGCCGCACCGACGACACGGACCGACATCGTCACGCCCGACTCCACCGCGCCCGGCAGCACCACATCCGGTCCCCTGCTGCGGTAATCGGCCAGCAGCGGACCGGTGAGGTGCGTCTGCACGGCGTCGCGGCCGGTCCGGTCGAGATCCGGACCGAACGTCATCAGCGCTGTCACCGCCGAGGTGGTCGCCGAGAGGACCGCGGAGCGCTGCCCGTCGTCGGGCACCGGTCGTGAGCGGACGACGCCGACGATCCCGACCAGTGAGACGACCAGGGCGACGACCATGACGCCGACGGCGATCGTCACCCGCCGACGGCCGCGGGTGGTGAGTCGCGCCGGTGAGCGCGGAACCGCGCTCATGCCGGCCCCGCCGAACTGATCAGCCACCCTGCGGGTTCACGGGTCATCGTCACCTCGACGGTCACCCGACGGGTATCTCCCCCGAGCAGTTGCGGATCCGTCGCCTCGGCGACCACGAGAACCCGGGCCTGCGCGCCGACGTCGTCGGACCCGGGGTCGGTGATGAGTCCGGCCGAGAGCACCTCCCCGCTGCTCGGTCGGGTCTGTGCTGCGACCTCGGCGGCGAGGGCATCCCGTGCGGCCGTGAGCCTGTCGCGCTGATGACCCGTGCTGACCGAGAGTGCCCGGTCGACATATCCGGGACCATCGGCAGGGTCGGCGGTCAGCAGCGTGGTGATCGCGCTCCGCGACGCATCGAGCGCTGCCGTCGCAGCCTCCGAGCGTGCGGCGGCTGATCGATTGTGGAGCGCGAGCGCTGCGATCACGCTTATCAACGCGATCACGACGACGACCACCGCGATCACGCTCAGCCGGAACCGGCGGGTCCGTAGCCGAGCCCGCGCGCGCAGCGGTTCCGCCGCGGCGATCCGGGCCGAGCGAGCGCGTCTGGTCGCCTCCTCGTATCGGCGACGAACCGGCTGCAACGCGTCGGCGTCCACCTGGGTTGCACCGCGTTTCTCGCTCACGAGAGCACCTCCACCCGCGTCAGCACCCATCGGTCGTCGACGCGGTCGAATCCTGCGGTGACCGAGCGATGTTCGATGTCGTCGGCGGCCGGTGGGGCGGCCGGCGCCGCCGACGCCGGCGTGACGACGATCCTCGCCCGGATGAGGGTGTCACCGTGATCCGGCGCGGCGTCGACGATGCCGACGACCTCGGGCGTCCAGACGACCGAGCGGGCACCGTCGGCCGGCGGCCGGGTCAGTTCGGTGGCGTACCTGGCGGCGAACTCGCCGTCCACGAGACCGCGGGCGCGCTCGCGATCGGCCCGCCACCGCGCCGCGTCGACCGAGAAGACCTGCGCCACGATCCGACCGGCCTCTCGGCGGAGTTCGGCGCGGGTGCGATCGACGGCGTCATCGGTTGCCGCCGTGCGCCATTGACACACGACGCCGATCACCGACGCCAGCACCGCGACCGTTGCTACGACGGCGATCGCTGTTGCGGCACGCACCGAGATGATGCGGCCCGACGGCGCGCGGTCCGGCTCGGGACGATCCGCACCGGATGACGAGGTCTGCTTCCAGGACGCGCTCATGGCAGGTACTGCACCGCGCCGATCTTCAATTGCCCGGCGTCGGGTTCGATCAGGACCCGGAGCCGAAACTGCCTGATGCTCTGGCCTTCTGCGTTCTGGTCCTCTGCACTCTGGTCGTCGGGACGGCTGAACTGCACCGTCGCGGCGACGAGCACCGTCGCCTTGTCCCCCGACCGTGCCGACACCCCGACACCGTCGACCGTGCCCCGCCCGACGGTTCCCTGCGTGTCGACGAACTTCGTGTAGCCGTCGGCGGATTGGGCGAACTGGTCGTGGAATTCACCTGTCGCGCCGTCGAGAACGCGGCGGACCTGATCGGGCCGTCGATGATCCGGGCTCAACAAGACCGACACCCTCGCCGTGGCCGCGCGCTCGTAGTCGTCGTCGGTGTACGCATCAGCTGCTCGAACCCAGTACACGACGCAGATCGCTGCCGCGAGGATCGTCGCGGCAGCGACGGCCACGAGCACCGTCACCAGTCGCGACCGGCGTCGGACACCGGCGGCGACCTCTGCGGTCAGGAGATCGTCGGCGGCTCGACGCAGCTCTCGACGCGCTGCGCGCTCGTCGTCGAGCAACGCATGGTCAGGCATCGGTCCCCCTTTTCTCGACCGGTGCACGGTATCGCAGGGCGAACACCGATGGCCATCAACCCGTCAACCGGTGACCATCACCCCGTCGGACGGCGATGCCGTTGCGGTCGCCGGGGTCACTCCGCGCCGATCCGCCGGGAGTAGGCGGACCGCTGGTCGTGGTCGTAGTCGATGAACATGCTGTCCAGCTTGGTCATCCGTCGTGAGGCACGCTTCATGCGCTGCGGAAACAGCGCGTTGGCGTGGGTCCAGGCCATGGACCGAGGCGCGGTCACCCGGACGCGCGGTCGGGCGATGATGGAGACGACCTGGGCGGCGACCTCCTCGGGTTCGATCGCCCGGACCATGCTGTTGGTGTGCAGACCCGAGATGAGTCCGGTGCGGGTGAAGGTCGGCAGCACGGTGCTCACCCGTACACCGGTGGACTCGAGTTCGGCGTCGAGCGCCTCGGAGAACTCGATCACGGCGGCCTTGGCCCCGTTGTAGATGGTGAGGCCCGGTGTGGGCAGTCGGCCCGCGACCGACGCGATGTTGACGACCTGCCCGTGTCCGCGCCGCACCATCCGGCGCGCGGCCAGCTGGGTGCCGGTGATCACGCCGATCACGTCGATGTCGTAGGTGCGCCGGATCAGGGCATCGTCGTAGGACAGGAAATCGCCGACGGGCATGATCCCCGCGTTGTTGATCAGGACGTCGATCGGCCCGAGGGCGTCCTCCACCTGCGTAAGGAACTCCTCGAACGACCGACGGTCGGTGACGTCGACACCGAATCCCTCGATGCCGAGGTCCGCGGCAGCCTTGCCCACCGCCTCATCGTCGATGTCGCCGAGCGCGACGACCGCACCGGATTCGAACAGCTGTGTCGCGGTCTCGAATCCGATCCCCCGGGCGCCGCCGGTGATCGCGATGACCTTGCCGTGCAACGCCGATCGGAGTTCCTCGTGGTCGGGTGTGCGGCGCAGACGGTCACGTAGGGACATGTGTTTCCTTCATCTCCTCGGGCAGGACAGCTCGTCGGGACGACAGCTCGGACAGTGCGGTGGGGCGGCGGCCACACCGGTCACCAGATCATCGGCGCCAGATACTTGGCTGCCAGCGCACGGACCGCGTCGGGTTGCTGACGTTCCTCCGTCGTCGGTATCTCGAGATACGAGATCACCAGTCGCACATGGAGTTCCACGGCATGGTGGAGATCCTCGTCGGGCATGGTGGCGCCGGCGTCGCGCAAGGTCGCGGCCACCCGGTCGGTGACCATGTCGATGAACAGCGCGGTCACCGCCGAGGTGATCCCGCGCATCTCCGAATCGGTGAGCACGAGCCGGCGCATGAGCGGATCCTCGGAGATCATCACCGCACCCTCGGCGAACGCCTCGACGACCGCCTCAGCCGGCCCGAGCCCGACGACGGCGTGCTCGAGCCGGTGCATTCCGTGTTCATAGAGGTCGTTGGCGACCGCCAGCAGCAACGCCTCTTTGTTCGGGAAGCGTCGGTAGAGGGTGCTCCGGCTCACGCCGGCCGCCGTCGCGACCTCATCCATGTTGGCCCGCCGTACCCCCACCTCGGTGAACTCCGCACCGGCGGCGGCGAGGATGGCCTGTTCCTGATCTTCCGGGCTCGACGTGTTGCGTGTCTTGCGCGGCGCTCGTGTGGAGGTCATCGGCGGTGCAGTCGTACGGGGAGTTTGTCCTTCGGGACCGGTAGTGAGCTGTAGTCCATCGGGATCTGGTAGCTGTCGGGCACCGACCACTCGTAGTCGCGCACCAGGTGGTGCAGGATCGTCTTGATCTCCATCTGGCCAAAATACAGCCCGATGCATTTGTGCACCCCGCCGCCGAACGGCATCCACGCCATGCGGTGGCCCTTGTCCTCGGCGCGCTCCTTCGAGAACCGTTCCGGATCGAACATGTCCGGGTTGGTGTAGAACTCGGGGTCCCGATGATTCGTCAGCTGGGGCACCGACACGAAGCTGCCCTTCGGCACGAAGTAGCCCTGCACCGAGGTGTCCTTGACGGCCATGCGCGGTTGGGCCGGGACCGGCGGGCACATTCGCAGCGATTCCTTCATCACCTGGTCGATGACGGTCAGCTTCCCGAGGTCGTCGTACCCGAGTTCGGGATTGAGTTCCATCGACTGCTCATGCGCGCGCTGCTGCCATTCCGGCGCCTTTGCCATCCGGTAGGCCATCTGGGTCATCGTGATCGTCGAGGTGTCGTGAGCCGCCATGAGCACGAAGATCATGTGATTGACGACGTCTTCGTCGGTGAATGAATGACCCTCGTCGCTCTCGGCGTGACACAGCACCGAGAACAGGTCCGGGGTCTCGCGCGCACGTTTCGCCGGGATGTTCTCGTAGAAGAATTTCTCGAGAACCTTGCGCGACCGCAGCCCCTTCCACCAGCGACCACCCGGTACGGGCTTGCGTACGTAGGCGACTCCCGCACGCACTGTGTCGATGAAGGCCTTGTTGATCCGGTCGGCATCCTTCTTCGGCAGTTCGACGCCCAGGAAGACCTCGAGTGCGACGTCGAGGGTGAGCGCCTTGAACTCCTCGAACATCCGCACGTCGCCGGTCGGCAGGGCCGCGACCCGCTCGGCGATCATCGGCTGCATCTCCTGCATGTATCCCTTGAGCGCCGACGGCGTGAACGCCTGCTGCAGGATGTGGCGGTGATGGCGGTGCTCGTCGAAGTCGAGCAGCATGATTCCGCGGTTGAAGAACGGCCCGATGAAGTAGCTCCACGCCGGGCCGTTGGCGAATGCCTTGTCGCGGTTCATGAGGATCTCGTCGGCGGCGCGCGGGCCCGACGCGATCACCATCTGCACTCCGAGCGCGTTGAGACCGGACACCTTGCCGAACCGCGCAAGCCGTTCGTCGCCGAACGCGAACGGGTCGCGGCGCATCGCCATCATCTCGAGGACGCCGTTGCGCTCCGCGCACGGGACCTCCAGCAGACCACTCTCGGCCGGGGCCTTCGCGAACACCGTTGTCATGGAACTCTCCTCACCGAAACACCACCGACCGAACACCACCGAACGACTTCACGAACCGTCGTGCACATCAGTGCCACCGCTGTGACCCTGGTCGCACATCACCCTATTGGAACAGATTCGCGAAAATGTTTCTAGTCCCGGTCGGTCGCCCACGCCGGCGCGCTGCCGCGGGCGCAGAGAACCGCATGGCATCGGCGCAGGCGTTCTCGCCACCACTGATCGCGGTCCGCCTCGGCGACGGCCAGATGGCGGGGGTCGATGTCGGCCGGCCCGAACCATCGAGGTGCCACCACCCCGTCGACCGGCGTGAACCCGACGGCGACGTCGGTGGTGAACAGGGTCCCGGTTCCCAGCCCGCACGCATGGCCGAGCGAGGGCAGTGCTGCCGCCGCGGCCACACCGGCGGCGATCCCGACGGCGGAGTCGAGTGCTGACGAGACCACGACCGGCAGTCCGATCGTTTCCGCGAGTTCCAGGGTCGACCGCATGCCGCCGAGTGGGGCGACCTTGATGATCGCAACGTCCGCGGCGTCGGCGGCGACGACGCGATGGGGATCGTCGGCCTTTCGGATCGATTCATCGGCCGCGATCGGCACGTCAACGGAGCGACGCACCTCGGCCAGTTCCTCGACTGTGGCACAGGGCTGTTCGGCGTACTCGACATCGCCGATCGCCCGGATGGCCCGGATGGCCTGCGCCACGGTCCACGCACCGTTCGCATCGATCCGGACATGCTGCACCACCGATCGGGCGGCGGTGACCCGCGCGACGTCATCGTCGAGCGTCTGTCCGCGTTCGGCGACCTTCACCTTCGCGGTCCTCGCACCCGGGTACCGAGCGAGGATCCCGGCGACCTCCTCCGCGTCCACCGCCGGCACCGTCGCGTTCACCGGGACCGCGTCACGCAGTGGGGCCGGCGCACCGAGATAGGCCGCCTCGACACCGGCCGCGAGCCAGGTCGCGGCCTCGTCGTCGGCGTATTCGACGAACGGCCCGAACTCGCCCCACCCTGCCGGCCCGCGGAAGATCATCGTCTCCCTGGACGTGAGTCCTCGAAAGCGCGTGCGCATCGGGAGCCGCACCACCACGGCCGACTCGAGCAGATCGGTCACCGGCGGAAGTCCTTCGGCCACCTCGACCACCTCTTCCATCGATCACTGTTGAAACAAATCTTCCACTTCGTTCCAACCTAGGTTAGTCTCCTCACATGTCAGTCAACCAGGACTACGAGCATGCGATCCGCGAGGCCGAGCCGCTCATCGTGGCCGACGACGCCGACACCGCGCTGCCCTCACCCCGTCTCGGCGCCGATTCCCTGATCTGGAAGTTCTACGGGGACAGTCGCGGAGTCCTCGGATTCCAGCGTCTCGCCGGGACCGAGAACTGCATCGAGCAGCTGGGCCAGGCCGTGCTCGACCACTCGGTCATCTTCGACGACTTCCTCGGCCGCGCGCGGCGCACCGGCCCGCCGGTGATGAAGACCGTCTACAGCACCGAGCCCCAGAAGTGGGGGCGCACGGTCCGCGACTTCCACCGCGACATCAAGGGCACGATCAGCGACGGCTCGCGCTATCACGCGCTCAATCCGGAGCTGTTCTATTGGGCGCACGCCACATTCGTCGATCAGGTCCTGTTCATCACCGACACCTTCATCCGGCGTCTCAGCCACGCCGAGAAGGTCCAGATCTTCGAGGAGAGCAAGATCTGGTACGAGCTGTACGGCGTGAGTGCACGCAGTCAGCCTCAGACCTACGACGAGTTCGTCGAGTACTGGGAGGACATGCTCGATCGCTTCGTCCCCCACAAGACGGTGGTCTACGCGACCGGCTACATCCGGCAGGGTCTTCCGCGGCCGAAGAAGATCCCCGCCCCGGCGTGGAAGATCCTGTCCGCCCCGCTGAACGCCTTCACCCGCACGGTCGTCGTCGGGACCGTACCGCAACAGATGCGCGACGTATGCGGCCTCGATTGGGATGCCAAGCGGGAAAAGCGTTTCCAGCGATTCGCCGCCCTCATGCGGGCACTCAACCCGGTGTTCAACCGGCTGCCGCTCAAGTGGCTGTACGTACCGTGGGCCTACCAGGCATGGCGCGAGATCGGCGTCGACCCGAGACCGCTGTACAACAAGCCCGCGGCCTGACCGAACACGGCGGGACGGCTCGTCATCCGGCGCTGCGGTAGCGACCTCCGGGGCTGTCGTAGTACCTGCTGTACGGCTCCTCGGACGGTGCCGCCCCGGGCTCGCGGAGCCGGGGCGCGCCCAGGTCGTCGCCGAGTACCCGTTTGATGATCCTGCCGATCCGCGCGAAGTCCGACGACGCGGTCGACATCGGATAGGCATCGGCGATCAGGGCCATCCAGTGATAGATCTGCCGGAGGTCGTCGGCCGACAGCGGCCCGTTGACCCAATCGTCGTTCGTCCATGTCTCCCGGTGCCAGGTCTGCCAGGGATAGTCGGCGTCGGCGGGTGGGGACACCGAGAACAGTCCGCGCACGACGACATCATTGCGATCGGCGCCGGTCCCGACGCGCCACTGCGTCACCAGCTCGGCGAAACCGGCATAGTCGTCGGCGGTCCACGCGCTCACCGGGAATCGCTTCCACCCGGCACGCCGGATGGTGCGCGCGATCTTGCTGTCGAGCACCTGGCTCGGATGGTCGGGCGCGCCGCCCCCGGCGAAGTAGAGGAACCAGGTGAAACCGGTGGGGCCGAGACGGTCGATCGTGTTGCCACCGCGCTCGGGCTTGAGCAGTTCGAAGGCGGCGGCCGGATCCTCGCGACTCGCCTGCGCAGCCTCCTGCAGGAGACCGCCGATCCGGGTGCGGTCGGTGGCCACGGCGACCATGCGGCGCTTGTTCTCGCCCGGCCGACGACCGTGGCAGAAGGCGACGGTGTTCCACAGCAGGTTGATCGCGTCGTCGGGCGAGGTGACTGCGGCGTCGGCGAGGCCGAAGAGATCGGTTCGGGAGATGGTGGTCTCGCCGCACAGGACACCGGGAAGTCGGTGGTCGGCAAGGTGTTCCGACCACCAGGGGCGGTCGACGCCGACAGAGTCGGCGAGGAGTTCGGCGGTGCGATCGCCGGCGGCGAGCCAATCAGACAGGACGGTGGGTGGTGCGATGTCTCGGGGAGTCATGGTCATTGGACGCAGGAGCACCCCGGCCGGTTCCATCGCGCCGGAACGGCCCACTCGACGCGGGCCGTCCGACGTCACGCCCGGCCCGCGTCCAGGAACTCGGTCACCACCGCTGCGAAGTCGGCGGCGCGATCTCGATGGACGCTGTGACCGGTGGGGATCTCGACGAAGCGGCCGTCGGGCAGGGCATCGCTCAGCGAGCGAAGATGCCGGGGCGGAAGGAAACTCCGGCGACCCCCGGAGATGACCAGCGTCGGAGAGGCCACCGCTCCCAGGCGCGCCCACCAGTCCGGGTCGGCGACCTCGAACTGTGAGGACACGTCGGCCGGGAGGCGTCGGTCGAACCGGATCAGGGGCACCGGATTGCGTAGAGCCCAGCCGAGTCCGCGGACGCGCTCACCGAGGGACGCGGCAACGACGATGCCCTCGTCGAGATCGCGTTGATCACGCGGCATCGGTGGGATCTCCTCCAATACGAGGCGACCGATCCGGTCCGGAACGTCCATGGCCAATCGCAATGCCGCGTGCGCGCCGAGAGAGTGGGCGACGACATCGGCGACGTCGAGGTCGAGGTCGTCGAGCACGAACCGCAGGTCGTCGCGGAAGTCGTCGAGCCGGTAGCCGGCGGCGTGTCCGCTGCGACCATGGCCACGCAGGTCGACGGCGACGACGGTCCGACCCTCGCGGCGCAGTACGGAGGCGAAGGCCCGCCACGTGCTGTGGTCGCCCGCCATCCCGTGGACGAGCACTACCGGTGGCCGGGCGTCGTCGGCACCGGAGACCCGCACGCCGAGGGCGAGCTGCCCGGTGGCCATCGTTCGGTGCAGCACGCGCATGCCGTCGAGGGTAACGAGCGGTGCGATCGGCGACGTCCCGGGTGCCATCGCCGGCAGCGAGGTCGTCGTCAGCGTGACAGTCCCTCTTCTCTCGAAGTTGCGGGGGCTGCCGTCAGCGCGACCGATGGGTCAGTCGCGGAACCAACCGCTGCGCTTCGCGGCGAAGACCATGTCCTGCCAGTAGCCCCACTGATGGGTCCCGACCGCGGGATAGTCGGTTGTGACGCGGATTCCGGAGATCGCCGCGGCCACTTCGAAGGTCCGGGTCTGTGCGAGCGAGAACACCTCCAGCGGTGTGCCCTTGATCGAGCCGACGGCATCGGTGTTGTACCGGCCCCAGACCCCGGAGGACGCGCCGACCCGGATGTGCATCCCCCGCATACGCGGCAGTTGGACCACCGCGTCGTTGTTCACCCACCGCTTGTCCCACGGCAGCCCCCACATGCTGTCGGCGTTGAACGGCCCGACGCCCGCGGCCATGCCCGCGTCGATGAGGGCCAGGCGGACGGCCTCGCGCATCGTCGGGGCGGAGGGGTTGAGGAAGCCCGACATCGAGAAGATGTGCGAGATCCTCTTCCGGTGGTAGGCGCCGTAGATCATCGCGGCGTTCCCGCCCATGGAGATTCCCATCAGCGCGTACTTCTCTCGGGGTCCGGCGGCCAGTCCCCGCGCGTCGAGTTCGTTGATGATCGTGTTCAGCCGGCACGTCCAGCGATACCGGTACTTGATCTTGTTGCCCGGACTCGCTGCGTTCCAGTCGGTGTAGAAGCTGGCGAGACCGCCGACCGGTTCCACCACGTTCACGCCGGAGTCGGCCATCCGCTGGATCCGCGTCTCGTGTCGCCAGCCGCTCATGTCATCGGTCGCACGCAGGCCGTCCAGTGCGATGACCGTCTTGTAGTTCCCCCATCGCGTCCACATGTCCACCGGCGTGGTCGGCATACCGCACCCGGACACGTAGAACCGGCCGAACGACGCGGCGTTGGCAGTACCGGCGGTCACGACTCCCACGCCCAGCGCCGTCGACAACGCGAGAAGGAGCACAACGAGACGTCGCCGCATCACGGCATATCGCCCGCGGGTGGTGAGAACTGACACTGCAGCAACATATTTGGCCTGGTGGGCGCGACGCCACAGCTGTGACCACAGCAGTGGCAGTTTGCAACCAGGGTGTTATCAAAGTGGTCAGTGTTGCCCAAGTGACGAGCGCGGCGGGACAGGGGGGCCGATCAGATCGATCCGAGAATCCGCTGTCGCGCGGCGGCGTACTCCGTGTCGGTGATCTGGCCCGTGTCACGCAAGGCGTCGAGGTCACCGAGACGCTCGCCGACCGACCGTCGCGAATCCGACGTCGACGGGTCGATCGCCCCCATCGGCTCATCCCCCGGCGATGGCTCTGTCATCGCCGACCCCTCTCGGCCCGCGTAAGCCCGCACGATCTCCATGACCGCCCGGCGCGCATGAGGGTTGCCACGCAGGTCGATCGAACCGGATGAGCTGACGTCGTGCTGTCGGAGTACTTCGAGGATTCGGATCAGCGGTTCGGTTCGACCCGTCATGTCGTAGGTGGCGCCGTCCTCGCTCGAGGTGAATCGTGCCGGCACCGAACCGGTGAGCAGTGCTGTTGCCTGCCAATCGATCTCGAACTCGTTGGTGGCCGGGTCGACCAGCACCGCAAGAACCCGGCGATGCAGCATCGGCTGCTGGAAGATCGGGACGACGGTGCGCTTCTGCGCCTCGAAGGACGATATGCCGTCGCCGTGGACGTGGAGATCGAGCTTCATGAGCGGCTGGTCGTTGATCTGGACATTGGTCTGCTCGAGGCCCCGGATGTCGGCGACGGCCATACGTCCGGTCGTGCGCAGCCGCGCGGTCTTGCGCTGCCCGCCGATGCTCAGCCGCGCCACGAACAGCGCGATGGCGACATCGAGAAGGGTCACACCCAACCCCGTCCACAACATCCACTCGGTGTCCGGTTGGTCGATCAGGAAGTACGCGACAAGGAAGATCGGTCCGACGATGCCGCACAGCATCACGAATCCGAAGATCTTGAGGAACGAGGCGACCGAGCCTGGGACACGCGGGCCGGCACCTGCTTCACCGAACATCGTCATGATCTGGAGATGATAGAGCGCTTTCGACGGGCGACCTGCGTCGATATGGCTGATCGGACGGCGGGAATCGGTGCGCGGTGGCACACTTTCCCTGCAGACGAGCACATCAACGGGCTCCCCGGTGAGAGGCCACCATGGACGAATCAGCGCAGACGCCGACCGGGATGAGTCGCCGGACCTTTCTCACCACCTCCGCCGCACTCGGTGTGGGCGCGGCGTTGGGTTCGGCCGCGGCGCTCGGAACGGGCGCGGGCTCGGCCGCACCGTTGGACTTCGGATCGGCCGGGTTGGGGGGTACTCCTCCACCGCCGCCGCCACCGCCCGGGTGTGGCAGCGTCAACTCCCAGGACTTCCTCTGGAAGGCCGTCGACGGGGTGAACCCAGGGAACTTGGGTTCCAACAAGTACGTGGTGGAACCTGCCGTGCAGCCGACCGCGCAGTTCAGTCAGTTGTATGCGATTCGGCACGGAGGCGACAAACCGAACTCGCCCTACGATTGGCTTCTGCTCCCCACGCGCCGCATCTCGGGTATCGAATGCCAAACGATCTGGAAGCCGGACATGCTCAACCTGTGGAGGTATGCGTGGACCGAGGCGCCGGGACTGCTGAAGCTCCCGGAGGACGAGATCGTCGTGGGCATCAACTCGAAGAACGCCCGCAAGCTGAATCAATTGCACATCCACCAGACCCGGCTGAACGGCCCGACGCGCAAGTCGTTGACCGCGGCCAAGGGTCTGCCGACCCGTCTCTCCGACTGGACGACGCCCAAGGCGCTCGTACCGCTGGACATCAACGACCCCACTCGCCCGAGTGCCCATTTCCGGGTGGTCCATCTCGACGCCCTGCTGCCGAATCTCTTCGTCGACCTCGAGCGTCTGGTGGGTGCCTCGGCGATGGCGGATCAGATGATCGCGGTCGCGAAGGCGCCCAAGGGTTTCTACGTGATCAGCAGCTCCGGAAAAGGAGTCCACGACGGTACGGGATCGTGCGAGGGCCTGTTCTTCATGTGACCGCCCGTCTGCAGCGATACAAGCAAAGGCGCCCGGCCACTTTCGTGACCGGGCGCCTCTGTCGACTCAGTGAGTCAGATCAGGCAAGTGGAATCACTTGGTGATCTTGGTGACTCGACCCGCACCGACGGTGCGGCCACCCTCACGGATGGCGAAACGCAGGCCCTCGTCCATGGCGACCGGCTGGATGAGCTTGACGCTCATCTCGGTGTTGTCGCCCGGCATGACCATCTCGGTGCCCTCGGGGAGGGTCACGACGCCGGTCACGTCGGTGGTACGGAAGTAGAACTGCGGACGGTAGTTGTTGAAGAACGGGGTGTGGCGTCCACCCTCGTCCTTGCTCAGGATGTAGGCCTGGCCCTCGAACTCCGTGTGCGGAGTCGTGGTGCCCGGCTTCACGATGACCTGACCACGCTCGACGTCCTCACGCTTGAGGCCGCGCAGCAGCAGACCGGCGTTGTCGCCCGCCTGTGCCGAGTCGAGCAGCTTGTGGAACATCTCGATACCGGTGACGGTGGTCTTGCTGCTCTTCTCGCGGATGCCGACGATCTCGACTTCCTCGTTCACGTTGACCTCGCCGCGCTCCACACGACCGGTGACCACGGTGCCGCGGCCGGTGATGGTGAAGACGTCCTCGACGGGCATCAGGAACGGCTTCTCGGTCTCGCGGACGGGATCCGGGATGGACTCGTCGACAGCAGCCATGAGCTCCTCGACCGACTTGGTCCACTCCGGGTCACCCTCGAGCGCCTTGAGAGCCGAGACCTTGACGACCGGGGCCTCCTCGTCGAACTCCTGGGCGGCCAGCAGTTCGCGGACCTCCATCTCGACGAGCTCGATGATCTCGTCGTCGTCGACCATGTCGGCCTTGTTCAGGGCGACCAGGATGTAGGGCACGCCGACCTGGCGGGCCAGCAGCACGTGCTCACGAGTCTGCGGCATCGGACCGTCGGTGGCGGCGACCACGAGGATCGCGCCGTCCATCTGGGCCGCACCGGTGATCATGTTCTTGATGTAGTCAGCGTGACCAGGAGCGTCGACGTGCGCGTAGTGGCGCTTGTCGGTCTCGTACTCCACGTGGGAGATGTTGATCGTGATACCACGAGCCTTCTCTTCCGGAGCCTTGTCGATCTGATCGAACGCAAAGCTCTTGTTGAGCTCGGGGTACTTGTCGTGCAGCACCTTGGTGATCGCCGCGGTCAGGGTGGTCTTGCCGTGGTCGACGTGACCGATGGTGCCGATGTTCACGTGCGGCTTGGTCCGCTCGAACTTCGCCTTCGCCACTTGATTGTCCTCCTGGACTGTTGTTGCTCTGCCGAGTGGATCTCAGCAGGGTTTTCGAATACTTACGTTGTCGCGGTCCCGATCCTTGAGAGAAAGGGGCGCACGCCAGAGCCGTGGGCGAGTATTACTCGCCGGTGGCCTTGGCGATGATCTCCTTCGACACGTTCGCCGGAACCTCGGCGTACGAGTCGAACACCATGGAGTAGTTTGCTCGGCCCTGGGTCTTCGACCGAAGGTCTCCGATGTAGCCGAACATCTCCGACAGCGGAACCTGTGCCTTCACGACACGAGCACCGCTGCGCTCCTCCATGGCCTGGATCTGGCCACGGCGGGAGTTCAGGTCGCCGATCACGTCACCCATGTAATCCTCCGGAGTCGTGACCTCGACGGCCATGATCGGTTCCAGGATCACCGGGCTCGCCATCTTCGCAGCCTCCTTGAGGGCCTGCGAACCGGCGATCTTGAACGCCATCTCCGACGAGTCGACGTCGTGGTACTGACCGTCGAGCAGAGTGACCTTCAAGTTGACCAGCGGATAACCGGCGAGGACACCGTACTGCATCGCGTCCTGCGCACCGGCATCCACGGACGGGATGTACTCGCGCGGAACGCGGCCACCGGTGACCGCATTGTCGAACTCGTAGGTGGCGCCGTCCTCGGCGTCGACCAACGGCTCGAGCTTGATGATGACCTTGGCGAACTGCCCCGATCCACCCGTCTGCTTCTTGTGGGTGAACTCGTGCTTGTCGACGGTCTTGCGGATCGTCTCGCGGTAGGCCACCTGCGGCTTGCCGACGTTGGCCTCGACCTTGAACTCGCGCTTCATGCGGTCGACCAGGATGTCGAGGTGGAGCTCGCCCATACCGCCGATGACGGTCTGACCGGTCTCGTCGTCGAGCTGCACCGAGAAGGTCGGATCCTCTTCGGCGAGCTTCTGGATCGCGGTGCCCAGCTTCTCCTGGTCGGACTTGGTCTTCGGCTCGATCGAGACGTTGATGACCGGGTCCGGGAAGCTCATCGACTCCAGCACGATCGGCGCGCTCGCATCGCACAAGGTGTCACCGGTGGTGGTGTCCTTCAGACCGATCATCGCGTAGATGTGGCCTGCGGTCGCATCCTCGACCGGGTTCTCCTTGTTGGCATGCATCTGGAAGAGCTTGCCGATGCGTTCCTTCTTGCCCTTGGTCGCGTTGAGCACCTGGGTGCCGGCGTTGATCCTGCCCGAGTAGACGCGCACGAAGGTCAGCTTGCCGAAGAACGGGTGCGCGGCGATCTTGAACGCGAGCGCCGAGAACGGCTCGTCCGACGACGGCTTACGCGAGAGCACCTCTTCCTCGTTGCCGACGGCGTGACCCTCGACCGAGGGGACGTCGAGCGGCGACGGGAGGTAGTCGATGATCGCGTCCAGCATCGGCTGGACACCCTTGTTCTTGAAGGCCGAACCACAGATCACGGGGTAGTACTCGCGAGCGATGGTGAGCTTGCGAATGGCACCCTTGATCTCGTCGACGCTGAGTTCCTCGCCACCGAAGTACTTCTCCAGCAAGGCCTCATCGGTCTCGGCGACGGTCTCGAGCAGCTTCTCGCGGTACTCGGCGGCCTGATCGGCGAGATCGGCGGGGATCTCCTCGATCGTCGGGGCAGCGCCGATCTCGACGGTGCCGCGCCAGGTGATCGCCTTCTGCTCGATCAGGTCGACGACGCCGTCGAAGTTGTCCTCGGCACCGATCGGGAGCTGCAGGACCAACGGCTTGGCGCCGAGGCGGTCCTCGATGGTCTTCACGGTGAAGAAGAAGTCCGCACCGAGCTTGTCCATCTTGTTGACGAAGCAGATACGCGGGACGTCGTACTTCTCGGCCTGACGCCACACCTGCTCGGACTGCGGCTCGACGCCTTCCTTGCCGTCGAACACGGCAACGGCACCGTCGAGCACGCGCAGGCTGCGCTCCACCTCGACGGTGAAGTCGACGTGGCCGGGGGTGTCGATGATGTTGATCTGGTTCTTGTTCCAGAAACAGGTGACGGCGGCGGAGGTGATGGTGATACCCCGCTCCTTCTCCTGCTCCATCCAGTCGGTGGTCGAGGCACCGTCGTGGGTCTCACCGATCTTGTAGTTCACACCGGTGTAGAAGAGGATTCGCTCGGTTGCGGTGGTCTTACCGGCATCGATGTGGGCCATGATGCCGATGTTGCGAACCTTGTTCAGGTCGCTGAGCACTTCCTGTGCCACTTGGTTTCCCTTCGGGAATTGCTGTTGATCAAAAAGGCTTTCGCTCCGGGTGCCGGGGATGGCCCGTCACCCGGAGCAGGTTCTCACCAGCGGTAGTGCGCGAACGCCCGGTTGGCCTCGGCCATCTTGTGGGTGTCCTCGCGACGCTTGACCGAGGCGCCGAGACCGTTGGAGGCGTCGAGCAGCTCGTTGGCCAGACGCTCGACCATGGTCTTCTCACGACGCTGACGGCTGAACGTGACGAGCCAGCGCAGCGCGAGCGTGTTCGCGCGGCCGGGCTTGACCTCGATCGGCACCTGGTAGGTGGCGCCACCGACGCGACGGCTCTTGACCTCGAGGGTCGGCTTCACGTTGTCCAGGGCGCGCTTGAGGGTGACGACCGGATCGGTACCGGTCTTGTCGCGGGCCTGCTCGAGGGCGCCGTAGACGATGCGCTCGGCGGTCGACTTCTTGCCGTCCAGCAGGATCTTGTTCACGAGCTGGGTGACCAGCGGCGAACCGTAGACCGGGTCGTTGATCAGGGGGCGCTTCGGTGCGGGTCCTTTGCGTGGCATGACTTATCAGTTCCCCTTCTTGGCGCCGTAACGGCTGCGGGCCTGCTTGCGGTCCTTGACACCCTGGGTGTCGAGCGAGCCGCGGATGACCTTGTAACGCACACCGGGAAGGTCCTTCACACGACCACCGCGGACGAGCACCATCGAGTGCTCCTGCAGATTGTGACCCTCACCCGGGATGTAAGCGGTGACCTCGACGGAGCTGGTCAGGCGCACACGGGCGACCTTGCGCAGCGCGGAGTTCGGCTTCTTCGGGGTGGTGGTGTAGACGCGGGTGCACACGCCACGACGCTGCGGGCTCCCCTTGAGGGCTGCGGTCTTGGTCTTGGCAGCCTTGTCGTGACGGCCCTTGCGGACCAGCTGGTTGATCGTTGGCACTGAGTGTTTCTTCCTTTGTCGGCAGGTTCGCCGGGCGCCGTGCGGCGCGGGCGGCGGTGGTGCAGTTGTCGTGTTGAGGTTTGTGCTCCGGGCAAGCATCGAGAGCTTTCTCGAATCTCGTTGCTTCCACAACTCGCCCCACCAGCGCGTTTGCGCTGGTCAGTACATTTATCGCTACCCCGAGGTCGGGCGTGTCACACACTCGACGACGGTCTCGCCTGTCAGTCCGCGTGCAACCCGGAAGCCGGGCATGCGGACTGGCCCAGCATGTGCCGGGCACCGGCGATCCACTCTACCGATCGAGTTTGCACAGGTCAAAAATCGGTTCGCCCACGTTGACCGGGACCGTCGCAGGGGTGAACACGCAGTGATCATCTGGATTCCTCAACGGTGGGATCAGCCGCGTTGTTCCCGGTCATCGGGGCTGTCGGCATCGGGGACGTCTCCACCGAGAACCCTGGCACGGGCGTCACCGTCGACCGCTGACTTGAGTTCGGCCTCCTCATCCCACAGTTCCGCGGTCTGGACGAGCCAGAACGCGAGGAATGCCGCCAGCAGAACCCATTCGACCCAGAACACGAGGTTCACGCCCTCACCCCAGCCGCAGACTGATGCCACGCCGGCGACGACGACCGTCACGAACATGCCGGTGGCGATCAGGAAGTACGCCGTCGCGTATCGGCGTGGGGCGTCCCGGACCACCGCGGCGAGCCCGTTGACGCCGACGACCAGTGTCAGGAACCCGAACATCGAGACGGCGGCGGCGACGTGTGGCGTGATACCGAATGCGTCCTCCCACCAGAGCTGCTTGGCGACGACGACGATCACCGCGCAGAGCCCCAGACCACGGGCGACGTTCCCGGCGAGGGTCGTCCGTCGTGACGTCGCGAACCGGCCGATGCGGCTGATCAGCGACCAGATGACCACGGCACTCACGCCTCCGAACACGGCGGTCCACATGTTGAGGATGATCCAGTCGCGCGGCGGATACACGAGGCGTTCAGCGGTGTCGGTGGGCAGGAACGCCACGAAGAACGCGAGAAAGCCCGCGTAGTTCAGCAGTACGTCTTCGATCTCGGAGCGACCCTTGTAGGCCATGAGCATGGCGCCCATCGCACACACCGTCGCGATGAACACGGCCCGCACCGAGGTGTCGTAGTAGTCGCTGATCGACGGCCTGATGTCCGTCGATCGGATCGATTCGGCGGTCACCGCAAAGGCCAGCATCAGGATCAGCGTCACCATGCCGATCCGGAGGTTGCGGTAGGTGTCGACGACGTCCCCGCGTCGACGTGCCACGACGTTGCGCTGGGCGAAACGCATGATCCCGTCGCGCACTTGCCTGATCAGACCCATGCGTCCATTCAAGAACCCACACGCCGACGATGACCCCGGTTCCGGGCAGACCACGCTGTCGGGGTTTCGAGACCTCTACTCGGTCGACTGGGGGAGCTTCACCGTCGACGATCCGCGTCGGGCCGGGTTCGACGGTGGCGG
Organism: Gordonia sp. OPL2; assembly: GCF_003797825.1. GTDB lineage: Bacteria > Actinomycetota > Actinomycetes > Mycobacteriales > Mycobacteriaceae > Gordonia. The sequence goes on from NZ_RKME01000019.1 coordinate 62,227, forward strand.
GACGACCGGCCCGATGTCGCCGTCGGGAGCGGTGTCGAGATCGACGACGACCGGCGCGTGGTCGCTGGGCTTGCTGCCCTTGCGCGCCTGCCGGTCGACCCATGCGGCCGCCACCCGATCGGCGACCGTGCCGCCGGCGAGCACGAGGTCGATCCGCATGCCGAGATCCTTGTGGAACATCCCGGCCCGATAGTCCCAGTAGCTGAACACGCGATCGTCCGGCCACCGATCGCGCACGACGTCGCGCAGTCCCAGGGACTGCAGACCCGCGAGCGCATCACGTTCCGGCGTGGTCACATGCGTGTGTCCCTCGTAGGCCGCCGGGTCGAAGACATCCGCGTCGGCGGGTGCGATGTTCACGTCCCCGCACAGCATGGTGTTGTCCGCGGAGTCGTCGCCTGTCCCGGCCGCCACGGCGACTCGTAATCGAGCCAGCCAATTCAGCTTGTACGCATAGTGATCCGAGTCCGGCACACGTCCGTTCGGCACGTACAGGGAGTGGATTCGCACACCACCGCAGAGCGCGGACACCGCACGTGCCTCGACGGGCGAGTCCGGCTCGGGGAACCCGGGCGCGGCGTCGAAGCCGCGGCGCACGTCGACGAGACCCACCCGCGACAGCAGGGCGACCCCGTTCCACTGCCCTTGTCCCACATGGGCGATCTCGTATCCGCGGTCGGCGAGATCGGCGCCGAGGACATCGTGGAACGCGTCGTCGGACAGCTTGGTCTCCTGCAGGCAGACCACGTCGGGGGCACGATCGTCGAGCCACGGCAGCAACCGCGGGATCCGCTGCTTGACCGAGTTCACGTTCCAGGTCGCGACGCGCATGCGGTCAACCGTAGTCGGCGGCGGACGCGGCCCGCGACGCCGTCGTCGGCGGCGAGCGGACTTCCCTTCCCCGGTGATGTGTGTCACGTTGGTGACATCGACACCGTCGCCTTCACCTCCGATCAGACGCCGAGACGCTCGGTCATCGAGCACTCGTGGCGACGGTCCGCGCTGTCCGGTGTCCGCCCGGACGACGCGACCCCCACCGCCCTCGCCGACATCGCCTCCGCCGACCCGCTGCTCGATGCCGCGCGTCCGGTCCTGGACGACGCGGCCGTGCGACTCGCCGACACCGACCTGTCCCTGCTCCTGGTCGACCACGAGTGCCGCATGGTGACGCGGGTGGCCTTCGGATCCGCGGTCGAGCGGACCCTCGACGAGGTCGGCGCGTCACCGGGGGTCCCGTTCGGTGAGGACTTCGTCGGCACCACCGCACTCGGGACCCCGGCGGAGACGCGTGGTGGTGTCGTCGTCAACAGCAGCGAGCACTACCTCGAACAGTTCAAGTCGATCAGCTGTTTCGGTCAGCCGATCATCCACCCCGCCACCCGCAGACTGGCCGGGATCATCTGCATGTCCGAGATCGCCGACCGCATCAACCCACTGGCCGTCCCATTCGTCAACGGCATCGTCGCCGACATCGCCGACCGGCTCCTGGATCGGTCTCGCGCGCACCAGCGGCGGGTGCTCGACGCCTTCCAGCGCGCTGCTCCACGCCGCGACCTCGCCGTCGCCGCCATCGGCGACGACCTGCAGCTCACCAACGCACTGGCGGCAGAGCTGCTCTCCCCCACCGACATCGGCGCGCTGCGTATCGTCGCGACCGACCCCGGACTGCGCGAGACGGTGCTCCCGCTGACCCTGGTGTCCGGCGCCGAGGTCGAGGTCGCCGTCGAACCCGTTGCCGGCGTGCGTGGCGCCGCGCTGTTCCGTTTCCGTCCGGTCGTCGTCGCCCCGCCTCCGCGTCCCACCTCGGTCGGTGCGCCGTCGGCGGTCAGCGTCGCCGTGTCCGGAGAGCCGGGAACGGGACGCAGCACCCGCGCGCTCGCGTTGGCCGCCGACGTCGGCTCGGCCGACCCGCCCGTCATCGTCGACGTCGCCGACGACCTGATCGCCGGGCGGCAGCCCGACATCCCCGCGTCGGTCGCCCGCGCTCGCGAGGTCCGTGCCCCGCTGATCGTCGACGGCGCCGACCTGCTCGACGACCGGGCCGTCGCCCTGCTCGGCCGCGTCGCCGGCCTCAGCTCGGCATCCACACCACTGATCGTCGTGAGCGGCCCACGGGATCAGGCGGCCGCCGGGGTGGCCGCGCTGCTGGCACGGTGCGCCACACGTGTCGACCTCCCACCCCTGCGGCACCGCGTGTCCGAACTCGGCGCGCTCGCGGCGGGAGTGCTGACCGACATCGACCCGACGATGACGCTGTCCGGTGGCGCCACCGACGCGTTGCTGTGCCAGGACTGGCCCGGCAACTTCTCCGAACTCGGGTCCGTGCTGCGGCAGGCCGCGGCAGCCTGCCGGATGCGGGCGGGACGCGTCATCGAGCCCGCCGACCTCCCACCCGCGTATCGCACGACCAGTCGCGCCGCACATCTGTCGGGCCGTGAACAGGCCGAACGGACCGCGATCGTCGAGGCGCTCGACCGGGCTCAGGGCAACAAGGTCCACGCAGCCCGCGAACTCGGCATCAGTCGCACGACCCTGTACGCGCGGATGCGGGCGCTCGGCGTCTGACATCCGCAACGCCGCGGACCCGATTCAGTCGACGAGCGGTCCCGGCACCGTCTGGGCATGCACCGTCTGGGCATCCACCGCCTCACCCTGCATCGTCTGACGCGCGAGCGCCGCGATGAGGTCGGTCTGCGTCACGATCCCCACGATGATCTCGTCGTCGAGAACGGGTACCGCATCACATCCGCGTCCGGACAGCATCGGCAGCAGCGCGGCGACGGGCGTGGCCGGGGCGGCGACCGGCAGATCGAGCGCCATCACGTCCTCGGCACGCAATACGCTGCCGTCACGCCGCAGCAACCGGTCGACGATGGCTCCCGGCCGTGCCCGCATCGGGGTCGCGCGCAACCTGGCGACCAGGTGGATCTGGAACACGACCCCGAGGTAGCGCCCGTTTCGCGTCACCACCGGCAGCGACGTGAAGCCATGCTGATCGAACAACTCGGCCAGATCCGTCACGGTGGCGTCCGGGCCGACGGTCACCAGGTCCCTCGACATCACGTCGGAGGCGTTCAGCGGGCCGGCGCGGTGTCCGGCGGCCTGCAACTCGGCGGCGCCGATCAGTCGGGCGAGATCGGCGACACCGAGGTTCAGCGATTGCCGATACCGCTGCAGGATTCCGGTCAGCTCGTCCTCGCTCAACCCCAGACGCTCACCGGGCGGAGTGACGGAGTCGAAACGTCGGTACGGATAGCGACGACCGGTCGCGCGGGCGTAGCCGGCGGCGAGTGCCACCAGCAAGATCGTGCCGATCGCGACCGGCGCGAGAGCGAACCGGAAGCCGAGGGCATCGATGGCCTCGGGGCTCAGGGCAGCCGTCATCGCGACCGCCCCCGCGGGCGGATGCACGGCGTGGCACAGGATCATCACCGCGACCGACAGCCCGACGGCGAGCGCGACCCGTAGTGCGGCCTGCGGTACCAGCAGGGTGACGGCGACGCCGACCAGGGCGGAGAAGGTGTTCCCGACGACGGCGGGCCAGGGCTGGGCGAGCGGACTGTTGGGTGCGGCGAACACCAGTACGGTCGTCGCCCCGAACGGCGCGATCATGTACAGCCCGAGTTGTAGGTCGATGCCCGACGACATGAGCACCAGACCGACGACACCGAGACCGAGGATCGCGCCGGCGCCCGCGCGCACCGCCTCACGCGGCGACACCGTTGCGGCCACCGGTCCGACCCCGGCCAGGACGCTGCGCAGCCTGCCTCTCGATGTCCGCGTCGCCATCGTGCTCTCCTGCCCCATCGTGGATCCGTCGGTCGTGACCCCCCGATGCCCCGATTCCGGCCGGTCGTCGGCGAATCCGTGCCGGGGTCACACGCTAGCGGCGACGTGGATGACTGGATGAGGGGACCTCACTTGTCCGGGGTCACAGCGGTGAGGCGCTGCTGTACAGGCCACTGTCCAGTTTCTGGACATGGCGGGAAGGTCGAAGGGTGGCAGAAATGAAGCAGGTCACATCTATGACCCAGATCACTTCCGATCTTCACCTGACCAGGAGGTTTTCATGACCGCCGTCGCCACTGACCTGCACGCGAAGGTCCGCGACTTCATCTCCGGCGACCGACCGATGCTCATCGGCGGTGAATGGGTGTGGTCCGCGTCGGGCCGCACGTTCGAGACCATCGATCCGGCGACCGCCCGGCCCATCACCTCGGTTGCGCACGGAGATGCCGCCGACATCGATCGCGCGGTTCGCGCGGCCCGACAGGCCTTCGACGACGGCCCGTGGACGCGGATGAAGCCCAACGAGCGGGAGCGTCTGCTGTGGAAGGTCGGCGACCTGCTGACCGAGCGTGCTGCGGAGTTCGGTCAGCTCGAGGCTCTCGACAACGGCAAGGCGGCGACCATCGCCGCCGCGGTCGACACCAATTGGTCGGCCGACATCTTCCGCTACAACGCCGGCCTGGCCACCAAGATCACCGGCTCGACGGTCGACGTGTCGATGCCCTTCGTGCCCGGCGGCGAGTTCCATGCCTACACGTTGCGCGAGCCGGTCGGCGTCTGCGGGCTCATCGTCCCGTGGAACTTCCCCCTCCTCATGGCCGCGTTCAAACTGGCCCCGGCGCTCGCGGCCGGCAACACGGTGATCCTCAAGCCCGCCGAGCAGACCCCACTGACGGCACTGCTGCTCGGCGAGATCTTCCAGGAGGCCGGGTTCCCTCCCGGCGTGGTCAACATCGTCACCGGGTACGGCGAGGCAGGCGCTGCGCTGGCCGCACACGAGGATGTCGACAAGATCGCGTTCACCGGCTCCACCGAGGTCGGCAAGAAGATCGTGGAAGCGGCGAAGGGCAATCTGAAGAAGGTGTCGCTGGAACTCGGCGGCAAGAGCCCGAACATCGTGTTCGCCGACGCCGACTTCGAGAAGGCGGTTGCCGGATCGGTCGCGGCGTGGATGTTCAACCACGGCCAGTGCTGTGTGGCCGGCACCCGTCTGTTCGTCGAGCGGCCGATCTTCGACGACTTCACCGCAGCCGTCGCCGAGGCTGCGTCGCAGGCCAAGATCGGTCCAGGTCTCGATCCGACGACCGAACTCGGCCCACTGGTCAGTCAGGAGCAGTTCGACCGTGTGTCCGGCTACCTCGCCGCCGGCCTCGCCGATGGCGCCCGGGCACTCACCGGCGGAAAGCGTTGGGGCGATGAGGGATTCTTCATCGAACCGACCGTCTTCGTCGACGTCGAACCGAGCTTCTCCATCGTTCAGGAGGAGATCTTCGGCCCGGTCGTCGCAGCACTGCCGTTCGACGCCGACACCGGTGTCGCCGCGGCCGCCAACGACTCCATCTACGGACTCGCCGCCGGCATCTGGACCCAGGACCTGTCCAAGGCACACAAGACCGCGCGCCAGATCAAGGCCGGCTCGGTGTGGGTCAACCAGTACAACGGCTTCGACACCGCGATGCCGTTCGGTGGATACAAGCAGTCCGGTTGGGGCCGCGAGCTCGGGTCGTCGGCCATCGACCTCTACACCCAGACCAAGGCCGTCAACATCTCCCTCTGATCTCTCCACCCTCATTCGAACCAGGAGCACAATCCATGTCTCTCACCACCAAGGCCGCAGTCCTCACCGGTCCCGGGAAGCCGTTCGAGCTCGTCGAACTCGACCTCGACGAGCCCCGCGACGGGGAGGTCCTGATCAAGTACACGGCTGCCGGGCTGTGTCACTCGGATCTGCATCTCACCGACGGTGACCTGCCGCCGCGCTATCCCATCGTCGGCGGACACGAGGGTTCCGGTGTCATCGAGGCGGTCGGGCCGGGTGTCACGAAGGTCAAGCCCGGCGACCATGTCGTGTGCAGCTTCATCCCGAACTGCGGCACCTGTCGCTACTGCTCGACCGGCCGACAGAACCTCTGTGACATGGGGGCGACCATCCTGGAGGGCTCGATGCCCGACGGGTCGTTCCGCTTCCATTCCGGCAGTGATGATTTCGGCGCGATGTGCATGCTCGGCACCTTCGCCGAGCGGGCGACCATCTCCCAGCACTCGGTGGTCAAGGTCGACGACTGGCTCCCGCTCGAGAAGGCTGTGCTGGTGGGCTGTGGCGTGCCGTCGGGCTGGGGTACCTCGGTCTATGCCGGCGGCGTGCGCGCAGGCGACACCGTCGTCATCTACGGCATCGGCGGCCTGGGCATCAACGCCGTACAGGGCGCGGTGTCCGCGGGCGCCAAGCACGTCGTGGTGGTCGACCCGGTCGCTCTCAAGCGCGACACCGCGATCAAATTCGGTGCGACACATGCGTTCGCCGACGCGGCGGAAGCGGCGGAGAAGGTCAACGAACTGACGTGGGGGCAGGGCGCCGACCAAGCGCTCATCCTGGTCGGCACGGTCGACGCGGAGGTCGTCGCCAACGCCACGGCGGTTGTCGGCAAGGGCGGCACGGTGGTCATCACCGGACTCGCCGATCCCACCAAGCTGACCGTCCAGGTGTCCGGCACCGATCTGACGCTCAACCAGAAGACCATCAAGGGCAGTCTGTTCGGGTCGGCCAACCCGCAGTACGACATCGTCAAACTGCTGCGTCTCTACGACGCCGGTCAACTGAAGCTCGACGAGCTGATCACGCAGACCTACACCCTCGACCAGGTGAACGAGGGTTACCAGGATCTGCGCGACGGCAAGAACATCCGCGGTGTGATCATCCACGACAGCTGACCCCCGCGGGCAGACCCCGGCCCGGACGCGATGCCTCCCCCTGCCGCGTCCGGGTCGGTCCACGTCGGCGCCGCATCAGGTGTCACAGCGATCGGATCAGTGCCGTCATCCACGGCACCGACAGGCAGACGACGACGCCGACGTTGAGCCACAGGTGATCTCGCAGAATGGCGAGATACTCGCGGGTCTGCGCGTTCGGGAAGAAGTACGACGGGGTGTGCGCACCCGTGCTGAATCCGTCGATTCCCGCGTTACGCATGAGTGTAGCGGCACGGAAGGCGTGGTAGTCGCTGGTGACGACCGCGACCGGACCGCGGATCTCCCGCTCGGCCAGTAGTCGCGCGGAGTATGTGAGGTTCTCCGCGGTATCGGTGGACGAGTTCTCCAGAACGACGTCGCTCTCGTCGATCCCGCGCTCGACGAGGTAGCGTGCCATCGCCTCCGCCTCGGGAATTCGCTCGTCCGGCCCGCGGCCTCCCGAACAGATGACGATCGGTCGGCGCCCCTTCCGCCGCGCGAGCTCGTACACCACTTGCCCACGATCGAGACGACCGGCGAGCAGAGGACTGACCCGATCCCCGTCCAGGAGTCCGGCGCCGAGCACGATCACCGCGCCGACGGCGTCCCGGCCCGCGCGACGACGACCCCACCGCGCGTACACCAGCGACCAGCCGAGGAAGGTCGCGAAGACGAAACCCAGATATCCCGCCGGCAAACCCACCGCGAGCAGGATCACCACAATCGTGTTCGAGTCGCCCACGTAGACCTGTCCGATGACCATGCCGGCAGCCACCGCCACCGCGTATCCGAGCAACACCACGCCGAGTCCGGTCGACAGCAGAGTCGGCAGGTGGACACCCTCGTGCCGGGCGAGGTTCGCCCCGTTGACGATCAGGAACGCGCCGAGTGCGGCGATCACCGCCAGGCCCGAAAAGCTCAGTGCCAGAACGATCACGGCCCCCGTCAGCGGATTGCCGGCAGTGCGCATCACGAGAAAGATGACAAGCAGTGCGACAAGGACCAGCGCGGCCCCGAGATAGACTCCGGGCCGCAGCCGGCGCGGGTCACGCCAGGCACTGATGATCCCGCTGAGCAGCAACAAGACGACGACGGCCGCGACGATGAGCATGTGCCCATGCTGCCAGGACGACGCAGGTGCGCTGGCTCATGAAAGGAGTCGGAATGTCATCTCGCGGGGCGTCGGTGACAGCTTGAGTGATCGTGGTGGGTGACACTTCTCCACCAACACTCAGGTGTGCAATCACCGGTCCGATTGGCACGCGATGTGCGCTCGTCCGACGTGCCAGGTCACTGGTGCGAGGCGTGACCGGTTCCGTCCGTGCTGCAGCAGTCGCAGCCGTCGGGCTCACCATCGCGCTGACCGATACTGGGTGCGCAGCATGCGTCGCCCTTCCAGGCGTTGATGCCCTCGCGGACTGCGATCGCCGCAATGACGAGCGCCGCAATCGGATCTGCCCACGACCACCCGAGCAGGCTGTTGAGTACCAAACCGACCAGCAGCACCGCCGACAGGTACGTGCACAGCAGCGTCTGTTTGGAGTCGGCCACCGCGCTCAACGAGCCGAGCTCACGGCCGGCGCGACGTTCGGCCCACGACAACAGCGGCATGATCAGCACACTGACCGCCGCCACGGCGATGCCGATCGATGAGTGCCGCGCCTCGTCACCCAGACCGAACAGCGAACGTAGCGACTCGACGCTGACATATGCCGCCAGGGCGAAGAACGAGTACGCGATGATCCGCAGAGCGACTTTCTCCCGGCGCTCGGGATCCGCACCGGCGAACTGCCAGGCAACCGCCGCCGCCGAGGACACCTCGATGACGGAGTCCAAACCGAAGCCGATCAGTGCCCCTGATGACACTCTCGCACCCTCACTGATCGCGATGACGGCCTCGACGACGTTGTAGGTGACGGTCGCCGCGACGAACCAACGGATGCGGCGCTGCAACAACTCCCGACGCGCGACGTCGAGGGCCGGTCGACCCACCGACGGTAGACCGAGCTCGGAAGCCATCAGCAGCATCCCTGCCCGTCGGAGGCCGGGCAACAGGCCGGGTCGACCGCGAGGACCAAGCCGAGTAAGTCATCCAACGCGTGGCTGATCCGGCCATCGGCCAGCTCGTACCGAGTGCGGCGACCCTCGGGCACCGCAACTACGAGGCCACAGCCCCGCAGACAAGCAAGATGGTTGGACAACGCCTGGCGCGACACTCCGATAGCGTCGGCCAGCTCCGCGGGATACGCACCGCCGCCCCGTAGCCGCAACAGCACCTGCGTGCGCGTCGAGTCCGACAACGCGTAACCGAACCTGGTCAGCGCATCGCGCTGACTCACAGCAACCGCTTCCACGAGCCTCACGGTACATGAGTTTCTGTATTCACAGAAGTCTGTACAACGCCTGGGTGGTGGCAATCAATGAACGTATCGACCCTGTCGTGCTGCCGGCGGTCTCGCAGTGGCCTGATGCCGCCCCGCGGGGCGGTCTCGACGTTCTTCTCTGGCACGACATTTTCCGAAAGTCGTTCTACAAGTGCGGAAACGCGCCGAGGGAAGAGGAGCCGTCGGCACCTGACAACCGCGCGGCCCACGCCCCTCCAAGACCACCGTCATCAAAGTCCTGACACACCAACTGTGGCAGCGATGTCTTGATTCGGAACTGTCACCGCTGTCCCGATACATCACGAAAAAAGGTTGTGGAAATCCCTTGCGCTTCGTACATGTGTTCGATAGATTGGTTGTCAGCAGGTTCGAAATGATGTGAGTGAACCGCCACACCCCCGGTGTGGCCCCAAGAATCCGATGAGTCTCCTGCTGGCCTGATCTGTCGACTCTTGGGGGACTGCTGTGAGCATCATCGACGACATCTCCGACATCTCTGCCGCCGTCCACGATCTGCGCGTCGACGACGCTGACATGACTGGTCCTGTCGCGTTCGACGCGATGCGGGCGCTCCTGAAACTGCGCAACCTGATCGATCACCACGCCGCAGTCCTGACCGCAGCGCTCGAACGACTGCGCGTGGCCACCGATCACGGGCGCACGACTCGAGAACTGTTGATCGTCATGGGATGTGCACCCGCCGTGGCCCAACGCTTCATCCGTATCGCCGGATCGCTCACCACACTGCCGACGTTGGCCGCCCACGCCGCCGACGGCGTCATCTCCGGCGAACATGCTGACGCCATCGTCCGCGGTATCGAGCACATCGGGAAAAGATCACCGGAACCGATCGACGACGGTGAACGTCTAAACCATGTGACAGACCTTCTCGCCCAACACTTCTCCGGCGCCACCCCCGCCGAAATCATCGACCGCGCCCGCACCCTGGGCAACCTGATCGCCGACGACACTCCCGGCGGGTTGCCCGCCGCCGAAGACCGCACCATCAACACGCTCACCAAACACAAGACCACCGACGGACGCATCCACGTCGACGCCGACCTCGATGTCGAAGTCGGCGAAAAATTCCAGGCCGCCATGGAACGCCACGGTGCACCCCGCCCCGAACCCGACGGCTCCCCCGACGCACGCTCCACCGAACAACGTCTCGCCGACGCATTAGAGACCATCCTCGACATCGCCGCCGCAGGCGGAAACAACGCGGCCATGGTTCCGAGAACCCATGTGCTACTGACCATCCCCGCCGACAACCCCAAAGAATCGTCCCTCGAACACATGGGATCGATCACCCCCGCCACGATGAACCGACTCGCCTGCGACCCAACCATCACACCACTACTCGTCGACGGCGAAACCGTCCCCCTCGACGTCGGCCGCGACAAACGACTGTTCACCCCCGCCCAACGCACAGCCCTCTACATCCGCGACCGATGCTGCATCAAATGCGGTGCACCCGCCGAACGATGCCACGCCCACCACATCGACCACTGGAGCCACGGCGGCGACACCTGCCTGGAGAACGGCTGCCTGCTGTGCCCGTCCTGTCACGCCGACATCCACCACAACGGCTGGGACGTGTTCATCGGCGCCGACCACCACCCCTGGCTCACCCCACCGAGCACCGTCGACCCACACCGAAGACCCGTACCCAGCTACAACCGACGCACCCTGACCATCGACAACCTGCCCACCGCCGCCTGACACGACCCGATCTGACCTGACCGAACCGACCAGACCACCAACACCGCACCCGGCCACGCCGGGACCGCATCCGTACCTTGACAACTCCACAGAGTGAAACCACGCCACCACAGGATACCGCGTATCCGACGGCACCCGCAGACAACCCATCTGCCGGTGTGCGCGATCCGCGGCACCCTCGGCCACCACTGGTGCTGTGCTGCAGATCTTCCGCACGCGAGAGACCGCTCTCCGAGGAGAGTCAGGCGGTGTGCGTCAGGGCGAGACGCACCAATTCCGTCCACGTCCCGACGACCTGGGCGCGACGCCGGGAGTCGTCGGACAGGGTGTCGGCAAGGCCGAGACCTCGCGCGAGGTCGAGGGTCACCTGGGCGATCCGACGCGAATCGGGATATCGCCCTTCCGGATCCAACGCCGAGACGGTCATCTGATGTGCGGCGTGCGCGAACTTGCCTTCCATCGGCAGGATCAGCTCGCGCAGAGCCGAATCCGACGCGGCGGCGGCCCACACCTGGAGGGCGGCCTTGAACTCGGTGCCGGTGTAGATCGCGACCGCGCGATCGACGGCGGCGGCGATGCGGCCGGCGTCGTCGTCGGGCAAGGTCGCGATCGCTGCCGACGCGGTCGAGGTCATGTCGTCGAAGACCTGCTCGAGAACCGCGGTGATCAATGCTTCGCGAGTAGGAAAATGATGCTGTGCGGCACCGCGCGACACCCCGGCGCGCTCGGCGACGGCCGCCACCGTCGCCGATGCCCAACCATCCTGTGCCAGCGCATCGATCGCGGAGCGCAGTAGGCGTTCGCGGGTGAGCCGCGAGCGTTCCTGCTGCGGCTCGCGGGGTGCCGGGGTGCGGGTGCCCGAGGAGGTCATACCCGGTCCGCGGTCAGATCCCAGGGTGGCCGCTGCTTCGACAGGAATGCGGCCATCCCCGCGCGCGCCTCCTCCGAGGAGAACAGGGTCGCCGATTCCTTGGCACGAACATCCGCCGACTCCTCGAACTGGGCCAGCACGTCGGCGGTGGTGAGCGCCTTCGACGCCGCCAGTCCCTGCGGCGACGACCGGCGGATGCCGGCAAGGATGGTCTCCTGCCCCGCGGCGAGGTCGTCGGCGGTGGCGAACGCCTCCGAGACGAGCCCGAGTCGGACGGCGGTCGCGGAGTCGAAGGTCTCCCCGGACAGGAAGTACCGGCCGGATGCTCGGGCGGTCAGTCGTGGCAGCAGCACAAGCGAGATGACCGATGGCGCCAGGCCGAGTCGTGCCTCGGTCAGCGCGAAGGTGCACGACGGTCCCGCCAGCACGATGTCGGCGGCACCGATGAGCCCGAATCCGCCGGCCCGCACATGGCCGTCGATCCGGGCGATCACCGGTTTGGGCATCTCCACAATCGTCCGCATCAGGTCGATCATCGACCGGGTCCCGTGGGCAGATGCATCCTCCACCGACATCCCGGATTTCAGTGCCTCACTGAGATCGGCTCCGGCACAGAATGTCCCGCCGGCGTGCGTGAGGACAACGGCACGCACCGACGCGTCGTCGGTGGCGGCCGACAGCCCCGTCAACAATCCCTCGACCAGGGACGCCCCCAGAGCGTTGCGGTTGGCAGGCGAGTCCAGTTCGAGCGTGACGATGCCGTCGGCGACCGTGGTGTGGACGACTTCTGTCGTGTCGTCGGTCATCTCGTGTCTCCTCTGTGCGAGTCGGTACGACGTGCGACTCAGTACGACTTGGGCAGGCCGAGACTGGTCTGCGCCACGAAGTTCAGGATCATCTCGCGGCTGACCGGCGCGATCCGCGCGATGCGGGCGAGGCTGAGCATCGGGGCGAGTCCGTACTCGGTGGTCAGTCCGTTGCCGCCCATCGAATGCACGGCATGATCGACGATCTTCACGCACGCCTCGGCGGCCGCGTACTTGGCCATGTTCGCCGGTTCCGCGGCACCCCAGTCGTCGCCGGCGTCGTAGAGGGTCGCGGCCTTCTGCATCATCAGCTTGGCCATCTCGATCTGGACCTTGCCCTCGGCGAGCGGATGGGCGATCGCCTGATGCGCACCGATCGGGGTCTTCCACACGGTGCGGTCGTTGACGTAGGCCACCGCCTTGTCGAGCGCGAAGCGGCCCATGCCGACCGCCGATGCCGCAGCCATGATCCGTTCGGGGTTGAGGCCGGCGAACAGCTGACTCAGTGCCGCATCCTCGGACCCGATGAGGGCATCGGCGGGCAAACGCACGTCGTCGAGGAACAGCTGGAACTGCTTCTCCGGGTTCTGCAACTCCATGTCGATCATGGTGAACTCGAAGTTCGGCGCGTCGGTCGGCACGATGAACAGCGCCGGTTTCAGCTTGCCGGTCTTGGCGTCCTCGGTCCGGGCCACGATCAGGACGGCCTCGGCCTGGTCGACACCGGAGATATAGACCTTGCGTCCGGTGAGCAGCCACTCGTCGCCGTCACGGCGCGCGGTGGTGGTGATCTGATGCGAGTTGGATCCGGCGTCGGGCTCGGTGATCCCGAACGCCATCGTGATGGTGCCGTCGGCGAGTCCCGGGATCCAGCGCTGCCGCTGCTCGTCGGTGCCGAAGCGCGCGATGATGTTGCCGCAGATGGCCGGCGACACCACGAGCATGAGCAGACCGGCCCCCGCGGCGGCGATCTCCTCCATCACGATGGCGAGTTCGTACATACCGGCGCCACCGCCGCCGTACTCCTCCGGCAGGTTGACGCCGATGAAGCCGAGTTTGCCTGCTTCACTCCACATCTCGTCGGTCTTGCGTCCTTCGCGGGCGCATTCGCGGAAGTACTCCTGCCCGTACTTCTTGGCGAATGCGGCCACCGACTGCCGCAGGGCGGCGCGTTCCGGGGATTCGACGAAGGGGTTCACTGCGACATCGGTAAGGTCGGTCATCCGACGTTCTCCTCGTGCTGTGTCTGGGATGGGTTGGTGGGGTCTGTCTCGTCGTCGGCCGTGATCACGGCGAGGACATCGCCGACCGACAGTTGTTGGCCCGCCTGCACCGACAGGGTGGTGACCACCCCATCCGCCGATGCCGCGACGGTGTGTTCCATCTTCATCGCCTCGAGCCACAGCAGCGGCTGCCCGGCGGTCACCCGGTCGCCCTCGGCGACCGCGATCCGGATCACCGAGCCCGGCATCGGCGCGAGCAGCGATCCCGGTCGCGCCACCGCCGACGGGTCGACGAACCGCGGGACACGACGCAGCGTCACAGCCACACCGGGCCGGTCGACGAACACGGACTGACCGTGGCGCGACACCGTCCACCGGTGGCGGACACCGGCGACATCGGCGACGACACGGTCCGCGGTCACCTCGACCACCGACACAGCCGGCAGATCCGGCAGGTCGACGGTGCCGTCACGGTGATATCGGTACCGGATCTCCACCTCGCCGTCGGTTCGGACGTCGACGTAGCGCCGGATCTGGTGACCGGAGGCGAGATTGCGCCAGCCCGAAGGCAGCCCGGCCTGCACGGTCGCTCGCCGACGACCGGCCGCGGCATCGGCAAGCGCTGCCATCGTGGCCGCCGTCCGCACCTCGTCGGTACTCGCACCCGACGCCGACAACACGTCGAGACCGATCTCGTCGATGAACCCGGTGTCGGTGTCCCCGTCCAGGAACCGCTCGTGGCGCAGTGTGTTCACCAGCATGTCGCGGTTGGTGACCGGGCCGTGGATGGTGGCGTCGGCAAGGGTACGGGCCAGCATGGCTGCGGCCCGACGGCGATTCGGCGCCCAGCTGATCACCTTGGCGAGCATCGGGTCGTAGTAGGTGGTTATCTCACTGCCGGAGTCGATCCCGGAGTCGACGCGGATACCGGCCCGCTCGAGCGGGCCGAACCGGGCGTCATCGTCGATCTCGATCGCGTGCACGATCCCGGACTGCGGCTGCCAGTCGGCGGCCGGGTCCTCGGCGTAGAGCCGGACCTCGATGGCATGTCCGGACGCTCGCGGCGCCTCGACGTCGAGGTGCTCGCCCATCGCGATGCGGAGCTGCCACTCCACCAGATCGGTACCGGTGGTCAGTTCGGTGACCGGATGCTCCACCTGCAGGCGGGTGTTGGTCTCCAGGAAGAAGAACCGTCCCGACTCGTCGGCGAGGAACTCGACCGTGCCGGCGCCGGTGTAGCCGATCGCCTCGACCGCCGACCGGGCCGCCGAGAAGAGGCGCTCCCGCAGGTCGCCGCCGAGCCGTTCCACCAGCGGGGCCGGGGCCTCCTCGACAACCTTCTGATGGCGCCGCTGGATCGAGCACTCCCGCTCCCCGACCGCCCAGATGGCCCCATGGGTGTCGGCCATGATCTGGACCTCGATGTGGTGCCCGCGTTCGACGTACGGTTCGCAGAACACCGTCGGGTCACCGAACGCCGACTGCGCCTCGCGCGCCGCGGCGTCCACCGCGGTCGAGAGTTCGGCCAGGTCCCGGACGATCCGCATGCCCCGGCCTCCGCCACCGGCGGACGCCTTGATCAGCAGCGGCAGGTCGTCGGTGGTCACCGCCGCCGGATCGATGTCGCCGAGCACCGGCACCCCGGCGTCGGCCATCAGCTTCTTGGCGTTGACCTTCGACCCCATCGCGGTGATCGCGGCCGGGTCGGGACCGATCCAGGCGAGTCCGGCGTCGATGACCTGCTGTGCGAAAGTGGCGTTCTCCGAGAGGAAGCCGTAACCGGGATGGATCGCGTCGGCACCTGCCGCCTGCGCGGCGGCAACGATGAGGTCACCGCGCAGATAGGTCTCCGCCGACGTCGCGCCGGGCAACCGGACCGCTGAATCGGCCATTCGCACGTGAGGTGCGTCGGCATCGGGGTCGGAGAAGACCGCCACGGTCCGCATGCCCATCGCACGGGCCGTGGTGAAGACACGGCAGGCGATCTCACCGCGGTTGGCCACCAATACGGAGCCCAGGGCGGAGCGGGCAGGCCGAATGGGTACAGGGGATGATTCCATGTCCTCTTTCCTCACATCCGGAAGACGCCGAAGTTGGACGTGCCCTCGACCGGCCCGCTGTCGATGGCCGAAAGACACAGTCCCAGAATAGTTCTCGTGTCTCTCGGATCGATGACACCGTCGTCGTAGAGCATGCCGGAGAGGAACGCCGGCACCGACTCCGCCTCGATCTGCGCTTCGATCATCTGTTTCATCGCACTGTCGGCGGCCTCGTCGACCGTGCCGCCGCGGGCCTCGGTGGCCGCCCGCGACACGATGGAGATCACCCCGGCCAGCTGGGCTGCACCCATCACCGCCGACTTCGCGCTCGGCCAGGCGAACAGGAACCGCGGGTCGTAGGCACGCCCGCACATCCCGTAGTGCCCCGCACCGTAGCTGGCACCCACCAGCACCGAGATGTGCGGCACGGTCGAATTGGACACGGCGTTGATCATCATCGCACCGTGTTTGATGATGCCGTTCTGCTCATACTCTTTGCCGACCATGTAGCCGGTCGTGTTGTGCAGGAACAACAGTGGTGTGTTGCTGCGGTTGGCGAGCTGGATGAACTGCGTCGCCTTCTGCGATTCCTGACTGAACAGCACGCCCTGCGCGTTGGCCAGGATGCCGATGGGATACCCGTGGATGCGTGCCCACCCGGTACACAGGGAGCTGCCGTACTCCGGTTTGAACTCGTCGAAGTCGCTGTCGTCGACGACACGCGCGATCACATCACGCGGGTTGAACGGGATCTTCAGGTCGGACGGCACGATCCCGAGCAGCTCCTCGGGGTCGTAGCGGGGTTCGAGCACTTCGGCAACCGGGCCGGGGCCGTGCTTGCGCCAGTTGAGCCTGCTGACTATGCGTCGGCCGATGCGGATCGCGTCCTGCTCGTCGGCTGCGTAGTGGTCGGCCAGGCCGGACTGGCGGGCATGCATCTGCGCGCCGCCGAGGGATTCGTCGTCGCTGTCCTCTCCGGTGGCCATCTTGACCAGCGGCGGACCGCCGAGGAACACCTTCGAGGCGTTCTCGATCATGACGACGTGGTCGCTCATGCCGGGCACGTATGCCCCGCCGGCGGTGGAGTTGCCGAACACCAGGGCGATGGTCGGGATACCCGCGGCAGACAAGCGGGTCAGATCCCGGAACATCCGGCCGCCCGGGACGAACACCTCTTTCTGCGTGGGCAGGTCGGCGCCACCCGATTCGACCAGCGAGATGACCGGGAGGCGGTTGGCGAGGGCGATGTCGTTGCACCGCAGGATCTTGCGCAGCGTCCACGGGTTCGACGTGCCTCCGCGCACCGTCGGGTCGTTGGCGACGATCATGCACTCGACGCCTTCGACGACGCCGATACCGGTCACCACAGACGCGCCCACCTGGAAGTCCGAGCCGTAGGCGGCGAGCGGGCACAGCTCGAGGAACGCGGAGTCCTCGTCGACCAGCAACTCGATGCGTTCGCGGGCGATCATCTTGCCGCGTGCGCGATGTCGTGCGACATATTTCTCGCCGCCGCCGGACAGCGCCTTGTCGAACTCGGCCTGGAGTTCGGTGAGCTTGCCCGACATGGCGGAGCTCGCGGCGACGAAGTCTTCGCCGGCCGGGTCGAGAGTGGAGCGGAGAACCGTCACTGCTGATACCCCAATCGTTTTGCAGCGAGACCGGAGAGGATCTCGGTGGTCCCACCTCCGATGCCGATGATGCGCATGTCGCGGTACTGCCGTTCCACCTCGGTGCCCGTCATGTAACCGAGCCCCCCGAAAAGCTGCACGGCCTTGTCGGCCACCCATTCCCCCGTCTCGACGGCGGTGTTCTTCGCGAAACAGACCTCGGCGATGAGGTCGTCGTCGGAACTCACCTTCCGCTCGACGACCGCGCGGGTGTAGGTCCGTGCGATGTCGATGCGGCGAGCCATCTCGGTGACAGAGTCCTGCACCGACTGCCGGGCGATGAGCGGCTTACCGAACGTCTGCCGCTCCCGCACCCAGGCAAGGGTGAGGTCGAGGCAACGCTGGGCGCTCGCGTATGCCTGCACGGCGAGACCGGAGCGTTCGGTGACGAAGGCGGCGGCGATCTGGACGAATCCGGAGTTCTCGGCGCCGACGAGGTTGCTCACCGGGACACGGACATCGGTGAACGACAGCTCCGCCGTGTCCGAACTGCGCCAGCCCATCTTGTCGAGTTTGCGCGTGACGGTGAAACCCGGCGTGTCCTTCTCGATCACGAGGAGGGACACACCTGCCGCTCCCGGGCCACCGGTGCGTACCGCGGTGACGACGAAGTCGGCACGGACCGCGGACGTGATGTAGGTCTTGGCGCCGTTGACGACGTAGTGGTCACCGTCGCGCACCGCGGAGGTCCGCAGGTGGCCGACATCGCTTCCGCCATCGGGTTCAGTGATGGCCAGGCTGCCGATCTTCTCACCGGCCAGGGTCGGTCGGACCCACCGGTCGATCTGATCCGGATCGCCGGCACCGATCAGGTGCGGCAACGCGATTCCGTGTGTGAACAGTGACGCGTAGACACCACCCGCGGCTCCCGCGTAGTGGAGTTCCTCGCCGAGGATCGTGGCATCGACGAGGTCGCCGCCCGAACCGCCCACATCCTCGGGAATGCCCAGACCGAACAGGCCCAGCTTCGCGGCCTCACGGTGCAGCTCACGCGGGATCAGGCCGTCGCGCTCCCAGTCGTCCTGATGGGGCAGCACATGGCGTTCGACGAATCCACGGACCGTGGAACGCAATTCCCTGCGTTCCGGAGTCTCCCACACGGGGTTCGTGATCGGCACTAGCTCTCCTTCTGTGTCGTGAAGGCCATGGGAATCGGTACCGGTCGCGAACGGAGCCACTCCCCCATCCCCTTCGCCTGCGGGTCGAACCGGACGTTCTCGGCGACGCCGCGCCCGAGCACTCCGTCGATGACGAAGTTCACCGCATTCAGGTTGGCGAGGCGGTGGCGGCGGACCGGCAGATCGGCCACCTCGGGCAGCAGACGCTTGAGCAGGGCGACGTCGAGCGTCGCGTCCAGCCAGGCGAAGTGTTCCGGATTGCGCACCCACACACCGATGTTGGCGCTGCCGCCCTTGTCCCCGCTGCGCGCACCGGCCACGGTGCCCAATGGCAGCGAGACCATCGGGCCCCAGTCGGTCGACATCTCGACGGGCTCGTCCGTGCGGTCGTCGGGGACCTCGGTGCGCAGCGGACTCGGCGGGATCCGTTCGACGACACCGGTGTGCAGCGCCACGCGGTGGTCGACGTCCTCGGCGTCGACGTACCCGGGCTCGAAGACCCCGTATGGGGTGCCACTGCCCGGCGGTGAGGTCATCGTGAAACCGGGGTAGCTCGCCAATGCCAGTTCGACGGCCGTCGCGGAGAACGCGCGACCGACCTTCTTGGCATCCGGATCCCGGACGACACATCGCAGGAGTGCGCTGGCCTGCTCCTCGGTCTGTGCGTCGGCCCGGTCGAGTCGCGACAGTTCCCAGTCCACCTCGGCGGGTGCAGTCGGCAGGGCGGCGGTGAACTGCTCCTTGAACAGCTCTGCCTTCGCCTCGATATCGAGCCCGGTGAGGATGAGTGTGATCTCGTTGCGGACGCCGGCGAGATGGTTGAGCGACACCTTGGTGGTCGTCGGCGGAGCCTCACCACGAACACCGGTGACCGACACACGATCCCGGCCCACCTGGGCGAGGTCGATCGTGTCGATCCGGGTGGTGACGTCGGGTCCCAGGTATTGCGGTCCGCCCACCTCGTAGAGCAACTGAGCGGTCACCGTACCGACCGTCACCGCGCCACCGGTCCCCTCGTGTTTGGTGATCACGGACGTACCGTCGGCGGAGACCTCCGCGATGGGGAATCCCAGATGTCCCATCGTGTCGATCTCGGTGAAGAAGGAGTAGTTGCCGCCGGTCGCCTGGGCACCACACTCGATGATGTGGCCCGCGACGACGGCACCGGCGAGTGCGTCGAGATCGTGATGGGTCCAGTCGAACGCACTGGCCGCGGGGCCGACGGTGAGCGAGGCGTCGGTCACCCGTCCGGTCACCACGATCTCGGCACCGGCGTCGAGTGCGGTCTTGATCCCGAACGCGCCGAGGTAGGCGTTGGCCGTCAGCGGTGTGCCCAGTCCGAGATCGGCGGCGCGGTCGACGAGGTCGTCGCCGTCGACGAACGCGATGTCGACGCCGACGCCGAGGTTCTCAGCGAGTTCGCGCAACGCAACGGTCAGCCCGTGTGGATTGAGTCCGCCGGCGTTGGTGACGATCCGGACGCCCTTGTCGATGGCCAGGCCGAGACATTCCTCCATCTGCCGGAGAAATGTCTTGGCGTAGCCCGACTTCGGGTCCTTCATCCGATCCCTGCCGAGGATCAGCATGGTGAGTTCGGCGAGATAGTCACCGGTGAGGTAGTCGAGTTCACCGCCCTCGAGCATCTCGCGGACCGCCGCGAACCGATCGCCGTAGAAGCCCGATGCGTTGCCGATCCGGACGATGCCGCCGGTGGGGTCTTGTGCGCTGGTGCCGGTCACCGTCGGCTCGCCTCCGCTCCGTCGCGTCGGGGTTCTCGGCCGGCCCCGGGTGGCCCCGCGAAGGACTGTGCGATCCCCGTCCACCGGTGCGCCTCGGCTCCGACGATGTCGAGGTCCAGGTCGGCGATCGCCCGTCGCTGGGTCACCAACTGACAGAAGTCGACGGCGGTGCCGCGGATCACGTCGGCCGCGTCGTCGGGTCCCCACGTCCAGAGTTCGCCCGACGGCGCGGTGATCTCGTAGCGGAAGGGTTCGGTGGGAGCGGTCAGCCCGTTGACCATGTACGCGAAGTCGCGGGTGCGGACGCCGATGTGTACGACGCCCTTGATCCGGTCGGTGGCCGCGCGCGTGACGCCGAATGCGTCCGCGACGTCGAGGCCGTGCGCCCAGGTCTCCATCAGCCGGGCCGTGGCCATCGAGGCCGCCGACATCGGAGGTCCGAACCACGGGATCTTCACTCCGTCGGGTACATCGCGCAGTGCGTCGGCCAGTGCAGCACGGGCGTCGCGCCAGTCCGCGAGGATCTGCGCGGGAGGTGCGGCGGCTGCCCGCTCGGCCGCGGCGTCGACGAATCCGGCCGGGTTCGTCGCGCCGTCCTCGAGCACAGCCGCAAAACCGTCCGCATCCGTCGCTGCGATCGCGGCGACCTTGTCCGTCCAGGCGAGATGGCCTATCTGATGGGCGACGGTCCATCCCGGCGCCGGTGTGAGCATCCTCCACCCATCGTCGTCCAGCGCCGCCACCAGCGCATCGAGCTCCCCCGACTCGTCGGTCAGATCCGCCACGAGTCCGTCCACGATCGACATGCGATCAGGGTCACACACACCGTCGGAAAAATCAATCATGCATGATTGTTTTACCGGCGGCCGTGCCCCGTACTCGCCGACCGTGCCCAACTTTTCGCCGACCGGGCCCAACTTTTCGCCGACCGTGCCCACCGACCGGGCCGGCCACCACGGGCCGCGACAGTCAGCGATAGAGGACGTCGGCCGTCGCTCGACTGAGCAGCATCCCGTCGTGCGCGGTCATCGTCGCGTCGAAGGACGCGATCCGGCGTCCGACCTTGATCGGGACGACATCGACGATCACGTTGTCGCCCTGCACCGCCGGAGACCGCAGGAACCCGATGGCGAGATCACCGAGCTGATAGTCGATCCCGGCCGCGGCGTTTGCCTGCCCTGCAAATGAGCACGCCGCGGCGGTGATCGCCGCGATCACTCCCCCGTGCATCGTGCCGAACACATTGCCCATCCACGGTTCGGTCGTCGCGGTGAATCGAATCCCGACCGTGCGCCCGTGGGTGACCGGTTCGACGACACCGTTGAGCAATTCGGTCAGCGGCCCGGCACTGCGGACACCGATCGCGATCTGTTCGACGATCTGGCGGCCGCTCAGTGACGGTTCGATGGCGGCCGGCAGCTCCACCGGCGCCCCGCCGGAATGCTCGGACGCCAGGCCAACGCCACGCCCCGTCGACGGATCGTTCGCGAACGTCCGCCCTACGGCGACGTTGCGAGCGGAACCGGAGCTGCACAGCGTTCCGGTCGAGGTGGTGATGTCCACGCGCGTCGTGCCGAACCCGTCGTCGTGCATGAGCAGCTCTGCGGTCCCGGTGACCACATCTCCGACGGCGACGTGCCCCTGCATCGACATCGAGAGCCGGGCCTGGACGCACGGCGATCCGTGCGGACCGGAGCGGAAGAACGGGAGTCCGCCGAGGTGATCGAACAGGACTGCGAGGGCCGGCATGTCGATGCGCCCGCGGTGATCGGTGAATCGGGGGCCGAGTTGCTGTTCGGCGGTCACGACGCCGGGTCGCGGGGCGAGGACGTTCCCGATGCCGAACGCCGTGACCGGATCGTGCAGTGCCGCACGTTCCATCTGCGTCGAATCCTCCATCATGCCTGCGCACCCCTCTGTCGAACCGGTCCTCGTGCCACGACCATCCAAGCACCCGGACGGGGAGGCCGCCGATCGGCCCTCGGCGTCTCGGATACGTAACAGAACCCGCGGCCCGCTTCACGACCGGCGCCGATTCGGACACGCTGTGATCTGGGAGAACCGTCGACTCGAAGGAGTGCCCGATGCTCGTGTCTCGTCGATCTGTCCGGAGGTCCGCCTGTGCCGCCGCCATCGTGGGAGCTGCGGCGACCACCGCGCTGTCGGCCGGCGTCGCCGACGCCGCGCCCCGCGCGCTGCGCGTCGACCAGGTGCCCAATGTCGGGATCACGGTGGGCCCGAGCGGCATCTCCGGCGGATTCGCCGCCAACGTGGCGGCCACCGCCACGTCGACCGGCACGACACGACTGGGCCTGCAACCGATCGCCGGCGCCTGCACCGGCAGCCTGAGACAAGCACGCGTCGGGGTCACCTGGCGCAACGAGCGAACCAATCGCACCGATGACGCGGTCTTCCCGGTATGCACGGCCGGCAAGCCCGGCCCCGGCGTGGAGGCGGTGACCGGGACGGGCCGCATCTCGTTCACCACCACCATCATCGGTCGCACGGATCAGGCCTTCACGGTGATACCCGGGACCGGATTCTTCTTCCGCTGATCCGGTCCAGAGCCGGCTCAGTAGACATTTTTCAGAATCTGTTCACAAGAAACGAGAACACGTTCTACAGTGGGTCGCGTGGCGGACACCGTGACCCAGCTCCTGCAGGAGCGTACGAACGACGACAACCTGGCGATCACCTATGAGGGTCGTGACTGGACCTGGCGGGAGTACATCGCCGATGCCGAGCGGATGGCCGCTGCCGTCCTCGGTGTGGCAGATCGGAATCGGCCGATGCACATCGGCACGCTCCTCGGCAACACCCCCGACATGCTCCTGGCGCTGGCCGCCGGCGCCCTCGGCGGCTACGTGACGGTCGGCGTGAACAACACCCGCCGAGGCGAGGGACTGGCCGCCGACATCGTGCGCGCCGACTGTCAGGTCCTGATCACCGACGCCGACCACCGCCCCCTCCTCGACGGGCTCGACCTGCCGGGCGTCACGATCCTGGACACCTCCACCGCGACCTGGGACCAGCTGATCGCGAATGCCGGTGACCTGGTGCCACATTCGGTACCGACCGCCGTCGACACCTTCATGCTCATCTTCACGTCCGGCACCAGCGGCAATCCCAAGCCGGTGCAGTTCGCGCACATGATGATCCCGTTCGCCGGCCCCGTCCTCGCCGAGAAGTACGAGGTCGGGCCCGGAGACGTCTGCTATCTGTCGATGCCGCTGTTCCATTCGGCCGCCCTGATGGGTGGTTACTGCGTGGCCCTCTGCGGAGGAGCCGCCATTGCGCCGGCGAAGTTCTCCGCCTCGACCTTCCTCGACGACATCCGTCGGTACAACGCGACCTACATGAACTATGTCGGCAAACCGCTGGCCTACATTCTGGCCACCGAGGAGAAGGCCGACGACATCGACAACCCGCTGCGTGTGGCGTTCGGCAACGAGGCCACCGACCGCGACATCAACGAGTTCTCCCGACGTTTCGGGTGCACCGTCTGGGATGGGTTCGGTTCCACCGAACTCGCGATCATCATCACCCGTGAACCGGGAACGCCGGAGGGCTCGATCGGCAAGGGCTTTCCCAATGTCGCCGTGTACAACTCCGACACGCTGACCGAATGCCCCCGCGCCGAGTTCGACGAGAACGGCGCCCTGTCCAACGCCGACGCCGCCATCGGCGAATTGGTGAACATCGACGGCGCCGGGATGTTCATGGGCTATTACAACGACGCCGACGCGACCAG
This sequence comes from Gordonia sp. OPL2, assembly GCF_003797825.1. Taxonomy (GTDB): domain Bacteria; phylum Actinomycetota; class Actinomycetes; order Mycobacteriales; family Mycobacteriaceae; genus Gordonia. Next base: position 86,288 of record NZ_RKME01000019.1, read on the forward strand.
CGAGCGGATGCGGCACGGGATGTACTGGTCCGGCGACCTGGCCTACAAGGACACCGACGACTGGATCTACCTGGCCGGACGGACCGGCGACTGGATGCGCGTCGACGGCGAGAACCTCGCAGCCGGGCCGATCGAACGAATCCTGCTGCGACTGCCCGAGATCAACCGGGTGGCGATCTACGCGGTCCCCGACGAGCACGTCGGCGACGCGGTGATGGCGGCCGTCGTCCTGCAGGACGACGCCGTCCTCACCCCGGAATCCCTGTCGGCGCAACTCGCCGCTCAGGCCGACCTGTCCCCCAAGGCGTGGCCACGATTCGTGCGCATCGCCGACGACCTGCCGACGACGGCGACGAACAAGATCCTCAAGCGCGAGCTGAAGAAGCAGGGTCCCGTCGCAGGCGATGGCACCCTCTGGGTTCGCCAGGCGCGGTCGACCGAGTACCGCGACGCGGCGGCGCCTGCCGCGACCGTGTGATCCCCACCAATGTCGGGGAGCTCAGCGCTGCCTGGCTGTCGGACCTTCTGGGCGCCCGGTATCCGGATGTCGAGATCGATTCGATCACCGTCGAACCCGTCGGCTCGGGGCAGATGGCCGGGTCCTTCCGCATCACGCCCACCTACGCGACCACCGGGTCGGGGCCCGTCGGCGCGCCCGGAACGCTCGTCGCGAAACTCGCCATCGGCGAACGCTCCCAACGCGAATTCGCTGCGGGTGTCTTCCGCAACGAGGTGCTGTTCTATCAGCGCCTCGCCCCGACGGTGACGGTTCCGGTCCCGCGCTGCCACGGTTCGGTGATCTCCCCCGACAACACCGAATTCGTCCTGCTGCTCGAGGACATGGCACCCGCGGTGCAGGGCGATCAGATCGCGGGCTGCACTCCGCATCAGGCGCGGGCGGTGGCGGTCGCGGCGGCCGGACTGCACGCTCCGCGGTGGTGCGACGAATCATTGTTCGAGCTGCCCGGTCTGTCCCTGCCGGATCACGAGGACCGGGTGCTGATGGACTCGGTCCTCGAGCCGATGGCCGACGTGTTCCGCGCACGATTCCCCCTGACCGGACGAGAGGCAGCCACCGTCGACTGGCTGGTCGCGGAGGCAGGAGACTGGCTCGAGCGGACGCCGCAACGCTTCGCGCTCATCCACGGCGACCTTCGCATCGACAACGTGCTGTTCGGTCCCGACGGCTCGGTGACCGTCGTCGACTGGCAGACCATCACCGTAGGAAACGCGCTGCGCGACATCGCCTTCCTGCTCGCGACAAGTGTGTCCACCGAGGACCGGCGCACCGCCGAGCGTGACATCGTCAGCGCCTACCACACCGAACTGCGGAACCAGGGCGTCACCGACCACACCGTCGACGAGTGCTGGACGGACTACGTCGATTCCCTCATCCAGGCCCCGATGATCATCGTGTTCGGTTGCGCTGCAGCCATGCCGACCGAACGGGGCGACCGAATGTTCATGACGATGCTCGAGCGTGCAGCCGCAGCCATCGACGATCTGAATCCCGGTGTCCTGTGACCACACTGGTCATCGGGGCGTCGGGTTTCCTCGGTTCACATGTCGTACGCCGTCTCGTCGAGTCCGACGACGACGTGCGCGTACTGGTCCGCGCGACCAGCGACACCAGGGCGATCGACGACCTCGACGTCGACCGTGTCGTCGGCGAGCTGACCGACGCGGATACGGTACGCACGGCCATGACCGGATGTGATGCGGTGTTCTACTGCGCCGTCGACACCCGGGCGTGGCTCACCGATCCCACCCCGCTCTATCGCACCAACGTCGACGCCCTGCGCGCCGTGCTCGACGTCGCGGTCGATGCCGAACTCCGATCCTTCGTCTTCACCAGCACGGCCGCCACGATCGGGAGTGCGGGCCCCAGAGCGGCCCGACGTGTCGCCACCGAGGCCGACGACTTCGACTGGGTCGACACAGCGCCGGACTACGTGCGGACACGCGTGGCCGCGGAGAACCTGGTCCTCGAGTACTCCAGCAAGCACGGTCTGCCGGCGGTGGCCATGTGCGTGTCGAACACCTACGGCGCCGGCGACTGGCAGCCCACGCCACACGGTGCGTTCGTCGCGGGGGCCGCACTCGGCAAACTCCCGTTCACGGTTCGGGGGTGCCGCGCCGAGTCGGTCGGCATCGACGACGCCGCCGAGGCCTTGATCCTGGCCGCAGACCGCGGGCGCCCCGGTGAGCGGTACATCGTGTCGGAGAGCTTCATCGACCTCGGAGACATCATTGCGACGGCCGCAGCCGCCGCCGGGCGTCGGGCACCGCGACTCGTCCTTCACCGCCCGGTGCTCTATCTCTGCGGCGCTGTCGGCTCATTGCTGGCGAAGGTCACCGGCACACCACGGCAACTCACGATCTCGTCGGTGCGCTTGATGCACTACATGCCACCGATGGACCACGGAAAGGCCACACGTGAACTCGGGTGGCGGCCCACCCCGGTCAGCGAAGCGGTGGCCTTCGGCGCCCGCTTCTGGGTCGAACGCGTCGCGCAACGGCGAGCGGCTCGGCCGGACGGCCCTTCGTGACGCTCGCGGGCTCGCTCCTCAGGGAACAACAGGTGGTAGAGCACCGAAACCTGCTGTTCCACAAACTGTTCCCTGAGGAGCGAGGCGCCAGCCGAGCGTCACGAAGGGTCCGCCACCGACTCACGCACCGGACCCCTGCAGCAACTCGGCCAATTCCACCATCGTGTACGGCGCACTGTCCCGGTGATCGCGATAGGCGATGAACTCCGCCTGTTGCGGACCGTACCGTCCGATGAAACCGCCTGCTGCGGTGAATATCTGACCGTTGACACCGCGTGCGGCATCACTCGCCAGGAAGACATACAGCGCGGCGACATACTCCGGCGGCGCCGGATCGAGCGCGGCATCACGGGTCAGGTCGTCGAGCACACCCCGGCGATGCAGTCCCTCGATGTGCGCGACGTAGTCGTCCCCGCTCGACAGCCGTGACTTCGCGCCGGGCATCACCACGTTGACCCGCACACCGTGCTCGGCGAGGTCGGCGCCCGCCGCGAGGGCGAGCGCGTTGACGCCACCTTTCGCCGCCGGATATCCACTGCCCCCGAACATCCCGAGAGATGCGGCCGAGCCGGTCAGGACAAGCGAACCGGCGCCCTGCTCGGCGAACACCCGTCCGGCCGACTGCGTCAGGTGAAACGCACTCATCAGATGAGCATCGATCTGGTCCCGGAATTCGTCGGGTCGGATCGTGAGAACCGTCGACCCGGCCGGCTCCGCGATACCCGCACAGTTGATGGCGATATCGAGCGCACCGAACTCGGCCAGCGCGCCGTCGACCATCCGCTGCGCGACCCCCTCCTCGCCCGCGGAACCGACCACGCCGACGGCATACCCTCCACCGCCGCGGATCTCGGTGACCGTCTCCTCCACCGCCACCGGATCCCGGCCGTTGACCACGATCGACACCCCACGGCCCGAGAGCGCGTACGTGACGGCCAGGCCGATACCGCGGGTCGCGCCGGCGACCACCGCGACCCGACCGGACAGGTTCATCTCCCCCGCCTCCGGGCCGCCGTACCGATCGGGCTCGGTCATCAGACGCCGCTACCCACCGGGGTGATGGGGATCGAGCGACCGCGGTCGGTGAACTCGAAGTCCGCACCGGAACTGAACCGTGCGATGGCGACCTCTCCGGACTCCTTGTGGCGCTGTTCGCCCTTCGACATCACGAACACCGTGGCGCCCTCCTCGTCGGTCGACGACGCGACGGCCCAGTGAGCGTCGACAGCGGTGCCGATCGCCTGCAGTGGTTCGGTGTGGTCGGCCTCCAGCAGTGCGACCCATCCGCCGTCGGCCACGGCTCCGGAGTCGGTGGGCACCCGCACGATCACGTCGTCGCCGACCACCTCGGCGGTGACACCGGTGTACTGCACCGGCCCGAGGATGGGGGCGAGGGTGATCACCGCCGCCAGACCGGCCGCATCCGAACCGAGATTCATCGCGGAGCGCAACCGATCCGCCGACAACCCCGCGATCCCGGTCAGCTGCTTGCGGAAGATCTCGCGAACCTGGTCGTCGCTCTCGGCATACCTGCGTACCGACCACAGGAATCCCAGTGACAGCAACTGATGCTGCAACGCGATCTCCTCGGCCATCCGGGCCAGCGCGGTCTGCGACCATTCCCGAAACTGCAGATCGGCGAGCAGCGGCCCGCGGTAGTCGACGAACCCGTCCGTCGCGGAGATGTCGATCGGGGTCAGTTGCGTCTGCCCGGCACGGGTGGAGAACATCTCCTCGGCATCCGCGGGTAGGGGCAGCTCGTCTCGGTCGTCCTCGATCGTCACCGTCCACTCACAGTGCGGCATACGACCTTCCGGCCTCCGGGGCGGGCGATGGACAGGGCGAATACGGGCGCGACGGTTGGTGGCGATCGCCGTCGCGTCGAACGTCGGGTCCTCGATGTCGTGACACATCGTCGTCACATAGTCGTCGCCCATGGGCTCGACGTCCATGAGCGCGCCGCAGTGTTGCAGGAAGAACGATCCGTGATACTTGTCGATCACCTCGTATCGGAAATCCATGAACTGCGGTGGTGCACCGATGTCGAGTTGCAGACATTTGAACATGTCCTCGACGCCGTCGCCGTCGATGCCGAGCGCGGTACGCATCCGGTGGGTGTAGACCGGGCTGGCCGCCATCCATTCCTCGATGGCCACCTGTCCCATGGTCTCTCGGCCGAACGCGCTGATCAGGTGGGCCATCCCACTGCGATCGATCAGCTGACCGGACAGGAGGAGTTCGGGCACCAGGACGGCGAGCTGCTGCTGACTCAGGCCTTGGTAGGCCGGGGCTGGGAGAGTCATCGTTTCTCAGCTCACCAGAACGCGACAGGAGCTTTGCCGAACGGGTACCAACCGGGGAGGTTACCCGGGGCCGACTTCTCGATCCGCTTCAGCATCCCCTCGCTCATGGCGTCGTTCTTCAACATCTCGATGAACAGCGCGGAGACGTTTCCGAAGTCGAAGAAGTCACGCTGCCAAGAGAATTGGAAGTCGCCCGCATACTTGAACCAGCTGCCCTGGATGCCCTCGAGGGCGTAATGGGTACCGTCCTCGCGCGTGCGTTCGTAGATCTGTTTCCACAAACCGATCATGTCGCCGGTCGTCTCGTCGATCACCCACGACTGGTAGGGGTACTCCCACCCCTCGAGGCCTTCCATCTCCTGTCCGAGGGCCAGGTCACGGATCTCGTCGCGACCGACGGCCATGAAGTCCTTCTCCGGCCCGTAATTCCAGCCGTACGTCGCATCCTCGGTGTAGAACTCGGCCAGCGGCTTCCAGTCCCCGGCCTTCTCCGCCTCGACATTGGCGTCGAGCCACCGCTGTTTCATGTCTTCCAGTTCGGCACGATCAAAAGGCATCTTGCGTCTCTCCACTCACTCGTCTTCCACAATTTTCAGGGCTTGCGTGGGGCAGTACATGACCGCGGCCTCGATCTCGGTGCGGCGGCTCTCGTCGGGTTCTTTGTCCAGGATCTCGACGTGGTCGGAATGGGCCCGGAAGACCTCCGGAGCCTCCATCTCGCACATACCGTGCCCCTGGCAGATATCCAGGTCCACCTCGACGCGCATAGCACTCACCCCTTCGCGCCGGCTCGCCTGCGGTAGCGCACCCGGCACGGCTGCTGGAGCTGGACGACCATCTTGGAGTGGTCGTTGCGGTAGGTGTCCGACGGTTGCAGCATCTCGAACTCGTAGTTCTGGAACAGCACCGAGAAGATCGCCTTGAGTTGCATGATCGCGAATTGTGCACCCACGCAACGGTGTCGGCCCGCGCCGAACGGAATCCACGTCCACCGGTTGACCAGGTCCTCGGTGCGGGGCTTGTTGTACCGGTCCGGATCAAAGGTGTCCGGGCTGTCGAAGTCCTCGGGCAGCCGGTTGGACACGGCGGGTGATACCGCGATCGACTGGCCGGCCTTGATCTCGAAGTCCTCGATATGAAAGTCCTTCTGCACGAGTCGCATCAGGATGATCAGCGGCGGATGCAGACGGAGCGCCTCCTTGAGAGCGTTCTCCAGCAACGGCATCTGCCGGGTGTGGGCAAAGGTGTACTCCGGTCGTTCGCCGTCCGGTGTGTCGCCATAGATCTCGTCGAGCTCGTCATAGACCCGCTGCATGTAGTCGGGGTTGCGCAACAGTTCGATGAGCGTCCACGCCGCGGTGCCCTGGGTGGTGTGGTGCCCGGCGAACATCATCGAGATGAACATGCCGGTGATCGTGTTGGCGTCGAAGCCCACCTGGATCAGGACATCCATCAGGTCGCGGTCGGCTTTGTCCTCGGTCGGATTGGCGACACGGTCGTTCATCACACCTTGGATGAACTCGACCAGCTCGGCGCGGGCGGCATCGCGTTTGCGGAAACTCTCGATGTCGGCATACGCGTCCACGTAGGCGATCGGGTCGGTGCCCTTCTCGAGATCGTGGAACAGTTCGGAGACGTGCTTGGTGAGCTGTTCCCGGAACTTGCGACCGATCAGGCAGGCCGATGACGTGTACAGGGTCAGCTCGCCGAAGAACTCGAGGAGATCGATCTCGCCCTCGTCGCCCCAGCCGGCGATGATGCGCTCCGCCTCGTTCGGGATGGTCACCGCATGCTGTTTCATGTGCGGGCCCTTGAGCGCCGAATTGTGGATGGCCTTCGAGCGTTCCTCGGGGCTCGCGTCGAAGACGACTCCCTCGCCGAACACCGGTGTCATGAACGGGTAGGCCGCGGCCTGATCCAGATCCTCCTCCGGAGCGCGGAAGAACTCCTCGTTGGCGGCCGCGCCGGACACCAGCACGACCTCCCGGTCCGCCAGCTGGAACTGCCCGACGTCACCGCATTCCTCCCGGACGCGCCAGAAGAGTCCGATCGGGTCGGACGCGAGTTCGTCGAGGTGTCCGTGCTCGCCGTCTCCACCGGAGACGCGTCGCGGCTTGGTCAGAGCGGTCATGAGTCCGTTCCTTTCGAGTCGGCAGACTGCTGTTCGCGTTTCGCCCGCGGGATGGCTCCTTCGGCCTCGACCTCGACCGAACGCATGTGCGCGCCGCGCGGCATCTCGACCATCGCGGAGACCGCCTGGGCGATGTGTTCGGGCGACAGGAAGTTCCCGTGGCGGGCGAGGCCGTGTCTGATCCAGTCGTTGAGCATGTTCTCGGTGGTCGCCGGATCGAGGTTCATCCCCATCCCGGTGAGGGTCTGTCCGGGCCGGACGACGCCGGCACGCACCCCGGTGCCCTCGAGTTCCAGCTGGATGGTGGCGACGAGTCCGTCGATGCCCGCCTTCGCCGCCACATACGCCGACGACCAGGGACGCGGCCGGATCGCCACGTCCGATCCGATGAAGACGAAATCGCCACGCGTGCGGTCGATCATGCCGGGTATGGCCGCACGGAAGATGCGGTAGGCACCGTTGAGATGGATGTTGATCTGGTCGGTGAACTCCTCCGGCGAGGTCTCGTACGACAGCCCCACCGCGAGGTCACCGGCTCCCGCCACCACGATCTCCAGCGGTCCGAGCGCTGCCTCGGATTTCGCGACGCAGTCGACGACCGAAGCAGGGTCGGTGACGTCGAGCGGGACGGCCACCGCCTCGCCGCCCGCCGCGGTGATCTTGTCGGCGAGTTCCTGCAGCCGATCGACCCGACGCGCTGCCAGCGCGATCGGATACTTGCGCGCCGCAAGGTATTCCGCGGTCGCCGCGCCGATGCCCGACGACGCGCCGGCGACGAGCACCGGTCGACGTTCGGGATGAGGGATGTATGCCATCAGCGCACCTGCACTCTCACGGGGAGTTCGGCGAAGCCACGCACGTTCACCGAATGGACTCGGACTGCGTTGTCGATGTCGATGTCAACGCTCCGGATGGACCGGGCCACCTCGTCGAGACCGATGTTGGACTCGAGCCGTGCGAGGTGCGCGCCGAGGCAGAAATGGGTGCCCATACCGAAACTCATCAGGGCCTGGCTGCAGTCCCGGCCGATCTGGTACTCATCGGCGTCCTCGAACACGGTCTCGTCGCGGTTCGCCGACCCCACGAGGAGCAGCACGCGGTCCCCTTCCGGGATGGTGATGTCGCCGTAGGTGACATCGGCGGCAACCTTGCGCAGAACCATCTGCGTCGAGTTGTCGTAGCGCAGCGTCTCTTCGGTCCAGTCCGGCACAACGTCGGGATCGGCGATCACCTTGGCGAGCTCATTCGGGTTCCGCCAGCCCCAATACAGCGCGTTCGCCAGCAGTTTCGTGGTCGTCTCGTTGCCGGCCACCACCATCAGCACCATGAAGCCGACGATCTCGTCCTCACTGAGCGTGGTCTTCTCGCCGGTCTCGTCATCGTCGACCTCGGCTTCGATGAGCGCCGAGACGAGATCCTCGCCGAGGTTCTTGCGCCGGTCCGCGATGAGCTCGGTGTAGTACTTGTGCAGTTCGATGTAGGCGTACACAGCCGCCTCGGGGATGTCGAGCACCCCTTCTTCCCGGTGCAACAACAGGTCCGACTGCTGACGCAGGAAAGCGCGATCCGCCTCGGGGACACCGAGCAGCTCGGACACGACATCCATCGGGAGCAGACCCGCGAAGTCCGCTACGTAATCGAACTCACCCATCTCCAGGCATCGGCTCCAATGCTGCTGCGTCAGTGCGATGATGCGGTCGGACAGGTCGTTGACCCGACGCGGGGTGAAACCCTTCGACACCAGCTTGCGGATGCGCATGTGCCTCGGATCGTCCATGGCCAGGAACGACATCGACTTGTGGGCGTCCGGACCGTAGGACGACGGGTCCATCGACACGCCCCAGGCGTTGGACAGGTTCACGCTGTCCCGGAAGCCGGCACGGACGTCGGCGTGGTTGGCCAACGCCCAGAAGTTCATCTCGGCGTTGTAGTAGACGGGCGCCTCGTGACGCAGACGCGCGTACGTGGGGTACGGATCCTCGTGGAAGCCATAGGCATACGGATCGAACGGGACACGGTGTTCCATCCCCGCTCCCGTGGCGGTTTCGGTCATCACTTCTCCATCAGTAGATGTGCGGCTGCGACAAGACGTTCCGAGGTCTGCTCGTACGACATGTGGCCCATTCCCGCATGCACCAACCCACCGGCGTAGATCATCTCGAGTGCGTCGAGCAGTGGCCCGGGATTATCCGGGTCCACCTCGAGCGCCTCCGCCAGGCGGCGCCGGATGAAGCCGCCGATACGCAGACGCAGGTGCTCGACATCCGGGTCGGTTCCGAGCAGTGCCATGGTCACGGCACCACCGAGCTGACCCTCCCCGGCCACCACCATGGACACTTCGCGCAGCACCTGGGCGACACGCTCGGCGGGCGCTGCCGAGAGGTCCGGCTCAGGCACGCCCGCACTCAGTCGACGCCAGAACACCTCGGCGACGAGGTGACTCTTCGATGAGAAGTACGTGTATGCCGTGGCCGGCGCGACACCCGCCAGCTTGGCGACGGTACGCACGGTGAGCCCGTCGAAACCCTCGGTGTTGAGTACCTCGACCGCCGCGTCGGTGAGCCGGGTGACGGTCTCCGCCTGCTGCTGGGTGAGCCTCCGGCGGGTGGATTCCTGGGACACGGGACTGGACATGTGAGCGAGGCTACACTAGGTTTGAACGCGAGTCCAGACACCTGTCCAGATGGAGTTCCAGACCATGTCTCTTCGCCCCGCCTCGTCGTCTGATCTGCTGATCGACGGCAAACTCACCGCCGGTGGCGCCGGCACGTTCGATGTCGTCAACCCGGCCACCGAGGAGGTGATCGGACAGGCCGCCGACGGCACCGCCGCCGACATGGACGCCGCGATCGCCGCCGCACGGGTCGCCTTCGACACCACGAACTGGTCCCGCGATCACGCGCTGCGTGCCCGCTGCCTGCGTCAGCTCCGGGATGCGTTGCTCGCGCACGCCGACGAGTTCCGCGACCTCACCGTCGCCGAGGTCGGCTGCCCCGTCTTCCTCACCCACGGACCGCAATTCGAGGGACCGGTGCGCGATCTCGGGTACTTCGCCGATCTCGCCGAGACCTACGAGTGGACCAGGGACCTCGGTGAGGCGAAACCGATGGGCCTCAAGAACACTCGCGAGGTGCGGTTCGAGGCGGCCGGCGTGGTCGGAGCCATCACGCCGTGGAACTTCCCGCACCAGATCAATTTCGCCAAGATCGGGCCGGCGCTGGCGGCCGGCTGCACGGTGGTGCTCAAGCCGGCCCCCGACACTCCCTGGTGTGCAGCGCTGGTGGGCAAGGTCATCGCCGAGGAGACCGACTTCCCGCCCGGCGTGATCAACATCGTCACCTCCGGCGATCACGCGCTCGGCGCCCAACTGTCCACCGATCCGCGCGTCGACCTGGTGTCGTTCACCGGCTCGACCGCAACCGGCAAGAAGGTCATGGCGAGCGCAGCGGAGTCGCTGAAGAAGGTGTTCCTCGAGCTCGGCGGCAAGTCGGCATTCATCGTCCTCGACGACGCCGATCTCGCGTCCGCATGTTCGATGGCCGCCTTCAACGTCGTCACCCACGCCGGTCAGGGTTGCGCCATCACCACGCGCCTCGCCGTACCGCGCGACAAGCTCGACGACGCGATCGCCGCCACTCGCGACTCGCTGGCCGGTCTCGCCGCCGGCGACCCGACCGACGGCGGAACCATCTGTGGCCCACTGATCTCTGCGACGCAGCGCGCACGAGTCGAGTCCTACATCGAGTTGGCACGGTCGGAGGGCGGCACCGTCGAGATCGGCGGCGGACGCCCCGCCGACAAGGACCGGGGATTCTTCGTCGAACCCACCCTGATCTCCGGGTTGGACAACTCGGCGCGGGTCGCGCAGGAGGAGATCTTCGGGCCTGTCCTGGTGATCATTCCCCACGACGGCGACGACGACGCCATTCGCATCGCCAACGATTCTCCGTACGGTCTGTCGGGCGCCGTCTGGGGCACCGACCCCGCCCGGATCGACAAGGTGGTCAACGGAGTCCGGACCGGCACCATGGGCATCAACGGCGGAATCTGGTACTCCGCCGACGTCCCGTTCGGCGGATACAAACAGTCCGGGATCGGACGCGAGATGGGTGTCGCCGGATTCGAGGAGTACCTGGAGTCGAAGGCCGTCGCCACCCCGGCGTGAGTCCCGATCCCATGACGAGCGAGACCGCGGTGCATCTGTCCCGATCCCTCAGGGGCGAGCACCACCGACCCCTGAGGAGCGAGGCGCCAGCCGAGCGTCACGAAGGGCGGCCCTTCGTGACGCTCGCAAGCTCGCTCCTCAGGGACCACCATGACCGCTCATCTCCCACCGTTGGTCGAGTAGCGACGAGCGAGCGAAGCGAGCCCGACGCGTATCGAGACCACCCACACCACCCACAACAGAAAGCAGCACAATGACTTCCGACAACCGTGCACGTTTCACCGGCAAGACCGTCATCGTCACCGGCGCCGCCGGCGGCATCGGCGAGGCCTACGCTCGCGCACTGGCCGCCGAGGGCGCCAATGTCGTAGTCGCCGACCTCAACGACGAGGCAGGCAAGCAGGTCGCCGCCGACATCGGCGGTCTCTACGTCAACACCGATGTCTCCGATGAACAGTCCGCGCAGGCGCTCGCGACCGCGACCGTCGACGCCTACGGCAGGATCGACGGCCTGGTGAACAACGCCGCCATCTACGGCGGGATGAAGTTGGACTTCCTGATCACCGTCCCGTGGGATTACTACAAGAAGTTCATGAGTGTGAACCTCGACGGCGCTCTCAACGTCACCCGGGCGGTGTACTCGCACATGACCGACGGCGGGGCCATCGTGAATCAATCATCCACCGCCGCATGGCTCTACAGCGGCTTCTACGGACTGGCCAAGGTGGGGGTCAACGGCCTCACCCAGCAACTCGCGACCGAACTCGGCGGCCAGAACATCCGGGTCAACGCCATCGCGCCCGGCCCGATCGACACCGAGGCCACCCGCTCGACGACACCCAAGGAGATGGTCGCCGACATCGTGAACCGACTGCCCCTCAAACGCTTCGGTACACCCGAGGATCTCGTCGGCATGTGCCTGTTCCTGCTCTCGGATGAGGCGAGTTGGGTCACCGGCCAGATCTTCAACGTCGACGGCGGGCAGGTCATCCGCTCATGAGTCCCGACACTCCCGACTCCGACACCCCTGACGCCGCCGAGGCCGACGCATCGGTTCGGCTCGGGTACGTGGGCCTCGGCAACATCGGCGGTCCGATGGCGGCCCGGTTGGCCAAGTGGGCTGGCGGGCTCACCGTGTTCGACCTGTCCGACGAGGCGGTCGCGAAACTCGTCGATCAGGGCGCCACCGCGGCAGGCTCGCTCCGTGAGGTCGCCGCGGGCGCCGACATCATCGGCATCTGCGTGCTGAACGACGAGCAGGTTCGCACCGTCGTCGCCGGGAACGACGGCCTGCTCAGCGCAGCGGGCGAAGGCACCATCATCACGGTGCACTCGACGATCTCTCCGCAGACGGCGATCGAACTCGCAACGGTCTGTGCCGAGCGCGGTGTCACCTTGCTCGATGCGCCCATCTCGGGTGGCGCACCGGGAGCCGAGCAGGGGCGGCTCGCGGTCATGGTCGGCGGTCCCCGCGAGGCCTACCAGAAGCTGAAGGAGCCGTTCCGCCACTGCGCCGACATGATCGTCCATGCCGGTGACGAGGTGGGTGCGGGTACGAAGATGAAGCTGGCACGCAATCTGCTGCACTTCATCTCGTTCACCGCCGCCACCGAGGCGTCGCGTCTCGCCGAGGCAGCCGGGATCGACATCACCAAACTCGGCAAGGTCGTCCGCCACACCGATGCCATCACCGGCGGCGCCGGTGCGATCATGTTGCGCGACACCACTGCCGAGATCGATCACGACGATTTCTGGTACGGCATCTTCACGCACGTGCGAGCCTTGGGAGAGAAGGACCTGTCGCTCGCGCTCGCGCTCGCCGCGGATCTGGGCGTCGAGTTGCCGCTGGGCACCCAGGCCTACGCCGATCTCGCGCGCGGGCTGGGCGTCCCTCACCACGAAGGAGATTCATGACCGACCCCGACACCCCGACACCGCAATCCGAGGAGCGACGTCGCGGGCTGGAGATGATGTCGCAGGTCTACGGCTGGGAAATGTCCGACGGCCCGGGTCTGCATTTCGCACACACGGCGGACCAGTTGTTCGCACAGGTCTGGACGCGCGAAGGTCTGTCGATCCGCGACCGCAGGCTGCTGCTGCTCGGGGCGCTGGCCGCGGGCGGCCAGGTCGACGTCGCGGAGATCCAGGCCGGTGCGGCGCTCGGCAACGGCGAGCTGACACCGGAGCAACTCGAGGAGATCGCACTGTTCCTCTGCTATTACGTCGGCTGGCCGATCGGGACCAAGATGAACATGATGTTCGGCGAGGTCAGCAAGAAGTACCGTAAGTCGCAACAACCGTCATGACGAGCGTGACGTTTCGCGAGATGACCGGTGGCGCCGGGTGTTCGATCATCAGCGCGACACCCGGCCCGGACCTGGCCGCGCACGGGTTCGTCGAGAACGAGTACGCGGCGGCCGGCACCGCGACACATCACGCGCAGGATGCGGGCACCGTGGTCGACTCCGCCGTCTACACCACGCGCGTCCTGGTCCGCCGTCCTCTCGCCGACAACGACTTCAACGGGACCGTCGTCGTCGAATGGCTCAATGTGAGCAGCGGTTCCGATGCCGCGCCCGAGTACACCTACGTCGCCGAAGAACTGATCCGTGGCGGGTATGCCTGGGCCGGGGTGTCGGCGCAGTACACCGGGATCGAGGGTGGCGAGGGGTCGGTCGACGGACTCTCGACGGACGGATCGTCGGGCCTGTCGGCCAAGGATCCCGACCGGTATGCGGGACTGCACCATCCCGGGGATGCCTACTGCTACGACATCTTCGCCTCGATCGGCCGTGCGCTGAGGTCGGTCTCGGATACGGATCATCCGCTGTCCGGCCTGTCGGTTCGGCGCCTGCTTGCCGTCGGGGAATCGCAGTCGGCGATGGCCTTGACCACGTACGCGCGACGATTCGTCGGCAGCCACGGCGTGTTCGACGGAATCCTGATCCACTCCCGTGCCGCCGCCGGCATGCCGTTCGGTGAGGTCGGCCGAGGAATCGACATCGACACCGTGTTCGACGCCGAACCCGTCACGATCCCCGAATCGGTCGACGTCCCGGTCCTCACCGTCCAGACCGAGACCGACGTGCTCACGAACTTCATGTATGTGCGCTCCCGCCAGCCGGATTCGTCCCGAATCCGGACCTGGGAGATCGCCGGCACGTCACACGCCGACCTGCACCAGATCGGCCCGTACGAGAACCTCCTGGGGTGCCCGACACCCGTCAATCGTGGCCAGCAGCGCTTCGTGCTGCGTGCCGCACTGCGACATCTCACGTCTTGGGCCTCCGGCGGCGCCCCTCCGCCGTCGGCGGCACCGCTCGAGGTCGACGACGCAACCGACCCACGGCGATTCCTGCTCGACGAGCTCGGGAACGTCCGGGGCGGCGTGCGCAGTCCCTCGGTCGAGGCGCCGACACAGGTGCTCAGCGGCATCGTCGGAGGAGAGGTCCCACGCATCTGCGTCCTCTTCGGATCCACGACGCCCGCGGACCCCGACGTCCTCGGTCGACGCTACGCCGACGCGGAGGATTACCTCGCGCGGTACCGCGCCGCGACGACGGACATGATCGCTGCCGGGTTCGCGCTCGACGACGACCGGGACGAGATCCTCGCCGACGCTCGACCCGACCTCGTCCCCGAGCCCGTCGATTCGACGGGCTCTCCGGTCACCGGAGGTGAGCACTGATGGAGTTCACCCTCGAGGACATCTCCGACGAGGAGATCGCCCGACGGCGGGCTCTCTACGAGCCACTGACCGACTCGGTACGGGAGCTGATCGACGCGGTCATCCGCACCGAGGTCGACGACGACACCGTCCGGGACGTGCACCGTCTGGTGAACACCGCAGTGGAGTCGTTGCGCGCGAAGCAGCTCGACGGCGCCTACGGCGTGCGCTTCACCTCCGACCTACAGGGCATGCCGTGGGGAAACGCCGTGATCGGACTACGCAACGCGATCGCGCCGCCCCTGCACACGGTGCGCCACGACGACGGAACGGTCACCGCCGACTTCGCCCTCGGCGCGGCCTACGAGGGGCCGTCGGGATGCGTGCACGGCGGCGTCGTCGCGCTGGTGCTCGACCATGTGCTCGGTGAGGCGGGAAGCGCCGACAACGTCCCCTGCTACACCGGCACCATCTCTGTCCGGTACCTGCGGCCGACCCCGCTCGGGCCGTTGCGCGCGACGGCGGTCATCGTCGAGCGGGCGGGACGCAAGAAGATCGTCCGCGGCTCACTGGCCGATGCCAATGGCGAAACAGTCACCGCCGAGGGCACATTCATCGTCCCCAAGGACTGGGACGGACCGATGCCGCACAAGGTCACCGCTGTCGACGACGGCGAGGCGGTGTAGTCGTGCGTGCCGCCGTGACCGCCGCTGGCTCGTTCGCGATCGCCGAGGTACCCGATCCTACGGCCGGACCCGGCGATCTCGTGCTCGCCGTCGCGGCGACCGGGGTCTGCGGATCGGATCTGTCGACTGCTCCCCTCCTGCCGGACGGGACGATCATGGGTCACGAGTTCGCCGGTGTCGTCGTCGCAGCCGGAACCGACGTCGAGGAACAGTGGCCTCTCGGTTCACCCGTGGCCTCGATGCCGGTCATCGGTTGCACCCGATGCAGGGCGTGCGTGACCGGCGACATCGCCCACTGCCCGGATGCGGAGGCGGTGGGTCTGGGTCTCGCCCCGGGGGCGTTGGCGGAGTACGTGCGAGTCCGAGCCGCGTCGAGCGTGCGACTCGACCTCCTCGCCGGCTCGGCGTCGGTGGTCGTCGAGGATGCCGCGCTCGCCGAACCCCTTGCGGTCGGGTTACACGCGGTCACACGAGCACAGGTCGCACCGGACGATCGGGTCCTGGTGCTCGGCGCCGGCCCCGTCGGACTGGCTGTGCTGCATTGGATGTCACGGATGCCGAGCGGCGAGATCGTGTGTTCGGATCCGTCGGTTGGTCGCCGAGCGGCGGCACTCGAGATCGGCGCGGACGTGGCCGTCGCACCCGACGAGATCTCCGCGCTGCGTGGCAACGGATTCGATGTGGTCGTCGAATGCGTCGGCAAGCCCGGAATGGTGGCCGCCGCCGTCGACGCAAGTGGCGTGCACGGCACCGTCGTGATCGCCGGCGTGTGCATGGGCGAGGACACCTTCCTCCCGGTCGCGGGCGTGGTGAAGGAGACGACGGTGCACTTCGTCTCGTACTACACCAAAGCCGAATTCACCGCGGCCACACGTGCGGTCGTCACCGGTGCCGTCGACTCGTCGTTGTTCGTCACCGAGCGCGTCGGGCTGGGGGACGTCGGTCGCGTGTTCGACGAACTGCGCGCGCCGGGCGACCAGCGGAAGGTGCTCATCGCGCCGCGGTAGAGGTCGACGCAGTCACCCGATCGGCGGGGCGTGACTGCCGGGAGTTTGCGCGTGGTCAGGCACCGCTTCCTGGAGTGGGGTGCTTGCGATGATTGTCGTTGTAACGCGCCTTCTTGTACCGGTTCCCACAGGTGTTCATCTCGCACCACTTGCGGGTACGACTCTGACTGGTGTCGAAGAACGCAGCCCGGCAGGTCGGTGACGCGCACAAGGCCAGTCGACCTGAGCGTTCACCGGAGATGATGGCAACGGCGTCCGCCGCGATGACCCTGAGTGCGTCATCGACACCGGGTGGTGTGCCCAACTGCCACAACCGTTTCCGCTCGGGTGTCAACACTGCCGCAGCTTGCCCCCGAGCGCTGCATTCGTTGATGACGTGCACCGCGCCTGCCGGCAGATCCTCGCCATCGGCCGCCGCGGTCGCGGCCGCGTGGATGGATTCCCTCAGATCACGCGCACGCTCCAGCTGTGCGTCCGTGCACGACTCCACCGGCAGACCGCTGACCACCAACCAGTCCATCAGACGGTGTGGGGTCGGGATGCGCTCGACCGGATCGCCACGACGTTCGGTCAGTGTCGCCGTGAAACTGGTCGCCAGCTCGGTACCCAGCCGAAAATCGGGAAACTCACCTCGCACGGAACCACCATAGCCGGTTGTCGAAAACGGGTCCGGATGGTAGAACCATCAAAGGCGGTTCGTCACAGTTCGGAGCCGGCCGCCGGGAACTCAGGAGGCCCTATGATCCTGCTCGCCGACCGCATCGAGCCATGGCAGACGCAGACATCCGAAGCCGATCTCGACGACCTACGCCGGCGCCTGGACACGGCAAGGCTCCCCGAACGAGAGACGGTCGACGTCGCGGACCCCGACCGCTGGCGACAGGGGGTTCCGCTTGCCGACCTCACCGAGACCGTCGAGTACTGGCGCACGGCCTACGACTGGCGGTCGTGTGAAGATCGACTCAACCGAATCGGCCAGTACCGCACCGCTGTCGACGGACTCGACATTCACTTTCTGCACCACAGATCCTCCCGCCCGGATGCCGTGCCACTGATCCTGACGCACGGCTGGCCAGGCAGCATCGTCGAGTTCATCGACCTCATCGACGAACTCGCGGAGCCCGTCGACCCGGGCGCCCCGGCGTTTCATGTCGTGGCGCCATCGCTGCCCGGCTTCGGTTACAGCGGCAAACCGACCGGCACCGGATGGGGAGTCGAACGAATCGCGGCCGCGTGGGTGACCCTGATGGACAGGCTCGGCTACGGCACGTTCCTCGCCCATGGCGGCGATTGGGGCGGCGTGGTCACCACCGTCCTGGCGGGCAGATTCCCGAACCACGTTCTGGGCATCCACACCACGCTTGCGCAGGCACCACCCGGCCTGTCGAGGGACGGACTGACGGCCGCCGAGCGTCGGTGGGCCGACGACACCCGGAACTTCTATCTCCAGCGCGGCGCCTACGCGCGCCAGCAGGCGACTCGACCGCAGACCATCGGCTACGCGCTCGTCGACTCCCCCGTCGGACTGCTTGCGTGGATCGTGGACAAGTTCGCCGAATGGACAGATACCGAGGACTCTCCGTTCGAGACGATCTCGAGGGATCGAATCCTGGACGACGTGACCCTGTACTGGCTGACCCGAACGGGCGCTTCCGCGGCCCGGATCTACCACGAGAGTCACGGCGGCGTGAACACCGTGGATCCGCAGCTCCGTGTCGACGTTCCGACGGCCATCACCATCTACCCCCGGGACATCGAGAAGTGCCCACGTCCGTGGGCGCGCGAACGCTATTCGCGCATCGTGAGGTGGACCGAACCGCCCACCGGGGGACACTTCCCTTCTCTGGAAGTCCCCCACTACTTCCTGGACGATCTCCGACGCGGCCTCGCGGCCGTGCTCGCGGACGCCTGATCCGACGCACGAATGCCACGGTGGCCGAACGACGCAGATCGATCCGCCGTGCAGGCTGACGTAGCGTTGGACAGATGTGCGACGACGCCACGGCTTCCGAAGGCCCCCGTCCCTTCAGCACCGACGAGGCCACGGCCGTACGCGGGGTCTGGCAGGAACTCGGCCTGCCCGGCCTGATCGATGTGCACACCCACTTCATGCCCAAGTCCGTGATGGACAAGGTGTGGGCCTACTTCGCGTCGGCGGGCCCGCTCGTCGGACGGGAGTGGCCGATCACCTATCGCGCCGACGAGGACTCCCGAGTCGCCGCACTGCAGGGCTTCGGCGTGCGCGCCTACTCATCGCTGGTCTATCCCCACAAGCCCGACATGGCGGAGTGGCTGAACGGGTGGGCGACCGACTTCGTCGCCCATCACCCGGATTGCCTGCACACCGCGACCTTCTACCCCGAAGAAGCGGCCACCGACTACGTGTCGAAAGCCATTCAGCGCGGCACGCAGGTCTTCAAGTGCCACATCCAGGTCGGCGACTACTCGCCGCTGGACCCCCTGCTCGACGGCGTCTGGTCGCAGATCGCGGACAGTCAGGTACCGGTCATCATCCACTGCGGTTCCGGGCCGGCCCCCGGCCGCCACACCGGCGTCGACCCGATACGTGCTCTGCTGCACCGATTCCCCTCGCTGCCGCTGATCATCGCGCACATGGGGACACCCGAGTACCTCGAGTTCCTCGATCTCGCCGAGCGTCATCCGAACGTCCGCCTCGACACCACGATGTCGTTCACGGATTTCTCCGAGTCGGACGCCCCGTACCCGAAGGAGGCGCTCGGTCGGGTACGCGACGTCGGCGACAAGATCCTGTTCGGCAGCGACTACCCGAACATCCCGTACGGCTATCCGCACGCTCTCGAGGCGCTGATCCGACTCGACCTCGGTGACGACTGGCTGCGCGGCGCGTTGCACGACAACGCGGCGGCGCTGTTCGGCGTCGCGACCTGATCCTCCTCAGATCGCGGGCACCGATTCGCCACGCGCCACCATCCGCGCACGCACCTCGGGGCGGCGGAGCGGCGGCACCGTCTTCGGTGGCTGCCGCCGTTCCGGCAAGGCGTCGAGGAGCTCATGCGTGGCGTCGGTGACCTTCTGTACCGCGGCCTCGAACGCCTCGACGTTCGCCGCCGACGGCTGACGCACACCGCTCACCTTGCGTATGTACTGTCGGGCGGCCGCCTCGATCTCCTGATCGGTGGCCGCGGGCTCGAGTCCTCGCAGTTCGGTGATGTTGCGGCACATGGTGCGCTCCTCTGGTCTCAGTCGGCGATCTTGACGACCGCTTTCCCCAGGATCCGCCCTTCGGCGAGATCGGTCAACGCCGTCGGCAGTTCGTCGAGCTTGTAGGTCACGTTGACCAGGGGTCGCATACCTGCCGCGATCATCTCCGTCAGCTCGTCGTGGAGCAGTTCCGGGATACCGGGGTGCGTGCGGACGTACTCGCCCCAGGCCGCACCGACGACGGCGATGTTCCGGAAAAGGACTCGGTTCAGCTTGACGGTGGGGATGCCGCCGGCCGCGAAGCCGATCACCACGTAGCGGCCGTCGGGGGCCACCTGGCGCAGCGCCTCGTCGAACACGTCGCCGCCGGAGGGGTCGATCATGACGTCGACGCCCTCGGGGGCGATCTTCTTGAGTTCGGCGCCCCATCCCTCCTCGAGCTGGATGATCTCGTCGGCGCCGGCGTCGCGCAGCAGTTCCTCGGCACCCTTTCGGTGGACGATGGCGATGACCTTGGCGCCCATGGCCTTCGCCACCATGATCGACGCGGTCCCGACGCCGCCCGCGGCGCCGAGCACCCCGACGACCTCCCCGGGAGCGGTCTGCGCGCGGATCTTCAGCGCGAACAGGGCGGTCTGGTAGTTGATGCCCATGGCCGCGCCCTCGTCGAAGGTCAGTCCCTCGGGCAGCGGGAGCAACTGCTCCGGGGCCGCGGCGACCTGCTCGGCGAAACCGCCGACGATGGACGCGACGAGGACCTTGTCACCCGCCTTGACCGATGAACCCTCAGGAGCCTCACGCACCACACCGGCCACCTCGGTACCGGGCGTGAACGGGGTGGGCACGCGCAACTGGTACTTGCCCTGACTCATCAGGAGGTCGGGGAAACAGATCCCGCAGGATTTGATGTCGACGAGCACCTGCCCGTCGGCCGGCGTGGGGGCCGGGACGTCGTCGAGGGTCAGCCCCGCGGGCCCGGTCTCCGAACTGAGCACTTGTGCTTTCATACGGATCACCCTACGCGGGCGCGGATGCCCACCGGATAGGATCTGCCTCATGACTGCATCGTCGGCACGCACCCCGAACGCCCCGTCGCCGGAACGCCTGCGCGTCGCCGAGGAAGCACCGGGATTCATGCCGCTCGACGAGGCGCAGACCCTCTTCGAGATCGCCGGAGAGTATCTGTCACAGTCGAATTCGACGCGTGTGGGTGTCGAGATCGGGACGTACTGCGGTAAGTCGACGGTGTTCCTCGGCGCTGCCGCGGAAGCGTACGGCGCGACGATCGTGACCGTCGATCACCATCGAGGTTCGGAAGAGCACCAGCCCGGCTGGGAGTACCACGACACCTCGCTGGTCGATCCGCACACCGGCACGCTGGATACGTCGGCACGGTTCCGGCGCACCATGTTCGACGCCGGTCTGGAGGGCACCGTCATCGGCATGCTCGCCGGTTCGGCGACCGCCGCCAAGGTCTGGGGAAAGCCGGCCGACTTCGTGTTCATCGACGGCGGCCACAGCATGCAGGCCGCGCAGAACGATCTCGACGGATGGGCGCCGTGGGTGCGGATCGGCGGGGCGCTGCTCATCCACGATGTGTTCCCCGATCCCGCCGACGGCGGTCGCCCGCCGTACGAGATCTATCGACAGGCGCTGGCCACCGGCCAGTTCACCGAGGTCCGCGCCGAGGGCTCGCTGCGTGTGCTGCGGCGCGACGGCGGCGAGGTGGGCGTCCCCCTCCCGCGCTCGTAACCCACCCCGCGCCGCCCGCCGCACCAGCCGCACCGTTCTTCCCCCGGGTATCAGTTCTTCCGCCGGGTATCCCTGCGTCCCCCTCGAGCACGTGGAGGATGCCACCACACCCGGGGGAAGAACAGTCACCGCAAGAGGCCAGCGGTCCGGAGCGCTGCGATGACCTTGGCGTGCAACATCTTCGACTGCCGCGCCTCGGCCCACGTCCAGCGTGCGACAATCGGGCCCGTCGCCCGTATCGCGTCCTCGCGCAGCTTCTCGTCGTAGAGGACCTCCTCGGGAAGTCGATCGCCGAACGGGTTCGAACGGTGATACTTCAGCCGCCCGTCGAACTCTCCGACGACTCTCAGCACGCCACGGACATCGCGCCAGCCGAAGTCGGCGCGGACCGTTCTCCGCCGCCCGGCGATCTCGACCGAGATCGGGACCTGCAGTTCGGGCGTCGGGATCAGGGGGTTCTCCCCCATACCGAGCCGGCTGACGGACTCACCGACACTCTCCGACCGACCGTCGGCAAATGCTGCAGCGGCGCGCAACATCGCGATCCCGTGATGACGTCGGAGCCGCGACATCTGCTCATCGATCTCGTCCATGGTCACGCCGAGCAGCAGCCCAGAATCGAGGACGCAGACCGCTTGCTCCAGTGTGCCGGTCCGCGCCACGTCGCAGACCGACCGAGCCGGGGAGGCGACCGAGATGCCGTCAACGACCATGATGTCCGACTCCGGCAATGCCGCCTGGTGGATGATGCCTCGCGCGAGGCTCTTTCCCGTTGTCGACGACGTGAAGTGCACCGTCGAGAGATCTGGGTCCAGCATCGGGATACGGTGCATGGCGGCTGCAGAACCATGACTGGCGGTCCGCTTCGGACCGCCGCTGAGCGACGCAGCAACCACAGTCATGCGATACCGTTCGAGTTCTGCCGCAGGGCTGTCGTCGCGCACTCCCTGCTTAGGGAGGTACACCCCATACCAGACACGTTCGGTCACGCCGTTCTTGATGTCGCGCGATAGAGACGCGTCGGTCGCTCCCCGTCGAATCGCATCGGCACGAAACACAAGGCGATCAGCGCCGTTGTCGAGGTCATCCATGCATGCAGATCATGCCGCTTCTCGTGGTCGTCACCAGTCCCTGTCCACAGGAAACCGATCTCAGGAGTACACCGCCCCAACACCTCACAGATTTCCTCCCCCGGGTATCGCTTCTTCGCCCGGGTATCGCGTGATCCTTATCGAGCCCGCGCCGGAAGGAGTGATACCCGGGGGACGAACCATGCTCAGGGGCGGGCTCGATA
>NZ_RKME01000001.1 GCF_003797825.1 Gordonia sp. OPL2
CCCCCGCGGCGGCGAGCGCTCCGGCGACTCCCGCGCCGACTCCGGCCCCCGCAGCACCCAGCCCGGCGCCGAGCCCGGCTGCGTCCAAGCCCGCGCCGCAGGCTCCGCAGCCCGACGCCCCGGCGGCGGCTGCCCAGGACGGTGGTGCGGCCGCGCCGACACGGCCCGGCCCTCGACCCGGTCCCAAGCCGGGCCCCCGTGCACCCCGCGTCGGCAACAACCCGTACTCATCTGCACCGGCGCCCGCGCCGCGTCCGCAGGGTCCTCGTCCCGGTCCCGGACAGGGTGGCCCGCGGCCCGGCGGCGGTCGTCCGGGTGCCACCGGACGCCCAGGTCAGGGCGGTCCTCGCCCGGGTCCGGGTCAGGGCGGACCCCGCCCCAGCCCCGGCAGCATGCCCCCGCGCCCGAATCCGGGTGCAATGCCCAGCCGTGCGGCTCGCCCCGACGCCGGACGTCCGGGTCGTGGCGGCCCGGGTGGCGGCGGTAACCGCGGCGGTGGCGGCGGAGGCGGCTACCGCGGTGGCGGTGGCGGCGCTCCGACCGGTGCTCCCGGTGGTGGTTTCCGCGGTCGTCCCGGCGGCGGCGGTGGCCGTGGTCGCGGCGGTGCCGCAGGTGCCTTCGGTCGTCCCGGCGGCGCACCCCGCAAGGGCCGCAAGTCGAAGCGTCAGAAGCGTCAGGAATACGACTCGATGCAGGCGCCCGCCGTCGGCGGTGTGCGGTTGCCCCGTGGCAACGGCGAGACCATCCGTCTCGCCCGTGGTGCATCGCTGTCGGACTTCGCCGACAAGATCGACGCCAACCCGGCATCGCTGGTCCAGGCGTTGTTCAACCTCGGCGAGATGGTCACGGCGACCGAGTCGGTCAACGACGAGACGCTGGAGCTGCTCGGCGGCGAGATGAACTACAACGTCCAGGTCGTCAGCCCGGAGGACGAGGACCGCGAGCTCCTGGAGAGCTTCGACCTCACCTACGGCGAGGACGAGGGCAGCGACGAGGACCTCGAGCAGCGTCCGCCGGTGGTCACCGTCATGGGTCACGTCGACCACGGCAAGACCCGCCTGCTGGACACGATCCGCAAGGCCAACGTCCGCGAGGCGGAGGCCGGTGGCATCACCCAGCACATCGGTGCCTATCAGGTCGACACCCACCTCAACGGCGAGGACCGTCTGATCACCTTCATCGACACCCCGGGTCACGAGGCGTTCACCGCCATGCGTGCCCGCGGCGCGAAGGCCACCGACATCGCGATCCTCGTGGTCGCGGCCGACGACGGCGTCATGCCGCAGACGGTGGAGGCGGTCAACCACGCCCAGGCGGCCGACGTGCCGATCGTGGTGGCGGTCAACAAGATCGACAAGGAGGGTGCGGATCCGCAGAAGATCCGTGGCCAGCTGACCGAGTACGGGCTGATCCCGGAGGAGTACGGCGGCGACAGCATGTTCGTCGACATCTCCGCCAAGCAGGGCGACAACATCGAAGCACTGCTCGAGGCCGTGCTGCTGACCGCCGATGCGTCGCTGGATCTGCGTGCCAACCCGGACATGGACGCCCAGGGCGTCGCGATCGAGGCACATCTCGACCGCGGTCGCGGCCCGGTGGCCACCGTCCTGGTCCAGCGCGGAACGCTGAAGGTCGGCGACTCGATCGTCGCCGGAGACGCCTACGGCCGCGTCCGACGCATGGTCGACGAGCACGGTGACGACGTCGCCGAGGCGCTGCCGTCACGGCCGGTGCAGGTCATCGGCTTCACGTCGGTGCCCGGCGCGGGTGACAACCTGCTCGTCGTCGAAGAGGACCGCACCGCTCGGCAGATCGCCGACCGGCGCAATGCGCGCAAGCGCAACGCGCTGGCCGCGCGCAGCCGCAAGCGGATCAGCCTCGAGGACCTGGACTCCGCCCTCAAGGAGACCAGCCAGCTCAACCTGATCCTCAAGGGCGACAACTCGGGTACCGTCGAGGCGCTCGAGGAGGCGTTGTTGGGGATCGACATGGGCGACGAGGTGTCGTTGCGTGTCATCGACCGCGGCGTCGGTGGCGTCACCGAGACCAACGTCAACCTGGCTGCGGCGTCGGATGCGATCATCATCGGATTCAACGTCCGTGCGGAGGGCAAGGCCACCGAGCTGGCCAACCGCGAGGGTGTCGACATCCGGTACTACTCGGTGATCTACCAGGCGATCGACGAGATCGAGAGCGCGCTCAAGGGCATGCTCAAGCCGATCTACGAGGAGGTCGAGCTCGGCCGCGCCGAGATCCGTGCCATCTTCAAGTCGTCGAAGGTCGGCAACATCGCCGGCTGTCTGGTCCAGTCGGGCATCATGCGGCGTAACGCCAAGGCCCGTCTGCTCCGCGACAATGTCGTGATCGCCGAGAACCTGTCCATCTCCTCGCTGCGACGGGAGAAGGACGACGCGACCGAGGTCCGCGAAGGCTACGAATGTGGTCTCACGCTGACCTATAGCGACATCAAGGTCGACGACGTCATCGAGAGCTACGAACTGCAGGAGAAGCCGCGCGACTGATCGTCGCGTCGCGAACTCCGACACGCCCCTCGGGTTCCCCGCCGTGCACCGGCGGGGGACCCGTGGGGGGCGCTGTTCTCAGTGGAAAGGACCCGACATGGCTGATTCGGCCAGGGCTGCCCGGATGGCGAAACGCATCTCGTCGATCGTCGCCTCGGCGATCGGGAGCGAGATCAAGGATCCGCGACTGGCGTACGTCACCATCACCGACGCGCGGGTGACCAACGACCTGCACGACGCGACTCTGTTCTACACCGTGATGGGCGCCACCATCGACGACGAACCCGACTACGAGGCGGCCGCCGCCGGACTGGCCAAGGCCACCGGCATCCTGCGATCGAAGGTCGGTGCAGGCACCGGCGTCCGGTTCACCCCGACGCTGACCTTCGTGCTCGACACCGTCCCGGACGCGGCGCGGCACATGGAAGAACTCGTCGCCCGCGCCCGGGCCAACGACGAACTGGTGGCGCGTCAGGCCGAGCGGGCCGAGCCCGCCGGTGACGCCGACCCGTATCGCAGCGCCGACGACGCAGCCGACGCCGATTCCGCCGAGGACGGTCCCCGGGAGTGACATCGGCGACCAGCACAGCGGTGGCGGCCGAGCTGGCCGGTGTTTCCGCGGTGACCATCCTCTGCCACGTCCGGCCGGACGCGGACACCATCGGTAGCGGCCTGGCACTGGGATTGGCGCTGGACCGGCTCGGCGCACAGGTCGAGGTGGCGTTCCCCGACACGGTGGCGTTGCCGTCGCCCCTGGGTGAACTGCCCGGTGCCAAGCTCCTCGTCCACGAACGTGATGTCGTCGGGCACCCGGTCGTCGTATCCGTCGACGCGGCCAGTCTGAGTCGGTTGGATTCGCTGACAACGGTTTTCGCGGCCGCGCAGCGGACGGTGACCATCGACCACCACGCGTCGAACCTCGGATTCGGCGATCTCGACCTGATCGACCCTGCCGCCGACTGCACCGCGGTGCTCGTGTTGTCGGTCCTCGACGACCTCGGCGTCACGATCGACGACGAGATCGCGACCTGTCTGTACGCGGGGCTGGTCACCGACACCGGTTCGTTCCGATGGGCCCGGCCGGAGTCGTTCCGGGTCGCGGCGCGTCTCATCGACGCCGGTGTCGATGCCCGGGCCTGGAGCCGGGCGTTGCTCGACAGCCATCCGTTCCGCTGGTTCCAGATGGTGGCCGACGTTCTCGGCGGTGCCGAGTTGGTCGCCGACGCCTGCGACGGCGCCGGCCTGGTCTATGCGGTCGTCGACCACGAGGTGCTGTCCGGCATGAGCTGGGAAGAGGGCGAGAGCGTCATCGACATCGTCCGCACGGCGAACGAGGCCGAGGTCGCCGCGGTGTTCAAGGAGACCGCGCCGCAGACGTGGACGGTTTCGTTGCGTTCGAAGCGCACCGTCGACCTGGTGCCCATCGCAGGCGCCCACGGCGGCGGCGGACACCGACATGCTTCCGGGTACAACGACTCCGGCCCCGCCGACGAGGTGGTGGCCCGACTGGTGGGATCGCTCTGAGCGAGGCGACCGTCCACGATCCGACCGCCGGAGGCCGGCGCATCGCGGTCCTGACGGTCTCCGCGCTCGCGGTGCTGATCGCACCACCGCTCTATCTGCTGCTCGATCTGGCCGTCGTCGGCCGCCTGGGCGGCGACGAACTCGCCGCGCTCGGTGTGGCAACGCTGGTGCTGTCGGTGATCAGCACCCAGCTGACCTTCCTGTCCTACGGGACCACGGCGCGGTCGGCGCGTCGATTCGGTGGGGGTGATCGTGCCGGCGCCGTCTCCGAGGGCATCCAGGCGAGCTGGATCGCCGTCGGTGTCGGCGTGGTGCTGGTCGCCGTCATGTATCCGTTGGCGCCTGTCGTCATGCGAATCCTGGTCGGCTCGGGTTCACCTCAGTCCGGTCAGGTCGTCGCGGACGCGACCGGCTGGGTGCGCATCGCCATGTTCGGGGTTCCGCTGATCCTGCTCTCGATGGCCGGCAACGGATGGATGCGCGGAGTGCAGGAGACGAGACGGCCCGTCGTCTACGTCGTCGTCGGTCTGTCGGTGGCCGCGGTTCTCGTCGTCGGCCTGACCCACGGGGTCGCCGGATTCCCGCGGTTCGGATTGCCGGGGAGTGCGGTGGCCAACCTCGTCGGCCAGGGGCTGACCGGAATCCTGTTCGCGCAGCGCGTGATCCGCGAGGCGCGACGATCCGGTGTCCGTCGACTCGGACCCGACCGCGCGGTCATCGGTGCTCAGCTCGTGATGGCGCGCGACCTCGTCGTGCGCAGCCTGTCGTTCCAGGTCTGCTTCCTGTCCGCTGCCGCGGTCGCCGCACGGTTCGGAGTGGAGGCGGTGGCGGCACATCAGGTCGTGTTGCAGCTCTGGGAGTTCATGTCGCTGTTCCTCGACTCCCTCGCCATCGCCGCCCAATCGCTCGTCGGTGCGGCGTTGGGCGGGGGAGCGGTCGGCGTCGCGGTGGGAGTGGCCCGCCGGGTCACCGTGGTCTCGCTCATCGCCGCGACGATCATGGCCGGTGCCTTCGCACTCGGCGCCGAGCTGATCCCGCGTCTGTTCACCTCCGACCCCGAGATCCTCGACGCGATCGCCGTGCCGTGGTGGTTCTTCGTCGCGATGCTGCCGATCGCGGGGATCGTGTTCGCTCTCGACGGCGTGCTGCTGGGGAGCGGGGATGCCCGGTTCCTGCGTACCGCGACCCTTGCCGCCGCTCTGGTCGGGTTCCTCCCGCTCATCTGGTGCTCGCTCGCATTCGACTGGGGGCTGGCCGGGATCTGGAGTGGGCTGGTGGTGTTCATGCTCGTCCGACTGGGTGCGGTGGCCATGCGGGTCAGGTCGGGTCGATGGCGTCGTACCGGCGTCGACACATGAGAGGACGATTGGAGTCAGAATCAGGTCAGGTTATCCTTACCCGATGTCGATCCGATCCCTCGTCGCCGCGGCCTGCGGCGCACTCGCCGTACTCGCATCCGTGGTCGTCGGGGCCGCGCCTGCCGATGCAGCACCCACGACGACACGTGTGCTTCTGATCCCCGGACAGTATCTGCCCGGAGCGGTGTTCCAGCCGATGGCCGACAATCTGACCTCCCGTGGCTATCCGGCCACCGCGCTGGACCTGCGCGGCTTCGACATGAAGAAGGACGCCGCCGCGATCTCGGCAGCCGTCGACCGCATTCACCGTCAGCATCCCGGCGACCGCGTCGCGCTGGTCGGACACAGCATCGGTGGCGTCAGCGCCCGCTGGTATCTGAAGGAGATGGGCGGCGCCGACAAGGTCGCCACCTACGTCGCCTTCGGGAGCCCGCAGTACGGCTCTCCCGGCGCCTGCGGTCAGCAGGCCGGCCCCGAGGTCTGCCCCGGGACACCGTTCCTGGCCACCCTGAACGCCGGCGACGACACACCCGGCCCGACCCGCTACTACGGCGTGCGCAGCGCCCGCGAGTGGGTCGACGGACATCTCGACGGAGGCCAGTGCCGGGTCTCTCCGATCCCCGCCAACGAATCGTTGCCCGAACTCGGCCTCGAGCACACCTTCGAGATGATCGATCCGAAGATCTGGGATGTGACCGTGGCCGCCATCAACGGGCAGTGCCGCGGGCAGTTCGTCACCGAACCCGACGGGGTGCTGACCTACCAGAAGTCGACGCTGCCGGGAGCGCCGGGTCACCGCTGACCGGAACCGCGGGTCGGGTACCGGACGGTGTGCGCGGCCGCTCGGAGGTGAGCGGCCACACATCGTTAGGGTGGTGACATGGCGACCTTGTGGGCAATCAGCGATCTTCACGTCGCCCACCGGGGGAACGAGCACATCGTCGATCTGCTCCGTCCTCAGGACAGCGACGACTGGTTGATCGTCGCGGGCGACGTGGCCGAACGCACCGACGACATCGTCGACACACTGCGCAGGCTGCGGACCCGTTTCCACACGGTCGTGTGGGTGCCCGGCAATCACGAGCTGTACACGACGGCCAAGGATCCGCTGCAGATCCACGGGGTGGCCCGCTACGACTACCTCGTGCAGGCGTGTCGCGACATCGGTGTGGTCACCCCGGAGGACATCTATCCGCTCTTCGATCCCGGGAACGGCGCGACGCCGGTCCGGGTGGTGCCGATGTTCCTGCTGTACGACTACACCTTTCGGCCCGAGGGCACCTCGACGACCCTCACCGCCCTCGCGCTGGCCCGCGAACGCAATGTCGTCGCCACCGACGAGTTCCTCCTGTCGCCGGAGCCCTTCCCGACCCGCGACGCCTGGGGGCGCGCCCGGATCGAGGCCACCCGCGCGAGGCTTGACGCGCTTGATCCGTCCGAGCAGACGGTGCTGATCAATCACTGGCCGCTGCGGCGTGAGCCCACCGACACCCTGATGTATCCGGAGTTCGCGCTCTGGTGCGGCAGCGAGCTGACGGCCGACTGGCACACCCGCTACAACGCGGCCTGTTGCGTGTACGGCCACCTGCACATCCCACGCACCACGTGGTACGACGATGTGCGCTTCGAGGAGGTGTCGGTCGGCTATCCGCGGGAGTGGAAGCGGCGCGGACTCCCGGAGCCGCTGCTGCGGCCCATCATCCCGGATCCGGGCCTGACCGAGGCCGACCTGCCCGGGCACGGCGCCCGGTTCGAGCTGCCGCCCGATTACGAACGCCGCGCCCAGGAGTTCGCACAGCGGATTGCCGAACGTCGCGAACGCCGGGCCGCCCGAGGGGCCGCCCGCACGACCACCGAGGAACAAGAGTGATCGAACAGCTCGTCCCGAGCGGAGTGGCCTCGGCCGAGGCCTTCGAGGATCCGCCCGGTCTCGAACCCATGCCCGCCGAACGTTCGCTGATCGAACGCGCGGTCGACAAGCGGCGTCGCGAGTTCGTCACCGCACGTCACTGCGCGCGCAAGGCCATGTCGCAGTTGGGGATCGAACCCACCCCGATCATGCGCGGCGAGCGCGGGATGCCGCTGTGGCCGGAACGTGTCGTCGGGAGCCTCACGCACTGCGACGGGTATCGTGCCGCCGTTGTCGCCTACTCTCTGCAGGTCCGCTCGCTCGGCATCGACGCCGAACCCCACGACCGGTTGCCGGACGGGGTTCTCGAGCACACGAGCATCGACGCGGAGCGAGAGGTGCTGGCCACCCGGCCCGACGGACTGCACTGGGATCGACTTCTGTTCTGCGCCAAGGAGGCCACCTACAAGGCGTGGTTTCCGGTCACTCAACGGTGGCTCGGTTTCGAGGACGCACACATCACCTTCGACCAGACCTCGCCGACGGGCGGTTCGTTCACCTCGCGCATTCTCATCGACGGCGCGGCGATCGACGGCGGCTCCCCGCTGACCGAACTCACCGGACGGTGGCTGGTCGACCGCGGCCTGATCACGACCACGATCACGCTGGCCTGAGATGGCCGACGCATCCATCGAGAACGCCGGGCTGGTCATCGTCGACAAGGACGCCGGCATGACGAGCCACGATGTGGTGTCCAGGTGCCGCAAGATGTTCGACACCAGACGGGTCGGGCATGCGGGCACCCTGGATCCCATGGCGACCGGCGTTCTCGTCGTCGGGGTCGAGCGGGCCACCAAACTGCTCGGACTGCTCACCCTGACCACCAAGTCGTACTCCGCGACCATCCGTCTCGGCGCCGCGACCGACACCGATGATCGTGAGGGGGAGGAGATCTCGCGCACGGACGCGAGCCATCTCACCGACACGCAGATCCTCGAGCGGATCGCCGATCTCACCGGCGACATCCAGCAGGTTCCGGCGCGGGTGAGCGCGATCAAGGTCGACGGGCGCCGGGCGCACAGTCTGGCGCGCACCGGCGCGGAGTTCGATCTGGCCGCCCGCCCGGTGTCGGTGTCGCGCTTCGATGTTCGATCGATCCGACGTGACCCGGTCCCTGAGGAGCCCGTGAGCGGTGCGGGTGGGGGTGTGTCGGTCCCTGAGGAGCCCGTGAGCGGAGCGGGTGGGGGTGTGTCGGTCCCTGAGGAGCCCGTGAGCGGAGCGAGCGGGCGTCTCGAAGGGTTCATCGACCTCGATGTCGAGGTCGATTGCTCGGCGGGCACCTACATCCGTTCGCTGGCACGGGATCTCGGCTCGGCCCTCGGTGTCGGAGGCCACCTGACCGCGTTGCGCAGGACCGCCGTCGGCCCCTTCACCCTCGAGCACGCACGTACGCTCGACGCCCTCTCCGAGGAGCCGCGGTTGTCGCTGACCATCGACGAGGCGGTGAAGATCTCCTTCCCGCACCGCGACATCGACGACGACGAGGCCGAGTCGATCAGTCAGGGGCGGTGGCTGACGCCGGTGGGCCGCAAGGAGACCTACGTGGTCATCGACCCCGCCGGCCGCGCGATCGCGCTGGTTCAGGAGAAGGGGCGCCGGGCGAGCTCGGTGATGGTGGTGCGTCCCGCGACGCTTCGGTAGCGGTGTGCAGGACGTCGTGATCAGCCCGACGGGATCAAGAAGATCGCGCGCGCGGCGACGTCACCGAGATCGATGTGGTCGCTGCCGTCGACCGAGATGGAGATGGTGCCGGCGAACGGCCGCTTCTCGACGACGGTGACCACGCGATCCAATGCCACCCCGACTTCGTCGAAGTAGCGGAGCATGTCCGGATCGTCATCGGAAATCCTTGCGACGGTGCCGGATTCGTCGACATCGAGGTCGGAGAGGAGCTTCGCGTCGGGGCTGGGCACCGAGCCGTCGATCGCGGGGATCGGGTCACCGTGCGGGTCCCGACTGGGATAGCCGAGTTTCGCGTCGAGACGCGACATCAGCCGATCGGACACCGCGTGCTCGAGGATCTCGGCCTCGTCATGGACCTCGTCCCAGCCGTAGCCGAGTTCACGGACGAGGAACGTCTCGAGCAGCCGGTGCCGGCGGACCATGAGGATCGCCGCGGATCGCCCCTCGTCGGTGAGGGTCACCGCGCCGTAGCGCTCATGGGAGACCAGGCCCTGGTCGGCGAGCTTGCGGATCGCCTCGGACGCCGTCGATGCCGAGACGCCGAGACGTTCGGCGAGCATCTTCGTGGTGACCTTCACGTCGGCCCACTCCTGGACGGTCCAGATGACCTTGAGGTAGTCCTGTGTCACCGACGACAACTCGGTCACCGGGCGCTCGGCGGCCGGTGCGGTGGGGTCGGACCCGCCGGACTCTGACGTGCCGGGACCGGCCGTGGGGGACTGGGGCATTCCTCGAGCTTAGAACCTGCCCGATCGGGGAGCGACATGTGTCATCGCGTGTTGTCACCGGGCGCTGTTCGTTCAACGCCGATCGAGGTGGACGAAACACACTGTTCACCACCGACGGCCGGAAGTGGTTTGGGAACCGACCGGGCCGTAGGCTGGTGCGCGTGTTGCGTTGGCGAGGTCTCGAGGACATCCCCGCGGACTGGGGTAGGTGCGTGGTCACCATCGGCGTGTTCGACGGTGTTCATCGTGGGCATGCCCAACTGATCCACGCCGCAACCACGGCGGCGGCCGAACGTGGGGTGCCCGCCGTGCTGATGACGTTCGATCCGCATCCCGCCGAGGTGGTCCGGCCCGGTACCCATCCGCCGCAGCTGACCACACTGACGCGGCGCGCCGAACTCGCCGAAGAACTCGGCATCGACGTGTTCTGTGTCATGCCCTTCACCGCCGAGCTCGCGTCGCGCTCGCCGAAGGACTTCGCGCACGACATCCTCGTCGAGACCCTGCACGCCGCCGACGTCGTCGTCGGCGACAACTTCACGTTCGGCAAGA
This sequence comes from Gordonia sp. OPL2, assembly GCF_003797825.1. Taxonomy (GTDB): domain Bacteria; phylum Actinomycetota; class Actinomycetes; order Mycobacteriales; family Mycobacteriaceae; genus Gordonia. The sequence continues at coordinate 10,277 of NZ_RKME01000001.1, forward strand.
AGGCCGCCGGCGACGTCGCCAAGCTCACCGAACTCGGCCAGAAGTTCGGGTTCGAGGTCCAGGGCATCTCACTGTTCGGCGAACACGCGGTGACCTTCTCGTCGACCTACATCAGATCGTGCGTGGCCTCCGGCGACGTCGAGCTCGCCGCCGAGGCGCTCGGCCGCCCGCACCGGGTTGAGGGTGTCGTCGTCCGCGGAGACGGCCGCGGCCGCGAACTCGGCTTCCCGACCGCGAATGTCGCGCCGCCGATGTTCGCGGCGATCCCTGCCGATGGCGTCTACGCCGCGTGGTTCACCGTCCTGGGGGTCGGGCCGGTCGTCGGGCAGGTGGTGCCGGGCGAGCGATATCAGGCTGCCGTCTCGGTTGGGACCAATCCCACCTTCTCCGGCCGTACCCGCACCGTCGAGGCGTTCGTCCTGGACACCAGCGCGGATCTCTACGGCCAGCACGTCGCGGTCGATTTCGTCGGCCGGATCCGTGGCATGGTGAACTACGCCGAGGTCGACGACCTGATCACCGCGATCGCCGGTGACGTCGAAGAGACCCGGCGATTGCTCGCGAAAGCCGAGACCTGATCGGCCCGTCCTGACCGTCTGCATTCACCTCGACCCGCTCGCGCGGCGTGCGCCGAACGTCGGATTTGGGCAGGTGGGGGTGCCGCTGGTAGATTCGGTCGCTGGCGTTGCTGCGGTCCGCGGTGGCGCGCCGTCTCCTTGGAGCATCCGGGTGGATGCCGAGAGAATCCGATGAACGCGGGACTGAGATATCAGGAGTTTTCCCATGGCACTGACTGCCGCGCAGAAGAAGGACATCCTGTCCGAGTACGGCCTGCACGAGACCGACACCGGTTCGCCGGAGGCACAGGTCGCGCTGCTGACCAAGCGCATCACCGACCTCACCGAGCACCTCAAGGAGCACAAGCACGATCACCACAGCCGTCGTGGTCTGCTGCTTCTCGTCGGCCGCCGTCGTCGTCTCCTCAAGTACGTCGCCAAGGTCGACATCAACCGCTACCGCGCGCTCATCGAGCGCCTCGGGCTGCGTCGCTGAGCGATGCCCCTCCGGCCCGTCTCGCGGGCCCACGACCTCACGGCCGTTTCCGCACACCACGCGGGGACGGCCGTGTCGTTTATGCTGGTCGGTTCGCAATGATAGGCTGGCCAGTGATCGTTGCCGTGAAAGTCCTGCTGGACGTGACACACGAGCAGATCGGTCCTCGGTAGTGGCCGCCGGAACGCCAATGGTTCCGGCCGCTTCGATCGAAGGCCGTCTGCGCTACAACCCGGCGCGCATCTCGAGATCGCGCGCCCCGCACGACCGGCACTTCTCTCATGGCTCCGTTCCGGGTCGGCCCCTGCCCACGCAGGCGTCGCCGCACTCTGTGGTGCGTGCCGAAGTGAGCCGATCCGCATTCGAGAATCGCAGTCGCCGGACGTCGGCGGCTGACACGAAGGGACTCTGACAACCGCATGACCGATGTGACAAACCCCGGCATCGACACCGACGCCGACTACGACGACACGATCACCGAGGCGACCGCCGTGATCGACAACGGGAGCTTCGGCACCCGCACCATCCGATTCGAGACCGGACGCCTGGCACTCCAGGCCGCCGGATCGGTCACCGCATATCTCGACGACGAGACGATGCTGCTGTCCACCACCACCGCGTCGAAGCAGCCGAAGGAGCATTTCGACTTCTTCCCGCTGACCGTCGACGTCGAAGAGCGCATGTATGCCGCGGGGCGCATTCCCGGGTCGTTCTTCCGTCGCGAGGGCCGTCCGTCCACCGACGCCATCCTGACCTGCCGCCTCATCGACCGACCCCTGCGTCCGTCGTTCGTGGACGGACTCCGCAACGAGATCCAGGTCGTCGTGACCGTCATGTCGCTGGATCCCAAGGACCTCTACGACGTCGTCGCGATCAACGCCGCGTCGGCCTCGACTCAGCTCGCCGGACTCCCGTTCTCGGGTCCCGTCGGTGGTGTCCGGGTCGCGCTGATCCCGACCGAGGAGAACAAGGCCGGCCAGTGGGTCGCCTTCCCGACCGTCGAGCAGCTCGAAGGCGCCGTCTTCGACATGGTCGTCGCCGGACGGATCGTGTCCGGTCAGGGCGATTCCGCCGACGTCGCGATCATGATGGTCGAGGCGGAGGCCACCGAGAACGTCATCGACATCATCGCCGGTGGTGCGCAGGCACCGACCGAGGCGATCGTCGCCGAAGGGCTCGAGGCGGCGAAGCCGTTCATCGCGCGCCTCTGTGAGGCACAGAAGTCCTTGGCCGCCGCGGCCGCCAAGGAGACCGGCGAGTTCCCGCTGTTCCCGCCGTATGAGTCCGACGTGTACGACGCCGTCGCCGCCGCCGCGACCGATCGCCTGTCCGAGATTCTGACGATCCCGGCCAAGCAGGAGCGCGACGACAAGACCGACGAGCTCAAGGCCGACATCCTGGCGCAGCTCGGTGAGCAGTTCGAGGGACGCGAGAAGGAGATCGGCGGCGCCTACCGGTCGCTCACCAAGAAGCTGGTCCGTCAGCGCATCCTGACCGATCACTTCCGGATCGACGGCCGTGGCATCACCGACATCCGTTCGCTCTCCGCCGAGGTCGCGGTGATCCCGCGGGCTCACGGCAGCGCGCTGTTCGAGCGCGGCGAGACCCAGATCCTGGGTGTCACCACGTTGGACATGGTCAAGATGGCCCAGCAGATCGACTCGCTCGGACCCGAGACGAGCAAGCGGTACATGCACCACTACAACTTCCCGCCGTACTCGACCGGTGAGACCGGCCGCGTCGGATCGCCCAAGCGTCGCGAGATCGGCCACGGCGCACTCGCCGAACGCGCTCTCGTGCCGGTGATCCCGAGCGTCGAGGACTTCCCGTACGCGATCCGTCAGGTGTCGGAAGCGTTGGGCTCCAACGGTTCCACCTCGATGGGCTCGGTGTGCGCCTCGACGATGGCGTTGCTGAACGCCGGTGTCCCGCTGCGGGCCCCGGTCGCCGGCATCGCCATGGGCCTGGTCTCCGACACCGTCGACGGTGAGACCCGCTATGTCGCACTGACCGACATCCTCGGCGCCGAGGATGCCTTCGGCGACATGGACTTCAAGGTCGCGGGCACCAAGGACTTCGTGACGGCCCTGCAGCTCGACACCAAGCTCGACGGCATCCCGTCGCAGGTCCTCGCGGGTGCGCTGAGCCAGGCCAAGGATGCCCGGCTGACCATCCTCGATGTCATGGCCGAGGCCATCGACGAGCCCGACGAGATGAGCCCGTACGCCCCGCGGATCACCACCATCAAGATCCCGATGGACAAGATCGGTGAGCTGATCGGCCCCAAGGGCAAGACGATCAACGGCATCACCGAGGAGACCGGCGCCAACATCTCGATCGAGGACGACGGCACAGTGTTCATCGGTGCCGCCGACGGCGTCTCCGCGCAGGCCGCGATCGACCGCGTCAACGCGATCGCCAACCCGCAGTTGCCGAAGGTGGGCGAACGATTCCTCGGAACCGTCGTCAAGACCACCGCTTTCGGTGCGTTCGTGTCGTTGCTGCCGGGGCGCGACGGGCTCGTGCACATCTCGAAGCTGGGCAAGGGCAAGCGCATCAACAAGGTCGAGGATGTGGTGAACGTGGGCAGCAAGCTGCGCGTCGAGATCGCCGACATCGACGACCGCGGCAAGATCAGTCTCGTCCCGGTCGACGATGAGGCTGCGGCCTCGGCGGACGCGGAAGCCGTCACCGCCGACGCCTGATCGATATCGCCTGATCGACACCGCCTGATCGGCTCGCAGTCGCCGCGGCCCGCCACCCGTCCCCGGGTGGCGGGCCGCGGCCGTCTGGTTAGGCTGTGCGACAACACCGTCTCGCACATCGGTCCGATCCGAGGTGTCAGGACGTCCGATGACGCGAAAGGGGCGAGGACCGTGACCGACGATCGGCCCAGGGGTCCTGCCGACAAGCTCACGGTCGCTCGACGGCGGCGACGCGATGACGTCGACCGGGCCACGGTCGCCGATCTCGTCGTGACCGCACCGGTCGTCGGGTCGCCCACGATGTCGGTGCGCGAGGCGGCGGCACTGATGACCGAGCGCCATCAGGACTACGTGCTGATCCCGTTGTCCGACGGCGACTACGGCGTGCTGACCGATGCCGACATCCGCGCTCGGGTGGTCGCCGCGGGACGAGGAGCCGACGTCTCGGTCGGTGATCTCGTGACGAAGCCCGTGCCGGGTGTCCAGCGGGACCTCGCGGCGGTCGACGCGCTGACCGAGTTGCTGGATCGCGGACTGACCGTGATGCCGGTCCTCGATCCGGTGGGTGAGGTCATCGGTGTCGTGGCCGCGGCCGATTTCATCGCGGCTCCGGCGGGGCCGGGAATGTCGTTGCGCGGCCAAATCGCTCGCGCCGCAACCGCCGAGGACCTGCAGGAGCGGGCGCGTCGGATCCCGTACCTGGTGGCCGACCTGCTCCGGCGCGAGCAGCCGGTCCACGAGATCACCGCCGTCGCGTCACTCATCCACGATGCCGTCGTCCGTCGCGCGCTCGAACTCGTGCTCGCGTGCCACCCGGAGCTCGATCCGTCGGCGGTGACGTGGTTGTCGTTGGGCAGCAACGCGCGTCGGGAACCGGTCCTCACCTCCGACATCGATTCGGCCGTCTCGTTCGACGACGAGCTGGACCCCGCACAGATCGCGCTGTTCCGGGGCGCGTTCGAGGAGATCGACGTCATCCTGCGTGGCGCCGGGATCAGCATCGACGAGAACGGCGCCATCGCCTCGAAGCCGCTGTTCGCCAGAACGCACACGCAGTGGCGGGAGGCGGCCCGCACGTGGATCGATGCGCCGCTGGAGAACAAGGGGATGATCTTCACCTCGCTGCTGCTCGACGGCCGGCCGATCTGGGGTGACGAGGGGCTGTCCGCGGTCGGCGAGGTGTTCACCGACCTGCGATCCCACCCCGGGACGATGGGATTGCTCCTGGCCGAGGCGCTGTCGTACAAGGCACGCTTCCGGTCGATGCGGGAGGTACTCGCGCGCCGCGGTGACACGTTCGACATCAAGGCACACGCGCTCACGCCGCTGATCAACATCGCGCGATGGGCGGCGCTGAGCGTGGGATCGACAGATCTCGACACCCGGGCGCGTCTACGTGCGGCCGCCGGCAGTCCGATGGTGACCGCCGACCAGTCGGCCACCCTCGTCGAGGTCTTCGATGTGCTGCAGCGGGTTCGACTGAGCTATCAGGTGGCGCAGTTCGACCGGGGCGAGGCCGTGTCGGACGTCCTGGACATGAAGCGGCTGTCGCCGCTGGACCGCAGCCTGGTCGCGCAGGCGGTGCGCGAGGTCGCGGGCACGCAGCGCCGGATGACGAACATGAGTCACTATCTGAAGGTCGCCGACTAGGTCGGCCCGAGACGTCATGTGCCTCATCCTGTTCGCGTGGAACGCGCATCCCCGGCATCGGCTGGTGGTCGCGGCCAATCGCGATGAGTATCACCGGCGCGCCACCAGCCCACTCGGGCGCTGGCCCGACCTGCCGATCGTCGCCGGCCGTGACCGTCTGGCGGGCGGGACATGGATGGGTGTGAACGCCGACGACCCGTCCCGCGTCGCGATGGTCACCAATGTCCGCGTCGGGCGACCGGCGCCGGCCGGGACGAGGTCACGGGGTGAACTGCCCGTCCAATTCCTCTCCGGCGACGACACTCCGGAATCCTTCGCGGTCGGGGTCGCGCGCCGCGCGGGGGAGTATCACCCGGTGAACCTGCTGATCGGCGACGCCGACGACCTCTGGTGGGTCACCAACCATCCCGAGCCCCACGCCCAACGGGTATCGGAGGGGGTACACGGTCTGTCCAACGGCGCGCTGGACAGCGACTGGCCCAAGGTGACCGATGGCCGTGCGGCACTGGGCGATCTGATCGCGGGGGAGCCGACCGCATCGTCGGTCGAGCCGTACCTCACCCTGCTCGCCGACCGGCACCACCCGTCCGACGATCGACTCCCGTCCACGGGGGTACCGCACGAGCTCGAACAGCAACTCGGGCCGATCTTCGTCGACATGCGCGGCTACGGGACGCGGGCCTCGACGGTGCTGCGGATCGGGCACGACGGCACCGGTGACGTCACCGAACGCCGATACACCTGGCGGGGCAGACGGCGCGGGACGACGGCGATCCGGCTCGGGTGAGCCGGATCGCCGTCATTGTCGCTCGGATGCCAGACGTGGGCCGATCAGACGGACGCGAAGGATGCGACCGGGATATCCAGTGCGGCACCGACTTCCGGTGTGAACAGAGCGCCGTCGTGGGTGCTGAGGCCGGCGGCCAGGGTCGCGTCGTCGCGGCAGGCCTGTTCCCAGCCCTTGTCGGCCAGACGGAGCACATAGGGAAGGGTCGCACCGGTGAGGGCCATCGTCGACGTCCGTGCCACGGTGCCCGGCATGTTGGCCACGCAGTAGAACACGGTGTCGTGCACCGCGAAGGTCGGGTCGTCGTGGGTGGTGGGACGCGAGTCCTCGAAACACCCGCCCTGATCGATGGCGATGTCGACGAGCACCGCACCGGGCTTCATCTGGGCGACAAGGCTGTTGGGGACCAGGACCGGCGCCTTCGCCCCGGGCACGAGCACGGCACCGATGACGAGGTCCGCCTCGCGGACGGCCTCGGCGAGGGCCAGGCCGGTGCTGTATCGCGTATGGACGCGCCCGGCGAAGCGGGCGTCCACGGCGCGCAACTTGGCGATGTCGATATCGAACACCGTCACCTGCGCGCCCATGCCGACCGCGATGGTGGCGGCATTGACCCCACTGACTCCGGCGCCGATCACGACGACGTTCGCCGGTTCGGTACCCGGGACCCCGCCCATGAGCACACCGCGCCCGCCCTCGGAGCGCATCAGGTGGTAGGCCCCGACCTGCGGCGCGAGACGTCCCGCGACCTCGCTCATCGGTGCGAGCAGTGGCAGCGAGCCGTCGGCCGCCCGCACGGTCTCGTAGGCGATGGATGTGGTCTGCGACGCCAGCAACGCCTCGGTGCACGGTCGGCTCGCGGCCAGGTGCAGATAGGTGAACACGGTCTGGCCCTTGCGCAGCAGGGGATACTCGGCCGCGATGGGTTCCTTGACCTTGAGCAGGAGGTCGGCCTGCTCCCACACCTGATCGGCCGTCGATAGGATCTGCGCCCCGGCCTCCTTGTAGTCGTTGTCGTGGAACGACGAGCCCTCGCCGGCGCCCGCCTGGATCACGACGTCGTGGCCGCGATGATGGAGTTCGGCAACGCCCGCGGGCGTGATGGCGACTCGGTACTCGTTGTTCTTGATCTCGGTGGGAATTCCGACGCGCATGGCGGCTCTCCTGACGATGGTGGGCTGACGGTTGTGGTCGGGCGGTGGTGGTCGGGCGACGCCCTCGGTCTGTGCGGTGGCTCAGATCTCGCGGTACTGATCTCAAGAGTGAAGGAACATCGGAATCCGCACAATGTCTGCGAGTAATATTCTCGGAGGGCTAGTATTGGCCGAACAATCTTCGATAATGGGAGGTGGCATGGCTGCTACGCCGAAGGATGTTCGAGCAGGCGAACCCGCCTTGGACGAGACCGACCGGACGTTGCTGCGTCTGCTACAAACCGACGCCCGCATGCCGAACAGCGAACTGGCCGCGCGTGCCGGGATCGCCCCGTCCACCTGCCATGGACGAGTTCGCCGGCTCGCCGACGTCGGCGTCATCAGAGGGTTCTTCGCCGATGTCGACCCGGCCGCCGTCGGACGGCCCCTGCGCGCGATGGTGGCGGTCAGTCTGCAGGCCGAGGCGCGGGGCGAGATCCGGCAGTTCGTCGGTGAGATCGAACGGCACGACGAGGTCATCGACGTGTTCTTCCTGGCAGGCACCGACGACTACCTCTTGCATGTCGCGACCGCCGACACCGAGGCGTTGCGGCAGTTCGTCGAGATGCTGAATGCGCGCCGCGAGGTCGCCGGCACCACCACCTCGCTCGTCTTCGAGCACCGCCGGGGTGGTGCGCCGATCTTCTGAGCGTTCGGGCGCCATAGAATCGGGGACCGGGCCGAACATGAGCGATCGAAGGGACTTCTCGGATGTCAGTTGATGCACAGCCAGGTGGTGTGCGAGTCGGTGTGTTCGGCAGTGCGGGGAAGGTGGGTCAGGCCATCGTCGCCGCGGTCGAGGCCGCCGACGACCTGACCTTCACGGTCGGGGTCGACAAGGGTGACTCGCCGGAATCGTTCGTCAAGACGTCGACGTCGGTCGTCGTCGACTTCACTCATCCGAGCGTCGTCATGGACAATCTGGAGTTCTTGATCCGCAACGGGATTCACGCGGTGGTCGGGACGACCGGCTTCACCGAGGAACGCCTGGCGCAGGTGCGTGGCTGGCTCGCCGACAGTCCGGGAGTCGGAGTCCTCATCGCGCCGAACTTCGCGATCGGCGCCGTGCTGTCGATGCGCTTCGCCGCGCAGGCTGCGCGTTTCTACGATTCGGTCGAGGTCATCGAACTCCACCATCCCCACAAGGCCGACGCACCGTCGGGGACCGCCTACCGCACGGCATCGCTCATCGCGCAGGCGCGCGCCGACGCCGGGGTGGGGCCGAGTCCGGACGCCACCACCGATGAGCTCGACGGCGCCCGGGGCGCCGTCGTCGACGACGTCCGGGTGCATTCGGTGCGCCTCGCGGGCCTGGTCGCGCACCAGGAGGTGCTGCTCGGCACGGAGGGGGAGACCCTCACCATCCGGCACGACTCGCTGGACCGCACGTCGTTCGCCCCCGGGGTGCTGCTCGGGGTACGGCAGATCGGTGGCCGGCCGGGTCTCACCGTCGGTCTCGACGAGCTGATGGACCTCTAGAGCCGACGGACCTGTAGTCGAGAACGGACGGGACACCCATCATGGCTGCCGACTCCCAGAGGCCCCAGGGGCGCGATCCACAGAAGCGCGATGCCCGACCCATCGTCTGGATGATCGGGTTTCTCGTCGTCGCGCTCGTCGTCTACTTCGGCATCCTCGGCTGGCGTGCGTTCGATCTGATCGCCTCGGGAACGGTCGCCGGCATCGGCGTGGGTATCGGCGTGCTGATCCTGCCGTTCATCGGGGCGTGGCTCATCTTCGCGACACTGCGCGCGGGCATCGAGCACCAACGGCTCGCGCGTGTGATGGCCGAGGAAGGACGCGAACTCGACGTCTCGGAGCTGCCCCGACGCGCGTCCGGCCGGATCGAGCGAGACGCCGCCGACGAACTCTTCGCGACCGTCAAGGCGGAGTGGGAGGCCGATCCGACGGACTGGCACAACACCTATCGGATCGCGCGCGCCTACGACTATGCCGGCGATCGCAGCCGTGCCCGGGAGATGATGAAGCGGGCCGTCGCCCAGTACAAGGAGCAGCAGTTCGACGAGGAGCAGCAATGAGTACCTTGCTGATCGTCCACCACACACCGTCGCCGCACTGCCAGGAGATGTTCGAGGCGGTGCTCTCGGGTGCAACCGATCCCGAGATCGAGGGCGTGGAAATCGTCCGTCGCGCGGCGCTCGTCGTCACGCCGACCGACATGCTCTCCGCCGACGGCTACATCCTTGGCACGCCCGCCAACCTCGGCTACATGAGCGGCGCACTCAAGCACGCGTTCGACACGTGCTACTACCAGATCCTCGATTCGACGCGAGGGCGACCGTACGGCCTCTATCTGCACGGGAACCAGGGGACCGAGGGCGCCGAGAAGGCGATCGACGCCATCACCACCGGCCTGGGATGGACCCGGGCCGCCGAGACCGTGGTGGTGTCGGGCGCACCGGACTCCGACGCGCGGGAGGCCTGCTGGGAACTCGGGGCGACGGTTGCGGCGGGCCTGATGTCCTGAGATGTCCTGAGACGTAAACTCGCTGTCGTGAGCATGGCCATCCGAGACATCACGCCGGCGGGCGACATCCCCACCCCGTACGAGGATCTGCTGCGGCTGGTCCTCGACAGCGGGACACCCAAGGCCGATCGGACGGGCACCGGCACCCGAAGTCTGTTCGGGCACCAGTTGCGGTACGACCTCAGTGCGGGATTTCCGCTGATCACCACGAAGAAGGTGCATCTCAAGTCGATCATCTACGAGTTGCTGTGGTTCCTCCGTGGCGACTCGAACGTGCGGTGGCTGCAGGATCGCGGTGTGACGATCTGGGACGAATGGGCCGATCGAGACGGTGACCTCGGACCCGTGTACGGCGTGCAGTGGCGTAGCTGGCCGACTCCGTCGGGCGATCACATCGATCAGATCTCGGCCGCTCTCGAGCTCCTGCGGTCCGACCCGGATTCGCGTCGCAACATCGTATCGGCGTGGAACGTGGGTGAGATCCCGCAGATGGCGCTGCCGCCATGTCACGCGTTCTTCCAGTTCTACGTCGCCGACGGCAAGCTCTCCTGCCAGCTGTATCAGCGCAGTGCCGACCTGTTCCTCGGTGTGCCGTTCAACATCGCCTCGTACGCGCTGTTGACGCACATGATGGCGCAGCAGGCCGACCTCGAGGTCGGCGAGTTCGTATGGACCGGTGGTGATTGCCACATCTACGACAACCACGTCGACCAGGTCCGGTTGCAGCTGTCACGCGAGCCGTACCCGTACCCGACGCTTCGGTTGCGGCGCCGGGACTCGCTGTTCGACTACGACTTCGACGACATCGCGATCGAGGGCTACGAGTCGCACCCGGGGATCAAGGCCCCGGTGGCCGTCTGATGGCCGACACGATCACGCTGCTCTGGGCACAGGACCGTGTCGGAGCGATCGGTCGCGCGGGCGGTATACCGTGGCGCGTTCCCGAGGACATGCGCCGTTTCCGGGAGATCACCGGGAACGGCCCGGTCGTGATGGGTCGCAAGACGTGGGAGTCGTTGCCGGACCGCGCCCGGCCGCTACCGGGGCGTCGAAACGTCGTGATCACCCGCGCCGCTGTGTTCGACGCCGACGGTGCCGAGGTGGTCCACTCGCTCGACGACGCCCTCGCACTGGTCTCCGGGCCGGTCACCGTGATCGGGGGCGGACAGATCTACGAGGCCTCGATGGGTGTCGCGACTCATCTGCGGGTCACCGAGATCGATCTGCTGGTGGACGGCGCGGACGCGTTTGCGCCCGAGATCGATCCCTACGCATGGGAAGTCGACGACACCGGGCCGTGGGAGACGTCGTCGACGGGTACCCGCTACCGGTTCATCGACTACGTGCGCCACACGGTGTCGGGCATGGCCCGCCGAGGGGCCTGACCCACCGGCATGCCACCTACCGACCTCTCGGCGGCGCAGGCCCGGCGAATCGCCCTCGCCGCACAGGGTTTCACCGACCGGATGCCGTCCGGGCCGCCGACGGCGGCACATCTGCGACGGGTGATCGGACGCACGCGGCTGTTCCAGATGGACTCGGTCAGCATCGCCGCCCGAGCGCACTACATGCCGATGTTCAGTCGGCTCGGACCCTACGACCGTGGACTCCTCGATCGGGCGGCGTGGCGCCCCCGACGCGGCGCGCGCGTGCTCGTCGAGTACTGGGCTCACGAGGCAGCGTTGATCCCCATCGCCGACTGGCCGCTCTTCGGTTGGCGCCGAGACGAATTCCGTGACGGTCGATACCGGTACACCCGGGAGGTCATGCAGCGCAATCGTGAGCTGGCAGCCGACGTCCACGACGTCATCGCCGAGTCCGGGCCCAGCACACCCAAGCAGATCGAGCATCATCTCGGTATCGAACGGCCCGCCGGGATTCCCGGCGGCTGGTGGCACCGGGGAGAGGTCAAGCACGTGTGCGAGGCCATGTTCGCCTCGGGCGACCTGTCGGCGGTGCGCAACGAGAACTTCGTCCGCCATTACGACCTGACCGAGCGGGTCATCGGGCCGGAGACGGCGCGACAGCACGTCGACAGGGCGGATGCCCACCGTGAGTTGACCGCTCGAGCGGCGACCGCACTGGGCGTGGCCACCGTCGCCGATCTCGCCGACTACTACCGGACCAAGGCCGTCGACGTGCGTCCTGCCGTCGCCGACCTCATCGATGCCGGCGAGATCGTCCCCGTCGAGGTCCAGGGGTGGCGCGACCCGGCGTACCTGTCGAAGACGGCGGTGATACCGCGGCGGGTCGAGCGTTCCGCGATCCTCTCGCCCTTCGACCCGCTGGTGTTCTTCCGTCCCCGGGCCGAGCGGCTGTTCGACTTCCACTACCGCATCGAAATCTATGTGCCCGAACACAAACGGGTGCACGGGTACTACGTCCTGCCGTATCTCATCGGCACCGACATGGCGGCCCGCGTCGACCTCAAGGCAGATCGGCGCGCCGGCGACCTGCTCGTCCTCGCGGCGCACCTGGAGGACGGGCAACCCGCTGCCGACGTCGCCGCGCGACTGGCGGTCGACCTGGCTGCGATGGCGGGATGGCTGGATCTGGACCGTGTCCGCGTCATCGACCGCGGCGACCTGGCAGGGCCACTCGCCGCGGCCGTGGCGTCGATCACGACCGACGCCGGACGCTGACCGTCACCGATCCTCAGGACGTCCGCACGACCATCTTGCCGGTGTTCTCGCCGCGCATGAGCCCGAGGAAGGCGTCGACGGCATTGTCGATGCCGTCGACGACGGTCTCGTCGTGCACGACCTTGCCGTCGGCGAACCACGCCGACATCTCCCGGTTGAACTCCGCGGCCTGGTCGAAGTGGTGGCCGACGGTGAAGCCCGTCAGGGTGAGGCCGCGTGTGATGATGTTGGCCATGTTCGACGGCCCCGGGGTGCGGGTGGTGCTGTTGTACTGGGCGATCGCGCCGCACAGCGCCGCCCGGCCGCCGTCGTTGAACGAATCGAGGGCCGCCTCGAGATGGTCGCCACCGACGTTGTCGAAGTAGACGTCGATGCCGTCGGGCGCGGCCTCGCGTAGTTGCTTGCGCACCGAGGGTGCGTCCTTGTAGTCGAAGGCGGCGTCGTAGCCGTAGCGCTCGGTGAGCAGCGCGACCTTCTCGGCCGACCCGGCCGAGCCGATGACCCGCTTCGCGCCTTTGAGCCGGGCGATCTGACCCGCGGCCGTCCCGACCGCGCCGGCGGCGCCGGAGATGAAGACGGTGTCCCCGGGCTGCATCGCCGCGATGGTCAGCAGGCCGACATACGCGGTGAGACCGGTCATCCCCAGCAGCCCGAGATAGACCGAGGACTGTGCGCCCTCCGGGGGCTCGGGTAGCACGCGGAACCCGTCTGCGTCCTCCTGCACGATGTCGCGCCAGCCGTACTGATGGGACACGAGCGCACCGACCGGGAGGTCGTCGACGGTGGTCTCGACGACGCGGCCGACGGCCCCACCGGTCATCGTCTCGTCGAGCGCGAACGGCGGTATGTAACTGCGGGTGTCGATCATCCGCCCCCGCATGTACGGGTCGACGGAGAGGAACTCGTTGGCCACGCGGACCTGGCCGTCGGGCAGGTCGTCGTAATCGACGGTGACGGTGCGGAAGTCGTCGTCGGTCGGCCACCCCACGGGCCGGTTGGCGAGCTGGATCTGGGTGCTGGTGTGGGTCATCACTGCCTTTCGGGGTCTGGGTCGGTGTCAGCGTGCAGAGATCGCCAGCGCGACGAGTGCCAGCAGTGGCGCGCCGAGTTGGACGAGCGCGGGCCGGGTCTTCGTGCGGTCCGAGACCACCAGGACGAGACCGGCCGCGAGCATCGAACCGCATCCGGCGGCGAGAAGGGTCGAGCCGATCGTCGTGGCGCCGCTGAGCAGCGTGATGGCACCGACGGTGGCGATGACCGCCAGGAACAGGTTGTAGAAGCCCTGGTTGAACGCCAATTGGCGAGTGGCGGCCGCCTCGGTCTCGGTGGTGCCGAAGACCGCCCGGCCCCTCGGGGACGTCCACCAGACTGCCTCCAGCACGAAGATGTACGCGTGGATGGCAGCCGCCACGAGGGCGAGTACCGCTGCCAGTTGTCCCATGGCGTACCTCCGATATTGTGTACTGACCATTCCACAATAGGGCTAGACTGGCCAGAGGACAAACAGCACCGACGATCGGGCAGAGGGGGCGGTATGGGCCGGATGCAGGGATACGACACCGCCGTGGTGGTGGGAGCTGCGCGAAACCTGTTCTGGAAGAAAGGTTTCGACGCGGTGTCCGTGGCCGACGTGGAGCGGGCTACCGGATTGTCGCGGTCGAGCATCTATCACGCGTTCGGCAGCATGCGGGGGCTGTTCGATGCCGCGGTGCAGAACTATCTCGACGTCGTCGTCCGTCCTCGACTGCGACCGCTTCTCGCCGACGAGATCGATCCGGACGCGGTGGTCGATTACCTCACGGGGCTCGCCACGGCGATGTCGTCGCTCGGCGATGCCGGCGAACCCACCGGTTGTCTGCTGGTGGGCTCGGCGGCCACGTCGCTCGGCGACGACGCGGCGGTCCGGGAGGTGATCGCCGCCTACCACGCGGAACTGTTGTCCGCCCTGGCCTCCGGCGTCGGTTCCCGCTTCCCCGACCGGGACGACGCGCAGGTCGCCGCGCTCGCCGCGTCGATCGCCGGGGCGGTGATCGCGGCGATGACACTCGCACGGGTGAACCGATCCGAGGCTGTGCGGCTCCTCGCCGTCACGGCCGCCGGAATCGATGAATGCGGCCGCGCCGCGCCGTGGCCCAGCGGTGCGTGCGAGGGTGCGGGATGACATGCTCAGGGGCGACGTTTCGCGGCGGACGTATCCGACAAGGAGGCTGAGATGGCGGTTTCGTATCAGGGCAAGGACTACCGGTTGGTGATGTTCGACCTCGACGACACCCTCGCACCGTCGAAGAGTCCCATGGACGACGAGATGCTCGCGCTCATGCGCCGGATGCTCGACCGCAGTCTCGGGTGCATCATCTCCGGCGGTCGCTTCGAGCAGTTCGACACGCAGGTACTCGCCCGGATCGGTGTGTTCGACTCCATCGGCAACCTCCACCTCATGCCGACCTGCGGGACGCAGTACGTCCGGTGGTCGGGCAGCGAATGGGACACGGTCTACGCCGAATACCTCAGTGACGACGAGAAGTCGCGCACGCTCGATGTCCTCGAGACGGGCGCCCGGGAACTCGGGCTGTGGGAGAGCGAGACCTGGGGTCCGATCCTGGAGGACCGGGGCAGCCAGATCACCTTCAGCGCGCTCGGTCAGTCGGCGCCCGTGGATGCGAAGGCCGCGTGGGATCCCGATGGCAGCAAGAAGGAGGCGCTGCGTGCGTACGGGGCGCAACGCCTGCCCGACCTCGAGGTGCGCAGTGGCGGTTCGACATCGGTCGACGTCACCAAGAAGGGCATCGACAAGGCGTACGGCGCGCGCAAGCTGATGGATCTCCTCGACCTCGGCGTCGACGACATCCTCTTCTTCGGTGACCGCCTGGACGAGGGTGGGAACGATCGGCCGGTCAAGGACCTCGGCATCGAGTCGATCGCGGTCCACGGCTGGCGCGATACCTACGAGAAGCTCTCGGCCATCGTCGACGGCTGATCGGCGGTGGTCGCCAAGATCTGCCGACGTCGCCGTCGGAACGCCTGTCGCGCAGCGGGATCGGTGATGAACGTGGCAGGCGGCCCGCGGGTCGGTGACCGAGGTGACCCGCCGGCGGGCCTCCGCCTGTTGGTCGATGGGCGCTCTGAGGTCAGTCGACCGGCCGGCCCACCGGTTGGACGCGTTGCGTTCCGGACGCCACGCGGAACGACCGCGCGTGGTAGCGGCCGGTCCGCGGATCGGCCTTGTCGTTCACGAAATACCAGTCCATCTGGGCCGCAGCCGGTGTCACGGTCAGCACGGCGTACCCATGCGCATCGAAGTCGTTCCACCGCACATGGTGATTGGCGGCCATGATCGCCGTGGGCACGGCGTTGCCGACGGTGTGCTCGGGAACGCCGATGATGTCGTCGACGTTCGACGAGGTGACCGAGGGCACCACCAGTTCGGTGGCCACCGTCCCACCGCCCGGATACCTGCCCGCGTCGACCGGGACGTCGCAGGCCCACGACGAATGGATGTCGCCGGTGATGAAGACGACGTTGTCGACGGCGTCGGCCCGGATCGCGTCGAGGAGGCGTCGTCGATCGGCGGTGTAGCCGTCCCATTGGTCGGCGTTGTACGGGACGCCGCCCTTGGGGAGGCCTAGCATCTCGGTGAGCGCCGCGGCGTTGCGTTCATCGAGCGGCGGGATCAGGACCGGGGAGATCATCACGGGATTGCCGACGATCTGCCAGCGCGTCGTCGAGGACGTGAGACCCCCGGTGAGCCAGTTCATCTGCGCGGCTCCGGTGATGCTCCGCTGCGGGTCGTCGATACGAGTGGACGTCGCCGACACCTGTTCGTCGCGGTAGGTTCGCAGATCGAGCATCGACAACTCCAGCAGACGGCCGTAGCGCAGTCGGCGGTAGAGATGGCGTCCGGTCCCGGTCGCCGCCGGACGTACCGGCATCCACTCGAAGTACGCCTTCTCCGACGCGGCCTTGCGCGCGGCCCACGGTCCCTCTCGGAGACCATGGTTCTCCGCACCGCCCTTCCACGAGTCGTTGGCGGATTCGTGGTCGTCCCAGGTGCAGATCCACGGGAGCACTCGATGCAACTCGGCCAGGTCGGGATCTGTCTTGTACTGGGCGTGACGAATCCGGTAATCCCGCAACGTGACGGTCTCGTTGGCGGGCTCGGTGCGACGGACCGTCCCGGACTTGCCGGTGTACCCACCGGTCTCGTACTCATAGAAGTAGTCGCCGAGATGCACGATGGCAGACAGGTCACGGTGCGAGCGTAGGTGTCGGTAGGCGCTGAAATATCCCGCCTCCCAGTTGGAACAGGACACCACCCCGAAGCGGACCCGGCTCATATCGGCGCCGACCGCCGGCGCGGTGCGGGTGTGTCCCGTCGCCGACACCGCTCCCTGCGCGGGACCCGCTGCGATGCGAAACCGATACGCATAGCGGGTGTTCGGCGACAGGCCGTCGACGTCGACCTTGACGGTGTGATCGGCCGCGGCGGTCGTGCGCACCGTCCCCGATGCGACGACGCGCGCGAACGACTCGTCGCGCGCGACCTCCCACACGACTTCCGTCGCCGGCCCGACTCCCGATCCGGGGCGCGCCGCGGGTGTCGGGGTGACACGCGTCCACAGGATGACCCCGTCGGGTAAGGGATCACCCGACGCGACGCCGTGGGCGAAAACCCTCGACCGTGACGGTGCGGCCGATGCACGTCCGGCGGCGACGGGCAGGGCGGCACCGGCGACCGCGACCCCCGCGGCCAGGAAGGTCCGACGCGGTGTCCCGGTCGGAGAGTCGGTCGGACGAGGCGACTGGGCGGGCACTGTGGATCGATCCCCCGATTTCGAGGCCACCGCGCCGAGGCGTCCGGTGGGCTGCTGACACATCGCCGATCATCATGCGTCACCGACACGTCCGGGCGCGAGTGAATCACCGACCTCGGCGCCGACCGAGCAGGTGGTTTGCCGACCGGTCGCCGAACGTTCACCTGCTCATCGGTCGACTGGAGGCAGGGGGTGGTGCGCAACCGCCGATCGGCGCACGATCAGGAGATGGCGATCTCGATGGACGAAGCGACCATGTCCGATCTCGGTTCCCTGCGCTGGGTCGACATGCGTCGCCGGGTGCGGGCGTCGGTGGCGGGGAGGACCGTCGTCGACTCCACGGACGCACTGCAGGTGTGGGAGCCCGACCGCGTGGTGGGGTTCTACGCCGTCCCGCGCGCCGACATCGGGTCGGCGCTGAGTGCGCCGTCGCCGGTGGGTGCGGCAGTGCGGCGGCCGCCGATCCTCACCCCGGACGACGAGTTCTCGATCCATTCGTGCGCCGGTACGTCCTGGGACATCACCACGCCCGACCGGGTGCTCGCGGGCGCGGGATTCACCCCGGACGATCCGGACCTGGCCGACCACGTGATCCTCGACTGGGACGCGTTCGACGAGTGGCGCGAGGAGGAACAGGTGGTCGTGGCCCATCCACGCGACCCGTTCAAGCGGATCGACTGTCTGCGCTCGAGCCGACACGTGGTGGTGCGGGCCGGGGATCAGGTGATCGCCGACAGCCGACGTCCCACGGTGCTGCTGGAAACGTATCTGCCCGTCCGTCACTATCTGCCGCGTGAGGACGTCCGGATGGACCTGCTCATCCCGAGCGAGACCGTCACCGCGTGTGCCTACAAGGGACGGGCGACCTACTGGTCGGTGTCCGTCGACGATGCCGTCGTTCCCGACGTCGCCTGGACCTATACCGATCCGCTCACCGACGGCGGGCCGGTGCGCGATCTGATCTGCTTCTACGACGAGCGGGTCGAGGTCACGGTGGACGCGTCGACGGGGTGACCGGGACGTCGGCGTGCGGCTGGTGGACAATCGACGGGGCCGTCGCCGCACCCGCGGGCCGGTCCGACGGCAACGCAGGTGAGGAGGCAACGTGTCCGAGTTGGTGCCGCTGAAGGTGCAGATGGTGGCCGCGACGCAGTTCACGCCGCCCCCGGACGTCGACTGGAGCACGGATGCCGACGGTGGCGAGGCGCTCGTCGAGTTCTCCGGCCGGGCCTGCTATCAGAGCTGGGACAAGCCGAACCCGCGTACCGCGACCAATGCCGGCTATCTACGCCACATCCTCGAGGTGGGCCATCTGTCGCTGCTCGAACATGCCTCGGTCACCTTCTACATCACGGGGATCTCCCGATCCTGCACCCACGAGCTGATCCGTCACCGGCACTTCTCGTACTCCCAGTTGTCCCAACGTTTCGTGCCCGAACACGACTCGAACGTCGTCGCGCCACCCGCCATCCGTGGCGACGCCGAACTCGAGGCGTTGTTCACCGAGGCCACCGACGCGAGTCGCAAGGCCTACAGCGAACTGCTCGATGCCCTCGAGGCCAAGTTCGCCGACGTCCCCAACGCGATCCTGCGACGCAAACAGGCGCGCCAGGCGGCCCGCTCGGTGTTGCCCAACGCCACCGAGACCAAGATCGTCGTCACCGGCAACTATCGGGCGTGGCGGCATTTCGTCGGGATGCGGGCGACCGAGCACGCCGACGTCGAGATCCGGCAACTGGCCGTCGAATGCCTTCGGCATCTGATGAAGGTCGCGCCGACGGTGTTCGGCGACTTCGAGATCGGCACCCTCGCCGACGGCACAGAGGTCGCGACCTCGCCGTTCGTGCTTGAGGGATGAGCGCCGAGCGCCCCCTCGCGACACAGCCCGCCCACACGCATATCCGCAGTACGGAGAAGGTAGCCTTGAGCACCATGAACGCAGGCGCAGACCAGCTGCACACCCACCCCTTCGGGACCATCGGCGTGGCCATGGTGACCCCGTTCACGGCGGACGGTGCGCTGGATCTGGACAAGGCCGCGGAGCTCGCCGATCATCTGGTGTCGAAGGGCTGTGACGGACTCGTCGTCTCCGGCACCACCGGCGAGTCGCCGACGACGACGGTGCCGGAGAAGCTGGAACTGCTGCGCGTCGTCCTCGACGCCGTCGGTGATCGCGCACGCATCACCCAGGGCGCCGGCAGTTACGACACCGCGGAGAGCGTGCGGTTCGCCATCGAATCCGAGAAGATCGGCGCCCACGGGCTCCTGGTGGTGACGCCGTACTACTCCAAGCCTCCGCAGGCGGGCCTGTTGGCCCATTTCCGCACGATCGCGGACTCCACCGATCTCCCGGTGATGCTGTACGACATCCCGCCGCGATCGGTGGTGCCGATCATGAACGACACCATGCTGGCCTTGGCCGAGCACCCGCGGATCCGGGCGGTCAAAGACGCCAAGGGCGACCTCCACTCGGCGTCCGGGATCATCGCCTCGACCGACCTCGAGTACCTGTCCGGTGAGGATGCACTCAACCTTCCATGGTTGTCCGTGGGCGCCACCGGATTCGTGAGCGTCATCGGGCACCTCGTCGCAGATCGCCTGCGGGACATGCAGTTGGCCTTCGAGAAGGGGGACATCGCGACGGCCCGCGAGATCAACACATCGATGCTGCCGCTGGTGAACGCGATGGGCCGGCTCGGAGGGGTCACGATGGTCAAGGCGTCGTTGCGCATCCTCGGATTCGACGTCGGGCATCCGCGATTACCACAGGTGCCCGCCGACGGCCCACAGGTCGAGGCGCTCATCGCCGATCTCCGCGCGTCCGGTGTGTTGACCAGATGACCGGGCCGACGCGGCGTCGCCGCAGCGCAAGTCGCCAGGCCGGGCCGCCGTCCCCGGCGGTCGAGAAGGCGGCCGAGGCGACCCCGGCAGAGACGAGCACGACCGGGACGAGCACGACCGAGACGAGTCCGGCCGAGCCGGACACGTCGGGCGCCACGACGGCCGGGGCGGACGCGTCCGGGACGAAAGACGCTCCGAAACGGTCGAATTCGCGTCGGACGGCGTCGTCACGACGGGGTGACTTCGACGCCCGCCACGCCGACACCCGGCGGGAGTCCGCGGCCTCGGCGAAGGGGCAGCGGTCCGGCGGCAAACACGAACGACGGGATCGCCGCCAGGACAACAGGGATCGTGCGCCACAGGCTGCTGCGTCGGTGCCCGCCGTCGACCGGCTGGGCACGCCGCGCCGGGCCCCGCGCCATGGCCTGCGGATCGTCGCGCTCGGCGGCATCGGTGAGATCGGCCGCAACATGACCGTCTTCGAATACGACGGACGACTTCTCATCGTCGATTGCGGTGTGCTGTTCCCCGAGGACGCGCAGCCCGGCGTCGACCTGATCCTGCCGGACTTCACCTACATCGAAGACCGCATGGACGACGTCGACGCGATCATCCTCACCCATGGACACGAGGATCACATCGGCGCCGTTCCGTTCCTGTTGCGGCTGCGCGGCGACATCCCGGTGATCGGCTCGAAATTCACACTGGCACTGGTCGATGCGAAATGTCGCGAGCACCGGTTGCGGCCGAAGCTCGTGCAGGTGACCGAGGGGGAGCGGACCACCCACGGCCCGTTCGAGTGCGAGTACTTCGCGGTGAATCACTCGATCCCGGACGCCATCGCGGTGGCCATCCGCACCGGGGCGGGTGTCGCGTTGCACACCGGCGACATCAAGCTCGATCAGTTGCCGCTCGATGGGCGGCTCACCGACCTGGCCGGCTTCAGCCGACTCGGCGACGAAGGTGTCGACCTGTTCCTCGTCGACTCCACCAACGCCGAGGTGCCCGGGTTCGTCACTCCCGAACGCGAGATCGGCGGAGTGCTCGATCAGGTCATCGGCCGTGCGCGACAACGTGTCATCGTCGCCTCGTTCGCCAGTCACGTGCACCGCATCCAGCAGATCGTGGACGTCGCCAACGCCCACAACCGGCGGATCGCCTTCGTCGGCCGATCGATGGTGCGCAACATGCAGATCGCGCAGGACCTCGGATACCTGACCGTGCCCGACGGCGTCCTGGTGGACCTCGACACGGCGGCCAACCTGCCGGACAACCGCCTCGTGCTGATCTCGACCGGATCCCAGGGGGAACCGTTGTCGGCGCTGTCGCGCATGGCGCGCGGTGAACACCGACAGATCAACATCCGTGAGGACGATCTGGTGGTCCTCGCGTCGTCGCTCATCCCGGGCAACGAGAACTCGGTCTTCGCTGTGGTCAACGGGCTGGCGAAACGCGGCGCGACCGTCATCACCCAGCAGAGTGCCAAGGTGCACGTCTCCGGACATGCGTCGGCAGGCGAACTGCTCTACCTCTACAACGCGGTGCGGCCGTCGAATGTCATGCCGGTGCACGGCGAATGGCGGCATCTGCGCGCCAATGCCGCGCTCGCCGTCGCGACCGGCGTCGCCGAGGACCGGGTCGTGCTCGCCGAGGACGGGGTCGTCGTCGACCTCGTCGACGGGCGTGCCGAGATCGTCGGCCGGGTCCCCGTCGGTCATGTCTACGTCGACGGATTGTCCGTCGGTGATGTCGGCGAGTCGACGCTGTCGGAACGACTCGTGCTCGGCGAGGGCGGCTTCATCGCCATCACCATCGCCATCGATGCCACCACCGGGCGGGCGGTCAGTGCACCAGAGGTGTCCGGTCGTGGCTTCTCCGACGATCCGGACGCACTGAAGGCGGCGGCGGATCTCGTCGACCAGGCCCTGGAGTCCCTGGCCGCCGAAGGTGTCACCGACGCCCACCGGATCGCGCAGACGATCCGGCGAACGGTCGGTCGGTGGGTCGCCGACACCTATCGGCGTCGCCCGATGATCGTGCCGACGGTGCTCGCGGTCGGTTCCTGATCCGCGCACTACTGTGGGGCGGGTGACCCTCGCCCGAGACGAACGCGCAGCCCTGGTCGACACGATGCGGTCGGTCGGCCCCGACGCCCCGACCATGTGTGAGGGCTGGACCGTCAAGGATCTGGCCGCCCATCTCGTCGTCCGTGAACGACGGCTCGACACCGGACCCGGCATCATGATCAAACAGTTCGCCGGCCACACCGAGAGCGTCCGGGCAGCTGCGGCGACCGAACCCTGGGACGACCTGCTGGCGAAACTGGCCGACGGCCCGCCGATCTACTCGCCGTTCCGGCTCGTCGACCGCTGGGCCAATCTGGCCGAGATGTTCGTCCATCACGAGGACGTGTTGCGCGGCGGCGCGGACAAGGGCGGCCCGTGGCAGCCGAGGCCGCTGTCGCCGGACATGCAGAACGCGCTCGCCGGGCCGGTCAAGGGGATGGGCAAGCTGACCCTGAAGGATTCGCCTGCCGAGATCACACTGCGCACCCGCGAGGGGGTCGACCTGGTGACGGCGGGTCGCGGCGACACCGTGGTGGTCACGGGCACGCCCGGCGAGCTCGTGCTGTTCGCGTTCGGTCGGACGCCGGTCGACGTCGAGGTGGAGGGCGACGGGCCGGCGGTCGAAGCCGTCAAGGGCGCTCCCCGCGGTTTCTGACGGTCCGCTTCCGGGCGCTCGATTCCGTTCGGTTACGAATTCGACACACAACCGCGTTGCCAGTGTTGCCCGTGTGACTGACGTGACGTCTGCGGACTAGTCTGTCCGCATGGCTTCGAAAGCAACCACGGGTGCGCGGAAGACGGGTGCGAAGAAGAGCCCGTCGCGTGCGACCGCAGGCACCACGAAGTCGGGTTCGAGGGGGACGCGCAGTACGGGGACGCGCGCGACGGGATCGTCGCGCAGCACGACACGCGGCACACGCTCCACCTCGTCTCGACAGACAGGTCGGTCATCGACCTCCACGCGTCGCACAGCCGCCCAGCGGGCCGACATGTCGGCCGACATCCATCGATCTGTCGCGGCCAGTGGTGCATCGGCCGTCGGCCGTGGACTCGGGGCGGGCTGGTCGCTGATGGCGCGCGGTGTCGGGAGCCTCGCGCGCGCGGGCGGTGCACGATCGGGCGGATCCGGACCGGGACGGGACGATCACGACCTCGACGGCGACCTCGAGGGCGCGATCGACGAGGGGTTCGATCTCGACGGACCATTGCTCGACGACGACGAGCGCGCACCGCGGCGGCGTGCCGCGACGCCGGCCCGACGAGACCTGAGCGGGCACTCGCACCGGCGGGACGGAACGGCTCTGGCGATCCTCGGACTGGCGCTGCTGGTCGGCGCCAGCGTCTGGTTCGGGGCGGCCGGACCGGTCGGTGCCTTCATCGAGGCGCTCATCCGGGCGATCATCGGGGCGGTCTCGGTGGTGGTGCCGGTCGCGCTGGCCGCCCTGGCCATTGTGCTGATGCGCCGCCCACCGAATCCCGAACGGCGTGGTCGGTACCTCGGGGCCGGTCTGCTGCTCGTGTTGCCGACCCTCGGACTCGTGCACCTCGTGGCCGGCGCGCCGGTGGAGCTCCCCGGTCGCTCGGCTGCCGGGGGCTTCCTCGGGTACGCCGTCGGCACACCGCTGACCGACGGCGTGACCGCGTGGATCTCGGTCCCGATCCTGGTGTTGTGCATCGCTTTCGGCGCTCTCATCCTCAGCGGCAAGACGGTACGCGAGGTCGCCGACGGGGTCGCCGGATATCTCGGACTCGGACTTGTCCATCACGGCGACGACTCGGCACCCTGGGACGACCTCGACGAGGACGACCTCGCGGCCGACGGCTCGAACCCGGTCGATGACGACGCCACGGCCGCTCTCGACCCGGGCGCGGGCTACTCCTCGGATCCGTACGACAACTATCCGCCGGACGCCGAACCGGTTCGTCGAACGCGCCGTCGTCGGCGGCCGGTGGATCCGGACGTGGACGCCGCCGACTTCGCGGCCGCGACGACGGTGCCCCTCGACGACGAGGTCACCGAACGCATCGGCCGGCCAGCGACTGCCGACGCCGAGCCCGAGGCGCCGGCACGACCGGCCGCCACGAAGCGGGCGAAGCCGCGTCCGCAGCCGACCCCCGATCCGTCTCCGGCCCCGGCCGAGGACGACGCACCCGTGGGCCTGGTGGATCGTGCCGTCGAGGGGGAGTACGTCCTACCGCCCTCGAGCCTGCTGATCGACGGCGACCCGCCCAAGCAGGGCGGGAGGTCCAACGACGACATGATCGACCGCATCACCGGTGTCATGGAGCAGTTCAAGATCGACGCCGCGGTCACCGGGTACACCCGTGGCCCCACGGTCACCCGCTACGAGGTCGAACTCGGCCCCGGCGTGAAGGTGGAGAAGATCACCGCGCTGCAAAGGAACATCGCCTACGCGGTGGCCACCGACAACGTCCGCCTGCTGGCGCCGATCCCGGGCAAGTCCGCCGTCGGTATCGAGGTCCCCAACTCCGACCGCGAGATGGTCCGGCTCGCCGACGTGCTGAAGGCGCCCAAGACGCGCAAGGACACCCATCCGCTGGTGATCGGTCTGGGCAAGGACATCGAAGGCGAGTTCGTCAGCGCCAACCTGGCGAAGATGCCGCACCTGCTGGTGGCCGGTTCGACCGGCTCGGGCAAGTCGAGCTTCGTCAACTCGATGCTCGTCTCATTGTTGTCGCGGGCAACGCCCGAAGACGTCCGGATGATCCTCATCGACCCGAAGATGGTGGAACTGACCCCGTACGAGGGCATCCCGCACCTGATCACCCCGATCATCACCCAACCCAAGAAGGCCGCCGCCGCACTCGCGTGGCTGGTGGAGGAGATGGAGCAGCGCTATCAGGACATGAAGGCGTCCCGGGTGCGTCACATCGACGACTTCAACTCCAAGGTGCGGTCCGGTGAGATCACCACGCCGCTCGGCAGCGAGCGCGTGTACACGCCGTATCCGTACATTCTCGCCATCGTCGACGAGCTGGCCGACCTCATGATGACCGCACCGCGCGACGTCGAGGACGCGATCGTGCGCATCACACAGAAGGCGCGTGCGGCCGGAATTCATCTGGTGCTCGCGACGCAGCGGCCGTCGGTCGACGTCGTGACGGGTCTGATCAAGACCAACGTGCCGTCCCGGCTGGCGTTCGCCACGTCCTCGCTCACCGACTCGCGAGTGATCCTGGATCAACCGGGCGCGGAGAAGCTCATCGGCATGGGTGACGGACTGTTTCTGCCGATGGGGGCGAACAAACCCATCCGCATGCAGGGTGCCTTCATCACCGACGAAGAGATCCAGGCGGTCGTCGACTTCACCCGTGAGCAGAGCGATCCCGAGTACACCGAGGGCGTCACGACCGCGAAGGCGGGCGACAAGAAGGAGATCGACGGCGACATCGGCAACGATCTCGACGATCTGCTGCAGGCGATCGAACTCGTCGTGTCCAGTCAGTTCGGCTCGACGTCGATGCTGCAGCGGAAGCTGCGTGTCGGCTTCGCCAAGGCCGGCCGTCTGATGGACCTCATGGAGACGCGCGGCGTGGTCGGACCCAGTGAGGGCTCGAAGGCGCGGGAGGTCCTGGTCAAGCCCGACGATCTCGCCGGGGTCATCTCTTCGATCACCGGTGGCGGGGACGACGCCGCGGCGGACGAGTTCTGATCTGCGGGTTCCCGACGGCGCGAACCCAGGCCACCTCTGCCCGGCAGCGTCAGGTCAGGCCGTGCTCGGCGAGCCAGGTCTGCGCGCGACGGTGTGAGGCGCGGCTGAGCCAGGCGTCCTGGATCACCTCGGTCAGTTCGTCCACCGACAGTTCGCCGACCCGCGAGAGCCGGATGAGCACCGACAGATGACCGTCGAAATGTGCGGTGGTGAAGAACGGGGACGCCGAATCCCCGACGAGCGCACGCTTGTCGCCGTCGGAGGGCACCCAGATCACGACGACGTCGTCGTAGCGTTCGCCCGTGTCGGGATCCATGGCGTCCGGGCGTGGGGTACGGAAGAACACGAACGACTTGCCGCCGACCTGGTAGACGGGCCGGTCGGACGACGTTCCGGCATCCGTGACGTGCGGCATCCCGGTCGCGATCGCGTGGATGTCGTCGGCGGTGGCCCGGCGCGGCGCGTGCGCCATGGTGCAACGGTACTCCGGTGTACTAGGCTGGTCGACGATCGAAGAGGGGAGTATCCCCGTCCTCGTGGCGTTTCCGTCAATACGGCCGCGTCCCGGCACGATGCCGATCATCGTCGCCGGGAGTGACCCGGATTCGTCGGTCGGGCATCGTGTTCCACCGCAGCAGTGCGGCGCAGCCCGGCGGGAGAGACCTCTGGCATCGCAACCTTGTGCTGCGCGCTGGAGGAGATCGCCCTCATGGATGTTTCGTCAACCGTCTGGATCGTCACCTGTGTGGTGATCCTGGCGCTGTTCGTCTTCGACTTCTTTGCCCATGTGCGGGTGCCGCACGCTCCGAGTCTCAAGGAATCGGGCACCTGGTCCGCGGTCTACATCTCGATCGCCGTCGTCTTCGGACTGTTCGTCTGGTGGCAGTGGGGCGGCACGTATGGCGGTGAGTATTTCGCCGGATACGTGACCGAGAAGGCACTGTCGGTCGACAACCTGTTCGTCTTCGTCATCATCATGTCGAAGTTCGCCGTGCCCAAGGAGTATCAGCAGAAGGTGCTGCTCCTCGGCATCGTCATGGCACTGCTCATGCGCGGCATCTTCATCGCCGTCGGCGCGGCCGCCATCAACGCCTACAGCTGGGTGTTCTACCTGTTCGGAGCGTTCCTGATCTTCACCGCGGTGAAGCTGATCAGCGAGAGCGACGACCCGGTCGATCACGAGGAACAGCGAGAGGGCCGCCTCGAACGGTTCGTGAAGCGGTACCTGCGGACCTCCGACGAGTACGACGGGGACAAACTCTTCACCAAGGCCAACGGCAAGCGCCTCGCGACCCCGATGCTCATGGTGCTCATCGTGATCGGCTTCACCGATGTGCTGTTCGCGCTCGACTCGATACCGGCGATCTACGGGCTGACCCAGGAGCCGTATCTGGTCTTCACCGCGAACGCGTTCGCGCTCATGGGTCTGCGTCAGCTGTACTTCCTGCTCGGCGGGCTCCTCGATCGTCTCGTCTACCTGTCGTACGGGCTGTCGTTCATTCTGGCCTTCATCGGCGTGAAGCTCGTCCTGCACGCGCTGCACGAGAACACGCTGCCGTTCATCAACGGCGGCGAGCACGTATCGGTCCCCGAGATCTCGACCCCGGTCTCGCTCGGCGTCATCATCCTCACGCTGGTCATCACCACCGTGGCGAGTCTCCTCAGATCCAAGGTCGTCGACGCGGCCGAAAGTCCGGACGGTGCCGGCGCGGACGGGAAGTCGGCCGGCCCGGAGAACGCCGTCACCGGAGAGACCTCGGACGGCGAGGAGTCATCGGACGCGCAACCGCCCGCGGGTCGGGAGTTGCGGGACGGACGCGCCCGCGACGCCGACAGCTAGATCCGGCGGGTTCGTCGGCGGACCCCACAGTTGACGGAGGGTCTCACACCACGGTGTGAGACCCTCCGTCGTCAACTGCTCGCGGGTCGGTTCAGGAGTCGAACGGACCGAACACCTGCGTCCACTCGACGACGCGCACGCCGTCGACTGCCTCATGAGCGATGAATGGATCATTCGCCAGGAACGCCTCGGCGCCGTCGAGACTCTCGGCGCGGATCATGATCAGCGCACCGCTGCCGTCCGGATACGGTCCGCAGCTCAGCACATTGCCGGCACGGAATTCCTCACCCAGCCATTCGCGGTGCTGCGGCCGGTGCTCGTCGCGGCGTTGGGCCTTCATCGGTCCGTAGGCGTAGTGCACGGCGAAGATCGCCATCGTCGTCTCCTGTCGTGGTCAGTTCAGGGTGGCCAGCATGCGGGTGTTGCCGAGCGTATTCGGTTTCACATAGCTCAGATCGAGGAACTCGGCGACACCCGTGTCGTACGAGCGGCACATCTCCTCGAAGACCTCTCGGGTGACCGGTGTGCCCTCGATCTCGGCGAATCCGTGCCGGGCGAAAAAGGAGGTCTCGAAGGTCAGCACGAAAACCCGCGACAGTTGCAGCTCGCGCGCCGCACCCATCAGCTGTCCGACGAGCCGATGCCCGATGCCGCGACCGGCATGGGCGGTGTCGACCGCGACCGTACGGACCTCACCCAGATCGGCCCACAGGACGTGCAGCGCGCCGCAGCCGACGACGACGTCGTCGATGTCGGCCACCCAGAACTCCTGGACGGCCTCGTAGAGCGTGACGAGGTTCTTCTCCAGCAGGATGCGCCCCGCGTACTGGTCGATGAGTTCCTTGATGCGGGGGACATCCGAGGTGCGCGCCCGCCGGATCACGACGTCGTGCTGCTCCGTGGCCGCCGGTACGGCCCCGGCCGGGAGCGTGGTCGAATCCGGCGTGGTCGAATCCGGTGGAATGGGTTCCGGTGTCGGGGATGCCGGTTCGGGGGCGACAGGGGACATGGCACTTCACAGTAGTCGCGTCGAGGAGGGCGCTGCACGAGTGTTTTTCCTGACCGACCGACCACTCGGAGATGCACGATCGCGGTCCGGCGGTCCGCTGATGCACACCTGACGGATCGTCGGCGGGGCCTGCCGATAGGCTTGGGGACGTGCGTCAGCAGTATCGCCGGGTTCGCCGGCGGCCATCAGGGATCGGTGGGTCATGACCGATCGGATGCGCCGTGCGGTCTCCGAGCACGGCATCGCCGGTGCCGGGCGCGGACCCGACCACATCACCGACCCGGTCGATCCGGTCCCCGTGGTCAACATCGCCAACGCGCTCACCGTCTTTCGGATCGTTCTCGTACCCGTCTTCATCGCTGCGCTGTTCGTCGGGGGCGGGGAGGACACCGGGTGGCGGATCATCGCCGCGCTGATTTTCGGGATCGCCGCGATCACGGACCGATACGACGGTTGGCTGGCCCGACGTCGCGGCCTGATCACCGATTTCGGCAAGATGGCCGACCCGATCGCCGACAAGGCGCTCATCGGTGCCGCACTGGTCGGGCTGTCGATCCTGGGCGATCTGTCCTGGTGGGTGACCTCGGTCATCCTGGCTCGCGAACTCGGTGTCACCGCTCTGCGTTTCTGGGTGCTGCGCCACGGCGTCATCCCGGCCAGCCGGGGCGGCAAGCTCAAGACGCTCCTCCAGGCGGTGGCCATCGGTCTGTACCTGTTGCCGCTGGCAGGGGTCTGGCATGTCGTGGCCGCCGTGATCATGGGTGTTGCGCTGGTCGTCACCGTCTTCACCGGCCTCGACTACGTCTGGCAGGCCGTCGCGTTGCGCAATCGGTCGACGTCCGGCGCCGGGTCGGCCGTCGACCCGGACGGAACCCGGACAGACGCAGGGCAGCACTGACGCCCCGGTCGTGGCCGCCCGTCGTGTTCGCCGACGGCGCAACCGGTACGACGCGCTCCGACCCGGACGGCACCGGCCGGATTCTTCGACTACTCTCGTCGGCACGAGCCTGGTCTCGGCAGCCGGCGACCTCGGGAACCCGGAACAGGGTCTCGGCGTTGTCCTGATGATGTTGTCGTCACGGCATGACGGACCACAGAGCAGTGAGGAGGACCTCGATGGCAGTGCTACTGCGGGAGGCGCTCGGCGACAGTCTCCGCCGCGTGCGCACCGCGCAGGGTCGCACCCTGCGTGAGGTGTCCACCGACGCCCGGGTCAGCCTCGGCTACCTGTCGGAGGTGGAGCGCGGCCAGAAGGAGGCGTCGAGTGAACTGCTCGCCGCCATCTGTGACGCCCTCGACGTCGAGATCGCCGAACTGCTGCTCGATGTCGGTCATGCGATGCTCCCGGCCGACAGCGAACGGCTGGTCGGTGCGTCCGAGGCTGCTGCTGCGGCGGCGGAGATGGGCGTGCTGGACGCCAAGGTCGTCATCCCCGGCCCTCCCGGCCGGACCGAGACCGCAGCCCTCGCCGCGGCCTGAGCCCGGATCGGCGATGTTCGTCCCACCCGCACACCATCCGGCGTGCGGGTCGTGGCCTCGTACCGTGAGTGCGTCACCGCGCCCGGGACACAACAGCTAGATTGGTTTAGACACCCCAACCGACCACCGGACTATGGAGTTGACGCAAGCATGGCGAACCCGTTCGTGAAGTTGTGGCGCTACCTGATGGCACTCGGCAACGCGAAGATCGACGAGAACGCAGACCCGAAGATCCAGATCCAGCAGGCGATCGAGGACGCTCAGCGTCAGCACCAGGCGCTGTCGCAGCAGGCCGCGTCGGTCATCGGCAACCAGCGCCAGCTGGAGATGAAGCTCAACCGGCAGCTCGAGGAGATCGAGAAGCTGCAGGCCAACACCCGGCAGGCGCTCACCCTCGCCGATCAGGCGAATGCCGCCGGCGATGCGGCGAAGGCACAGGAGTACACCAACGCCGCCGAGGCGTTCGCCGCGCAGCTGGTGACCGCCGAGCAGAGCGTCGAGGACCTCAAGGTCCTGCACGATCAGTCGCTGCAGGCCGCTGAGCAGGCGAAGCAGGCCGTCGAGCGCAACGCGATGATGTTGCAGCAGAAGCTCGCCGAGCGTTCCAAGCTGCTGAGCCAGCTCGAGCAGGCGAAGATGCAGGAGCAGGTCAGTGCCTCGCTGAACCAGATGAGCGAACTCGCCGTTCCGGGCAACACCCCCAACCTCGATCAGGTCCGCGACAAGATCGAGCGTCGGTACGCGAATGCTCTCGGACAGGCCGAGCTCGCCAAGAACACCGTGCAGGGTCGCATGCAGGAGGTCGAGCAGGCCGGCGTCCAGATGGCCGGCCACGCCCGTCTCGAGCAGATCCGGGCCAGCATGTCCGGTCGTGCTCTGCCCGCGTCCGGCGCCGGTGCCGCACAGCCGGCCGCGCAGCCCGCCCAGCCATCGGCCCAACCGACCACCGAACAGCCGCCGCAGACCGGCAACTGATCCACAAGACGACGTAGCAGCATCGGCTGCATCCGACGGCCTCCCACCTCGTGGGAGGCCGTCGCCGTCCCCGAGGTCGTCCGGCGGCGGTCGGTCTCGACTGTCGCAGTGTCACCCGCTGTCGTGAGGAGTAGACGTGTCATGTGTCGCCATCGTTGCGGGACCTGATGCGGGACATGCGTTCCCGGCGTTCGCGCTGGCCGGGCGGCTCGCCGGGGCGGGGGTCGAGACGGTCGTGTTCACCGGTGTCCGGTGGAGCGGTGTCGCGATGCCACGCGGTGTCGACGTCGCGGAACTCCCCGGGCTCGCGGCCGGCGCCGACGACGACGACACCGATGCAGGCGAAAAACTCAGTCGGCGTGCGGCGCGCATCGCGTGCGGTCTGGCTCCGCGACTTGCCCTGCGCGGAATCGATCTCGTGATCTCCGACGTCATCACGGTCGGCGGTGCGTGGGCGGCGGAGCTGACCGGCGTGCCGTGGATCGAGCTGTCGCCGCATCCGCTCTATCGTCCCTCGCGGGGACTGCCCCCGATCGGTGCAGGACTGGCACCCGGCCCGGGATGGTCCGGGCGGGCCCGTTATGCCGCGATGCGCACGGCGACGTCGTGGTCGTTGCGGCAGGGCGAACGTCAGCGGGCGCGTGCGCGGTCGGCGATCGGCCTCGGTGCCCATACCGCCCCTCCCGTCGCGCGACTCGTCGCGACGCTGCCGGCCCTGGAGGTCCACCGGCCGGATTGGCCGGAGGACACCCACCTGGTGGGTCCGCTGCTGTGGGAACCGACCGACGAGGTGTTCGCGCGACCCGCGGGCCCGGGGCCGCTGGTCCTCCTCGCTCCGTCGACCGCGGTGACGGGCGCGGCCGACATGGCGGCCGTCGCCCTCGCGGCGCTGCGGCCGGAGGTCCTGGGATTCCCTGTGCGCGTTGTTGTCTCGGCGCTCGACGTCCCTGAGGGGATTCCCGACTCGGAGTCGGTGGTCGCGGGGACGGCACGCCAGGACGAGCTGCTGACCGATGCCGATCTCGTCGTGTGCGGCGGAGGGCACGGCATGCTCGCGAAGGCGTTGTCGGCGGGGATCCCGGTGGTGACCGTGCCCGGTGGTGGCGACCAGTGGGAACTGGCGAACCGGGTCCGGCGACAGGGCAGCGGACTCCTGGTCCGGCCGGTGACCCCTGACGCGATGGCGACCGCCATACGAGCGGTGCTCACCGATCGGGGCTTCACCGACGCCGCCGCCGAGGCCGCCGAATCGGGGCGTGCGACGGTCGATCCGGCCCGTGTCGTGTGCCGACTGCTGCCGTAGGCTGGCGGCGTGCGATTGACCGAATTCACCGAACTGATCACCACCGAATTCGGGGAGCGGTCGGCGGATTCGATCCTGATCGACCATGTCCTGACCGAGTTCGGCGGACGGACCGGCGCCCAGGCCATCGAGGACGGGATCGACCCGCGCGACGTCTGGGTGGCGATCTGCCGGGACTTCGACGTACCGCGCGAGCGCTGGTAGTCGCGGCCAACAACCGAGTGTCATAGAGCACGAGCGTCGCGTGGAACGAGGCTCAGCGCGGCGGGGAAAGTGGTGCTGTCCATGCTGATTGGCGGAGGAGGCGGGTGCCGTTGAGTGCAACGAGGATTGTTGATCCTTCGTGGCCGGCGACGGCGAGGGGTATGGGCAGGTTTCCGGCAAGATCCCAGGTGACCAGCGTGATAATGACGGTCGCGGCGATGCAGAGGTTGGCGGTCACGTAGCGACGCGCTGTGCGCGACAGGCGGATTAAGGCTGCGACCGCGTGGAGGTCGTCACGCACGATGACGGCGTCGGCGGTGTCGAGTGCCAGGTCTGATCCGTGGCGGCCCATGGCGACGCCGGTGCTGGCGGCCATGAGTGCGGGCGCATCATTGATGCCGTCACCGACGAGTAGCACCCGGTGTCCGCTGCGCTCGACATCGCTGATGATGCGAGCCTTGTCCTCGGGAAGCAATTCGGCGTGGACCGCGCCGATGCCGGCCCGGTCCGCGATTTGTTGCGCGGCGGCCCGATGATCACCGGTCAGAACCATGACAGGCTCGGAAGTCACAGTGAGGACGTCGTCGACTGCGGCGGTGGTGTCGTCTCGGAGCCGGTCCACCAACTCGATCCGACCGACGTCGGCGCTGTCGACGATCACGCGGACCAGCGTGCCGGTGGCCTGGTCGCTGTCGGCGCGTTCGACCACGACTGTGTGTCCATCGACGCGACCGCTCACGCCTCGTCCGGGAAGTGCCCGGAACTCGGCCACCCGGCTGACCTCGAGGTCGCGATCATCGGCCGCGGCAACGACGGCACGCCCGAGCGGATGTTCGCTGGGCCGTTCCACCGCGGCTGCGATAGCCAGGACTTGCGTGAGCGTCCAGCCACTCTCGGCGGTGATCGCAGTGACCTCGGGGCGTCCCTCGGTCAGGGTGCCGGTCTTGTCGAACGCGACGACACTGGTGCGTCCTACCACTTCCATCACCTCGGCGGATTTGACGAGCACACCATGGCGTCCGGCGTTGGCGATCGATGCCAGCAGCGGCGGCATCGTCGAGAGCACAACTGCGCAGGGCGAGGCGACGATCATGAACACGATGGCCCGCACCAATGCGTCCTCGAATGTGCTGCCGAACAGCATCATTGGCACGCCCAGCACAAGCACGGTAGCCACGACGACGGTGGCCGAGTACGCCTGCTCGACCTTCTCGATGAACAACTGGGTCGGTGCTTTCCTCTCCGACGCATTCTCCACGAGAGCGACGATGCGGGCAATGACCGACTCTGATGCCGGACGCGTCACCTCGACCGTCAACGCGCCGGTGCCATTGACCGTGCCCGAGAGGACGTCATCGCCGACCTGCCGTGTCACCGGCACTGATTCACCAGTGACCACCTGCTGATCGACCTCGCTGACCCCATCGATGACAACTCCGTCAGCGCCGATCCGTTCGCCCGGACGCACCAGAATGCGTTGACCAACCTCGAGGTCTCGACAATCAACCACACGCGTTGTCCCGTCGGCGGCGATCAGCGTGGCCCGTTCGGGAGCCAGTCCGAGCAGAGAACTGACCGAGTCGGCTGTGCGTTGGGTGACGAGCACCTCCAGCGCGCCAGATGTCGCGAAGATGACGATGAGTAGAGCGCCGTCGAAGACCTGTCCGATCGAGGCTGCCGCGATGGCCGCGACGATCATCAGCAGATCGACATCCAGAGTGCGTTCGCGCGCGGCCTCGAGCCCGGCAAGCGCCGGTTCCCACCCGCCGCAGGCGTAACACGCCAGGTAGACCGACCACCACAGCCATGGCGGCATCCCTGCCAACTGCAAAGCCCAGCCGCTCAGGAACAGCGTCAACGCGATCGCCGCCCACCGTACCTCCGGCAGTTGCATCCCGGTGCGCACGATCGACGGGGGCGTGACCAGCACACGCCCTGATGTCGCTTCTGTAGTCGAGGTCATCGATCCTCGCCCTCGTGAAGTCATCCTGCTGACAGAAACCTGGCCACCCGGAAGGAGCGACCCGTGCGGCCCACGATAACAGAACATATGAAGACGTCTTCATGTGAGAGTTGAACGCTAATATGTGTGGCATGGGCCATGGAGTCGAGGGGCGAGATCGGCCTGTCGCTCGCCTGGACCCGGATTCGGCCGCACACGTCGCAACGACGCTGCAAGCTCTTGCCACGCCGAGTCGATTGCTCATCCTCACCGAGTTGCGCCACGGACCCCGCGCAGTCACTGATCTCGCTGACGCGGTGGGCATGGAACAGTCTGCGGTGTCGCATCAACTGCGTCTGCTACGCAACCTCGGCCTTGTCAACGGGACCCGCGCTGGTCGATCGATCACCTACAGCTTGTACGACACCCACGTGGCCCAACTCTTGGACGAAGCGGTCTATCACAGCGAGCACCTCCGCCTCGGTCTCGCCGATCGGCCATCCATCGCCAGTCGGGAGTGATGTCCGGGCAGGCCAGTTGGTCGGGTGGCTGGCCGCCAGACGTGAGATCTTCTCGGCTGCGCCGTTCGTCGGAGACCGACGGTGTCCTTCGACCGCACGCGCGGTCGCTCGAACTCGGAGACTGCTTCGGTTGACACATACACAGGAATCCGGCACGTTCAGCCCTCCCGACATACGGGCGTGTCACACTTGCCATCGAACACATGTTCGTCCACTCTGGTCTCAGACGGAACCGCAGTCCCGTCGTATGCGTCAAAGACACGGGACATGAATGACGTGAAGCCGAGCCGACGAACATTGTCAGACCCCATGGCTAGCGTGCACATCACAACGGCCACAGCACAGACCCACACACCATCCGGCCGGATCGCCGGTCGAGAGTTCGGAGGAGATTCCCATGGCAGCTGCACCCCAGGATCGGGAGAAGGCGCTCGATCTGGCACTTGCACAGATCGACAAGAACTTCGGCAAGGGATCGGTCATGCGTCTCGGCGAGGAGACGCGTCAGCCGATCGAGGTCATCCCGACGGGATCCATCTCGCTCGACGTCGCACTCGGCATCGGCGGGCTCCCGCGCGGCCGGGTCATCGAGATCTACGGGCCGGAGTCATCGGGTAAGACGACGGTCGCCCTGCACGCCGTGGCGAACGCGCAGGCACAGGGCGGCATCGCCGCCTTCATCGACGCCGAGCACGCACTCGATCCCGATTACGCTGCCAAGCTCGGTGTCGACACCGACGCCCTGCTCGTCTCGCAGCCGGACACCGGTGAGCAAGCACTCGAGATCGCGGACATGCTGATCCGGTCCGGGGCGCTCGACATCCTCGTCATCGACTCGGTGGCCGCTCTGGTGCCGCGCGCCGAGATCGAAGGCGAGATGGGCGACAGCCATGTCGGCCTGCAGGCACGCCTCATGAGCCAGGCGCTGCGCAAGATGACGTCCGCCCTGAGCAATTCGAAGACCACGGCGATCTTCATCAACCAGCTGCGCGAGAAGATCGGCGTCATGTTCGGTTCGCCGGAGACCACCACCGGCGGCAAGGCGCTCAAGTTCTACTCGTCCGTCCGTCTGGACGTGCGTCGCATCGAGACGCTCAAGGACGGTACCGACGCCGTCGGCAACCGAACCCGCGTGAAGGTGGTCAAGAACAAGGTCGCCCCGCCGTTCAAGCAGGCCGAGTTCGACATCCTCTATGGGCAGGGCATCAGCAAGGAAGGCTCGCTGATCGACATGGGTGTCGCCGAGGGCTTCATCCGCAAGTCCGGTTCCTGGTTCACCTACGAGGGGGACCAGCTCGGCCAGGGCAAGGAGAACGCGCGCAAGTTCCTGCTCGAGAACGACGACATCCGCGATGAGATCGAGAAGAAGATCAAGGAGAAGCTCGGGATCGGAGCCGTCGTCGACGCCGACGAGGTCGCCCCCGCGCCGGTGGAGTTCTGATCAAGGCATGAGCACGACCACGGACCCCGAGGAACGGAAAGGCCCCAACGCCTGGGACACCGCACTCCGACTCCTCGGGGTCCGTGCGCGTACCCGCCAGGAGATGGTGGATCGGCTGACGCGCAAGGGTTTCGACGCCGACGACATCGACGATGTGATGACCCGCCTGGACCGACACCAGCTGCTCGACGACGTCGAGTTCGCGAACGAGTGGGTGCGCTCGCGCCACGCGTACTCCGGCCGCGGCCGCGTGGCGTTACGGCACGAACTGAAGGCCAAGGGCGTCGACGCCGGCATCATCGAGTCCGCGCTGGCCGAGGTCGATCCGGACGACGAACGGGCCGTCGCGGCCGACCTCGTCAGCAAGAAACTCACACCTGCCCAGGTGGAACGGCTTCAGGCCGATCCAGCGCTTCGCGAGAAGCTGTTCCGCCGGCTCGTCGGGATGCTGGTGCGGCGCGGTTATCCGCAGTCGACGGCGATCGACGTCGTGAACGAGGCGCTCGACGGCGTCGCAGCGGCCTGAGCGCCGACCGGCGATCAGGCCACGCAGCGGGCTACTTCTGTCCGAACGGCATGTTCTCCATCGCCGCGAGATCGGCCTCCTCGGCGTCGGGAACGACGGTACCGCGCGGGCCCTTCCGTAGGCGGCCTTCGAGGTACGTTGCCAGCGTTGTCAAGCCGAAGTTGATGACGATCATGACGATCGCGACCACGACCAACGCTGGAAGGTAGTTGCCGTAGTACGACGCGGACTGGATTCCCGAGCGCACCACCTCGATGTAGCCGATGGCATAGCCGAGTGCGCTGTCCTTCAACGCGATCACCATCTGGGAGACGAGCGCGGGCAGCATCGCGGTGACAGCCTGCGGCAGGAGGATCACCCGCATCATCTGGGACTTGCGGAGCCCCAGCGCCATCGACGCCTCGGTCTGTCCCTTCGGCAGTGAGTTGATACCGGATCGCAGGATCTCGGCGATCACCGACCCGTTGTAGAGGGTGAGGCCGGTGACGACGGCGGCGAACGCCAGTTGCGACGACGGGAAGATCGCGTAGTCGGCGAAGAGGTAGTAGGCGAAGATCATCAGGATCAGCACCGGGATTGCGCGGAAGACCTCGACGAACACACCGGACAGGCGCCGAACCCAGCCGTGGTCGGACAACCGGCCGATGCCGAGGACGGCACCGAGAACGAGGGCCAGCACGATCGAGAGTGCGGCGGCTTTCAGCGTTCCCCAGAGGCCGGGAAGGATGTACGTCGTCCATGTGGTCGCCGTGATGAACGGATCCCACTTCTCGCCGCTGAGTTGATCGTTGCCGGCGAGAATGACCAGGACGTACACGGCGACCGCGACGAGGATCGCGATGAAGACGGCCGCGATGATCCGGTTGCGCAGACGCGCCTTCGGTCCGGGAGCGTCATAGAGGACGGTGGCGTCGGCACTCATCGCTTCACCGCCAGTCGCTTGGCGAGGTATCCGAAGACGAATCCCTCGGTCAGGGTGATGATCATGAAGCCGATCGCGATGATCACGAAGATCGCGACGATCTGATCCGAGTACGTCTCGATCTCCTCCTTCATCAACAGCGATGCCTCCGCGACACCGATCACCGAGGCGATGGTGGTGTTCTTGGTGAGTGCGATGAGCACGCTGCCGAGCGGGCCGATCACCGATCGGATCGCCTGGGGCAGAACGATGATGCCGAACACCTGGGGGAAGGTCAGGCCGAGTGAACGAGCCGCCTCCGCCTGTCCGAGCGGCACGGTGTTGAAGCCCGAGCGCAGCGTCTCACACACGAACGTCGCGGTGTAGAGCACGAACGCGAGTACAGCGAGCCAGAAATTGTTGTTCTCGATGAAGTTCTCGTTGTCGGGCGCGAGGGCGAGACCGAGATTCTGATAGAGCCCGATCGAACAGAACAACACGATCAGCGTGAGCGGGGTGTTGCGCACGATGTTCACATAGGTCTCGGCGAATCCGCGCATCACCGGCACCGGGGACACCCGCATCGCGGCCAGCAGCGTTCCCCAGACCAGCGCACCGATGGACGAGAAGAAGGTCAGTTTCAGCGTCACCCAGAACGCCGGCCACAACTGTGGCCCCATGTCCGCCCAGAGTTCACTCATTGCGCGTCAGTCCCTTCCGCGTCAGCTCAGGCCCGGCGGGCACGGGGTGGAGGTGGAGTCGAGGAATCCCAGATTCCCGGGATCGGGAGTGAACTTGTACTTCGAATCCGGCGCGTCCGCGCGGGCGATCATCGAGTCGACGGTCTTATTGCCGATCGCATCCCGCAGCGCGCGATCCCAGGGCGACTCTCCGCCGGGCCCCGGCACCATCATCGCGTCGAGAGCCTCGTTCACCTTGGTGACCGCCTCCGGGTACTGCTTGGCCATGCCGATGCCGTAGTACTCGGTGGAGAACGGCGTCCCTGCCTTCTTCAGTGCG
Source organism: Gordonia sp. OPL2 (assembly GCF_003797825.1). GTDB lineage: Bacteria > Actinomycetota > Actinomycetes > Mycobacteriales > Mycobacteriaceae > Gordonia. The sequence continues at coordinate 49,348 of NZ_RKME01000001.1, forward strand.
TCCTTGACGCACGCGTCCTTCGGATAGCTCATGCCGACCAGCTTGAACTCGCCGGGGAAGAAGTTCGCGTACCCGGCCAGGATCACCTCGTCGGTGGTCAGCGCGTCGACCTTGCCGCGTCGCAACGCCTCGACGCACGAGGAGTACGAGTCGTACTCCTGCAACTGCACCGACGGCAGCTGCGCCTTGACGTTCTGTGCGGGAGTCGATCCGGTCACCGAGCACAGTTTCTTGCCCGAGTTCAGATCGGTCAGTGTGGAGATGGAGTCGTCGTCCTCACGGACCAGCAATCCCTGGTAGTTGACCAGGTAGGGGCCGGCGAAATCGACCTCCTTCTGACGTGCTGCGGTGATCGAGTACGTCGCGGCGATCATGTCGACCTCGCCGTTGTCGATCAGCGTCTCGCGCTGCGCCGACGGAGTTTCGCGCCAACGGATCTCGGGACGATCGACGCCGAGCGAGTCGGCAATGTGATCGACGACGAACTCCGAGACCGAGGGGTCGAAACCGGTCACCGACTTGTCGGGGTTGCGGATGCCGAGGCCCGGCTGGTCGTACTTGGTGCCCAGGACGACGGACCCGCTGCGGATCGAATCGATCAGGTTGCGGGGGTCGGTGTTGCCGCACGCGGAGACGGTGCCCGCGATGAGCGCGAGAGCCAGTGCGAGGACGGCGAGACCGGAGAACCGACGGAGGGCGGGGTGCGATGTGGAAGCTCGGGTGCCCGTCATGTCAGTGGCCCAAGATCTTTCCGAGGAAGTCCTTGGCGCGGTCGGATTTCGGTGCCGAGAAGAAGCTGTCCGGATCGGAGTCCTCGACGATCGCGCCGTCGGCCATGAAGATCACCCGGTCGGCCGCCTTGCGCGCGAAGCCCATCTCGTGGGTGACCACCAGCATCGTCATCCCCTCCTTGGCGAGGGAGACCATGACGTCGAGGACCTCGTTGACCATCTCGGGATCGAGGGCCGACGTCGGCTCGTCGAACAGCATGATCTTCGGGTCCATGGCCAACGACCGCGCGATCGCCACGCGTTGTTGCTGACCGCCGGAGAGCTGCGCCGGGAACTTGTCCTTCTGGCTGGCGATGCCCACGCGGTCGAGCAGCTCGAGCGCCCGCTTGGTGGCGTCGTCCTTGCTCTTCTTGCGCACCTTGATGGGGGCGAGGGTCACGTTCTCCAGAATCGTCTTGTGCGCGAACAGGTTGAACGACTGGAAGACCATGCCGACATCGGCGCGCAGGCGGGCGAGGTCCTTGCCCTCCTCGGGCAGGTGTTGTCCGCCGATGGAGATCTCACCGCCATCGATCGGCTCGAGGCGATTGATGGTTCGGCACAGCGTCGACTTGCCCGAGCCCGACGGGCCGAGCACCACGACGACCTGTCCGGCCGGCACCTCGAGGTCGATGTCGCGGAGGACGTGCAACGACCCGAAGTGCTTCTGGACGCCCTTCATCGCGATCATCGGCGGCGCGCCCGCCGTCGGCGCCGCCTGCCCGGTCGTCGCATCCCCGGTCGTCACGGAATCGTCGCTCGGCGAATCGGTCATAGACGCTCACCCTAATGGTGCCGCGACCCGCCGTCTCGGCCATCGGGTGCACGGCCGGCGCCGTGAATGCCGCGCAAGGCCGATTTGCGCAGGCCAGTACCCTGGAAAAGGTGAGCATCGAGTTGTCGCAGCGGCGTGGCGCCCACGGACAGAGGTCCGGGGCGTCGGCCGATTCCACCCGCAGCTATCAGGTCCGCACGTACGGCTGCCAGATGAATGTGCACGATTCGGAGCGGATCGCAGGCCTGCTGGAGGACGCCGGCTACGTCGAGGCCTCCGACGGTGGTGACGCCGATCTGGTCGTCTTCAACACGTGTGCCATCAGGGAGAACGCCGACAACAAGTTGTACGGGAACCTGTCGCATCTGGCGCCGGCCAAAGCCGAGCGTCCCGGCATGCAGATCGCCGTCGGCGGCTGCCTCGCGCAGAAGGACAAGGATGCGGTCCTGCGCAAGGCGCCCTGGGTCGACGTCGTCTTCGGCACCCACAACATCGGGTCGCTACCGGCATTGCTCGAGCGTGCCCGGCACAACGAATCCGCCGAGGTGGAGATCCTCGAGTCCCTCGAGAGGTTCCCGTCGACCCTGCCGGCCAAAAGGGACTCGGCGTACTCCGGCTGGGTGTCGGTATCGGTCGGATGCAACAACACCTGCACGTTCTGCATCGTCCCGTCGTTGCGCGGCAAAGAGGTCGACCGACGCCCCGGAGACGTCCTGGCCGAGGTGTCCGCGCTCGTCGAGCAGGGAGTCCTCGAGGTGACGCTGCTCGGTCAGAACGTCAACGCCTACGGCATGTCGTTCGCCGACCCCGACCTCGGCCGACAGCGTGGAGCCTTCGCCGACCTGCTCCGGGCCTGCGGGACCATCGACGGTCTCGAGCGTGTCCGGTTCACCTCCCCGCACCCGGCCGAGTTCACCGACGACGTCATCGACGCCATGGCGCAGACGCACAATGTGTGCCCGCAGCTTCACATGCCGTTGCAGTCGGGATCCGACCGCATCCTCAAGTCGATGCGACGCAGTTATCGGCAGCGCAAGTTCCTCGGCATCCTCGACAAGGTGCGGGCGGCCATGCCCGATGCCGCGATCACCACCGACATCATCGTCGGATTTCCCGGCGAGACCGAAGAGGACTTCCAGCAGACACTGGATGTCGTTGCGCAAGCGCGCTTCTCGAGCGCGTTCACTTTCCAGTACTCGCCTCGCCCAGGCACCCCGGCGGCGACGATGACCGATCAGGTGCCGCCGGAGGTCGTCGGGGAGCGTTACCGCCGACTGATCGCCCTCCAGGAGGAGATCTGTCTCGCCGAGAATCGACGGATCGTCGGGTCCGAGGTCGAACTGCTGGTCGTCGCCGACGAAGGGCGCAAGTCCGCGCACACCGGGCGGATGACCGGACGAGCCCGCGACGGACGTCTGGTCCACTTCGCCGCGACCAGCGGTGAGGGAGAGCGCCTCGACCCGACCGCGACGATCAGGCCCGGAGACGTCGTCACGACGCGCGTCACCGGTGCTGCACCGCACCACCTCATCGCCGATTCCGGCCTGGCGACGCATCGCCGCACCAAGGCGGGCGACGCACACGAGGCGAGTCGCATGCCCACCACGGCGCCGGTCGGCGTCGGTCTGGGTATGCCCAGCATCGGGGCCGCGCCGGTCGAGCCGGTCACCGTCGGATGTTCAGGAGGATGTGGCTGATGACCGCAGACGATGACCGAGAGGTCAACCGTCCATCGGACCAGCGTGCCCGACGCGAGTCGGACGCGGGTCGGTTCGCCGAGTACGAGGGAGATCTCCGCAAGGCCGAACGCAAGGTCGCCGGCGAGATCGACCCGGGAATGCGCGCGGTGGTGGTCGCGGTCGCCGTTCTCGTCGCGATGCTGTCGTTGGTGCTCCCGCACACCGGAACCGCCACCGGTATCGAGGTGTTGACATTCGCCCCGGACTCGGTTGCCGAGCGGGTGACCATCACCTCGAAGGTGTTCGTCTACCTGGTGGCGATCTTCGGCATCGGCGCGTCGGTGCTGGCACTGCTCACCCGACGCTGGATTCTGGCCTGGATCGCGCTGTGCGGCAACGCCATCGCCTGTGTCGCCGGCATGCTGGCCTGGTGGTCGCGGAACACCCCGGGGGTCGGGGGAGTGCAGCCGCCGTCCGGTGTCGGCATCGGACTGATCATCGGCTGGCTTGCCGTGTTGGTGCTCACCTTCCATTGGGCTCGCGTGGTGTGGGCACGCAGCACCTACCAGCTGGCCCTCGAGGAGGAACGCCGCAAGGAGGCCGCCGCGCGTGAAGACCTCGCGCGCTCGTTGCAGCACAAACCTGATCAGGGATGAGCGGGGCCGACTCGTGACGACCGGTCGTCCGGATGTGCTCTCACGCCGGTCGACGGTGCAGCGTCTCGGGCGGCACGACGTAGCGCCCTGACCGCCGGTCGGCTGTCGGTGGTCCGTGTGCACAGTTCCACCCGACAGCTGCCGCCGTCTGCGAGATCGCGATACACCACGCCGGCGTGCTGGAACCTCTTGGCGACCGATTCCGCGGTGATCATGATGTTCCCGCCGAGCGCGACGCCGTTGAAGGCCTCCTCCATCGTCGCCGCCCACACGCCGTACTCGACGGCACGTCCGCTCGGACGCGGGTCGATGACCCAGTACCTCGTCCAGGCGCGACTGATCCCGGCCGCGCCGACGACCGGGTAGCCGTCGAGATCATCGATTCTCAGTGAGTCCCGGGCGGCCAGTGGACTGTCGGACGGCAGAGCGACCACCCGCTTCTCGGCGTGTACCGGCAGCGCGTCGAACCCGTTCGTGTCGTCATAGGGCGGGCGCGCAAGGGACGCGTCGACGTCTCCGTCGAGCAACCGGCCGATCTGCTCGCCCCAGCTCAGCTGAACGAACGACAGTGTGACGCCGGGGTTCTCCCGTCGGAATCGGGCCAGGAAACCGTTGTCCTGGCCGTCGGGATAGCCGTTGATGAAACCGATCCGCAGTGTCTGGTGCTCGGCATCGGTACCGAGCGCGAGCCGTGACTGCATCAGTGCGACGCTTGCGTACCCCATGAAGACCGCACCCCGCTCGGTCAGTCGCACCGGCTTGCTGCCCCGCTCGACGAGTCGGTGACCCACGGCCGCCTCGAGGCGCTGGATCTGCTGGGTCATCGCCGGGGGTGTGATGAACAGCCGCTCCGCCGCGCGGGCGAAGCTCCCCTCCTCGATCAGTACCTCGAGTGAGTTCACCAGACCGAGATTCAAGAACTCCGTCACCACAACTCCCGGTCTCTCCGACGGCGTTAAGTGGAGCCTTAACACCGTGTCGTGGGTCTCAATGTACAACTGCTGTGACCGATGTCAATGTTGTTGCTACACCAGCGGAAAATGAACGGCCGCACCGCAGTCCGGCGGTGTCGTGGCTTGTTGCCGCATGTCCCGACGAGGTCAGGAGCATCTGTGATCGAGTACGAACCACCACGCCGATCGATCGTCACCGGAGCGGCATCCGGGATCGGTCTGGCCATTGCCGAGACGCTCATCGAGGGCGGCGGACGCGTGCTCGCACTCGATCTCGACAAGGACGCCCTGGCCGAGGCGGCTGCCCGTTTCGGCGATGCCTACCTTCCTCTCGACGGTTCGGTGACCGACGTGAGCACCGTCGCGTCGGCGGTCGGCACGGCCGAGAGTGAACTCGGCGGCGTCGACGGACTCTTCAACGTCGCCGGCGGCCTTCGTCCGGCGCCGATCGTCGAACTGACCGAGGATGACTGGGATTTCACCATCGACGTCGTCCTGCGTGGGGTCTTCCTGTGCACGAAGTACGTCGCGCGGAGCATGATCGCGGCGGGCGCCGGTGGCGCCGTCGTGAACATCTCCTCGGTGAATGCGCACATGCCGCTGTACGGCGGAAGTGCTTACGCTGCAGGCAAATCCGGCGTGGAGATGTTCGGGCGCAATGCTGCGCTCGAACTGGCGCGGCATCGAATTCGGGTCAACACGATCCTGCCCGGGCTGGTGGACACGCCGATGGCGGCCTTCATCCTCGAGAACGAGGGCATCATGGCCGAGTTCGACGCCAACGCTGTCCTCAAGCGTCCGGCGCAGCCGCGCGAGTTGGCCGCTCCCGCAGTATTTCTCGCCAGCTCTGCGGCGAGTTACATCACCGGAACCGAACTCGTCGTCGACGGCGGCTACGAGATCGGTGGCTATCCGGATCTCAGCAAGTATCTCTAGAAGAAGGAAGAGGAAACAACGATGACCGCAGCCCACGCCATCACCGCCGCCACCACCGACGACACGGCGACCCCGAGGACCGCCTACGAGCACGAACTGGTCGACATGATGGACGACATCGACGTCCTCATCGAGTCGACCGCCGATCCCGCCCACCGTGCGATTCTCGTCAACTATCGCCGTCACGGACTCCTCGAGGTCGCCGGCCGCTACGACGAACTGCTTGCACCCGAGATGACGGTGCGTCACCCGCACTATCGGATCTTCGAAGGCGGCAACGGCGTCATCCTCGACGGGCTCGAGACCGTTCGTGACTTCTACGCCTCGCTGGCGAAGATGGACATGCTGGTGATGTGGACGGGCCGGCAGAAGATGGCCGTCGCCGACTGGGGTTTCGCCGGTGAAGCCGAGTTCAGTCAATTCGTCCCTGGTCGCATGTTGGGGGACAACGTCTTCGGCGCCCTCGACGACGGTTCCGCATCAGTCGGATCGGCGTTCGACCCCGACGGCTGGTACCTGGTTCGTCGTACGCTGGCGTTCGTCTGGCCGTATGACGAGAACCTCCGGATGATCGGGGAGCACGTCTACGAGGACGCCGAGTCGAAGGTGGTCACCGAGGTCGCGCCGGCCGACGTCATCACCGGTGCTCGCGCCGCGCAGTTGCTGGCGCCGATCATCGACAAGTACCCGCTGACGTACCCCTGATCGCGGTAGCGGGGGGAGTGCATCGGCCCGCCGACCCGGAGCCTGGTGAGCCGGCTTCCGTCACCGCTGGGAGCGGGGTGGAGGCCGGGTCAGCCGGAACGACTGTGGTGGGATCAGGGTATGACCGACACCATCACCGTCGACGACTATCCCGCCTGCGTCACCGAGAAGATCCGCTATGCCGACACCGATCGACAGGGCCACGTCAACAACGCGGTGTTCGCCACGTTCCTGGAATCCGGACGCGTCGCCGTCCTCTACGATCCGCATGCGCCGCTGGCCGAACCGGGTTCCGGATTCGTCATCGCGCGGCTCGAACTGGACTTCCGGGCCGAGATGACCTGGCCCGGAGAGGCGATCGTCGGGACGCGGGTGGCCGCCATCGGGCGGAGCTCGGTGACGCTCGAGCAGGGGATCTTCCAGGGTGACCGGTGTGTCGCCACCGCGAGGACGGTCATCGTCTCGATGGACGAGGAGACCCGACGGTCACGGCCGCTGTCGCAGGCGGCGACCACCGCACTGACGTCGCTGACAGTGTGAACCACGACTCCGCCGTTTTCGCGAACGGCGGAGTCGGCGGACCGACGATCAGCGGTCGGCGATGGCGCTCGCCGCGGCGTCGGCCCACTCTTTCCACTGTGCTGCCTGTTCACGCAGCTTGGCGGCGTCCTTGGCCTTGCCGCGCTCGTCGGCCTTGCGCGCCTGGTCCTCGAGTTGTGCGGCGCGGTCGGCGAATTGGGCGGCGCGCGCCTGCGCCTCGGGGTCGGTGCGTTGCCACTGGGCGTCCTCGGCGTCGCGCAGTCGTTTCTCCAACGCGCGGGCGCGGCCCTCGAGGCTGCTCATCTGTTCGCGCGGTACCTTGCCGACCTCGTCCCACTTGTCCCGGAAGGATCGGAAGTCACGCCGGGCCGCCTCGAGATCCGACGTCGGGTCGATCGTCTTCTCGGCATCGTCGAGCAGCGCGGTCTTGGCCGCCGCGTTGGCCGCGAACTCGTTGTCGCGCTCGGAGGTCGCCGCGTTGCGGGCGGAGAAGAACACGTCCTGTGCGGCCTTGAAGCGCTGCCACAGCGCGTCGTCGGCGTCGCGGGGTGCGCGGCCTGCCGCCTTCCACTCGGTGAGCAGCTCGCGGAACCTGGCCGACGTCGGCCCCCAGTCGGTCGAGCCGGACAGCTCCTCGGCGCGGGTGATCAGTTCTTCCTTGCGTGCCTTGGCCCCGGCCCGTTCCCGGTCGAGTTCGGCGAAGTGCGCCCCGCGGCGGCGGTTGAACGCGTCGCGCGCCTTGGCGTAGCGCTTCCACAAGGTGTCGTCGGTCTTGCGGTCGACGCCCTTGATGGTCTTCCACTCGTCGAGGATGGCGCGCAGCCGGTCGCCGGCCACCTTCCACTGCGTGGACTCGGCACCGATCTGTTCGGCCTCCGTGGCCAGTTCCTCCTTGCGGGCGATCGCTGTAGAACGGGCTTTCTCGCGTTCGGCCTTGATGGAGTCGGCGACCTCGTCGGCACTGCCGACGATCACCGTGAGTCGTTCCTCGAGCGCGGCGACGTCACCGATCACCGCGGCCGTGGGGAGGGCGTCGAGGAGGTGCTTGGCCGCGGTCTGGGCCTTGCGTGGGTCGCCGGAGCGGGCGGCGAGCCGCTCCTCCAGGATCTCCACCTCGGTCGCGAGGTCGTCGAACTTGCGCGCGAAGTGGGCGAGTCCGTCCTCGATCGAACCGGCCTGCCAGGAACCTATCTCGCGTTCACCGTCGCCTGTGCGCAGCCAGACCACGCCCTCGCTGTCGATCCGCCCGAACTTGTGCGGGTCGCCGTGCGGGACCAGCGTCGGGACGACCGGTGTGTCGGCCGGACGCGGATGCGGGCCGGGACGCGGGCCGGGTTTCGGCCCGGGCTTGGGTGCCGGGTGCGGCGCCGGCGGCGCACCGGCGCCTGCGGCGGCCGTCTCCGGCGCCGCGTCGGAGGTCGTGGTCGGATCGGTCGGGTTCGTCATGTGCAGGTGCCCTCTCCCGCAGGTGTGGTGCCGCGCGTCACGGCTGCCGTTGCATCGAAACCGTGCATCGGCGGTCGGTGCCGACACATGGGTCTTCCCATTCAAACAGGTCAGGCCTCGTCGTGGGGCCGCTGCCACGACATTGCGTCCGCGGAGTCCGTCCACGTCACCGACTCACCGGTGGTGTCCGGGGTGGGTTGGACTACCGTCGACGACGTGCTGGCGTCCGTGGTCTTCGTGCCGAGTGCTCCGCTGTTGGTGCCGGCGATCGCCGGACCGCACGCCGATGACACCGATCCCGTCCGGACCGCAACGCTGTCGGCGGGGCGTGGACTCGCCGCTGCTGCGTCCCGGTGGGTCGCGATCGGCGCCGCGGACCCCGGGCGCAGCGGACGCGGCCCCTGCGGCACCTTCGCGCGGTTCGGCGTCGACGTGCCGGTGAACCTGACTCGGACGCGCGGGACATGCGAGGGGGACCCGGTCGGGATCGACCCGGACATGCCGTTGACCATGCTGATCGCCGGCTGGCTACGGGGGGAGACCGGCGTCGACGAGGTCACCCCGGTGATCGTCGCGCCCGACAGCGGGGCCGGAGAGTGCGCCCGGATCGGTGCCGAACTCCGCGCCCGGATCGATGCCGTCGCCGAACCCGTCGGTGTGCTCGTCGTCGGCGACGGCGCGACCTCGATGACCGCTCGTGCGCCAGGGGGTGGGCTGCGCGCATCGTCGATCGACCTGCAGCAGCGGATCGACGACGCGCTCGCCCGTGCCGACCGCGCGACGCTGGCAGGCCTCGAACCCGCGGAGTGCGCCGCGGAAGGGGTGTCGGGACGGCCGGCGTGGCAGGTGACGGCCGCGCTGTGCGCCGACGACGACCTCGACGGCGAACTGCTGTTTGCGGATGCGCCGTTCGGCGTCGGTTACGCCGTGGCGGTCTGGAACCCGCGATGACGGCCGGCTCGTCGCCGACTCTCGAACCGAACGACACCGAGGGCCCGACGCCCGTGGCCGTCGTCGGCCCGACGGCGGGAGGGAAGTCGGACCTCGCCCTCGATCTCGCCGAGCGTCTCGGCGGTGAGATCGTCAATCTCGATGCGATGCAGCAGTACCGCGGGATGGACATCGGGACCGCGAAACTGCCGGTGGATGAACGTCGCGGCATCCCGCATCACCAGATCGATGTGCTGGACGTGACCGAGACGGCCACCGTCGCGCGGTATCAGCAGGCAGCGGCGGACGACGTCGAGCGCCTGCGCGCGGCCGGTCGCACTCCGGTCCTCGTCGGCGGGTCGATGATGTACATCCAGGGCCTGCTCGACGAGTGGCGGTTCCCCGCGACGGACCCCGACGTGCGGGCCCGATACGAGGCGCTTCTCGACGAGATCGGGGTCGCGGCACTGCACGCCCGACTCGCCGAGGTCGATCCGGCCGCGGCGTCATCCATTCTCGCCACCGACGGCCGTCGGATCGTCCGCGCTCTCGAGGTCGTCGAACTCACCGGCCGACCGTTCGCGGCGTCGGCACCGACGATCGGTGAACCGCGGTGGCGGACACGCATCATCGCCCTCGACCGGGACACCGCCGAGCTCGACGAGCGGATTCGCCTGCGCACTCGCCTGATGTTCGAGACCGGACTGGTCGACGAGGTCCGGGCTCTGTGTGACAACGGTCTGCGTGACGGTCTGACCGCCTCGCGTGCCATCGGCTACGCACAGGTCCTCGCGGCACTGCGCGGCGAGCACGACATCGAGACCGCCGAGGAACTGACCTTCATCGGGACTCGACGGTATGTCCGACGCCAGCGGTCGTGGTTTCGTCGCGATCACCGGATCACGTGGCTCGATGCCGCCCGCGTCGATCTCCTGTCCGCTGCCCTGCATGTGGCCGGTCGGTGAGAATCGCGGTGCGTGTCGTCGGCCGACGGGGTCGCCATCACCGCACCCGTATCCTGGTGGGGTGATGGCACAGCCCCAGGCCGCCGAACACCTTCGATTCGTCAAGGGTCACGGCACGCAGAACGACTTCGTGATCCTCACCGATCCGGCCGCTGCGCTGGACCTGACCGTGCCGCTCGTCTCCGCGCTCTGCGACAGACGACGCGGGATCGGTGCCGACGGTCTGCTGCGGGTGGTCCGATCGGCGGCACTCGTCGAAAGGGGTGTTCTCGACGCACTGCCGGACGGCGTCCACCCCGACGACTGGTTCATGGATTACCGCAACGCCGACGGCTCGATCGCCGAGATGTGCGGCAACGGCGTGCGTGTGTTCGCCCACCATCTGCGCGCCTCCGGGCTGATGTCCGACGACGAGTTCGTCGTCGGCTCACGGGCCGGCGCCCGACCGGTGATCGTGCACTCCCACGACGCGGTCCACGCCGACGTCACCGTCGAGATGGGGACGGTCGCCACGGATGGCGAATCGCTGGTCCGGATCGGGGACGACGCCTACCGCGGTCTCATGGTCGATGTCGGGAATCCGCATCTCGCATGCGTCGTGCCGGACATGACGTCGGAGGCACTCGACGCCGTCGACTTCACCGACGGCGTCATGCTCGACGACGAGGCCTTTCCGCACGGCGCGAACGTCGAACTCGTGACACCGGCCGGGGTGGCCGACGCCACCGGACGGCTACCCGCTGCGATGCGCGTCTTCGAGCGCGGCGTCGGCGAGACGCGCAGCTGCGGGACGGGTCTGGTCGCCGCCGGTGCCGCGGTGCTCGCCGCGCGGGACGAGAAGGTCGGCACCCTGCTCATCACTGTTCCGGGAGGCCGGGTGGAGGTCGGTATCCGGGCTGACGGTGCGACGTTGCGCGGACCGTCGATGCTGGTCGCCGACGGAACGCTGCACTCCGGCTGGGACCGGCCACACGCCTGACGAGGGCATGGCCGGAAAACCGGATGCCTCGCGGCCCCGGCCCGTGAGATCATGGTCCTACTCATGACCGAATCAGCATCCACACCGTTTCCCGAGTCCTTGTCCGAGGACGACCTGGCCGACCTGCCGGAGAGCGAGACCACTCCGGGGTCCCGGGCCGACATCCTGCGCGGCCTGACGCAGCCCACCACGGGTGAACTCCAACTCGAAGAGCGCGCGTCACTGCAGCGTGTCGCCGGCCTGTCCACCGAGCTCACCGACGTCACCGAGGTCGAGTACCGCCAGCTGCGACTCGAACGCGTCGTCCTCGTCGGCGTGTGGACCGAGGGCAGCGCGGCCCAGGCGCGCGCCAGCATGGTCGAATTGGCCGCACTCGCCGAGACCGCGGGCTCGCAGGTGCTCGATGCGCTCATCCAGCGGCGCTCGCGCCCCGACTCGGCGACCTACATCGGTTCCGGCAAGGCCGACGAACTCCGCGAGGCCGTGCTCGCGTCCGGAGCCGACACCGTCATCTGTGACGGCGAACTCACACCTGCGCAGCTGACCGCGCTCGAGAAGATCGTCAAGGTCAAGGTCATCGACCGGACCGCCCTCATCCTGGACATCTTCGCGCAGCACGCGACATCCCGTGAGGGCAAAGCACAGGTCTCACTCGCCCAGATGGAGTACATGCTCCCGCGACTTCGCGGCTGGGGTGAGTCGATGTCCCGACAGGCGGGCGGCCGCGCCGGCAGCAACGGCGGCGTCGGTCTGCGCGGACCCGGCGAGACGAAGATCGAGACAGATCGTCGGCGCATCCGCGAACGGATGGCGAAGCTGCGGCGCGAGATCCGTGGGATGAAGAAGTCGCGCACGGTCATGCGGGCAGCGCGTGAGCGGACCGCCATCCCCCGACTCACTGTCGCCGGCTATACCAACGCGGGGAAGTCGAGTCTGGTCAATGCGATGACCGGATCGGGTGTCCTGGTGCAGGATGCCCTCTTCGCAACTCTCGACCCGACGACCCGGCGTGCCACCCTCGACGACGGTCGGGCAGTCGTGTTCACCGACACCGTCGGCTTCGTCCGCCATCTGCCGACCCAACTCGTCGAGGCCTTCCGGTCGACCCTGGAGGAGGTCGTCGACGCCGACCTCGTTCTCCACGTCGTCGACGGTTCGGATCCGTTTCCCACCGAGCAGATCTCGGCCGTGCGCCGGGTGATCAACGAGGTGGTCGCCGAAGAGGACGTGGCGCCACCGCCGGAACTGTTGGTGGTCAACAAGATCGACGCGATCGATGCGACCCGGATGGCGGAACTGCGTGGCGCCCTCGGCGATGCGGTGTTCGTGTCGGCGCGGACCGGGGAAGGTCTGCCCGAACTGTTCGACCGGGTGCGCGAGTTCGTGGGGCGCGGCGACGTGGAACTGACCATCGACGTTCCTTACACCCGTGGTGATCTCATCTCCCGTATTCACGAGGAGGGTGAGGTGCTCTCCAGTGAGCACACCGCCGCCGGCACCACCATGCGCGTCCGGGTCCCCGCCGCCTTCGCCGGCGCACTGGACGACCTCACGACGGGTTAGCGCCGCGCCGAGCGGGCCCGCACATCCGCCGAGCGGGTCCAGAATCCTGCCGATCGGGTCCAGGATCTCGTCGATCGGGTCCCGCCGTCATGGACCGGGCACGGTCGGCGAAAACGTGGACACGGTCGGCAGGATTCTGGACCCGGTGGGCGGATTCGAGGACCCGGTCGGCGGATTCGAGGACACGGTCGGCGGGCTCGTCGGCGGTACCGGATGGCCCCTCAGCGGTGGGCGGTATCGAGAACGCGCCGTGGCACCGGCCGGACGCTACCTACTCGGCATCGAGGTCTTTCGCGACCAAGGTGGCGATCGCATCGAGGGTGGCCTGGTCCTCGGCGGTGACGACGACGGTGGTGCCCTTCTCCGCACCCAGCGTCATGATCATCAGGGCGGAGCCGGCATCCACCGGTTCGCCTCCCTCCAGGGCGAGGGTCACGGTGCTCCCCGCATCGCCGACCGCCTCGGCGATGATCGTGGCGGGACGGGCGTGCAGACCGACGGCGGACCCGACGGCGACGGTGGTGCTGGGCATGGTCACTCCTTGGTGTGAGTCTTCGGGGACGAGAGTGGATGGAGGGGTGAGGATGGCGCTCAGTGGTCGATGGGGTGCCCGTGTCGGACACCCCATCGTGGTGGTCGGATGATCAGGTCATCGGTCCAGTGTGTCCTGAGTCGGGCTCAGGCGGGGACGGTTTCGAGTTCCGACACCACCGTGGCACGGTCACGCTCGGTGTGCCACTGCTTGGCGACGATCACGAGGATGGCGCTGAGTACGGTTCCCGCGGCGAGCGCGATCAGGAACAGATACCAGTGGTTCATGGTGAAGAAGACGAAGATTCCCCCGTGCGGTGCACGCTGGGTCACACCGAATGCCATGACCAGCGCGCCGGACAGTGCACCGCCCGCCATCATCGACGGGATCACGCGGAAGGGGTCGGTGGCCGCGAACGGGATCGCGCCCTCCGAGATGAACGACGCACCGAGCAACCAAGCAGCCTTGCCGTTCTCACGCTCCGGCTCGGTGAACAGTCGCGGTCGCAACACGGTCGCCAGCGCCAACGCCAGCGGCGGGACCATTCCGGCGCACATGACGGCCGCCATGATCTCGAGTTGTGCGGTCCCGCCGATCGCCAGTCCGGCGGTGGCGAACAGGTAGGCCGCCTTGTTGACCGGGCCACCGAGGTCGAAGCACATCATCAGTCCGAGCACGATGCCCAGCGCGATGGCCGAGCCTCCGGACATGCTGTTGAGGCCTTCGGTCATCTGCTCGGTGACCCAGGCCAGGGGCTTGCCGAGCAGCATGTAGAGCAGGACGCCGATGATCAGACTGCCGAGCAGCGGGATGATCACCACCGGCATCAGCCCACGTGCCCACTGCGGCAACGGCAGTCGTGAGATCCACAGACAGGCGACACCGGCGATCAGACCGCCGACCAGGCCACCGATGAAGCTGGCGCCCACCGCCACCGACACCAGACCGGCGACGAATCCGGGTGCGATGCCGGGACGGTCCGCGATGGCGAAGGATATGTAGCCCGCCAGGACGGGAACGAGCATGCTCATGGCGAGTCCGCCGACCGCGAACAGTACCGCGCCGATGTACTGGCCGAGGCCGCCGGCGGGCAGATCCCACAGGCTGTTGTTCAGCGCGATGAACTGTCCGTCGTTGAGTGCCCCGCTCGTGTCGAGGGTGCCGTTGGCGATCTCATAGCCGCCGAGGAAGGGCAGGAACGCCAGGGCGATGAGCAGACCGCCGGCCGCGACGAACGGGATCATGTAGCTGACGCCGGTCATCAGGGCCTGTTGGGTCTGTTTGCCCAGCCCGACGCCACCGGCCTCGCCGGATCGGTCGGCGCCGGTGTCCCCGTCGCCGGCGGTGACCACCGCGGCACGTGGATCGGTCGATGCCGCAACGGCTTCGGCGATCATCGTGTCGGGCTCGTTGATGGCACGTTTGACGCCCGAGGAGATGACGGGCTTGCCGTGGAAGCGTTCCTTGCCCTTGACGCCGACGTCGGTGGCGAAGATGACGGCGTCGGCGTCGGCGATCACCGACGGATCGAATGCCGTGGTCGCCGACGACCCCTGGGTCTCGACATGGAAGTCGACGTCGGCGCGCTCGGCGGCGTACTTCAGTGCGTCGGCAGCCATGTAGGTATGCGCGATGCCGGTCGGGCATGCCGTGATCGCGACGATCGATGGGCGCTTGTCGGTGGGCGACGCGATCGGGGTCGTCGACGCGGCCGCAGGTGTCGTAGGGGCGGCCGGCGTCGTCGGAGCGGCCGGTGTCGTGGGAGCGGCCGCGGTTGGCGCCGGGGTCGCGGGCGGGTTGATCGCCTCGTCGACGAGCTCGACGACCCGTTCGTCGCTCTCCGCCGCACGGAGCGCCGCGACGAAGTCGGGCCGCACGAGCGACCGTGCGAGCGAGCTGAGCAGTTTCATGTGCTCGCTGGCACCGCCGGCAGGCGCGGCGATGAGGAACACCAGATCCGCCGGCCCGTCCGGTGCGCCGAAGTCGACCTTCTGGGACAGGCGTGCCATCGCGAGGCTCGCCGCTGTGACGGACTCCGCGCGGGCATGCGGGATCGCGATGCCGCCGGGGAGCCCGGTCGCGGATTTGGCTTCTCGTTCGAGGGCGCCGCGGGCGAGGTCGGTGGCGTCGGTGGTGCGTCCTGCGTCGGCGAGCGCATCGGCGAGATAGCCGATGACGGCGGCGGGTTCGGCGCCGGCATCGATGTCGAGACGCACCGTCTGCGTCGTGATGATCTGTTCTGACATGGGTTTTCCTTTGTCGTCGAGCGGGGTTCGGCGGGATCTGGCGCGGGGTGCGCGGTGGTCGTTCGGCGTCATCTCCTCGGGGCGGCTCCCGAGAGTTCGGTGATCTCGACACCGTCGAGGTCGAGCGAGTCGGGTGACGGCGGTTGGGTCCCGGCCAGAGCGGTGGCCGCGGAGCCGTACGCCACCGCGGTGCGGAGCCGGTCGGGCTCGTCGTCACCGCGTGTCTCGGCGATGAGGTAGCCCGCGAGGGCGGAGTCGCCGGCACCGACCGTGCTGCGCGGGACGATGGGCGGCGGCGTCGCGAACCAGATCCCGGACGCGCTGATGAGCATCGCGCCGGAGGCGCCCAGGGTCGCCAGGATCGCGGCGCCGGTCTGGTCGACGAGTGTCCGCGCTGCGGCGATGAGGGGCTCGTAGTCGCCCCGGGCGGTGGCGGCCACGAGCCGTGCCGGGTCGGCCCCGGTGGCCTCCGCGAGCTCCTCGTCGTTCGGCTTGAGCAGGTCGACCCGCCCGCTGACGGTAGCTGCGAGGGGTGCGCCCGAGGTGTCGACCGCCACCCGGCATCCGAGGTCGACCAGGCCATCGATCACCGTGCGATACCAGGTGTCGGGCAGACCCGGCGGCAGAGAGCCGCACAGGGCTACCCAGCATGCGCCGCGGGCGTTCTCGACCACCAACTCGGCGAGGCGGTCCGCCTGTGTGGCGTCGAGGGCGTGGCCGGGCGCGTTGATCTTCGTCGTCGTGCCATCGGGGTCGGCGACGGTGATGTTCGACCGCACCTCGCCCTCGATCGCGAACGCGAGGTAGGGGAGCGCAACGTCGTCGAGGGCGGTGAGCAGGGGGTCCCCGCCGCGGGCCGGCAGGATCGCGCGGGTGCTGATGCCCGCCTCGGCGACCACCCGGGAAACATTCACGCCCTTGCCGCCCGGCTCGGCGCGTACCGCCTGCGCGCGTTGGACGCCGCCTCGGGTCAACGGGGCGGTCAGCTCGAGGGTGCGGTCGAGGCTGGGATTGGCGGTGACGGTGAGGATTGTGAGTGCGGCCGGGACCGGCGATGTCATGTCGTCTCTCTCGCTCATGCGATCACCACATCGATGCCGCGCGCGGAGAGCGCCGCCGAGGTGACCGGGTCGATGTCGTCGTCGGTGACCAGCACGTCGACGTCGTTGAGGTCGGCGAACGAAGACAGGTCCTCCCGATCGATCTTCGACGAATCCGCCAGTACCACAACGCGATTGGCGACACGAACGATGGCAGACTTGATGGCGGCCTCGTCCGGGTCGGGGGTCGACAGTCCGTGGGACTGACTGATGCCGTTGCTGCCGACGAACGCCGTCGAGACGCGCAGCCGCTCGAGAGCCGCCACCGTCTCGGCGCCGACGGTGGCCTGGGTCAGCCCGCGCACCCGTCCGCCGAGGACGTGGAGATCGGAGCTGCGGTTGTCGGCGAGCGCCGCTGCGATCGGGATGCTGTGTGTGATCAAGGTCAGGCGCCGGTCCCGGGGCATGGCCAGTGCGGCCTGGTAGGTCGTCGTGCCGGCGTCGAAGAAGACCGACCCGCCGTCCGGCGGGAGGAAGCGTGTCGCGGTCCGGCCGATGGCGAGCTTCTGATCGGTCCGGGTCATCTGGCGCTCGTCGATGCCCTGTTCGCCGAGAACCGGTGTCGTCCCGGGGCGTACCGCCCCACCGTGGACCCGCTGCAGGTGGCCGGAGCGTTCGAGGACCGCGAGGTCACGCCGGACGGTCTCGCTGGTGACGTCGAACAGCGTCGCGAGCGCGGTCACGGACGCACGACCGTTGGCGCGCACCTGATCGGCGATCGCTTGCTGGCGTTCTTCGGCGTACACGATTCCTCATCTGATCCGGGGCCCGTAGGCCTGTGGATTTGTGTGGCTTTTGATGTTGCTATATCTGTGTTTACGCCTGTTTGTGTTGACAAGTCAAGGATTTCTTGTAACTTGAATCACAGAACTGGTCGAATGCGGCGTCAATCCACATGCGGACGTTTGGTGGGCGCAACGAGAGGATTTCGGTGGAGCAGACACAGGTACTGAACGGAACCCCGGTCGTCAGCGGTCAGGCCTATGGGCCTGCGGTGTGGCCCGGTGAGCGACCCGCATATGACCCCGCGACCGCCGTTCCGGTGCCCCCGGAGGAGCGTGAGGTCGAGACCAAACGATTCACCGATGCGGCCTCCGCGGTCGCCGGACGACTTCGTGAACGTGCCTCCCACTCGTCCGGGGCGGCCGCGGAAGTGCTCAGCGCGACGGCCGGGCTCGCCGAGGATCGCGGATGGGTCGGCGCCGCGTCGGCGCTGATCGGCAAGGGGACCGCCGCACCTGCGGCCGCGACGGCGGCGACCGAGCAGTTCGCGGCGATGTTCACCAAGCTCGGTGGGCTGATGGCCGAGCGTGTCACCGATCTGAACGACGTCCGGGATCGCGTCGTCGCCGAGCTCCTCGGCGTCCCCGAGCCGGGTGTACCGGAGCCCGACGAACCGTCGGTGTTGCTCGCCGACGACCTCGCCCCGGCCGACACCGCAGGACTCGACCCGGTGAAGATCATCGCCCTGGTCACCCGCCTCGGCGGGCCGACCTCTCACACGGCGATCATCGCCCGGCAGTTGGGAATTCCCTGTGTGGTGGCGGTCGCCGGCCTCGGCGTGATCGCTGCCGGCGCCGCAGTCCTCGTGGACGGAACCGCGGGCACCCTCGAGGTGGAACCGGACGAGGCGGCCGCAGTGGCGGCCGTCGAGGCGAGTCGCCGTGCGGCCGCGGCCATGGCCGAATGGCAGGGGCCCGGACAGACCGCCGACGGTCGCTCGATCTCGATCCTGGCCAATGTCGCCGACGGCACCTCGGCTCGCACCGCCACCGGCCATCCCGTCGAGGGGGTGGGTCTGTTCCGGACCGAGCTGGCCTTTCTCGACCGTCCCGACGAACCGTCGGTCGCCGAGCAGACCTCGCTCTATCGCGAGGTCCTCGAGGCGTTCCCCGGGCAGAAGGTGGTCATCCGGACACTGGACGCGGGATCGGACAAGCCGTTGAAATTCGTCACACCGGCGGACGAGGCGAATCCCGCACTGGGCGTCCGTGGCAATCGGATCGCGATCGACCATCCCGAGATCCGCGCGGCGCAGCTCGATGCGATCGCCGCCGCCGGCGTGGCAATCGGCACCACACCGTGGGTGATGGCTCCGATGATCGCATCGGCCGCCGAGGCCGCCGAGTTCGCGGCCCAGGTCCGGCAGCGCGGAATGGTTGCCGGAGTGATGGTCGAGGTGCCGGCCGCGGCGATCCTCGCTCCGTCGATCCTCGCCGAGGTGGATTTCGTGTCCATCGGTACGAACGACCTGACTCAGTACACGATGGCGGCCGACCGGATGTCCGCGGAACTGGCCACCCTCACCGATCCGTGGCAGCCGGCCGTGCTCGCGTTGATCGGGATGGTCGCGCGGGCAGGTCTCGAGGCCGACAAGCCGGTCGGGGTGTGTGGCGAGGCGGCCGCGGATCCGCTGCTCGCGTGCGTGCTCGTCGGTATGGGTGTCACGTCGTTGTCGGCCGCGCCCGCCGCGGCCGCCGCGGTCGGGGTCCGCCTCGCCGGGGTCACCGTCGATCAGTGCCGCATCGCGGCCGACGCCGCGCTGGCGACGTCCGATCCCGCCGCCGCGCGAGCGGCCGCGTCCGCCGCACTGCAGCCGACCTGATTGCAGCCGACCTGATTCCGCGGCGGCTCAGATCCGACGCATCACCGTGACGACCTTGCCGAGAACGGCGGCGTCGTCGCCCGGAATCGGTTCGAACAGATCGTTGTGCGGCATGAGCCAGACGTGACCGTCCTTGCGCTTGAACGTCTTCACGGTCGCCTCGCCGTCGATCATCGCGGCGACGATGTCCCCGTTGTCGGCGACGTTCTGCTGGCGCACCACGACCCAGTCGCCGTCACAGATCGCTGCGTCGATCATCGACTCGCCCACGACCCTCAGCAGGAAGAGTGAGCCCTCGCCGACCAGCTCGCGGGGGAGCGGGAAGACGTCCTCGACGGCCTCCTCGGCAAGGATCGGCCCGCCCGCGGCGATGCGTCCCAACACCGGCACGAAGGTCGGCGTGGGCAGGGTGTCGTCGTCGGCGGCCGCCGCGGATCCGCCGGGCGGAGTGTGGTCGCCGTCCTGGATGTTGACCGCACGCGGCCGGTTGTGATCGCGCTTGAGCAGGCCCTTGCGCTCGAGGGTCCGCAATTGGTGGGCGACCGAAGAGGTCGATGTGAGGCCGACGGCATCGCCGATCTCCCGGATGCTCGGCGGGTAACCGCGTTCACGGACGGACCGGCGGATGAACTCCAGCACACCGCGCTGCCGCGGGGTCAGGGTGGCCTCGGCGACCGCGGGGTCGGCGATGTCCGGGCTTCCGGCGTCCGGGTCGGTGCCGACCGTCGTGGTGTCGGAACCGCGGGCGGCTCCACGCCGCCCGCCGGCCTTCTCGCTCATCGGTGAGTCCTTCCTGTCGGGATGGTGGTGAGTTGTCGGAGTGCGTCGACTTCGGCGTGCGTCCACATCGGCGTGCGCTCACATCACAGTGCCTCTATATCGGAATGTCTCTGGGTCACCCGGATCGCCAGGCGTGACGCAAAACTGCTGGCTGTTGGGGTCCTGTAGTGCCGACACTAATGGACCCGACCGACATCTTCAAACATTTGTTCGACGTGTGTCGAGACTTTGTCGGAGCTTCGTGCTAGAAATCGAACATGCGTTCCATCGAACACGTGATCGATCACCCGATCGGCCGGGAACGCCAGGAGGTCATGATGAGCACGGCAACTCTCACGCGCACCACCCGCTCCGTCCACGCCGGGGACGTCGATGTCGCGGAGTCGGACCAGACCCCGACTCCGGCCCGCCGCCGGGTCGCCGGGGCGTCGAGCGGTACCCCGGTCCGTGAGCCGCGGCAAGCGGCCGCCGGTACCCGCCCTCGCCGTATGGCACGGGTCGAACCGACACGACCGGTCGATCGTCGTCCGGCGGGCCCGGTCCCGACCTCGCGGGCCGCGGGTACCCGATGCGCTGCTCCCGCGGTGGATCAGCGGGTCTACGTACGGCGCCGGACCGCCGCGGCTGCCGTCGTCGTCGGTGCCGCACTCGCCCTGATGGTGTGGGTGATCGCGATCGTGGGCTCCAATTACGCCGCCTCGGTGGCCCCGACGCCGGTCGGCACGGAGGTCGTACACGTCCGTGCCGGCGACACGCTCAGCTCGATCGCCGACCGCGTCGCGCCCGATCTGCCGCGTCAGTCGGTGATCGATCAGATCGTCGAGCGCAACAACCTCTCGGGCGCCGGCCTGCGCGTCGGGCAGGCGCTGGTTGCGCCCGCGTACCGCTGAGTCCGGGGCGGTATCCTCGTGGCACAGGGTCCGGCCGGAAACCGGCACGGCGCAACGGGCATGCGGTGCGCCGGTGTGTCCCGAGATGTGCGTGAGGATGACATGCGCTGCCCGTTTTGCAAGAACGAAGACACCAAGGTCATCGACTCGCGTGTCGCCGACGAGGGGCAGGCGATCCGACGACGCCGTTCGTGTGCGGAGTGCGGTCGCCGGTTCTCGACGGTGGAGAGCGCGGTCCTGTCCGTGGTCAAACGCAACGGCGTGACCGAGCCGTTCAGTCGCGAGAAGGTCATGCGCGGGGTTCGCCGCGCATGCCAGGGGCGTGATGTCGCGGAGGACGCCCTCGCCAAGCTGGCGCAGCAGGTCGAGGACGCGGTCCGCGCATCCGGGTCGGCCGAGATCCCCAGCAACGAGGTGGGTCTCGCCATTCTCCGGCCTCTGCGCGATCTCGACGAGGTCGCCTATCTGCGCTTCGCCTCGGTCTACCGGTCCTTCGACTCGCTGGAGGATTTCCAGCGGGAGATCGACGACCTGCAGGGCGACCTCACCCAGGAGAAGTCGGTCGACCCGGCAGGTACCTGACCGCTTCGTCGTCTCAGCGGAACTCGGCGATCGCCCGCACGGCTCTCTTCTCCGAGATGGGATAGGCGGTGCCGAGTCGCTGGGCGAAGATGCCGACCCGCAGCTCCTCGATCAGCCAGTGCGCGAACTCGTCGAGCGCTGCGCGACGCGCGGCCGGAAGCTGCGCCGACCGTTGATTCCATCGGGCCACGACCCTGTCGATGGCGGCCACCCCGTCGCGATCGCGTGATGGGGCGACAGGCAGATCGGCGAGTCGGTGTTCGGCTGCCTCGAGATATCGCGGGATGTTCGCGAGGTGGCGGTGTGGCGTCGTGGCCACGAAACCGTCGAAGACCAGTTCCGACAGTTGTTCGGCGACATCGTCGGCGGCGAGTGTTCCACTGAGACCGTCGATCTCGCGTCGTAGCGGGGCCACACGCCGCAAGACCTCGGTCGCCGAACGGAAGATCTCAGGCGCCTTCTCGGCCACGGTCGGCCGCAGGTGATCGGCCAGTTCGGCAAACTGCTCGGAAGTCCGGATCGACGTGAGATCCCTCGTGGCCGCGAGATCGCGGATCGCACGACGGGTGCAGTCACCGATCAGGTCGTCGGGCCGCAGATACGGACTCTGACTGAGCGCGAGGCGTCCCGCCGCGTCCAAGGTCCCGGTGATCTTGCGCGACAGAGCCGGTAGACGGAACTCGAGCAGCGCGACGACGGCCTCGGTGAGCCGTCGGTCCCGCTCGGCGGTGGAGGCGGCCAGCGCGGGCCGGACGCCGACGACACGGTCGCGGTCGGTGGCGACCTCGAGCGTCGGGTATCGGGTGATCGCTTGCCCGGCGACCGTCGACGTCAGTTCGTGCGCCAGCGTGCCGATCCCGTCGGAAGTCCAGTCCGTGAACACCTGGCGGCGAACGGGAGCCTCGTCCTCGGTGTCCGCGAACTGCTTCTTGAGTGCTGCCAGCGACTTGCCACCCGCGATCATGGTGCCGTCGCGGCCGACGACGGCGAAGTTCATGGTCAGGTGCGCGGGGATGCGTTCGAGGTCGAAATCCTTGGCGGACACCGTCATCGTCGTGATGGCCGAGAGTTCGCGGGCCAGTCCCACCATCAGCGGTTCGCCGCGCGGGGTCAGGCGGGACAACGCGAGGTCGGCGAAACGCTGTGCGGGGGCCATCGACTTGCGCACAGACTTCGGCAACGACTTGACGAGCTCGGTCGCGAGTTCGGATCGTAGTCCGGGCACGGTCCAGTCGAACCCGGCCGTGCGCACATGGTCGAGAAGCGGTCGAGGGATGACGACGGTGACCCCGTCGTCGGGTGCGCCCGGCTCGAAGCGATAGCGCAGTTCGAGACGGGTTTCACCCTGCTGCCAGGCACCCGGGAAGTCGGTGTCGGCGACGGCGACATCGGCTGCGACGTCTTCGGGCCGCAGGTCGAGGAGGCCGGGATCGGAGCGTCGGGCAGCCTTCCACCAGGTGTTGAAGTGCCGGGTCGACACGACGTCGGCGCCCACACGGGAGTCGTAGAAGTCGAACAGCTGCTGCTCACTGATGACCACGTCCCGGCGGCGGGCACGGTGCTCGACATCGGCGGCGGCCTCGAGGAGGTCCCGATTGTGCTGGAAGAAGCCGTGATCGGTGCGCCAGTCACCCTCGACCAGGGCGTGCCTGATGAACATCTCGCGCGAGGTGACGGGGTCGATGGCGCCGAACGGAACACGTCGTCGGGCCACCAGCGGGACCCCGTACAGGGTGACGCGTTCGTAGGCCATCGCCGCGCCTCGCTTCCCGGACCAGTGTGGCTCGCTGTAGGTGCGCCGCACCAGGTCGCCCGCCAGCTTCTCCGCCCAGAGCGGGTCGATACCGGCGACGGTGTGGGCGAACAGGCGTGAGGTCTCGATGATCTCCGCGGCCATGATGAACGACGGTGGCTTGCGGGCCAGCGAGGACCCGGGGAAGATCGCGAGCGTCGTGTTCCGGGCTCCGGTGAACTCCCGAGTGTCGCCCTGACGGACCGCGATGTTGCCCAGGAGGCCGGAGAGGATCGCGCGGTGGATCGCGTCCGCATCGCGACCGGTCTCGGGGACCTTCCACGTGAGGTCGGCGACGATGCGCGACAACTGTCGGTGCAGTTCGGTCCACTCCCGGATCCGCAGGAAATGTAGGAACTCGCGCTCACAGAGTCTGCGGAACTGGTTGCCCGACAGCTCCCGTCGTCGTTCCTCGAGGTAGGACCACAACTCCAGGTAGGTGAGGAACTCCGACCCGGGAACCGCGAATCGACGATGCGCGGCGTCGGCGGCCTCGCGGTTCTCGGCCGGCCGCTCGCGGACATCCGGTAGTGAGAGTGCCGCGGCGATCACGAGAATGTGGTCGAGACAACCGAATTCGTGACCTGCGATGAGCATGCGTGCGAGCCGCGGATCGACCGGGATGCGGGCCATGTCGCGGCCGACCGGCGTCAGCACCGGTTCGTGGTCGTCGCGGGTGGTCTCCCGGATGGCGCCGAGTTCGGTGAGGACGGCCATGCCGTCACGGATGGCGCGCGCGTCCGGGGGCTGGACGAACGGGAACTCCGACACGTCGCCGAGGCGCAGGGCGGCCATCTGCAGGATCACTGCCGCCAGATTCGTGCGCAGGATCTCCGGGTCGGTGAATGCGGGTCGGGCGTCGAAGTCGTCCTCGGCGTAGAGGCGGATGCAGATGCCCGGCGCCACGCGGCCGCATCGACCGGCCCGTTGCCGCGCACTGGCCTGCGAGACGGGTTCGATCGGAAGCCGGTTCACCTTGGATCGGGTCGAATAGCGGGAGATGCGTGCGGTTCCGGTGTCGATGACGTAGCGGATACCCGGGACCGTGAGTGACGTCTCCGCGACGTTCGTCGCCAGGACGATGCGTCGGCCCGAGGACGGCGCGAAGACGCGTTGCTGGTCGGCGATGGAGAGCCGCGCGAAGAGCGGCACGATCTCGGCGCCGGCCGACACGCGGTGGCCGAGGGCGTCCGCGGTCTCGCGGATGTCCCGCTCGGTCGGCAGGAACACCAGGATGTCGCCGGTGCGGCGCGACGACCACAGGTCACCGACCGCCTGATCGATCGCCTGGGCCTGATCGAGATCGCGATGGTCGGAGTCCGGGTCGCGGGAGTCGCCGAACGGCCGATAGCGGATCTCGACCGGGTACGCCCGCCCCGACACCTCCAGGATGGGTACCTCGGTTGTCTCGTTGCCGAAATGCCGCGCGAACCGGTCCGGTTCGATCGTCGCCGAGGTGATGATGACCTTCAGGTCCGGACGTCGGGGCAACAGTCGCTTGAGATAGCCGAGGATGAAGTCGATGTTGAGGCTGCGCTCGTGCGCCTCGTCGATGATCAGCGTGTCGTAGTGGCGTAAGAGGGGGTCGGACCCGATCTCACGCAACAGGATTCCGTCGGTCATCACCTTGACCAGCGTGTCGGCGCCGGAGCGGTCGGTGAAGCGTACGGAGTAGCCGACGGCGTCACCGATCTCCGTCGAGGTCTCGTCCGCGATCCGCCGGGCGACCGAACTCGCTGCGATACGCCGCGGCTGGGTGTGGCCGATCGCGCCGCGGACACCGCGGCCGAGTTCCAGGCAGATCTTGGGGAGCTGGGTCGTCTTGCCGGATCCGGTCTCGCCGGCGACGACGACGACCTGATGGTCGGCGATGGCCGCGGCGATCTCGGCGCGCGCCTCGGAGACCGGCAGTTCCGGTGGGAACGAGATGACGGGCACGGCGGCCCGCCGACGATCGATCCGTCGCTGCGCCGACGCGACGTCGCCGGTCAGGCTCGTCCATGCCGCGGACTGTGGGGACCGACCCAGTTTGTCGAGCCGACGGCGCAGTCGATGGGCATCGACGATGGTGAGTTCGGAGATCTGGTCGGCGAGCTGTCGTCTGTCGTCGGTTGTCGGCGCGGGCATGATGGTCTCAGGATATTCTCCCGCCCGCGGAGTCGTCGGGCGGCCGTCGGTGGCCGCCCGGACCTGATTCGGCTCGTCGTCCGGGCACCCTGCATGATTGGGGCATGGCAGGTTCACTCTGGCACGGTTTCGCCGACATGGGCTCCGTCACCTCGAATGGTCCGTTCGTGGTGAGTCGCGGGCAGGGGACACGCATCTGGGACGCCGAGGGACGCGAGTACCTCGACGCCACCGCGGGTCTGTGGTTCACCAACATCGGACACGGACGCACCGAGGTGGCGCAGGCGGTCGCCGATCAGCTGGGCCGGCTGGCGCACTACTCGGGATTCGGTGATCTGACCGCCGACGTCACGGTCGATCTCGCCGACCGGCTCGCCGAGATCGCCCCCGTCCCTGGCAGCAAGATCTTCTTCACCTCGGGTGGCAGCGATTCGGTGGACACCGCGGCGAAGCTGGCGCGGCGCTACTGGCACGAACAGGGCAAGCCCGAGAAGAACATCATCGTGGGCCGCACCAAGGCGTATCACGGCATGCATGTCGCCGGTACCGCGCTGGCCGGGATTCCGGTGAACCGCGAGGGGTACGGCGAGCTGATGGCCGACGCCGAGACCGTCGAGTGGGACAACGCCAAGAGCCTGCTCGGACTCATCGAGCGGCTCGGGGCCGACCGGGTTGCCGCCTTCTTCTGTGAGCCGATCATCGGCGCGGGTGGCGTGTACCCCCCACCCGAGGGCTATCTCACCGAGGTGCGCCAGATCTGCCGCGATCACGACGTGCTGTTCGTGGCCGACGAGGTCGTCACCGGATTCGGCCGTATCGGCGGCGACTCGTGGTTCGCGTCGTCCCGATTCGACCTCGAACCCGACCTGATGACCACCGCCAAGGGCCTCACGTCGGGTTACGTGCCGATGGGTGCGGTGTTCATCGCCCCGCATATCGCCGAACCGTTCTACGCGGGCGGCGTCTGGTGGCGCCACGGCTACACCTATGGCGGCCACGCCGGCGCGGCGGCAGCGGCGATGGCCAACCTCGACATCATCGAGAAGGAGGGGCTGCTCGCCGAGGCCTCGCGTCTCGAAGGCGATCTGGCGCGCGCGCTCTCGCCTCTCGCGGATCTGGAGTCGGTCGCCGAGGTCCGGACCGGCATGGGGGCGGTGTCGGCTGTGCAACTGGCGGATCCGGCACAGGCGATCCCGACGATCGGCCGACTGCGCGACCACGGGGTCAGCGGCCGGGCCGCCGGTCAGGGAGCCCTGCAGATCTCGCCGGCATTCGTCATGACCACCGACGAGGTCACCGAACTCGCCGACCGGATGCGGGCCGCGCTCTCCTGAGCGCGCCGGACCGACGACGACGGGCCCACCGGAGTCCGGTGGGCCCGTCGTCGTTCGCGTGTTCGGGTCAGACGGCGGCGAGGACCTCGGTCGTCGCAATCGTCTGCGCCACGCCGGCGACGATCGAGGCGACCTTCAACGCCTCGAAGATCGCCTCACGATCGACGCCCGCCTCGCGCAGGGTGTTCTCGTGGGCGCCGACACAGTGTTCGCAGCCGTTGATGGAGGACACCGCGAACGACCAGAGTTCGAACAGTGCCTTGTCGACACCGGGGTTGCCGATGATGTTCATGCGTAGGCCGGGACGGAGATCGTCGTACTTTCCGCCGAGGAAGCCGCGACCACGGTAGAAGACGTTGTTCATCCCCATGATCGAGGTCGCGCCGAGTGCCGCGTTGTAGGCCTCGGCCGACAAGGTGTCGGCAGCCTCGTCGGCGATCTCGGCCAGGACCTTGGCATTACGGGTCGCCGCTGCGGTCGACAGCAGCGTGCCCCACAGCTGCTCCTCGGTGAGGGCAGTGGTCCGGCTGATCGAGCCGAGATTCAGCTTCAGATCCTTGGCGTACTCCGGAAGTGCGTCCTTCAGGTTGTCGATGCTCATGCGGTCTCCTCTCAGACGCTCGCGGTGAGCAGTTCACCGGCGTCGATGGTCGGGTCGCCCTTGCGCCAGTTGCAGGCGCACAGTTCGTCGGACTGCAGCGCGTCGAGCACGCGCAGCACCTCGTCGACGTTGCGGCCGACCGAACCGGCGGTGACCGAGACGAACTGGATCTCGTTATTGGGATCGATGATGAAGGTGGCACGATCGGCGACTCCATCGGCGTTGAGAACGCCTGCAGCGGAGGCCAGTTCGCGCTTGAGGTCGCTCAACATCGGGAACGGCAGCGTCTTGAGGTCGTCATGCTGTGCGCGCCACTGGAAGTGCACGAACTCGTTGTCCACCGAGGCGCCGAGCACCTGGGCGTCACGGTCGGCGAACTCATCGTTCAGCTTGCCGAAAGCGGCGATCTCGGTGGGGCAGACGAAGGTGAAGTCCTTGGGCCAGAAGAAGACGATTCGCCACTTGCCCGGATGGTCCTCGCTGGTGACCGTGGTGAAGTAGTCGTCGGGCTGCTGTGCGTTCACCTTCGACAGGTCGCCACCGATGACGGCGGTGAGGTCGTAGGCGGGGAACTGATCGCCGATTGTGAGCAGAGCCATGCGCTGTTTCGCTCCTCGTTGTGGTGTGCGGATCGGTACGTCATGTGCGCGAAGGAATTCGTCATCAGACATGCACCATCGTGCCGGATTCTGGGCTAGAGCGAAACGTGATGATAGGCACTATATTGATAGGCATGCCCAATGGAACTTATCAGCCGTCGGTGACCGGTCTCCGGGCTTTCGTCGCGATCGCGAAACGTCGCCACTTCGGTTCTGCCGCTGAAGATCTCGATGTCAGCCAACCCACGATGTCGCAGGCACTGAGTGCGCTCGAGTCGGGACTCGGGGTGCAATTGGTGGAGCGGACCACGCGGCGTGTCTTTCTGACACCGGAAGGAGAGCGGTTGCTGCCCAGGGCGATCGCGGCGGTGGACGCCGTCGACGACCTCGTGGCCGAGGCGTCGGGCCATGGGGATCCGCTGGTGGGCGGACTGAGACTGGGGCTCATTCCCACTGTGGCGCCGTACATCCTGCCGATCGTGCTGCGCGGGATCGGTGAACGATTGCCGTCGCTCTCCCTCCAGATCGTCGAGGACCAGACCGTGCGGCTCCTTCGTCAGCTGAGAGACGGATCACTCGATGTGGCGATCATGGCGTTGCCCACCGCCGAGCGCGGGATGATGGAGATCCCCATGTACACAGAGGACTTCGTGCTCGCGCTGCCTGCCCGGCATCCGCTGGCGGGCCGCCGCCGAGTCGATCCGGCGTCGTTGGCGGATCTGCCGCTGCTTCTCCTCGATGAAGGGCACTGCCTGCGAGATCAGGCCCTGGAGGTGTGTCGGCTGGCCGGTATCGCACCCGAACTCGGTCAGACGCGGGCGGCCTCGCTCGCCACGGCGGTGCAGTGTGTGGAAGGTGGGCTGGGCGTCACCCTGATACCGCAGACGGCGGTGGCAACCGAGACCGACGGTGGCTCCCTGGCCACCGCCACCTTCGCCCGTCCGCGACCGGGTCGACGGGTCGGGTTGGTGTTCCGCGAGTCGGCGGGCCGGGCGGATTCCTACCGGACCCTGGCCGGGGTGATCTCCGAGATCGTCGACGGGACGGGCGCGGTGCGGCGTGACTGAGTGACCTGGACGGAAGCGCCGAAGTTGTCGAGCTGCCACGGATCGTCTGCCGTGCCGGCGAGACCCGAACCGACATGCGTCAACTGCCGGCGAGCGTCAGCTCTTCCCACTCGTCGACGAGGCTGGAGTCGACCCCGCGGACGGTCTCGCCGAGCTGTTCGGTGATCTCGATGACGGCAGGCGTGCTCACCGTGTTCGGCAGCCCCTGCCGCAGAACGCGATAGCAGTCGGACAGGTAGCGCAGGACGACGCCTTCACTTCGGGCGAGTCCGTAGGCCGAGATGAGTTCGTTGAACGTCATGGCGCGCTCGAGCATCTCGCGCAGCACGGACTTCGGGGAGGGCGGATAGGACGACACCCACGGGTGCCCGCGGCGATAGACGCCGTAGGCGAACTCGATCTCATCCGCGAGCGGGCGTGGCCACGTGATCTCCTCGAGGCGGGCCATGCGTTCCTCGTACTCGACCCCGTCGGCCTTCATCTCGGCCAGCGCTGCGTCACGGGCGGCCTTGCGCTGCGCGAACACGAGCGGACGGGGGTCCTCGAGCGTCGACTCCAGGATCGACACCACGTCGAGAGGGTAGGTGGCCGAGTCGGGATCGAGGATCTCGAAGGCGGCGACGGCGAACGAGGACAGCGGATTGGTGAGCGCGAAGTTCTCGGGCATGTCCACCGACAGCCGGACATTGCGGCCGTCCTCGTCGGGGGCGTCGAGCTGCACCACGATGCCCGACTCGCGCAGGCCGCGGTAGAGCTCGATGGTGTGCCGGATATGACGCAGCTGGCGATTGCGTGGTTCGTGACTCTCCTCGAGCAGGTGACGCATCGCGGCGAAGCAGTCGCCGGGTCGCGACAGCACCTCCATGAGGATGGCGGTGGTCATCCGGAAATGGGATCGCAGGGGTTCGTCGGGTGCGTCGATCAACTGCGTGAAGGTCTTCTCGCCCCACGACACGAAACCCTCAGGGGGCTTCTTGCGCACCAGCTTTCGGAGCTTCTTCGGGTCGTCGCCCGCCTTCGCGACAGCCCGCGCGTTCTCGACGTCGTGCTCGGGGGCCTGCGCGACGACGTAGCCGACGGTGTCGAATCCCGCACGGCCGGCCCGGCCGGCGATCTGATGGAACTCACGGGCGCGCAGACGCCGCACCCTAGTGCCGTCGTACTTGCTCAGCGAGGCGAAGAGCACCGTGCGGATGGGAACGTTGATGCCGACGCCGAGGGTGTCGGTCCCGGCGACCACCTTCAGCAGTCCCTGTTGGGCCAGCCGCTCCACGAGCCGTCGATAGCGGGGCAGCATGCCGGCGTGATGGACGCCGATCCCGGCGCGCAACAGCTTCGACAGGGTCGAGCCGAATCCGGTGTGGAAGCGGAAGTCGCCGATGGCGTCGGCGATCACCGCTCGCTCGGCCTTGTCCGCGATCTTCGCCGACAGCAGTGCCTGTGCCCGCTCGACGGCGGCCGCCTGGGTGAAGTGGACGACGTAGATCGGGGCACGGCCGGCGGCGATCAGTTCCTCGATCGTCTCGTGTATCGGTGTGATCGCGTAGCTGTGCTCGAGCGGCACCGGACGTTCGGTGCCGGTGATCGCCGTCGTCGGCCGCCCTGTGCGCCGCCCCAGGTCGTCGACGAAGAACGACACGTCGCCCAGTGTCGCCGACATCAGCAGGAACTGGGTGTGGGGGAGTTCGAGGATGGGCACCTGCCACGCCCAGCCGCGGTCGGGTTCGCCGTAGTAGTGGAACTCGTCGGCGACGAGCATGCCGATGTCGCTGCGCGGGCCGTCGCGCAGTGCGAGGTTCGCGACGATCTCCGCCGTGGCACAGATGATCGGCGCATTCGCGTTGACGGCGGCGTCGCCGGTGAGCAGGCCGACGTCCTCGGCGCCGAAGGTGGCGCACAACTCGAAGAACTTCTCGCTGACCAGAGCCTTGATGGGTGCGGTGTAGACGGCGCGCTCGCCCCGGCACCGCGCGAAATAGATGGCCCCCGAGGCGACGAGGGACTTGCCCGACCCAGTCGGGGTCGCGAGGATCACGTTGCCGCCCGAGATCAACTCGAGCAGTGACTCCTCCTGATGGGGGTAGAGCTCGATGCCGCGGTCGTTCCACCAGGATGTGAACTTCTCGAAGGCGGTGTCCTCGTCGGCGGCCGGTGTCAGGTACACCTCACCGGCGGCGGTCACATCGGTGATGGGGGACCGCCTGGCTCGTCCGGCCCGCCGAACGGACCGGTCCCGAACCGGTCGTCGTCCTCGCCACCGTCACGCATCTGCTCGGCCAGGAACTTCTCGAGTTCGGCGCCGAGTTCTTCTCCGCTGGGCAGGTCGGATTCGGCCGCCAGCAGGGACGCACGCTCTTCCTGAGCCTGGGTGAAGGTGTCGTACTGCGCCTCGAGCGCGGTGACGACCGACTCGATCTCCGCATTGCCGGAGACCTCGGCATCGATCTGCGTCCGCACCTTGGCCGCCGCGTTGTCGAGCGCCGTGATCGGCAGTTCGAGGCCGGTGAGTTCACCCACGGCGTCGAGCAGTCGCGCCGAGGCCGCCGGGTAATCGGCCTGCGACAGATAGTGCGGCACGTGGACCGACAGTCCGGCGGCGCGGTAATCGTGTTCGCTCATGCGGAGCTCGAGCAGCATCGAGGCGCTGGCCGGCAGTTTCATCGCCGATCCCCAGCGCGGGAGATCACCGAGACGCTCGGGCTCGCTGCCGTGGGCGGTGATCGACGGGGGCCGCGTGTGCGGGACCGCCATCGGGATGGCGTTCAGTCCGATCACGTCGGTGACGCCGAAGCGCTCGGCGAGGCCACGGACGGCCTCCACGAACTGCTCCCAGCGCAGATCGGGTTCGGACCCGGCGAGCAACAGGAACGGTCGTCCGGCCGTGTCGCGGATGGCGTGCATGGTCAACGACGGCATCTCGACGTCGGTGAACGTGTCGCCGTTGAAGCTGATGGTGGGCCGACGCGAGCGATAGTCGATCAGTTCGTCGCTGGAGAACGTGGCCACCAGTTCGGAGTCCAGGGCATCCCGCAGGTGCTGGGCGGCGAGCGCGACCGCATGGCCGGCGTCGGCGAACCCGTTCAACGCGTGGACCAGCACGGGGCCGGTGCCCTCGTGGTCGGTGACCTGGGGTGCGGGGAACTCGAGTGAGTACAGCGAACTGCGCTCGACGGACTTGTCGTCCATGAGTCGTCCCTCCTCGGTGTCGTGTGGAGAAGATTCTCCCGCATCAGAGCGGTCCGAGGCCAATTCCCCCGGTTGACGCGGTATCGGTGAGTTCAACAACGATCGGTGGGGGTCGATTCCCGCCGCTCGTGCCCGGGTCGCCGATACCGCTGGGTGTCGGTGCGCGTGATGGTGACCCGGCGGTGGCACAGTGGGACCTTGTGACCGGAACAGAACGCCTCAGAGCGCGTCGGGGAGTCGCTCTCGTGCCGTTCGTGGTCGTGGCGCTGTGTCTTGCACTGTCCGGGTGCAGTGTCGACGGGCAGGCCACGGCCGGGGCGGGCGATCTCGCGGAGAAGTCCGTGTCGCCCCGCGATTTCCCCGGAGGTACCGCGAGCCGGGTCCCGGCCCCCGCGGTCCCCGCCGCCCTCGCCGACCTCACCGGACGTCCGCTGCACGGGTCGGTGGTCCCGGCCGAGTGCACTCCCGTCGCCGTTCCGTCCGACGGTGCGGTCGTGCTCGTCGGGCCCTCGCCGACGACCCCGACAGCCAC
Organism: Gordonia sp. OPL2; assembly: GCF_003797825.1. Taxonomy (GTDB): domain Bacteria; phylum Actinomycetota; class Actinomycetes; order Mycobacteriales; family Mycobacteriaceae; genus Gordonia. Next base: position 82,218 of record NZ_RKME01000001.1, read on the forward strand.
CTTCACCTCGGCGGTCGCTCATGCCGGGGACACGGTCGACGATGTGACCGAACTCGCGGGCCGCTGCCCGCACACGACATCGGGCTCGGTGCCCACGGCCGAGTCGGCGGTGACCACCGAGGTCGTCCCGGCACCCGGCCGTGACGCGGTGCAGACCGGGGCGATCCGCCGCACGATCTCCACAGGCGGGCCGGGAGCGGCGCCGATGATCACGTCGACGACAACGCTCATGGCGCAACGTGAGGATGTGCGCGTACTCGTCGACTACCGGCAGCAGGGTGGCGAGGCGATGTCACCCGAGGCCGGAGCCCAACTCGACGCACTGTTCGACGCGGCAGTCGACGCCGCCTTCGGCTGAGCCGTCTCGCGCTCTCGCGACGCATCGGTGCAGGTAGATCTGTGGAGTGTTCGGGCTCTGTGCACAACCCGCCCGTGACGGGTCGATGACGGCGGACGCGGCCGGCCCGCCCGCGACGATTCGGGCATGTCACCCATTCCCAGTGCCCGCCCGCTGTCCCCCACCGGCCTGCTGACCGCTGTGCCGGGGCTGCTCGGATTCATCCCCGACCGCTCGATTGTGATCCTGGCGTTCGGCGACGACCCCCGCATCGTGCGGACCGCGATGCGCCATGACCTCGTCGTCGACGGCGACGGTGAGCCGGTCCCGGCCCTCGCCGAGCTGTTCAGCAGCCTCGCCGACGTCTGCGTGCGCAACGACGTGCGGGCGGCCGTACTCGTGATCGTCGACGACAGGTTCCCCGCCGCCGACCTCAGGTATCGGCGGGTGTGTGCGATCGCCGACCGTCGATTCGCCGAGATCGGCGGGATCGCAACAGGTTTCGTTGTCCCTGAGTTGGCAGAGGGTGGTCGCTGGCTCACCGTCTGGGAAACAGGCCGCGAGCCCGGCGGCCCCGGGGCGGTCATCCCGATCGCGGGCGACGCCCCGACGCGGGGGCGCCTGGGCGACCCTCAGTCGAGTCCGACCGCACTTGCGCGAGCCGTGCGGACCGGACATGGGGTGCTCGCGCGTCGCTCCGACATGGAGGCGATGCTCGCCCCGCTCGAGCACTGCACCGGACCACATCTCGACGACGCCGCCGGACAAGCCTGCGTCGACGATGCGGACGAGATGGATGATGCGACCCTGTTGCGCGTCGTCGTCCACCAGGTGATCGTGGCCTCGGGTCCGCGACGACCCGACGAGGCGGCAGATCTCGGCTGTGCGGAGGTGACCCGTCTGGGTGTCGCACTGACCCGGCTGCCGGTCCGGGACGCCGCACTGAGTTTCGCGGTCACCGATCTGCGCGGGGCGGCGGAGTCGCTCTGGCGTGAACTCGCGCGCCGGCTCCGCGGCTCAGCGCAGGCCAGCGCGGCGACGATGCTGGCGCACCTGCATTACATCAACGGCGAGGGTGGGCATGCGGGCGTGGCACTCGATCACGCGTTGCGTGCCGACCCCCGCTGGTCGTTGGCCACCCTCCTCGACAGTGCGCTGCGAGGCGGACTCGCCCCACGACTGCTCGACGACATGATCGACGACTGCTACGACATCGCCGAGCGGCTCGGTGTGCCACTGCCGGCGCCGACCCTCGAACGGGACGCCGGCTGAGAGCGGTCGATCAGACCTTCTCCACGAACACCGAATGCGCCATCTCGTCCGACAGTTCGAGACCGTCGTGTCCGGGTGAGCTCAGCACGGCCTTGCCGGGCGTGAGGGTGACCGTGACTCGTGCGTTGGGGACGACACCGGCGTCGCGAAGGTCGCTGATGAGTGCGTGATCGGACTGGGCGTGCTCGGACAGCCGGCGCACGATCACGACGACCGGATCCCCCTGTGGGAGATCGGAGAGCCGGGTCGCGCTGTCGCCGAGGGGGGCCTGCTGGGCGCCAAGGAGTTCGAGCCCCGGGATCGGGTTTCCGTAGGGGGAGGTCGTCGGGTTGTCGAGAACGGTGAGCAGACGACGCTCCACGTTCTCGCTCATGACGTGCTCCCAGCGGCAGGCCTCCTCGTGGACCTCGTCCCACGGCATGCCGATGACGTCGACGAGCAGTCGCTCGGCGAGCCGATGCTTGCGCATGACCGCGATCGCGAGCTCACGGCCCTTGTCGGTCAGCTCGAGGTGCCGGTCTCCGGCGACGTGGAGCAGACCGTCTCGTTCCATACGCGCGACCGTCTGCGAGACGGTCGGACCGCTCTGCTCCAACCGTTCGGCGATGCGTGCGCGGAGGGGGACGATCCCTTCCTCTTCGAGGTCATAGATCGTCCGCAGGTACATCTCGGTGGTGTCGACAAGATCGTTCACTGTGCGCAGTCCCTTCGTCTATGCCCAAGGGTACCTTGACCAGCACCTGGAATCTGTTGCCCATGTGTCGTCGCGTCGGGTGAATTGTCGGGATCCGCGGCCCGCGTCATCGGTCCCGGCCGGGGACGCGCCCGTCCACGGTGGGCGGACCGTGAACGTCGTCGGCGCGCCCGGCGACCCACTAGCCTGGGTTCGTGACGCGGACAAGTGGCGACGAGGCGGCGGCAGTCATCTGGAGCGAGGACTTCCTGTCCTACAAGTGGGCACACACCCACCCGATGAACCCCGTCCGGCTGGCCCTGACGATGACGCTGGCCCAGAGCCTCGGTGTCCTCGACGGCGTCGACAGTCGGGCGCCCCTCCAGATCGACGACTCGGCGTTGACCGTCGTTCATTCGACCGACTACATCGACGCGGTCCGCGCCGTCGGCTCGGGCACGGCCTCGCTGTCCGGCCCGCTCCTCGAACGCCTCTTCGGACTCGGTGACGCCGACAACCCCGTGTTCGACGGAATGCACGAGGCCGCTCGACTGCTGGTCGGCGGCACACTCGCCGCCGCGCAGGCGGTGGGTTCGGGCTCGGTGCGCCGGGCGGTGAACATCAGCGGCGGGATGCACCACGCGATGCGTGCCCGCGCGGCCGGATTCTGCATCTACAACGACTGTGCGATCGCGATCGATTGGCTGCTGGACAACGGATTCGACCGGATCGCCTACATCGACATCGACGCACATCACGGTGACGGTGTGCAGGCGGCGTTCGCCGCCGATCCGCGTGTGCTGACGGTCTCGCTGCACCAGCACCCGGCGACGTTGTGGCCCGGCACCGGTTGGCCCACCGAGGTCGGCGACGATGCGGGACAGGGCAGCGCGGTGAACCTGCCGCTCATGCCCGACGTCACCGACCGGCTCTGGCTGCGGGCGTTCCATGCGGTCGTGCCGTCGGTGCTCGAGCAGTTCCGCCCGCAGATCCTGATCAGTCAGTGCGGCGTCGACAGCCACCGCGCCGACCCGCTCACCGACCTCGCACTGACGGTCGACGGGCAGCGGGCGGCCATGCAGGCGATGCGGGGTTTCGCCGAGAAGTACTGCGACGGGCGCTGGATCGCCGTCGGGGGAGGCGGCTACGGAGTCGTCAACGTCGTGCCGCGCAGCTGGGCGCATCTGCTCGCCGTCGTCCTCGACCGCGATGTCGATGTCGACACCGCCATCGACGACTCCTGGTGCGCCACGGCCGAACAGATCGCCGAGCAGGTGCACTCGGAGTACGCGCAGTCGCCGGTCGCGGTCATGGGCGACGGGGGAGACGTGGACTTCGTGGCCTGGGACGGGGACACCGGCCAGCCGCCGCCCGAGGGGATCAGCGACTCCGCCCAACGCCAGACCGACCGGGCCATCCTGGCCACCCGTCGTGCGGTGTACCCGCTGCACGGTCTCGATCCGGAGGACCCGCGTGACTGATCAGGACCTGACACCGGCGGCAGAGGGCGCGCCGATCGCCGAGCAGCCGCAACCGCGCGAACCGTGGGACTACCCGCGGCACTGGATCGCCGACGTGTTGGCGTCCGACGGCGGTGTCGTGCACCTGCGGCCGATCGTGCCCGACGACGCCGACCGGGTGGTGCGCTTCCACGGCGGTCTGTCGGAACGGACCCGCTACATGCGGTACTTCGGCCCCACACCGACCCTCCCTCCCCGCGAGGTGGCGCGGATGACGACGGTCGACTACCAGAAGCGGGTCGCCCTGGTCGCCGTCCTCGGTGGGGACATCATCGCGATCGGTCTGTACGAGGGTCTCGAGTTCGACGGCAAACCGGAGTCAGCGGAGGTGGCGTTCGTGGTCGCCGACGACCACCAGGGACGCGGCCTGGGACCGATACTGCTCGAGCATCTCGCCGGCGCCGCGGCGGAGAACGGTTTCACCCGATTCGAGGCCGAGGTGCTCAGCGAGAACCCCAACATGGTCGCGGTGTTCCGCGACGCGGGCTACCAGCTTTCGCGGAGTTTCGACGGCAGCACCGTGCACGTCGAGTTCCTGATCGACCCGACCGAGGCGATGACGTCGGTGCGCAACGCCCGCGAACGCGCGTCGGAGGCGCGCAGCGTGGCCAATCTGCTGCGCCCGTCGTCGGTCGCGGTGATCGGTGCCTCCACCGATCGCAAGAAGGTCGGAAACGCGTTGCTGGCCAACATCATCGCCGGAGGATTCACCGGGCCGGTGTTCCCGGTGAACGGTCCGGGCGCCCCCGACGACGCCGACGACGCCTCCGCGGAGGAGGCCGACGGGGCGGCCCGATCGCACGGTCCCGGTCCGGCGCGGTCCACGCCCGCGCAACGTCGCGGCCACCCGCGCCCACCGTCGGTCCGGGGTATCCGCGCCTACCGCACCGTCCGCGACATCCCCGACCCGGTCGACCTCGCGGTGGTCGCTGTGCCCGCGGCGACTGTCGACGACGTCCTCGACGACTGCCTGGTCAAGGGAGTCCGTACGCTCGTCGTCGTCTCGTCGGGCTTCGGCGAGGCCGGGGAGGCAGGACTGGAGAGCGAACGCAGGCTCGTCGACCAGGTTCGCGAGCACGGCATGCGTCTGGTCGGGCCGAATGCGTTGGGGGTCGCCAACAACGATCCCGATGTGGCGCTGAACGCAACGCTGGCGCCCCGCATACCGGCGGCCGGCCGCGTGGGGTTCTTCTGCCAGTCCGGTGCCCTCGGCATCGCGATCCTCGACACCGCCGCGCGCCGGCAGATCGGTCTGTCCACGTTCGTCTCGGCGGGCAACCGCGCCGACGTGTCCGGCAACGACCTCCTGCAGTACTGGGACTCGGACACCTCCACCGATGTCGTGCTGCTCTACCTGGAGAGCTTCGGTAATCCGCGGAAGTTCTCCCGGATCGCGCGCCGGGTGTCGCGGTCGAAACCCATCGTCGCGGTGAAGTCCGGCAAGGGTGCGATGACCGCGGCACGCGCGGCGCGGTCGTCGGCCTCGAGTCTCGACGACCAGATCGCCCAGATGGTGCTCGAACAGGCCGGTGTGATCCAGGTGCACACCATCTCCGAATTGTTTGACTGCGCAACGGTGTTCGCGTATCAGCCGATTCCTCGTGGACCGCGGACGCGGATCATCGGCAACTCGTCGGTCCTGGGCAGCCTGGCTGCCGACACCGCCCGCGGAGGTGGCCTCGAGGTCATCGACACCATCGACCTCGGAGCCGGCGCCACCGAGGACGCATTCGAGGCTGCGGTCACCGACGCGATGGCCGATCCGTCCGTGGACGCGGTGATCGTGGTCTTCGTGCCGCCTGTCGCGGTCGATGCCGATTGGCATGCGCGGGCGCTGATGGCGGCCGCCAACACACCGACCGCCGATGGACCGAAACCCATCGTCACGACGTTCCTCGCCGTCGAAGGCATTCCGCCAGGACTGATGAAGCCGGGACCCAACGGTCTCCCACAGGCCGGGTCGATCCCGTCCTACGGCAGCCCGGAACGAGCCGCGAACGCGCTGGCACGGCTGTGGCAGTACGCCCGCTGGCGCCGGCGTCCCGAGTCGGAGATCCATCGACCCGACGGCACGGATCCCGAAGCCGCGCGGACGTTCGTGCGCGAGGCGATGGACGTTCCCGGCGGGGCACACCCGGGGACACAGACTCCGGCCGATCAGGGCGGACAGACCCTCGGGCATGTCGAATCGGCGACGCTGCTCGGCTGGTACGGCATCCCGATCGTGCCGTTCCGCGAGGTGAGCACCATGCACGAGGCGTCGGCGGCGGCCCGGGACCTCGGCTTCCCGGTGGCGGTCAAGGCGACCTCCGACACCTGGCGCGGACGGCTCGACCGGGAGGGAGCGCGACTCGACCTGCCCGACGCCACCGCCGTCGTGACCGCGTTCACCGAACTGACAGATCTGACCGGCGATCGGGTGCTGCACGTCCAGAAGATGGCTCCCAAGGGGATCGGGACCATGATCCGGGTGCGCGACGACCCGTCGTTCGGTTCGCTGATCTCGTTCGGTCTGTCGGGACGGACGTTCGATCTGCTCGGCGATCACGGATACCGCGCCATACCGCTGTCGGCGCTGGACGCGGCCGAACTCGTCGACGAGCCGCGGTCGGCGCCGTTGCTCGCAGGCTATGCGGGGGAGCCGCCGGTCGACCGTGACGCACTGGCCGATCTGCTGTTGCGGATCTCGACCCTCGTCGACGACATCCCGGAGGTCCGCGAGGTGCTGTGTGACCCGATCCTGGCGTCGCCGGACGGCGTCTCGGTCCTCAACGCCCTGATACGTGTCGGCCCGGTGCCCACACGAGCGGACACCGGGCCGAGACGACTGGGGTGATCAGACGGTGCTCCGTCGGCACACGCCGGCGGACACCGCGATGCTAGATCATCAGCTGGCGTAGGCGCGCAGACGTTCGGCGCGTTCCCCCTGACGCAGCTTGCCCATGACCTCACGTTCGATCTGGCGCACGCGTTCGCGCGACAGACCGAACATGCGGCCGATCTGGTCGAGTGTGCGCGGCTGGCCGTCGTCGAGACCGTAGCGCATCCGGATGACCTGCTGTTCACGCTCGTCGAGCGTCGACAGCACCGACCGGATGTCGGAGTGCAGCAGGCCGGCGATCACGGCATTCTCCGCCGAGGTCGCCTCGGCGTCCTCGATGAAATCGCCGAGCGGGGCCTCCTCGTCGCTTCCGACCGGCATGTCCAGGCTCACCGGGTCGCGGCTGTGGTCGAGCAGATCAGCGATCTTCTCGGCCGGGATGCCGGACTCGTTGGCCAGTTCGTCGTCGGTCGCCTCGCGGCCGAGCTGCTGATGCAGTTCCCGCTTGATGCGCGCCAGCTTGTTGACCTGCTCCACCAGGTGGACGGGAAGGCGGATCGTGCGACTCTGATCGGCCATGCCGCGGGTGATGGCCTGACGAATCCACCACGTGGCATACGTCGAGAACTTGAAACCCTTGGCGTAGTCGAACTTCTCCATGGCGCGGATCAGGCCGAGGTTGCCTTCCTGGATCAGGTCGAGCAACGGCATGCCGCGACCCGTGTAGCGCTTCGCGAGCGACACGACGAGACGCAGGTTGGCCTCCAGCAGATGCGAACGGGCGTACTCACCCTCGCGCACGATGATCGCCAGATCGCGCTTCTTGGTGGCCGAGAGCCGCTTCTTGGTCGCCAGGAGGTGCTTGGCATAGAGCCCGGCCTCGATCTGCTTGGCGAGTTCGACCTCCTGCTCGGCGTTGAGCAGGGCCGTACGGCCGATGCCGTTGAGATAGACGCGGACGAGGTCGGCTGCCGGTGACTGGGCGTCGAGATCCTGTTCGGTCATCGCGGGGCGGGTCCGGGCGGGATCATCGGTGAATCCAGTAGTCGTGGTCGGGCGTGAAACTGTCGAGCGTGACATTCGGCCTCCTGACTTGAGTGCGTTCAAGGGGTTCAACGCGAACAGGTGGGCGAAAGTTCCCGGGACACCTCGACCCGCGGTCGCGTTCGCCGTCGCTGACCTGCGCATACGCCGGCGAGTGCAGCCGGGTACATGAGAAGTTGCTGAGAGTGTGGGTCAGCGGGAACGACGGTCGTGCTCGTCGCGACGGACGTCGTCGGATGGCTCTGCCGTCGAGTCGACGATCCGCGACTCCAACGATGGCCCGGGGCCGCCCAGGGGCGGCGGGCCGACCACGGAATGGTCGGCGCCGTATTTGTACTGGGGAACCTCGCCACGCTTGCGGGGCGGCCGGTCGTTCGCGATGAGCACTGCTATCCACGGGATCGGGATGGAGGCGGCGACGATCGCCAGGGCGAGCAGACCCGAACCGGTCGAGCTGTAGACGATCCCGGCGATCACCAGGGCGGGGACGCGAAAAGCCATCAGCGTCAAGTACTTGCGCACACGCGTGCGGTGCTGATCCTCCAGCGATTGCTGCGCGTGGGTGATCAGAAAGGCTTCGGGGTCGGTTCCGTGCCCCGTAGATCCTTCTCTGCCCATGTCTCCACCATCCCACTTCGATGTCACGGATGCACTCGCGCCCCCTGCACAGGGAACCGTCCGGGTGATGTCTCACAGAGGTCATTCGGAGCGGTCCCCCTTTCGGCGTTGTGGTGACGCACAATGGTCTGTATGGGAACTCAGACAATCGAGCGGCCGGACCTCGACGAGAAGACCGATGTCGACGAACGGCCCGATGCCGACAGCACCGACCAGGGTGATGACGATCGCCCCAAGTTCTTCCACTACGTGAAGAAGGACAAGATCGCGGAGAGCGCGGTCATGGGCAATCACGTGGTGGCGTTGTGCGGGGAGACATTCCCCGTGACCCGGTCGGCCAAACCAGGCTCACCGGTCTGCCCGAAGTGCAAGAAGATCTACGCGCGGATGCGCAAGGAGTGACCCTCAGGGGTCCGGGTGGTCGCGCGGCTTCGTCGGCCGCCCGGACTCGGCGGTCGTCCGGCCCCGGCGTATCGGCCCGGTGGCGAGCCGATCGGGCAGCGTCTTGAGCTGTCCGGTGAAATCGGAGGTCTGCGAGGAGACCCAGTCGCGCACCTGGGTCGTCGGCGACGGTTTGGCCGGCCACAGCGATTGCACCGCGGCATTGAATTCCGCGCCGACGACGATCGCGAAGCCGAGGAAGAACGTGAACAGCAGGAACGCGATGGGTGTGGCGAGCGCACCGTAGGTGTAGCCCGCCCGTGTGATCGCGGTCAGGTACATGCGCAGGATGTAACTCGCCACCCAGAAGAACACCCCGGCGACGATGGCTCCGCCGACCAGGCGATGCCACGGCAGGGGATTCGGCAGCGCCAGGTGATAGAGGGTCGTCAGCACGATCAGCAGCAGCGCCGCGACGAACGGGAAATAGCCGTAGTCGATCAGATTGGTGATGATCGGGTCCCACGAGTCCGGCACGATCTCGTGCAGATAATTCGGTCCCAGCGCGACCAGCGGAAGCACGAAGACGGACACCAGCAGGAACCCGATGTAGAGGAGCAACGCGAAGATCCTCTGCCACACCGGGTTCCGCACCTCGTGTTGATCATGGGCGCGCACGATGGATGCGACGAAGCAGGAGACCGCCGACGATCCGGCCCACAGGGAGATGAGGAAGCCTGCCGAGATGACCCCGACACGTCCGCGCCCGAGCACGTTGTCGACGGTCGGCGTGATGAGGTCGGTGACGACGCTCTCGGAGAAGGTGCGGTTGGCGAACGAGATGATCCGGTCGTAGATGACGTCGACGGTGTCCGGGCCGAACCAGCCGGACACGTAGCCGACGCTGCCCAGGAGCCCGAGGATCAGCGGCGGCAACGACAGCGCCTGCCAGAAGGCGGCCTGCGCCGCCCAGCCGACGATGCCGTCGTCCCAGGCCTTCTTGGTGGTCCGCCACACGAGTACGTGCAGATTGGGCAGGACCGGCGGCCCGGGTTCGTGGGGGACGTCGATCGGATTGTCGTGACCGGGGTCCGACGAGGCGCTGTGATCGTGATCGGTGGTGGCGTCGTCGCGATCGCCGGACTCCGAGGCAGGGTTCCCGGTGGCCGACGCCCCCGGGGCGGATCTCCCGGACGCGGACATCCCGGGGCTCGCCGTGCGGGGATCGACCGGTGCCGGCTGCCGGGCGGACCGGGCCCGAGGCGCGGCGTTCTGCTGGGGCGGGCGTGCCGGGAGGGGGGTCGTCGGCGTCCCGGGATCGATGAGCGGGATCGTCGGTGAGGTCGGCGGTATAGGGGCCTCGCCGCGACGGGTACGCCGGTAGCGGGCATCGGCCGACGACGTGCTGTCCTCGGTGATCGGTGCTGGGTTCCGCTCACGACTGCTGATGGCTCGATCATCCCTGATCGCGGAAACAAACGGGTGACCGGTCCGGGTGCGGTGCGTCGCCGTGACGAACCCGACCGTCGGCGGGCGGGGTCTGTCGGCCCACGTCGGGCCACGGACTGCGCGTCGGGCGCGCTGTCGTCGGTGGCCCCCGGTAGCATGGCGGACGTCCCCTCGTGTGGTGATCGCATGCCCGAGGGGACGTTTCATGCGCCGGAGCGTGCCGCCCGGAGTGATCGAACTGGTGTCAGGAGCAGTGCAGGAGTGACCTCAGCAGCCGACGACCCGACCATCGACGACGTCGCCGCCCCGGCGGGCCCGCCGCTGCGTGCGTGGCAGCGCCGTGCCCTGACGAGGTATCTGACCCGCCGGCCGGTCGACTTCCTCGCCGTCGCGACGCCGGGCGCCGGCAAGACCACCTTCGGTCTGCGGGTCGCCAGTGAGTTGCTGGCCGATCGGACGGTGGATCAGATCGCCGTCGTGACACCGACGGAACACCTCAAGCACCAGTGGGCGGAGGCCGCCGCGCGTGTGGGCATCGCCCTGGACTCGCGCTTCAGCAACTCCACCGGCCAGACGAGCTCCGACTATCACGGGGTGGCCCTCACCTACGCGCAGGTCGCAGCACACCCCACCCGGCACCGGGTGCGCACCGAGAACCGGCGGACCCTGGTCATCCTGGACGAGATCCACCACGGCGGAGACGCGAAGTCGTGGGGCGAGGCCATCCGCGAGGCCTTCTCCGATGCGACGCGCAGGCTTGCGTTGACGGGTACCCCGTTCCGTTCCGACGATTCACCGATCCCGTTCGTCACCTACGAGCCCGAGGGCGGGGGTGTCCTGCGCTCGAAGGCCGACCACACCTATGGGTACGCCGATGCGCTCGCCGACGGTGTCGTCCGTCCCGTGGTGTTCCTCGCCTACAGCGGTCAGGCCAGCTGGCGCACGAGCGCGGGCGAGGAGTTCACCGCCCGGCTCGGAGAACCGTTGTCGGCCGAGCACACCGCTCGAGCGTGGCGCACAGCGCTCGACCCGCACGGCGACTGGATTCCCTCTGTTCTCGAGGCGGCGCACACGCGTCTGAAGCAGCTGCGGGCGGCCGGAGTCCCCGATGCCGGCGGACTCGTGATCGCCACGGATCAGACGGTGGCCCGCGACTACGCCGAACTGCTCACCGCGATCAGTGGCCGCAAACCGACACTCGTGCTGTCCGACGACCCGAAGTCGTCGTCGCGGATCGCGGAGTTCGCCGCCTCCGACGACGAGTGGATGGTCGCGGTCCGCATGGTGTCCGAGGGCGTCGACGTCCCACGGCTGGCGGTCGGTGTCTACGCGACGAGTTCGTCGACGCCGCTGTTCTTCGCGCAGGCGATCGGCCGATTCGTGCGGTCACGCCGGCCCGGCGAGACGGCCAGCGTGTTCCTGCCGTCGGTCCCGGTGCTGCTCAATCTGGCGAGTCAGATGGAGGCCGAGCGTGACCACGTGCTCGGCAAACCGCACCGGGAGAGCGATGGCCTCGATGACGCGCTGCTCATCGACGCCAACAAACAGAAGGACGAGCCGGGCGAGGAGGAGAAGGCGTTCCAGTCGCTGCACGCCGATGCCGAACTGGACCAGCTGATCTTCGACGGTGCCTCGTACGGCACCGCGACCTTCTCCGGCAGTGAGGAGGAGTCGGAGTACCTGGGGCTGCCCGGACTCCTCGACGCCGATCAGGTCCGCGAACTCCTCCGCAAGCGCCAGGCCGAACAGGTGGCGGAGCGATCGGCGGCCGCGACGGTGACCCCCGCGGCGGTGCCGGCGGAACCGGCACGCCCGGCCGGCGAGAATCTGCACGCGCTCCGCAAGGAACTCAACACCCTGGTCGCGATGCATCATCACCGGACCGGGAAGCCGCATGGAATGGTGCACAACGAACTGCGTACCCGCCTCGGTGGTCCGCCGACCGCGATGGCCACGGCGGATCAGCTGCGCGAGCGCATCGCTGCGCTGCGCGAGTGGCGCTGACCGCACGACCTTGACGCCACAGCGACCGACAGCGGAGGGCCCGACCGGATGACCGGTCGGGCCCTCTGCTCAGTCGTTGTCAGCTGTGGATCAGACGAGTTCGCCCTCGGATTCCACGACGGTGGCCGAGAGCTCCACCAGCTTGGTCTCATGCTCGTTGAAGTGGTGGCGGCAGAAGAGAAGTTCTCCGCCGGCGGGCAGTACTGCCCGCACCTTTGCGGCAGCGCCGCAGCGGTCGCAGCGGTCGGCAGCGGTCAGCGGCATGTAGATCGGGGGTGTGGTGGCGGTGTCTGACATGATTCCTCCGTCCCGGTCCGGCGGTTCCGTGCGGTGCCGGTCGCCTTTCCCTTCGTGAGCCGACGCATCGGTGTGTGCGTCACCCTCACCCTTTCAGACGTTTGGGGGTTTCGTATTGTTCCTCGCGTCGCCCGGGTGTGTCGTCACTCACCCGTAACAACGACTTTCCTGACGGCAACATCGGCGCATCGAAGTGTTACGCGGAGTGCGACCTGGATCACTTGGCGGGACCCATTGCCGCGGCGAGATCAGCTCGCCGCCACGGCGTCGCCCTCGTCCGAGCGGGCCGCGATCGACTCGTGTTCCTGTTCCTCGCGCACCCGTGACACCGCGTCCGAGGACTCGTTCTCGCGATCGCCGAGGTACTGCTGCAGAGAGTAGGCGAAGGCCGCGGCCCATGCCACGATGATGATCCCGTAGATGACGGTCTGCGCCGTCTGCGGGACGTCGACGAGGTCGCTGCGGAACAGGCTGCGCGTGTTGGTGAAGATGATCAGACCGCCGACCGATGACCCCAGGAGTCGGGGCGGGATGTGGCGGACCAGCCATGCGGCGATCGGCGCGGCGATCACACCACCGACCAGGATGGCGCCGACCCAGGCGAAGTTGATGCCCTGCGAGCCGAGGCTGAACAGGAAGCCGAGGCTCGCGGCGACGGCGATGATGAACTCGCTCGTGTCGATCGATCCGATCACCTTGCGGGGTTCGAGGCGGCCGCTGGCGAGGATGGCCGGTGTGCCCACCGGACCCCAGCCGCCCCCGCCGGTGGCGTCGACGAACCCGGCGACGAAGCCGAGTGGTCCGAGGAAGCGCTTGCGCAACGGCTTGCCGAGGTTGTGGCGCGGGATGCCCTGGAAGGTGAACCGGAGCAAGATGTACAGCCCGAGCAGGAGCAGGATGATCGCCATGATCGGCGCCGCGGCCTCGGTCGACAGAGTGGACAGGATCGTCGCGCCGAGGAACGCGCCGATGGCACCGGGAACGGCGATCCGGCGGACGACCTTCCAATCGACGTTGCCGAACCTCCAGTGGGAGACGCCCGACACGAGCGTCGTGCCGATCTCCGCGAGGTGCACGGTGGCCGACGCCGCCGCCGGATTGGTGCCGATCGCCAGCAGCAGGGTCGTGGTGGTGACGCCGTAGGCCATGCCGAGGCTGCCGTCCACGAGTTGCGCGGCGAATCCGACGATGGCGATCAGGACGATGGTCTTCATGACGAGTCGGTGACTTTCGATGAGTGAGGGATGACGAGATCGCTAGGCGCGTCGCAGGGGGATCAGGCGATCACGCCGCGACGCACCTGACACAGCATCGACGCCACCCGGAGGAGGTCGACGGTCGGTCGGGTCACCAGCATGCGGAGAATCGTAGGTGGTCGCGGTCGGAAAACCGGCATTCGGGACCGTGTGGGAATCGGTGCGGGCACAACTCTTGACAGGAAGGTTGTCAGATGGCAGGAGCAGAGGACATGACCACCGCCGACATGCCGTACACCGGTCCGGACCCGTCCTCGGGAGCCGTCCTCCTGCATCTGTGTACCGAAACGGAATGGGTCGACGCCCGAGCGGCCGGACACCGTGAACCCGCGTCCTTCGCCGACGACGGATTCATCCACCTCTCGGCGCCGCATCAGGTGCACCTCCCCGCAAACCGACTGTTCGCCGGGAGAACAGATCTGGTGCTGCTCGTCATCGACCCGCGCCGACTGAGCGTGCCGGTCGTCTGGGAGTCGGGGGTACCCGCCGATCCCGACGGCATGCGATTTCCCCACCTCTACGGGATGTTGCCGGTCGATGCCGTCGTCGACGTCCGTCCGTTCCGGCCGGGCGCCGACGGCACGTTCGCGCCCGTGATCTGATCCCGATCCGGACACGCGGCGGGATCGGGAGACGGACGGGACGAGCGAGGGGACCATCGCTGGTGCGATGGTCCCCTCGTGGGAGCTCTGCCTCGGTCAGTCGAGGTAGTCGCGCAACACCTGCGACCGCGACGGGTGGCGCAGTTTCGACATCGTCTTCGACTCGATCTGACGGATGCGCTCGCGGGTCACTCCGTAGACCTGTCCGATCTCGTCGAGGGTGCGGGGCTGACCGTCGGTGAGCCCGAACCGCAGGCGCACGACACCGGCCTCGCGCTCGGACAACGTCTCGAGCACCGACTGCAGTTGATCCTGCAGGAGCGTGAAGCTCACCGCGTCGACGGCCACCACGGCCTCGGAGTCCTCGATGAAGTCGCCGAGTTGACTGTCGCCCTCGTCGCCGATCGTCTGATCGAGCGAGATGGGCTCACGCGCGTACTGCTGGATCTCCAGCACCTTCTCCGGCGTGATGTCCATCTCCTTGGCGAGTTCCTCCGGGGTGGGCTCGCGGCCCAGATCCTGGAGCAACTCGCGCTGGATGCGGCCCAGCTTGTTGATGACCTCGACCATGTGGACGGGTATGCGGATGGTGCGGGCCTGGTCGGCCATCGCGCGCGTGATCGCCTGACGAATCCACCAGGTGGCGTACGTGGAGAACTTGTAGCCCTTGGTGTAGTCGAACTTCTCCACGGCGCGGATGAGACCGAGGTTGCCTTCCTGGATGAGGTCCAGGAACGCCATGCCGCGTCCGGTGTAGCGCTTGGCGAGCGAGACCACGAGTCGGAGGTTGGCCTCGAGGAGGTGGTTCTTGGCGCGGTTGCCGTCACGCGAGATCCAGTTCAGGTCTCGCTTGGAGGCGGTGCTGAGCTTCTCGCCCGAATCGACGATGCGGCGCAGCCGTTCCGTCGCGAACAGACCTGCCTCGATGCGCTTGGCGAGCTCGACCTCCTCCTCGGCGTTGAGCAGCGCGACCTTGCCGATCTGCTTGAGGTAGGCGCGGACCGAGTCGGCGGAGGCGGTGAGTTCGGCGTCCTTGCGAGCCTGACGCAGTGCCTCGGATTCCTCTTCGTCCCAGACGAAGTCGCCGGCGGTCTTGCCGGCCTCCTTCTCCTCGGCGGCCTTGGCACGAGCTGTCGCCGGCTTCGCGGAATCGGCGGCGGCGGCGGGAGTGGATTCCGCCTCGGTCTCGTCGTCGCTGTCGTCGGACTCGTCGTCGTCCTCGTCATCGACGTCCAGATCGTCGTCGATCTCGACGTCCTCGTCGAGTTCGCCGTCGGGGGCGTCGATGTCATCGATCGAACCGGCATCATCCTCGACGTCGTCGGGACTGTCGGCGTCGTCGGCGCCGGCCGGCTTGGTGGCCTTCTTCGCGCCGCGTTTGGCCGGAGCCTTCTTGGCCGCCTTCTTCGCAGTGGCCTTGCGAGCGGGTGCCTTCTTGGCGGCTTTCTTGGCTGCGGGTTTGGCCGGCGCGTTCTCCGTGGCGGTAGTCGCGTCTGTCGAGTCGTCGACGTCGGCCTGTCGGGTCTTGGTGGCTGCCACGTACAACCTTTCGGAACTGACTATCGTGAATCACTCACGGCGGCATGCGCCGACGCGGAGCAGGGCTTGGATTTCTCGGTCCGTGATGACCGGTGTGGACCATTGTAACGACATCGCATCTCGTGGTGTGGCAAAGCCCAGGTCAGTGGGCTGTCGCACCGCGGAGACGACGCTGCTGGAGACCGTCGGCGATCACGTGCGCAGGCCGGCGTCCACGGCCATCGCGGCGCCGACGATACCCGCCGTGTTGAGCAGCGTCGCCGGGACCACCGGTGTCGTGTTCGTCAGATGTGGAATCCACTTGTCCGACTTCCGGCTGATGCCGCCGCCGACGATGAACAACGTCGGCCACAGGAGCGCCTCGTAGACCTCGAGAACGTTCGACAGCTTGCCGGCCCACTTCTCGTACGACCAGCCCTTGTCCTCTTTGACCTTCGACGAGGCGCGGTGCTCGGCCTCCTTGCCGTCGATGACCAGGTGACCGAGCTCGGTGTTGGGAACGAGTGTGCCGTTGATGAGGAGTGCGGTTCCGATGCCGGTGCCCAGGGTGAGCAACATGATCACGCCGTCGACGTCCGCCCCGCCACCGAACCGGTCCTCGGCCATGCCGGCCGCGTCGGCGTCGTTCAGCACGGAGACTGCTCGTCCGCCCAGTGCGCTGCCGAACAGGTCGTAGACGTCGGTGCCGATCCAGCTCTTGTCGATGTTGGCGGCGGTCCGCATCGTGCCATCGGTGATGACGCCGGGGAGGGTGATACCGACCGGTCCTGCCCAGCCGAAGTGCTCGACGACCTCGGCGACGCCCCCGGCCACCGACTGCGGGGTGGCCGGTTGCGGGGTCAGGACCTTGAACCGCTCGCCCACGAGCTGACCGGTCTGGAGGTCGACGATCCCGCCCTTGATCCCGGATCCGCCGACATCCACGCCGAAGCCGAGTGTCGTGGCCGACGTATCCGTGGCGGTGCTCGCTGTCTCGACGTCGGTCATATCGATGTCCTCTCTGGATGAACCAACGGGAACTGCTGTGGTCTAAGGCTATCCAGCCCGACGTTGCCGTGCTGCCGTCGACACGAATCCGACACCTCGACGGCGCCGGGGGAATCGCCCGCCGGTCCCGTGTGGGCGGTGCGCGCGCGGGTGTGTTGACATAGGTGCGTGACGGATACCGCCGGTTTCGCCGAACTCGAACGTGTCGCGATCGACGTGGCGGAGAGCGCAGCCGACCACGTGCGCATACGCCGGCCCCAGCTCTTCGGTGCCGACCCCGGCCACGATCTGCGTGCCGGTGACACCCCCACCGATGGACCGGCCCCGGTCGCGACCAAGTCGACGCCGACCGATCCGGTCACGCTCGCCGACACCGAGACCGAGCAGCTGATCCGGCGGGAGTTGCGCGCGCTGCGCCCGGACGACGAGGTGCTGGGCGAAGAGGCCGGCGGCTCGGTCGACGTGCCGTCCGGTGTGCGATGGGTCGTCGACCCGATCGACGGCACGGTCAACTTCATGTACGGCATTCCTGCGTATGCCGTCTCCGTCGCGGCGCAGGTGGACGGTCGCTCCGTGGCAGGCGCGGTCGTCGATGTCGCCCGCGCGGTCACCTACTCCGCGTCGGCCGGCGGCGGCGCGAGGATCGACACCGGCGACGGGCCCGTCGCCCTGTCGTGCAACCCGATCGACCGGCTGGATCTGGCGCTGGTCGCCACCGGCTTCTCCTACGGTGCGGGCCGTCGCGGGGCGCAGGGCGCCATCGTCGCCGATCTCTTGCCCCGGATCCGTGATCTGCGCCGGGTGGGTGCGGCTGCGCTGGACCTGTGCATGGTCGCCAGCGGCGCCGTCGACGCCCATTACGAGCACGGGCTGAGTCCATGGGACTGGGCCGCGGGTGGACTCATCGCCGCCGAGGCGGGAGCCGTGGTGCACACTCCGCCGCCGCAGTCGCGGTCGTCGGACGGGCATGTGACCATCGCTGCTGCGCCCGGGATCGCCGAGGCATTCGTGCGACTGCTCGACGACGTCGGGGCACGACGGGCGATGCCCGACTGAGCTGCGGCGACGGTGTGCGGGGGTGATCTCGATACGAGCGCCTCGCTGCGCTCGGTGCTCTACTCGATCAGCGGAGATCAGAGTCGTGCTGCGCTCGGTGCTCTACTCGATCAGCGGGATCGGGGTCGTGCTCCGCTGGGTGCTCTGCGTGTTCGGCGAGAGATCGGGGTCGTGCTGCGCGGGGTGCTCTGCGCGATCGGCGGACGGTATGGATGCCCGGGCTGCGCTCTGCGCGATCGCCTCTCAGCAGGAGGCCGAATGCACGGCGGCGACCAAGGCCGGATCAGCGCCGGTCTGGGGGTTCTTCGGGTCGGCTGAGCGCAACGCCTCGAGTGCCGCCTGGGCGTCCTGCGTCTGCTCCCGGCCCTCGTAGTACTCACCGAGTGCGACGTCGACGGACGTGCCCTGCCGGCCGTCGTCGACGAGCTGAGCGCAGGGGAGTGCGAGCCACACCGCGGCGGCGCTCGCCTTTCCGGCGGGACCGAATCGGATTTGTCCGTAGCAGGCGAGATCCTGGTCGGGATAGAGCGTGTCGTCGGCGTACGGGGTGTCGGGGACGGGACTGAATCCCTGGGCGGCGAGATCGTCGGAGACGGATTGGGCGGCCCCCCGCTGCGCCGAGGCGTTGAGGACGCGTACCTGGAAGGTCGACAGTGCCGCGGGCGCGACCTGGAGCATCTCCTGACGGTCGACGCCGGTGAGTGTCGGCGGGGCCGCGGAGGCAGGTGCCCCTGCCGGGGCCGGCGATGCCGACGCAGAGGCAGGGGAGGGCTGGTTGCAGGCGGTCGGCACGGCGGCCTCACCGGAACCGCTCAGCGCGACCGCCCACACGATGAGGGCGCCGACGAGCAGCACGACCGCGGCGATGACCGCAGGGATATAGCGGCGACGACGGAACGGGCGACCGCGCGGGTCGACCGGGGTTCCCGCGGTAATCTGCGACACCACCGTGAACTGGCTCCTTCACTCCGTCGGCCTTGCGGCACCACTGTAGAGGGTGTGCCGCCACCGGGTGCGGAGGCAGGCCGCACGCCGTTTGCGACGGAGGAACGGCGGACGGGCGCGGGGTGGCGCGACACCCGCGGGAATGATCTCCGCGAAGAGATCGTTGACCCAGCCGCATCGGTGCACTAAGCTTCGGGCGCCCGACCTCCTAAGCCACAGGGGGACGTGCGGAGAGAACGTGATCCGACTGTGACAAAGATCACGACGATCCGCGGGGTTCTGGGTAACGAATTGCACCGGTCATGACGTTGTAGTGACGCCGCCGGCAAGACAATCCCGGCGGGCTCAGGCACCTCTCGTTTGCTCGGCCACAAGCCGGCATCGGCGGAGCGCCCCTCACACTCTCACACCAGGTAAGGCACACAATGGCTACTGATTACGACGCGCCGCGACGCACCGAGACCGAGGACATCAGCGAGGATTCCCTCGAGGAGCTGAAGGCGCGGCGCAGCGAAGCGCAGTCCTCGGCCGTCGACGTCGACGAGAGTGATACCGCAGAATCTTTCGAACTGCCGGGTGCGGACCTGTCCGGCGAGGAACTGTCGGTTCGCGTGATCCCCAAGCAGGCCGACGAGTTCACCTGCACCAGCTGTTTTCTCGTCTATCACCGCAGCCGGCTCGCCCGCGAGAACGGCTCCTCGCTGATCTGCGTCGACTGCGCCTGACACCGCCCGGCGGGTCCGGCGGCAGCCCGGCCGGATCCGCATCCCAGCCCAGACCGAACGAACGTCCGAAGTAGCGGCGAGCGGGGTCGCCCGGCGGCCCCGCCACCGACATCAGTCGGCGATCCCCGCCTCCGCGGCCGCATCCGGCACGTCGAGTGCGGCGAGCACCGCAGCCGGATTCCGCGTCGACACCAGCCAATACGGCGTCGGATCGTCCGGATCGTCGAGCACCAACAGCACCATCGTCTTCACCCACGCCCGGTGGACGAGAAAAGCCGCGGGATCGAGCTGACGGCCGAGCGCCGCACTCTTCGCGGTGGCCGGCACTGTCGCCCCGCGGGCGATGACCGCACGCGGAAGCCGTGCCCGACCCGCCTGCAACTGACCGTCGGCGGTCACCCTGACCGACGCCCGGCCCAGCGACCACAGCATCCAGGCGCACAACAGACCCACGGCCACATACCCCGCGATGCTCCACACGGAATTGCGGGCGGACAACTGGATCTCGTAGCCGACAACACCGGTCACAACGGCGGCCGCCAACCACCACCACAGCGGGACGTACAGCCGTTCCAGGTAGCGATCAGAACCCGACTTGTGTTCTGGCGCCGGTGGATTCCCGTTTCCGGCAGAGGTGCCGGCGTCGTCGCCGGAGGGGCGGCCCGTCGGATTCTCGGGTGATGCTGGGGTACTCACGCGACCAGCGTAGTCTTCCCTCGTGGCGCCGAATCCTTCCACCACTGCATCAGGCCGACCCGATCCGATCGGGCCCGTCGCGGTCCGTCGCCTCGATCCCGGCATACCCCTGCCGACACGGGCACACCCGGGTGACGCGGGTGTCGATCTCTGTTCGACGATCGATCTGGAGCTCGCACCCGGACGCCGCCAACTGGTGCCTACGGGAATCGCGATCGCGCTCCCGGCCGGCACGGTCGGTCTCATCCATCCCCGGTCAGGTCTGGCAGCACGCGCGGGTCTCTCGATCGTCAACACCCCGGGCACGATCGACGCCGGCTACCGCGGCGAGATCAAGGTCTGCCTGATCAATCTCGATCCCGCCGAGACGATCACCATCGGGCGTGGCGACCGGATCGCGCAGCTACTCGTCCAGCGTGTCGAGTTGCCCGACTTCGTCGAGGTCGATGAACTCGACGAGACGAGCCGCGGAGCCGGCGGCTACGGATCGAGCGGTGGCCACGCGATCCTGGCGGAGGTCGCCCCCGACATCGACGGCGAGAGCGGCGCCTGACGGCGTCGTCTTCCCATCCGGACCCGAGGAGTGGACGAGAAGATGGCACGTGACGACGAGAACGATCTGACGATCGGTTCCGCACAGGGCCCCTACGACATCGAGGCTCTCGCGACACCACCGGAGGACCTGGAGAACTCGCACCTCGACCTCGGGTCCGTGCTGGTACCCGTCGTCGAGGGTGGGCAGGTGACCGTCGAGATGTCGGCGGAGCATCAGCCCGAGGCCGTCTATCTCGTGACTCCGCACGGACGAATCAGTGTGAGCGCCTTCGCCGCACCCAAGTCGCCCGGATTGTGGCGGGAGGTGGTGACCGAGCTCGCCGGATCGCTGCGCGACGAAGGTGCTCAGGTGGCGATCGAGGACGGGCACTGGGGGCGCGAGGTGGTGGCGACCGTTCCCGGTGCAGCTCATCGCTTCGTCGGCGTCGACGGTCCGCGGTGGATGGTGCGCTGCATCGCGAGCGGGCCCGACGAGACCGCCGACGAACTCGGCCGCCTCGCGCGGGCGGTGCTCGCCGAGTCGGTCGTGCGTCGGGGGACCGATCCGCACCCGCCCCGCGACGCCCTGCCGATCGTGCTCCCGCCGGTGCTGGCCGAGCAGGTCGCGGCCGCGCAGGAGCAGATGCAGGCCGAGCAGTCGGCGGCCCAGCAGCCGGAGTCATCGGTTCCGGCCGGCGGGCAGTCGGCGGACGCACCACCGGCCGGTGGTGCGATCGACCAGTTGGCCGCGGCGACCGTGTACGGCGAGGAGCCTGCACCGTCGCGGGACGACGAGCCGGGCCATGACGTCGAACCCGATCCCGAGGACGAGGCACCGCGCTCGTCGGGGTCGGCGATGCAGCGATTCCGGCGCAACCGCCGTCAGTGAGCGCCGTCGGTCTGTGAATCGTCGGCCGGGTCAGCGCTGCTCCCCGTCGGCTCAGGCCGATCCGCGCATCGCCGACCAGCCTCGTGCACAAGCGAATCCGAGTACCGACGGATCGTTGCCCCACTCCGCGAGACCGACCTCGGTCAGTGACGAGCGTGGTGCCGTCGTGGCCCAGTCCCGCCCCACCTGACCGGGGTGAACCGGGTCGTCGACGGCGATGGTGACCGCGATCGGCGCCGTCAACGTGGCGATCTCGTCGAGAGCGGGAGCGTGGAACGACGCGGCCTCGGCGAGTTGATCGAGCAGATGCGGATGCAGTGCTCGCCACGAGCGCCCGAGTTCGGCGGCCAGCCACGGCGGGCTCGTCGCCGTCATCACCGCGATCGTGTGTTCCAGACCGTCGGTCTGCAGCGTCCGTGCGGTCGCGGTCGCGCTCCACGCCGCGGGCGCCGTCGCGGGGTCCCCGGTCCATGCCGGCAGCGCCGCCCAGACCCCCCGACACGGATTGCGCAACGCCCACGCGAGAGCGATCGCCGCCCCGATGGACACCCCGCCGACCACCGGTGGACCGTACTCGTCCGCCAGCTCGTCCAGGCGTCGGAGATGGTCGGCGACGAGCCGTCGCGTCGGTTCGAGCGCCACGAGTGTGAGACCGGTCTCATCGGCCGCAGGACCGAAGGCACGGCGCACGTAGTCGGCGTCGGATCCGGTGCCCGGCATGCCGATGAGCAGCTGCGGACCCCTCGGATCCGACCCCTCGATGTCGGGCATGCCATGATCATGCCCGACGTTGTACAGAGAGCACGGTCGGGATTACCCTGGCGAGAAGCAAGCAGGGCCGTCAGCTAACGCCCGACGTCTCGTAGAGATGAGTCACCCAGGAGGGTGTGATGGCTACCACCGGCTATCTCAAGCGTTTGACGCGCCGGCTCACCGAGGACCTCGGTGACGCCGACGCCGAACAGATCGCCGAGGAATCCCGCGCGACCGGAGCCCAGCGCGCCGCCGAGTGTTGTCGTGGTGACGAGGTCACCATGCACGGCGAGTTGCGATCGGTGGAGACGTGTTCGCGCAGCGCCAAGGCAGGCGTGAAGGCGGAGTTCTTCGACGGCTCGGACACGGTGCTGCTCAAGTGGCTCGGACGCAACCGCATCCCCGGTATCGAGCCCGGGCGCAAGCTGACCGTACGCGGACGGCTCGCCGAGCACGAGGGCACCAAGCTGATCTACAACCCCTACTACGAGCTGTATGGCCCGGACGACGAGTGACACCCCCGCCGACGGTCCCGCGGGGTCCTCGGAGGACGGGTCGTCGCCATCGATCCTCGAGCAGATGGGCGGCGTATCCGGCCTGATCTACTCGACGGTGCCGATCGCCGTCTTCGTGCCCGTCAACGCGATCTGGGGACTGCAGTCGGCGATGATCGCGGCGTTGGTCGTCGCCGCTCTCATCTTCTGCGTGCGGCTGATCCGCCGCGAGCCGCTCAACCCCGCGATCTCCGGTCTCATCGGCGTGGCCATCTGTGTCTTCATCGCCCACCGCGTCGGCGACGCGAAAGGGTATTTCCTCTTCGGCATCTGGACCACGCTGGTCTACGCGATCGTGTTCGTCCTGTCGATCGTCGTGCGATGGCCTCTGGTCGGTGTCGCCTGGAATCTCATCAGTGGCGAGGGCATGGGGTGGCGCAAGCACCGCCGGACACTGATCGCCTACGACATCGCCACCGCGTTCTGGGCTCTGGTGTTCGCGGCGCGCTACATCACGCAATCCGAGCTCTACGATCACGGCAGCACGGGATGGCTGGCGGTCGCGCGCATCGGCATGGGGTGGCCGCTCACGGCACTGGCCGTCCTCGCAACCATCGTCCTGGTCCGGCGCGCCACCCGAGAAGAGGACCGGACAGACCCTCAGCCCGAGGAGGATCCCACCGAAGTGGGGTCCCCCGAACAGCCGCTGCGCTGATCCTCCGACGACGCCTCGGGCGCCGCTCAGCTGAGCTGCATCGCCTCGTGCAGGGCGGGTTCCGCCTCGGCCGGGGCGATGAAGACCAGCTCGTCGCCCCCTTCGATCGGGTCATCGGACTGCGGCACGATCACCCGGCCACCGCGCAGGATCGCAACGAGCGCCGCGTCGCGTGGCAGATCGAGCTTGCGGACGGGTTTGCCGGCGAGCGGTGTGTTGGGCGGCAGGGTGAGCTCCACCAGATTCGCCTGACCCTGCCGAAACGTCATCAGTCGCACCAGATCACCCACCGACACCGCCTCCTCGACGAGGGAGGCGAGGATGCGCGGCGTCGACACCGCGACGTCGACGCCCCAGTCCTCGTCGAACAACCATTCGTTGCGGGGATCGTTCACCCGGGCGACGACGCGATTGACGGCGAACTCCGTCTTGGCCAGCAGACTGACGACGAGGTTGGCCTTGTCGTCGCCTGTCGCCGCGACCATCACGTCGAACGTCTGCAGTTCTGCCTGCTCGAGATTGCTCAGCTCGCAGGCGTCGGCCTGTACCCACGTCGCCTGAGGGACGGCGTCGGGCTCGATGTGTCCGGTGTTGCGCTCGAAAAGGGTGACCTCGTGCCCGTTGAGCAGCAATTCGCGGGCGATCGACCGTCCGACCGCGCCGGCACCGGCGATGGCGACCTTCATCGTCTTCCTTCCTCAGAACTCGGGTCAGTCCGTGCTGGTCCGGGGCTGTCGTGCCGCCGCCCGGGCATCGTCGAGATTGTCGATCAAGATCGCTGCGAAGACCAGATCATCTTGCTGCAGAACAGTTTTCACATCTGGGAGAATCGGTCGTCCAACCCGGTTGAGGAAGGCGATCCGGGCGCCGGTCTGCTCTTGGAACTTGCCGATGGTCACACCGATCCACGACTCGTCGATGTCGAGCTGGGCGATGGCCAACGAGCCCGACGGGTCGCGCCATTCGGTGGTCGTCGACGTCTCGCCGAGAGCCGAGACGAATCGCTCCGTGGTCCACGGCACGGTGGCGACGGTGGGGATGCCGAGTCGCTCGTAGACCTCGGCTCGCTTGGCGTCGTAGATACGGGCGACCACCCGGTCGATGCCGAAGGTCTCGCGGGCGACCCGGGCGGCGATGATGTTCGAGTTGTCGCCCGACGACACGGCCGCGAACGCATCGGCCTGTTCGATCCCCGCGCGGGTCAGCACATCACGGTCGAAGCCGACCCCGATCACCTTGGTACCCCGGAAATCCGGACTGAGACGGACGAAGGCGGAGTGATCGCGATCGATGATGGCGACCTGGTGGCCGCGCTTCTGCATCGCCATCGCCAGCGCCGACCCCACACGCCCGCATCCCATGATGACTACCTGCACATCCACCCTTCCCGAGGCGTCGAGATCCGGCCGGGACGACCGGCCCGAAGGGCAGTGGTCGTCGTCCACGCGCAGCGCGCGGACGCATCGAACCTACCCGTACGGCCCGCCCGGCGGGCGGGATGATCACCGAAGCAGGCCTCTTATGGCCTTTGTCTACTACACGCTCTAGTGTTGCCTGGTGTCCACCGTGTCCAAGGTGTCCGTCGCGACCAAGAGGTTGCTGCTCGGCCGCCCGTTCCGCAGCGACAAACTGGGTCACACCCTGTTGCCCAAGCGCATCGCGCTCCCGGTGTTCGCCTCCGATGCCATGTCGTCGGTGGCCTATGCGCCCCAAGAGATCTTTCTCGTCCTCTCCGTCGCCGGACTGAGCGCGCTCGCCTTCACGCCGTGGGTGGCGCTCGCCGTCGCCGTCGTGATGGTCGTGGTCGTCGCCAGCTACCGGCAGAACGTCCACGCCTACCCCTCGGGCGGCGGCGACTACGAGGTCGCCACCGTCAATCTCGGTCCCAACGCCGGCCTCACCGTCGGCAGCGCGCTGCTCGTCGACTACATCCTCACGGTGGCCGTCTCGATCTCGTCGGCGGCGGAGAACATCGGTTCGGCGATTCCGTTCGTGTCCCAACACAAGGTCTGGTTCTGTGTGGCGGCCATCGTGCTGCTCGCGGCGGTGAATCTGCGCGGCATCAAGGAATCGGGTTCGGTCCTGGCGATACCCACCTATGCGTTCATCATCGGTGTGCTCGCCATGCTCGGTTGGGGTTTCATCGAGATCTTCGTCCTCGGCCAGGACATCGAGTCCGAGACCGCGGACTTCACCATCCGGGCCGAGCAGGATCATCTCGTCGGTATCGCCTTCGTGTTCCTCATCGCCCGGGCTTTCTCCTCCGGCTGTGCGGCACTGACCGGTGTGGAGGCGATCAGCAACGGTGTTCCGGCGTTCCGGAAACCCAAGTCGCGCAACGCCGCCTCGACCCTGTTCATGCTCGGCGCGTTCTCGATCGTGTTGCTGCTCGGCATCGTCCTGCTCGCCCAGCAGATCGGCGCGAAGTATGTGATGAACCCGGCCCAGGACCTCATCGGGGCCCCCGAGGGCTATCAGCAGAAGGCCATGATCGCGCAGCTGGCCCATGCGGTGTTCGATTCCTTCACGCCCGGCTTCTACTTCGTCGCCACCGCGACCGCGCTGATCCTGATGCTCGCCGCGAACACCGCGTTCAACGGGTTCCCGGTCCTCGGTTCGGTGCTGGCCCAGGATCGCTATCTGCCCCGACAGCTGCACACGCGCGGCGACCGCCTGGCCTTCTCCAACGGGATCGTGTTCTTGGCATTGGTCGCGATCATCTTCGTCGTCGCGTTCGGCGCCGAGGTCACCAAGCTGATCCAGCTCTACATCGTCGGTGTGTTCGTGTCGTTCACCCTGAGTCAGACGGGCATGGTCCGGCACTGGACACGGCACCTGCGGACCGAGACGGACCCGCGGGCACGAAGGAAGATGATGCAGTCCCGCGTCATCAACTCGATCGGCCTGGTGATGACCGCGACCGTTCTGATCGTCGTCCTCCTCACCAAATTCACCGCGGGAGCGTGGATCGCGATCCTCGCCATGGTGCTGCTCTTCATCCTGATGAAGCTGATCCACCACCACTATGCGACGGTGCAACGCGAGCTCGAGCGACAGGAGGAGGACGTGGTGCTGCCGAGCCGGACCCACTCGATCGTCCTGGTGTCCACGCTGCACCTCGCGACCAAGCGTGCGGTCCTCTACGCCCGTGCGACCCGACCCGACGTCCTCGAGGCGATCACGGTCAACGTCGACGACCGCGACACCCGCAAACTCGTGTCGCAGTGGGAGGCCAGCGACATCACGGTGCCACTCAAGGTGATCGCCTCGCCGTACCGCGAGATCACCCGCCCGGTCATCGAGTACGTGCGCCGGGTCCGCCGGGAGTCGCCACGAGACGTCATCACCGTGTTCATCCCCGAATACGTCGTCGGGCACTGGTGGGAACAGATCCTGCACAACCAGTCCGCGCTGCGACTGAAGGGCCGCCTGCTGTTCGAACCCGGCGTGATGGTCACCTCGGTGCCGTGGCAGCTCACCTCGTCCGACCGGCTCAAGAACCGTGACCTCGTCTATTCGGCCCCCGGCGACACCCGTCGGGCCCTCGGCGGCGACTCGGAACCCCGGTGAGCTCGCCCCACGACTCCGGTGATCCGACACCCGAGATCGTCGTGCGGCCGGACCGGCCGGCCAACGGCGGTGAGGCCGTCGGACGAATTGACGGGCAGGTGGTGTTCGTCCGCGGCGCCGTGCCCGGTGAACTGATCCGTGCACAGGTCGTCGACGATCGCCGGGCGAGTTTCCGGCGGGCCGAGGTCATCGAGATCCTCGAGCCGTCGCCGCATCGTGTGGTGTCGCCGTGCGACGCCGCCCGGCACGGCGCCGGTTGCTGCGACCTCGGATACATCGAGGTGTCGCACGCCCGCACGCTGAAGGCGCAGATCGTCTCCGATGCACTCAGCCGGATCGGCCGTTTCGACGACGCGGACCTCACGGCGGCCGGCGTCGACGACGTCGTCGTCCGATCGCTGGGGGACGACGGCACCGGGTGGCGGGTCCGCACCCGACTCGGCGTCGACGACGACGGGCGCGCCGGGATGCACGCCTTTCACGGCTCGCGGATCGTCACCGGCCACCGATGTGCCGCACCCACACCGGGCCTCGTGGACGGGCTCGACGACCTCGCGCTCACGCCGGGTGCCGAGCTCGCGATCGTCGCCGACATGCACGGTCGCCGGCATGTGACCGAACTCGCACCGGTGGCGCCGCCTGCCCGCCGTGCCCGTGGACGACGGGGCGACCGCACCGCCACCCAGTCGGCGCGTCGCCGACGCGAATCCGACCGTGCGCAGCGGGTGGTCGAGGGCGACACGACGGCCGCTCACCGGGTCGGCGACCGCGTCTGGCAGATCCCCGTGACGGCGTTCTGGCAGGCCCACCGTGCGGCGCCGGGCGTGTACGCCGACACCATCGTCGGCATGATCGCGGCCGCCGGTGTCCGCCCGAGGGCGGGTGCGGCGGTGGCCTGGGACCTGTATGGCGGGGCGGGGATCTTCGCGGCCGCACTCCTCGACCAGGAGATCGGGGGAGCCGCGCCGGCCGGCGTCCACGTCGTGGAGTCCGACCCACTCGCGCTCGCCTCCGCCGCGGAGACCTTCGCCGACGACGACCGCGTCACGCTGCACCGCGGTGAGGTGGCGACGACGTCGGCCGCGTTGCCGAGTCCGGACGTCGTCGTGCTCGACCCTCCGCGGACCGGCGCGGGCGCCGCGGTGATCGATGCGGTCACCGACGCCGATCCGGGGGTCATCGTGCACGTCGGCTGTGACGTCGGTCGGTTCGCACGCGATCTCGCCCTGTTCGCCGAGCAGGGATACCGGCCCCGCGACATCCGTGCCTTCGACGCCTTCCCGCTGACCCACCACGTGGAGGCGATCGCCTGTCTCGTCCCGGCTCACCGCGGGATGTGACCGATTCGGCGCCGCAACGGCGCTCGCCCGACCGGGCGACCGTGCGGAGGTCCGTAGACTGTTCTCCACAGGACCGTGCTCGGGGGTGAGCCCGGTGCGACGCCCGCCGACAGCCCGGCGCGGTGTGAGCTGGATTCAAGGACATGATGGAGGACTCGATGGGCGTGCTCGACGGAATCGGTTCGCCGGCCGACCTGCGGACGCTGTCGTCGGACGAGATGGTCACCCTGGCAGGTGAGATCCGGGAATTCCTCATCGACAAGGTCTCCGCGACGGGCGGACATCTGGGCCCGAACCTGGGCGTCGTCGAACTGACGCTGGCGTTGCACCGGGTGTTCGACTCACCCGGCGACCCGATCATCTTCGACACCGGCCACCAGAGCTATGTGCACAAGATCGTCACCGGCCGCAAGGACGGGTTCGGCGACCTGCGTCAAAAGGACGGCCTGACCGGATATCAGGACCGCGCCGAGAGTGATCACGACTGGGTCGAATCGTCGCACGCCTCGGCGGCGCTGTCGTACGCCGACGGTCTGGCCAAATCGTTCGAGCTGACCGGCCAGGACACCCGGACCGTCGTCGCCGTCGTCGGCGACGGCGCGCTCACCGGCGGGATGTGCTGGGAGGCGCTCAACAACATCGCCGCCGGCGATCGCCCGGTGGTCATCATCGTCAACGACAACGGTCGCTCCTACGCTCCGACGATCGGCGGGTTGGCCAGTCACCTGTCCGGGCTGCGGTTGCAACCGGGCTACGAACGGTTCCTCGACGAGAGCCGCAAGGTCGTCAAACAGGTCCCGGTCGTCGGACCGCCCGCCTATGCGGTGCTCCACGGCATGAAGAGCGGCCTCAAGGACCTCATCGCCCCGCAGGCGATGTTCACCGACCTCGGACTCAAGTACGTGGGTCCGGTCGACGGGCATGACATCGGTGCCCTGGAATTCGCTCTCGGACACGCGAAGTCGTTCGGCGGGCCGGTCATCGTGCACACGGTGACACGCAAGGGGATGGGGTACGCCCCGGCGGAGAACCACGAGGCGGACCAGATGCACTCCACGGGCATCATCGATCCCCGGACCGGTCGGGCGACCAGTGTGTCCCCGCAGGACTGGACGTCGGTGTTCTCCGCGGCCCTCGTCGAGGCGGGATCCCGTCGATCAGACGTCGTCGCGATCACCGCGGCGATGCCCGGGCCCACAGGACTCACCCCGTTCGGCGAGAAGTTCCCGGACCGCATGTTCGACGTCGGCATCGCCGAGCAGCATGCGGTGACCTCGGCCGCAGGTCTGGCGCTGGGTGGGCTGCATCCGGTCGTCGCGATCTACTCGACGTTCCTCAACCGCGCCTTCGATCAGCTCCTCATGGACGTGGCGCTGCTGCGCCTGCCCGTCACCCTCGTCCTGGACCGTTCGGGCATCACCGGCCCCGACGGCCCCAGCCACCACGGGATGTGGGACCTGTCGCTGATGTCGCTCGTGCCGGGTCTGGCCGTCGCTGCCCCGCGTGATGCGGTCCGATTGCGTGAGGAGTTCGACGAGGCGCTCGCCGTCTCCGACGGACCCACCGCACTGCGTTTCTCCAAAGGTGCTGTGCCCGAGGACATCCGGGCGGTCGAGCGGCTCGACGACGGTGTCGACGTGCTCTATCGTGCCGCACCGGGCGTCGGGGAGGCCACCGGTGACGTGCTCATCGTCGCGGTCGGTGCATTCTGTGCGCTGGCCGTCGACGCCGCCGAGCGGCTCGGTCGTCAGGGAATCGACGCGACGGTCGTCGACCCGCGCTGGGTGCTCCCGGTGCCCGGATCGATCGCCGAACTCGCGACCCGGCATCGTCTCGTGGTGACCCTCGAGGACAGCGGTGTGCGCGGCGGGGTCGGGTCGGCGATCAGCGACGCGTTGTCCTCGGCGGACGTCGCCGTCCCCGTGCAGCATCGGGGAATCCCGCAGCAGTTCGTCCAGCACGCGTCACGCGGACAGCTCCTCGCCGAGTTCGGGCTGACCGCCCAGGATCTGGCGCGCACGATCACCGCGACCGTGGCGGGCATGCAGTCGGTGCCCGGACTCGACGACGATGCCGACCTCTCCGGCCACGAGCTGTCGAACGCGCCCGACGCCGATCAGTGATCGTCGATAAGGGCCCCTGGTCCGCGTCGATTGCGGACTAGGGACCTGAATCGTCGGGGTCGGCCTTCGGCGCAACCGAATTCAGTGCCTCGGCGATCGGTGCCGCCGTCAGTTCCCGCTGCCAGGTCCGTGCCCCGTCGTCGGCCAGTCGACGATCCACCGCCTCCGCGGTGGCGGGAAGGGACACGCCGTCCCAACACAGCTGGCGGACCGTCTCCGGGGCGAGCAGGTTCTCCACCGGAATGCGATGGGCCTCGGCCACCTCGCGGACTGCGGGCCGGACCGCGGCGGCGCGTTCGGCTGCCTCCGGATTGCGCTGATCCCATCGGTTGACCGGGGGCAGGCCCACCGAGGGTGTCTTCCGCGAGGGCAACTGATCGTCGGGCAGCCTGCGGGCGCGCTGCAACGCCGACAGCCACACACCGGCCTGCCTGCGCTGCCGGGGACCACCGAAGACCGGGAGCCGGGTCAGTTCCGCGGGCGTACTCGGATCGGCCGTCGCTGCGGTGACGATGGCGGAGTCGGGCAGGATGCGTCCCGGGGCCACGTCCCGCTTCTGCGCGAGTTCCTCACGCGCCGTCCATAATTCGCGTACCGCAGCCAGGGTGCGGACGTTCTTGATGGTGTGGATGTTCGACGTCTTGCGCCACCGCTCGGTACGCGGCGGCGGCGCGGGTCGGTCGAGCACGAACCGGAACTCCTCACGTGCCCAGCGATCCTTGCCCGCATCGGCGAGCGCCGAATCCATCGCGTCGCGCAGCTCGATGAGCACCTCGACGTCGAGGGCGGCGTAGTTGAGCCAGTCGTCGGGCAGGGGGCGACGCGACCAGTCGGCAGCGCCATGTCCCTTGACGAGTCCCAGTCCGAGGAACTCGGCGACCATCGCGGCGAGGTTGACCTTCGCCAGGCCGAGGAGCCGCCCGGCGAGTTCGGTGTCGTAGAGCTCGCGGCAGACGAAGCCGAGTTCGCGCAGACAGGGAAGGTCCTGATCCGCGGCGTGGAGTACCCATTCGGGGCCGTCGAGAGCGGCGATCACCGGTGCGAGGGCATCGGGATGCTCGATCGGATCGAGGAGGAAGGTCCCGGCTCCCGATCTCCGGATCTGCACCAGGTAGGCGCGCTGGGAGTAGCGGTAGCCAGAGGCGCGTTCGGTGTCGACCGCGATCGGCCCGTCGGCGTCGGCGATCCGCGCGGCGGCCTCCGCGAACTCCTCCGGTGTGATGAGGACCGGAGGAACGCCGTCGGCGGGACGCAGCAGGGGAGTGGTCACCGGCTCGACAGGGTCCGCGGTGGTGTCCGGACGGGGACCTGCCGGAGACCCGTCCGTGCGATCGTCACCGTTGTTCATGGCGGACCTCCCGCCGGCTCAGGCCGAACCCAGTTCGGTGACCCCGACGGGGGGCAGACCGGCCGCCGACGAGAGCACCTCGCAGAACGCCTCGAGGTGGCCGCCGATCTCGAGTCCGGTCGCGGTCCACGAGGCGCGGAGTTCGAGCTGATGGGCACGCGGTGGTCCGGCGATGTCGCCGTAGCGCACCGACGTCGTCGAGGTCACGGTTCCGCCGAGAGCCGTCACGTCGATCGTCCGATCCGCTGAGGTACCCGGCGTACTCGCCGACTCCCCGGCCGGTACCCCGAGGGCGTCGGAGAGCCAGCTCCAGGCGACCTCCGGCAACAACGGATCCATCGCCAGAGCAGCCTCGACCTCGGCCTGCACGTACGCGACCAGGCGCATCGTGCCGTTCCAGGCATCCTGGCCTGCGGGGTCGTAGAGCAGGATGAGACGACCGAACGAACTACCCGGCGAATCGACCGGGACGTCGTCGGAGTCGTCGCCGCTCTGGCGCACCTCGGCGCCGATGGCATAGCTGTACGGGGCGAGACGTTGCGGTGGACGGATCGGGCCGACCTCGATCTCCGGCCGGATCCGCGCGGCGTGCAGTGACGCCACCGCGGCGCGGAAGTCAGCAGGCTCCGTCGGAGCTCCAGAAGAGGTCACGAATCCGACGGTAGGTCGGGCCAACCCGCGGTGGTCGGAGGCGCGCCGACGCATGGCAGAGTAGGCACCGATGTCCGAGACAACGCGATCCCACGCGCGACGCGCGAACCGATTCCCCCTGGTGGCCGCCGCGACCGGTGGGACACCCGAACGACGCCCGGTGTGGTTCATGCGGCAGGCGGGCCGATCGCTGCCCGAGTACCGCGCGATCCGCGCCGATCACGGGATGCTCGAGTCGTGCTTCGACCCGGCGCTGGTCTGCGAAATCACCATGCAGCCGGTCCGTCGCCACGACGTCGACGCCGCGATCCTGTTCTCCGACATCGTCGTGCCGTTGAAGGCCGCCGGCATCGATCTCGACATCGTCGCCGGTACCGGCCCGGTGATCGCCCAGCCCGTGCGCTCACCCGCCGACGTCTCGGCGGTGCCCCGACTCGAGCCCGAGTCCGTCGGCGCGATCGCCCATGCCATCGAGCTGCTGCTGGCCGAACTGCCGGAACATGTCGCACTCATCGGTTTCGCCGGGGCCCCCTTCACCCTCGCGTCCTACCTCATCGAGGGTGGACCCAGCCGCAACTACGAGCGCACCAAGGCGATGATGCACGGGTCGCCCGACGTCTGGCACGCGCTGATGGGTCGGCTCGCCGACATCACCATCGCGTTCCTGCGCGTCCAACTCGCCGCCGGGGTCGATGCCGTCCAGTTGTTCGACTCGTGGGCGGGGATGCTCTCGCTCGCCGACTACGAGACCTATGTGGCGCCGCACAGCGCACGGGTGTTCGCCGAGGTGGCCGAATTCGGTGTGCCCCGGATTCATTTCGGCGTCGGCACCGGAGAGCTCCTGGGGGCCATGGCCGACGCCGGGGCCGAGGTGATCGGGGTCGACTGGCGGGTGCCGCTCGACGAGGCGGTTCGACGGGTGGGCCCGGGCAAGG
Organism: Gordonia sp. OPL2; assembly: GCF_003797825.1. Taxonomy (GTDB): domain Bacteria; phylum Actinomycetota; class Actinomycetes; order Mycobacteriales; family Mycobacteriaceae; genus Gordonia. The sequence goes on from NZ_RKME01000001.1 coordinate 115,792, forward strand.
CCGTGCAGGGAAACCTCGACCCGACGTTGCTGTTCGCCGGGCCGGAGGTCGTCGAGCGCGAGGTCCGGCGTGTCGTCGCCGACGGTGAGCGGGCGGTGCGCGCGGGTGCCGTCGGCCACATCGTCAACCTCGGTCACGGAGTCCTGCCGGGCACCGATCCCGACGTGCTCACCCGGGCCGTCGAGCTGATCCACTCGATCTGATGGCCCCACGGGCGCGGCGGATCGCGGTCGTCGGGGGCGGTGTCTCCGGCCTGACCGCCGCGTACCGGTTGCGACAGGCGCTCGGCGCGGACGCGCAGATCGACGTCCATGAGGCCGGTGCCCGACCGGGCGGCATCCTCAGCACGGTCGACGTCGGCGGACGTGCGGTCGACGTGGGTGCGGAGGCATTCATCGTCCGTCGTCCCGAGGCGGTCGACCTCGTCGGCGAGCTCGGTCTCGCCGACCGGGTCGTGTCGCCGACCGCCCGACGACCCGCGGTGTGGTCGGCCGGACGGCTTCATCCTCTGCCGACGCCGGCACTGATGGGTGTCCCGGCGAGCGTCGACGCGGTGAGCGGCCTGGTCGACCCCGCCGACCTGGACCGGCTCGCGGCCGAGGCGGACCGGGCCTGGCGATGGGACCAGGGCGCCGACCCGTCGTTGGGCGAAGTGATCGCCGACCGATTCGGACCCACGGTCGTCACGCGGAGCGTCGACCCGATGCTCGGCGGGGTGTACTCGAGTCTGTCCACCGACATCGGTGTGCGCGAAGCGCTTCCGGCACTCGCGGCGCGTCTCGACGAGGGTGCGCCGAATCTGACGTCGGCGGTGGCGGATCTGGTGGGGCGGAGCGCAGGTGGCGGCCCGGTCTTCGGGACACTCCTCGGCGGCTACCGGGTTCTGATCGACGCACTGATCGAGGCAGCGGCCGCCGAGTTCCGCCTCAACTCGGTGGTGGGCGGTCTCGAGCGGTCCGCGCAGGGGTGGACACTCGACCTCGGACGGTCCGGCTCCGCTGATTACGACGGTGTGGTGGTGGCGCTGCCGGCCTGGCATGCCGGTCGCGTGCTGCAGCGGGCGGCGCCGGAGCTCGCTCGATCTCTGCAGGGCGTGCGGCGCGCCTCGTCGGTGGTGGTCTCGATCGCACTCGCGCCCGGCACCCCGTTGCCCGATCATTCCGGTGTCCTGGTCGGTACTGGAGAAGGATTGCGCGCCAAGGCTTTCACGTTCAGCTCGCAGAAATGGGCACATCTGTCCGGCGACGACGGTCCGGTGTCGGTGCGGGCGTCGTTCGGTCGCTACCGGGCGGCGATCCCGGATGACGGTGTGGAGCCGGGGGTGGACGAACGCATTCGCACGGAGGCGCTCGAGGATCTCGACGAGGTGTGCCGGGCGGCCGGGGTGTCGGCCCCGTCGTCGGCGGTCGTCGACGTCGTCGTCCAGCGATGGACCGACGGTCTGCCCGTCTATGCGCCCGGGCACCTCGCGGCGATGGCCGAGGCCGAGCGTCTGCGCCCACCGGGCGTGGTCCTCGCCGGCTCGGCCTACGCCGGCGTCGGTGTGCCGGCCTGCATCGGCCGGGCCGGACGTGCGGTGACAGCACTCCTCGACGAGCTGACCTGACTGACTTCGCCGTCGGCGACGGTGGCACGATGGCAGTCATGAGCCGCTTGGACTATGCAGAACTCAACGCCACCGTCCGCTACCTGATGTTCTCGGTGTTCGCGGTGCGCCCCGGTGAACTCGGCGACGACCGCGACCAGGTGAAGGCAGATGCCACCGACTTCCTGAAGTCGCTCGAGGACTCCGGTGTTGTGGTGCGCGGTGTCTACGACGTCTCCGGCCTGCGGGCCGACGCCGACTTCATGATCTGGTGGCACGCCGAGGAGGTCGAGCAGCTGCAGTCGGCGTACGCACGGTTCCGTCGGGAGACCATCCTCGGCAAGGCCTGCGACGCGGTGTGGAGCAACGTCGCACTGCACCGTCCGGCGGAGTTCAACAAGAGCCACATCCCGGCGTTCCTGGCCGGTGAGGAGCCCGGGAACTACATCTGTGTCTACCCGTTCGTGCGCTCCTACGAGTGGTACCTGCTGCCGGACGAGGAGCGACGCAAGATGCTCGCCGACCACGGGAAGGCGGCACGCGAGTACAAGGACGTCCGGGCGAACACAGTGGCCTCGTTCGCGCTGGGCGACTACGAGTGGCTGCTCGCGTTCGAGGCGCCGGAACTGCACCGGATCGTCGACCTCATGCGGGACCTGCGCGCGACCGAGGCGCGTCTGCACGTTCGGGAGGAGACCCCGTTCTTCACCGGCCCCCGGGTCGAGCCGACAGCACTGATCGACGCCCTGCCCTGATCGACAGGCTGCCCTGAAGGGCCGATCGAGAAGTGGAGTGCTCAGTCCTCGGCGGGCTCGAGCGTGAGGCTGATCGAGTTGATGCAGTACCGCAGGTCGGTGGGCGTGTCGTAGCCCTCGCCCTCGAAGACGTGTCCGAGATGGCTGCCACAGTTCGCGCACAGCACCTCGACGCGGCGCATGCCGAGTGAGGTGTCGACCCGTTCGACGACCGCGTCACCCGCCAGCGGCGAGAAGAACGACGGCCAGCCGCAATGGGATTCGAACTTCTGCTCGCTGCGGAACAGCTCGGCGTCGCAGGCCCGGCAGCGGTAGACACCGACGGTCGTGGTGTCGGTGTACTCACCGGTGAAGGGGGCCTCGGTGCCGGCCTGACGCAGCACTCGGTACTCCGCGGGCGTCAACCGCTCACGCCACTCGCTGTCGCTGATCTGGGTGGCGTCGCTGGCGTGGGACTCGGCCGGGGTGTTCGGGCTCATTTCTCCACGGTAGCGACAGCCTCGGGACTGCCGCCACCGTCGTCGGTGGCATCGGTCGTCACCGGCTCGGGTGTCGTCGCCGATCCGTCGTCGTCGAGGCCGGTGACCCCGTCGCGTCGCATGTCGAGATACCGGAACAGCAGCGAGCAGAAGACCGCGATCATCAGCAGCGACCAACCCCAGGTCACCTTGTTGAACTCGAGTTGGCGCCCGAACGCCTCCCACCGCACCGAGTAGAACGAATCGAACGTCATGCAGCCGTACACGCCCAGCCAGGCCGGCCAGTTGCGCACCGCGGAACCCGGCAGCAGGACGGTCATCAGCAACGGGAACAGCAGCATCGAGTAGTAGCCCTGGCCGAGTGCCCCGACGAGGAACGTGGTGACCATCAGGACGCCCGACGAGGTGGTCAGCCACAGCAGTTCGTCGCTGCGGCGGTAGTACCGATAGAGGAACCACAGCGCGAAGATCGCCATCACCACGAACGCGATCCGCAGGAGAACGACCAGCCAATCGGCGACTCCGAAGTAGGCGCCGTTGCCTGCGATCGAGCTGTTGTAGTAGTCACGGGCCTCGCCCAGATACGGCATGGTGCGGTCGATGAACGACATCGGGTCCACGCTCAGCGGCCAGGCGATCGCCGTGAGGACGAGTGGGATGCCGATGGCGGTCACCAGGATGCGCCACTGCCGATTCAGCAACGGCAGCAGCAGCAATGGCGCGATGATCGGTTTCACCGCGAGGACCAGTCCGATCGGCACGCCGGCCCACAGGTCGTGCCGATTCATCATCAGCACCATGAACGCGAGCATCCCGAGCAGGACGAACGAGTTGAAATTCGTGAACACCAGTGTGTGCGCGACGGTTTCGGTGCTGAAGAAGAAGAAGAGCACCGCCGGGACGACCCAGGACCGCGCCGAGTAGCCGAACAGGCGTGCCAGCAGATAGGCGCTGCCGACCAGGGCGAGGACGCTGATCGCGATGAACAACCACCGTGCCCGTTCGGGATCGATGATCGCCATCGGCGCCATCAGCAGCGTTCCCGACGGCGGGTACAGGTAGTGCGGATCGACGGTGTTGAGGTTTTCGCCGTACACCGGTTGACGATTCAGGAACTGCAGAGCCGCCTGATAGACCGGCTTGAAGTCATCGGTGCGGTCACCGTTGACACCCAGGATCACCGACCGGTGGAAGATCATCATGATGGTGATCGGCCACAGCACGATCGGGATGATCCGCTGGGGAGTCATCTGGGGGTGGAGGTACCTGTCGAGAATCGCCACCCGCGAACCGTACTACGTCGGGCCTGCCCGGCGACGACAGCCTGCGCCCGGAGCGGGGACGATTCGCCGACGCCGATCAGGTGGGGCAGCCGCGGTCGGTCGGTTCGCCCAACGGCGCCTCACCCAGATACTGCGCCACCACGTCGGCGGCACACGCGCTGCGGGCGAGGACCGAGTACCCCAGTCCGTCCCACGACACCGTCGTCGGGGTGGACCCGGCCTTGATGAACAGTCCACCGAGTGCCTCGGCACCACCACCACCGTTGATCGGATCGTTGGCCCCGTTGAGGACGAGTGGGTCGACCGGGAGGGCCGTCGGGGGATTGACCGGGTTCGACGTCGCCCACGCGTTGCACCGCAACAGCGACAGCGCGCTGTTGGCACCGGTCAGCGGATTCTGCCTCGACCATGCATCGATGAGGCCGGGGATCTCGTTCTGGCCGACCGGGCCGGTGACGTCGTTGCACCGGGCCACCAGCTGGCCGTCAGTGGTGCGTAACCCGTCGGCACGCCGGGAGAGGTCGGCGAGGGCTCCGGTGTCACCGCGCCCGGCCGACGCAACGGCCGACGCGACGTCGGTCACCGCCTGGGGACGATCCGGGGCGGCCAGCGCCAGCGCCGTGGTGATCGCGTTGAGCGCCTCCGTGTCGGTGATACCGGCGAGACCTCCGGTCCTGCCCTTCGCCAGGACGTCACCGATGGTGGCCATACCGTCGGCGCCCAGCGGACACGTCCCCGACGACCCGCATTGCTGAACGAACGCCCGCAGCGAGGCCTGGACGCCGGTCGCCTGGGTGGCGCCCCGGTCCCGGGCATTGGCGCCGAACGGTGTCGGCGTGTCCAGGATGATCCGGCCCGCTCGTCCGGAGTAGTTGCTGGCGTAGGCCAGGACGACGTCGGAGCCTTCACCGACTCCGACCAATCCGAGATGATCGACACCCCATCGGGTGCGCAGCGCCTCGATGTCGGATGCGGCGAAGGCCGCACCGAAGTCGAGTTGGTGCGGCGTGAGGGTCTCGGTGCACCCGTCCGATGCCGACGACGCGGCACGGGCGAGCCTCGTGATCCGTTCGTCCTGATCCGACGGCGATGCACCGGCGAGGCCGTTGTTGCCCAGAGTGTTGCGCTCGACCCGGGTCATGCAGTCGAGCGCGCTGCTCTCCGGCGTACCGCGTCGATCGATCGCCACCACGGGATGTTTGTCGAGCAGTGTCCGTCCAGGCCCACCGGCCATCAACAGAAGTGTGCGCGAGGAGGGGAGATCGGACCCGGACGTGAGGACCAGAGGCGCCGCGCCGGCCGGTGTGGTCCCTGTCTTCGCACGTGTCAGGCTGATCGAGATGGTGTCGCCGGTGGGACGGTTCGGGTCCACCGGCACGTCCATCTCCGCGCACTCCACGCGGATGCCACCGGGCGCGGCGACCCCGAATCGGCCCGCCGATGCCCGCCCACAGTCCGACCAGTCGAGATCGTTGCGCGGGGCCGCGAGCGGCGGCAGGGGAGCCGGGCCCGACGACGACGGCGGGGCCTGTCCGCCACCATCACCACCGGTCACGACCTCGGGTCCGGTGTCGGGTCCGATGGCGCAGCCGGTCAGCCCGACGAGAAGGGACGTCGCCGCGGCAGCGCAGATCAGTGCGGTGCGCCGTCCGGGGCCGCGGACCCGCCGGTGTGCTCGTCGCATGACCGCGAGCGTAGTCACCCGACGCGGGGCCACCATCGCACGGCTGTCCGGTGTCACGCCTGCCCGCCGACGTCCCGTGTCCACCGCGTGAAGACGAATCCGTCCTCGTCGGTGAGGATCGTTGCCGGTCGCATCGGGTGCTTCCGCCCCGGCGCCGAGTGATGGGCGATGCGGCCGGCGTCCCCGGCGACCAGCGTGGGACTCGTGGTCACGCACACCTCGTCGACGACGTCGGCGTCGATGAACGTGCCGAGCAGCGACGGTCCGCCCTCACCCAGGACACGTACCCATCCGCGTTCGGCGCACAGATCGAGCACCCGGTCGATGTCGACCGACTCGTCGCCGCAGTCGATGACCGTGGCACCCGCTGCGACCAGTGCACCTCGGCGCTCGGCGTCGGCGGTACGACAGGTCAGGATGACCGTGTCCGAATGGCCGACAGGGCCGAAATCGGCTGGGATGGACAATGATCGGGAGACCAGTGCGAGTGCTGGTGCGGGCGTCTGCTCGCGGGTGCGGCGATCGGCGGCGAACACCTCGTCGGGAGCGGGCTGACCGTAGCCCTCGGTCACCGCCGTCCGCGCCCCGACGAGGACCACGTCGGCGAGCGCGCGCAGCACCCGGAAGATCGCCTTGTCGCCCGGACCGCCCAGCTCACCCGAACGACCGTCGAAGGTGACCGCGCCGTCGACGGTACTCACCATGTTGACGCGGAGGTGGGGCCGGGCGAGGCAGGGCGCCGACGATGGCCGCGTCGGATACGCGTACTGCTCGGCGAGCCAGCGCAGGGTGGTGAGGTCATCCGGGTCGGATGTGACCTGAGTCGCTTTCTGTAGACCGAACATGACTCCATCATGTCGGAGGTGGCTACGCTCCCCGTATGACGGCACGACTCTGCGACCGGAATCCCGCGGTTGCACCCGAGGCACTCGTCGGCGAGATGGTGCCACCGTCGACGTTCGACTCGGTCAGCTTCGACTCCTACATCCCCGACCCCGCAGAGCCCTCGCAGGCGCAGGCGGTGTCCAAGGCGCGCGATTTCGTCGCGCGCGCGACGAAGGTCCGCGGTGGCAAGCGTGGGCTGTTCTCCCGCAAGTCGGCGACGGGGCAGGGCATCGGGCTGTACCTCGACGGCGGATTCGGCGTCGGCAAGACCCACCTGCTCGCGTCGATCTATCACTCGATGCCCGAACCCAAGGCCTTCGCCACGTTCGTGGAGGTCACCCACGTGGTCGGTGCGCTCGGATTCGTCAACGCCGTCGAGCGGCTGTCGCAGCACACGGTCCTGTGCATCGACGAGTTCGAACTCGACGACCCGGGCGACACGATGCTGGTGTCGCGACTGCTGACCGAACTCACCGCGAAGGGCGTGTCGATCGCGGCCACGTCGAACACGCTGCCCGGGCAGTTGGGTGAGGGGCGCTTCGCCGCGCAGGATTTCTTGCGCGAGATCCGCAAGCTGTCGTCGGTGTTCGAGACCATCCGGGTCGACGGCCCCGACTACCGCCACCGAGATCTCCCACCGGCGCCCGAGCCCCGATCCGACGCCGAGCTCGAAGAACTCGCGGGTTCCACCCCGGGAGCGACGCTCGACGACTTCGACGCCCTGTGCGATCACCTCAGCACCCTGCATCCGTCCAAGTACAAGGATCTCGTCGACGGTGTGTCGCTGGTCTGCATGCGCGGCGTGCACCCTGCGAAGGACCAATCGGTGGCGCTGCGGATCGTCGTGCTCGCCGACCGGCTGTACGACGCCAACATCCCGGTGACGGTGTCGGGCAGCAAACTCGACGAGATCTTCACCGAGGAGATGCTGGCCGGCGGGTACCGCAAGAAGTATCTGCGCGCGACCTCGCGCCTGCTCGCGCTCTCCCGGTTCGCGGAATCGGCCGTCTGACTCCTCCAGCCACCTGAGGTTTCGTCGGTACGCGGGGTCGGTGGTCGGAGTCGTCAGCCGCCCGAGCCTCCGCGCAGACGTGATACCGAGATCCTCTGCCCGAGCGTGTGCGTCCCGCCCGGTGACACCTCGACGACGTCCGGTCCTGCATTGGCGGCCTCCACACAGACGAACTCACGCCACGACGACCCGACATCGGCCATCCCGGCGGCCACCTCGGGGCCGGGATTCCACACGACCGCGGTGCGTCCGCCGTGTACGGACACCTCGATCACCCGCTCGAGTCCCGGATCGACGATCCGATAGTCGCCGGGCGCGTTCGGGTAGACCCGATCACTGCGTGCCGGGTCCTCCGGCAGTACCCAATCGCCATGCTGGACATGACGACTCGCTGCCTCGAACTTGTCCAGGTAGGCGAGTGAGTCCAGCCCCTGCACCCGTACCGCGGTGACGTCGGCGACCCGGAAGTAGTTGTGGAGCGCCTCGGTGAGTGTCAAGGGCACAGTGCCGGGATTGTGGGTGTGGATCTCCTGGTGGAGTGTCGCGCCGATGCGCACGGTCATCCGCAGCCGGAGGTCGAGGTCGTCGAGCCCGAGCGGCGTGAGCACGATCTCGGTGCCGTCGGCGGTGCTGTGGCCGCCGACGGGTTTCCAGCGTGCGGTGCGGGCGTATCCGTGCGATGGCACATCATCGGGCTGGCCCTCCCGTGCGAAGTACGGCCAGCAGACCGGGACCCCGCCGCGCAGCGGCGTCGGGGGAGCGGCCAGGTGAGGCGAGAGCCACAGCAGATCCTGCCCGTCGCCGGTGGGGCGGAAGGAGATCAGCTGGCCGCCGAACAGGGAGATGGCGGCCGACGCGTGAGGTGTCTCGACGATCAGTGCGTCGAGGCCGGCGACCTCTCCGAACCGCACGCCGTCGATGCCGTCTGGAAGTGTCATACCCCGACCTTGCCAAAGGCGCGGATCAGATCAGCGGCCGGACGAAGACGAAGTCGTGCTCGACCGTGCCGTTCAGGTCGAATGTCTTGACGCCGGCCCGGGTGAATCCGGACTTCGTGTAGAAGCGTTGCGCGCGTTCGTTCTCCTGGTTCACTCCGAGCCACATCAGCACGCTCCCGCGCTCGCGGGCGCTGTCGAGAGCCGCCCGCATCAGTGACCGCGAGGGTGCCGCGCCGCCGGCCCGCGCGTGATGATCGGGGAGAACGTACATCTTCGAGAGCTCGGAGACCGGTCGCTCGGTGACGACGGCGGCGACGTCCGGATGGGCCGGTGCCTCGTGATGGACGAGGCTGTAGCCGACGAGAGGTCCTCCGACGGCCGCGCGGGCCACGAGCACGTCGCTGTTCGGATTCGCGATGTGTCCGGCGAACGATTCGGGATCGAGGTTGTCGCGGATGAATCCCGCGATGTCGTCAGGGGTGGAGTGCGGCGGACAGGCCAGGGGGAAGGTCGCCGCCGCGACTTCGGCGACGGCGTCGGCCCCGGCAGGGTCGGTCAGGATCTCGATCAGCAGGCTGTCGTGCACAGAGGCAATCTACGCCCGCCGGTCGCGTCCGTGGGCCGCCGAGGCCGCGGCATCCCGCGCCACCGCGTCGCCGATCAGTTGTCCTCCGCTGGTGAGCAGCGCTCGTCGCCACGGCAGCGAACCCTCGATCTCGATCTGGATGGACATCGACAGCACGGTGCGGATCAGCACGATGAGTCCGAGGATGAGGGCGTCCTCGATCGAGGGCTTGGACGTGATGGTGCGGATGAGGTCGGCGGCGACGAGCACCTCGAGACCGAGCAGAATCCCCGCGCCGATCGTGTTGCGCAGCACCGTGTACGCGACCCGCCCACCCTCGTGCCGCCGCAGCGCGCGCACCGCCAGCACGGCTGCGATGACGAACCCGACGATCATCGCGATGGCGCCGATGGCCTCGAACGTCACTGCGACGCCGGTGAAGACGGCCTCGACATCCATGCGCGACAGCCTACGCAGGGTGGCCGGTCAGGTGGGTGTCATTCGCCGGCGAGGTCGGCGGAGAGATCCGCGACCGCCACCCCTTCGGGTACACGGACCTCCTCGACACGTTCGGGGACGTCGTCGAACTCCAGGCGCAGGGCCTTGCTCATCGTGGCGTGCATGTCGTACATCGCGGTGATGTAGGTGAGCTGGATGATCTCCTCGGGCGACAGATGCTCGGCCAGTGCGTCGAACACGCCGTCGGGCACCCGACCGCCGTCGAGGACGAGGCCGTCGGTGTAGGCCAGGACCGCGCGTTCGAGTGGCGAGAACCGATCGCTGACCTGCCAGGCGGGGATGGCGGCGATCTTGTCCTCCGGCATGCCCAGCGACCGCATCTGCTTGCAGTGCTGGGAGAACACGAATTGGCTGCCGCGGGCGAATCCGGCTCGGCCCTGGCCGAGTTCGCGGAGCAGCGGGTCGATCGTCGCGTTGCGGTACAACGAGAATCCCCGGACCGCATGCCGGAAGACCTCGGGTGAGTTCGCGAACACGGTCCACCAGTCTCCGGGCGTCGCGTGGATGGTGCCGTGCTCGACCGCCGGATCCTTGTCGGGACCGAACAACCGGTCGTAGAACCAGAGGATCTTCTCGTCGGTGACGTCGGCGCGACGGACCTCGGGCAGGCGGGGCATCGGGTTCCTCTCGGGTGGGCGGATCGGTGGTGGTGGGTGGACGACCGTGGGTCGGTGCCGGGTCAGTGCGCCGATGACACGCGACGGTCGGCGGCCGTCCGGGGTTCGTGCGCCACGTCGGCTTCGGTGAACTCGCGTGTCCAACAGGCGAACTCGAGCAGCACGCCGTCGGGATCCTGGAAGTAGAACGAGCGGACGAAGGTCCCCGGGTGGACGTGGCGGGACACCCCGGATGCACTGTCGTCGTGGTTGAGCACCGGACTGACCGCGACGCCGGCGGCCTCCAGACGTACGCGGTAGTCGTCGAACTCCTCCGGCGGTACGGCGAACGCGACATGATTCATCGATCCGACGGCGCTCGCGAGCTCACCCTCGTCCGGTCGGCCCTTGGGGGCCGCGATTCCCGGCGCGGCGTCGGGGGAGTCGGCGAGCCAGAAGAAGGCGACCGTGTTCCCGCCACCGCAGTCGAAGAAGAAGTGCTGTCCGAGGTCTCCCGGCAGATCGAGGGTCTTGACCAGTGGCATTCCGAGAACGCCGGAGTAGAAGTCGATCGTGCGCCGCATGTCCGCGCAGACCAGGGCGAGATGGTTGATGCCACGGAGATCGAACGTGGTGTTCTTCGCGGTCACGAGGACCCCTTCCGTTGAGTTGTGCAACCAGGATCTGCCCCTGACGAGGGCGAACCCGCCAAACATGACTTGACTGTCATGTCATCTGTGGTGGATAGTCTCGGTCGTGGCCAAGTCGTCTGTCAACACCCCGACGGCCCCGGCCCCGCTCGAGTCGCTCTCACCCCGGGGGAGGGCGACGCGTGACGCCTTGCTCGACGCCGCACAGCGGGTGTTCGAGCGGGTGGGATTCCTCGAGGCGCGGGTCGAACTGATCGCACAGGAGGCGGCCGTCTCGTACGGGACGTTCTATCGGTACTTCCTGTCGAAGGAGGACGTGTTCCGAGAGTTGAGCACCCGCCTGTTCACCGACATGCACGCGCGGGAACCGTCGGTCTCGCAGGCGACGCCCGTCGATCGGCTCATCGCCGCCAACCGTGCCTACTACGAGGCCTACCGGCGCAACGCCCGCATGATGGCCATCGTCGAGCAGGTCGCGACGTTCAACGACGAGTTCCGCGAGTTGCGCCATCACCACCGTGCACAGTGGATCGACCGCACGTCGGCGGCGATCGCGCGATGGCAACAGGACGGACACGCCCGCCGAGATCTCGATCCGACGATGGCGGCTCGGACGATGGCCGCCATGGTGGACCATTCTCTGTACCTGTGGTTGGTCCAGGGTGAGGATGCCGACGAGGTCGCGCTGCTCGACACCCTCGATGAGATGTGCCTCGGCGCACTGGGACTCGTGGGACACGACGAGGCGGACCCCACCAGGGCGTGACACCCCCGCGCCGCTCTTGTTGGTCGAGTGGCGGCGAGCGAGCGTAGCGAGCCCGACGCGTAGCGAGACCACCTCGAAACCCCGCACCCCCTCCGACGCAGAGCGACCGTTGGCGGTCGGAAGCGAGCCGTCGGCGCGGTAGGTGACGGCGAACGTATCGCACACCGTGACGTTCGACGTCATCTGTCTGATCGTCGGTTCTCATCCATTCGGATGAAATGCTCCGTCGTCGCCTCTGTGGTCACCTGCGTCCCGGAGGTACCACGTTCTGCATCTCAGTGGACGGTCGTGCACCATAATCGCGGAAGGGGTTGGAATCTTTCGGGGGGAAAGAAGGAATATGACGGATGTGGCAGAAGGCTGTCGCGGTGGTGATCGCCGTGTGTGCGGTGATCGTGGGGAGTCTGGCTGCGGCCGGATTGGTGGGTGCGGCACCGCAGGGTGAGGCGGGCGCCTCCCGCATTCTCGCGGTGTCCATGATCGAACCGAATCGTGCTCAGCTGACGGTGTTCTCGAAGGCGATGGATCGCCCGATCCGGGTGTCGGTCCTGCTCCCGCAGAAGCGGGATGTCCCGCGACCCACGCTGTATCTGCTCGACGGTATCGACGGTGGTGTGTACACCAACTACACGCAGAGCGGGTGGACGTATCAGACGGACATCGCGACGTTCATGGCCGACAAACCGGTCAATGTCGTGCTGCCGATCGGTGGGACGGGCTCGTACTACACGGACTGGATCTCCGACGATCCGGTCCTGGGGCTGAACAAGTGGGAGACATTTCTCTCCGAAGAGCTTCCGCCCCTCATTGATTCGCGGTTCCACGGTAACGGGACAAACGTGATCGGCGGACTGTCGATGGGCGCGCTCGGGGCGATGTCGATCGCGGTTCGGCATCCGGAGCTGTACTCGGGTGTCGTGGCGTTCAGCGGATGCCTGGATCAGGGGAGCGCCGAGCTCCGGCAGGCCACCGCGGCGTCGGTCGTCACGCGGGGCGGGAACCCGGACAACATGTGGGGACCGCTGCACGACACGGACTGGACCGAGCATGATCCCGCGCGACATGTGTCGGTACTCCGTGGCAAGCCGATCTACGTGGCCGTCGGCAACGGCGTCCCGGACCCGGCGCTGGGCCTGGCGGGTCTCGCGTCACCGGTCGGCGGCATCCTCGAGGGCATCGTCCTCAAGTGCACGGAAGGGTTCAAGGCCCAGGCCGACCGTGCGGGGGTGAAGGCGACGTACGACTTCCGTGCCGGCCTGCATTCGTGGGGATATTGGAATCAGGACCTGCATCGCGCATGGCCGACGATCGCGAGGGGGCTGCGCGTGCACGCGTGAGCTGACCGACGACGAACGAAGCCCGCCGGAATCCGGCGGGCTTCGTTTCTGGTGCGCGATACAGGGATTGAACCTGTGACCTCTTCCGTGTCAGGGAAGCGCTCTCCCGCTGAGCTAATCGCGCGAGACTATGAAGTTGGTGATCTCAGAGGCGGCGACGGGAATCGAACCCGTGTGCACGGCTTTGCAGGCCGTTGCCTCACCACTCGGCCACACCGCCAGATGCGAGTCGACTCGCACTCGCGCCGAGCGGATGACGGGATTCGAACCCGCGACCCTCACCTTGGCAAGGTGATGCGCTACCAGCTGCGCTACATCCGCGTGGTCGGGAGCGATCTTGTGGATCTTTGTTGCTCTCGACGCGAAGCAGAACACTATCCGACGACCTCGCGCCTCGCCAAATCGCCTGGTCAGCGCCGTGGGTTCGCGCGGTGGGTCGAATCGACACGACGTCGTCACCCGGATTTGGGGTAGGTGGTCGTCTGCGTGTAATCTTCCTCCTCGTGCACCGGCGCTCTCCGCGCCGCACACGGTCCCGTGGCTCAGTGGAAGAGCGTCCCGTTCACACCGGGAAGGTCGCTGGTTCGATCCCAGCCGGGACCACCATCTCGAACACCTGCTCACTCACGGCCCTCGGTCGGACCAAGTCGGGCCACCCCACGAAGTATCCACGGCGTCCGCCGCGCCATCATCGCCACCGCGCGGTCCGCACGGCGCATCGTGGAGCGCGCTCCCGGAGTCGGAGTGGACACCAATTCGGCCTCCGCAGAACCGGTTCGCGGTCCATGTCGTTCGACGGCCAGCAACTGCCACGTCCCGGAAATGCCGCGCAGCTCGACGGTTCCGCGATCGGCGAACCCGGTCCCCGAACCGACCACGAGATCACGCACCGTCCGTGAGACCAGGATGTCCCCGGCGCCCGCGTGACCGAGTATCCGCGCCGCGATGTGCACGGCGATACCCCCGATGTCGTCGTCGATGAGTTCGCACTCGCCGGCGTGGATACCGGCCCGGATCTCGATCCCGAGCATCTCGGTGTCCGCCCGCAGCGCCTCGGCGCAGCGGATGGCCTGCGTCGGGCCGTCGAAGGTGGCGAGAAAGCCGTCGCCCGTGCTCTTCACGACCGTTCCGCCGAACCGGCTGGTGTGATCTCCGGTGACCTCACCGAATCGTTGCAGGACCGCCCGCCACCGTTCGTCGCCGGCGGCCTCGGCATACCGGGTGGACGCGACCATGTCGGTGAACAACACGGTGCGCAGCGCTCGATGCGACTGTGCCGGCGCCGCATGGCCGCCGGTGAGGAACTCCTCGATCGACGTCAGGATGCGGTCGGGCTCGGTGGCCCACGGCGCGTGGTCGACGCCGGTCACCTCCAGCCATCGCGCGTCGGGGATGTGGTCGGCCAGGTAGCGCCCGCATTGGATCGGGATGGTCTCGTCGATCGCGTGGATCACCAGTGTGGGCGTGCTCAGGGTCGACAGGATCGGCCGGACATCGATCGTCATGTTCGACCGCAGCGTGGCGCGGGCCATTCCCGGACTGGCGCACATCCGTTCGACCATGGCGAGCTGACGCACCGATCTGATCGACGGGAACATGGATTTCGCCGCAGCGCCCGTGCCCCATGCGGACTCGGTGGCGCGGGCCAGTTCCTGGAGACCGACGATCTTGTCCAGTGCGGGTGTGTAGTCCTCACCCAATTCACCGGCGATCCGCGAGCGGAGTTCGACGGGATCGCCATCGATGGCTCGCCACTCCGCGCCGGCCAGGAACGCGAACGAACCGTAGAGGATCAGCGCCCGCGTGCGTTCCGGTCGTTGTGCGGCGAAGAAGACGGCCTGGGAACCACCTTCGCTCATGCCGAGGACGGCCGCCCGGTCGAAACCGGCTGCGTCCATCACCGCCTCGATCTCGCGGACCCGGTCGTCGAGCGTGCGCACCCGGGGGAGGGGATCGGAGAGACCGACGCCTGCCTTGTCGAAAAGCAATACGCGACAATAGGTCCCGATCTGATCGAAGAACGCCTTGAACTCGGGCACCGTCCAGAACAGCTCGAGGTGGGTGACCATCGGCCCGACGAAGACGAGCTCGATCGGGCCGTCGCCGACCACCTGGTACGCCAGGCTCAGCTCGCCACACGGCGCGTACGACGTGTCCGGCATGGCTCATCAGTCCTTGGGGAGCGGAGGCGCGTCGTCGGGCGCCATCAACTCTCCGACGCGCGCGAAGATCGTGTTCCCGCCGTTCTCGTAGCCGCCGTCGGGACCGAATGCCTCCGGCAGGAACGTCACGGCGACCGCGATCGCGATCTTCTGCGACGGGAGGTATCCGGTGACCGCGGCGTAACCGTTGAAGAGCGGGTTCTGCAGAATCCAGTCGCCGGTGATCACCACACCCATCCCGTAGGTGTACCGCTCACTCATCGCCATACACGTCGAACAGCCCGGCTGCGGACGGGTCGTGCCGCGCAAGGCGGTCGACACAAACGTCTGATACGACTCGGGCGACAGGGTCTGACCCGCGAACAACTTCCGTGCGGTGGCCTCGACGTCGTAGATGTTCGACGTCTCGATGGCGCCGTGGGTGATGGACCACGACGGATTCCAGAAGGTCGTCTCCTCGTAGAACGGTGTCGTCGGCGGCAGGTTCAGGATGCCCCGTCGCTCGGAACTGAAGGCGTGCAGGACGGGCTGCGGGATGACGGCGGTGAGGTCCGCCCGGGTGTTCGCGAAACCGAGTGGATCGAGGATCCGTTCCTTGATCAGATCCTGCATGGACCGGCCGGTGATCTTCTCCAACGCGAGTCCGAGGATCACGTAGTTGGTGTGCGCGTAGTTCCAGTTCGTACCGGGCGGATAGAGCAGCGGCTTGTCGATGGCGTACGACAGCATCTCATCGGTCGTCCAGGCCTTGAACGGGTTGGTGAGCTCCTCGGTCTCGAACCCGGCGTTGCCCAACACGTAGTCCTGGTATCCGGACGTCATCGTCGCCAGTTGACGCAGGGTGACCTTGTCGCTGTTCGGTATCTGCGGCACCCACCGCCCGATGGTGTCGTCGAGGGACACCTTCTTCTCCTCGACCAACTGCAGCAGTACCGCCGACACATAGGCGATCGCGACCGAACCGTTGCGGAAGTGCATGTCAGGGGTTGCGGGGATTCCGGTCATCGACTCACCGAACGCACGCGTGACCACCTCCTTGCCGTCGGCGGTCACGCGGACGATGGCGGCCTTCAGGTGCTTGGCGGCCATCACGTCCTCGACGATGCGCACGATCTGCTCGGCCTTCGCCGGATCGGTCGACGCGGCCGAGGACGGCGCCGACGACGTGCCGCTAGAGGCGCCGTCAGAACCACACGCCGCGAGAGCCGTGACCAGGACCAGGGCACAGAGGACCGACCAGCGGATGCGCATGACTGATTCTGGTCCATCTCCCTGTGACTTGTTTCACATTCTGGTGAACTGATCGGAGGGACGTGTTCCAGTGGTCGCGTCGTCGGCGACCTCGTCGGCGGGACGACGGTCATGGCGAGGGTGCGGTCGGCACCAGGTGGAGGTCCGGTGGGCGAGATCGTGGTGTCGGAGTTCGTGTCCGTCGACGGTGTGATGGAGGCGCCGGGCGGCGAGGAGGGCTACCCCCACACCGGCTGGACCTTCGATTTCCACACACCCGAGCTGCGGCGGGCCAAGTTGGGCGAGATCCTCGAGGCGCGAGTACATCTGCTCGGGCGACGCACCTACGAGTCGTTCGCCGGCGCGTGGCCGCACTACGAGGACGACGACGGATTCGCCGACAAGATGAACACGATGCCCAAACGGGTCGTGACGAGCACGCTGTCCACGCTCTCCTGGGCCAACTCGCAGGTGCTCGAGGGACCGCTCACCGAATCCGTCCAGCAGTTGCGCGACGAGACCGACGGAGTCGTCCTCGTCGCCGGCAGCCGCACCCTCGTCCACCATCTGCTGGCAGAGGGACTCGTCGACGAACTGCGCCTGGCCGTGTTCCCGGTCATCCTCGGCTCCGGATTCCGGGTGTTCCCCGACACCGCACACGCCACCGGCCTCACACTGCAGAGCCACGGTGCCCTCGCCAGTGGGGTGCAGCTGGTCACCTACCGCAGATCCTGAGCGCACCGCGTCGATCGCGGCGCAAAAACGACCTTTCCGGCGACACGGCGATTCGCCTCGCCCCGGGGTGCCACCTGCGAGTACGTTCGCTTCGTGCGCGCCGGTACCGCCGAGAATCCCCGAGCGGGAGACCGGCGTGCCGCACCCGAGATCACCTGGTGGCTGATCGGCGTGACCGCACTGGCCGCGCTCGCCGTCGTCGTCTGGCATCTGACCGCGGTGTCCCCGACCAATCCGTTCTACGGGTTGTTCAGCAACTACACCGATCTCCGGGTGTATCGGGCGGGGTCGCAGACCGTGCTCGACGACCATCCGCTCTACGCGGGGCCGGTGCTCTGGGGCCTCGATTTCACCTATCCGCCATTCTCCGCGCTCGTGCTGATCCCGTTCGCGTGGATGACCCAGATGACCGCAGCCGTCGTCTGGTGGGTGGCCACCGCGGCGGCGTTGATGCTGGTGATCGTGCTGGGCTTCCGCAGCCTCGGATACCGGCTCGACGGGCGACTCTGGACGTTCGGCGCGCTGCTCACCGTGTGCGCGACCGTGCTCGAACCCGTCCGCACGACCATCTGGCTGGGACAGATCAACATCTTCCTGATGGCACTGGTCGTCGCGGATCTTGTCCTGCTGGAGCTGATCAGGCCCGGATCGCGACTCAAAGGCATCGGTGTGGGGATCGCCGCGGGTCTCAAACTGACCCCGGGCTTCTTCCTGTTCTATCTCGCGGCCGGACGGCAGTGGCGGGCGCTGGCGACCGGGGTGGCGACGTTCGCCGCGACGATCGTCGTCGGGTTGCTGGTGATCCCGCGCGACGCGTGGGGGTACTGGACCGATCATGTCGGCGGAGCGGCGCGGGTGGGCCGCGTCGATTCACCCGCCAATCAGTCGGTCAACGGGTTCCTCTCACAGATGCTGGCCTACTTCGACGTCCGACGATTCGCCCACCCGGTGCGCGGCATCCCGCTGTACGAGGCGCCGTGGTGGCTGTGGATGCCGATCGCTCTCGTCGCCGCCGGACTCGGGATCTGGGCCGCTCTTGTGGCTCACCGGCGCGGGCAGGAGCTGCTCGCCGTGACCATCGTCGGCATGACAGCGGCCACCGTCTCACCGTTCTCGTGGGGCCATCACTGGGTGTGGTTCGTCCCCTTGTTCGTCGTCGCCTTCGACCTCGCCTATCGGGGGCTGTGCGACTCCGGATGGTCGGCCTGGTGGCGTTGGCTGGGTCCGGCGGGGATCGTGACGTTGTCGTTCACGTGGTGGCATCACTGGTACAACAGCGGTCCGCGACTGGGTTCCGATCACGCGATCGCGCTGGGACTCTTCATGATGCCGCGATGGCCGGATCCACAGTGGTACGACCGTCTCGCCGTGATCCTCTATGCGGGGTGCTACCCGCTCGTGCTGCTCATCACGATCGTCGCCACGCTGGTCGTCGACCGTCACCTGCGACGGACCGTCACTCCCGCGCCCCGTGCGTGCGCGACGGACCCGGCAGTGCCCGTCGCGTAGGGTGGCGGGCGAAAAACTTCTCAGATCGGTCACGGAACAGGGGAAGATGTCGGCCTGGAAACGGTTGCGGCTCTGGGGCCGTCAACGGCGCTATCTCATCCGGCGCAACCCGAAGCTGTATCGCACCTACCGGATCGGTGTCGGCATCGTCGGCGCCATCGTGCTGGCCGGCGGGATCGTCGCCATCCCGTACCCGGGACCGGGATGGCTCATCGTCTTCCTCGGTCTGGGTATCCTCGCCTCGGAGTTCGCGTGGGCACACCGTCTACTGACGTTCGCGCGGGGGAAATACGACGCGTGGATCGACTGGATCGGTCGGCAGCACTGGTCGGTGCAGACCGCGGTGTGGCTGGGCACCGCGGCGATCGTGGTCGCGACCCTGTGGCTGCTCGGAGCGCTGGGGCTCATCGCGGGGTGGGTGAACATCGACGCCGGGTGGCTCGACAGCCCGATCTTCTCCTGACCGATCCGCCCATGCCGCCAATCGGTCGGCGGGTGCGGGCGCGCGAGGCCGCGCAGATACGATCAGACTGCAACCGAACCCAACCGACACGCGCGGCGTGTTACGACTGCTAGGAGCCTCCCCGTGCCCGACGAACGCCAGGTGCCCCACTCCGCCACCATCCGTGTGCCGGCCGGGACCACCGCGGGCACGGCGCTACGCGAACTCGAACTGCCCAACAAGGGGCCCGAGGCAGTGGTCGTCGTCCGCGATGCGGCGGGAGCCCTGCGCGATCTGTCCTGGGCGCCCGAGCTCGACACCGACGTCGAGCCGGTGGCGGCGAACACCGAGGCCGGCCGCAGCGTGATCCGCCATTCCTGCGCGCATGTCCTCGCGCAGGCAGTGCAGGACCTGTTCCCCGACGCCAAGCTCGGCATCGGTCCGCCGATCAAGGACGGCTTCTACTACGACTTCGACGTCGCCGAGCCGTTCACCCCGGAGGACATCGCGGCGCTCGAGAAGAAGATGAAGCAGATCATCAAGTCGGGGCAGCGGTTCTCGCGACGGGTCTACGCGTCGAAGGACGCGGCCCGGATGGAACTCGCCGCCGAGCCGTACAAGCTCGAGCTGATCGATGACAAGGGCGCCGCCGCCGACAGCGAGGTGATGGAGGTCGGCGGTGCCGAACTGACCGCCTACGACAATCTGAATCCCCGCACCGGCGAACTGATCTGGTGCGATCTGTGCCGTGGCCCGCACGTGCCGACGACCAAGTACATCTCCGCCTTCAAGCTGACCCGCAGCTCCGCCGCCTACTGGCGTGGCGATCAGGACAACGCCGATCTGCAGCGGATCTACGGCACCGCCTGGGAATCGACCGAGGCCCAGGACGAGTACCTGGAGCTGCTCGCGGAAGCCGAACGCCGAGACCATCGCAAGCTGGGCGCCGAGCTCGACCTGTTCAGTTTCCCCGATGAACTCGGGTCGGGGCTGCCGGTGTTCCATCCCAAGGGCGGCGTCATCCGCAAGGAGCTCGAGGACTACTCGCGTCACCGTCACACCGAGGCCGGATACGAGTTCGTCAACACCCCGCACATCACCAAGTCGCACCTCTACGAGGTCTCGGGCCATCTCGAGTGGTACGCCGACGGCATGTTCCCGCCGATGCAGCTCGACGCGGAGTTCAACGAGGACGGCAGCATTCGCAAGCCGGCACAGGATTACTACCTGAAGCCGATGAACTGCCCCATGCACAACCTGATCTTCCGGTCGCGCGGGCGGTCTTATCGCGAGCTGCCGTTGCGGCTCTTCGAGTTCGGGTCCGTCTACCGGTACGAGAAGTCGGGCGTGGTGCACGGCCTCACCCGTGTGCGTGGGATGACCCAGGACGACGCGCACATCTACTGCACGCGCGAGCAGATGCGCGACGAACTGCGGTCGCTGCTGACGTTCGTTCTCGACCTGCTCAAGGACTACGGCCTCGACGACTACTACCTGGAGCTGTCCACCAAGGATCCCAAGAAGTTCGTCGGCGACGACGAATCGTGGGAGATCGCGACCAACACCCTGGCGGAGGTGGCGCGCGAATCCGGGCTCGACCTCGTGCCCGATCCGGGCGGCGCCGCCTTCTACGGACCGAAGATCTCGGTGCAGGTGAAGGACGCCCTCGGTCGCAACTGGCAGATGTCGACCATCCAGCTCGACTTCAACCAGCCGGAGCGTTTCGAGCTCGAATACACCGGACCGGACGGCAACAAGCATCGCCCGGTGATGATCCACCGCGCCCTGTTCGGCTCGATCGAACGGTTCTTCGGGGTGCTCACCGAGCACTATGCCGGTGCTTTCCCGGCTTGGTTGGCCCCGGTCCAGGTCGTCGGCATACCGGTCGCGGAGGCATTCGCCGATCACCTGCAGACGGTGGTCGACGGACTGCGGCGTCGTGGCGTGCGCGCCGAGGTCGACCATTCCGATGACCGGATGCAGAAGAAGATCCGCAACCACACGACCGGTAAGGTGCCGTTCATGCTCCTCGCCGGCGAGCGCGACGTCAGCGCCGATGCGGTCAGCTTCCGGTTCCGCGACGGCTCCCAGGTCAACGGTGTCCCCGTTGATCGGGCCGCCGATTTCATCGCCGAATGGATCGCGGAGCGCCGCAACGAGTCCCCGACGGCCGAGGCCGTGTCGGAGCTCGTCGGACCGGCCGAGGGGACCGATGACGTCTGAGGGGGACCCGGCCGAGATCCGGGACTGCGGAACCGGGGACCCGGACCGGCTGCAGCGGCTGTGGAGTCCGCACCGGATGACCTACATCACCGCGGATCCGCCGCCGTCGTCGAAGTCGACCGGTCATCCGTTCCTGGACATCCCGCTGATGTCGGACGAGGACGGGCTGATCGTGGCCCGGGGCAAGTCGGTGTACGCCGTGCTCAACCTGTACCCGTACAACCCCGGTCACACGATGATCGTCCCGTATCGGCAGGTCGCCGATCTGGAGGCGCTGACCGCGGACGAATCCGCGGAGCTCATGGCGTTCACGCAGCGGATGATCCGCACGATCAAGGCGGTGTCGAACCCGAACGCGTTCAACGTCGGACTCAACCTCGGCTACGCCGCGGGCGGGTCGCTGGCCGAACACCTCCACCAGCACATCGTCCCGCGCTGGATCGGCGACGCGAACTTCATCACGGTTGTCGGGGAGACGAAGGTCATGCCACAGTTGCTGCGCGACACGCGGTCGTTGCTGTCGTCGGCCTGGTCAGAACAACTGTGATCCCGGAGACCGGGTCGCGGACGAAGGGAGCGGTCAGATGTTGAGCATCCGGGGCCGGGCCTCGGTGTCCAAGGTGACCCTGCCGCTCGGTCGTGCGCTGCTGCGCACCGGTCTCAGTCCGGACGTCATGACCCTGATCGGCACGGCGGCCACGATCGCCGCGGCGCTGACCCTCTTCCCGATGGGGTATCTGTTCGCCGGCACGCTGGTCATCTGGCTGTTCGTCATGTTCGACATGCTCGACGGCGCGATGGCACGGGCCCGCGGGGGTGGCACGCGGTTCGGTGCCGTCCTCGACGCCACCTGTGACCGCATCGCCGACGGTGCCATCTTCGCCGGGCTCGCGTGGTGGTGTGTCTTCACTGAGCCGCATCAGCTCCTGCTCGTCGCGACCCTGATCTGCCTGGTCACCTCCCAGGTGATCTCCTACGCGAAGGCGCGTGCCGAGGCCAGCGGCCTCAATGGTGACGGCGGCTGGATCGAACGCCCGGACCGACTGATCATCGTGCTCGTCGGCTCGGGACTCACCGGTCTGGGACTGTCCTGGGCGATCCACATCGCCATGTGGGCCCTGGCCGTGCTCTCGGTGATCACCGTCGGACAGCGGATGTGGTCGATCCACAACTCGCCGGGTGCCCGGGATCTCATCCCGCTGGCCACCTCCTCCGACGACGAGACCGTGCCGGCCGACACGACTCCCGACGAGGAGCCCCCGACATCGGGCACCCAACCCCAGGCCGGGGCACACTGACACCCATGACGACGGGGGAGATGCACCGATGAGCCGGGTCAGCGCGAGGCTCTCGGATCTGGGCTACGCGGCCGGGTGGGCCGCGGTGCGCCACGCTCCGGAATCCCTGGCACGCGGACTGTTCGACCGGGCGGGCGAGCTTGCCGGTCGCCGCAACGGTGGCCCGGAACAGTTGCGACGCAACCTCGCCCGCGTCATCGCGACCACACCGGACGAGGTGCCCGACGACCTCGTCGCCGACGCCGTACGCTCCTACGCCCGCTATTGGTGTGAGGCGTTCCGGCTGCCGGCCCAGGATCTGGCCACGACTGCGGCAACGATGACGCTGCCCGACGAGGACCACGGAATCCTCGACGACGCGGTCGCCAAGGGCAAGGGCGTCATCCTCGCTCTTCCGCACAGCGGGAACTGGGACATGGCCGGAGTCTGGCTCGTGCAGCACTACGGTCAGTTCGCCACGGTCGCCGAGCGGCTCAGACCGGAATCTCTGTTCAACCGGTTCGTCGCGTACCGCGAGTCCCTCGGTTTCGAGATCTTCCCCCTCAGCGGCGGGGAACAGCCGCCGTTCGGGCTGCTCGCCGAACGTCTGCGGGCCGGCAAGATCATCTGCCTGCTCGGCGAACGCGATCTCGCCCGACACGGCGTTCCCGTCACCTTCTTCGGCGAGCGCACACGGATGCCCGCGGGACCGGCACGGCTGGCCATCGAGACGGGTGCCGCGCTCATCCCGGTCCATCACTGGTTCACCGAGTCGCCCACCTCGATCGCTTCCTGCGGTCGTCCGATCGACGTGTCCGGCGGGGTCGGACCAGCGACCCAGGCCCTCGCGGATGTGTTCGCCACGAACATCGCGGCGCACCCGCAGGACTGGCACATGCTGCAGCCGCTGTGGGAGTCGGACTGGTCCGATGAGCGGCGTGCGCGACTGACCAGGCAGGAGACCCCGACGGGGGAGGCCGCGGCGGGCGAGGTCGAACGATGAGAATCGGGATGGTCTGCCCGTATTCGTTCGACGTGCCCGGCGGTGTGCAGGCCCACGTGGTCGAACTCGCGCAGGTCTTCATCGAGCGTGGACACGAGGTGAGCGTCCTCGCGCCGTCGGCCCCCGAGACGCCACTGCCGGACTATGTCGTCTCCGCGGGACCGGCTCTCGCCATTCCGTACAACGGATCGGTGTCGCGTCTGAGCTTCAGTCCGACCGGCTATCTGCGGCTGCGCAAGTGGGTCGACGAGAGCGGATTCGACGTCCTGCACGTCCACGAACCGAATGCGCCGAGCATCTCGATGCTGTCGCTGATGGTGGCGTCCGGACCGATCGTCACCACCTTCCACACGTCGACCACGAAATCGTTGTGGCTCACCGTGTTCCAGGGCATCCTGCGGCCCTATCACGAACGGATCTCCGGGAAGATCGCCGTGTCCGAACTCGCGCGCCGCTGGCAGATGGAATCGCTGGGCTCCGACGCGGTCGAGATCCCCAACGGGATCGACGTGGCGTTCTTCGAGAACGCGCGCCCGCTCGACGGACACCCCTGGCCGGGTCACACCATCCTGTTCCTCGGCCGCTACGACGAGCCGCGCAAGGGTATCGACATCCTCATGCGTGCGTTACCCGCAGTGGTGGAGAGCTTTCCGGACGTGCGGGTCCTCGTCGTCGGCGGCGGGAACGAACGCGCTCTCCGCCGCCGTGCGGGCGCGCTGGCCGAGCACCTGGTGTTCCTCGGGCAGGTCGACGACGACACCAAGGCGCGCGCACTGCGCTCGGCGGACGTCTATTGCGCACCGAATCTCGGTGGCGAGAGCTTCGGCATCGTCCTCGTCGAGGCGATGGCCGCGGGTGCCGCGGTCGTCGCGAGCGATCTCAACGCGTTCCGCCGGGTCCTCGACGACGGTCGCGCCGGACGACTCGTCCGTACGGGATCGTCGGACGATCTCGCGGAGGCGGTCATCGAACTGCTCGGAGACGACGAGGCGCGGGCCGAACTGGTCGAGGCCGGCCGCCGCCGCGCCGATCGGTATGACTGGTCACGGGTCGCCGATCAGATCCTGCGGGTGTACGACACCGTGACCGTCGGAACCGGACCGGTCGTCGTGTCCGACTGAGTACAGCGGCCGACGCCCGGACCTTCAAGCCGCACAACCGCGTTCGAACGCCCGGGGTGCAGCGCCCCAGGCGTCGACGCCCCGGGGTCCGACGCCCTAGGGTTCGACCCAGACCCGCGCCGCCGATCAGACACCACAGGGGGAGCTCGTGACCATCTCAGGCCTGACCATCGTGATCGTCGGGGTGATCATCCTGCTCGCCGTCCTGGCCGGCGGGTGGGCGTTCCAGACCGCGAACCGCCTCGACCGACTGAACGTGCGTGTGGACCTCGCCCGGCAGGCACTCGACGCGGCGCTCGCCCGGCGTTCCGTCGTCGCCCGGGCCATCGCGGCCGGGATGATCGCCAGCTACGACGAGGACGCTCGTGCCGCGGGCCAGGCGCTCGCCGTCGCCGCAGACCAGGCCGAACACGCAGCACCGCAGTTCCGTGAGCAGGCGGAGAACCGGGTGTCGGGATTGCTCGCCCAGACCGACACCCAGAGCCGCCCGCAGGGACTCGTCGTCGAACTCGCCGACGCCGAGACGCGGGTGATGATGGCGCGTCGCTTCTACAACGACGCCGTGCGCGACACCCGGAATCTGGCCGAACGGCGTCTCGTCCGGTGGTTGCACCTGGGCGGTACCGCCGAACTGCCGCAGTTCTTCGAGATCATCGAACGGGTCACGCCGAGCAGCGGCTCCTGACCGCCCCGGTGCCTCGGCGGCACGCCCACCGAGCCACGAGCCCGGTCGGCGACGGGCGTACACCGAGGTGGCCGATGAATCGTGTCGACACGCTCGCCTAGACTTGAGGGTGACATCCGCATCGATGCGGTGCCGGCCTGCGCGCCGGACATGACGACCCAGGAGACATCAGTGAGTCAACCCCAGTCAGGGAACACTCCCGGACCGGACGCCGTGAACGGCCTCAACGGCGCGGCTGCGAACGGAACGGGGGCCAACGGCCACCGCGACGTGGCGCCCACGGTCGGGCAGGGCACCGCGCGGGTCAAGCGGGGGATGGCCGAGATGCTCAAGGGTGGCGTGATCATGGACGTGGTCACCCCCGAGCAGGCGAAGATCGCCGAGGACGCCGGTGCGGTCGCCGTCATGGCACTCGAGCGCGTGCCCGCAGACATCCGTGCGCAGGGCGGTGTGTCGCGGATGAGTGACCCCGACATGATCGACGGCATCATCTCGACCGTGTCGATCCCGGTGATGGCCAAGGCGCGGATCGGGCATTTCGTCGAGGCGCAGGTGCTGCAGAGCCTCGGTGTCGACTATGTCGACGAGTCGGAGGTGCTGACCCCGGCCGACTACGCCAACCACATCGACAAATGGGCGTTCACGGTGCCGTTCGTGTGCGGCGCGACGAATCTGGGTGAGGCGTTGCGGCGGATCACCGAGGGGGCGGCGATGATCCGCTCCAAGGGCGAGGCCGGCACCGGTGACGTCTCGAACGCGACGACGCACATGCGCCGGATTCGTGATGAGATCCGGCGGTTGACGTCGTTGCCGAGTGACGAATTGTATGTGGCGGCAAAGGAATTGCAGGCGCCGTACGAGTTGGTGGCGGAGGTGGCGCAGGCGGGCAAGCTGCCGGTGACGTTGTTCACCGCGGGCGGTATCGCGACGCCGGCCGATGCGGCGATGATGATGCAGCTCGGTGCCGAGGGTGTGTTCGTCGGATCGGGGATCTTCAAGTCGGGCAACCCGGCGCAGCGTGCGGCGGCGATCGTGGCGGCGACGACCTTCCACGACGATCCCGACGTGCTCGCGAAGGTGTCGCGCGGGCTCGGAGAGGCGATGGTCGGGATCAATGTCGATGACATCCCGCAACCGCATCGGCTCGCCGAACGGGGCTGGTAGTCCGATCTGCCGTAGGATCTGCTGACCATGGACTCGGCGACCATTGTGCGGGACGCATCCCGTTGCGGCACCCACACACTCGGCGGACTCCGGCTCGACTGGGCAGTGGTGTGCAACGTCGGCCGGGTGCGCGAGACCAACGAGGACGCGGCTCTCGTCGCACCCGGCATCTATCTGCTCGCCGACGGCATGGGCGGCCACGACAGCGGTGAGATCGCCAGCGAGGCGGCCCTGGTGACCCTGGCCGACATCCCGGCGATGGGCGAGCAGACCGATACACAGATCCAGCTGATCGAACTGTTGGCGGTGGCGCAGGGCAAGATCGGCGCCATCGCGACCGAATCCGATCGTCGAGCGGGGACGACCGCCACCGGCGCGGTCCTGGTCACCCACGAGGGCGAGCCACACTGGTTGGTGCTCAACATCGGCGACTCACGGACCTATCGTCTGCAGAGCGGCGTCCTGGAGCAGCTCACCGTCGACCACTCCCAGGTGCAGGAGTTCGTCGACGCGGGGTTCATCACCCGCGAGCAGGCGCGGGTCGACCCGCGGCGCAACGTCATCACCCGTGCGCTCGGCGCGGGAATGGCCGAACCCCAGGCCGATTTCTTCTCGCTGGCCGCACTTCCCGGCGACATCATCCTGGTCTGCTCGGACGGACTCACGGGCGAGCTGCCCGACGAGGAGATCGCCGACATCCTCGGCGGGGCCGAGAGTGCGGAGGTCGCCGCCGAGTCACTCGTCGAGGGTGCACTCGCGCTCGGAGCCCACGACAACGTCACCGTCGTGGTGGTCGAAGTCGGCGCGACCGTGTCCGAGGACGGCACCTTCGAGGAGGCCACCTCCGACGAGGGTGTCGAGGAGACCGACTGAGGACTCCTCCGACGCCGGGTGCGGTCGTCGCAGGTCAGGTGAGTAGTCCCCACCGGAATCCGAGTAGTTCTGCGCATCCTGGAACCTGACGCCGATTCGTAGCGTCTAACTCACGACAGCGGGGCAGAACGACGGAGATGCCCCCGGACGAGTGAGGACACGCCATGACAGTCACCGCCCAGTACATTCCGCAGCATCACTCTCCTGTCCGCGCCGGAGCGATCGAGCGTGACCGGGATACACGTCGTCGGGTCGAGGCGAACCGACGACGCCAAGAGGCACTGGCTCGCCTGGCGCAGCGTCGGATGCCGCTGCCCGGCAGCCCGCTACCCGGATTTCCGGGGGACGGACACCGGACACCCGGCGTCGGCGAGACGATCACACGATCCCGCGGCGCCTCGACCGATCGTGCACACATGATGCTGGTGACGCCGGCCGGGCATGGCGGGGCACAGGCCACCCGTTGCGCCTGCGCCGAGTCGTCGGCTGATATCGCTGATCTGGAGCGCCCGTCGCTGACCACCCGAGAGGTGCAGGTGCTGCGCACCTGGCTGATGGTCGACTCGAAACCTGCTGTGGCCGAGGAACTCTTCATCTCCCTCGGCACCGTCAACACACATCTCACACGGATTCGCGCCAAGTACGCGGAGATCGATCGCGCGGCGCCGACCAAGGCCGCGCTCGTCGCCCGGGCGGTCCAGGACGGCCTCATCTCCCTCGACGAGTTGTGATCGACGACGTCATGACCGACCGCGACTGACCACCAACAGACGACGGGCACCGACACAGCGCCGCGGCCGTTCCCGGGTCGGGGGTTTCGGGAACGGCCGCGGCACCCGGGTTGTCGTCCGGGACCGGGGGTGGCGTTACAGATGCCTGCTCGCGGTCGTCGCCGAGGCCACCCGGATCGCCCGGAGGCGCCTGTCCGATAGATACTGTTCGGCGTGGCAACCATCGAAGAGATCCTTCAGGTCGAGGCAATCGAGACCGACATCTTTCGGGGACCGGCGTTCCCGAGTCACCTCCAGCGGACCTTCGGTGGACAGGTGGCCGGGCAGGCGCTGATGTCGGCGACGCGCACCGTGTCGGACGACTTCGCCGTCCATTCGCTGCACGGATACTTCCTTCGACCGGGCAATCCCGACATCCCGGCGGTCTTCCTGGTCGACCGGATCCGCGACGGCCGGTCCTTCACGACCCGCCGCGTCACCGGTATCCAGAACGGCGAGGCGATCTTCACCATGTCGGCGTCGTTCCACGTACGTACCGACCACGGCATCCAGCACCAGGACCGGATGCCCCCGGCGCCCGCGCCGGACGGTCTGCCGGACCGGATGACCGATCTCCCCGAGGAGGCGAAGGCGGTGTTCAAGGAATGGAAGAACTTCGACATCCGCGTCGTGCCGAGGGAGCTGTTGACCACGTCCGACTACTTCGCCGCTCAGCAACGCGTCTGGTTCCGCTACCGGCATCGGCTGCCCGACGATCAGGTCTTCCACGTCGGCACGCTGGCGTACATGAGTGACATGACGCTGCTCGGGTCGTCGAAGGTGCCGCACCCCGGTGTCGAACCGCAGGCCGCATCCCTCGACCACGCGATGTGGTTCATGCGGCCCTTCCGCGCCGATGAGTGGTTGCTCTACGACCAGACGTCGCCATCGGCCGATGCGGGGCGCGCCCTGACCCAGGGTCGGATCTTCGATCGCGAGGGCCGGATGGTCGCGGCGGTCACCCAGGAGGGACTGAGCCGAACCGGTCGCGACATGCCGGCCGATCAGCACGCGCGGCAGGACCGGTGAGCGCGGCCGACCCGCGCGACGACACCGCAGCGATCGCCGCCGGATCGCCCGTGATCGGGGTCCTCGCCCTGCAGGGCGATGTCCGCGAGCACCTCGCCGCGCTGACCGAGGCCGGGGCCCAGGCGCGCCCCGTGCGTCGGCCCACCGAACTCGATGAGGTCGATGCGATCGTCATCCCCGGTGGGGAGTCGACGACGATGAGCCACCTGCTCACCGTGTTCGAGCTGTTCGAGCCGCTGCGGGACCGGCTCGCCGGGGGGATGCCCGCCTACGGTTCATGCGCGGGGATGATCATGCTGGCCAGCACCATCCTGGACACCCGCCCGGATGCCGGCCATCTCGACGCCCTCGACATCACGGTGCGTCGCAACGCTTTCGGACGTCAGGTGGAGAGCTTCGAGACCGACCTGCGGTTCGACGGGATCACCGACGGCCACGAGCAGCCGTTGATGCGCGCGGTGTTCATCCGGGCGCCCTGGGTCGAGTCGATCGCACCGGACGTCGAGGTCCTGGCCCGGGTGCCCGACGGGCCGGCCAAGGACCGGATCGTCGCGGTCCGGCAGGGTCGGGTGCTCGCGACCTCCTTTCATCCCGAGGTCACCGGTGACCGCCGCGTGCACCGGTTCTTCGTGGACATGGTGCGGTCGGCGACCGGGTGATCGGGTACCCGGCACCGGCGGCCGGGACGAGTCGGGGCCGGCCCGCCGACCCGGCCCGGTAAGATCTTGACGTTGGGCCTGCCGTCGCCGGAGCGTGCGCGAGCGGGCCGCCATCGTTGTCGAGAAGGATGCGGGAGTCTCATGAGCGGCCATTCCAAATGGGCCACCACCAAGCACAAGAAGGCGGTCGTCGACGCCAAGCGCGGCAAGATGTTCGCCAAGTTGATCAAGAACATCGAGGTGGCGGCGCGCACCGGCGGTGGTGACCCGGCCGGCAACCCGACTCTCTACGACGCCATCCAGAAGGCGAAGAAGTCCTCGGTCCCCAACGACAACATCGAGCGGGCCCGCAAGCGAGGCGGCGGCGAGGAGGCGGGTGGCGCCGATTGGCAGACCATCATGTACGAGGGTTACGGCCCGAACGGTGTCGCCGTCCTGATCGAATGCCTCACCGACAACCGGAACCGCGCCGCGGGTGAGGTCCGCACGGCGATGACCCGCAACGGCGGCAACATGGCCGATCCGGGCTCGGTGTCCTACCTCTTCACCCGCAAGGGCGTGGTGACCCTGGACAAGAACGGACAGTCCGAGGACGACGTCCTCCTCGCGGTGCTCGACGCGGGTGCCGAGGAAGTCAACGACCTCGGGGAGTCCTTCGAGGTCGTCAGTGAGCCCACCGATCTCGTCGCCGTACGCACCGCCCTGCAGGACGCCGGCATCGACTACGACTCGGCGGAGGCCGATTTCCGTGCGTCCGTGGAGGTTCCGGTCGACGCCGACGGCGCCCGCAAGGTCTTCAAACTGATCGACGCACTCGAGGACTCCGACGACGTCCAGAACGTCTACAGCAACGTCGACGTGAGCGACGACGTCCTCGCCGAGCTCGACGCCTGACGGGAGCGACCGCTGGAGGATCAGCTCGTCCGCCGGAACGCGGGCCGCTCGGGGTGGTCGTAGCGGACCTCGATGTCCGGCGCAGGTGCGCTGCAGGCGTCCTCGAGTAGCGCCGGAATCGTCCACAGGTCGCCCTCCGGGGTGCGTCGGCGCAGTGCGCCCTCGCTCATGATCAGTGCGACCGTCGCATCGACGACGAGTCCGCTGCTGCGCACCATCGGACCCGCGAGGACCAGGACCTGATCGATGGCGGCGGTGCGCGGCCCGTCACGGAACGAGCGATCCCGGACCGGATCCCACAACCTCGGCAACCACTGCCCCTTCGACCGCAGCGCGTCGACGACCTCGCGCCGCACTGCGGCATGGTCGAACCAGATGGTGCGGTAACTCTCGGCGTCGGCGTGACCGAACTCCAGTCGCAGCGATGCGGGACGGAGGAAATCGGCCATGGCCACGACCGACGCGGCGCGCCCCGATGCCTCCACGTGGTCGGCGACCGCTGTGGCCAGCGCGACCGGTTCCGCGGCGTCGGCGCCGTCGACCGCGACGATCCGCCGCCCCGGCCCGTCCGTGGCGAGGTCGGAGACGAGCTCGACGAGGGCGTCGGGGGAGATGGGCTGCAGGCTCGGCATGGCACCCGCCATTGTCCCTGCTGTCGTCTGATGGTCCGCGCGTGTTGCTCGCCGTGGTCGTCGGTGACTGCCGATAGAATCTCGAACAACTGTTCGGTTCGGCGAGACGGAGGATCCGCGTGCGCGTGATGGGAGTCGACCCCGGACTGACGAGGTGCGGGATCGCGCTCGTCGAGTCCGGGAAAGGCAGAGCGGTCACCGCGCTCGACGTCGACGTGGTGCGCACTCCCAGCGACATGGAACTCGCGGACCGGCTGCTCGCCATCTACACCGCCGCCGCCCACTGGCTCGACGTGCACCGACCCGACGTCGTGGCCATCGAGCGGGTCTTCGCCCAGAACCAGGTGTCGACGGCGATGGGCACTGCCCAGGCCGGAGGCGTCATCGCGCTGGCCGCCGGGCAGCGCGACATACCGGTGCGGTTCCACACACCGTCCGAGGTCAAGGCCGCCGTGACCGGCAGCGGACGCGCCGACAAGGCGCAGGTCACGACGATGGTGACGCGAATTCTCGGAATGCAGACAAAACCACGGCCCGCCGACGCCGCCGACGCGCTGGCGCTGGCGATCTGTCACTGCTGGCGTGGTCCGATGACGGAGAAGATGATCGAGGCACAGAAGACGGCGGAGGAGCTCGCCCGACGCCACCGCGAGCGAGTCGCGCAGGCGTCGGCCGGTCGCACGACGGGACGGGCGCGCGCGGGCAAGGGGGGAGCGGCATGATCGCATCCGTACGAGGGCCGGTGATCGACATCGCGCTCGATCACGTCGTCGTCGACTGCGCGGGCGTCGGCTATCGGGTCTTGGTCACCCCCGCAACCGTGGCCTCGGTCCGTCGCGGCGAGGAGGCGACGCTGCTCACCTCGATGATCGTCCGCGAGGACTCGATGACTCTCTACGGGTTCACCGAGCCAGATGCGCGGGCGCTGTTCGCGTTGCTGCAGACCGTGACCGGGGTGGGCCCGCGTCTGGCCATGGCCACCCTCGCCGTCATCGAACCCGACGCGCTGCGGCGGGCATTGGCCGAGTCCGATGTGAAAGCCCTCACGACCGTCCCGGGTGTCGGCAAGCGCGTCGCCGAGCGTCTGGTCGTCGAACTGCGGGACAAGGTCGATGCGCCTGCGGCGCAGGGCACGGCCGGGCCGGTGACCGGTGGGGGTGCGGTGCGTGATCAGGTGGCCGAGGCGCTCGTCGGGCTCGGGTTCACCACCGGCCCCGCGGACAAGGCGGTCGCTGCCGTGTTGGCCGATGCGCCCGACGCCGACGCGTCCACGGTCCTGCGCAAGTCGCTGGCACTGCTGGGGAAGACCGCCTGATGAACGAACTGCCCCCGGATCCCGACGAGCGCGAGGTGAGCGCGGGCGAGCTGCACTCCGACGGTGACTTCGACGCCGGGCTGCGGCCACGGTCGTTGGCGGACTTCATCGGTCAGCCGCGGGTGTGCGAGCAGCTCGAACTGGTCCTGCACGGCGCGAAGGGCCGCGGCGGGACACCGGATCACATCCTGCTGTCGGGGCCACCTGGACTCGGCAAGACGTCGCTGGCGATGATCATCGCCAGCGAGATGGGGGCGGCGATCCGGGTCACCTCCGGCCCGGCCCTCGAACGGGCGGGGGATCTGGCCGCCATGCTGTCGAACCTCGTCGAGGGCGACGTGCTGTTCATCGACGAGATCCATCGCATCGCCCGGCCCGCCGAGGAGATGCTCTATCTCGCGATGGAGGACTTCCGCGTCGACGTCGTCGTCGGCAAGGGGCCGGGGGCGACGTCCATCCCGCTCGACGTCGCGCCGTTCACCCTGGTCGGGGCAACCACGCGGTCCGGTTCGCTCACCGGCCCCCTGCGCGACCGCTTCGGTTTCACCGCGCACATGGAGTTCTACGAGACCGACGAGCTCATCCGGGTCCTGCGTCGGTCCGCGGGCATCCTCGGTATCCGGCTGCTCGACGACGCCTCGACCGAGATCGCCCGTCGCTCGCGCGGTACTCCACGGATCGCGAACCGTCTGCTGCGCCGCGTCCGCGACTATGCGGAAGTCCGCGCCGACGGCATCATCACCGTCGAGATCGCCCGTGCCGCACTGGCCGTCTACGACGTCGACGACCTCGGGTTCGACCGGCTCGACCGTGCCGTCCTCAATGCGCTCGTCCGGGGCTTCGGGGGAGGCCCGGTCGGCGTGTCGACGCTGGCGGTGGCCGTCGGGGAGGAACCGACGACGGTCGAGGAGGTCTGCGAGCCGTTCCTCGTCCGCGCCGGGATGATGGCGCGCACCCCGCGGGGACGTGTCGCGACTGCCGCCGCCTGGCATCACCTCGGGCTGACGCCACCCGCCGGTGCCATGAACGCGAGCTTCGGGGTGCGCTCGCGCGAGGACGCGACGGGCAGTCTCTTCGACGATCTGTAACCGCTCGGGACATCCTCCGACGCGGGCATGGCACACTGGTGAGAGCCCGCCGGAGGAGTTGGTGCATCCGAGCGCGCCCTCGTGCGGCCGTCGGCCGACCCGCCGAATCCGACATACCACCCAGAAACACCACGACCGAACCGACAAGGATTGTTGCTGTCACCATGGAGTCCCTCTTCTTCCCCCTCCTGCTCGCCCTGCTCGCGGGGTTCATGTTCCTGAGCATCCGCAAGCAGAAGAAGCGCATGTCCGAGATGCAGGAGATGCAGAACTCCGTCGCCACCGGCGCGCGTGTGCAGCTCACCTCCGGCATGTTCGCGACCGTCGTGGACGACTCGGCATCGGACTTCGTCGACCTGGAGATCGCCACCGGCGTCGTCACCCGGTTCAACCGTCTCGCCGTGGTGCGTGTGGTGCCGACCGACGAGGCCGCGGCCACCTATCCGGGCGCGCTGACCGAACGCCCCGAGCAGATCGAGCCCGAGTCGATCGATCACACCCCGTCGACCGACCCGGCCGACACCCCCGCCGACGACACGATCATCGCGGACCGACCGGCGGACAAGCCGACCGACGACAAGTGACGCACACCGCGGACGGGACCTCCCGTCCGCGGTGCTTCCGCGCGGACACCGGGACCCGGGGGTTACCGCACAGTCAGTAGAGTGGGCGACCGACCGGATCGTCCGCGCGCATCGGGGGCCTGGCGCCTGAGCGTGCTTTCCTGAGGAGACCAGAACAGCAGTGACCACACCTCGCCGGGCGTCGGCGAAGCGGTCGGGACTTCCCCGTGAGGTGCCGCCGTGGAGACCCCTGACCGCTTTCTTCGTGCTGCTGGCCGTTGTCTACGGACTGGTCTTCTTCACCGGTGGCGGATCGCCGACCCCCAAGCTCGGTATCGATCTGCAGGGCGGCACCCGCGTGACGCTGACCGCCCGTACCCCTGACGGCAAGCCGCCCTCACGGGAGCAGCTCGACCAGGCGAAACAGATCATCGAGCAGCGTGTGAACGGGCTCGGTGTGTCCGGTTCGGAGGTCGTGGTCAACGGCAACAACCTGGTCATCACCGTTCCCGGCGACGACGGCAAGCAGGCCCGCACCCTGGGCCAGACCGCGCGGCTGTTCGTGCGGCCGGTGGAGAACGTGCAGCCGGCGACCCCGCAGCCCGCGAAAGACGATCAACCGGACGCGGAGGACGAGAACGGCGAGACGTCGGCGGCCGCGATCGACGAGCAGCGCAAACTGCGTCAGGCGCCGGCGGGGGCGAATCTCGACGCCCTCACCGCGCAGATGGCGAAGATGGACTGTTCGCCCGGCGCCAACGACCCGTTGCTCGGCAATGATCTGCCCGACCAATACCTGGTCGCGTGTTCGCAGGACGGCACCGAGGTCTATCTGCTCGGGCCCGAGATCATCGACGGTCGTGACATCAAGAACGCGACCGCCGGTACCACCCAGCAGGCCGGCTCGTGGATCGTGCAGGTCGAGTTCAAGGGTGAGGCACAGAACTTCTGGCCGCAGTACACCGGACAGAACGTCGGCAAGCAGACCGCGTTCACCCTGGACACCAAGGTCGTCTCCGCACCTCAGATCCGTGGCGCCATCACCACGCCGCAGACCGAGATCAGCGGCAACTTCAGCCAGCAGGAGGCCAAGGACCTGGCCAACGTCCTGAAGTACGGTTCGCTGCCGCTCTCGTTCGAGGCGTCCGATGCCGAGACGGTCTCTGCGACGCTGGGTCTCTCGTCGCTGAAGGCCGGCCTCATCGCCGGTGCGGTCGGCCTGATCGCGGTGCTGCTCTACGCCCTCCTCTACTACCGCATGCTCGGCATCCTCACGGTGCTGTCGCTGCTGCTGTCCGGGCTGATGGTCTACGGCATCATCGTCCTGCTGGGGCGCTGGATCGGCTTCACGCTCGACCTCGCCGGTATCGCCGGTCTGATCATCGGCATCGGTATGACCGCGGACTCGTTCGTCGTCTACTTCGAACGAATAAAGGACGAGATGCGCGAGGGCCGAAGTTTCCGGTCCGCGGTTCCGCGCGGCTGGGCGAGCGCGAGGCGCACGATCTGGTCCGGCAACGCCGTCAGCTTCATCGCGGCGGCCGTCATCTACATCCTGGCCGTCGGCGAGGTGCGCGGGTTCGCGTTCACGCTGGGTCTGACCACGATCCTCGACGTCGTGGTCGTGTTCCTCGTGACCCACCCGCTCGTCGTCCTGGCGAGTCGTTCGGAGTTCTTGTCGCGACCGAACGTCAACGGACTCGGCGCGGTCAGCGAGGTGGCCCGTCAGCGCCGCGTCGCGCAACGGTCGTCGCAGGTCACCGCGTCGGAAGGATCGGCGAAATGAGCATGCAGACCCCTGGGCCGCAAGGACCGGCGCGTCCGAACTCCGGACGCAGCGGGGGCGGGCGGACCGCATCCACCCCCGACCTGGTCGTCGAGGACAGCGAGCCGGTCGATACCCCCACCGCCGACGCGAACTTCGTCGCCGAGAAGGACCGCTCGTTCCTCTCGCGGCTGTACACCGGTACCGGCGCGTTCGACATCATCGCCGCACGCCGCACCTGGTACATCGTCACCGCGGTCATCCTGGCGATCTGTATCGGATCGATCGCGATCCGTGGGTTCACCCTGGGCATCGAGTTCGAGGGCGGTACCCAGGTGTCGATCCCGGTCTCGGCCGGTGTGACCACCGATGCCGTCGAGGAGGTGTTCTCCCAGACGCTCGGAGACGCACCGGAGTCCGTGCAGACCGCCGGATCCGGGTCCAGCGAGACGATCCAGGTGCGTACCGAGACCCTGAGCATCCAGCAGACCGAACAGGTGACCCGAGCCCTCGCCGACAAGTTCTCCCCGGAACTGACTGCCGCAGAGGTCAGTTCGTCGGATGTCAGTTCCACCTGGGGTGGCGAGATCACGCAGAAGATGCTGATCGCGCTCGCGGTGTTCCTGGTGATCGTGTTCGTCTACATCGCGGTGCGATTCGACCGCGAGATGTCCACAGCAGCCCTCGCCTCTCTGTTCTTCGACATCATCGTCACTGCCGGCGTCTACTCGCTGGTCGGCTGGGAGGTCACCCCGGCCACGGTCATCGGTCTCCTCACGATCCTCGGCTTCTCCATCTACGACACCGTCGTCGTCTTCGACAAGGTCGCCGAGAACACGAGATCGGTCCTGCAGACGACCCGGCGCACCTACGGTGAGCAGGCCAACCTCGCGGTGAACCAGACACTCATGCGTTCGATCAACACCACCGTCATCTCGGTGCTGCCGATCATCGCGCTCATGGTCATCGCGGTGTGGCTCCTCGGGGTCGGCACGCTGAAGGATCTCGCGCTGATCCAGCTCGTCGGTGTCGTCGTCGGTGCCTACTCGTCGATCTTCCTGGCGGCGCCGCTGCTGGTGACCCTCAAGGAACGACGCAAGGACATCGCGCGCCACACGAAGCGCGTCCTCGATCGCCGCGCACGCGTGGCGGCAGGCGACGATCTGTCCGATGCACCGCGTCCGGTGCGGGGCCGGTCGTCGAGCGGCCGTGCGGCACGTCGCGACGACGCCGACGCACCGCAGAGCCCCACCGGGAAACGTCGTCGGTCGCGCTAACCTACGGGTCGTGACCGACCAGACCGGGCGCCAGGCCCGCCGACGACCCGGCCTGCCCGTGACGGTGACGGTACTGGCGGCGGTGCTCGTGACGCTGACCGGTCTGCTGACCGCGTGCGGCGACGAC
The DNA here is from genome assembly GCF_003797825.1 of Gordonia sp. OPL2. GTDB lineage: Bacteria > Actinomycetota > Actinomycetes > Mycobacteriales > Mycobacteriaceae > Gordonia. The sequence continues at coordinate 153,389 of NZ_RKME01000001.1, forward strand.
GGACCGCCGACCATCGACTACGTGGTCGACGCACGCATCAGCAGCTACAACGCGAACACCGTCGACGGCAACGCCGACGGTGTACTCATGGCGACGACCCGGATGCTGCCCGGATTCAGCTATCTGGGAGCGCAGGGCCAGGTGACGCCGGACCGTGACATCGGCACCGTCACACCGGTTCCCGGTGAAGGTCTGACGCTGCGGTACGACTTCGACCCTAGGGCGCGCTTCTCCGACGGGCAGGCGCTCGACTGCGACGACCTGGTTCTGGCCTGGGCGGCGATGAGCGGCCGGTTCCCCGGTTTCCGGCCGGCGACCACAGCGGGCTACCGCGACATCGATCGGATCGACTGTGCAGCGGGCGATCGCACCGCGACGGTCGCCTTCGCCCCGGGCCGCGATTATCGCGACTGGCTCTCGCTGTTCGGTGCCGGCACCCTTCTCCCGGCGCATGTCGTCGCCCGTGACGCCGGTGTCGCCGGAGTGTTGGATCCCTTACGGGGCGGGAATCGTGCGGTGACCACGAAGATCGCCAAGGCCTGGAACTCCGGTTTCGCACTGACGCCCGGGCCGATCGACGAGACCAGGTTCCCGTCCTCGGGTCCGTACCGGATCGAGGGGTACTCGGAGTCGGGTGGGTTGGTGCTGGTCCCGAACGACACGTGGTGGGGCGATGCCCCTCAGACACAGCGGATCGCCATCTGGGGACGGGGCACCGACACCGACAGCAAGCTCGCCGACGGCTCGTTCGACATCGTGGACGTCACCGGCGGCCTCACCGATGACGACGACATCCGTCCGTCCGGAGATGCTGCCGTGCAACCGCTTCCGCAGCCGAATCGAGCACTTGCCGTCGAAGAGGTCGTCCTCGCCCAGCGAGGTGCCCTCGGCACGCTGCGGGCGCGCCAGGCACTGGCATCGTGCATCCCGCGAGACGCCCTCGCGCGGCAGTTCGGACAGGGGGCACAGGTCTGGAACCTCCGCGTCCTGCCGCCGTCGGACAATCTGGCCGGACAACTGAATGGATCGTTCGGTCGCGCGTACGCGCGCCCCGACCTGCCGCGGGCACGCGCGCTCAGCGGTGACGGACAGGCCGAGGCGGGACGTGCCTCGATGAGGGTCCGGGTCGGGTACCTCGCGCCGACGGCGCGGCATCAGAAGATGGTCGCCGCGATGGCCGAATCCTGCCGGCGGGTGGGGATCGAGGTGGTGGACGCCGGGGCACCCGACATCACCCCCGGCGCTCTGGGCCGCACCGTCGACGCGCTGATCGTCGCCAACGGGGCGGGCTTCGCCGCTGCGGGCGCCGCCAACCCGTCACGCGACGCGTATCAGCTCCGTGGTGGGGACCCGCTGAATCTCGGTGGATTCCGCAGTCCCGAGGTCAGTGGCGCCGTCGACGCGCTCGTCACGGCCGACCTCGCCGCCGACCGGTTGCCGCTGGTCCGCGCGATCGAGAACGCCGCGTGGTCGGCACTCCCGTCGATCCCCTTGTTCGCCGCGCCGCGGGTGCAGCGCTGGAACGGGCTGGTCGATAATGTGGTGGCCGGTCTGGGCCGCAACGGGACCGGATGGAACATGGATCGGTGGACGGTACGTGAGTGACGATGCAGCAACCGGCAACGCAGTGACCGGGGACGCTGGGACCGACGACGCGGGCACGCAGGACACGGGACTCGACGAGGTGACGGCCCGGGCGCTCGACGACGCCCGTACCGCCATCGACGAACACGCCCGCACGGTCCCTGACTTCCCGGCGCCCGGCATCACGTTCAAAGACCTCACCCCGGTGTTGGCCGATCCGGCCGGGCTCGCCTCGATCGTCACCGCACTGACTCATCGCTGCGGCGACATCGACCTCGTCGCGGGCATCGACGCCCGCGGTTTCCTTCTCGGCGGTGCCGTGGCCCGGCAACGAGAGGTCGGTGTGCTCGCGGTGCGCAAGGGCGGCAAGTTGCCGCCGCCGGTTCACCACATCGACTACGCGCTCGAGTACGGATCGGCCAGTCTGGAGATCCCCGCCAGCGGAATCGACATCACCGGCCTGCGGGTGCTGCTCGTCGACGATGTCCTCGCCACCGGCGGCACCGTCGTCGCGGCCGGGGACCTGCTGCGCAGGGCGGGTGCCGAGGTGGTCGGTGTCGCCGTGATCATGGAGCTCGACGGTCTCGGTGGGCGGGCGACGATCGCCGATGGCCTCGGTGCCGACCTGCCGGTTCACGCTGTCACCCTCGACTGAGGCGCACCAGACGCCGCCCGAGCCCGCGCGACGTCGCGGTCGGCGGTTCCGTGCGGTACGGCCGGACTAGACTCGCCTCATCCGGCGTTCGGCAGGATGAGGGTGCACCGTCTCGGCGTCTCCGGTGGAGACGGACGATGGCGGGGCGCCCGCGTTGATGCCGACGCATACGAACGGAGCCGGGAGGAGGTCCCGATGCACGACGACACCGACACCGACGCCCGTCACGGCGTCGGCGACGCGGCAGGATCACCCGCCGCCGATGTGACGCCCGCGAACGACCGATCACCGGTCGAGACGGGCGGACCGTCACGGCCGGGAACGATGACCAACGGCGATTCCCTGGCCACGCCGTCCTCCTCGGCGTCGAGGAGGGTCCGCGCCCGGCTCGCCCGTCGGATGACCGCCACCCGAAGCCCGGTGCGGCCGGTGCTGGAACCACTCGTCACCCTGCATCGCGAGATCTATCCGAAGGCCGACGTCGCGCTGCTGCAGCACGCTTATGACGTCGCGGATGAGCGTCACGAGGGCCAGACGCGCAAGTCCGGCGACCCGTACATCACGCACCCGCTCGCCGTGGCCACGATCCTCGCCGACCTCGGCATGGACACCACGACACTGGTGGCCGCGTTGTTGCACGACACCGTCGAGGACACCGGATACTCGCTCGAACAGCTCGAGAAGGACTTCGGTGCGGAGGTCGCCCACCTGGTCGACGGAGTGACCAAGCTCGACAAGGTCGCTCTGGGCAGTGCTGCCGAGGCCGAGACCATCCGCAAGATGATCATCGCGATGGCCCGTGATCCGCGTGTGCTGGTGATCAAGGTCGCCGACCGGCTGCACAACATGCGGACCATGCGTTTCCTCCCGCCGGAGAAGCAGGCGCGCAAGGCCCGGGAGACGTTGGAGGTCATCGCACCCCTCGCACACCGGCTCGGCATGGCGACGGTCAAATGGGAACTCGAAGACCTCTCGTTCGCGATCCTGCATCCCAAACGGTACGAGGAGATCGTTCGTCTGGTGGCCGATCGCGCGCCGTCGCGCGACACCTACCTGGCCCGTGTCCGCGCGGATGTGAACAACGCGCTGGGCTCGGCACGGATCTCGGCGACCGTCGAGGGTCGCCCCAAGCACTACTGGTCGATCTATCAGAAGATGATCGTCAAGGGCCGCGACTTCGACGACATCCATGATCTGGTCGGGATCCGCATCCTGTGCGACGAGGTCCGCGACTGCTATGCGGCCGTCGGCGTGGTGCATTCGCTGTGGCAGCCGATGGCCGGACGGTTCAAGGACTACATCGCCCAACCCCGCTTCGGGGTGTACCAGTCGCTGCACACGACGGTGATCGGTCCCGAGGGCAAACCCCTCGAGGTGCAGATCCGCACCGCCGAGATGCATCGCACGGCAGAGTTCGGCATCGCCGCACACTGGCGGTACAAGGAGAGCGGCTATCGGAAGGGCAAGAACCCGAAACGATCCGATGCCGCCGAGATCGACGACATGGCGTGGATGCGCCAGCTCCTCGACTGGCAGCGTGAGGCCGCCGATCCGGGTGAGTTCCTGGAGTCGCTGCGCTACGACCTTGCCGTGCAGGAGATCTTCGTCTTCACGCCGAAGGGCGACGTGATCACTCTGCCGGCCGGATCGACGCCGGTCGATTTCGCCTACGCGGTACACACCGAGGTCGGCCATCGATGTATCGGCGCCCGGGTCAACGGCCGGCTCGTCGCGCTCGAACGCACCCTCGAGAACGGTGAGGTCGTCGAGGTGTTCACCTCGAAGGCGCCCAACGCCGGACCGTCGAAGGACTGGCAGAACTTCGTCGTGTCGCCGCGGGCCAAGGCCAAGATCCGGCAGTGGTTCGCCAAGGAACGTCGCGAAGAAGCGCTCGAGACCGGCAAGGAAGCAATCGCCAAGGAGGTGCGCCGAGGCGGACTTCCGTTGCAGCGCTTGATGAGTGCCGAATCGTTGGCATCCATCGCCAAGGAGTTGCGCTATGCCGACGTCACGGCGCTCTACACCGCGGTGGGGGAGAACCACGTCTCCGCACGACATGTCGTCAATCGACTGGTCGCCTCCCTCGGCGGGCTCGACGACGCCGTCGACGAGATCGCCGAACGCTCGACGCCGTCCACCCTGCCGACCCGCACCCGGCAGGGCGGTGACGCCGGCGTCGTCGTCGAGGGCCTCGACAACGTCATGGCCAAACTGGCCAAATGCTGCACGCCCGTTCCCGGGGACGAGATCATGGGGTTCGTCACCCGCGGCGGCGGTATCAGCGTGCACCGCACCGATTGCACGAACGCGCAGTCGCTCCGCGAGCAGTCCGAGCGGATCATCGAGGTCTCGTGGGCGCCGTCCCCGTCGTCGATCTTCCTCGTCGCCATCCAGGTCGAGGCCCTGGACCGTCATCGCCTGTTGTCGGATGTGACGAAGGTGCTCGCCGACGAACGGGTCAACATCCTGTCGGCGTCGGTGACCACCAGCCGAGACAGGGTTGCGATCAGCAAGTTCACGTTCGAGATGGGCGACCCGAAGCATCTCGGTCACGTGCTCAACGTCGTGCGGAACGTCGAGGGCGTCTACGACGTGTACCGGGTGACCTCGGCGGCCTGAGGCCACCGAGGTCGGTGGTCAGTCCTGCGTTGCGCCGCCCACGGTCGCAGTGGTGATGTCGACGGGCTCCTTCGGCCGGCCGTCCTGGGCATTGCCGTTGGGCCCGGGCATCAGGCCGTTCGCCGCGATCTTGTCGAGCACTGTCAGGCCGGCCGGATCCACCGTGCCGACCACCGAGTAGTTCGGCGCCAACTGGCTGTCCTGCAGCACCAGGAAGAACTGGCTCGAGCCGGTGTTCGACTGCCCGGTCTGCGGATTGTTGCTGTTGGCGATGGCGACGGTGCCTCGCGGGTAGATGACCGGTGCGGTACCCGACATTGGGTCCGGTTGGCCCGCGGGCTTGAGGTCGGTCGGGAGTTCGTCGGGACTCGACCATCCCGGGCCGCCGGCGCCGGTTCCGGTCGGATCGCCGCACTGCAGGACCTTCAGTGTGTCGCTTGCGGTCAACCGGTGGCAGGGCGAATTGTCATAGAACTTGTTCTCCGCCAGAGAGATCATCGCGGCAGTGTTGCAGGGTGCGCCGGTGCGCTCGAGCGTGATCGGCACCGCGCCCTGGTTGGTGTTCAGAGTGAGGTCGGCGGTGCCTTCCTTGAGTTCCTTCTCCGCAGGCTTCGGTGACGTGCGCTGCTTGGACTCGCCCGCCTTCATCTCATCGAGGTAGGCCTGCGCCTGGGCGCGTTGATCCGCAGGCACCTCGGCGGGTACCTCCTTGGGGAGCTGATCGAAGCGGCTCGGCTGATCCTCGAAGGCACAGGAGGTCCAGCGCGCCGCCTCGCGGTCGTCGAGGACCTTCTTGACGATCAGCGTGGTCGCCGTCGCCACGATCGCGACCACCACCACCGTCGACACCGAGGCGATGATGATCTTGCGTCGGCGCTTCTCCTGCCGCTCCCGCTCGAGACGTTCCTCGAGCTTGCGCTTGGCTGCTTCGCGACGCTCCTCGTTCGTGGACACGCGGTTGGACCCTCCTGAACTCGTGTGCCGTAGCTGGTTCCCCCGGGGGATGGCATGCCACCGGCCGGGGCCGGGCATGCGATCGGCGCTGATGCTACATCGAGTGGCCAGTCTGCCAGTCGAACCTGAGAGTTCCATGGCCGGGTGAGTCCTCGGCCAACACCTGCACCGACATCTCCACCGCTCCTCGAGATCGCCGGCACGGGCTGTCGTCAGAGTGTGCCGACGGCGTTTGCCACAATGGACGGATGCTGATCACCGGATTCGCGGCTGGCATGTTCCAGACGAACTGCTACATCCTCGCCACGGAGGCAGGGGCGGAAGCGGTCATCGTCGATCCGGGGCACGACGCGGCGCCCCGGGTCCGGGAGCTGCTCGCCGAGCACGACCTGACGCCGGTGGCCGTGCTGCTGACCCACGGTCACCTCGACCACACCTGGAACGCCGCCGAACTGTGCGACGAGTTCTCCATCCCCGCCTACATCCATGCCGACGATCGGCCGATGCTCGCCGACCCCGGTGTGGGGCTCGGTCGGGCGCTCGGCGACATGATCGGCTCCCTCGAGTTCCGGGAGCCCGAGAAGGTCATCGACTTCGTCGACGGCGAGGAGATCGACGTCGCCGGCATCAGGATCTCGGTGGATCTCGCGCCCGGGCACACGCAGGGTTCGGTCCTGCTCGGCATCGAGGTCCCGGTCGAGGTCGATCCCGGCGAGGAGGATGCCGCCGACACGACCTCGAGGATCCCCTCGGTCGTGCCGGTCTGCTTCTCCGGTGACGTGCTGTTCGCCGGGTCGATCGGTCGGACCGACCTGCCTGGCGGGAATCATCAGCAGTTGCTCGACTCGATCGCGGAGAAGCTGTTGCCGCTGCCCGATCACACCCAGGTCCTTCCCGGACACGGACCCCAGACATCCATCGGTGCCGAGCGTGCGGGGAACCCGTTCCTGGCCGACCTCTCGGCCTCGGGCACCGTCAAGAAGGGACGATACGGACTGTGAGCGCCGAGTTCGCCGCGCCGAGAGGCATTCCCGACTACTTCCCGCCGTCATCGACGGACTTCCGTCGGGTCCGCGACACCCTGACCGAGGCCGCCCGGCTCGCCGGGTACGGGCACATCGAACTGCCGATCTTCGAGGACACAGGGCTGTTCGCCCGTGGTGTCGGAGAGTCGACCGATGTCGTCAGCAAGGAGATGTACACGTTCGCCGACCGGGGGGACCGGTCGGTGACGCTGCGCCCGGAGGGCACCGCCGGGGTGATGCGCGCGGTCATCCAGCACGGACTCGATCGGGGGCAGCTCCCGGTCAAACTCTGTTATGCGGGGCCGTTCTTCCGGTACGAGAAGCCGCAGACCGGACGCTATCGCCAGCTCCAGCAGGTCGGTGTGGAGGCGATCGGTGTCGACGACCCGGCTCTCGATGCCGAGGTCATCGCGATCGCCGACGAGGGCTACCGTCGCCTCGGTCTGTCCGGCTTCCGTCTCGAGATCACCTCCCTCGGTGATGCCGAGAGCCGCGGACCCTATCGAGAGGCGTTGCAGCAGTTTCTCTTCGGCCTCGACCTGGACGAGCCGACGCGCCGGCGTGCCGAGATCAACCCGCTGCGCGTGCTCGACGACAAGCGGCCGGAGGTCAAGGCGGCCACCGCGGACGCCCCACTGCTCGTCGACTTCCTCAGCGACGACGCCCGCGCCCACTTCGATCTGGTGCTGACCCACCTCACGCGGCTGGGCGTGCCGTACGAACTGAACCCGCGTCTCGTCCGGGGCCTCGACTACTACACCAAGACCACCTTCGAGTTCGTCCACGACGGGCTCGGCGCGCAATCGGGCATCGGCGGCGGAGGCCGCTACGACGGTCTGATGCGCCAGATCGGCGGAAAGCAGGATCTCTCGGGCATCGGTTTCGGACTCGGCGTCGACCGGACGATGCTGGCGCTGGAGGCCGAGGGTGTCGCGCACGCCGACGTCGCGCGCTGTCAGGTGTTCGGGGTACCGCTGGGCGCCGACGCGAAAGCCGAATTGGTCGGTGTCGCAGGGCAACTCCGAGCGGCAGGGATCAGCGTCGACCTGGCCTACGGGGATCGCGGGCTCAAAGGCGCGATGAAGGCGGCCGACCGTTCGGGAGCGCGTCTCGCGCTGGTGCTGGGTGATCGCGAGCTCGAGGAGCGTCGAATCGAGGTGAAAGACCTCTCGAACGGGGAGCAGCGTCAGGTCGCACTCGACGACGTCCTGGCCGAGATACGACAACTGCTCGGCTAGAGAGTCCCCATTCAGCCGGCGGTCAGCTCGTCGGCCAGCACATCGAGCGACACCCCGCCGAGGGCGAGGGCACGAGTGTGGAAGTCCCGCAGCGTCCAGTCCGGGTGTGCACGCAGGGCCGACGAACGGGTCTGTTCCCAGACCCGTTGTCCCAGTGCGTACGACGGTGCCTGCCCCGGCCACCCGAGGTAGCGGTGGAGTTCGAAGCGCAGCACGGCGTGATCCATCGCGACCGACCCGGTCAAGAACCGCCATGCCTTGTCGGCGTCCCACGTGCCACCGCCGAGTGCGGCTGGCGCGGGCAGGCGACAGTGCACACCGATGTCGACGACGACCCGCGCCGCGCGCAGTCGCTGCGAGTCGAGCATGCCCATCCGGTCGCCGGGATCGTCGAGCCAACCCAACTCGCCCATCAGTCTCTCCGCGTACAGCGCCCAGCCCTCGCCGTGGCCGGAGGTGAACGAGGCGAGCTTGCGCCATGCGTTGAGGTCGTCGGAGACGATGGCCGAGCCGAGCTGCAGGTGATGACCCGGCACACCCTCGTGGAAGACCGTGGTGGTCTCCTGCCAGGTGTGGAACACCGTCTGCTCGGGTGGGACCGACCACCACATGCGGCCGGGTCGGGTCAGGTCCGCGCTCGGCTGGGTGTAGTAGATGATCCCCGTCTCCGACGGTGCGAGCCGACATTCGAGTCTCGTCAGTCGGGGCGGCAGGTCGACGTGGATCCCGGCCAGGGCGTCAACGGCCCGGTCGGACAGCTCCTGCATCCATCCGACGAACTCATGACGATCATGAATGGCGTACTGCGGCAGCGTGTTCAGGTGTGACATCGCCTCCCGCACCCCGCCGCCCGTGACGATCTCGGTGGCCAGTGCGGCCTGTTCGTCGACGATGGCGGCGAGACGATCGAGACCCCACGCGTATGCCTCGTCCGGGTCGACGTCGGCGCCGAGGTGGGCGGGCAGGAACCGGAGATAGCGCTCGCGTCCGACCGCGTCGTCGGTCACCGCGGACGGCGCGACCTCGGTCCGCAGCATCACGGCCAGCGCGGCGAACGCCGACCCGGCGCGGTCGAGCGCCCGGGCGGTCGCGTCGGCGAGACGGGGGTCGTCGGCGAGGGCGGTGGTGTCGGCCGCGATTCCGGCAACGGCCGCGTCGGACTGTTCCGCGACCAGGACGGCCTGCCGTCGGGCGAGAGGCGGCCCGTGCGCGATCCGATGCCGCAGTCCGTCGATGATGCCGTCGACGCAGTCGGGGATACCGGACAGTCGCGCCAGGAAGATCTCGCGTGCCTCCGCGGTGTCGGTGGGCATCAGGTCGAAGACGTCGCGCACCGCTTGCAGCGGCGAGGCGATCACATTGCAGTCGCCGATGTGCTCACCCGCCTCGGCGAGCGCGATCTCGCGATGGAGCGACGCGGTCATCGTCGCCACGGTGACGCGGTCGACCTCGTCGGCCACCGGCGCCGACTCGAGCGATCCGACGGCGGCCCGGGCGGCGGCAGCACGGGCGTAGCAGGCACCGGGGGAGAAGTCGGTGAGGCGGTCGTCCTGGCCGGGCACACCGATCTCTGTCGCGAAGAACGGATCGAGCCCGGCCTGATCGGCGAGATGGCGTTCCGCGAGCCGGTCGACGACGGATGGGGTACGGGTTGCGCCGGGCGCCGGGGCGCTCACAGATCGTTGGTGGCGAAGGTGTCGCACCGGCGCGGATCGCCGGACTCATATCCGGTGCCGAACCACCGGACACGCTGTTGTGCCGATCCGTGCGTCCAGCCCTCCGGATTCGAGTTGGCTCCCTGGATCGTGTCGTCGCCGATGGCCTTCGCGGTCTGCACGACAGTGGCGATCTGATCCTGGGTCAGCGGCTCGAGCATCGCATCGGGCCCCTTGTCCGAGTGATAGGCCCAGACACCGGCGAGGCAGTCGGCTTGCAGTTCGACACGAACCGAGCCGGACAGCGGACCCTGCGAACCCATGCGGTTGCCCTTCTGGAGTGCGCCGGTCAGGTTCTGTACGTGATGGCCGTACTCGTGGGCGACGACGTACTCCTGGGCGAGCGGACCGTCGCTGCCGCCCATCTGTTTCAGCTGGGCGAAGAATGTCGGATCGAAGTACGCCGTGCTGTCGGCCGGGCAGTAGAACGGCCCCGTTGCCGACGTCGCCGCACCGCATCCCGTGTTAACCGACCCGGAGAAGATCTTCGTGTTCGGTGGCGTGTAGCCGCGCATCTGCTCCGACCAGACCTGATCGAGGCTGTTCGTGGTCGCAACGATCCGGCAGATGTCGTCGGTGTTGGCCTTCTCGATCGTGCACGAGCGGATCTGTGCATCGATCTCGGATGAGTTCTGGCTGTTCGCCGACGTTCCGGTACCCGCGCCACCGGTGATCGAGCCCGGGTCGATCCCGAAGAACAGGGCGATGAGGGTGATCACGAGTCCGGCGCCGCCGCCGAGCGCGATCCGTCCCACGCCACCGCCACCACCGCCGCCCGACACGTTGCCGGTGTCCAGTGGCCCACCACCCTGAAATGTCATGAGAGCTCCTCGGTCCGGCGAACACCGCGTCCCGGCCCGGACAGGGGACGTCGGGGACGGCAGCATCGAGCATATTCGCCGGCGGTGTGGCGGTGGCCGGATCGATCGCACACCGGCGCGTGTCGGGATCCGGGAACGGGCCACAGGACCCGAGCGCGGGCGGGTGCGGGCAGGTCAACGGCGCGAAAGTAGGATGACCCGAGATCCATCTCGTACCCCCTTGGAAGGACTCTGAGTGCTCCGCACGCATCTGGCCGGTTCGCTTCGCAGCGCCGACGCCTCGCAGACCGTCACCGTCGCCGGCTGGGTTGCCCGTCGCCGTGATCACGGCGGCGTGGTCTTCATCGATCTGCGGGACAGCTCGGGTCTCGTCCAGGTCGTCTTCCGTGACGAGTCGGTCGCCGAAGCCGCACACCGCCTGCGCGCGGAGTTCTGTGTCGCGGTGACGGGCGTCGTCGAGGTGCGCCCGGAGGGCAGCGAGAACGCCAACCTCCCGTCCGGCGCGATCGAGATCAACGCGACGGCCCTCGAGGTGCTGAACGCCTCGGCGCCCCTTCCCTTCCAACTCGACGACGCGCCGGGCGAGGAGGCGCGACTGCGCCACCGCTACCTCGACCTGCGTCGCGACAAGCCCGCGCATGCCCTCCGTCTGCGCTCGAAGGTGAACGCAGCTGCCCGCGGCGTGCTCGCCGACCACGACTTCGTCGAGATCGAGACCCCGACGCTGACCCGCTCGACGCCGGAGGGCGCTCGCGACTTCCTGGTGCCGGCACGTCTGCAACCCGGCACCTTCTACGCGCTGCCGCAGAGCCCGCAGTTGTTCAAGCAGCTGCTCATGGTGGCCGGGATGGAGCGGTACTACCAGATCGCGCGGTGCTACCGCGACGAGGATTTCCGCGCCGATCGCCAGCCCGAGTTCACCCAGCTGGATCTCGAGATGAGCTTCGTCGACCAGGACGATGTCATCTCTCTCGCCGAGGAGATCCTCGTCGCGCTGTGGAAACTGATCGGGGTCGAGATCGCGACGCCGATCCCGCGCATCACCTATGCCGACGCGATGCGCCGCTTCGGCAGTGACAAACCGGATCTGCGTTTCGGCATCGAACTCGTCGAGTGCACGGACTTCTTCGCCGACACCCCCTTCCGCGTGTTCCAGGCCCCCTACGTGGGTGCCGTCGTCATGCCGGGCGGGGCCTCGCAGCCGCGACGCCAACTCGATGCGTGGCAGGAGTGGGCCAAGCAGCGCGGGGCAAAGGGGCTGGCCTACGTCCTCGTCGGTGAGGACGGAGAGCTCGGTGGTCCGGTCGCCAAGAACCTGTCCGACACGGAGCGCGCGGGACTGGCCGCGCACGTGGGGGCCGCACCCGGCGACTGTGTGTTCTTCGCGGCCGGACCGGTGAAGGCGCAGCGCGCTCTCCTCGGAGCGGCCCGTGGCGAGATCGCCTCTCGCCTCGGCCTGATCCCCGGCGCCGGGAGCGAAACGAGTGGGGTGCCCACCGGCGCCGACGATTGGGCGTTCACCTGGGTCGTCGACGCCCCGCTGTTCGAACCGGCCGACGACGCCACTGCCTCCGGCGACATCGCCGTCGGATCCGGGGCCTGGACCGCCGTGCATCACGCCTTCACCGCGCCGAAGCCGGAATCGCTCGCCACGCTCGACACCGATCCCGGCGCGGCGCTGGCCTACGCCTACGACATCGTCTGCAACGGCAACGAGATCGGCGGTGGGTCGATCCGTATCCATCAGCGCGACGTGCAGGAGCGGGTCTTCGAGATCATGGGCATCGGTCACGACGAGGCCCAGGAGAAGTTCGGCTTCCTGCTCGACGCCTTCGCCTACGGCGCGCCCCCGCACGGCGGTATCGCATTCGGATGGGACCGGATCACCGCACTGCTCGCCGGTGAGAGCTCGATCCGCGAGGTGATCGCGTTCCCGAAGTCTGGTGGCGGTGTCGATCCGTTGACCGACGCTCCCGCGCCGATCACCGCGCAGCAGCGCAAGGAGTCCGGGATCGACGCGAAGCCGGTGGCGCGCAACCGTCCGGGCGCCGACGACGCCGCGCAGACCGCCGACAACGCGGGCTGAGTATCCCGCCCTCCGGTGACGCCGCCGGTGCGGGCCGGTGATCCGGCCCGCACATCCGGCATCGGGTCGGTATCTGTGATGTGATTTCTGACCATGACGATCAAGGTGGCCCTCGAGCACCGGACGAGTTACGCGTTCGATCGCCCGGTCAAGATCTACCCGCATGTGGTGCGGTTGCGGCCGGCTCCCCACTCGCGGACACCGATCGAGGCGTATTCGCTGAAAGTCGAACCCGCAGAGCACTTCCTGAACTGGCAGCAGGACGCTTTCAGCAACTACATGGCCCGTCTGGTGTTCCCGGAGCCGTCGCCGACCCTCTCGGTCACCGTGAGCCTCATCGCCGACCTGACCGCGATCAACCCGTTCGACTTCTTCATCGAGGACTGGGCCGAGGACTACGGCTTCGACTATCCCGACGAACTCGCCGACGACCTCGAGATCTTCCTGCGCCCGGTCGGGGTCACCGACGGTGAGTTCGCGGGCGCGCCGGTGCACCCGTCCATCGCCGAGTTCGCCGCCGCGCACCGGCCCAGCGGACACGTGCGGATCATCGACTTCCTGGTCTCGGTGAACCGGGCGGTGCAGCAGGCCGTCGGCTACACCGTGCGTCTCGAGGCCGGTGTGCAGACACCCGAACACACTCTGGCGAGCGGGATCGGATCGTGTCGCGACTCCGCATGGCTGCTCGTCGCCGTCCTGCGGGAACTCGGCCTCGCCGCGCGATTCGTCTCCGGCTACCTCGTGCAGCTCACCTCCGACGTCAAGTCGATCGACGGTCCGTCCGGACCGGACGCCGACTTCACCGACCTGCATGCCTGGACCGAGGTGTATCTGCCCGGCGCCGGCTGGGTCGGGATGGATCCCACCTCCGGCCTGTTCGCCGGAGAAGGGCACATCCCGCTCGCCGCGACGCCCAATCCCGGTGGTGCGGCACCGATCACCGGTGCGACCGGCCCCTGTCACGCCACCCTCGACTTCTCCAACACGGTGACTCGGTTCCACGAGGACCCGCGGGTGACCTTGCCGTACACACCGTCGCAGTGGGAGCGCGTCCAGGAACTCGGTGCCGCCCTCGACACCACGATGGAACGCAACGACGTCCGGCTGACGATGGGAGGCGAACCGACCTTCGTCTCGATCGACAACCAGACCGATCCCGAGTGGACCACCGCCGCCGACGGCCCGCACAAACGGCAACTCGCCTCCGACCTCGCGGGCCGGCTGCAGGCGGCCTACGCGCCGACCGGGCTCGTGCAACGCAGCCAGGGCAAGTGGTATCCGGGGGAACCGTTGCCGCGCTGGCAGATCGCGCTCATGTGGCGTACCGACGGCTTGCCGATCTGGCGTCGTCCGGAACTACTCGCCGACCCCTGGTCGGATCGTGCCGCCGCCGAGGCGAGCATGCAGACCGAGACGCACGGCGGGGGACCGGACGCATCGGCGTCCTCCGGCGTGGCGGAGAAGCTGCTGATCGCGTTCGCGTCCCGCCTCGGACTCCCGTTGTCGCAGGTGATGCCCGCGTTCGAGGACCCGCTGGTCCGGATGCGCGAGCTGTCCACCCTGCCCCCGGGCGACCCTGCCGACGACCCGACCCTGCGGACGGTGCGCGCGACGCAACTAGCCGTGGCGGCCGCCGAGGCCGAAGAACTCGAGGAGGACCTCGGACCGGTCGACGACTCCACCGCCGCCCGGCAGGCACTGTTGCGGCGACTCGACGGTTCGGTGGCCGGGCCGACCGCATTCGTGTTGCCGCTGAGTCGCAGCGACGACGATTCCGCCTGGCAGTCCGCACGCTGGACGACCCGCCGCGGCCGGCTCGTGCTGACCCCGGGCACCTCCCCGGCCGGACTCCGTCTGCCGCTGAACTCACTGTCCTGGGGGCCCGCGCCGACCGTCTTCGAGGTGGACCCGTCGGCTCGCCCCGACGCCCTGCCCGACGATCCGGCCCAGGCGCTCGGGTGGACCGTGACTGAGGTGGATCCGTCCGCATTCGTCCCGCGCACAGCCATCGTCGCGGAGGTCCGCAACGATGTGCTGCACGCGTTCCTGCCGCCGACCGCTGCGCTGGAGGAGTTCCTGGCGGTCATCGAGATGCTGGAGGAGGCGGCCGCGGCGATCGGCACACCGATCGTCGTCGAGGGTTACGGACCGCCGGCCGACGGACGCCTCACCACGCTCACCGTGACACCGGACCCCGGGGTGATCGAGGTGAACATCCAGCCGACGCACAGTTTCGGTGAACAGTCCGAACTCCTCGAGTCGCTCTACGAACATGCTCGACACGCACGGCTCGGCACGGAGACCTTCGACCTCGACGGCAGCCACGGCGGCACCGGCGGCGGCAACCACATCACCCTCGGCGGACGCACGCCCGCCGACTCGCCGATGCTGCGTCGACCGGATCTGCTCGTGTCGATGCTGACGTACTGGCAGCGGCATCCCGCGTTGTCCTACCTGTTCTCCGGCCGGTTCGTCGGTACGACCTCGCAGGCACCCCGGGTGGACGAGGGCCGCGAGTCGTCGTTGTACGAGTTGGAGATCGCGTTCGCCGAGATCGACCGGCTCGCGGTGAAGGCGGCCGGCGGTGTGGCCGCCGACGCGCCGCCGAATCCGTGGGTCACCGACCGGGCGTTGCGTCACCTGCTGACCGACATCACCGGGAACACCCACCGCGCCGAGTTCTGCATCGACAAGCTCTACAGTCCCGACTCCTCGCGGGGCCGCCTCGGCCTGCTGGAACTGCGGGCGTTCGAGATGCCACCGCACCATCAGATGGCCATGGTGCAGTCGCTCCTCGTGCGATCGCTCGTCTCCTGGTTCTGGGAGCAGCCCTACCGTGGCCGGCTGATCCGGCACGGTGCCGACCTGCACGGCAAATACCTGTTGCCCCACCACCTCATCGCCGACATCGCGCTCGTCGCCGAGGAGTTGCGCGAGGCGGGATATCCGTTCGACACCGCATGGCTCGACCCGTTCACCGAGTTCCGCTTCCCGCGGCTGGGTACCGTCGCGATCCGTGATCACGAGGTCGAGCTGCGGGGGGCGATCGAGCCGTGGAACACGCTCGGCGAGGAATCGACCGGAACCGGCACGGCCCGGTACGTCGACTCGTCCGTCGAGCGCGTTCAGGTGCGCGTGCTCGGCGGTGAGGACGATCGATTCCTGTTGACCTGCAACGGCTTCCCGATCCCGCTACGACCGACGGGGCGTACCGGGGAACGGGTCGCCGGCATCCGCTTCCGGGCGTGGCAGCCGCCGAGCGCCCTGCATCCGACGATCACCATCGACACCCCGCTCACCTTCGACCTCATCGACACCGTCAGCGAGCGGTCCGTGGGCGGCGCGACGTATCACGTCGTGCACCCGGGGGGACGGGCCTACGATCGTCCGCCGGTCAACGCGGTCGAGGCGGAGTCTCGCCGTAACGGGCGTTTCGAGTCGACGGGACACACGACCGGTGCCGTCGACGTCGGGCTCCTGCGCGAACGTCAGGCCCGGCTGGCCACCGATTCCGGGGTCCCGGCCATCCTCGACCTGCGTCGGGCACGTACAGTTCTCCGGTGACTGTTTCGTCGGGCAGCCCGATCGGCGGTGCTCTGCCCGAGGTCTTCGACCGATATCGGCCGGACGGCTCCGCACTCTTCGAGATCGACCGGCTCGCTCACGACGGCACCTCGTCGTCGGAGATCCCGTTCGACGAGATGCTCGACAGCGCGGGCCGCACCCGGACCGCGTGGACCGATCTCGTCGACGGATATGCCGCCCGCGGCGAGGCCCGTCTGCATGCGGCCGCCGCCCGCCTGGCCACCGCCGTCAGCGACGAGGGTGTCGTCTACAACCAGTTCGACGGTGTCACGACCGTCGCCCGGGACTGGCAGATCGATCCGGTCCCGCTGATCGTCGACGGCAGCGAGTGGTCGGAGTTGGAGAAGGCCGTCACCCAGCGGTCGATGCTCCTCGATCTGTTGCTGCGTGACCTCTACCGCGACCAGAAGACCATCACCTCCGGGCTGATTCCTCCCGAGATGGTCTTCGGACACCCCGGATACATCCGCAAGGCGGCGCGACTGGAGGTGCCCGGGCCGCACGGTCTGTTCCTGCACGCACTCGACCTCGTCCGATCTCCGGAGGGCCGGTTCGAGGTCTACGCGGACCGCACCCAGGCCCCGTCGGGCATCGGCTTCGCGATCGTCGACCGGCGGCTGCTGTCGCGGACGTTCCCGCAGCTGTTCCAACAGTGCGCGCCGCGGGCGATGACGAGCTTCGCCGGCACGCTGCGACTCGCGTTGTTCGACTACGCGCCGCCGGGCGTCGACGACCCGACGGTGGCGGTGCTGAGTCCGGGCAGCATGTCCGAGACGGCGTTCGACCAGGCCTACCTCGCCTCCGTGCTCGGTCTGCCGCTGGTCGAGGGCACCGATCTCACCGTGCGCGACGGGGTCGTCTACATGCGGTCGCTCGGGAAGTTCAAACGGGTCGACGTGCTGCTGCGTCGGATCGACGCCGAGTATGCCGACCCGCTCGATCTGCGCACCGATTCGCGGCTCGGTGTGGCCGGCCTCGTCGAGGCGATCTCGCGCGGGAACGTGACCGTGGTCAACACCCTGGGCAGCGGGGTGCTGGAGAACCCGGCGATGCACACCGTCCTCGAGCGGCTCGCGCCGGTCCTGCTCGACGAGGAGCTGGCCCTCCCGTCGGTGCCGACACTGTGGGCCGGTGACGATCTGCAGCGCGGCAAGATCCTCGCCGATCTCGACGATCTGGTGATCACCGACATCCGGTCCGGTGACGAGTACGTGATGCCGCTGATCGACTCCGCCACCCGCGCCCATCTGCGGGATCGCATCGAGTCGCAGACGTGGCAGTGGGTCGCCCGCACGTTGCGACCCACGTCGATGGCCCCGTCGATGACCGCCGCGCGCGGCGGATTCGGCGCCGCGACGCTGCGCGCGGCACCGGTCGGCGTGCGCGCGTTCAGTGTCGCGCAGGGGCCGACGTACGCCGTCCTGCCGGGCGGGCTCGGATCGGTCCTCGCCGACGGCCCGGCCGGATCGGCACATCACGTGGCTGCGGCCAAGGATGTCTGGGTGACCAGTGCCGATGTCGGCGGCCACGTCTCGCGCAAGTCGTCGACACGCGCCGCTCCCGACGACGACGTCCTCGTCGTGCCCGCACCTGGGCGTCCCACACGGACCGGCTACTCCGACATCGCTGCCGCGGCCAGCCCGCGTGTGCTGTCGGATCTGTTCTGGTTCGGACGCTACGGCGAGCGCGTCGAATCGACGACGCGACTGGCCAAGGTCGCCCGTGAGCGCTATCAGGAGGTCCAGTACCGCCCGTGGATGAGCGGGCCCGCCGCCGTGCCGATGATCCTGCACGCGACCGCGATCATCACCGGGACCGCCCGCTATCTCGACAGTGCCGCGTTGCTCGCGGACGACGCCGACACGGCACCGACCGCGGACCGGGTCGACGAGGCGATCGCCACGATCACGGATCTGACCGTGGCGCGGGCGGTCCCTGGCACCATCGCGCATTCCATCGATCGGCTTGTGTCGTCGGCGAGGGCGGTCCGCGACCAGATGTCGACGAGCACCTGGATGGTGCTCGCGCCGGTGGAGCGGGCCATCGAACGGCTCGGCGCGCAGGTCCGTGCCGACCGCCTCGGCGTCGACGAGGTCTCCGACTCCACCGGTCACGCCACCGACTCCGGCCTCGAGCCGGGATCGGAACTGCGGCTCGCCCACGACGAGGTGCTGCACGGTGTGCTGGCCCTCGCGGGACTCCAGGCGGAGTCGATGGTGCACGACGCCGGGTGGCTGTTCATGGACATCGGGCGACGAATCGAGCGGGCCCTGACGCTCGCCGACCTCACCCGGGCGCTGTTCGTCGACCACCACGACCGCGAGGTCGAGCAGGCGTTGCTGGAGTCCTACCTCGTCGCGAACGAGTCGTCGGTCATCTACCGCAGGCGCAATCGCGGGCTCTACCAGTTCGGGGCCGTCGGCGGACTGCTGTTCTTCGACGAGTCCAACCCGCGTTCGTTGATCTACCAACTGACGCTGACGAGAGCGGACCTCGCCGCGCTGCCCGACGAACTGCGTTCGGCGGCAGCCGAACGCATCGTCGAGGACCTGATCGCCGAACTCCGGCGGTCCGACCCCGACGATCTCGCGACGCCGGACGCCGAGGGTCGTCGCCCCGACCTCGCCGACCTGATGACCACCATCGGGACCGGACTGCGCGAGTTGTCCGACGTGCTGGGCCGCACGAAGTTCGCGCCGCCGCGTCAGGCCCAGCCGATCTGGGGCGGGGGAGGTGAGGACGCGCCGTGACCACTCCCGACGCCGCCTCGGCGGCCGGACCCGCCGATTCGGACACCGACTGGACCAACCGTCCGGTCCCCGCCGCCGAGCACACCCGTCGGTATCAGGTGATGCACCGGACCCGCTACACGTACGACGACGTCGTGTCGTCCTCGTACGGGCGCTGCTACCTGACGCCGCGCGAGCTCCCGCAGCAGCGTGTCCGGTCGGCCGAGGTCGTCATCGAACCCGAACCCGACGACGTGTCGACGGGTGTCGACGTCTACGGCAACAGTGACTCCTACTTCCATGTCCGGACCAACCACGACTCGCTCGTCGTGACCGCCACCTCGATCGTGGAGGTCGATCCGCCCGACGCAGGTCTGCGACTGTCACCTGCCGCGCTCGGTCCCTGGGAACAGGCACGTCCCGCCGCCGTGGGGACCGCGGGTGCGGGCGTGACGGAGTTCGTGCTCGATCTGTACCCCCCGGAGATCACACCGGCCGTCGCCGACTACGCGAACGTGGTGTTCACACCCGGTCGACCGCTGATCGAGGCGGTCACCGATCTCACCTCGCGGATCTTCCGCGACTTCACCTACAAATCGGGCTCGACGGCGATCAGCACCCGCGTGGAGACCGTGATGGAGCGGCGGATGGGCGTGTGCCAGGATTTCGCCCGTGTCGCCATCGCATGCCTGCGATCGGTCGGTCTGGCCGCCCGCTACGAGTCGGGATACCTCGCCACCGACCCACCGCCCGGGAAGATGCGGATCTTCGGCGCCGACGCCAGTCACGCCTGGGCCGCCGTCTGGCTGCCGGGGGATCGCTGGCTCGCGTTCGACCCCACCAACGACAAACTGGTCGACGAGCGGCATGTCACCGTGGCCTGGGGCCGCGACTACGACGACGTGCCCCCGCTGCGTGGCGTCATCTACACCGAGTCGAAGAAGAGCCGGATCGACGTATCCGTCGACGTCAGCCCGCTGGGGCCGGACGAGACGGGACTACGCCCGGGCGTGACGGAGACCGCCGGCTGAACACGACGGCTCGTCCGGGATCGGCGTCCTGTCGCCCGTTCGACCGACATCACCGGCGGCCGTCTCGGGTATCACCCTGTGTCGTGTGCGATCACTGTTGTGCGAGTTGAGATCTGAGGTTTGTCGGTGTTTGCCGGTAGCAAGTGGGTTGCAGATGAGTGAAGAGTCGTGACGGTCCGTCGGACGATTGGGTAGGTTGGTTGATGACATGACGGTAATCACTGAGAGTCGCATCGCTGGTGTGGTGCGCGCGGCCGAGGCGGTTCTCTCGCATCGAGCCGGTTCCCCCGTCACCCTCGCCGACCCGGAAGACCTCGGTGGCAGTGGCCGCACCGTGGTGGTGCGGGCGCGGGTGATGGCCAATCCGCTGTCGATGGATCGCACCCTGGTGATCAAGGCGCTGCCCGACGACGAGGATCCC
The DNA here is from genome assembly GCF_003797825.1 of Gordonia sp. OPL2. Taxonomy (GTDB): domain Bacteria; phylum Actinomycetota; class Actinomycetes; order Mycobacteriales; family Mycobacteriaceae; genus Gordonia. The sequence continues at coordinate 173,852 of NZ_RKME01000001.1, forward strand.
CGTGCGTTCCACCGGGAGTTGGCCTCCTACAAGTACGCGACGGCGCTCCCGACCGAATCGCGGCCGGGTCCGCAGCTGATCGCGTCTGATCCCGACATGCGGGTGCTGGTGCTCACCGATCTCGGGCATGGTCGGTCGATGTCGTCGCTGCTGTCGGGCACCGATCCCGTCGAGACCTCACATGCGGTGAGTGCGTGGGGCCAGGCACTCGGCCGGATGCACGCCGCCACGGTCGGTGGCGAGATCGACTTCCTCGCGATCCTGCGCCGCGGCGCCCCGGGGGCCGAGGACGAGGACGTGCTGGCCGACACCGCGATGCGAGCCGTCGCGGATGCACCGGCCCTCCTCGCACGGCTCGACGTCGACTTCGCCGACGAGGTGCGCGATCGGCTGACCGACGCCTGCACCCTGTTCGCCGACGGCGATCACCGCGCCTTCAGCCCGTCCGACGTCGGACCCGAGAACATCCTGCTGAACGACGAGGGTGTCCAGTTCATGGACTACGAGTGGGGCGGGTTCCGCGACGCGACCCTCGACATCGCCTACGCCGTGGTGACGTGTGGTGCCCAGCTGTCGCGAGCGAACGTGGGCAAACGCACCGACCTCGAGATCTCGATGATCGACGCGTGGCGGTCGGAGGTGTACCCGATCTGGCCCTCCCTCGGCCACGACGGAGAGTGTTCACGCAAGATCATCACCGCGCGGCTGCTGTGGACCTGGCTGTCCACGATGTGGATGCTGCCGCCCGACGACGGGCTCGCCGGTGTCGAGGCACCGCACATCAGTCCGTCCGGCTACTCGCACGACTGGGCGCTGCACAGCAACGACCCGCGCGTCGTGGTGGCCCGCTGGGCCGATCTGTCTGCTGCCGCCGCGCGTGCCGGTGAGCCGGCTGTCGCCGAGTTCGCCGCACATCTCGGAGCCGCGCTGCAGCGGACCTGGCTCACCTGACCGCGCCGGGCATGGACGGGCTCTTCGACCCACCGTCAGGCGGCACGGTCACCGGTTCCGGTGCAGGGGCACTGACCTCGCCTCCGCAGGCGAACGCGCCGCTGGCCGTGCGGATGCGGCCGCAGTCGCTCGACGAGATCGTCGGACAGCAACATCTGCTCGGTCAGGGCTCGCCGCTGCGTCGACTGATCAACGGTTCGGGCGCCGCATCGGTGATGCTGTACGGGCCGCCCGGTACCGGCAAGACGACGATGGCCGCGTTGATCTCGCGTGCGACCGGCGGCCGGTTCGAGGCTCTGTCGGCGTTGTCGGCCGGCGTCAAGGAGGTCCGCGCGGTCATCGACGTCGCACGCCGCCGACTGATCGACGGCCAGCAGACCGTGCTGTTCATCGACGAGGTGCACCGCTTCTCGAAGACCCAGCAGGACGCATTGCTGGACGCGGTGGAGAACCGGATCGTGCTGCTGGTGGCGGCCACGACGGAGAACCCGTCCTTCTCGGTGGTCTCGCCCCTGTTGTCGCGGTCGCTCGTCCTGCAACTGCGTTCGCTGTCCGACGACGACATCCGCGAGGTGTTGCGTCGGGCGGTCGCCGACCCCCGCGGGCTCGACGGCCGGGTGTCGATCAGCGAGGAAGCGCTGGACCATCTCGTCGCAGTGGCCGGTGGTGACGCGCGTCGTGCATTGACCGCGCTCGAGGCGAGTGCTGACGCGGCCGTGCAGATCGAGGAGGCGGAGGCCTCACCGGTCCTCGAGGTCGCCGATGTCGAGGCAGCGATCGATCGCGCGGCGGTCCGCTACGACCGGGACGGCGATCAGCACTACGACGTCACCAGTGCGTTCATCAAGTCCATCCGCGGTTCCGACGTCGACGCCGCACTGCACTACCTCGCGCGGATGATCGCCGCGGGCGAGGATCCCCGGTTCATCGCGCGTCGGCTGATGATCCACGCCAGCGAGGACATCGGGATGGCCGATCCGATGGCCCTGCAGACTGCGGTCGCCGCCGCCCAGGTCGTCGCACTCGTCGGCATGCCGGAGGCGAAGCTGGCGCTGACCCAGGCAACCATCCATCTCGCGACCGCACCGAAGTCGGCGGGCGTCGTCTCCGCGATCGGCGCGGCGCTCGCCGACGTCGAGGCGGGAAAATCGGGTGCGGTCCCGGCCCACCTGCGAGACAGTCACTATGCGGGGGCCAAGGGTCTTGGCAGCGGCATCGGTTACCGATACCCCCACGACGACCCGGACGGCGTCGTCGCCCAGCAGTACGCGCCGGACGACCTCGTCGGCGTCGACTACTACCACCCGACAGATCACGGGAACGAACGCGAGATCGGTGCCCGCCTCGGCCGGTTGCGATCCATCGTGCGTGGTGTCACCGGGCGGGGACGTCGACGGTAGTCTGGTAGGTCGACCAGCCCGGACGGCCCCGACCTCCGCCCGCCGACCACGACCCCCGAGGACGAACTCAGTGCAGACGCATGACATCCGGCAGCGCTTCCTGGATCACTTCATCAAGGCGGGCCACACCGAGGTCCCCAGCGCCTCGCTGATCCTCGACGATCCGAATCTGCTGTTCGTCAACGCCGGGATGGTGCCCTTCAAGCCGTACTTCCTCGGTGAGCAGACGCCGCCGTTCGACCGCGCCACGAGTGTGCAGAAGTGCGTGCGCACCCTCGACATCGACGAGGTGGGCATCACCACCCGGCACAACACCTTCTTCCAGATGGCCGGAAACTTCTCGTTCGGTGACTACTTCAAGCGCGAGGCCATCAACTTCGCGTGGACCCTGCTCACCAACAGCGTCGACGACGGCGGGTACGGCATCGCCCCGGACAAACTCTGGCCGACGGTGTACCTCGACGACGACGAGGCCGAGGCCATCTGGCGCGACGAGATCGGGGTCCCCGCCGAACGCATCCAGCGTCGCGGTCTCAAAGACAACTACTGGTCGATGGGCGTGCCCGGTCCGTGCGGGCCCTGCTCGGAGATCTTCTACGACCGCGGGCCGGCCTATGGGGTCGAGGGAGGACCCGAGGCCGACGAGGACCGCTACATCGAGATCTGGAACCTCGTGTTCATGCAGAACGTGCGCGGTCCCGGCGGCGGCAAGGACGGATACGAGATCCTGGGCCCGCTGCCGAAGAAGAACATCGACACCGGCATGGGCATCGAACGTGTCGCCTGCATCCTGCAGGGCGTCGACAACGTCTACGAGACCGATCTGTGCAAGCCGATCATCGACCTCGCGGCCCGTCTCACCGGCCGCGCCTACGGGGCCGGGAATCACGACGACGACGTCCGGTTCCGGGTGATCGCCGATCATGCCCGCACCTCCGCGCTGCTGATCGGTGACGGCGTGCTGCCCGGTAACGACGGCCGGGGATATGTCCTGCGCCGACTGCTGCGCCGCGTGGTCCGTTCCGTGCGGTTGCTGGGCGCGGATCAGCCGACGATGGACGATTTCATCGGTCTGGTCATCGACACGATGTCGCCGTCGTATCCCACTCTGGCCGAGCAGCGCGATCACATCATCGCGGTCGCCGTGGGCGAGGAGGCGTCGTTCAGCAAGACCCTGGCCGCCGGTTCCAAGTTGTTCGCCGACGCCGCCCACGCGACGAAGGCCGCTCGGAACACCACCCTCAGCGGAAACGACGCGTTCACCCTGCACGACACCTACGGGTTCCCCATCGACCTCACGCTCGAGATGGCCGCCGAGGCTGGTCTGTCGGTCGATCAGGAGGGCTTCACCGCTCTCATGGCCGAGCAGAAGCAACGCGCGAAAGCCGATGCAACGGCCCGCAAGACGGGTCACGCGGACCTGTCGGTGTACCGCGAGTTCCTCGATCGGGGACCGACCACGTTCACCGGCTTCGACGAACTCGTGTCCGAGGCGAGAGTGCTCGGTCTGGTGTCCGACGGGTCGCGGGTGCGCACCGCCGCGCCCGGGCAGGAGCTCGTCGTGGTGCTCGACCGCAGCCCCCTCTACGCCGAATCCGGCGGACAGATGGCCGATGTCGGCACCATCACCACCAGTGACGGGGTTCGTCTGCGTGTCACCGACGTGCAGAAGGCGGGCAAGTCGGTCTGGTTGCACAAGGTGATCGTCGACGAAGGCGAGATCGCCGAGGGCGACGAGGTCATCGCCGCCGTCGACCAGGGATGGCGACACGGTGCCACACAAGGACATTCGGGCACCCACATGGTCCACGCGGCCCTGCGCCAGGTGCTGGGCCCCACTGCCACCCAGGCCGGTTCGCTGAACCGTCCGGGCTATCTCCGGTTCGACTTCCACTCCGGGAAACCGTTGTCGGAGAGCCAACGTCGCGAGATCGAGGAGATCAGCAACGCGGCGGTCGAGGCCAATTACCCGGTCAACACCTTCGAGACCGGGCTGACCGAGGCCAAGCAGATGGGCGCCGTCGCGCTGTTCGGCGAGAACTACGGTGACGTGGTCCGCGTGGTCGAGATCGGTGGGCCGTTCTCGATGGAACTCTGCGGTGGCACCCATGTCGCGGCATCGGCACAGATCGGGCCGGTCACGGTGATCGGCGAGTCGTCGGTCGGCTCGGGTGTGCGGCGGGTGGAGGCCTACGTCGGGATGGACTCGTTCCGCTACCTGTCCAAGGAGCGGGCGCTGATCGCCGGTCTCGCGTCGTCGCTGAAGGTGCCCTCTGAGGAGGTGCCGGGCCGGGTCGAGCAACTCGTCACCCGTCTGCGCGACGCCGAGAAGGAGATCGAGCGGATGCGCGCCGAGTCGGCGCGCTCGGCCGCCGGCGGACTGATCGACGCGGCGACACCGTCCGGTGACACCCTCGTCGTGGGTGGCCGGTTGCCCGACGGGCTCGACGGCAATGGTCTGCGCGGCCTCGCGACCGATCTGCGCGGCAAGGTCGCCGACCGCCAGGCCGTCATCGCGTTGTTCTCCGCCGACGGCGACGGCACGAAGGTGCCGTTCGTCATCGCCACCACCGAGGCGGCCCGCGCGCGCGGGGTGAAGGCCGGTGACATCGTGAAGGAGATCGCGCCCCTCATCGGTGGTCGGGGCGGCGGAAAGCCGGACCTCGCACAAGGATCGGGGTCGGACCCCGACGGCATCGACTCCGCCATGACCCGTGTCCGCGACCTCGTCCGGGATCGATGACCTGGACGAGAGGACGCCGCCTCGGGATCGACGTCGGTTCGGTCCGCGTCGGCGTCGCGGTGTGTGACCCCGACGGCATCCTCGCCACCCCGGTGGAGACCGTGCAGCGCACACCCGCCGGCGACGGCGACATCCGGCGCATCGTCGCGTTGGCCGGGGAGTACGACGTGGTCGAGGTGATCGTCGGACTGCCCAAGACCCTCCGCAACGAGTCCGGTACCGCTGCCGAACTCGCCCGCGAGTTCGGTGACCGGCTCGCCGCGCGGATCGCCCCCGTGGGTGTCGAGTATCACGACGAGCGTCTGACCACGGTCACCGCGACCCAGGCACTGCGTGCGAGCGGTGTGAAGGCGAAGTCGTCGCGCGCCGTGATTGATCAGGCGGCAGCGGTCGCTATTCTGCAGGGGTGGCTGGACACCCGACGATGAACTCTGCTCGCGTCCGGCCCCACATCACATCGCAATTCGTGATCGCGAACCACGTCTGTCGCGCCCTCGAATCTCGCGGGAACCTGAGAGGAACCACTCGGTGACCGACGAACGCCATCGACCTCGGCGGCACGATCTCTCCGAACAGCCCACCGAACAGCTCGACCTCGAACGGTTGCGCTACTTCACCCAACCCGCCGAGGGAAAACCGTCCACACGGCATCGTCGGCGCCGCGAAGGAGCCGCCGACGGTTCAGCGCCCGCCCGCGGGGCCGCGCGCACACCGCACCCGCCGACGACGGGCCCCCAGCCGACGGCACCCCGTCCGACGCCGCCCCCGGACACCGCGCCCGCATCCGGGGCGCAGCCCGTCCTCGGCCGACCCGACGAGTGGGAGACCGCTTCGGAGCCGCCACGCCCGCCACAACGTCTGCCGACCGCAGGGCCGGCCGGGACGGTCCCGCGCGGCCGACCGGTCCCCGAACGTGCTGTTCCCGAACGCATCCCGCCGGGCAGCGGTGACGAGGGCGACCGGCCGCTGGCGGTCTCGTCCGGCGAATACGTCGATCCCCTGCGCAGCGCCGTCCCGCATCGCGCGCGACGGCGGCCCGCGCAGATCCCCCCGCAGGGTTCCGCGCCGACCGGACGGGCCGCCGCTACCGGGCAGCGCTCGGTGCTCGACGAACTCGAGCTCGACGACCACCGGGATGTCGACCACCGGGATCTCGACCACGGGGATCCCGGCCATTCCGACCTCGATCTGCGGGACCGATCCGGCCCCGGTTCGCCCGACGACACCGTCGGCCGCGAGCGGCGCCGACGACCGCGAGGCGGGCGTGCCGCCGCGCGTCCCCGGGGACGAGACACCGACTCGGCACCAGGCCGCACCAGGCGCCGCGTCGTGCTGGGCGTGGTCCTCGTGTGCATGCTCGCCCTCGTCGTCGGCGTCGGCTTCGTCGGACTCCGGTCGTTCGGCGTGTTCGAGAACCGCAAGGACTACACCAACACCGCCGGGACCTCCGACGTCATCGTCGACATCCCGCAGAACTCCACGCTGATGGACTTCGGCCGCATCCTCGAGGACAACGACGTGGTCGGCAGCGTCCGCGCCTTCGTCAACGCCGCCGACGGGCAGGCGATGTCGGGCGGTTACTACAAACTCCGCACGCAGATCCCGGCGGCCACGGCGGTCCAGATGATGACCGACGGCAACGAGTACCGGGTCGGGCGCATGGTGGTGCCCGAGGGTTTGCAGCTCGACAACAAGGAGGGTGTCGACGGCAAGACGACGCCCGGGATCTTCCAGATGATCTCGAACGCGACTGCGGTGACGGTCAACGGGGAACGCATCGGCGCCGACGTCGGCCAGCTCGAGAAGGCGGCCGCCGAGGCCACCCCCGAACAACTCGGCGTCCCGGAATGGGCCCGGCCGACGGTCGAGGAGCTCGCCGGGGACCATCGACGGATCGAAGGCCTCATCGCTCCCGGGACATGGGAGACGATCGACCCCGATCACTCACCCACGCAGATCCTGCACGACCTCATCGTCGCCAGCGCGCTGCGGTTCGAGCAGTGGGGTCTCCTCGAGACCCATGACTCCGGACTCTCGCCGTACCAGACCCTCGTTGCCGCGTCGGTCGTGGAGCGGGAGGTGGCCAGTCCCGAGGACTTCCCCAAGGTGGCCAGGGTCATCCTCAACCGGTTGCGGGACGGTCAGCGTCTGGAGATGGACTCCACCGCCAACTACACCGCGACCGTCACCAACATCGACGTCTACGGCGACGCCTACAAGGCCGACAACAAGTGGAACACCTACCGGATCACCGGGCTGCCGGTGACGCCGATCGGTGCGGTCGGGGAGCGGGCCCTCACGGCGGTCGAGCATCCGACCCCCGGACGATGGCTGTACTTCGTCACCATCGACCGCAACGGCACCACACTGTTCGCGAACACTTTCGACGAACACAAGCAGAACCGCGAGAAGGCTTGCGAGAACAAGCTTCTGACGACCGGGTGTAGCTGATCGCCATGTCGTCGCCGCGCCGCGCCGCCGTTCTCGGATCACCCGTGGGCCACTCGCGATCACCCGATCTGCACCTCGCCGCCTATCAGGCGCTCGGCCTGGGTGACTGGACCTACGAGCGCATCGAGTGCACGGCGGAACAGTTGCCCGATCTCGTGTCCGGGCTGGGACCCGAGTACGTCGGTCTGTCGGTCACGATGCCCGCCAAACTGGCGGCACTGGCGTTCGCCGACGTGCGCACCGACCGCGCCGAACTCGTCGGATCGGCCAACACCCTCGTCCGCACCGATCAGGGGTGGCGCGCCGACTGCACCGACATCGACGGTATGGCAGGTGCGTTGCGTGAGGTCGGCGCCGAGTCCGGCACCAATCCGTCCGCTGTCGTCGTCGGCGCCGGCGGCACCGCGCTGCCCACCGTCGCCGCGCTCGCCGACGCCGGGATCACCGAGCTGACCGTCGTGGCCCGGGATGCCGGCCGCGCGGTGCCCGTGGTGGAGGTGGCCCGCCGCCTCGGCATGACCTCGATCGTCCTGCCGTTCGGGGACGGCCCCGAACTCGGCCACCGGTGCCGCGTCAGTGCCGTCGCGGTCTCGACGGTGCCGGCTGATGCGGTGGCGCCGATCGTCGGATCGGTCGCGCAGGCACCGGCGGTGGTCGACGTGATCTATCACCCCTGGCCGACCCCGCTCGCCGATGCCGTGGACGCCGCGGGCGGCCGGATCGTCGGAGGTCTGGTCATGCTGCTCAACCAGGCGTTCAGCCAGGTGGAACAGTTCACCGGCCGGCCCGCCCCCCGCGAGGCGATGGCGGCGGCGCTCCAGCACAACGTCTGACGCGCCGGGGCGACGTTCGTCCACAGGGGACTGACTGATCCACAGATCGGCCCACGGTCGATGGCGATACGGTCGGCGCAGGGCACGCTCGACCGATGGCATCGTGGTTCGTCCTCGTCTGGGCCGGGGTGATCGCGCTCGGTGATGCGCGGACCGGACGCATCCCCACCCCGCTGGTGTGGCCCGGGGTGGCCGCGCCGATACTCGTCGGCGTCGATCATCCGGTCGTCGTGGCCTCTGCGCTCGTGACCGCGCTGCCGTATCTCGTGGCCGCGGTTGCCGGTCGATGCGGTGGCGGGGATGTGAAGTTCGCGTTCGCGGGCGGTGCGCTGGTGGCGGACCCCGCGATCGGGCCGGCGGTGGTTCTGGTGGCCGCCGTCGTCGGACTCGCCGGACATCTGCGTGCCGGTCGGTCCGGACCCAGGCCGCACGGACCCGCGCTGGTCGGTGCGACGGTCGGCGCGCTGCTGCTGACATGAGTCCCCCGACCAGGTGGGGTGGTCGGGAGCGTGAGGCGCCATGGAACAATCGGGAACTGTGTTGCGCTGGATAACTGCCGGAGAATCCCATGGCCCGGCCCTGGTCGCCATCGTCGAGGGGATGGTGGCCGGAGTGGAGATCACCTCGTCCGACATCGCCGAGCAGCTCGCCCGCCGTCGGCTCGGCTATGGGCGTGGGGCGCGGATGAAGTTCGAGGCCGACAAGATCACCCTTGTCGGTGGCCTTCGCCACGGCCGGACGATGGGCGGTCCCGTCGCGGTCGAGATCGGGAACACCGAGTGGCCCAAGTGGGAGACGGTCATGTCCGCCGACCCGGTGGATGCCGCCGAGCTCGAGGGCAGTGCGCGCAACGCGCCGCTGACCCGGCCCCGCCCGGGCCACGCCGACTACTCGGGAATGCTGAAATACGGCTTCGACGACGCCCGTCCGATCCTCGAGCGCGCGAGCGCGCGAGAGACCGCGGCACGCGTCGCGGTCGCCACCGTCGCGCGCAACTTCCTGCGCCAGGTCTTCGGGATCGAGGTGCTCTCGCACGTCATCTCGATCGGCGCGAGCGAACCATACGAGGGGCCCGCGCCCCGTGTCACCGATCTCGCCGCCATCGACGAGAGCCCCGTGCGCGCATTCGACGCCGACGCGGAGAAGTCGATGATCGCCGAGATCGAGGCGGCGAAGAAGGACGGCGACACCCTCGGCGGTGTCGTCGAGGTCGTCGCCACCGGGGTTCCCGTGGGCCTCGGGTCACACGTCAGCGGCGAAACCCGTCTGGATGCCCGACTCGCCGGCGCCCTGATGGGTATTCAGGCGATCAAGGGTGTCGAGGTCGGCGACGGCTTCACCACCGCGCGCCGCCGCGGCAGTCAGGCGCACGACGAGATGGTCCCCGGGCCCGACGGTGTGCTCCGGTCGACCAACCGCGCCGGTGGTCTCGAGGGCGGCATGACCAACGGCGAGGACGTGCGGGTGCGGGTCGCGATGAAACCGATCTCCACGGTGCCCCGCGCGCTGTCGACGGTGGACATGACGACCGGAGACGAGGCCGTCGCCATTCACCAGCGCTCCGACGTGTGCGCCGTCCCCGCGGCCGGTGTGGTCGCCGAGGCGATGGTCGCGCTGGTCCTGGCCCAGGCGGCCCTGGAGAAGTTCGGCGGCGACTCGGTGGCCGAGACCGCCGAGAATCTCGCGGGCTACCTGAAGCTCATCGACTCCCGTCCGCCGCGCTCATGACCTCCACTGCTCCGCGACGACGGCCGGTGGCGGTCCTGATCGGATTCATGGGGGCAGGCAAGTCGACGGTCGGCCGCATCCTCGCCGATCGCCTGGGCGTCGACTTCGTCGACACCGACGCCGAGATCGTGCGCACCACCGGGCGGCCGATCCCGGACATCTTCACCGTCGATGGACCGGCCCGGTTCCGCGAGATCGAACGGGATGTGGTGCTGGAGGTGTTGCGGTCACACGGCGGTGTCGTCGCACTCGGCGGTGGCGCCGTCATGACCCCGGCCGTCGCCGACGGTCTCCAGGGTCATCGTGTGATCTACCTCCAGGTGAGCGCCGACGACGGATTCGCGCGCGTCCGTGACAGCGACCGACCGCTCATCGCCGGTGACGATCCGCAGGCGCGCTACCGCGATCTGCTCGACGAGCGCCACGAGACCTACACACGCACGGGCACATTCGCCGTCGACGCCGCGGCCGGCGCGCCCAGTGACGTCGCCGACATCATTCTCGCCGAACTGGCCCGTGCACTGGTACCAGAAAGGGCATCGACCACATGACCGAGCCAGTGGCCATCACGGTCAACGCAGGCGCCCCTTACGACGTCATCATCGGGCGGGGACTGCTCGACGACGTCGCGGTGGCTGCGACGGGTGCCGATCACATCGCGATCCTGTACCAGCCGACGCTGGCGCAGACGGCCGAGCAGATCCGGGAGTTCCTGGTGGGCAAGGGGTTCGACGCCCACCGCGTCGAGATCCCGGATGCCGAGGCGGGCAAGGATCTGTCGGTGGCGGCGTTCTGCTGGGATGTCTTCGGGCGGATCGGACTCAAGCGCAACGACAAGGTGATCAGTCTCGGTGGGGGAGCGGCCACCGATCTGGCCGGGTTCGTCGCGGCCACCTGGATGCGGGGCATCGGCGTCATCCACATCCCGACCACCCTCCTGGCGATGGTCGACGCCGCCGTCGGCGGTAAGACCGGGATCAACACCGACGCGGGCAAGAACCTGGTCGGTTCCTTCCACGAACCCGACGCCGTGCTGATCGACACCGCCACCTTGGAGACCGTCCCGCGCAACGAGGTCGTCGCGGGTCTGGCCGAGGTCATCAAGACCGGGTTCATCGCCGACCCGGCCATCCTCGAAATCATCGAGGCCGATCCCGAGGCCGCGATCGACCCGACGGGAACGGTTCTGCCCGAACTGATCCGCCGTTCGGTCCAGGTGAAGGCGGATGTCGTCTCCGCGGATCTGAAGGAGTCGTCGCTCCGCGAGATCCTCAATTACGGTCACACGCTCGGTCACGCCATCGAACGGCGTGAGCGGTATCGCTGGCGGCACGGCGCGGCGGTGTCCGTGGGCTTGGTGTTCGCCGCCGAACTCGCGCGTCTGGCCGGCCGGCTGGACGACGCGACCGCCGACCGGCATCGGACCGTTCTCGACCTGGTCGGGCTGCCGACGAGTTATGACCCCGATGCACTCCCGGATCTGCTGGAGACGATGGCCGGGGACAAGAAGAACCGGTCCGGCGTGCTGCGGTTCGTCGTACTCGACGGCCTGGCGCGGCCCGGGCGGTTGGAAGGGCCAGATCCGGGTCTCATCGCGGCCGCGTATTCCGCGGTGGCGGGTGCGGCGCCGTCCTCCGGCGGTGGTGTGCTGCTCTGAGCCCCCGCTGCGGGAGGTGACGTGCAGAGAGAAGAACTCCCACCGACACGAGGCCCGAGGGCCGCGCGGTGGGAGTTCTGTCGGGTCGGCGGAAGCTCAGCCGGCGACGTGTTCGCCGTCCCGGTCGGGATGCACCGACCAGTCGTCGTCGGCGTCGGCCTTGCGCTGATCGCGCCGGACCAGCCAGCGACCGATGGCCGCACCGACGAAGGCGGGCGCGAAGATCAGCAGTGCGGTGAACGAGCCGCCCGCGATCACCTCGACGAACAGGTTCGCCTCGCCGATCCCGGCGAAGACGAACCGGCCCAGTGCCCAACCGATGATGCCCGCGAGGACACCGGCGAGGAGACCGGCCTGCAGCCAGCGCACGGTGAGGTCCTCGTAGTCGTCGGGATCGGGATTCGCGCGGGCGTCGGCGGTGCCGTCGATCCCGCCCCAGATCACGGCGATCAGCACGACGGCGGCGATGGCGATCGTCTTCCACACGGTCGAGTGCAGCGGTGCGTTGACCACGGCGACACCGAGAAGGACGCGGGCGATGACGTGCACTGCGGTCATGGCAAGACCGCGCAGTAACCACGAAGACATAGCGGACAGGGTACGCAACCCCGAACGTGTTCCAAAACACATCCCCCGCTCAGTGGGCCTGCGCGCTGTGTGTCGACGGGGGCGGGGCGCCGGCCGGTAGCGTGGACACATGCCTTCCGATGTCATGACCAGCGACTACCGCGCCCGACGCGACCGTGTACGCGCAGCGCTGGCACAAGCCGATGGCGCGAGGTCGGCCGCCGATGCCGTCGTGATCAGCGATCTGATCAACGTCCGTTATCTCAGCGGGTTCACCGGATCCAACGGTGCGGTCCTCATCTGGTCCGACGACGCATCGGCCGACCGGATCTGCACCGACGGCCGCTACCTCACGCAGGTGGCCGAGCAGGCCGGGGATCTCGACGCGGTGATCGCGCGGGACTGCCTGACCGAGCTGTCCGTGCACGCGGCCGGGAAGGGCGCTCGAGCGGTCGGTTTCGAATCCGATGCCGTGACCGTCGCGGCGCACCGTGGCCTGATGGACCGGATGGGTGAGCTGGACACCGCCGCCGCCGAGCTCGTCCCGATGCAGGGGCTCGTCCAGGGCCTGCGCATGGTGAAGGACGCCGGCGAGGTCGACGCACTGCGACGGGCGTGCGCCGTCGGTGACCGTGCGCTGGCCACGATCGTCGAGCGTGGCGTGATCCGGCCGGGTGTCACCGAGCGTGAGGTGGCCCGCGCGCTGGAGTGGGAGATGTTCGCGCTCGGCGCCGATGCCGTGGCCTTCGAGACGATCGTCGCCGCGGGCGCCAACTCCGCGGTGCCGCATCATCGGCCGACCGACGCCGTGCTCGCCGACGGAGATCTGGTGAAGATCGATTTCGGCGCGGTGGTCGCGGGCTATCACTCGGACATGACCCGCACCTATGTGCTGGGTCGGGCGGCCGACTGGCAACGTGAGATCTACGATCTCGTCGCGGCCGCGCAGGCCGCCGGTCGCGCCGCACTCCATCCCGGCGTCGAGCTGCGCGGGGTCGATGCGGCGGCCCGCTCGGTCATCGCCGATGCAGGACACGGCGAGCACTACGTCCACGGACTCGGTCACGGCGTGGGACTCGAGATCCACGAAGCGCCCGGAATCGGTGCGCTGGCGACGGGTACACTGCCTTGCGGCGCAGCGGTGACCGTGGAACCCGGCGTCTACCTCCCCGGCCGAGGTGGCGTCAGGATCGAGGACACACTGGTCGTCACCGACGGCCCACCGGAGCTGCTGACCGCCACCGACAAGGCATTCACCGTCATCTGACGGACGACCCGGACCCGAGGGAAGAGAACACATATGGCGACCACCGCCGATTTCAAGAACGGCCTCGTGCTGCGCATGGACGACCAGCTCTGGCAGATCCAGGAATTCCAGCACGTCAAGCCCGGCAAGGGACCGGCCTTCGTGCGCACCAAGATCAAGAACGTGCTGTCGGGCAAGATCGTCGACAAGACCTTCAACGCGGGCGTGAAGGTGGAGACCGCGACCGTCGACCGACGTGACATGACCTACCTCTACAACGACGGCAGCGACTACGTCTTCATGGACGTCAAGGACTACGAGCAGTTCTCCATCGCACCCGCCACCGTCGGTGACGGCGCGCGGTTCCTGCTGGAGAGCATGACCGTGCAGGTCTCCCTGAACGAGGGTGTCCCGCTGTTCGTCGAGCTGCCCGTCACCGTCGAGCTGGTGGTCGAGCACACCGATCCCGGCCTACAGGGCGACCGGTCCACCGGAGGTACGAAGCCGGCCAAGTTGGAGACCGGCGCCGAGATCGCCGTACCGCTGTTCATCAACACCGGGGACAAGCTGAAGGTCGACTCGCGCGACGGCAGCTACCTCGGTCGCGTCAACTCCTGATCGCCACCGCACCCGTGAAGCAACCCGGTACCCGGCACAAGGCGCGGCGTCGCGCGGTCGACCTGCTCTTCGAGGCGGAGGCCAAGAACGTCAGTCCCACCCAGCTCGTCGCGGAACGTCGTGAGTACGTCCGCGACGACGAGAGCGTCGGCACCATCCACGACTACACCGCGGCCGTCATCGACGGTCTCGGTTCGGATCTCGACCAGGTCGACGCGGTGATCTCCTCGCATCTGCGGGGGTGGACGCTCGAACGTCTTCCGGCGGTGGACCGGGCGATCCTGCGCCTGGCCACCTGGGAGCTGTTCCATGCCGTGGACGTCGACCCGATCGTCATCGTCGACGAGGCCGTCGAGCTGGCCAAGGAACTGTCGACCGATGACTCGCCCGCGTTCGTCAACGGTGTGCTCGCGCAGATCGCGGAACTGGCTCCTCAGGTCCGCGCTGCTGCGGCCGCCGGGAGCGCAGCGAGCGGGGCTGATGTGCCGGCCGCCGGGAGCGCACCGAGCGGGGCTGATGTGCCGGCCGCCGGGAGCGACACCAGCGACGACAAGGACTGATCGCCGTCTCCTGGAGTTCGACCGGCCGCGGGTTGACCAAGCGCACACCTCGTCGGCTCGGTTTCCGGGCGACCCGGCGTGTAGAGTTCTCCGCGACAGACATCCTTTAACGATCCGTCCAGAGAGGCGGAGAAGGAGGTCGGCTCGGCCATGCCAACCGACGGTGCCCCGCCTACCGATGGTTCCGCTGCTTCTCCGGCAGCCCCGGCACCCGCGGGTCGGGTGTTGCTCGACGCGTCGGACGTCGCTCGCACCATCGCTCGCGTCGCCCATGAGGTGATCGAGAAGACGGCGCTCGACTCTCCCGGCGCACCTCGCGTGGTGATCATCGGAATACCCACTCGTGGTACGTATCTCGCGACCAGGCTGGCCGAGAAGATCAACGAGTTCGTGGACGTCGGGGTGCCGGTCGGCTATCTCGACATCACCCTGTACCGCGACGACCTCCGCGCCAAGCCGCATCGCCCGCTCGAACGGACGGTGGTGCCGGCCGGTGGTGTCGACAATGCGGTGGTGGTCCTCGTCGACGATGTTCTCTTCTCCGGGCGCACCGTCCGCGCAGCGCTCGACGCGCTGCGCGATCTCGGCCGGCCGTCGGCGGTCCAACTCGCGGTGCTGGTGGACCGCGGTCACCGCGAATTGCCGTTGCGCGCCGACTATGTCGGCAAGAACATCCCCACGTCCCGCGACGAGAACGTCTCGGTGCACCTCGTCGAACAGGATGGTGTGGACGAGGTCGTGCTCAGTCCGGCCCCGCCACGTGGCTCCACCGATCCCGGGGCGGCGTGATGCACCATCTGTTGTCGACCGCCGATCTCTCCGCGGACGAGGCGACCGAGTTGCTCGACGAGGCCGAACGGTTCGAGCAGGCGCTGACCGGGCGCGAGGTCCGCAAACTGCCGACCCTTCGAGGGCGCACGGTGATGACCGTCTTCTACGAGAACTCCACCCGCACCCGCGTGTCGTTCGAGGTCGCCGGCAAGTGGATGAGCGCCGACGTCATCAACGTCAGCGCGTCCAGCAGCTCGGCAGGTAAGGGCGAGTCCTTGCGGGACACCGCGAAGACCCTGCATGCGGCGGGTGCCGACGCCCTGATCGTGCGGCATCCGGCGTCGGGTGCAGCTCATCAGATCGCCGGCTGGACCGCGGATGCCGACGGACACGGACCATCGGTCATCAACGCCGGCGACGGCACGCACGAGCACCCGACCCAGGCACTGTTGGACGCCCTGACGTTGCGGCAGCGTCTCGGCGATCTCGCCGGCCGGCGCATCGCGATCGTCGGGGATGTCCTGCACTCGCGCGTCGCGCGCTCGAATGCGCAGTTGCTTTCGACGCTGGGCGCCGAGGTCGTACTCGTCGCCCCCGAGACCTTGCTCCCGGTGGGTGTCGACGAGTGGCCGGTCGTCACGTCGAACGACCTCGACGCCGAGTTGCCCGCCGCCGATGCCGTGATGATGCTGCGTGTTCAGGCCGAACGCATGAACGGCGGTTTCTTCCCGAGTGCCCGTGAGTACTCGGTGCGATTCGGTCTCAACGATCGCCGCATGGCCTTGCTCGACGACCACGCGGTGGTGCTTCATCCGGGACCGATGTTGCGCGGCATGGAGATCGGCTACTCGGTGGCCGATTCGCCTCGCGCCACCGTCCTCGAACAGGTCCGCAACGGCGTCCATGTCCGCATGGCGGTGCTGTTCCGCCTGCTCGTCGGCACCGACGGCACCGCGGCCGGATGACAGCTGTCCCGATGAGACCAGCCCCAGTGAACAACCCAGGAGCCCAGCGAGTGGAGATGCCGAAGTGAGTGCTCCGACGACCGGATCGGTCCTGATCGCCAACGTCCGACCCTATGGCGAGGGTGAGCCCGTGGATGTCCTCGTCGTGGACGGCCGTATCGCGGAGATCGGCGCGACGGGCGCGGCCCCGGACGACGCCGAGCGCATCGACGGCGGCGGCGCGATCCTGCTGCCCGGTTTCGTCGACCTGCACACCCATCTGCGTGAGCCGGGACGGGAGGATACCGAGACCATCCGGACCGGGTCGGCGGCCGCCGCGCTCGGCGGATACACCGCGGTGTTCGCCATGGCCAACACCGATCCGGTCGCCGACAACTCGACGATCACCGACAACGTCTGGCGGACCGGCCGCGACATCGGGCTGGTGGACGTCCATCCCGTGGGTGCGGTCACTGTCGGCCTCGCCGGCAAACAGCTCGCCGAGATGGGCATGATGGCCGCGGGCGCAGCCGGCGTGCGGATGTTCAGCGACGACGGCAAATGCGTCGACGACCCGTTGCTGATGCGACGGGCACTGGAGTACGCGAAGAGCCTCGACGTCCTCGTCGCCCAGCATGCCGAGGAACCGCGTCTGACCGTCGGCGCGATCGCGCACGAGGGGCCCACGGCCGCCCGGCTGGGGCTGACCGGCTGGCCGCGCGCCGCCGAGGAGTCCATCGTCATCCGCGACGCCCTGCTGGCGCGTGATGCGGGCACCCGCGTGCACATCTGCCATGCATCCACCGAGGGCACCGTCGAGCTCCTGCGGTGGGCTCGGCAGCAGGGGATCGCCATCAGCGCAGAGGTCACCCCACACCATCTGCTGCTCGACGACTCCCGGCTCGCCACGTACGACCCGGTCAACAAGGTGAATCCGCCGCTGCGCGAGACGCGCGACACCGAGGCGCTGCGTCAGGCCCTTGCCGACGGCGTGATCGATTGTGTGGCAACGGACCACGCTCCACACGCGGCCCAGGAGAAGGCCTGCGAGTTCGCGCAGGCACGCCCGGGCATGCTCGGCCTGCAGACCGCGCTGCCGATCGTCGTCGAGACGATGGTGACGCCGGGACTGCTCGACTGGCGAGGCGTGGCCCGCGTCATGAGTGAGCGTCCGGCGCAGATCGTCGGCCTGACCGATCAGGGCCGTCCGATCGACGTCGGGGAGCCGGGCAACCTGGCGATCGTCGATCCGGACACCTCCTGGGTGGTCCGCGCCGACCACCTGGCGAGCCTGTCGCGCAACACCCCGTATGAGGCCATGAGGATGCCGGCGACCGTCACCGCCACCGTGTTGCGCGGTGTCGTGACCGCGCTCGGCGGTGAGGTCCTCCGATGAGCGGGTTCGACATCGTCATCGTGGTCGTCGTGATCGTGGTCTGGCTGGGACTCGTCGCACTCGCCCTGCGCGGCTGGCGCAATCGCGGACGCCGGCAGGCGAACATCATCGGGGCACCACCCGCGGTGCCCGCCGATCTGCCGGCACCGGTACGCGGCCCTGACACCGGGCTGTACGTGGGCAGCACGATCGCCCCGAGCTGGCAGGACCGTGTGGCCGTCGGGGACCTGGGAGATCGTGCGGCCGCAGCGATCTCGTCCTATCCCGACGGGATTCTCATCGAACGACAGGGTGCGTCGCAGATCTGGATCCCGCGATCGTCGATCACCGCCGTGCGCACCGAGCGTGGGCTCGCCGGCAAGGTGATGACCGCCGACGGCGTCCTGGTGATCCGCTGGGTGCTGCCGAGTGGCACCGAGATCGACTCCGGTCTGCGTGCCGACGACAAGAACATCTATCCGGGCTGGGTGACCGAGGAGATCGGTCCCGGAGCCGGCACCGACATCGACGCGAGCGGGTCGGGACCCGAGCAATCCGAACAGGGGAAAGAGCAATGAGCACAGCAGTTCTGGTGCTGGAGAACGGGCAGGTCTTCCGGGGGAGCAGCTACGGCGCCGTCGGGGAGACACTCGGCGAGGCGGTGTTCTGCACGGCCATGACCGGCTACCAGGAGACCCTGACCGACCCCAGCTATCACCGGCAGATCGTCGTCGCCACGGCGCCGCAGATCGGCAACACGGGGTGGAACGAGGAGGACGGCGAGAGCACCGGGAGCGCCGGCAGCGACTCGTCGACGGGCGACTCGGGCAAGATCTGGGTCGCCGGGTACGCGATCCGCAATCCCACGCGGCGCGTGTCGAACTGGCGCGCCACCACCTCGCTCGAGGACGAGCTGCACCGGCAGGGCATCGTCGGCATCGCCGGGATCGACACCCGGACCGTCGTCCGTGTCCTGCGCGATCACGGATCGATGCGGGCAGGCGTCTTCTCCGGCCCGGCCCTCGCCTCCGACGACGAT
The DNA here is from genome assembly GCF_003797825.1 of Gordonia sp. OPL2. Lineage (GTDB taxonomy): Bacteria > Actinomycetota > Actinomycetes > Mycobacteriales > Mycobacteriaceae > Gordonia. Next base: position 192,735 of record NZ_RKME01000001.1, read on the forward strand.
CTGGTGGCGCGGGTGCGCAATCAGCCGGAGATGACGGGCGCGGATCTCGCCGGTGAGGTCACCACCGATGGCATGTACACGGTCGAACCCGACGGCGATGTCCGGTTCACCGTGGCCGCCGTCGACCTCGGCATCAAGACGAACACCCCGCGCATGTTCGCCCAGCGCGGCGTCCGCGTGCACGTCCTGCCGTCGACTGCCGGGCTCGACGCCATCACCGATCTGGCACCGGACGGGGTCTTCCTGTCGAACGGTCCCGGTGACCCGGCGACCGCCGATGCGGTCGTCGACCTGACCCGCGGCGTGCTCGGCAACGGGGTGCCGCTGTTCGGCATCTGCTTCGGCAATCAGATCCTGGGCCGTGCACTCGGTCGCTCCACCTACAAGATGAAGTTCGGTCACCGCGGCATCAACATCCCGGTCATCGACCACGTCACCGGCACGGTGTCGATCACCGCACAGAACCATGGGTTCGCCCTCGAGGGCGAGGCGGGCGAGGAGTTCGACACCGACTTCGGTCGCGCCCGGGTGAGCCATGTGTGCGCGAACGACGGCACCGTCGAAGGTGTCGAGTTGCTGTCCGGACGGGCGTTCTCCGTCCAGTACCACCCGGAGGCGGCGGCCGGTCCGCACGACGCCGCCTACCTGTTCGACAAGTTCGTCACCCTGCTCGAGGGTGACCGTGCGCAAGGAACGAGGGCCTGATGCCGCGCCGTACAGACATCTCCCACGTCCTGGTGATCGGCTCCGGTCCGATCGTGATCGGCCAGGCATGTGAGTTCGACTACTCGGGCACCCAGGCGTGCCGCGTCCTCAAGGCCGAGGGCCTGCGGGTGAGCCTGGTGAACTCCAACCCGGCGACCATCATGACCGACCCGGAGTTCGCCGACGCCACCTACATCGAGCCGATCACGGCCGAGTACGTCGAGAAGGTGATCGAGGCCGAGCGTGACGCCGGGCACCCGATCGACGCGGTGCTGGCCACCCTCGGTGGTCAGACCGCGCTGAACACCGCTGTCGCACTGCATGATCGAGGCTCACTCGAGAAGTACGGCATCGAACTGATCGGCGCCGACTTCGACGCCATCCAGCGCGGCGAGGACCGGCAGAAGTTCAAGGACATCGTCGCGGATGTGGGCGGCGAGAGTGCGCGGTCACGGGTCTGCCACACGATGGACGAGGTTCGCGACACCGTCGCCGAACTCGGCTATCCGGTGGTGGTGCGTCCGTCGTTCACGATGGGCGGCCTCGGCTCCGGCATGGCCTACGACGAGAACGACCTCGAACGCATCGCCGGCGGGGGACTGGCCGCGTCGCCGACCGCCAATGTGCTGATCGAGGAGTCGATCCTGGGCTGGAAGGAGTACGAGCTCGAGCTGATGCGCGACAACCGCGACAACGTCGTGGTCGTCTGCTCCATCGAGAATCTCGATCCGGTCGGCGTGCACACGGGTGACTCGGTCACGGTGGCGCCCGCGATGACCCTGACCGACCGCGAGTACCAGATCATGCGCGATCTCTCGATCGCGATCCTGCGCGAGGTCGGTGTCGACACGGGCGGCTGCAACATCCAGTTCGCCCAGGACCCGCGCGACGGTCGCCTCGTCGTCATCGAGATGAACCCACGTGTGTCGAGGTCGTCGGCTCTGGCATCCAAGGCGACCGGCTTCCCGATCGCGAAGATCGCCGCGAAACTGGCCATCGGTTACAGCCTGGACGAGATCGTCAACGACATCACCAAGGAGACCCCGGCCTGCTTCGAGCCGACACTCGACTACGTCGTGGTGAAGGCCCCGCGGTTCGCGTTCGAGAAGTTCCCCGGCGCCGACGACACGCTCACCACCACGATGAAGTCGGTCGGTGAGGCGATGTCGCTGGGACGCAGTTTCGCCGAGGCCCTGGGCAAGGTGATGCGTTCGCTCGAGACGAAGGCCGCCGGGTTCTGGACCGAACCGAACCGGCCCGATCCGGCGTCGCTCGACCTCGACGCGTTGCTCGAGACCCTGCGGACCCCGAAGGACGGCCGGTTGTACGGCCTGATGCTGGCGTTCGAGGCGGGTGCCAGTGTCGAACAGCTCTACGAGGCGACCGCCATCGACCCGTGGTTCCTCGCCGAGATCGGCGGCATCGCCGCGCTCGGCGCCGACATCCGCGACGCGGACACGCTCGACGAGGCTCTGCTGCGCGAGGCCAAGTCGACCGGGTTCTCCGACCGTCAGATCGCCGCACTGCGAGCCGATTTCGCCGATGAGGCCGCGGTCCGCGACTTCCGCGTCGGACTGGGCGTGCATCCGGTCTACAAGACCGTCGACACGTGTGCGGCGGAGTTCGAGGCCAAGACCCCGTATCACTACTCCAGCTACGAGCTGGACCCCGGCGCGACGAGCGAGGTCGCACCGCAGCCCGACCGGCCGAAGGTGCTGATCCTCGGGTCGGGTCCCAACCGGATCGGGCAGGGCATCGAGTTCGATTACTCGTGTGTGCATGCGGCACTGACGTTGTCGGAGGCCGGTTACGAGACCGTCATGGTCAACTGCAACCCGGAGACCGTCTCCACCGACTACGACACCGCCGATCGTCTCTACTTCGAGCCGCTCACCTTCGAGGACGTCCTCGAGGTCTACCGCGCCGAGTCCGAGTCCGGCACAGTGGCCGGTGTCATCGTCCAGCTCGGCGGTCAGACGCCGCTGGGGCTGGCCGATCGTCTCGAGTCGGCGGGCGTGCCGATCGTCGGGACCAGCCCGGCGGCCATCGACCTGGCCGAGGACCGCGGCGAGTTCGGGAAGGTGCTCACCGCGGCCGGGTTGCCCGCGCCCGCGTTCGGCACCGCGACGAGTTTCGCCGAGGCACGCGACACCGCGGCCCGCATCGGCTATCCGGTCCTCGTGCGTCCGTCCTACGTGCTCGGCGGTCGAGGCATGGAGATCGTCTACGACGAGACGTCCCTGGAGGACTACATCTCCCGTGCCACGGAACTGACCGAGGACCACCCGGTCCTCGTCGACCGATTCCTCGAGGATGCGGTGGAGATCGATGTCGACGCCCTCTGCGATGGCGACGAGGTCTACATCGGGGGCGTCATGGAGCACATCGAGGAGGCCGGTATCCACTCCGGTGACTCCGCATGCGCCCTGCCTCCGGTGACCCTGGGCCGGGCGGATCTGGAGATGGTCCGCGCCTCCACCGAGGCGCTGGCGAAGGGGATCGGCGTGCGCGGGCTCCTCAACGTGCAGTACGCACTCAAGGACGACGTCCTCTACGTGCTGGAAGCCAATCCGCGTGCCAGCCGGACGGTGCCGTTCGTCTCCAAGGCGACCGCAGTGTCGCTCGCCAAGGCCTGCGCCCGGGTGATGTTGGGCGAGTCGATCGCCGAACTGCGCAGCCAGGGCCTGCTGGAGGCCGAGGGAGACGGCGGTGAGTCGCCGGCGCACGCGCCGATCTCGGTCAAGGAGGCGGTGCTGCCGTTCAACCGGTTCCGTCGCCACGACGGGATGGGGGTCGACTCGCTGCTCAGCCCGGAGATGAAGTCCACCGGCGAGGTGATGGGCATCGATGCGGACTTCGGGCGGGCCTTCGCCAAGTCGCAGACGGCCGCCTACGGATCGTTGCCGACATCGGGGGCGATCTTCGTGTCCGTGGCGAACAAGGACAAGCGCGCGCTGCTGTTCCCGGTCAAGCACCTCGCGGACCTCGGGTTCGAGATCCTGGCCACTGTCGGCACCGCTGATGTGTTGCGCCGCAACGGAATCGAATGTCGAACCGTGCGAAAGCACTTCGAGGCCGCCGAGGGTGAACCGACGATCGTCGACATCATCCGTGCCGGCGAGGTGGCCATGGTGATCAACACGCCGTATGGCAACTCGGGACCTCGCGTGGACGGTTACGAGATCCGCAGCGCCGCCGTGTCGGTGAACATCCCGTGCATCACCACCGTGCAGGGGGCCAGCGCCGCCGTGCAGGGCATCGAGGCGGCGATGAACGGCCAGATGGAGGTCCAGTCGCTACAACGGCGTCACGCGGTGCTGGTGAACCGGCGATGACCACCGCATCGCCATCGGGGTTCGGCGCCCGCTATCTCGAGACGGTCGGGGAGCGTGGCCGACTGTGCGCAGGCATCGACCCGCACGCCTCGTTGCTCGAGGAGTGGGGCCTTCCGGTCTCGGTGGACGGTTTGTCGAGGTTCGCCGACATCTGCGTCGAGGCACTGGGCCCGACCGCGGCGGTGATCAAGCCGCAGGTCGCCTTCTTCGAGGTGTTCGGGTCGGGTGGATTCGCCGTTCTCGAGAAGGTCATCCGAGGCTGCCAGGCAGCCGGGGCGCTCGTGCTCGCCGATGCGAAACGTGGCGACATCGGTTCGACCATGCAGGCCTACGCCACCGCGTGGCTCGACGACGTCTCACCGCTGTGCTCAGACGCCGTGACGGTCTCGCCCTACCTCGGGTTCGGTTCCCTCGATCCCGCCGTCGAGGCGGCCCGTGCGAGCGAGCGCGGGGTCTTCGTGCTCGCGCGGACGTCGAATCCGGAGGGAGCGCGGATCCAGCTGGCGGACGCGGACGGACGTGGAGTGGGGCAGACCGTCGTCGACGCCGCGGCCGAGCAGAACGGTGACGGATCGGCGACCGTCGGACTCGTCGTCGGCGCGACGCGTGCGCACGGCCTCGACCTCACCGGTCTGCAGGGCCCGATCCTGGCCCCCGGTCTCGGCGCGCAGGGAGCCGCACCGGCCGATCTCGTCGACGTGTTCGCCGACGCCGACGCGGCCTGGTTGTTGCCCGCCAGTAGTCGGGGAGTGCTGCGCAGCGGACCCGCGATCGCCGAACTCCGCTCGGCGTGCCAGCGCACGCGTGACGAGGTGGAATCGGCCCTGGGCTGAGCGCGGCGCAGGACGGCCCGGTGCTCCGCACGGGGCCGCGTGGCCGTGGTCGCGCGGCGAGAGCGCCACGCCGCGACAGATGGCGTGGAACGTCACGCCGACCGTTGCTGCCGCCGTCGTCTGCGGTCACGTCTCGGTCGCCGACGCGCGGCAGATGTGTGTGACTGTGTCCACGCACTCGACAGGTCACGGCCGCCGTGTACCGATCTCCGGGGTCCGCGACACGCGCGACTCGGCATCTGATCGCGCAGAATTTCCTGGTCACCACTTCTGTCACACGCGTATCAGTGCAGGCAGGAGGCGATTTGTGCCGGATATCCGGCACGCCGCGCGGCGTGGGCGGTGGCGTCGTCGATGACCTGCGGTTTTCCGTCGAACGCCGTCGTCAGGGCGTCGCGATGCCCGATGTCGTGTCGATGGTCTACCGTTCAGGGACGCCGGACGCTACAGCACCGGATCCACCCGGGTTTCCCGGGGGTGGCACTCGCAAATGCCTGCTCACGTGGGTACGGTCGCTTTCGCCGCACCATTGCGCGGCGGAGGCATGATCGTTCATCGCGATCGCCGCGGTCGCGCCGGCGACCAACCGCCATCAGACGCCGCGAGGCGACTGGTGACAGTCCAACCGAAGACACGAAAGACGGAGGAACCCCGTGGCCCTTCCCCAGTTGACAGACGAGCAGCGCGCTGCCGCGTTGGAGAAGGCAGCTGCCGCTCGGCGGGCCCGCGCCGAGCTCAAGGAGCGCCTGAAGCGCGGCGGCACCGACCTCAAGCAGGTCCTCAAGGACGCCGAGAACGACGAGATCCTGGGCAAGATGAAGGTCTCCGCCCTGCTCGAGGCCCTGCCCAAGGTCGGCAAGGTCAAGGCGCAGGAGATCATGACCGAGCTGGAGATCGCCCCGACCCGCCGTCTGCGCGGCCTCGGCGACCGCCAGCGTAAGGCTCTGCTCGAGAAGTTCAGCTCCTGATCGAGCAGGAGACCGAGGCAGCGTGACAACGGCACAGGTTCGGCGGTGACGACACCGCCGCAGCAGCCGCGATCCACACGCACGAGGGGCCGACTGATCGTTCTGGTCGGCCCCTCGGCCGTGGGGAAATCCACTGTGGTCGCCAAGGTGCGGGAACTGATTCCCCGGATGCACTTCAGCGTGTCGGCGACGACACGATCACCACGTCCGGGGGAGATCGACGGCCGCGACTATCACTTCGTGAGCCCGGACGAGTTCGACCGCATGATTGCCGACGACGAGCTCCTCGAGTGGGCCGAGATCCACGGCGGACTGCAACGCTCGGGGACGCCGCTGGCCCCGGTCGTCGAGGCACTCGAGCAGGGCAGACCCGTTCTCGTCGAGGTGGACCTGGTCGGTGCCCGCAACGTCGTACGACGTCTGCCGGAAGCGATCAGCGTGTTTCTCGCGCCGCCGAGCTGGGACGAACTGGTCGCCCGACTGACCGGTCGTGGCACCGAAACCGCCGATGCGGTTGCCCGACGTCTCGACACCGCGCGCACGGAGATGGCCGCCCAACACGAGTTCGACCACGTGCTCGTCAACCACGAAGTCGACCAGGTGGCCTCGGAGTTGGTATCCTTGCTGGTCGGGTCCGATGAATCGTCCTCGCAGCCGACGTCCACCCGCCAGTCGACCTCAGACGTCTAGACATCGTCGTCGGAGAAGACCGATGTCCTGCGCTTGTCGCAGGCCGTCACCGAGCACAGCCACCAGGGCACAGACCAGCACAGCCACCAAGGCACAGAGCAGCACAGCGATGCAGGAGTTTGCGTGAGCACCCAGACCAATTTCGACGTGACCGAGATCGCCGACGCACCGGCCTATGAGACCCCGCTGGGAATCACCAACCCGCCGATCGACGATCTCCTCGAGCGTGCGTCCTCGAAGTACGCGCTGGTCATCTACGCGGCCAAGCGCGCGCGCCAGATCAACGACTACTACAACCAGCTCGGCGACGGCATCCTCGAGTACGTCGGCCCGCTCGTCGAGCCGGGTCTGCAGGAGAAGCCGCTGTCGATCGCGATGCGCGAGATCCACTCCGACCTCCTCGAGCACACCGAAGGCGAATAGAACCGCGGGCGCGGGGCATGGCGACAGCGGGAACGAGCACACCGGGGACGCACCGCCGCCGAGTCCTCGTGGGCGTCGGAGGCGGGATAGCGGCCTACAAGGTCTGCTCCGTGATCCGGCACTTCACCGAGGCCGGGCACGACGTCCGGGTGGTCCCGACGAGATCCGCGCTGAAATTCATCGGCGCGGCGACCTTCGAGGCCTTGTCCGGTAACCCGGTCACCACCGAGGTCTTCGACGACGTCGACCAGGTCGCACACGTCCGGCTCGGCCAGGGCGCCGACCTCGTCGTCATCGCGCCGACCACCGCTGATCTGATGGCGCGTGCCGCGTCCGGTCGCGCCGACGACCTGCTGACGGCATCACTGCTCACCGTCCGATGTCCCGTCCTGTTCGTGCCGGCGATGCACACCGAGATGTGGGAGCACCCCGCGACGCAGGCCAACGTGGCGACTCTGCGGGAGCACGGCTCGACCGTGATGACTCCGGCGTCCGGTCGGCTGACCGGCACCGACAGCGGTCCGGGACGGCTGCCCGATCCTCAGGAGATCGCCATGATCGGCGAACTGCTGCTCGAACGCGCCGACGCCCTTCCGTACGACCTGTCCGGATGTCGGGTCGTGATCAGCGCGGGCGGTACTCGCGAACCCCTCGACCCGGTCCGCTACCTCGGCAATCGCAGCTCCGGCAAACAGGGCTTCGCACTTGCCCGCGCCGCCGCTCAGCGCGGTGCGACGGTCACCGTGGTCGCCGGTTCCACCGCCGACCCGGGTGACCCTGCCGGCGTCGACATCGTCCGGGTGGCCAGTGCCCAGGAGCTGTCCGACGAGATGACCAAACGCGCTGCCGAGGCGGACGTCGTCATCATGGCGGCCGCGGTCGCCGACTTCCGGCCCGTCGCGGTCGCGGAGTCGAAGATCAAGAAGGGCGAGGCGGGTCCCGCTCCCATCGAACTCACCACGAACCCCGACATCCTGCGCGGCCTCGTGGAGAGCCGCGAGGCCGGGCGCATCCCCGCCGAGACCGTCATCGTGGGGTTCGCCGCCGAGACCGGGGACGATACCGGTGGTGTCCTCGACCACGGTCGCGCCAAATTGCGCCGCAAGGGGTGTGATCTGCTCGTCGTGAACGCCGTCGGCGACGGCAAGGCGTTCGGCACCGAGGACAACACCGGTTGGCTGCTGTCCGCCACGGGCACCGAGACGGCGTTGCCGCTCGGCTCGAAAACGCTCATGTCGAGCAGAATCCTTGACGAGGTCCGCGCATTGGTGCCAGATGAACGGGTCACCGACTGATCGGACACTGCGTCGTCGGCGGCACACGGCCCGCGTCCGTGACGTCGGGGCCGGTGTGTACTTTGGAACGCGTTCACCGGGGGCGATCCCGGGGTGCGAGACAATCCACCACCAGAGACAATCAACGGCACACGCTGCCACCGCCCGCACGGGCCCGGAAAGAGCCTGAGAGGATCAGATGTCCACCTCTGCGTCACGCCTGTTCACCAGCGAATCCGTCACCGAGGGACACCCCGACAAGATCTGTGACGCGATCAGTGACTCGATCCTGGACGCGATGCTCGCCGATGACCCGAAGGCCCGCGTGGCCGTGGAGACACTCGTCACGACCGGACAGGTCCACGTGGCCGGTGAGGTCACCACCACCGCCTACGTCGACATCCCCGGCATCGTCCGCGCCAAGATCCTCGACATCGGCTACGACTCGTCGACCAAGGGCTTCGACGGCGCATCGTGCGGCGTCAACGTGGCCATCGGGGCGCAGTCGCCCGACATCGCCGGCGGTGTCTTCACCTCCCACGAGAGTCGCAGCGGCATCTCCGAGGACGAGATCGACAGTCAGGGTGCCGGCGACCAGGGCCTCATGTTCGGCTACGCGACCGACGAGACCCCGGAGCTCATGCCGGTCCCGATCGCCCTGGCGCACCGCCTGTCCCGCCGCCTGACCGAGGTCCGCAAGTCCGGTGTCCTGCCGTATCTGCGGCCGGACGGCAAGACGCAGGTCACCATCGAGTACGACGGCGACAAGCCGGTTCGCCTCGACACTGTCGTCGTCTCCACGCAGCACGCCGCCGACATCGACCTCGACAACATGCTCACCCCCGACATCCGCAGCAAGGTGTTGGACTCGGTGCTCGCCGAACTGTCGCTCCCCACCCTCGACACCTCCGAGGTGCGCCTGCTGGTCAACCCGACCGGCAAGTTCGTGCTGGGCGGACCGATGGGCGACGCCGGCCTGACCGGGCGCAAGATCATCGTCGACACCTATGGCGGCATGGCCCGCCACGGCGGTGGCGCGTTCTCCGGCAAGGACCCGTCGAAGGTCGACCGCAGCGCCGCCTACGCGATGCGCTGGGTCGCCAAGAACGCGGTGGCCGCGGGACTGGCGGGCCGGATCGAGGTCCAGGTCGCATACGCGATCGGCAAGGCCGCCCCGGTCGGGCTGTTCGTGGAGACCTTCGGAACCGAACGTGTCGACCCGGCGATCATCGAGAAGGTCATCTCGGAGGAGTTCGACCTGCGCCCGCTGGCCATCATCCGCGACCTCGACCTGCTGCGCCCCATCTACGGCCCGACCGCCGCGTATGGTCATTTCGGCCGCACCGATGTCGACCTCCCGTGGGAGCGCACCGACCGCGCCGAGAAGCTGCGGGCGGCCGCAGGTCTCTGATCTGCCCGAGCCGACCACCGCTGTGTCCACCGGGGGCGGCTCCCGTCAGCGTGCGCCGCAGTTCCCCATCGGCAAGGTGCTGCCGATGCTCGGACTGGCGCACCTCGACCGGCCATTCGACTATCTGATCGACACCGATCAGGACGAGGCCGCGGTGCCGGGAGTCCGTGTGCGCGTTCGGTTCTCCGGCCGACTGGTCGACGGGTTCCTGCTCGAACGTGTGCAGGAGAGCGATCACACCGGGAAGCTCGGCTGGCTCGAACGCGTCGTCTCGCCCGAACCCGTGCTCGGCCCGGACCTCGCGGCTTTGTGCCGTGCGGTCGCCGACCGATACGCCGGCACGATGTCGGACGTCATCCGTCTGGCCGTTCCGCCGCGGCATGCGCGCACCGAGAAAGAGGTTCCGCCCGAGCGCAACTCCACCGGGCCCCTGTCGCCCGATCTGTCGGCGTGGCAGGCGTACCCGGCGGCGGAGTCGTTCCTGACGTCCCTGCGGACCGGACAGCCGCGTGCCGTGTGGCAGGCGACAGCGGGGGAGGACTGGCCCGCACGGCTGGCCGAACTCGCGGCCGCCGCAGCGGCTGCGGGGCGTGGCTCGATCATCGTGGTCCCCGATCAACGCGATCTCGACCGCCTCGAACGGGCCTGCGCGCCGCTGCTGGGCGACCGGTGTGTCACCCTTGCCGCCGGCCTGGGACCCACGGCGCGCTACCGACGATGGCTGGCCGCGCGACGTGGCAGCGCCGACGTGGTCCTCGGCACCCGCAGCGCCGTCTTCGCCCCCGTACATGACCTCGGTCTCCTCGTGGTGTGGGACGACGGCGACGACAGCCTCAACGAACCGCGGGCGCCCTATCCGCATCCCCGGGAGGTCGCGGTCCTGCGCGCCCATCTGCAGCGCAGCGCTCTCGTGATCGGTGGATACGCCCGGACGACAGAGGCACATTCGCTCGTCACAGCCGGTTGGGCCCACGATCTGGTCGCCGCACGCACGACCGTGCGCGCCCGCACCGCACGTGTGGTCGGGCTCAGTGCCGAGGACCGGCGCGTGGCCGGCGACCCGCTGGCCCGATCGGCGCGGATACCCGGGATCGCCTTCGCCGCGGCACGGTCGGCGGTGGCCGCGGACACGCCGGTGCTCTTCAGCGTCCCGCGACGCGGCTACATCCCGTCGGTGGCCTGCTCGCGCTGCCGGGCCCACGCCCGGTGCCGGGCCTGTCACGGTCCGCTGCAGCTCGACTCCGTCGGGGCCTTGTCCTGCCGCTGGTGCGCCCGACCCGAGATGTCGTTCCGGTGTGCCGAGTGCGGAGGGAGCGAGGTCCGCGCCCTCACCACGGGGGCCCGGCGCACCGCCGAGGAACTGGGCCGGGCGTTCGCGGGTGTCCCCATCACGACATCCGGCGGTTCCACCGTCGTCGACGAGATCGAACCCGGCGCGCGGGTCGTCGTCGCGACGCCCGGCGCCGAACCCCTGGCGCCGGGCGGCTACGGTGCGGCCGTCGTGCTCGATACGTGGGCGCAGCTCGATCGCGCCGACCTGCGGGCCGGTGAGGACGCGGTCCGACGGTGGATGGCGATCGGATCGCTGGTACGTCCGCACGGCGACGGTGGTGCCCTGGTGATCGTCGCCGATGCCGCCCTGTTGCCGGTTCAAGCGCTGATTCGTTGGGACCCGGTGGGATTCGCCGACCAGGAACTGTCCGAGCGGATGCAGTTGGCGTTCCCGCCCGCCGTCACGATGGCATCGGTCGACGGCGCGCCCGCCACGATCACCCAGTTCGTCGACGCGGTCGACCTGCCTGCCGGCGGGGAGAAGCTGGGGCCGGTCCCGTTGCCGCCGGGGGTGCGTCCACCGGCCGGTTCTCCCGACGCGTTCGGTGATGACGTCGAACGTGTATTGCTGCGGGTCGACCGCCGAGACGGCAGGAAGCTGACCGCGGCGCTGGTCGCCGCGCAGATCGGTCGCAACACCCATCACGAGACCGGCCCGATCCGGGTGCAGGTGGATCCACCTACGATCGGATGACACGGACAACCGTCGTCCGGAACGAAAGGGTCGCATGAGGGTCGTATTCGCCGGAACCCCGGAGGTCGCGGTGCCGTCGTTGCAGCTGCTGCTGTCGTCGCCGCAGCATGACGTCGTCGGGGTCATCTCACGGCCGGACGCCGCTGCGGGACGTGGACGATCGCTGGTCCGCTCGCCGGTCGCGGCCCTCGCCGACGAGCACGGGATCGAGGTCATCACCCCGCGCCGACTCTCCGATCCCGGTGTCCTCGACCGGTTGCGGTCGTGGCGGCCGGACTCCGGTGCGGTGGTCGCCTACGGCGGCCTCGTGCCGGCAGGTCTGTTGGATCTGCCGACCCACGGCTGGATCAACCTGCACTTCTCGGTGCTGCCGGCGTGGCGGGGTGCCGCGCCGGTACAGCACGCGATCGCCGCGGGCGACGAGATCACCGGCGCGAGCACGTTTCTGCTGGAAGAGGGACTCGACACCGGGCCGGTCTACGGCGTGATCACCGAGACGATCGCCCCGGCTGACACCAGCGGTGACCTGCTGGGCAGGCTGTCCGAGGCGGGCGCGCACCTACTGGTGTCCACGCTCGACGGACTCGAGTCGGGAGATCTGACACCGGTCGCCCAGACCGCACATGGCGTCAGCCACGCGCCGAAGGTCGACGTCGACGAGGCGCGTATCCGGTGGGATCTGCCCGCCCACATCGTCGATCGGCGGGTCCGGGCACACACACCGGCGCCCGGGGCGTGGACCACGTTGGAGGGGACCCGCATCAAGCTCGGCCCGGTCACACCGCTCGCCGGCGACGATCCGACGCCCGGTGCCGCACCGGCGGATCGTCGGGCTCCGGGCTCGCTCACGGTTGCGAAGAAGACTGTCGACGTGGCGACCGCCACTCACCCGGTCCGGTTGTCCTGGGTGCAGCCACCCGGCAAGAAGGCGATGCCGGCCGCCGACTGGGCGCGCGGCGCCCGCCTGACCGACGGGACGGTGCTCGAGTGAAGCGCTCGCCGAAGACCCGCGACAAGGACGTCGACGCACCCCGCGCCGCCGCACGGGACACCCTGCGCGCCGTCCGCGAACGTGATGCCTATGCCAACCTCGTGCTGCCGAAGATGTTGCGGGAGCGAGGGATCACCGGTCGCGATGCAGCGTTGGCAACTGAACTCGCCTACGGCACCGCGCGGGCACAGGGAGTGCTGGACGCGGTGATCTCGGCGGCGGCTCAACGGCCGATCGACGAGATCGACGGCGCCGTCCTCGACGTCCTGCGGCTCGGGGCCTATCAATTGCTGCGGACCCGGATCGGTGCGCACGCCGCGGTCTCCACATCCGTCGACCTCATCCGCTCCGAGATGGGTATGGGCCCGGCCGGATTCGTGAACGCTGTGCTGCGCAAGGTCTCCCAGCGTGACGAGGACCTGTGGATCGACGAACTCGCACCGCCGATGGCCGAGGACCTGATCGGCAACCTGGCATTCCGCTACGCACATCCGCGATGGATCGCCGAGGTGTTCGCCGACGCCCTGGGCGGGTCCGCCGGCGCGTTGCAGGCGGCGCTCGCCGCCGACGACGAGCGGCCACCCGTCCATCTCGTGGCCCGGCCGGGACTGATCACCGCCGAAGAACTCGCGCTGTCGTGTGGCGGTGACGTCGGGCGTTATTCGCCCTACTGCGTCTACCTGCCGGGTGGCGATCCGGGCGACCTCGACGCGGTCCGCGACGGATACGCCGGCGTCCAGGACGAGGGCAGCCAGTTGGTGGGCCGCGCGCTGACCGTCGCCGACGTGGGCGACGACGGCGGCCGATGGTTGGACATGTGTGCGGGGCCAGGCGGCAAGGCCGCGTTGGTCGCGGCGATCGCCGACATCGACGGGGCCCACCTCGACGCCATCGAGGTGTCCGATCATCGGGCAGAGCTCATCCGGAAGGTCGTGCGGGACCTGCCCGTCGACGTGCTCGTCGCCGACGCGCGATCGAGTGGTGTGGAGCCCGGTTACGACCGCATCCTGCTCGACGCCCCCTGCAGTGGACTGGGCTCATTGCGGCGTCGGCCCGAGGCCCGGTGGCGGCGTGCCGCCACCGACGTGGCCGATCTCGTCGTCCTGCAACGCGAATTGCTCACCGAGGCACTGCGTCTGGTGCGCCCGGGTGGCGTCGTCATCTACTCGACGTGCTCCCCGCATCCGGCCGAGACCACCGGCGTCGTCGCCGAGGTGCTGGCTGCACATCCCGAGGCCGAGCAGATCGACGCGCGAGGTCTCGTGCCCGCCGAGGACCTCGGCGACGGTCCGCACGTTCAGCTCTGGCCGCACGTGCACGGAACCGACGCGATGTTCCTGGCGGCCCTGCGGCGCTGAGCGGCCGGTGGCGGGCCCTACAATCTGTGGTCATGCATGCCCCCGGTGCCCCGATGATCGCCCCGTCCATCCTCTCCGCGGACTTCGCCAACCTCGCCGCGGAGGCGCGGGCCGTCGCGGGCCCCGGGGTCGACCGCGCCGACTGGCTGCACGTGGACGTCATGGACGCGCACTTCGTCCCCAACCTGACGCTCGGTCTGCCTGTCGTGGAGAGCCTGCTGAAGGCCACCGACATCCCGATCGACTGTCACCTCATGATCGAGAATCCGGGTCGCTGGGCCCCGCCGTACGCCGAGGCCGGTGCCTACAACGTGACGTTCCACGCCGAGGCCACCGACGATCCGACCGCCGTCGCCCGCGACATCCGGGCGGCCGGATCCAAGGCCGGACTCAGCATCAAGCCCGGCACCCCCCTCGATCCGTATCTGGAGATCCTGCGCGACTTCGACACCTTGCTGATCATGAGCGTCGAACCCGGCTTCGGTGGTCAGAAGTTCATGCCGGAGGTGTTGTCGAAGGCACGGGCCATCCGGACGGTGATCGACAGCGAGGATCTGCGGCTGCTGGTCGAGATCGACGGCGGCATCAACGCCGACACCATCGAGGAGGCCGCGGAGGCGGGCATCGACTGCTTCGTGGCCGGCTCGGCGGTTTACGGCGCGGATGACCCGGGTGCGGCCGTCGCCGCGCTGCGTGATCAGGCCGCTGCGGCACGCGCGACCGCCGGCTGAGATCGTGTCCGACGACCGGGCCCCCGACGTCGTGCGGGCGATGCACCTGGCGATCGACGAGTCCCGGCACGCGCAGGGCAAGAGCTCGCCGAACCCCCCGGTCGGCGCGATCATCCTGGCGGCCGACGGCACGATCGTGGGTCGCGGCCACACCCAGCCGCCCGGAGGTCCGCACGCCGAGGTGATGGCGCTGGCCGATGCGGGGTCAGCGGCCCGTGGCGGTACGGCGGTGGTGACCCTCGAACCCTGCGACCACACCGGCCGGACCGGCCCGTGCTCGAAGGCCCTGATCGACGCCGGCATCTCGGCCGTGTATTTCGCGTCGGACGACCCGAACCCTGCCGCCGCGGGTGGCGCGCGGACGTTGCGCGACGCCGGGGTCGCCGTCGCCGGGGGAGTGGAGGCCTCCGCGGCCGCGGCCGGCCCGCTGCGCGCCTGGCTGTTCCGGCAGCGACACGGCCGGCCGTTCGTCACCGCGAAACTCGCGTCCACGCTCGACGGGCGGATCGCGGCGCCCGACGGCACGAGCCAGTGGATCACCGGCGAACCCGCGCGGGCGCGTGCCCACCGACAGCGCGCCGCGCTCGACGCGATCGTCGTCGGGACCGGCACGGTGATCCGCGACGACCCCGCGCTCACGGCCCGGTACGACGACGGGCGGTTGCGTCCGCATCAGCCGACGCGTGTGGTCATGGGTCTGCGCGACATCCCTTCGGGCGCACGGGTCACCGACGATTGCGCGCCGCTGCGTCATGTACGCACCCACGATCCGGCGGACGTCCTCGAGGCCCTCCGCGACTTTCTGTGGGTTCTCGTGGAGGGCGGTCCGGCGATCATCGGCGCGTTCCTCGCGGCCGGGCTGGTCGACGAGATCGAGGCCTACCTGGCACCTGTGATCCTCGGCGCAGGAGCGTCGTCGGTCGACATCGCCGGGGCACACACGTTGACCGATGCCCGGCGGTTCTCGCTCACCGCGGTCGAAACCCTGGGTGATGATGTGGTGCTGCGTCTGTCCCGCTGATCGGACGTTCACGGTCCGGCCAGTGGCCCAACTCTCACTCCCGGAGGCGGCACCCGATGCCGCGCCGAGAACGGGCGTGCTAATTTCGATGGCAGAGTTCTCGGGGCGGGGTGCAATTCCCCACCGGCGGTGATGGTGTTCCCACGACCTGTGGGAGCGTCGAGCCCGCGAGCGCCTGCCACCCGGCAGGGACAGCAGATCCGGTGTGAATCCGGAGCCGACGGTCATAGTCCGGATGTGAGAGAACCGGGCACCACCGACGGGCGCCCATGTCCCTCACATCGCTGCATGCACCGAGCGAGCTGTGAGGAGAGCGCACCGTGTTCACCGGGATCGTCGAGGAGCTCGGCACGATCGTCCGCCGGGACGATCTGTCCGATGCGGCCCGTCTGACCGTCCGTGGCCCCCTGGTCACCAGTGATGCGAGATTCGGCGACTCGATCGCCGTCAACGGCGTGTGTCTGACCGTCGTGGAGCAG
Source organism: Gordonia sp. OPL2 (assembly GCF_003797825.1). Taxonomy (GTDB): domain Bacteria; phylum Actinomycetota; class Actinomycetes; order Mycobacteriales; family Mycobacteriaceae; genus Gordonia. The sequence goes on from NZ_RKME01000001.1 coordinate 208,980, forward strand.
GGTCCCGACGAGTTCACCGTCGACGTGATGGCCGAGACCCTGCGACGCAGCTCCCTCGCCGATCTCACCGCGGGCAGCCCCGTCAACCTCGAACGCGCGATGGCCGCGGGCGGACGGTTCGGCGGACACATCGTGCAGGGCCACGTGGACGGTGTCGGTCGGGTCGTGGCGATCACCCCGTCCGAGCACTGGACAGTCGTGCGCATCTCCGTACCCGTGGACCTGGCCAGGTACATCGTCGAGAAGGGTTCGATCACCGTCGACGGCGTCTCGCTGACGGTCGCCGCGCTCGGCGACGACGAGGACGGTACGTGGTTCGAGATCTCGTTGATACCGACGACCCTGCAGGAGACCAACCTCGGATCGACCACCGTGGGAGACCCGGTGAACCTCGAGGTCGACGTGATCGCCAAGTATGTCGAACGCCTCCATCCCGCTCTGCGGGATCGGGAGGGCGCGAGCGTGCCGGGCGCAGATGACGATGGCGTGCGGGGCACGTCGGAAGTGAAGTGAGGATGATGGCGGTGACGACGACGATGACAGGCGGTGGCGAGATGACCGGACCGGCGGAACCCACGGTGCGAGAGGAGATTCGCTTCGACTCGGTCGAGCGCGCGATCGCCGACATCGCGGCAGGCAAGGCGGTCGTGGTGGTCGACGACGAGGATCGGGAGAACGAGGGCGACCTCATCTTCGCGGCCGAGAAGGCGACCCCGGAGCTGGTGGCGTTCATGGTCCGCTACACCTCGGGCTACCTGTGTGTCCCGTTGGCCGGTGAGGACTGTGATCGGCTCGGCCTGCCGCCCATGTACTCGATGAACCAGGACAAGCACGGGACGGCCTATACCGTCACGGTCGACGCCCGTGAAGGCATCGGTACCGGGATCAGTGCCGCCGATCGCGCCACCACGATGCGCCTGCTCGCCGACCCGCAGAGCAGTGCCGTCGACTTCACGCGGCCCGGTCACGTGGTGCCGTTGCGCGCCAAGGAGGGTGGCGTGCTGCGTCGCCCCGGACACACCGAGGCCGCTGTCGATCTGTCCCGTCTGGCCGGTCTGGCACCGGCCGGGGTGATCTGCGAGATCGTCAGCCAGAAGGACGAGGGCTCGATGGCCCAGACCGATGAGCTCAGGGTGTTCGCCGACGATCACGACCTCGCGCTGATCTCGATCGCGGATCTGATCGCCTGGCGTCGTCGGCACGAGAAGCATGTCGTCCGTGTCGCCGAGGCGCGGATCCCCACGCGGCACGGCGATTTCCGTGCCGTCGGCTACTCGAGCATCTACGACGACGTCGAACATGTCGCGCTCGTCAAGGGTGACCTCGGCGGTCCCGACGGCGCGGGCCACGACGTACTGGTCCGGGTGCACTCGGAATGCCTCACCGGAGACGTCTTCGGCTCGCTGCGCTGCGACTGCGGACCACAGCTGGACGCCGCGATGGAGATGGTGGCGGCCGAGGGACGCGGTGTCGTGCTCTACATGCGTGGGCACGAGGGCCGCGGGATCGGGCTGCTGCACAAGCTGCAGGCCTATCAACTGCAGGACTCGGGCTCCGACACCGTCGACGCCAACCTGCAACTCGGATTGCCCGCGGACTCGCGGGACTACGGGCTCGGCGCACAGATCCTCGTCGACCTCGGCGTGAGCTCCATGCGGTTGCTCACCAACAACCCGGCCAAGCGGGTCGGTCTCGACGGCTACGGACTCCAGATCGTCGACCGCGTCCCGATGCCCATCCGGGCCAATGCCGAGAACCTGCGCTACCTGCGGACCAAACGCGACCGGATGGGCCACGACCTCATCGGTCTCGACGAATGGGCCGAGAGCGATCCGGAGGCCGGCCCGGCATGAGCGGACACGGCGAACCGACCCTCGATCTCCAGGACGCCGGCGGGCTGCGGCTCGCGATCGTCTCGTCGCAGTGGCACACCACCATCTGCACGGCCCTGCTCGACGGCGCCGTCCGTGCGGCGAACGCGAACGGCGTCACCGATCCGACGATCGTGCACGTGGCGGGGGCGATCGAGCTACCCGTCATCGTGCAGGCGCTGGCCCGCAACCATGATGCGGTGGTGGCCCTCGGGGTGGTGATCAAGGGTGAGACACCGCATTTCGAATACGTCTGCGACGCCGTCACCGCCGGACTGACCCGTGTCTCGCTCGACGAGTCCACACCGGTCGGCAACGGGGTGCTCACGACTCTGACCGAGGAACAGGCACTCGCGCGCGCCGGTCTGCCCGACTCGAAAGAGGACAAGGGTGCTCAGGCGACGACGGCGGCGCTCGCCTCGGCGCTCACCCTGCGCGCGCTGGCGCGGGGCGAACTGCGGTGAGCGTCGACACCGCCGTGGAGTGGGATCTGGTCTACCGGCCCCGCCGCATGCCGCGGATGGCCTTCGTCGCCGCGATCGTCGTGCTGGCGATCCATGTCATCTTCGGCGCGCTGCTGACGATCTCGGACACCGGTGTCCGCAACATCGGCCTGTCGGACCAGCTGGCGATCGGCCTGATCGGCGTCATCATCACCGGCGCCGTGTTGCTCTTCACGCGACCCCGGCTGCGGGTCGGCCCCGCGGGTGTGGGCGTGCGAAACCTGATCGGCGAGCGGGTCTTCGCCTGGGATCGGGTCCAGGGCATGACCTACCCCGACAAGGGGTTCTCGGCGCGGCTGCTGCTGCCGGAGGACGAGCATGTCCCCGTCCTGGCGGTGCAGGCGTGGGACTCCGATCGCGCCGTCGCGGCGATGACCGGGTTCCGCGAGCTCGAGGAGCGCTACCGGCGGTGACGGCCGCTGTCCGAGGCCTCGACTAGCCTGGGAGCCGTGGCAGACCCGACTACCTATCGTCCCGCCGCGGGCACCATCCCCACCGATCCCGGGGTCTACAAGTTCCGCGATGCGCACGGCCGGGTCATCTATGTCGGCAAGGCCAAGAACCTGCGATCGCGGCTGACGTCGTACTTCGCCGACATCGTGTCGTTGCACCCGCGGACCCGGCAGATGGTGACGACCGCGGCCGCGGTCGAGTGGACCGTGGTGGGGACCGAGGTCGAGGCCCTGCAGCTCGAGTACAACTGGATCAAGGAGTTCGATCCGCGGTTCAACGTCCGCTACCGCGACGACAAGACCTACCCGGTCCTGGCGGTGACCCTCAACGAGGAGTACCCCCGTCTGTTCGTCTACCGCGGCCCACGACGGCGAGGGGTCCGCTACTTCGGCCCGTACGCACACGCCTGGGCCATCCGCGAGACGGTCGACCTGCTCACCCGGGTCTTTCCCGCCCGGACCTGCTCGACCGGTGTCTTCAAGCGCCACCGCCAGATCGATCGGCCGTGCCTGCTCGGTTACATCGACAAGTGTTCGGCGCCATGTGTGGGACGGGTGTCCGCCGACGAACACCGCGAGATCGTCGAGGACTTCTGCGACTTCCTGGCCGGCCGGACCGACCAGATGATCCGTCGCCTCGAACGCCAGATGGTCTCGGCAGCAGAGGATCTCGACTTCGAGCGCGCCGCCCGCCTCCGCGACGACGTCGGTGCCATGCGGCGTGCGATGGAGAAGCAGGCGGTCGTGCTCGGCGACGGCACCGACGCCGACGTGGTGGCGATGGTCGGCGACGACCTCGAGGTGTCGGTCCAGGTGTTCCACGTCCGCGACGGTCGTGTGCGTGGTCAACGCGGCTGGGTCGTCGAGCGCTCGGACGACGGGTCGATGGGGGACCAGGTCGCCCAGTTCGTCACCCAGTTCTACGGAGCGCAGGTCGATCTGGACTCCTCCGTGCAGGTCGACGACGACCGGGTCCGCGGGGAGTCGATCCCGCGCGAGGTGCTCGTGCCGGAGCTGCCCGACGATCACGAGGAGCTCCAGCACTGGCTCTCCGACCTGCGTGGCAGCCGCGTCGCGATGCGGGTGCCCCAGCGCGGGGACAAGAAGGCGCTGTTCGACACCGTCGCTCGCAACGCGTCCGAGGCCTTGGCGCAGCACAAGTTACGTCGTGCGGGCGACCTCACGACGCGATCGGCGGCGCTCACCGAACTGCACGAGACGCTCGGTCTGGATGCCGCGCCCCTGCGCATCGAGTGCATCGACATCTCCCATGTCCAGGGGACCGATGTGGTGGCCTCGCTGGTGGTGTTCGAAGACGGCCTGCCACGCAAGTCCGACTACCGGCACTACGCGATCCGCGAGGCCGCGGGCGAGGGCCGCTCCGACGATGTCGCGTCCATCGCCGAGGTGACCCGACGCCGCTTCCTCCGCCACCGTCAGGACCAGGAGTCCCCGGAACGGCCCACGCTCGATCCCGAATCGGGACGGCCCCGCAAGTTCGCCTATCCGCCAAACCTTTTCGTCGTCGACGGCGGGGCGCCGCAGGTGCACGCCGCGGCGTCGGTGCTCGACGAGCTCGGTGTCACCGACGTCGCAGTCATCGGTCTGGCCAAGCGTCTGGAGGAGGTGTGGGTCCCGGGTGACGACGAGCCGGTCATCCTGCCACGCACCAGCGAGGCCCTCTTCCTGCTGCAGCGCATCCGCGACGAGGCCCATCGCTTCGCGATCACCTTCCACCGCAGCAAGCGCAGCAAGCGGATGACGGAGTCCGTGCTGGACGGCGTGCCAGGGCTCGGCCGTACCCGGCGCACGGCACTGGTCACGCATTTCGGTTCGGTGGCCCGGCTGCGTGAGGCCACCATCGAGGACATCTCCGGTGTCCCCGGTATCGGCGTGGCCACGGCGCGTGCGGTCCGTGCGGCACTGGCCGAGGATTCCGCGCCGGAACCCGCGGTTGCGGGAGCACCCGCGGAGGTGGAATCCTCCGACCGAGTGGAGGAGGCAACCGGTGATCGATAGTCCCGATGCGATGCCCGGCGACGCCCCACCCGACGGACGGTCTCCGTTGACCGTGCTGTTCGTCGCGGGGATGTCCGGCGCGGGCAGGTCGACGGCCGCCAACGTCCTCGAGGACGACGGCTGGTACGTCGCCGACAACGTCCCGCCGACCCTCATCTCGACGATGATCGACCTCGTCCGCGAGAGCGACCCCGACATCTCGCGGCTGGCCATGGTGATCCGCGCATCCGACGAGACCATCGGACGCCAGCTCGACGACGTCCGCAAGGCGCTGGAGGCGTCGGGGGCGCGGACGAAGGTGCTCTTCCTCGATGCCAGCGACCACATCCTGGTCCGCCGCTTCGAGCAGGTCCGCCGACGACATCCGTTGCAGGGAGGGGAAACCCTGGTCGACGGAATCGCACGCGAACGGGCGATCCTGGCACCGATCAAGAGTGCGGCCGACCTCGTCGTCGAGACCTCCGCGCTGACCGCCGCCAAGCTCCGCGAGGTCGTCGAAGGCGTCTACCCGCATCAGGCCGACAACCGGCTGAGCGTCGCCGTGCAGTCGTTCGGGTTCAAGTACGGATTGCCGATCGACTCCGACCTGGTCGCCGACGTCCGCTTCCTGCCGAATCCGCACTGGGTGCCCGAGTTGCGCGAGCAGAACGGGCGCGACGCCCACGTCCGGGACTACGTGCTCGGGCAGGACGGGGCGACCCGCCTCGTCGAGCTGTATCTCGATCTCGTCGACCTGGTGTCGACGGGATATCTCCGGGAAGGCAAGCGGTACATGACGATCAGCATCGGATGCACCGGAGGCAAACATCGCAGCGTGGCGATCTCCGAGGAGATCGGCCGCCGGCTGCGCACCCAGACGTCGTCCGACGGCGCCCCCCGGTTCGATGTGCGGGTCATCCACCGAGATCTGGGGCGCGAGTGACCGCGGGTGCGGCGGCCGGCGACGGCGTGCCACGGCAGCGGCCGGCCCGCATCGTCGCGCTCGGCGGCGGTCACGGCCTGTACGCCACGCTCACCGCGATGCGGTACCTGAGCCCGGACATCACCGCGGTGGTGACCGTCGCCGACGACGGCGGGTCGTCCGGACGTCTCCGCGCCGAGCTCGGGGTGATCCCTCCCGGAGATCTTCGGATGGCGTTGTCCGCGTTGATGTCCGCACCGCCCGCACTCGAGGAGCGGGCGGCCCGGACACCGGGACGCCTCGACGACTCACGGCACGAGTTGTGGGCCGACACGTTTCAGCATCGCTTCGGAGGCCGGGGCGCGCTGGCCGGCCACCCGATCGGCAACCTTCTCCTCGCCGGCCTCACCGAGGTGACGGGGAGTCCGGTGGCGGCGCTCGACGAACTGATCGACGTGTTCGACATCGACGGACGCGTCCTGCCGATGTCGACGACGCCTCTCGAGATCGAGGCGGACGTGTCCGGGCTCGAGAGCGACCCGCGGATCAGTCGGTGCATCCGGGGTCAGGTGGCCGTCGCGACGACACCCGGCAAGGTCCGCCGCGTTCGTCTGCTCCCGACGGATCCGCCGGCCTGCGAGGAGGCGATCGAGGCGATCGGCTCGGCGGACCTGGTCGTCCTCGGCCCGGGATCGTGGTTCTCGAGCGTGATCCCGCACGTACTCGTGCCGGCGCAACTGAAAGCGTTGCGCGAGACCAGCGCTCGCAAGATGCTTTTCGTGAACCTGGCTCCCGAGCCGGGGGAGACGACCGGGTTCTCGGTCGAGCGTCATCTCCACGTCCTGCACGCGCACGCCGATGTCCTCCGGGTGGATGACATCGTCGTCGACGCGGCTTCGGTGCCGGCCGGGCGTGAGCGGGATCACCTGATCCGCGCGGCTGCGCTCTTCGGCGCACAACTGCATGTCGGTGACCTCGCAGTTCCCGGCCGGCACGTCCATGACCCGCAGAAAGTCGCCACCCTGGTGAACGAACTGTGCGAAGGTGAATTGAGTGGATACGCTGTCCGGGCGCAAGAATCTCCAATGAGTCGTGAGCACCACGGGTAACACGATGACGGCGACATGGGAATGACGCGGCAACACACGAGCGCGGTCGAGGATCGTGCTGCGCCTGCGTCCCGTGGCGACCGGCCTCGTCGAGACTGGCCGGATCGTGATCGGTGGTGACGCGGACACATGGGGACCCGCTCCTGGTGAGCCATGGCGCGACCCAGGACAGGAGGACCGTGACAGGAGGACAGGGACCGGTGGCGATGACCGCGGCGGTGAAGGATGAGCTCTCGCGGCTGACCGTGACCCAGGTGAGTTGCCGCAAGGCCGAGGTGTCGGCCCTGCTGCGTTTCGCCGGCGGACTGCACATCGTGGCAGGCCGTGTGGTCGTCGAGGCCGAAGTGGACCTGGGGAACGTCGCGCGTCGGTTGCGCCGGGAGATCTTCGATCTGTACGGCTACGGCTCGGATGTGCACGTCCTGCGCAGTGGCGGCATCCGCAAGGGCGCGCGCTACATCGTCCGCGTCACCAAGGACGGCGAGGGCCTCGCCCGGCAGACCGGACTGCTCGACCTGCGCGGCCGACCGGTCCGGGGACTGCCCGCGCAGGTCGTCGGCGGCAGCGTTGCCGATGCGGAAGCAGCCTGGCGCGGAGCGTTTCTCGCGCACGGATCCCTCACCGAGCCTGGGCGTTCCTCGGCGCTGGAGGTCAGTTGTCCCGGGCCGGAGGCGGCGCTGGCGCTCGTCGGTGCCGCCCGTCGCCTCGGGGTGTCGGCGAAGGCACGCGAGGTCCGCGGGGCCGACCGCGTCGTCATCCGCGACGGCGAGGCCATCGGGGCGTTGCTGACACGTATGGGAGCCCACGACACCCGGCTCGTCTGGGAGGAACGGCGGATGCGTCGCGAGGTGCGTGCGACCGCCAATCGTCTGGCCAACTTCGACGACGCGAACCTGCGCCGGTCCGCACGCGCGGCCGTCGCCGCCGCTGCGCGGGTGGAGCGGGCCCTGGACATACTCGGTGACGAGGTGCCCGATCACCTCGTGGCCGCGGGGCAACTGCGGATCACCCATCGGCAGGCGTCGCTCGAGGAACTCGGCCAACTCGCCGATCCGCCGATGACCAAGGACGCCGTCGCCGGACGTATCCGTCGTCTCCTGTCGATGGCGGACAAGAAGGCCCGGACCGACGGCATCCCGGACACGGAATCGGCTGTCACCTCCGACCTGCTCGACGAGGCGTGAGACCTGCGCACGCAGTGCAGGCCGGAAACGTACCCTTTGGATGCCCTTCCGGGGTACTCCTACTAGGCTGAAGTGGGCCGTGGGCCCGTCCACGACCGTGGACGTGCCACGTTCGGCGGCCGCAGGCCTTGAAGATGAATACCGCTAAGGAGCACAACAGTGACTGTTCGCGTAGGTGTCAACGGATTCGGCCGGATCGGCCGCAACTTCTTCCGCGCCATCGAAGCACAAAAGGCTTTGGGTACCACCGACATCGAGATCGTCGCCGTCAACGACCTGACCGACAACGCGACTCTCGCCCACCTGCTCAAGTTCGACTCGATCCTCGGCCGGCTGCCCCAGGACGTCAGCCTCGACGGTGACTACATCGTCGTCGGCGACCAGCGGATCAAGGCCCTCGAGGTCAAAGAAGGCCCCAGCGCCCTGCCGTGGGGAGATCTCGGCGTCGACGTGGTCGTCGAGTCCACCGGCATCTTCACCGCCCGCGCCAAGGCCCAGGGTCACCTCGACGCCGGCGCCAAGAAGGTCATCATCTCCGCGCCCGCGTCCGACGAGGACATCACCATCGTGATGGGCGTCAACGACGACAAGTACGACGGCAGCCAGAACATCATCTCCAACGCCTCGTGCACCACCAACTGCCTCGGTCCGTTCGCCAAGGTGCTCAACGACGAGTTCGGCATCGTCTCGGGTCTGATGACGACCGTGCACGCCTACACCCAGGATCAGAACCTGCAGGACGGCCCGCACAAGGATCTGCGTCGCGCCCGTGCGGCCGCCATCAACGTGGTCCCGACCTCCACCGGTGCGGCCAAGGCCATCGGCCTCGTGCTCCCGGAACTCAAGGGCAAGCTCGACGGCTACGCACTGCGCGTGCCGATCCCGACGGGCTCGGTCACCGACCTCACCGCGATCCTCGAGAAGACCGCCACCGCTGACGAGATCAACGCTGCGATGAAGGCCGCCGCCGACGGTCCGCTCAAGGGCATCCTCAAGTACTACGACGCACCGATCGTCTCGAGCGACATCGTCACCGATCCGCATTCGTCGCTGTTCGACGCCGGGCTGACCAAGGTCATCGGCAACCAGGTCAAGGCCGTCTCCTGGTACGACAACGAGTGGGGCTACTCGAACCGCCTCGTCGACCTGACCGGCCTCGTCGGCAAGTCGCTCTGATCGAATACCCGAGCCGCTAGGAGCAACGCCACCATGGGCGTACCCACACTGAAAGACCTTCTCGCCGAAGGCGTTTCGGGTCGGGGAGTGCTGGTCCGGTCGGATTTCAACGTTCCGCTCGACGGATCGACGATCACCGACCCGGGCCGCATCCTGGCCTCCCTGCCGACGCTGTCGGCCCTGATCGACGCAGGGGCGAAGGTGATCATCACCGCGCACCTCGGACGTCCCAAGGGTGAACCGGATCCGAAGTTCTCGCTGGCGCCGGTGGCGGCGCGACTCGGTGAGGAACTCGGCCGCAACGTCCAGCTGGCCGGCGACGTGGTCGGCAGCGACGCCCTCGCCCGTGCCGAGGGGCTCACCGACGGCGACGTGCTCCTGCTGGAGAACGTGCGCTTCGACCCGCGCGAGACGTCCGAGGACGAGGCCGAGCGTGAGTCGCTCGCCAAGGCGCTGGTCGAACTCGTCGGCGAGGACGGGGCCTTCGTGTCCGACGGTTTCGGTGTCGTGCACCGCAAGCAGGCCTCCGTCTACGACGTCGCCAAGCTGCTGCCGCATTACGCCGGGACACTGGTCGAGGCCGAGGTGGACGTGTTGTCCAAGCTCACCCACGAGGTGGCGCGGCCGTATGCGGTCGTGCTCGGCGGCTCCAAGGTGTCGGACAAGCTCGGCGTGATCGAGGCGCTGGCACCGAAGGTCGACACCTTGGTCATCGGTGGCGGTATGGCGTTCACCTTCCTTGCTGCGCAAGGACATTCGGTGGGCACGTCGTTGCTGCAGGACGATCAGATCGGTGTCTGCAAGACGCTGCTCGAGCAGTTCGGGGACGTGATCCGGCTGCCGGTGGATGTCGTCGTGGCCGACGCGTTCGCGGCGGATGCCGAGGCGAAGACCGTGCCGGTCGACGAGATCCCGGACGGCTGGATGGGTCTGGACATCGGTCCGGAATCGGTCAAGCGGTTCGCCGCGGTGCTCTCCGGCGCCGAGACCATTTTCTGGAACGGCCCGTCCGGCGTGTTCGAGTTCGAGAAGTTCTCCGCGGGCACCCGCGGGGTCGCCGAGGCCATCGCGGCCACCACCCGGGGCGGTGCCTTCACGGTGGTCGGCGGCGGCGACTCGGCCGCCGCGGTGCGCACCCTGGGGCTGCCGGATTCCGACTTCTCGCACATCTCGACCGGCGGCGGCGCGTCGCTGGAGTACCTCGAGGGCAAGGAATTGCCCGGACTGAAAGTGCTGGAGAGCTGATGGCGCGCAAACCGCTGATCGCGGGCAACTGGAAGATGAACCTGAATCATCTGGAGGCGATCGCGCTCGTCCAGAAGATCGCCTTCGCGTTGCCGGCGAAGTACTTCGACAAGGTCGACGTGACGGTCATCCCGCCGTTCACCGACATCCGGAGTGTGCAGACCGTCGTCGACGGCGACAAGCTCCTCCTCACTTACGGTGCACAGGATGTGTCCGCCCACGACTCGGGCGCGTACACCGGTGAGATCAGCGGTGCGTTCCTGGCCAAGCTGGGATGCACATACGTGGTCGTCGGCCACTCGGAGCGCCGCACCATGCACGGGGAGACCGATGAGGTCGTCCTGGCCAAGACCAAGGCGGCCCTGAAGCACGGTCTGACACCCATCGTGTGCATCGGGGAGGGACTCGACATCCGCGAGGCAGGCGAGCACGTCGAACACAACGTCTCCCAGCTGAAGGGTTCGCTCGCGGGTCTGTCGGCCGAAGAGATCGGCAAGGTCGTCATCGCGTACGAACCCGTGTGGGCCATCGGCACCGGCCGGGTGGCCAGCGCCGCCGACGCCCAGGAGGTGTGTTCGGCCGTTCGCGGCGCGATCGGTGAGATCGCCGATGCGGGCACTGCGGCGTCGGTACGAATCCTCTACGGCGGATCCGTGAACGCCAAGAATGTCGGCGACATCGTCGGACAGACCGACGTCGACGGCGCGCTCGTGGGTGGGGCATCGTTGAAGTCCGACGAGTTCGCGAGTCTGTCGGCCATCGCGGCCGGCGGCCCCCTTCCGTGACCGGGCCCCGATAACGCGTAGACTGTGGCAGGTTGTGCCCGCAGGCTGGTCGTCCAGACGGCCGCGCAGCGGCATGACCTGCCACAGTTGCATGCACCGACCGAACAGGACTGACTACACGTGAAGCTCGCACTCGACATCGGATTGGTCATCACCAGTGTGTTGATGGTGGTGCTGGTGTTGCTGCACCGCGGCAAGGGCGGCGGCCTGTCCTCGCTCTTCGGTGGCGGCGTCCAGTCGAGCTTGTCCGGCTCGAGCGTCGTCGAGCGCAACCTGGACCGGCTCACCATCTTCGTCGGACTCATCTGGTTCATCTTCATCATCGGCATCGGGATCGACATCAAGCTCTCCTGACCGTCGCATCGGAGGAGGATCCCGCGCTCGGGCAGTGCGGTGACCTCGACCGGCAGTGCCGGACGCACACGACGGACAGCCCCGAGATGCCGCAGCCGGGGTATGCCGGGATACTGGAACCCATGAGCGATTCGACCTCGACCCCGTCCGTCGGTGCCGCTGCATGGCGACCATCGATCTCGATCGTCGACCACATCACCGTTGACGACGAAGGTCGTGCACTGACCGAACCGTTGCGCGAGGACATCCGTTTGCTCGGTGGCATCCTCGGCGACGTGGTGCGCGAGCACTCCGGGGCGGACGTGTTCGACCTCGTGGAGAACGCGCGTGTCGCGGCATTCCGGATACGTCGCTCCGAGATCGACCGCGACGAGCTCGCCGACCTCTTCGCCGACCTCGAGATCGGCGTCGCGCTCCCGGTCATCCGCGCTTTCACCAACTTCGGGTTGCTGGCCAACCTCGCCGAGGACATCCATCGCGAGCGCCGCCGTGCGATCCATGTCCGCGCCGGTGATCCGCCGCAGAACAGCAGTCTCGCAGCGACTTACGCCAAACTCGCCGCCGCCGGACTGTCGGATGCCGACGTGGGCCGTGCCCTGGCGGATGCAGCGGTGGTCCCCGTCATCACCGCCCATCCGACCGAGACACGCCGCCGGACGATCTTCGAGGCGCAGAACCGCATCACCGAGCTCATGCGATTCCGCGGCCGGACAGAGCTGACACCCGACGAGGATGCCGAGGTCACCGAGGGCATCCGGCGACAGATCCTCACCCTGTGGCAGACCGCGCTGATCCGCCTGGAGCGTCTGACGATCCAGGACGAGATCCGTTCGGGACTGCGGTATTACGACGCCTCGTTCTTCGATGTGGTTCCGCGGATCAACACCAAGGTGCGGGCCGCACTGCGCGAGGCCTATCCGGAGGCCGGACTGGCCGACGACCCCATGGTGCGTATGGGGTCGTGGATCGGCGGTGACCGGGACGGCAATCCGTATGTGACCGACGAGATCGTCACGATGGCGACGACACAGGCAGCCCAGACGGCGGTCGGTCATCACCTGGCCGAGCTCGAGAACCTGGCCGAGGAATTGAGCATGTCCTCGCGACTCATCGACACCTCGGACGCGCTCCTGGAGCTGGCCGACGTCGCCGCCGACGATCCGGCGGCCGACGAACCGTTCCGAGCGGCCCTGCGCCACATCCGATCCCGGCTCGCCGCGACCGCGGACACCATGTTCGACGCCGACTTCCTGTCGTCGAACGACCTCTTCCTCGTCGACGGTCGGACACCGTATGCAACGGCCGGTGAGTTGCTCGACGACCTCGACATCATCGACACGGCGTTGCGGGACAACCGCGACGACACCATCGCCGACGACCGGCTGCTGCGTCTGCGGGAGAGCGTGCGGACCTTCGGGTTCAACCTGTCCGGGCTCGACATGCGGCAGAACTCCGACATGCACGAGGAGGTCATCGCGGAGTTGCTCGCCTGGGCCGGTGTCCATTCGGATTATGCGTCCCTGAGCGAAGCCGAGCGGGTCGAGATCCTCACCGCCGAACTGGGGGCGCGGCGACCGCTGACCCGCCCGGACGCGACCCTCAGCGAACTCGCGACCAAGGAGCTGAACATCGTGCGGGCCGCCGCACGCGCCGTCGGCACCTTCGGCCCGCAGGCGGTGCCGAACTACGTGATCAGCATGTGCACGTCGGTCAGCGACATGCTCGAACCGATGATCCTGCTGAAGGAAGCCGGTCTGATCGACATCGACGGCGACACCGGCACGCTTACGTCCACGGTCCGGATCGTGCCCCTGTTCGAGACGATCGAGGACCTTCAGCAGGGCGCCGAGACCTTGCTCGCCGCGCTGGACATCCCGCTCTACCGCGATCTCGTCGACGGTCAGTCCGGCATGCAGGAGGTCATGCTCGGCTACTCGGACTCCAACAAGGACGGCGGCTACATGGCCGCCAACTGGGCCCTCTACCGCGGCGAGCTCGATCTGGTGGAGGCCGCGAAGAAGGCGGGCATCCGGCTGCGGCTGTTCCACGGACGCGGCGGCACCGTCGGCCGCGGTGGCGGACCCAGCTACGACGCCATCCTGGCCCAGCCGCCCGGTGCCGTGCAGGGATCGCTCCGGATCACCGAGCAGGGTGAGATCATCGCCGCCAAGTACGCCGAACCCGTTCTGGCCGAACGTAATCTGGAGACATTGCTGGCCGCCACCATCGAGTCGTCGCTGCTCGACGTGGAAGGTCTCGGCGACGATTCCGAGGACGCCTATCGGATCATGGACGAGATCGCGGCGCTCGCACGCGCCGCCTACAGCGCCCTCGTCCACGAGACGCCCGGGTTCGTCGAGTACTTCACCACCTCGACCCCGTTGTCGGAGATCGGTGCGCTCAACATCGGCAGCCGACCGGCATCACGCAAGCAGACCGAGAAGATCTCGGACCTGCGGGCGATCCCGTGGGTGCTGTCCTGGACGCAGTCACGCGTGATGCTCCCGGGCTGGTACGGCACCGGCGCCGCCTTCGAACAATGGGTCGGTGACGACGAGCAGCGTCTGGAGACGCTGCGGCGCTACTACGAGGAGTGGCCGTTCTTCCGAACCGTGATGTCCAACATGGCCCAGGTGCTCGCCAAGTCGGACATGGGTCTCGCCCATCGCTACGCGCAGCTCGTGCCCGACGAGACGTTGCGGGACAGGGTGTTCGGGATGATCGTCGAGGAGCACGAACGCACCATCGGCATGTACTCGAGGATCACCGGCACCGACGATCTGCTCTCGGACAACGCCGCCCTGAAGCGCTCGGTGTACAACCGGTTCCCGTACCTCGAGCCGCTCAACCTGTTGCAGGTGGAGTTGCTTCGACGCTTCCGCGCCGGCGACGACGAACCCCGCGTGCGACGCGGCATCCAGCTGACGATGAACGGCCTGGCGACCGCCCTGCGCAACTCGGGCTAGCGGTCGTCGGCGCCGGCGCCGACGGTCGTCGTGAGCCGCCCGGCACCGACGCTGTTTCGGTCAGTCCGAGAATCGGTGTGCGGCATTGCCGCTTGCGCCCGCCGACACCTCCGGGCACAGCCGGATCGAGTGGTCGTAGTAGCGCTCGTCGAGTGGCAGATAGGGGATCGGAGGTTCGTCGGCGACACCGGCAAGGCGATCGGCCAGTTGCTGTTCGACGTCACCGACCGTGGTGTCGTCGACGTCGCGTGCCCGGGTGATGAGATGTGGGCGGAGCGCCTGCATGCCGGTGTACCACAGGGTGCCGTGCAGCGTGGTCCACAGCACGTCCTCGACATCGCCGCTGATCCCGCGCGGGCCGAGGCTGCCGGGCCGGTCGCCCGCGGTCACGATCGTCAGCGCGCGCCGGCCGACGAGCCCGCCGTCGCCGTACTTCCGGGCCCGACCGGTGTCGGGATCGATGACGTCATAGGCGAAACCACGTTCGAAGACGCGGTCGACCCA
This sequence comes from Gordonia sp. OPL2, assembly GCF_003797825.1. Taxonomy (GTDB): domain Bacteria; phylum Actinomycetota; class Actinomycetes; order Mycobacteriales; family Mycobacteriaceae; genus Gordonia. The sequence continues at coordinate 224,049 of NZ_RKME01000001.1, forward strand.
GCCCTTCATGATCGCGGGCATCCCGTACCACCAGAGTGGGAACTGCAGAACGACGAGATCGGCGTCGCGCAGCTTGCGTTGCTCGACCGCGACGTCGGCGCCGCCCTCCTTGCGCAGGATCGGATCCCAGTCCATCGCGTACAGATCCGAGGAGTCGACGTCCCATCCGCGTGTGCGCAACTGGTCGCTGCCGAACCGGTAGAGGTGATGATTGAGGGACCCCTCGTCGGGGTGTGCCACGACCCACAGTGCTCGCATGTCCGGTGCAACGCGACCATGGGCGTCTCGCATTCCGGCACCGCCGTCCTGGCCGGTCGGTCGGGTGTCGGCGTGGTCTACAGGCGCGAGGCGGCGCCGCGGTCGAGGAGCCAGACCGTCTCATCGGTTCCATGGGCACCGGCACACGGCCAGTCGGCGGCGTGCGCACCGGTGTGGGCGGCCGAGACGGCCTCCGCCTTGTCGTCGCCGGCCACGAGGAACCAGACCGCCTTGCTGCGATTGACCACCGGCAGGGTGAGGGTGATCCGACGCGGGGGCGGCTTGGGTGAATCCTCGACGGCGACAACGGTCTTCTCGGTCTCCGCGGTGGCCGCGCTGTGCGGGAAGAGGGAATTGATGTGTCCCTCGCCGCCCATGCCGAGCAGGTGGAGGTCGAAGTGCGGCACTCGTCCGGCGCCGAATCGTTCGAGGACACCGGCGTAGTCGGCGGCCGCGGCGGCGATGTCGTCGCCGAACTCGCCGTCGGACGGGGCCATCGCGTGCACGCGTTCCGGATCGATCGGGACGTGGTCGAGGAGAGCGTCGCGGGCCTGGCCGTAGTTGCGTTCCGGGTCGTCGGCCGGCACGAACCGGTCGTCCCCCCAGAAGAGCTCGACCCTGCCCCAGTCGATGTCGCCGCTGTCGGCGGCCAGTGCACGCAGGATCGCGATACCGTTGCTGCCGCCGGTCAGCACGACCGACGCCACGCCGTGATCGGATTGCGCCCGGGTGACCAGATCGACGAACCGTCGCGCCGCGGTCGTCACCAGTTCGCCCTTGTCGTCGAAGACGAGTGTCTCCGGGGTCATCACGCCACCTCTCCCTCGACCTCGATCTCGGTCACACCGCTCAGGGCCTGTTCGTACACCTCGTCGATGTCGAGTCGCCGCAGTTCCTCGGCGAGCAGAAGCGGCAACTCGCGTCGCGACATCGCCACGCGCCCATCGGGTTTGCCCGGCATGGTCAGCACCGCGTTGTTGTTCTGGTCGACCGCCAGCACGGTGGGGCCGTCCTCGCGGATCAGCCGGACCTCGAAGCTCCCCATGCGGCGGGTCGTCGGCACACCCAGCGAGGACCGCAACCATCCGGCGAGCAGGTCGACGCCAGGGGAGTCGCCGGGCCCGGTCACCTCGACCGCGGTGATGGCCGAGTGTGGCGGGCGGTCGACGGCCGACGCCAGCAAGGCTCGCCAGTGGGTGATCTGGGTCCATGCGAGGTCGGAGTCACCCGGCGCGTAGGTGGCCAGCCGACGGGCGAGCACCGTCCGCGGATTCGCCGACCGGCTCGCGTCGAGTATCCGCCGACGGCCGAGGGTGCCCATCGGGTCCCGCGCCGGGTCCTCCGGTGCATTGCCCGGCCACCAGGTGACGACCGGGGTGTCCGGCAGCAGGAAAGGGGTCACCACCGATCGCGGATGATTCGCCAGATCTCCCCGCAGGGTGAGGACCACGACCTCCGATGCACCGGCGTCACCGCCGACCCGGATCTCGGCGTCGAGCCGCGACTCGGAGTCACGATCGCCACGGCACACGACGATCACGCGACTCGGATGCTCGCTGCTCGCTCCGATCGCGGCCTCGATGGCGCCCTCGGTGGGCTCGCCGTGATCGGCGCAGACGACGAGCGTCAGGACGCGCCCGAGGCTGATCGCGCCGCCCGATTCACGAACCTCGACGATCTTCTTGGCGACGACATTGGTGGAGGTGTCCGGGAGTTCGACGATCATCGTGCGTCATCCTGTCGGTAGTTCTCACGCTGCGAGGTCATGGCCGCCGCCAACTGCGACCCACCCGCTCCATCATCTCGTCGGCCGTGCCCGGCCCCCACGTACCCGACTCGTAGGTGTCCGGCCGGCCACTCTCCGCCCATGCCTCGATCACCGGATCGAGGATGCGCCACGACAATTCGACCTCTTCGTTCACCGGGAACAGGGACGGCTCGCCGAGCAGCACGTCCAGGATCAGCCGCTCGTAGGCCTCCGGCGACGCCTCGGTGAACGCCGTACCGTAGCTGAAGTCCATGTTGACGTCGCGCACCTCCATGCTCGACGCCGGAACCTTGGAACCGAACCGCAGGGTGATGCCCTCGTCGGGCTGGACCCTGATGACGAGTGCGTTCTGGCTCAGTTCCTCGGTCATGGTCTTGTCGAACGGCAGATGAGGTGCCCGCTTGAAGACGAGCGCGATCTCGGTGACCCGGCGACCCAGCCGTTTTCCGGTCCGCAGGTAGAACGGCACCCCGGCCCAACGCCGTGAATCGACCTCGAGGGCGATCGCGGCGTAGGTCTCCGTCGTGGAGTCCTTGGCGAAGCCCTCCTCGTCGAGCAGGCCGGACACCTTCTGGCTGCCCTGCCACCCGGGGCCGTACTGACCGCGGGCGGTGTTCTCGTCGAGCGGCAGGATGTTGCGTGTCGCGGCCAGGACCTTGATCTTCTCGGCCTGCAATTGCTTGGGCTCGAAGGAGATCGGCTCCTCCATCGCCACCAGCGCCATCAGTTGGAGCAGATGGTTCTGGATGACGTCGCGGGCCGCGCCGATGCCGTCGTAGTACCCGGCCCGACCGCCCAGCCCGATGTCCTCGGCCATGGTGATCTGGACGTGGTCGACGTAATGGGAGCTCCACAGCGGGTCGAACAGCTGGTTCGCGAACCGCAACGCCAGGATGTTCTGCACCGTCTCCTTGCCGAGGTAATGGTCGATGCGGAACACCGACGACTCGGGGAACACGCTGTTGACGATCGAGTTGAGTTCCTTCGCCGACTCGAGGTCGTGCCCGAAGGGCTTCTCGATGACCACGCGTCGCCAATTGTCCTCGTCCTCGGTGGCCAGGCCGCTACGGTGCAGTTGCTCGCACACGGTCGGGAAGGCCTTCGGCGGGATCGACAGGTAGAAGGCGTGATTCCCGTCGGTGCCGCGCTCCTTGTCGAGGCGGTGCAGGGTCTCCTTCAGTCGGTCGAACGCGTTGTCGTCGTCGAACGAGCCCTGGACGAAACGAAAACCCTCGGCGAGCCGCTCCCACACCTCCTCGCGGAACCCGGTGCGCGCGTGATCCCGGACGGCGTCGTGTACGACGGTCGCGAAATCCTCGTCGTCCCAGTCCCGTCGGGCGAAACCCACGAGCGCGAAGGAAGGCGGCAACAGACCCCGGTTGGCGAGGTCGTACACCGCGGGCATCAGCTTCTTGCGTGCCAGGTCACCGGTGACCCCGAAGATGATCAGACTGCACGGTCCCGCGATCCGGGGCAGGCGTTTGTCGCGCGGATCGCGGAGCGGGTTGCTCCAGGTCGAGGCGGTGCCGGCCACCCTGGTCAGCCCTTCGCGGACGACAGCTGCTCAGCGGTGGCGTCGAGCAACTCGTTCCACGAGTCCTCGAACTTCTGCACACCCTCGTCCTCGAGGACCTTGAAGACGTCGGCGACATCGATGCCTGCGGCGGCGAGCTTGTCGAAGACCTCCGCCGACGCCGCGCCGAGACCGATGATGGACCCCGTGTTCACCCACCCGTGGTCGGCGAAGGCGTCCATCGTCTTGCCCGGCATGGTGTTGACGGTGTTGGGAGCGACGAGCTCGCTGACGTACAGGGTGTCCGGGTAGTCCGGGTTCTTGACGCCGGTCGACGCCCACAGGGGTCGCTGCGGGCGGGCGCCCTGCGCGAGGAGATCGGGGAACCGCGACTCGACCTCGAACACCTCCTGGTAGGCCTGGTAGGCGAGCCGCGCATTGGCGAGCGCCGCCTTGCCCTTCAGTTCGGTGGCCTCCGGGGTCCCGATCGCGTCGAGGCGCTTGTCGATCTCGGTGTCGACGCGCGACACGAAGAACGAGGCGACCGAGTGGATCGAGGACAGGTCGTGCCCGGCCTGCGCTGCCGCGTCGAGGCCGTCGAGATAGGCGTCCATCACCTTCTTGTACCGCTCGACCGAGAAGATCAGCGTCACGTTGACACTGATGTCCTCGGCGAGGGTGCGGGTGATCGCCGGCAGGCCCGCCTCGGTGGCCGGGATCTTGATGAGCAGATTCGGGCGGTCGACGATCTTCCACAGTTCGACCGCCTGGGCGACGGTGCCGTCGGTGTCATGGGCCAGTCGGGGATCCACCTCGATGGACACCCGCCCGTCGACGCCGCCGGAGGCCTCGAAGACCGGTGCGAGAACATCACAGGCGTTGCGGACGTCGTCGGTGGTCACCGTGCGGATCGTGGCGTCGACGTCGGCGCCTCGGGCGGCCAGCTCGTTGACCTGGGCGTCGTAGCTGGTGCCCTTGGACAGTGCGGCCTGGAAGATCGACGGGTTGGTGGTGACGCCGACGACCGACTTGGTCTCGGTCAGTCCCTTCAGGTCACCGGAGCTGATGAGGTCCCTCGACAGATCGTCGAGCCACACGGACACACCGGCTTCGGACAGTTCGGCCAATTTCGGATTCTGCGTCATGCTTCTATCCCTTCACGTTGGCGATCGAACGCTGTGCTGCGGCAACGGTGGCGTCGGGAGTGATCCCGAACTCCTTGTACAGCGTCTTGTAATCCGCGGATTCCCCGTAATGCTCGAGCGATACACATTCACCGAATCCGCCGACGATCTTGTGCCACGACATCGCGATGCCGGCCTCGACGGAGACCCGGGCCTTCACGGTCGGCGGCAACACCTGGTCGCGGTAGTTCTGGTCCTGGCTGTCGAACCACTCCATACACGGCATCGACACCACCCGGGTGCCGATGCCCTGCGTTTCGAGGGTCTCGGCCGCGGCCACCGCGATCTCGACCTCGGAACCGGTGGCGATGAGGATCACCTCGGGTGCGGGAGTCGAGGACTCGACCAGAACGTAGCCACCCTTGGCGACGCCCTCGGCGGAGGTGTTGGCGAGCACCGGGACCTTCTGCCGAGTGAGGCAGAGTCCGACCGGCCCGCTGCTGCTGGACTTGCCCAGCACGGTCTTCCATGCGGCAGCGGTCTCGTTCGCATCGGCCGGGCGCACCACACTCAGGTTGGGGATCGCGCGCAACGCGGACAGGTGCTCGATCGGCTGGTGCGTGGGACCGTCCTCGCCGAGACCGATGGAGTCGTGGGTCCAGACGTAGATGGGGTCGATGTCCATCAGGGACGCCAGTCGCACGGCCGGACGCATGTAATCGCTGAACTGCAGGAACGTACCGCCGTAGGCGCGAGTCGGTCCGTGCAGCACGATGCCGGACAGGATCGCGGCCATCGCGTGCTCACGGACACCGAAATGCAGTGTGCGCCCGTAGGGTTCGGCATTCCAGTCGTCGGTGGTGATCGACGTGGGGCCGAACGAGTCGGCGCCCTTGATCGTCGTGTTGTTGCTGCCGGCGAGGTCGGCGGACCCGCCCCACAACTCGGGGAGCACCGGGCCCACCGCGCTGAGCACGTCGCCGGACGCGGAACGCGTGGCCACCGAGTCGCCGACCTCCCAGGTCGGCAGCACATCGGCCCAGCCCGAGGGCAGTCTGTCCTGGCTGACGCGGTCGAACAGTTCCTTGCGCTCGGGCTCGCGGGCCACCCACGCGTTGAAGTCGGACTCCCACTCCTGATGGGCCTTGCGGCCGCGGTCGACGAGAGCCCGGGTGTGACCGATCACCTCGTCGGTGACCTCGAAGTTCTTGTCCGGATCGAATCCGAGGATCTTCTTCGTCGCGGCGACCTCGTCGTCGCCGAGCGCGGCGCCATGCGCCGCACCGGTGTTCATCTTCGTCGGTGCCGGGTAGCCGATGATGGTCCGCAGCACGATGATCGACGGCCGGTCGGTGACCTTCTTGGCCTCGGCGACGGCATTCTCGATGGCCACGACGTCCTCGCCGCCCTCGACGACCTGCACGTGCCAGCCGTACGCCTCGTACCGCTTGGCGGTGTCCTCGGACAGAGCGATCTTCGTGTCGTGCTCGATGGAGATCTTGTTGTCGTCGTAGAAGAGGATCAGATTGCCGAGTTGCTGGGTCCCGGCCAGTGACGACGCCTCCGAGGTCACGCCCTCCTCGATGTCGCCGTCCGAGGCCACTACATAGATGTAGTGGTCGAACGGGCTCTCGCCCCACGCGGGAGACGGATCGAACAGCCCGCGCTCGCGTCGCGACGCCATCGCCATACCGACGGCCGAGGCGAGTCCCTGGCCGAGCGGCCCGGTGGTGATCTCGACGCCCCGGGTGTGACGGAACTCCGGGTGTCCCGGGGTCTTGGACTTGTAGGTCCGCAGCGCTTCGATGTCGTCGAGTTCGAGGCCGAACCCGCCGAGATACAGCTGGATGTACAGCGTCAGGCTCGAGTGGCCGCACGAGAGGATGAACCGGTCGCGGCCCACCCAGTCGGTGTCGGCGGGATCATGGCGCATCACGCGCTGGAAGAGGGTGTAGGCGAGGGGAGCGAGACTCATCGCGGTGCCGGGGTGACCGCTGCCGCATTTCTGCACGGCGTCCGCGGCCAGGATCCGGACGGTGTCCACGGCTCGGGTGTCCACGTCGGTCCAGTCGTCCGGGTAGGACGGCTTGGTCAGTGCACTGATGTCATCTGTGAGCGCCACGGTCGTGCTGTCTCCTGTACCTGGTCGGTTGCGATGGTTATCGGTTGCGAGGGTGGGCGGGATCTGATCGGCCGATGGTGTGCTTCGGCAGCTACGGGGTCCAGAGTAATCGGCCGCACTTCCAGGCGGCGCGGTGAGTGACGTGAAGGTGGGCGGGACTCGATTCTTCGATCGCCGAACCCACGGTCTACCATGCTGTGTAGTAGCCCGCGGCTGCGTTGCCGCGCCGCCCGGGCAGACGAGGAGTAGCCGTGAGGATTGGGGATCGTGTGAGCGGAGATCTGTCCGCCGCATCCCGTGGTACCCATGGCGAGACGGCTCCCGCAGTCCCACCGACCGACGCGACACCGTCGGTTCCGTCCCGGGTCCGGGCCACCGTCCTCGCATACGTCGCGCTGACCAAGCCGCGCGTGATCGAGCTGCTCCTGGTGGCGACCATCCCGGTGATGCTGCAGGCCGACCGCGGCCACGTCGACATCGCACTGATCGCCGCCACCCTGCTCGGCGGCTGGCTCGGTGCCGGGAGTGCGAACACGCTCAACATGGTCGCCGACGCGGACATCGACCAGAAGATGAAGCGCACGGCCCGTCGACCGTTGGCCCGGCACGCGGTGTCGACGCGAAGCGCACTGATCTTCGGCATCGTGCTCTGGCTCGGATCGTTCGGTGTGCTCTGGTGGGCCGCCAATCTGCTCAGTGCGCTGCTCGTGACGGCGACGATCGCGTTCTACGTCGGCGTCTACACGATGATCCTCAAACGCCGCACCTGGCAGAACGTCGTCTGGGGCGGGGCCGCGGGATGCATGCCCACCCTGGTGGGCTGGGCCGCCGTGACCGGGACGATCGGCTGGCAGCCGATCGTGCTGTTCCTGGTGATCTTCTTCTGGACACCGCCGCACACATGGGCGCTGGCGATGCGCTACAAGGAGGACTACCGCGCCGCGGGCGTCCCGATGTTGCCGGTCATCGCCACCGAGGAACGCGTCACCCGGCAGATGGTCATCTACACCTGGGCCACCGTCATCAGCTCACTCGTGCTGATCGCCGGGACGAGCTGGATCTATGCGGCGGTCGCGGTCCTGTCGGGCGGATGGTTCGCCAGCCGGGTGCAGAAGCTGTACAAGGAGACCCGTGCCGGCGCCGAGGTGGCGCCGCTGAAGATCTTCCTCCAGTCCAACGAGTACCTCGCGATCCTCTTCTGTGGCCTCGCCATCGACGCGGTCGTCAACCTCCCGCTGATCACCAGCTACTTCTGAGTCTGCGGCGCGTCGTCGTCCGTGGGCCTCGAGCCCGCCGAGGCACCGAGCCGCATCTCGCCGACCGTGCCCGAAATCTCGTCGATCGTGCCCAGGATTTCGTCGATCGTGCCCAGGGCTTCGTCGATCGTGCCCAGGGCTTCGTCGATCGTGCCCAGGACCTCGCCGATCGTGCCCGGTTCCGCCGATCGGGGTGCGGTCGGGCGCTGATCGAGGCCGTGACCCGGGCGTCAGTCGGGCAGCAGTGCGGTCGCGCCGGTGGTGGCGCGGTTCTCGAGATCGTGGTGTGCCTGCTGGGCGTCGGAGAGGCGGTAGTGCTGACCGACGCGGACATCGATGTCGCCGTCGGCGATCGCGCCGAGGAACTCACCCGCACGCCACCGCAACTCGTCGGTATCGGCGATGAAATGCGCCAACGTGGGCCTGGTGACCGACAGTGAACCGGCCGGATTGAGACGCTGCAGATCGAACGGCGGCACCGGTCCGGACGCGGCTCCGAAGAGAACGATGATCCCGCGGATCGCAGTGGAGGCGAGCGACTGCTCGAAGGTGTCCGCGCCGACACCGTCGTAGACCACCGGGACACCGCGACCGTCGGTCAGCGACCGGACGTCCTCGGCCAGCGAGTCGCCATAGCGCAGCACGTGATCGGCCCCGGCCGCCGACGACAGCTCGGCCTTCTCGGCGGTCGACACCGTCGTGATGACGCGCAGGCCGCGGCGCTTGGCGAGCTGGGTCAGGATCAGTCCGACACCGCCGGCACCCGCGTGGACGAGAACGGTGTCGCCGGAGCCGGGATGCGCGCTGCCGTCGAGCAGGTAGTGCGCGGTGAGTCCGCGCAGCATCGCGGAGCCGGCGACGTCGTCACCGACACCGTCGGGCACCGGAACGGCTCGCGATGCGGGTACGGCCACGAGTTCGGCGTAGCTACCGGGGCTGTCGACCCAGCAGACACGCTGACCGACGTCGATGCCCTCGACGTCGGCGCCGACCGACACGACCTCACCGGAACCCTCCGCGCCGGGGATGTAGGGCGGCGTGGAGGGGTACAGGCCACGTCGCAGATAGGTGTCGATGAAGTTCACGCCGACGGCGGCGGTGCGGACCAGGATCTCGCCGGGCGCCGGGATCGGATCGTCGACCGTCCCGAACTCCAGGACCTCGGGACCACCGTGTCGAACCACCTGAATTGCGTGCATGGGTCAGTTCTACCGCATGCCCGGTACGCGCTCCTGCACCCGACGTCGTCCGCGCCAGGTGGTCGGCGAGGCCGGTGACATCGACCCCGGTATATTCGAACACCATGAGCGAGCAGCAGGATTCGGACAGCACCGGGACCGACGCCGAGGCGCCCGCCGTGGCGGCACCGCAGGACGTCGTGGCATCCGTGCGGGGATTCATCTCGCGTGAGGGCGGATCGGCGAAAGCCGTCCTCCAGCCCATCGGGGCCGCCGGAGTGCGGATCACCCTCGTCGGGGAGAAGGGCGGAATCCTCGGCGACCGCGTCGTCACCGACATCGCGACGGCCGAGGCCGTGGTCGCAGCCATCGACGGACTCGAGACAGCCGAGTGGGACCGGGACCTGACCTCCGCGGCGAACGTGTCGCCCTCGCACTATCGCAAGATGGCCGGCTGGGTGGCCCACCAGAAGCGTTTCCCGAAGGCACGCAACAGCGCCATTCTCTGATCGTTGCCGTCCGACCGATCACGGCCGGAACTTGCGGAACGGCCCAGGTGCCCGGTGCTACCGAGTCGCGGACGGCTGCTCGGCGACGACGGTCCGCGTTCCGAATTGCAGGATCAGCCAGGTCGCGCAGATCAACAACAGCGCGCTGACGGTCATGTGGATGATCACGAGCACGATCGGCAGCCCCGTGTTGTACTGCACGACGCCCACCACACCCTGGACCGCGAGCAGCCCGAGGAACGTGTAGGCCGTCTTCTGTTCGTCGACGGCGAGCACTCGGGTGAACACCGCGATCGCCACCGCCAGACCGATCAGCACGAAGACCGAGTCGGCATGCAGCTGCGTCGCGTGGTCGGGCGCGAGGCCGTTGCGAGGAGCCTCGGTGTCACCGGCGTGGGGTCCCGATCCGGTGACCACGGTGCCCAGGTAGATCACCGCCCACGTGACCAGATACTGCAGCACGGCCAGACTGCGGCCGAGGCGGGTTCCGGGACCTGCCGGGGCGGTCGGCGGGGCGCTGGGCCGCAATCGGAAGACGAGCACGGTGGCGCCGGACACCAGGATCATCGACAACACGAAATGCAGCGAGACGACCCACGGATTGAGCTTGGTGAGCACGGTGATGCCGCCGATGACGCCCTGGAACGGGATGCCCAAGGCGAGCACGGTGACCAGCCACCGCTCCCGTCGCCGGGCGCGGGCGTAACGGAGGACCGCGGTGAACGCCGCGATCGCGATGACGATGAGCACCCAGGTGAGCATCCGGTTGCCGAACTCGATGACACCGTGGACACCGAGTGCCCCGTGCGGGACGAAGGAGTCGTCGGTGCAGCGGGGCCACGTCGGGCAGCCCAGCCCCGAGCCGGTGAGACGCACGGCGCCGCCGGTCGCCACGATGCCGACGTTGGCGGCCAGCAACGCGATCGCCCACCAGTACACGAACCGTGCTGTGGGACGGCCGAATCCGGGAACGCGGTCGAACCGTCCGCCGGACGACCGGACGGCGGCCCCCTCAGAGGTGTGTACCGCCGACGACGCCGTCGCCGCGGAAGACCCTGTCGTGGATGAAGACTCGTTGGACACTGTCATTCGAACCGAAACCACCTCACCGCGAACACGGCTGCGACAGCCGCCCACGCCACCAACACACAGATTCCGAACACGTCCACCGACCCGTGCGTGGCCTGTCCGAGCGCCTCGGTCAGCGCGCCCGACGGCACGCATCGGGCCGCCCACTGCGCCGCCTCGGGCACACGGTCACCCATCACCACGAGACTGCCGACACCCACCAGCGCGAACCACAGCAGGTTGGCGAGGGCCAGGACGACCTCGGCCTTCAACGTGCCGCCGAGCAGGAGACCCAGCGCCGAGAACGTGACGGTCCCCACGGCGATCAGGACCGCACCCAGGAGCAGTCCCACCAGCGAGGGGCGCCATCCGAACGCGAGTCCGATCCCGCCGACGATGACCGACTGCAGGCCCACCACGATCGTCACGGCGATCGATTTGCCGGCGATGATGCCCCACCGCGGCAGGGGAGTCGCACCCAGTCGTTTCAGCGCGCCGTAACGCCGGTCGAAGCCCAGGGCGATCGCCTGGCCGGTGAACGCCGTCGACATGATCGCGACGGTCATGATCGCCGGTACGAAGGTCGTGGCCCGCTCGGCTGTCGACGAGCCGAGGCCGGTGTCGACCGGCAGCAGGCACAGGCCGACCAGCAATGTGATCGGGATGAACATGGTGAGCAGCAGCTGCTCGCCGTTGCGCAGCAGGAGCGTCAGCTCCATACGCGACTGGGCGATCAGGATCGCCGGGAGCGAGGCGGCGCGGGGACGCGGCGTGAAGGTGCCGGGTGCGAAGCGGTTGGCGGTGGTCATGAGCGCAGAGCCCGTCCGGTGAGGTCGAGGAAGACGTCGGAGAGGCTGCGTGTCTCGACCCGCAGGTCGGTCGCCAGCACGTCGATCTTCGCGCACCACGCGGTGACCGTGGCCAGCACCTGCGGTGTCACCGGCCCGCCGTCGACGAGGTAGCAGCCCGGTGCGGTCTCGGTGCACCGGTGGTCTTCCGGGAGCGCGAGCTTCAGCAGCGACAGGTCGAGACCACGGGGCGCGGAGAACCGTAGTTCGTTCTCGGCACCACGACTGGTGAGGTCGGCAGGGGTCCCGGAGGCGACGACACGGCCGTTGTCGATGATGACGACCCGGTCGGCCAGCTCTTCGGCCTCGTCCATCAGATGGGTGGTCAGCAGCACCGACACACCGTCACCGCGGAGGCGATCGATCAACTCCCACACCATGATCCGGGCATGGGCGTCCAGACCCGCGGTGGGTTCGTCGAGGAAGACCAGTTCGGGCCGTCCGACGATGGCGCAGGCCAGCGACAGTCGTTGCTGCTGCCCGCCGGACAGTCGTCGGAACGAGGTGCGCGCGCAGTCGGCGAGTCCGAGGACCTCGAGCAGCCAGCCCGGATCGATCGGGTCTGCGCTGTAGGCGGCGCAGAGTCGCAGCATCTCCTCGGCCCGCGCCCCCGGATAGGCGCCGCCACCCTGCAACATGACCCCGATACGACGGCGCAGGATGTCGTTGTCTACGGCGGGATCGTGCCCGAGGACCGACACCGATCCGGAATCGGCGGTCAGGAACCCCTCACAGACCTCGACCGTGGTCGTCTTGCCCGCGCCGTTGGGGCCGAGCAGTGCGAGCACCGAACCGGTCGGCAGTTCCAGATCGAGACCGTCGACGGCGGTCCGCTCCCCGTAGCGTTTGATCAGGCCGGTGACGCGCAAGGCGAGGTCCGACGAATCCGCGGCGGTCACGGTGCGACCATCGACCGGTCGATGATCAGGCCGTCGATCATCTCCGTGGTATCGCTCTCGCATCGTCGTGCCGCGCACACTGGCCAGACTATGCTTTCGTGCCCGTCGGCCAAAAATTGCGGACGGGCCGCCGACGGCGGGTGACGATGCCGATCAGACCTTCTCCTCGCGATGGTTGCGGACCCGCCGTGCGCGTAGCCATCGGTGCACGGGCAGGTCCTCGAAGAAGAGTGCCGTCATCACGGCGACCATGATGACCCCGGCCAGAAGTCCCTGGGCGAGTACGACTCCGCTGGTGTTCGAACTCGTCGGCATCACCACGATCGCGATGATCGCCGAGACCGCGATGGTCGTGAGCCGGAACCACGGACGGGTCGCCCACGCCGCGAGCGGGATGACCGCCCACAGCAGGTACCACGCCTGGACGAACGGGAAGAACACCACGACTGTGGCCATTGACACACCCAGTGCGCCCAGCGGATGCAGGCGACCGCCCAGCGACGCCAGCATCCACCGGATGATGAACACCGCCGCGACCAACTGCCCGAGCGGGCGGCCCACCTCGAGGATCGCCTGCGTCTGGTCGCCGAGGCCGAGGGCGAGTCCGATGCGTCCGGTCGTCACCGACAGCAGGGTGGGCATCGACATCCATGACCGCACCACACCACCGGTGGACAGGGTGCTCGTCCACCCGAACCCGAGACCGGTGCCGACACAGATCGCGACCATGACCACCACGAGAACGACAGCGAGCACGCCTGCGGAGGCGGTCAGCGCCACGATCGATCGCCGGGATCGCTCCCACCACTGCCCGATGGGCGCATGTCTCAGTGCGGGCAGGTAGGCGCCCCACCGTTGCGCGAGGGCGATGCCGACGAAGCCGAGCGCCAGCATCGAGGTCACCTTGATCATCGCCGACGCCGACAACACCGCTGCGCCGGCGACGAGCGTCCATCCGGCCGCCGACGGCCAGAACGATCCCGGTCTGCGTAATCGGTCACTGCCGTAGATGGCCCGGAAGCAGAGTTCGATGCCGACGAGCATCATGCCCAGCATCAGCGCCTCGTTGTGGATGCCGCCGACCAGGTGGAGGATGAGCAGCGGGTTCATCGCGCCGAGCCACAGGGCCGCGACCGACGACACGCCGCACCGTCTCGCGAGCCGGGGCAGCGCCCAGACGATCAGTGCGATCCCGACCAGGGCCAGCAGCCGGTGCAGGAAGATGGCCGCGGTGATGTTGTCACCGGTCACCGCGGTGATGCCCTTGCCGATCCACAGGAACAGTGGTCCGTACGGCGCGGGGGTGTCGCGCCAGAGGTTGGGGACCGAGCGCGTGAGTACGTCGTCGACGCCGAGCCCGCGCACCGGACTCACCACGTACGGATCCATCCCCTTGAAGGCGATGGCGCTCTGTGCCAGGTAGGAGTAGACATCCTTCGACAACAGGGGCGGGGCGACCACAATCGGCGCGATCCACAACATCAGCGTGCGATCGGCCTGACGGCGGGTCATCCGCCGTTCGGGGCTGCGACCTCCCAGCACCTCGACGCTGAATCGGCCGACGGCGAAACGCCCGAGCAGCAGCCAGGCGACGACGAGCATGATCGTGCCGCCGATCGACAGGGTCAGCGCGGTGCTCCACATCCGCGACGGCAGCGAGAGCACCCGCATGCCGGCGACCGGATTCTGCAGGACCGGGACGGCTCCGGTCCCGAGGGAGCCGATGAGCAACAGCACCGATCCGGTGGCGCCGAACAACTTGATCCGCAGGAGGCGACGGTTCTCGGCCGCGTTGAGCGGTCCGACCTCTCGCTCGTCGTCGTGCAGGCGCGCAACGGCCTTGCCGTAGTCACCTCGGCGTTCGGTGTCTGCGGACGGCGGCGTCGGCCCGGCGCCCGGGGACCGGCTGAGTCCGAGGTAGTCGGCCGCGGGGCGCAGGCGCTCACGCAGCGAGCGGCCCCGACTCCGCGTCACCGTGGTTTCTGGCACGCCGACGACTCTAGTGCCCTGCGGTGACCGGCCCGGTAGCGGATGATCGGCCGGTTCGCCTGTGCCCGGGCCGCGGTGCGTGTTGTCGGCGCCACCGGACGCGATGTCCGACTAAGGGCATCCTTGCTGGCACCCGGGAAGTAATTACGACACACTTGTGTTGTGAAAACCATGAGGAGCAATACAGCGCTGCCCGCAGCCGCGCCGTCGGGCCCCTCCGACGCAGGTGGGGGCCTGGCCGGTCATCACGACGGGCAGACCCGGGCTGCAGTGGTTTCCCTGCTGGTCGAGGACGGGCCGCTGACGGCGACGGAGATCGCTGATCGGCTCGGCATCAGTGCCGCGGGCATCCGACGCCACCTCGATGCGCTGGCCGAGGCCGGTGACGTCGAGACGTCGTCGTCGGGATTCGGGCGCCGGGGACGTGGTCGCCCGGCCAAGTGGTTCCAGCTCACCGCGACGGGCCGCGGCAAGCTGCGCCACGCCTACGACGACCTCGCCGGTGCCGCGATGCGCAAGCTCCGCTCCGTGGGCGGCGAGGAGGCCGTGGAGGAATTCGCACGCGACCGGGTCGAGAAGATCGTCGCGGACGTAATCCCCGCCGAGAGGTCGGGATCGGTCGCGGACACCGTCAACGACATCGCGGATGCACTCACGAGCGCGGGTTTCGCGGCGAACACCCGCGAGGTCGGCACGGGGATGCAGATCTGCCAGCATCATTGTCCGGTCGCCCACGTCGCCGCCGAGTTCCCGCAGTTGTGCGAGGCGGAGACCGCGGTCTTCACCGAACTCCTGGGGACGCACGTGCAGCGCCTGGCGACCATCGCCAACGGGGACTGCGCGTGCACGACCCACGTCCCGCTCCATCCACCGCCGGAAGGCACCAGGGTCCCGCCCGCAGGGGGCTCCGCCACGACAGAGAGCGATGCACAGCCCGCATCCGCTCACCCGAAGAAGACGAGTCGAAAGGCCTCGCGATGACAGTCACCGACCCCACCGTGACCGACACCTCTGCGACAGACGCAGGGTCGGCCCCCACGAAGCCGGCGCCGCTGACCCAGGAAGAGACCATCGCGTCCCTGGGCAAGTACGGCTACGGCTGGGCCGATTCCGATGTGGCGGGCGCGAGCGCGCAGCGCGGCCTGTCCGAAGCGGTCGTCGCCGACATCTCGGGCAAGAAGAGCGAGCCCGAGTGGATGCTCGAGCAGCGGCTCAAGGCCCTGCGCATCTTCGACCGTAAGCCGATGCCGCACTGGGGCGCCGAGCTCGACGGCATCGACTTCGACAACATCAAGTACTTCGTCCGGTCGACGGAGAAGCAGGCCGCCACGTGGGACGACCTTCCCGAGGACATCAAGAACACCTACGACAAACTGGGCATCCCCGAGGCCGAGAAGCAGCGCCTCGTGTCGGGTGTCGCCGCCCAGTACGAGTCCGAGGTCGTCTACCACCAGATCCGTGAGGATCTCGAGGAGCAGGGCGTCATCTTCCTCGACACCGACACCGCGCTCAAGGAGCACCCGGAGATCTTCCAGGAGTACTTCGGGACCGTCATCCCCGCGGGCGACAACAAGTTCTCCGCGCTGAACACCGCCGTCTGGTCGGGTGGCTCGTTCATCTACGTGCCGCCGGGCGTCCACGTGGACATCCCGCTGCAGGCCTACTTCCGGATCAACACCGAGAACATGGGTCAGTTCGAGCGGACCCTGATCATCGTCGACGAAGGCGCCTACGTGCACTACGTCGAGGGCTGCACCGCACCCATCTACAAGACCGACTCGCTGCACTCCGCGGTGGTCGAGATCATCGTGAAGAAGGGCGGACGCTGCCGCTACACGACCATCCAGAACTGGTCGAACAACGTCTACAACCTGGTCACCAAGCGCGCCAAGGCCGAGGCCGGCGCCACGATGGAGTGGATCGACGGCAACATCGGGTCCAAGGTGACGATGAAGTACCCGGCCGTGTGGCTGACCGGCGAGCACGCCAAGGGTGAGGTCCTCTCGGTCGCCTTCGCGGGCGAGGGGCAGCACCAGGACACCGGCTCGAAGATGGTGCACCTGGCACCGAACACCTCGAGCAACATCGTGTCGAAGTCGGTCGCCCGCGGTGGTGGACGTGCGTCCTACCGAGGGCTGATCAAGGTCAACAACGGCGCCCACGGCAGCCGGTCGACGGTGAAATGTGATGCGCTGCTGGTCGACACGATCTCGCGCAGCGACACGTACCCGTACGTCGACATCCGTGAGGACGACGTGACCATGGGCCACGAGGCGACGGTGTCGAAGGTCAGTGACGATCAACTGTTCTACCTGATGAGCCGCGGCCTGACCGAGGACGAGGCGATGGCGATGGTGGTCCGCGGATTCGTGGAGCCGATCGCCAAGGAACTCCCGATGGAGTACGCGCTCGAACTCAACCGCCTGATCGAACTGCAGATGGAAGGAGCCGTCGGCTGATGGCAGATCCCACGATTCCGGTCACCACGCCGGGCGCGGATGCCCCGGTCAACGGCGGCGAAGCCGCCCCCGTGAACGGCGGCGAAGCCGCCCCGGTCAACAAGGGCGAGATGTTCACGTCGTTCGACGTGAACGCGTTCGAGGTGCCCAGCCCTCGTGAAGAGGTGTGGCGGTTCACCCCGTTCCGTCGTCTGCGCGGCCTGCACGACGGCTCCGCGCAGCGGACCGCCGACCCGACGATCGAGGTGTCCGGCGCGTCCGAGGGCGTGACGGTGGAGACCGTCGGTCGCGACGACAACCGCCTCGGCGACGGTGGCGTCCCGTTCGATCGTGTTGCCGCCCAGGCCTTCTCGTCGTTCAGCGACGCGACGATCGTCACCGTGGGTCGCGAGGTCGAACTCGGTGAACCGGTCGTGGTCAAGCTGACCGGTCCGGGTGAAGGCGAGGTGGCCTTCGGTCACGTCCAGATCCGGCTCGAGCCGTTCGCCCGTGCCGTGGTCGTCCTCGACCAGGACGGCAGCGGCACCTACGCCGAGAACATCGAGTTCGTCGTCGGCGACCAGGCATCGCTCACCGTGGTCAACGTCCACGACTGGGCCGATGACGCCGTGCACGTGGCCGCACATCACATCCGGGTGGGCCGCGACGCCGTGGTCCGGCACTTCGCGATCAGCCTGGGCGGCAACCTGGTCCGTCTCTCGCCGGTCGTGCACTACGACGCCCCCGGTGGCGATGCCGAACTCTGGGGACTGTACTTCGCGGACGCGGGACAGCATCTCGAGCAGCGTCTGCTCGTCGATCACAGTCAGCCGCACTGCCGGTCGAACGTGGTGTACAAGGGTGCGCTGCAGGGCGATACGAGCGGTGACCGGACGCGGGAGGCGCACACGGTGTGGATCGGCGACGTGCTGATCCGTCCGGCCGCCGAGGGCACCGACACCTTCGAGCTGAATCGCAACCTGGTCCTGACCGACAATGCCCGGGCGGACTCGGTCCCGAACCTGGAGATCGAGACCGGCGAGATCGTCGGCGCCGGACACGCCAGCGCGACAGGACGCTTCGACGACGAGCAGCTGTTCTACCTGCAGGCGCGAGGAATCCCGGAGGACCAGGCACGACGCCTGGTGATCCGCGGCTTCTTCCGCGAGATCATCGCGAAGATCTCTGTGCCGGACCTGCGCGAGCGGCTCGAGGCAGCCATCGAGTCCGAACTCGAACTCGCCGGCGCCTGAGCCGACGCCACCGGCCCCACACGACCGAGAACCCGACCGCTGATCGAGTGGACCGAGGCGCGAGCCGAGGTCGTATCGAGATCACAGCCTGAGAAAGACACCCACATGACCACTCTGGAAATCCGTGACCTGCACGTCGACGTCGCACAGAGCGACGCCGACGCCGAGCCCATCCACATCCTCAAGGGCGTCGACCTGACGGTGTCGTCGGGGGAGACGCACGCCATCATGGGCCCCAACGGGTCCGGCAAGTCGACCCTGTCCTACGCGATCGCCGGTCATCCGAAGTATCAGGTGACGCAGGGTTCGATCACTCTGGACGGCGAGGACGTCCTCGAGATGAGCGTCGACGAGCGTGCCCGTGCCGGACTGTTCCTCGCGATGCAGTACCCCGTCGAGGTGCCGGGCGTGTCGATGTCGAACTTCCTGCGGACCGCCGCCACGGCCGTGCGCGGTGAGGCCCCGAAGCTGCGCCACTGGGTGAAGGAGACCAAGGAGGCGATGACGTCTCTCGACATCGACCCGTCCTTCGGCGAGCGCAGCGTCAACGAGGGATTCTCGGGCGGCGAGAAGAAGCGCCACGAGATCCTGCAGCTCGACCTTCTCAAGCCGCGGATCGCGATCCTCGACGAGACCGACTCCGGCCTCGACGTCGACGCTCTTCGTGTGGTGAGCGAGGGGGTCAACCGCTACAAGGAGCGCGAGCACGGTGGCGTCCTGCTGATCACCCACTACACCCGGATCCTGCGATACATCCAGCCCGATTTCGTCCATGTGTTCGTCAACGGTCGGATCGTCGAGTCGGCCGGACCCGAGCTCGCCGACGAGCTCGAAGAGAACGGCTACATCCGGTTCACCTCGGCGGCTGCCGCAGGCTGACCCTGCCGGTGAAGGAGGCATCCTCGTGACCCTGTCACCCGAAACCGTCTCGTCGACAACTCCGTCGTCGTCGCTGGATGTCGAGCGGTTGCGTGCGGACTTCCCGATTCTGACGCGCACCGTCCGCGACGACAAACCCCTGGTGTATCTGGACTCGGGGGCGACGTCGCAGCGACCCGTCCAGGTACTCGACGCCGAGCGAGAGTTCCTGACCACGCACAATGCCGCGGTGCATCGTGGTGCGCATCAGCTCGCCGAGGAGGCGACCGACGCCTACGAGATCGCCCGCGCGAAGATCGCCGATTTCGTCGGGGCGACCCCGGACACCGTCGTGTTCACCAAGAACGCCACCGAGGCGCTCAACCTCATCACCTACACGCTCGGCGACGACCGATCGGCTCCGCTGCTCGATGGCTCCCGCCTGGGTCCGGGCGACACGGTCGTGATCACCGAACTCGAACACCACGCGAATCTCGTGCCGTGGCAGGAACTCTGCCGTCGGACCGGCGCCACGCTGCGGTGGTACGGCGTCACCGACGACGGACGCATCGATCTCGACTCGCTGGATCTCGACGAGACCGTCAAGGTCGTGTCGTTCACGCATCAGTCGAATGTGACCGGTGCCGTCGCCGACGTCCCCGAGTTGGTCCGGCGCGCACGTGCGGTCGGCGCGCTGGTGGTGCTCGACGCCTGCCAGTCGGTTCCGCACATGTCGGTCGATCTCGCGGATCTCGACGTCGATGCCGCGGCGTTCTCCGGGCACAAGATGTTCGGGCCGTCGGGTGTCGGCGTCCTCTACGGCAAGGCGGCCCTGCTGGAGGCATTGCCGCCCTTCATCACCGGCGGATCGATGATCGAGACGGTGTCGATGGAGGTGTCCACCTATGCACCGCCGCCGCAGCGGTTCGAGGCCGGCGTCCCCATGACGTCGCAGGTGGTCGGTCTCGGTGCGGCGGTGGACTATCTCGAGGCGCTCGGGATGGACGTCATCGCCGAGCACGAGCACCGGCTGACCGCCTACGCGCTGGAGCGGCTACACGACATCGACGGCGTCCGGATCATCGGTCCGGCCACCCCGGAGTCGCGTGGCGGTGCGGTCTCGTTCGTGGTCGACGGCATCCACGCCCACGACCTCGGACAGATTCTCGACGACGACGGTGTCGCGATCCGTGTCGGTCACCACTGCGCCTGGCCGCTGCACAAGCGATTCGGCGTGGCGGCGACGGCACGCGCATCGTTCGCCGCCTACAACACACAGCCCGAGATCGACGTGCTGGCGGACGCGATCGTGCGTGCCCAGACGTTCTTCGGGGTGAGGTAGCGCCATGCGCATGGAGCAGATGTACCAGGAAGTGATCCTGGATCACTACAAACACCCACACGGCCGAGGACTGCGCGACCCGTACGGCGCCGAGGTGCATCACGTCAACCCGACCTGCGGCGACGAGGTCACCCTCCGGGTCGCCCTCTCCGCCGACGGTGCGACCGTCGAGGACATCTCCTACGACGGCCAGGGGTGCTCGATCTCGCAGGCGTCGACATCGGTGATGCACGATCAGCTCGTCGGACAACCGGTCGACGACGCATTGGCCACCCTGGACTCGTTCAGCGCGATGATGACCTCGCGCGGCGCGGACGCGGGTGACGAGGACGTCATCGGCGACGGCATCGCCTTCGCCGGCGTGAGCAAGTACCCGGCACGTGTGAAGTGTGCGTTGCTGGGATGGATGGCCTTCAAGGACGCGTTGGCCCGAACAGTGGACGGCACCCCGTCCACGGAATCGTCAGGAGCACAGTCAGCATGAGCGACGACACCACCACCACGTCGGCGGCCACCGGCACCCCGTCGGCCACGGTCCCACCCGAGGCGCCGACAACCTCACTGCCACTGCTGGAGGACGTCGAGGAGGCGATGCGCGACGTCGTCGACCCGGAGCTGGGGATCAATGTGGTCGACCTCGGCCTCGTCTACGGCATCGATATCACCGACGACGCAGTCGCGAAGATCGACATGACCCTGACGTCCGCGGCATGCCCGTTGACCGACGTCATCGAGGACCAGTCCCGGGCAGCGCTGGTCAACAGCGGACTGTGCACGGACATGGAGATCAACTGGGTGTGGATGCCGCCGTGGGGTCCGGACAAGATCACCGACGACGGCCGTGAACAGTTGCGGGCGTTGGGCTTCACTGTCTGAGCCCTGCGATGACCGGCACGTCCGACGAACAACCGCCCGCCGAGGGTCGGTTCCGCCGTGTACGCCGCTGGCAGCCACCGCGTCATGAGTCGCGGGTCGAGAAGATGATCCGTGAGGCGACCGAGCGCGGCGAGTTCGACAACCTGCCCGGGATGGGCAAGCCGCTCGACCTGAGCGACGCCGACGATCCCGACTGGTGGGTGAAACGCAAGATCCGGGACGAGAATCTGGATTCGTCGGCGCTGCTGCCCATGCCGTTGCAATTGCGCAAGGAGGCGCAGGATTTCCCGGACTCGTTGGTCGCCATCGCCGACGAGGACGCGGTCCGCGAGATCCTCACGGACTTCAATCGCCGTGTGCGCGAAGCGCATCTGGGGGCGCGGGCCGGAGTGCCGACCCTGGTCACCGCGCACACCGTCGACGTCGAGGATCTGATCGACAGGTGGCGGGAGCTGCGCCGGTCCCGCGGTTGACCGTCGCACGGGTCCGGATCCCGGCCGTCCGCGACAACGGGTTGCACCGACGCGGAGGCGGTCCCCGAGAACGGTAAACCCGTTGCGGGCATCAGTAGGGTTTGCCGTGTGATGATGACTCTCGAGGTGCGCGGCGACGGTGAGACGCCGTCCACCGACCTCGGCTACCTGTTGCACAAGCACCCGGATCGGATGCAGTCCTTCGACACGTCGCAGGGCACCGCTCGGGTCTTCTATCCCCGGGCGAGCGCGCAGGAGTGCCGGGTGGCACTGCACGTCGACGGCGAGGGCGTCCGTTCCCGTGACGAGGCGCAGCGCCACGTCAGCACGATCCCGTATGCCGCGTCGTCCCGGTTCGTTGTCGCGATCGGCAAGGTGTTCGGTGACGCACTCGCCGGCCGCTGCGCCCGTCCCGAGTTGGTCGAGCATTCCTGGCCGATCGCCATCACCGTGCCGTCGGTACCCGTCGGGGGAGCGCTGGGACCCGACGAGCTCTTCACGCCGTTGGGCTGGAGTGTCGGGGTGTCCCGGCAGCCGCTGGCACCGTCGGGGTGGGGCGACTCGCCGTATGCCACCGTCACACTCGAGGGGCGGCACACGGTCCGTGACGCACTTCGTCACCTCTGCGTACTGCTGCCCGTGATCGCCGACGACAAGCACTATTTCGTCGACGAACTCGAGATCGACAAGCTCGAGCGACTCGGTGACGGCTGGCTGTCCACACACCCGCATCGCGACCGCATCATCAGTGGTTACGTCAAACGTGTCCGTCCGCTGGTCGATCTCGCCGTCGACCGGCTCACCGGAGCCGATCCGATCGGTCCGGACACGGCCGATTCGCGGGTCGCGCTGCCTCAGGAGAGCGCCCGCCAGGCCGGGTCGACGGTCGCCGACCGTCGGGAGGGTCTGGCCCGCAGACGACTCGACGCCGTCGTCGAGTCGGTTCGGGCGGCGCGCGGACGGTCGGTCCTCGACCTGGGATGCGGCGAGGGGCGGCTCCTCGATGCGCTGGCCGCCGACGGCGCCTGCACGCGTCTGGCGGGAGTCGATGTGTCCGTGGCGGCCCTGCGACGCGCCGCCGAGCGGCTCGAGCGCCGACGCGATGTCGACCTGTGGCAGTCGTCGTTGATGTACGGCGACACACGTTGCCGCGGTTTCGACGTCGCCGTGCTGATGGAGGTCATCGAACACATCGACCAGGCGCGGCTGCCCGTGGCGGTCGCATCGGTCTTCGACGGCATGGCCCCGGCCACCGTCGTCGTGACGACACCGAACCGCGACCACAACTCTCGCTACGGCCTCGGCCCCGACGAGTACCGGCACCCGGATCACCGATTCGAGTTCACCCGTGCGGAGTTCGCGCGATGGTGCGCCGATGTCGCCGACGAGTACCGCTATACCGTGGTGCTCGGCGAGATCGGCGATCCCGACGCCGAGGTCGGGGCGCCGACCCAGAGTGCCGTGTTCACACGGATCGACGAGGTGAGCCGATGACCACACCGATATCAACACAGCCGACCACCGACGAGCCGACGACCATCGAACTGCCAGATCTGTGTCTGGTCGTCCTCGTCGGGGTCTCCGGATCCGGGAAGTCCACCTTCGCCCACAAGCACTTCCGTGACACCGAGGTGTTGTCGTCGGACACGTTCCGGGGCCTCGTCGCCGACGACCCGACCGATCAGGGGGCCACCGCGGACGCGTTCGGTGCGCTGTTCGACGTCGCCGCACGACGGTTGCGCCGCGGACTGCTGACCGTCGTCGATGCCACGTCGGTTCGGCCCGAGGACCGACGCAGCCTGCTCGGCCTCGCCAAGGAGCACGACGTGTTCGCCGTCGCCGTGGTCCTCGACGTCGAACTCGATGTGCTCAAGCGACGGTCGGTCACGCGCACGGATGTCGGCGAACAGGTCGTGATCCGTCAGCACCGTCTGATGCGGCAACAGGGGAAGAACCTGCGCAAGGAAGGTTTTCGTTTCGTCCACCGACTGGACGGCGCGTCGGCGGTCGAGGCCGCGACTGTCTCCCGGACACGGCTGTTCAACGACCTCACCGACCAGCACGGCCCGTTCGACATCATCGGCGATGTGCACGGCTGCCGTGCCGAACTCGAGGAACTGCTGCGCGATCTGGGATGGACGGTCGCGCTGTCGCCGGACGGTGGAGTCGACGTGGTCGAACACCCGCAGGGCCGGCGAGCGGTGTTCGTCGGGGATCTGGTCGATCGGGGACCCGACACTCCCGGGGTGCTGCGGCTGGTCATGTCGATGGTCGCGTCGGGCCGGGCGATCTGTGTCCGCGGCAATCACGAGGAGAAGCTGCTCCGAGCATTGCGGCAACGGGTGGGTGCCGGTCGGGCGGACAAGCCGGTGCAGCTCACGCACGGCTTGGCCGAGTCCATCGAACAGCTCGATGCGTGCACCGCCGGATTCCGCACGGCGGTCATCGAATTCCTCGACGGACTGGTCTCCCACTATGTCCTCGACGACGGGCGCCTGGTGGTCTCACATGCAGGTCTGGCCCAGCGGTACCACGGGCGGACGTCGGGGCGTGTCCGCAACCTGGCCATGTACGGCGAGACCACCGGCGAGCGGGACCGGTGGGGGTACCCGATCCGTGTCGATTGGGCTCGCGACTACCGGGGTGATGCGCGGGTGGTGTACGGACACACGCCCGTTCCGGCCGCTGCCTGGACCAACAACACGGTGTGCATCGACACCGGCTGTGTGTTCGGTGGGCGCCTCACCGCGCTGCGGTATCCGGAGGACGAACTCGTCGATGTCGCTGCCGACCGGACGTACTGGCCCTCGGAGCGTCCGATGGGATACGGGGACTCGGCGGCCGATGCGCGCGTGCGGGCCGGCCTGAACCTCGACGACGTCGTCGGAAAGCGTACCGTCGCCACACGTTTCGGACCGCCGGTGACCGTTCGGGAGGAGAACGCGGCGGCCGCGCTCGAGGTGATGTCGCGATACGCGGTGGACCCCCGCTGGTTGCGCTATCTGCCTCCGACGATGAGTCCGGCCGGCAGCGCCGATCCCGGGCTGCTGGAGGACCCGCAGTCGGCGTTCGCGGCCTACGCCGAACTCGGCGTGCCCGAGGTGATCTGCGAGGAGAAGCACATGGGTTCGCGGGCGATCGTGGTGGTGACCCGTGACGACGACGCCGCCCGCCTCGGATTCGGTGTGCACGACGGCGGGCTCGGCGCGATCTACACACGGACAGGCCGACCGTTCTTCGAGCCGGGGGCCACCGGTGCCCTTCTCGCGAGGATCCGCTCCGCGGCGCAGGGTGTGTTCGACGAGCTGGAATGTCGTCGACTGATCCTCGACGCTGAGATCCTCCCCTGGAACATCAAGGGTGAGAGCCTGATTCGTGATCAGTTCGCGTCCGTCCCGGCTGCGGCGGGACCGGAATTGACGCTGCTGGCATCGGAGTTGCGTGGGGCCGCGGAGCGCGGGCTCGACGTTGCGGAGCAGATCGCCGCGACAACCCGCCGCAGCACCGACGTATCGGCGTTCGCCGAAGCCCTGCTCCGCTATGTCCTGCCGCATGCGGGGATCGACGACATCCGCATCGCGCCGTTCGAGGTGCTCGCCGCCGGAGCGGACGGAGCCGACGAGACGTTCGAGACCCGTCCGCACACCTGGCATCTCGAGATCGCCGACCGCCTGGTGGACGCCGACCCGGGAATGTTCACCACCACGCGCCGACGTGTCGTCGACGTCGGATCGGAGCGTTCGCGTGCCGACGGCGCGGCGTGGTGGTCGGATCTGACGGCGGCCGGGGGAGAGGGCATCGTCGTCAAACCGATCGGCAACCTCGTACGGGACGCACGCAATCGGGTCGTGGTACCCGGGCTGAAGGTGCGGGGAGCGGAGTACCTGCGCCTCATCTACGGGCCGTCGTATCTCGACGACCTGTCCCGGCTGCGCTCTCGCGACCTGCGCCACAAGCGTTCCATGGCGATGCGTGAGTATCAGCTCGCCCGCGAGGCGCTCGCGCGCCACCGCGACGGGGCACCGCTGTGGCGAATCCACGAATGCGTGTTCGCGATCCTCGCGTGCGAGTCCGAGCCGGTCGATTCGCGGCTCTGAGCCGCTCGGGATGGCACCGGACGAAAGTCCTGGACGTCGGTTTTCGACTCAGTCCTCGACGTCACAGCGCACATGGTTACCGTGGAGGTGTACCAACCAACGCGAATGTCGGAAGAGGTGCGCGATGACCGTGAACGACCCGATCCCGTCCGCCGACGACGCAGACCTCATCGAGCAGTCGAT
Organism: Gordonia sp. OPL2; assembly: GCF_003797825.1. Taxonomy (GTDB): domain Bacteria; phylum Actinomycetota; class Actinomycetes; order Mycobacteriales; family Mycobacteriaceae; genus Gordonia. The sequence continues at coordinate 250,101 of NZ_RKME01000001.1, forward strand.
CGAGGTCGACGACGACTCGCAGGACTACCCGGCCACCGACCGGGACGTCATCACCGACGAGTCCGAGGCGTTCGCCCCGGTGACCCTGGACCAGCGTCACTGACGTTGCCTGACCGGCCTCGGGACAGCGTCACCGCCCCGATCGTGTCACCGCCCCGGTCGTGTCACCGCCCGGTCAGGACGGCGCGGGCCAGCGCGCGTCGAGTCCGGTGGTCGGCTCGCCCGAACAGGGTGAGCATCGCAGCGACGGAGCCGGACAGGTCCGTACGTCCGGACAGGTAGGCCCGCTGGCGCGCCACCGGGAGGCGGGCGAAGGCGGCGAAGAACTCGCGGGTCTGGTCTGCGTCGAGAGCCAGCAGTGCGTGCAATCCCGCGGTACGCAGCCGGTGGACCGCCCGGCCGCCGGTCGGCCAGAGGTCATCGGCAGGATCTCGCCCGGCGGCCACCGCATCCGCCACGACGGTCGCCGCGGCGAGCGACATGCCGACGCTGTAGCCGGTTGCCGGGTGCAGGAGTCCGCCTCGTGCTCCGAACGGCAGCGGCGTGCGCCGCCACGGTGAGTCGACGCCCTCGAGCGAGAACGAGACGGATTCCGTGTCGAGGGCGTCGTCGGTGAGCCGGCCCAGGCGCGCCTGGAGCCGGGCACGCAGCGCGGTGATGGACAGCGGCGGGTCCCCGGCCAGACAGGTCTCCTCCAGCAGGACCCGCTCGTCGTCGAGCGGGATCGCGTAGAGGAACGACGGAACGCCCGAGTCGCCGAATGTGGCGCCGGCGGCCTCCTCGAGGGGCGCCCAGTCCATCAGCACCGCCTCGGCAGCACCGAGTACCGGACGTGCCCGCTCCCGGGTGACCACGACGCCGAAGGCGGTCTGGCGCGGTCCCTGGCCGGACGTGCCGCGGGCGTCGACGACGGTGGACGCCCGGACGATGCCGGAGTCGGTGATCACGTGGTCGGGAGCGACCCGGGTCGCGCGCTCGGGGACGATGCGTGCCCCATCGACGGTCAGGGCACGCTGTAGTCCGGCGTTGTCGAGCACGCTGTAGCCGCGGGCGATCCGAGTTGCGTCGGGTGTGCGGATCTCGACCGATGACACGTGGGCGGACACGGCACCGGCCGGCAGCCACGGCGGCAGCTCGTCGGTCCAACACGCATAGGTCGGTCGCCAGGTCGCGCCCGGACGGGGATCGACGATCGTGACGGTCATCCCCCGAAGGAGCAGACGGTGGGCCAGTGCGCGACCCGCGGGCCCCGCACCGACCACGGCCACGTCGGTGATCCCGGCGGTCACATCGAGCCGGTGGACAGGGTTCCGCCGTCGACGGCCAGTGTCTGCCCCGTGATCCACCCCGACTCCGGGGAGGCGAGGAACGCGGCGGCCCGCGCGATGTCGTCAGGCTCGCCGAGACGACCCAGTGGATAGGACTTGAGTGCGCGGGCCTCGTTGTCGCCGGCGATCAGATCCTTGGCGAATTGGGTGCGCACGATGGCCGGCGCGATCGCGTTCACCCGGATGTTCGCCGGCCCGAGTTCCCAGGCGAGTTCGGACGTCAGCCGGATCATCGCCGCCTTCGACGCGCCGTAGGCCGCGATGACCCCGGTGGAGCGGATACCGGCGACCGATGAGATGTTGACGACCGCGCCGCCGCGCTCGCGCATACCGGCGTGGAAGGCCTGTTGGATGAAGCCGAGCGCGGCCACGACGTTGGTGTCGAGGAGTTTGCGGAACCCACCCAGGTCGGCGTCCATCAGCGGACCGAACAACGGGTTGATCCCGGTGTTGTTGATGAGGATGTCGATTCCACCGCCCTGCGCGACCGTCGCGGCGACTGCCTCCGCGCGGTGAGTTTCGTCACCGGTGTTACCCGGGCACGCGGTCACCGTGGCGCCGGGAACCGCTTCGCGGATCGACTCCGCGGCGGCCTCGAGTGGGTCGGGTTTGCGGCTGGTGACGACCACCGCGGCACCACGTCGGGCCAGTTCGGTGGCGATCGCCAGGCCGATGCCGCGGCTCGCGCCGGTCACCAGTGCGGACTTGCCGGTCAGGTCTGAGGACAGCTGTGTGGGTGTGGGTTCGGTCACGCTCCACACGGTAGTGGCAGTGCCATCGGCGGGTGGCGTCCTCGGGTGGAAAATCCGGTGGCGGGACGTGGGTAGACTGATTCGTCGTGATCACCGCGACCGACCTGGAAGTTCGAGCGGGTGCTCGGACCCTGTTGTCGGCGCCCGGCTCCGCCCTTCGTATCCAGCCCGGCGACCGGATCGGCCTCGTCGGTCGTAACGGAGCCGGCAAGACGACGACCCTGCGAATCCTCGCCGGCGAGACCGAGCCGTATGCCGGCTCCATCCTGCGCAGCGGCGAGCTCGGATATCTGCCGCAGGATCCCAAGGAGGGTGACCTCGACGTCCTGGCCAAGGACCGCGTCCTGTCGGCGCGTGGCCTCGATTCGATCCTGCACCAGATGGAGAAGCAGCAGGCGTTGATGGCCGAGGCCGCCGACGACCGGATTCGCGACAAGGCGGTGTCGAAGTACGGGCGGCTCGAGGAGCGGTTCTCCGCGCTCGGCGGCTACGTGGCCGAATCCGAGGCGGCCCGGATCTGCAACAGCCTCGGCCTGCCCGACCGCGTCCTCGGGCAGCCGTTGCGCACCCTGTCCGGTGGCCAGCGCCGGCGTATCGAGTTGGCGCGCATCCTGTTCGCCGCCTCCGACGGCTCGGGGAAGTCCGATACCACACTCCTGCTCGACGAGCCCACCAACCACCTCGACGCCGACTCGATCACCTGGCTGCGCGGGTTCCTGCAGAACCACGAGGGCGGGCTCGTCGTGATCAGCCACGACGTCGAACTGCTCGCGGACGTCGTCAACCGGGTCTGGTTCCTCGATGCCGTCCGTGGCGAGGCCGACGTCTACAACATGGGCTGGAAGCGCTACCTCGACGCGCGCGCGACCGACGAACAACGTCGCAAGCGCGAACGCGCGAACGCGGAGAAGAAGGCGAGTGCGCTGCGCACCCAGGCGGCGAAGCTGGGTGCGAAGGCGACGAAAGCGACCGCGGCACAGAACATGCTCAAACGCGCCGACCGCATGCTCGACGCGCTCGACGAGGAGCGGGTGGCCGACCGGACCGCACGCATCCGGTTCCCCGAGCCCGCATCGTGCGGCAAGACCCCGTTGATGGCCAGTGGGCTCACCAAGAACTACGGGTCGCTGGAGATCTTCACCGGCGTCGACCTCGCGATCGACAAGGGCAGCCGGGTCGTCGTACTCGGGCTCAACGGCGCGGGCAAGACGACGCTGCTGAAACTGCTCGCCGGTGTCGAGAAGCCCGACGCCGGGACCATGGATCCGGGTTACGGGCTGAAGATCGGCTACTTCGCACAGGAACACGACACCCTCGACGACATGGCCTCGGTGTGGGAGAACATCCGTCACGCCGCCCCGGATGCGGGAGAACAGGATCTGCGAGGGTTGTTGGGCGCGTTCATGTTCAGCGGTGCGCAACTCGATCAGCCTGCCGGTACGCTCTCGGGCGGTGAGAAGACCCGACTCACGCTCGCCGGTCTGGTGTCGTCGGCGGCGAACGTGCTGCTGCTCGACGAACCGACGAACAACCTCGACCCGATCTCGCGAGAGCAGGTTCTCGACGCGCTGCGCAGTTACACGGGTGCGGTCGTGCTGGTGACCCACGATCCCGGCGCCGCCGCCGCGCTCGATCCGCAGCGAGTGATCTTGCTGCCGGACGGGACCGAGGACCACTGGTCCGACGAATACCAGGAGCTCATCGAACTCGCCTGAGCCACCGCCTATCCCGAGCTGATCGGGCCCTCACGTGAGCAGCGCCGCGCTCCGCAGTGCGGTCATCAGGTGGTCGGTGGTGTGTCGGTCGCCGACGGTGACACGACACCCATGCTCGGCGAACTCCCGCGTGACGACGCCTGCCGTGCGCAGCATGCGCCCGATCGCGAGGCCATCGGAGCCGGGAAGGTAGACGAAGTTCGCCTGACCGGGTAGGACGTGACAGCCGATGGCTCGCAACATCGTCGTCAGACGGTCGCGTTCGGCGCTGGTCGCCCGGACGCGCTCGGCCAGTTCCCGCTGTGCGCCGAGTGCGATGGGGACAGCGAGGTGCGCCGCCGCCCCCACCGAGAACGGCACCTCGTGCGCGCGTGCCGCGGGGATCGTCCACCTCGATCCCACTGCGTAGCCCACGCGGAGACCGGCGAGGCCATAGGCTTTCGAGAACGTCCGCAGGACAACCAGATTCGGGTGATCCTCGACCATCGACCGAACGTCCGGCGGGTCCGTGGAGTACTCCACGTAGGCCTGGTCGAGGATCACCGTCACCTCGGGTGGGATCGTGTCGAGGAACCTGCGCAACGCGGTCTCGCCGACGACGGCACCGGTCGGATTGTGCGGCGAGCACACGATCACCGCGGTCGTCCGCGGTCCCGCGCAGTCGGCGAGTGCGTCGAGGTCGGGTCCTCCGTCGGAGGTGAGCGGGGTGGGATCGAGCCGCAGGCCGAGCATGTCCGCGATCATGCCGAAACCGTCGAACGTCGGAACCGGGGTCGCGATCCGCGCGTCGGGCACACCCTGCCGACGGGCCCGTGACGCGCAGTCGGCGAGGATCGCGACGGCGACCGCGGTGGCGCCTGCACCCACGGTGACCTGCTCGGCGGCGACGTCGAGATGATCGGCGATGATGCCACGCAGCGCGTCCGGCCGCATCGGGGGATAGCGGTTCTCGGCACCCACGCCCGCGCGCAGCGCCGCGAGCACCGACGGCAGAGGTGGATGGACGGATTCGTTGAGGTCGCAACGGATCTCGGTGATCGGCCCGTCCGTCGGCGCCGGTGACCCCAGCACTGCGGTCACGTACGCGCGTTCCAGCGGATCGCACCGGCAGCCGCGAAATCGCCCGCGTGGGCGAACGCCGACATCATGATGACGTCGCCGGCCCGGACCCGTCCGGCATCGATGGCCGCATCGAGCGTCATCGGGATGCCGACGCCGAACAGGTTGCCGCACTCGTCGAACGTGTCGGGGTGACGGTCCTGCGGCAGTTCGAGGGCGTCGCGCCAGTTCCGCAGGAAGATGCGGTTCGGCTGATTCGTGACGAACAGATCGAGGTCGCGGGGAGCGACACCGATCCGGTGCGCCAGTTCGAGCGCGACCTCGGGCACCATACGGTTGCCCCGGGCAAGGACCTTTGCGATCTTCGCCTCGGTGAATCCGACGTGGATCTGGCCGGGCCCCGCCTCCCAGTACTTCCGCTCCGGCTCGGCGACGGCCGTCATGTCCGCCGAGTACTCGCCGAACGACCGGCATTCGGTGCCCAACACCGGGTTCCCGTCGTCGCCCACGGTGAGTGTGGCCACGGCGGCACCGTCGCCGGGGACTGCTGCCTGCGCCTTGGACCGCACCTGCTGCTGGGTGAAGATCTGTCCGGCGCTGTTCTGGGCCAGACCGATCAAGGCCTTCCGACCTCCGTTGGCGCGGAGCAGGGCGCCGGCGATCTCGATCATGTGCACGAAGGCCGCGCATCCGCCGTTGTGGACGTCGAGCACCGTCGTCGGCCGCAGACCGAGCCGGTGCGCGACCTCGCCCACGCATCCGCGCACGGGCACCTCGGGGAGCTGACTGTGCGTCAGGATGACGTCGACGTCGTCGAGGTAGCCGTCGCCGTGACGTTCGGTGAGCCGCCCGGCCGCCTCGACGATCATGTCCGCGGACGTCTCGTTCTCGGCTGCATGGTGCCGGAACGCGGGGGCGCGGAACATGATGTTGTCGGCGAGCTCGTCGGCCTCGGCGAACTGCGCGAAGTACTCGGCCGGAACACGATTCGCCGGCCGGTAGGTGGCGAGGTCGGCGAGGGCGATCGGTGCCAGGGTGATAGGGGTCGGGGTGGGTGTGGTCACGAACGCATCCATTCCGGGGTCAGGGGGAGACCGTTGCGATGGCGGTACTCGGCGATGGCGGTGAGGTTGTCGAGCTCGACCTGATGTCCGGCCGCGAACATGTCCCAGAGGTCGCCGACCCATTCGGTCCGGCCCTCGGGTGCGGTCTCGGGGTACGGGTTGTCGTCGTAGAACGGATGACGGCAGTTCGTCCACAGCACCACCGACCCCGGACGGTCGAGGACGGTGTGGGCGTCGACGACCCGCATCAGATAGATCATCCAGAGATGCTTTCCCTGGTCCCAGGCGCAGTGGTAGTCGACGGTCATCGCGTCGGCGTTGGCGATGGTGCGGACATAGATCTCGGTGTCCTCGTTGAGGCGATCGTGACCCACCCACAGGCCGGGTTCATCAGTGGCAGCGAAATCTCTTGTGCTGTATGTCCATTCCTCCAGTGAGCGCGTGTCGGACAACCAGTCGTACAGGTCCCGGGGCGGCGCCTCGACGTAACCCTGCACGGTGCAGAAGTCGCCGTAGATCTGATGGTGGGGATAGACAGAGCGGACCCGGTCCACGAGCATGGGCATGCTTGCGGCGCGCGAATGGGTCTCGACGCGGACGACGCCGGGGAGCGAAATCGCGGCCGGACCGAGGTCGGAGAGTGCGGACGTGCCTGTGGTCATGAGGTTCCTCTCGGCAGGAAGGGGGCGAAGGGGGCGATCTCGTCGGGGTCGGTGTCGACGACGATGCAGTTGGGGCCGGCGCGGGACATCAGGTCCGCCGCGACCGCGCGGAGTGTGCCGACGTCACGGGCGTGGCGGACGATCAGGTCGGGAAACATGGCGTCGAGTCCGGATGCGATGTCGGTGTGCCGGAAACGGTTGACGCTACCTCTGCCGGGCCCGCTCGGTGTCGTGGGTGGCGACGCGGTGTCCGGGAAGTAGAGATTCTCGCGGGTGACACACATGCCGTGGGCATCGTTGTTCAGCACGATCAGCGTCACGGGAGCGCCGTGTTCGATGGCGGTGTGCAGCTCCATCCCGTGCATGTAGAACGATCCGTCACCGGCGATCACGACGGTGCGGTCGGGACCACCGCCGGTGCGTGCCCCGCCGATCGCGGCGCCGATTCCGGCCGCGATCGCGAAGCCCATCCCGCCCATGCCGAGCGCGACCACGAACCGCCCGCCGGAACCGAACGGGAGGTGATGGATGGCCCCGGCCCCGGCGTTCCCGGCGTCGGCGAACACCGCACACCCGGTGGGCAGGACCTCGCCGATGGTCGTGACGACCTCACGCAGCGTCGGCGTGGTGGCAGGTCCCGATGGCGAGGTCGTCGGGAGCGATGTCCTCGGAACCGCGGGGAGGTCGGGACGACGGGCGAGGTCGCGGGGATGCGTTCCGCGATGCCGGGAAAGTCGTTCGTGCAGAGCCTGTGTCAGCGCGACCAGCGCGAGGTCGAGCGCGGGCGTCTCGACGTGGTCGGCGATCCCGGGCATCCGGGGCGCAATCGCGCCGATGTGGATCACGCGGGTCGCGGCCAGAGTCTCGTCGAGTCCGGCGCGGTCCGTCAGCGACATGCGGCAACCGAGCACCAAGCACATGGCCGCTTCCTGCACGGCCGCGTGTGCCGACGGATGCCCCATCACCCCGGTCACCCCGGCACAGCGCGGACCGCCGACGTCGCGGCCGCCCGGTGACACGACGACCGACGCACCGAGCAGATCGGCGAGATGCCCGACGGTCCCCGACACACCGAGACGTGAGGCCTCTTCGCCGGCCCAGACGCACACGTGTTCGCCGCGGTGAACCGCATGGGCCAACCGGTCGGCGAGATCGTGGATGACCGCGGGTGGCGGTCCGACCCGCTCGGGGAGGGCGACCGGTCCGAGCGGAGCTGCTGCGATCCGTGCCGACTGCACGTCCTTCGGGATCACGAGTGCGGCCGGGAGACCGCGAGACAACGTCGCCAGCGCATCGTCGACGGCGGCGTCGACCTGGACCGGGTCGTCGACGACGGCGCACGATCCGACGACGCCGGAGAGGACGGCAGGCAGGTCGATGGTGTCGGGTGGGCACAGCATGTCCTGGAAGCCACCTCGGCCGACTGTGTGCCGCGGCGCAGTGCCGATGACGGCGAGTACCGGCACCCGGCTGTCGTACGCCTCACCCAGCGCCGGGATCACGTTGAGTGCGCCACCGCCGGACGTCGTGAGGACAGCGGTCGCAGTCCCGTGGATCCGGGCCAGGCCATCAGCCATCGCACCCGCACCGAACTCGTGTTTGGCGACGACCGGACGCATACACGGGTTGCGGATCGCGGCGTCGTACACATCCTCGATGTTGGCCCCGTGCACGCCGAACACCGTGGTGATCCCGGCGCGCAGGAGTCGGGCGACGAGACGGTCGGCCACCGACTGATGGCCGACCGCTCCGGATACGTCCATCCCCACCCCCACATCGTCCCGACGATCTCGCGAAACCGGTCGGCAGTCCGGGGTTCCGTGTCGGTGGTTAGCTTAGCGTAAGCTAACTCGATCCCGGTGGGGTGGCGAGGTGTCGACCGGGTGACGAGGTCGTGGGTCAGCTGACGGCCGCGGGCCAGTAGCGCTTGCGGAGTTCACCTTTCACGAGTTTTCCGGTCGGTGTCCGGGGCAGGTCGTCGACGAAGTCGACGGAACGGGGCGCCTTGTACGCCGCGATCGCATCCTTGGTGTAGTCGATCAGTTCGTCGGCGAGTTGCGCCGACGGCGAGTAGGCCGGATCGAGCTGCACGCACGCCTTGACCACCTCGCCGAGGTCGTCGTCGGGGACGCCGATCACCGCGACGTCGTACACGGCGGGGTGATTGACGAGGACGTTCTCCGCCTCCTGTGGGTAGATGTTCACCCCGCCGGAGATGATCATGAACGCCTTGCGGTCGGTGAGGTAGAGGTAGCCATCGTCGTCGACGTACCCGACATCGCCTGTCGTGGACCAGTTCCGGTGCTCGGGATGCTGCGCCTTGCGGGTCTTCTCCGGGTCATTGTGGTACTCGAACGCGACCTCGTCGCGCTCGAAGTACACCTGGCCGACCTCGCCCACCGGCATCTCGACGCCGTCCTCGTCGCAGATGTGTACGACACCGAGAAGCGGTTTGCCGACCGAGCCGGGATGATCGAGCGCCTCCTGCGGACCGATGAAGGTCGCCCCGGCGGCCTCGGTCGAGGCGTAGTACTCATGGATGACCGGCCCCCACCACTCGATCATCGCGCGCTTGACCTCGACCGGACAGGGTGCGGCTGCATGTACCGCGATCCGCATACTGCTCACGTCGTACCGCTCGCGCACCTCGGCGGGCAGCTTCAGCATCCGGATGAACATCGTCGGCACCCACTGACTGTGTGTGACGCGATGCTCGGCGATCGCCTGCAATGCGGCCTCCGGATCGAAACGGTCGAGGAAGACGACGGTGCCGCCCACCGAGTTCGTCACGCCGCAATACCGCAGCGGTGCCGCGTGATACAGGGGTGCCGGGGACAGGTACACGGTGTCCGTGTCGAACCCGTACATCGGGCCGAAGATCGCGGTGTAGGCGTCCGGGACCTCGTCGACCTGGCCCTGTGGAAGAGGTGTCTTGATCCCCTTCGGACGACCGGTGGTCCCGGAGGAGTAGAGCATGTCCGTGCCACGGGGCTGATCGGCCCGCGGTGAGCTCGAGGCCTCCGCGAGAACCGTTTCGTACGAATCGAATCCGTCGATCGCACCGCCCCAGGCGAGTCGGCGTCCGGGGGTGGCGAGCGCCGGGATGTCCGCTGTGGTGGCGACGGCGTCCGCGACGGAGGCGCCCGCGAAGACGACCTTGGCGTTGCAGTCGGTGAGGATGTAGTCGGTCTCCGGTGCGGTCAGGTGATGGTTGATCGCGGTGACGTACAGCCCGCTGCGCAGCGCCGCCCAGTACACCTCGAACATGTGCAGATCGTTCTGGGAGATCATCGCGATCGTGTCGCCGGGGCGCAGACCGAGCGCATCGAGGTGATTGGCCAGCCGGGTCGAGTTCTCGTCGAGCTGCCGATAGGTCAGGCGCTCTCCGGTGGCGGCACGGATGATCGCGGGCTTGTCCGGAGTGGACTTCGCGAAGACTCCAGGGAACAAGGGGCACTCCTCTCACGAAGGGACGACCACCCCGATCGCCCACTCTTACCGAGCGATCGATCGGGGTGTCGTGAGTCACAGTACCGCATGGGGGCGTAGCGATGTCAGTGGGTCGCGATGAACCTGTCCATGGTGCGTTCGGCGATGGCGGTGATGGTCAGCGACGGATTCACCAGACCCACGGCGCCCGGGATGAACGAGCCGTCGACGACGTACAGGTTGTCGTATCCGCGTACCGCGCCGTCCATGGTGGCCGCGGCTCCCATGACGACACCACCGAGACCGTGATACGTACTGGCCGAGCCGAATCCCGTGGCGCGCGACGACACGTGGACGCCGTTCGCACCGAAGCCGTACCGTCCCTCGGTGCGCTCGTGGAAGCGCGCGATGAAGGCATTCGCGCGCCGATCGAGATCGTTGCGCTCCGCCGGGTGCGGATAGTTGAGCTGCCCCCGGCGGGTGGCGTGGTCGAAGTCGACGGTGCCGCGTTCGTCGGTGTGTGCCTGGACGAGGTGAGTCGTGGCCGCCTTGCCCAGCGGTGCGGGCAGCGGTGTGGCCTGATAGACCATCGACACCGGCCCGCCCGGTAGGTCGTCCTCGTAGATCCGTGCGTACCCGGGTCCGCCCTGGATGGCTCCGAAGTCCTCACGCGGGTTGGCGCGGATGGTGAGGAAGTCACCGTTGACCCCGAAGCCGTCACCGATCCGCGGCGAGAGTCGCGGCAACGTGCCTTTCGCGCGTGCCTCCACCAGCAGTCGGGTGGTGTGGAACGAGCCGGCGGCCATGAAGAGGTGATCGGCCTCGGCGGTCACCGTCCGGACCGTGCGTCCGCGTTCGTCGAGGACGCGAGCCGAGACGACGAAACCCTTTCTGCGAGAACGGGGTCGGATGTCGAACACCTCGTGCATCGGTTTGATCGTGACGTTCCCGGTCTGCTCCGCTGCCGCGAGATAGGTGCGATCCAGGGACTTCTTGGCGCCGCTGTTGTTGCCGTAACTGGACTCGCCGATCGACACGGATGCGGTCCTGCGGCCGGCCAGTTCCGCGCGGACTATGTCCCAGTCGATCGCGAAGTCGAAGAAATGTGGCGTGGCGCCGTAGCGGGCGACCACCTTCAGCCACGAGCGGGCGCCGACGTAGCGGGGATGGGCGAGGATGTCCGCCGGGAGAGGTGCGACGCCGAGCCGCTGCTTGGCGCGCGGGTAGTAAGTGGCCGCGAGCTCGGAATAGCCTGCCGCAGCGGGGAAGATGTGCTCGAAGTCCTGACGGCGCGGTGCCGGTGTGAACGAGCCGAACACCAGTGATCCTCCGCCGACGCCGGCGCCGTAGACGGCCTCGACACCGTTGCCCATCACGTGGTCGAGGACACCCGGATACGGCTCCACCGGCAGTGCGGTCGCAGCACTCGGTCCGGCGGGACTGCCGAACCACGCCGCGCGCTTGTCCGGGTTCGTCGTCGTCGCAAAGGTGTTGCCGTCCGGGCGGATCGGCCACCGACGGCCACGTTCGAACACCGTGGTCGCCACGCCGGCCTCGCCGAGCCGGCGGGCCGCGACGGCCCCGCCGAACCCGGTGCCGATGACGATGGCGGTCCGTCCGTCTCGTGGTGCGGCGGACGCCTCTGATCGGACGGTGGACAGGGCGCCGAGCGCCGACAGGCCGGCGACGCCACCGACAAAGGCACGGCGAGAGACCGGATTCCCGGTCCGAGGGGTTTCGTTCACCGGATGAGAATACCGGATGAGGGTAGCCTCAGCTGAGTGATCCAGGCCACGTCAGAAATCACTTGTGGGCCCGGACGGACTCCTCCACCAGATCGAGGACGTCGTGCAGATCGTCGGTCGGCTGCCCGGAGGCCAGTCGGGTGATCAGACCGTCGAGTACCAGGTCGAGGTACTTCAGGAGGACATCGGTCGGCACGTCGTCGCGCAGCCGGCCGGCCTGTCGGCCGCGTTCCAGCCGACGTAGGGTCGCCTGTTCCAACTCTGTCGACCTGGCCACCCATTCGGCACGGAAAGTGTTGTCGGTCCGGAGTTTTCGGGCGATCTCCAGCCGAGTCCCGAGCCAGTCGAAGTCCTGTGGACGGGCGAGCATGTCCCGCATGACCTGGACCAGGCCCTGTTCGGCCGCGACATCGGCCATCCGTTCGGCGTCCTCGCGTGCCAGCGCGAGGAACAACGCCTCTTTGTCCCGGTAGTGGTGGAAGATCGCACCGCGGGACAGGCCGGTCGATTCCTCGATCCGTTTGACGGTGGCACCGTCGTAGCCGTACTCCGCGAAGCAGTGCCGCGCGCCGTCGAGGATCTCTCGACGACGCGCGGCCAGCCGGTCATCACTGACCTTGGGCACCGTGTGCTCCTGGTCGTTCGTCGATCAAGGCGGTCAGCTCTTGATCATGTTGCGCAGCACGTACTGCAGGATTCCTCCGTTGCGGTAGTAATCGGCCTCACCGGGGGTGTCGATGCGCACCTTGGCGTCGAACTCGACGCTCGAGCCGTCTTCCTTGGTGGCGGTGACGTGCACGGTCGACGGCGTCTCGCCCGAATTGAGTGCCTCGATGCCCGAGATGTCGAAGGTCTCGGTGCCGTCGAGACCCAACGACTTGTGCGACTCGCCTTCCGGGAACTGCAGCGGGATGACGCCCATGCCGATCAGGTTCGAGCGGTGGATGCGCTCGAAGCTCTCGGTGATGACCGCCTTGACCCCGAGCAGACGCGTGCCCTTGGCCGCCCAGTCTCGCGAGGAGCCGGTGCCGTACTCCTTGCCACCCAGCACGACGAGCGGGATGTCCTTCTCCGCGTAGTTCTGCGCGGCGTCGTAGATGAACGACTGCGGGCCGTCCGGCTGGGTGAAGTCGCGGGTGTAGCCACCGGTGACATCGACCAGCTGGTTCTGCAGGCGGATGTTGCCGAAGGTCGAGCGGATCATCACCTCGTGGTTGCCGCGGCGGGCGCCCAGCGAGTTGTAGTCCTTGCGCGCGACTCCGTGCTCGTCGAGGTACTGCGCGGCGGGCGTACCGGGCTTGATCGTCGACGCGGGGGAGATGTGGTCGGTGGTCACCGAATCGCCCAGCTTGGCCAGCACGCGTGCGCCCTTGATGTCCGAGACGGGCTCGGGATCGAGTGCCATGCCGTCGAAGTACGGAGGCTTGCGGACGTAGGTCGACTCGTCGTCCCACTCGAACGTCTTGCCGTCCGGGGTGGGCAGGTTCCGCCAGCGCTCGTCGCCCTTGAAGACGTCGGCGTAGTCGGCCGCGTACTGCTCCGAGGAGATCGAGTCGGCGATGGTCTGCTGGATCTCCTCGTTGGAGGGCCAGATGTCCTTCAGGAAGACGTCGTTGCCGTCGGCGTCCTGACCCAGCGGATCCGACTCGAAGTCGAAGTCCATGGTGCCGGCGAGCGCGTAGGCGATGACCAGCGGCGGCGACGCCAGGTAGTTCATCTTGACGTCGGGGTTGATGCGACCCTCGAAGTTGCGGTTGCCCGACAGGACGGCCGTCGCGGTGAGGTCGTTGTCATTGATCGCCTGCGAGATCTCCTCGGGCAGCGGGCCCGAGTTTCCGATGCAGGTGGTGCAGCCGTAGCCGACGAGGAAGAACCCGAGCTTCTCGAGATAGGGCCACAGACCGGCCTTCTCGTAGTAGCCGGTGACGACCTGCGATCCGGGCGCCATCGACGTCTTCACCCAGGGCTTGGCCGTCAGGCCCTTCTCGACGGCCTTCTTCGCGAGCAGGCCTGCACCGAGCATGACCGACGGGTTCGAGGTGTTGGTGCAGCTGGTGATCGACGCGATCGTCACGATGCCGTGGTCGAGGATCATGTCGCCACGCTCGGTCGAGGAGACCTTCACCGGCTTCGACGGACGTCCCTCCGAGCCCTTCGATGCGTTGTGCAGCGGCTCGGCGTCGTCGTCGGCGAACGAGAGATTCGCGGCGTCCGGGCTGACCGACGGGGCGTCGGAGGCCGGGAAGCTCTCCTCGTTGGCCTCGTCGACCCCGTTGTGGGCGGGGGTGTTGCCCTCTTCGACGTAGTTGTGGATGTCCTTGCGGAACGCGTTCTTGGCGTCCCACAGCTCAATGCGGTCCTGCGGGCGCTTGGGCCCGGCGATGGACGGCACGACCTCGGCGAGATCGAGCTCGAGGTACTCCGAGTACTGGGCCTCGGCGGCGTCCTTCTCCAGCCACATGCCCTGTTCCTTGGCGTACGCCTCCACCAGCGCCAGTGTCTCCGTCGAGCGGCCGGTGAGCTCGAGGTACTTGATGGTCTCGCCGTCGATCGGGAAGATCGCGCAGGTCGAGCCGAACTCGGGGCTCATGTTGCCGATGGTGGCGCGGTTGGCCAGCGGGACCTCGCCGACGCCGTTGCCGTAGAACTCGACGAACTTGCCGACGACACCGTGCTTGCGCAGCATGTCGGTGATGGTGAGGACGACGTCGGTCGCGGTGACGCCCGGCTTGGCGGAGCCGGTCAGCTTGAAGCCGACGACACGGGGGATGAGCATCGAGACGGGCTGACCGAGCATGGCCGCCTCGGCCTCGATGCCGCCGACGCCCCAACCCAGCACGCCCAGACCGTTCTCCATGGTGGTGTGCGAGTCGGTGCCGATGCAGGTGTCGGGATACGCGACATCGGTGCCCTCGGCGTTGGGGCGGACCATGACCGAGCGGGCGAGGTGCTCGATGTTGACCTGGTGGACGATGCCGGTGCCCGGCGGGACGACGCGGAAGTCGTCGAACGCTCCCTGACCCCAGCGCAGGAACTTGTAGCGCTCTTCGTTGCGCTGGTACTCGATCTCCACGTTGCGCTCGAAGGCCTGCGCATTGCCGAAGGCCTCGATGATCACGGAGTGGTCGATGACCATCTCGGCGGGCGCCAGCGGGTTGACCTTGTCGGGATCGCCGCCGAGCGACTTGACCGCATCGCGCATGGTGGCGAGGTCGACGACACAGGGCACACCGGTGAAGTCCTGCATGATCACACGGGCCGGGGTGAACTGGATCTCGATACTCGGGTCCGCACTCGGATCCCAGTTCGCGATCGCCTCGATGTGTTCCTTGGTGACGTTCGCGCCGTCCTCGGTGCGGAGCAGGTTCTCTGCGAGCACCTTGAGCGCGTACGGGAGTTTCTCGGTGCCCTCCACGGCGTTCAGCCGGTAGATCTCGTACGAGTTGTCGCCCACATCCAGGGTGCCGCGGGCGCCAAAGGAATCGATACTCACGTCTAATCCACTCTCCTCAAGTGCCGGCGGGCTGCGCCGGCCTGCTTCTCCATGGTCCGCTCGTCGATCCGGACGGAACCGTTGTGGCCTGTCGGCGAACGATCGTCTCGGCTCGTCGACTCGGACCGGGTACCGACGGGCTGCGTCGGCGTGTGTGCAACGTGCGTCCCCGCTGCTTGGCTGTCACCGTCCGGATTTCGATCAGCAGGGCGCTGCTCGCGGCCGGCGACGACACCGCCATGTTAACAGTACGTGCGTACTGTTAACAAGCCGTCCCGGCATACGACACGCCGATCGTGCGCATGATCGAGCACCGGGTTCTCCGGACCCCACCATTCTGTCGTACCGTGCAGCAGGAGGTTTGGCGAGCCGGAACTGTCCGTGCGAATTTAATGCTCGCGAAACCTCGCCGGCGCCCCCGACACGCGATGAGTGCGTAGCGGTGGACTGCAGGTGATCGGTGGCGGTAGGTGGACTGACGTGAGGATGGCCAGATGAGTCCGGGTGCGACGACGCAGGATGTGCTCGCCCTTCCGCCGATGGGCGTGCCCGCCCCGGCGGTCATCCCCGAGGACATCGACATGGATGCGCTGCTCGCCGAGATCCGCGAGGACGGTGTCGCGGCGCCGGCCGACCAGGTCCCCGGACTGCGCGATGTCGTCGCGCATGCGAAGTCCGAGGGTTATGACGTGAGCTTCGTCGTCCTGCCGACGGCGCAGCCGAAGTTCACCTACTACCGCGACATCGCAACCGAACTGCAGACCGAGGTCGGCGGCACCGTGATCGTCCTCGGGCCGAACTCGGTCGGAAGTTCGTCGCCGTACTTCAGCCGGGTTCAGCAGGAAGAGGCGACCGACAACCTGACCCTCACCGACCCGCCGCTGGCGGCTCGGCAGATGTGGGACCAGATGAGTGGACCCTCGATGAACTGGACAGCGATCACGCTGGTCCTCATCGTCGTCGTCATCATCGGCGCGGCCGTGGCGCGGCTGCGTTCGCGGCGCGCGCACGACCGCGTGACATCGGCCGGTACGGCCTCGGGGGAGTCGACGGCGACGACCGGGACCGCCGACGATCCCTCCGCCCCGACCGGGGCCGGTCCGGGGACCACCGACCTCTCGCGAGACCTGCCCTAGCACGGTCCGTTCGCCGGCTGTACACCCACGCCGACCGTCCCGGCGGGTACCACCGGAACCCGCGCGCCTCGCGCGTCTACACCCTCGCCGGAAACGTCCGCCGGGCGACCCGCCCGTGCGGTGCTCTCGTTGCGAATTCGAGACCTCGACCCGGCGTGGGTTCTTTGACCAGTTCACGGCGTTTTCGCAGGTAATCACGCCAATGTAATTCGTGACGACGGTTTTCCGATGTGTCTGATGTGACGTACGGTTCTGATGTCACGTGTGGTGTCCGAGTGATCGAGGGGCCGCATGTGATGCATGGTGCAGGCCGAGGACGGTCGGGACGGGTGGGCACTGACGTCGCAACGAAGCGGGTGTGGCGGGGCATGCCGCGAACGACAAGGGAGATCTGGTGAGGCGAGGTAAAACCGGTGTGGTGCGCGGGGGTCCACCGCTGGCACGCCTGTGCGCGCTCATGGTCATCGTCGTCCTCGGCGCCTTCGGGGCAGGGCAGGCAGCGCTGGGATCGGCGCAGGCCGCGCCGGGCAAGCAGTCGGGGGTCTCCGGGCTGATCAATCAGATCGCCAAGGCCAACCAGAACATCGCCGACCTCGACAACGCAGTCGCGGTGCGGCAGGAGAACGTGAATCGCGCGCTGGTGGACTATCAGAACTCGGTGGCCGCCGAGAAGCTCGCCACCGTCGCCGCGAGGTCGGCGAAGCGATCGCTCGACGACTCCGGCCGGCGTGTTGCGGAGGCGCAGAAGGCCTTCGATCGTTTCGCCCGCGACGTCTACCGCCAGGGCAGCGCCCAGGGGTCGATGTCGAACTACGTCTCCTCCGACAACCCGCAGTCCGTGCTGGACCGGGTGACGGTGCTCGACCGCGTCGGTCGTCAGCAGCGCGACACCGTCGAGCGTCTGCAGGTCGCGCGCAACCAGCAGGCCAACAGGGTGGCGGCGGTCGAGGCCACCAAGCGCCAGGCGGCGTTCGCGACCAAGAGTGCGGGCACCCGCAAGGACGACGCGCTGGCGGCGGTGGCGCAGGCCCGGTCGGCCGCCTCGTCGGAACAGCAGCGCCGCTCCCAACTGATCAAGAAGCGCGACACGGTGCAGGCCTCGCTCGACAAGATCCGGGGCGTGGCGCCCAAACGTCAGGTCGACGGTCCGAGCGCCTCCGAGCTGCTGTCCAACCTCTTCCCGAGTTCACCGGGCATACCGGCCGCGCCGTCGACACCGGGCGGTGGCGACAACCAGGCACTCGCGGTGGCCGCCGAGGCGGCGGCGAAGCTGGCCCTCGACGTCGGTCAGAAGGTCCTCTCCGAGATCGTCGGACAGCAGCAGCTCCCGCATTCCCAGCTTCTCGACGAGCTCGGCGTGGGCGGATCGGACATGACCGGCAGCGGACCGGACTCGTTGAGTTCGACGCTGTCCACGGGAAGCCTCGGCAGCCTGTTCGGCAGCTCGTCGGGCGGCGGCGGTGGCATGGTCCGACCGGGCCTGCGCGGCCCACAGGCGGTCGAGATCAGCGTCAATCGTGCGCTCTCCCAGCTGAACGTCCCGTATGCCTGGGGCGGCGGAGACGGCAACGGACCGACGCGCGGAATCCGCGACGGTGGCGTGGCCGACAGCTACGGCGACTACAACAAGGTCGGCTTCGACTGCTCCGGCCTGATGATCTACGCGTTCGCCGGGGTGGGCATCGATCTGCCGCATTACACCGGCTACCAGTACACGTCGGGTCCGCAGTTCCCGCTGTCGCAGATGAAGCGCGGCGACATGATCTTCTACGGTCCCAACGCGAGCCAGCACGTGGCCCTGTATCTCGGCGACAACAAGATGGTGGAGGCGCCGCAGTCGGGCGACGTCGTCAAGGTGTCGCCGCTGCGGACCGCCGGGGCGATGCCGAACGTGGTCCGTCTGCTCTGACGCGCCCAAGACCCTTCTTGGCCGCCTTTCAGGCAACGCGACTACGCTGGCAGCGACACGACAGGCCGCCCCGCGTTGCCGTCCCGCACCGGGTGGTGCGTACGGCACGTAGACGAACAGGAGCACCGGTTGACCTCTTCGCATCCCCCTGCCGAACCGACGGGCGGAGCAGGCCGAGAAGGATCGGTCACGCTGTCCCAGGATGACGTCACACTGCTGGAACGGGCGATCTACGAGGTCAAACGCGTCATCGTCGGCCAGGATCAACTCGTCGAGCGGATCCTCGTCGGGCTCCTGGCCAGGGGGCACATCCTGCTCGAGGGTGTGCCCGGCGTGGCCAAGACACTCGCGGTCGAGACGTTCGCCACGGTGGTCGGTGGGTCGTTTTCCCGCGTACAGTTCACCCCCGACCTGGTGCCCACCGACCTGATCGGTACCCGCATCTACCGTCAGGGCCGCGAGGAGTTCGACACCGAGCTCGGTCCCGTGGTGGCGAACTTCCTCCTCGCCGACGAGATCAACCGTGCGCCGGCAAAGGTGCAGTCGGCATTGCTCGAGGTGATGGCCGAGCGTCACGTGTCGATCGGCGGCACGACCTACCCGATGCCGGATCCGTTCCTGGTCATGGCGACTCAGAACCCGATCGAGAACGAGGGCGTCTATCCGCTCCCCGAGGCGCAGCGGGACCGTTTCCTCTTCAAGGTCCTCGTCGACTATCCGACGGTCGAGGAGGAACGCGAGATCGTCTATCGGATGGGCAATGTGCCGCCGTCGGCGTCGCAGGTCCTCGATCCCGACACGATGATCCGTCTGCAGCGCACCGCGGCCAACGTGTTCGTCCATCACGCACTCGTCGACTACGTCGTGCGCGTCATCAACGCGACGCGCCGGCCCGCCGAACTGGGACTCACCGACGTCGCCGCGTGGCTGTCGTACGGCGCGTCCCCGCGTGCCACCCTGGGTATCGTCGCAGCCGCCCGCGCCCTCGCGCTGGTCCGTGGTCGTGACTATGTCGTCCCCCAGGACGTGGTCGAGATCGTGCCCGACGTCCTGCGTCATCGTCTGGTCCTGAGCTACGACGCCCTGGCCGACGAGGTCGATGCCGACCAGGTCATCGGCCGCGTTCTGCAGACGGTCGGGCTGCCGCAGGTGGGTGCCCAGCCCGTCGCGGCCGGTGCGCACCCCGGCCCGCAGGCCCCGAATCAGGCTGTGGCACAGCAGTATCCGGGGCAGGCGAACGGATCGACGGTGAACCAGGCCGCGCCACGGTATGCCGGCCAATAGCGATCTGCCGTCGCTCGGGGCCGGCCTCCTGTCCGAACCGCAGCTGACCGCTGCGTTGCGGACCCTGGAGCTGACCGTGCGACGCAAACTCGACGGGGTCCTGCAGGGCGAGCACCTCGGGCTGATCCCGGGCCCCGGATCCGAACCGGGGGAGGCGCGCGCCTATCAGCCCGGCGACGACATCCGCCGCATGGAGTGGTCGGTGACGGCCCGGACCACGCAGCCGCACGTCCGGCAGATGATCGCCGACCGCGAGCTCGAGACGTGGCTGGTGGTCGATGTCTCGGCGAGCCTGGACTTCGGCACCGTCAACTGCACGAAACGCGACCTCGCCGTCGCCGCGGCGGCCGCCCTCGTGCACCTCACGTCGGGAGGCGGCAACCGGCACGGCGCGATCGTCGTGACCGGTGACCGGCTCGTCCGCGTACCCGCGCGGAGCGGCCGTGCGCACGCGCAGAACCTCCTCAAGGCCATCGCGACGACGACTCGTGCGTCGACCGGGGTGCGTGGCGACCTGCACGCCGGGATCGAAGCACTGCGCAGGCCGCAGCGCCGCCGCGGGCTCGCCGTGGTCATCAGTGATTTTCTCGGTCCCATCGACTGGGAACGGTCATTGCGCGCGATCGGTGCTCACCATGAACTGCTCGCCGTCGAGGTACTCGATCCACGTGACCTCGAGCTCCCGGACATCGGTGAGATCACGCTGGCCGACGCCGAGTCCGGCGACGTACGTGACATCACGGTCACCCCGGCGGTTCGGCGAGACTTCGCCGCGGCGGCACGCGCCCACCAACAGAAGGTGCATCGGACCGTCCGCAGCTGCGGTGGACCGGTCCTGAGCCTGTCGACCGATCGGGACTGGATCACCGACACGGTCAAGTTCGTCGCGCAGCGCCGACGCGGCCTGGCCGCCGGGGTCGGGTGACGCGGGGTGTCCTTCCTGGCGAGCCCGTGGTGGCTCCTGCTGCTCCTGGTCGTGGCCGGACTCGGCGTGGCCTATGTCTATGTCCAGCGGATGCGTCGCAAACGCGCGCTGAAGTTCGCGAACCTCGATCTGCTGAACAGTGTCGCGCCGCCGCAACGCAATCGTTGGCGACACGTCCCGATCGCGCTGCTGCTGGTCGCACTGATGTTGCTCGTCGTGGCCGTCGCCGCGCCGCAGGCCGATCGTCGGGTGCCGCGTAACAAGGCGACGGTGATCCTCGTGATGGACGTGTCCCGGTCGATGAACGCGACAGATGTGTCACCGTCCCGGATCAAGGCGGCCCAGGACGCGGCCCGCAAGTTCGCGGACGAACTGACCGACGGCATCAACCTCGGCCTCATCTCGTATGCGGGCACGGCATCGACGCTCGTCTCGCCCACGCCCGACCACAACGCCACCAAGGAGGCGGTCGACAAGCTGCGGCTCGACGACAAGACGGCCACCGGCGAGGGCATCTTCGCGGCACTGCAGCAGATCAAGACGCTCAACGCCGTCCTCGGCGGTGACGAGGCAGCACCACCCGCTCGCGTCGTCCTGCTGTCCGACGGCAAGGAGACGGTGCCCGACGACCCCGACGACCCGCGCGGCGCGTTCACCGCGGCCCGCAAGGCGAAGGAGGAGAAGATCCCGATCTCCACCATCTCCTTCGGCACGATGAGCGGCACCGTCGACCTCGAGGGGGATCAGGTCCCGGTACCGGTCGACGACGAGTCCCTGCGCAAGATCGCCAACCTCAGTGGCGGGCAGTTCTTCACTGCCGCGAGTCTCGCCGAGCTGAACAAGGTCTACGAGACCCTGCAGCAGCAGATCGGCTACGAGAAACGCAGAGGGGACAATTCGCGTCCGTGGTTGATCGCCGGTACCTTGTTGGCGCTGCTCTCGGCGTTCGCCGCGCTGGCGATCAACCGGCGACTGCCCTGAGCGACGAGACGACCGACCGCTCGGCGTCGACGCGGCCTCCGGCGCCGGCATCTCCCACCTGACGCCCATCACAGGAAGACGAACGGATAAGTTGGCCACCATGGCAGACAGCAACGAAGCTCAGCAGGTCTCCCGTTCGGTCCTGGTCACCGGGGGCAACCGGGGGATCGGTCTCGCCGTCGCCCGCAGGCTCGCGGCCGACGGACACAAGGTGGCCGTGACGCATCGCGGTTCGGGGGCGCCGGACGGACTCTTCGGGGTGCAGTGCGACGTCACCGACAACGCGTCGGTGGAGCGGGCATTCGACGAGGTGGCCGAACACCAGGGGCCGGTCGAGGTGCTGGTGGCCAACGCCGGCATCACCGACAACATGCTGCTCATGCGCCTGTCGGAGGAGTCCTTCGAGAAGGTCGTCGACGCCAACCTGACCGGCGCCTTCCGCTGTGCGAAGCGCGCCACCAAGGGCATGCAGCGGGCGAAGTGGGGCCGCATGATCTTCCTGGGCTCGGTCGTGGCGATGTCGGGTATTCCCGGCCAGGCGAACTACGCCGCCTCCAAGGCCGGTCTCATCGGGCTGGCGCGTTCGATCGCCCGCGAGGTCGGCTCGCGCAACATCACCGCGAACGTGGTCGCGCCCGGCTTCATCGAGACCGACATGACCGCCGCCATGGAGGACCGATACGTCGAGATGGCCAAGCAGGCCATCCCACTCGGCCGGACCGGGAAACCGGAGGACGTCGCCGCGGCGATCAGCTTCCTGGCCTCCGATCAGGGCAACTACATCACCGGAGCCGTCATCCCCGTCGACGGCGGCATGGGCATGGGCAACTGACGCCCGTCGCCGTTCGCCACGACATCACACCCCTCAAGCATCCAGGAGCGCACCCATGGCAGGAATTCTCGACGGCAAGACAGTTCTGATCACCGGCATCATCACCGACGCCTCGATCGCCTTCCACGCGGCCGCCATGGCCCAGGAGCAGGGCGCCAAGGTGATCATCACCGGCATCCCGGAACGGCTCCGGCTGATCGACCGCATCGCCAAGCGCCTGCCCCAGGAGGTACCGCCGGCCATCGGGCTCGACGTGACCGATCCGGAGGGACTGTCCACGTTGGCCGACCGGGTCCGGGAACACGCACCCGAGGGCGTCGACGGAGTCCTGCACTCCATCGCTTTCGCCCCGAAGACTCTGCTGGGACCGGACATGGTGCCCTTCCTCGAGGGCCCGGGACCCGATGCCGCGAAGGCCTTCGAGGTGTCGGCGTGGAGCTACGCCTCTCTCGCACAGGCGATGCTGCCGGTGATGAACGAGGGCGGATCGATCGTCGGGATGGATTTCGATCCGCGGCGGGCGATGCCGTACTACAACTGGATGAGCGTCGCCAAGGCCGCCCTCGAGTCGGTGAACCGTTATGTCGCACGCGAAGTCGGAACCGCCAAGAAGATCCGCTCGAACCTGGTCGCGGCCGGGCCGATCAAGACGCTGGCCGCGAAGGCGATCGCGGGCACGGCCACCGACGACGCGAAGCAACTGAACATGCTCAACACCTACTGGGACGGCGCGTCACCGATCGGCTGGGACATCGACGACCCGACCGTGGTGGCCAAGTCGATCTGCGCGCTCCTGTCGGATTGGCTGCCGGGCACCACCGGGTCGATCGTCTACGTCGACGGCGGTGCCAGCCACAACCTGTGGTTCCCAGAGGGTTTCGCCGACCAGGTGTGAGCGAGATGACGAACACCGACGGCGCGGACGGGTCCGGCACGAAGCGGTCGGATGCTGGTACATCTGACCCCGCTCCCTTCGACGCCGTCCTGTTCCTGTCGTTCGGGGGACCCGACGGTCCCGATGACGTGATGCCGTTCCTGGAGAACGTCACCCGTGGTCGAGGTGTGCCCCGTGATCGTCTCGAGGCGGTCGCCGAGCACTATCTGCATTTCGGCGGTGTCTCGCCGATCAACCGTCTCAACCTCGACATGATCGACGGACTGCGCTCCGCCCTGCGCGCCCGTGGGCACGATCTGCCGGTGTATTTCGGAAACCGCAACTGGCAGCCGATGATCGAGGACGCGCTGGCCTGGATGTACCGCGACGGGCATCGTCGGATCCTCGTGTTCCCGACCTCCGCATGGGGCGGGTACTCGGGCTGCCGTCAGTACCATGAGGACATCTCGCGGGCCGTGTCCGCGCTCGAGCGACTCGAACCGGCGAGCGCCGACGATCCCGTGCTGTTGCGCAAACTGCCGCAGTACTGGGATGCCGCGGCCATGATCGAGGCCGGCGCGGATGCTGTCACGCGTGCACGCGCAGCGCTGCCTCCCGGCCCGGCCGAGCCGCGCCTGGTCTTCACCGCCCATTCGGTCCCGACCGCGGCCGACCGTGCCTCCGGGCCCGCGGCCGAGGGTGGTGGCCTCTACTCCGCGCAGGTGCACGCCGCCGCCACGTCGGTCGCGCGTCGTGCCGGCTACTCCGAATTCGATCAGGTGTGGCAGTCGAGATCGGGGCCGCCGCAGGTCCCGTGGCTCGAACCGGACATCTGCGATCACCTGGAAGCGCTTGCAGCGCAGGGAGTCACGCAGGTGATCGTCTATCCGGTCGGGTTCATCTCGGACCATCTCGAGGTGATCTGGGACCTCGACAACGAGGCGGCGGAACTCGCCGAGAAGCTCGGGATCGACTATGTCCGGGCCGACACCGTCGGGACCGACACCCGGTTCATCGAACTGATCGTCGACCTCATCGAGACCTACGCCGACGGCGACGGTGATCGCAGCGCGATGGGATGCGGGGACAACGGTGCGATCTGCCGGCCGGAGTGCTGCGTTCCGACCGCGCGGCCGCAGCGCACGCCGTCCGCTCCGGCCGCGCACTGAGGTCGCGTCCTGATCGAGGTCGTCGATCGGTGTCAGCGATCGGTGTCAGCGATCGACGGCACCGGCCGGAAGATGTTCGCGGATGACCTGATTGACCGCGATCGCGCGGGCGGATCGGGCGAGACCGGCCAGTCGTCGGAGCTCGCCGTCCCCGGCGTCGAGGTGGCGCGCAGTGGTCCCGAAAGTCGGCGCCTGCGCCCCCGCCAGGGTCACGATCGCCTCGACCTGTGCCGCGGAGTCGATGACCCGGGTCGCGCGGTGATCGTCGTGCGGCGGCAGGATCACCTGATGACGCACGGTCAATCGGGTGAGCGCGGTCCGGAGGTCGTGGCCGGACAGTCGGGTGCCGCCGGATCCGAGCTCACCGATGATGGCGGCGGTGTCGCGGATCGCCTCGCGGAGGTCGAACTCGGTCTGCGCCAATGACTCCGGTTGACGCGCCGGCACCGGGTGGGTGTAGCGGCGCAGTGTCCATCGGCAGGTGTCGTCGACGAGAGCCGGTATCAGTCCCACGGTGGTGACACCGCCATCCTCGGACTGGTGATCGAGCAGCAGGACCTCACCGGCAGCGAGAGCGTCGGTGGTGACGGGATCCGGGGGGAGGCCCTGCGGATCGCCCGCGGTGGGCAGACGCACTTCGATCCGCCGGGAGCGACGCAGCAGAGCCAGCAGCGCGAGACGGGCATCCGCGGGATGTCCGTCGAGCAACTCGTCGGCGTCGACGAGCTCGTGCCGGTCACCGAACTCCGTCAGCGTGTCGGTCACGTCGTCGGGAGCACACCGTCCGCCCAGCCAGGCGGCCGCCCACGAGCCCAGCGCACAGCCGGGCCACGCCGGTGGCCCGGACACGATGAAGTCGGTGCTGGTCATAGGTTTTCCACGATAGGCCCTCGACGAGGATCGGGGTAATCCGGCGTGGCTCGGCACACTCGCTGCGTCGGCCGCCTACCGTGGCACATCGTGACCGATGACCGTTATGGACGTGACGTGCTGTCGAGCCCCCGGCGAGCGAAGCCGCGGGCGCCCGAGGTCGCCGCCGATCGCGACCTCGTGGTCGAGGACGCGGCCACCGGGTTCTGTGGTGCGATCGTCGGGCTGGAGAAGAGCTACTCCGGGGACCTCGTCCGGCTGGAGGACCGGCGCGGCGCCACCCGCGTGTTCCTGATGCATCCCGCGGCCTTCCTCATCGACGGCAAGCCGGTCACCCTGGTCCGTCCCCGCACGCGTGGGCCGCAGGCCCGGACCACCACCGCATCGGGTTCGCGCGTGCTGCCGACGGCCCGCGCCCGAACCGCGCGCGCCAGCAGGATCTTCGTCGAGGGTGTGCATGACGCGACTCTGCTGGAACGGGTGTGGGGTGATGACCTGCGTGCCGAAGGAGTGGTCGTGGAGAGTCTCGACGGGCTCGACAATCTCGCGCCGATCCTCGCCGAATTCGGCCCGGCGGCGCACCGCCGCGCCGGTGTGCTCGTCGACCACCTGGTCGCCGGCTCCAAGGAGATGCGTCTGACCGGCGAGCTCGGTGAGCACGTCCTCGTGTGCGGCCATCCCTACATCGACGTGTGGCAGGCGGTGAAGCCGTCGTCCGTGGGCATCCGCGCCTGGCCGACGATCCCGCGCGGCACCGACTGGAAGACCGGAATCTGCCGCGATTTGCGGTGGGGCACACCGCAGGACGGCTGGCGCAGGGTGCTCGCCGGGGTCCGTGACTATCGTGACCTCGAGGTCGATCTGCTGCGATCGGTGGAGGAGCTCATCGACTTCGTGACCGCCGCGTCCGACGACCGGTAGGGCATTCGCCGGATCTGTCCGGATCGTGTTCTCTGGCACACTGGAGTCATGGCCGCCCTGCTGTGGCTCGCAGCCGCGATAGTCCTGGTGATCGCCGAGATGTTCGGCGGGGACCTGGTTCTGCTCATGCTCGGCGGCGGGGCACTGGCCGCGGCAGGCGTCGACTACGCCCTGGAACCTCCGCTGTGGGTCGACGCGGTGGTCTTCGCGGTCGTCTCGGTCCTGCTCCTGGTCGTCGTCCGTCCGGTGGCCCGGCGGCACATGCTGACCCGACCCACCCTGCTCACCAACACCGAAGCTCTCGAGGGCAAGCGGGCGCTGGTGACCGAACAGGTCGACGAGCGCGACGGACGGGTGAAGATCGGCGGCGACGTGTGGTCGGCGCGGACGCTCAATCCCGGGGAGGTGATCGAGGCAGGCGCCGAGGTCACCGTGGTCCAGATCGACGGTGCGACCGCGGTCGTGTGGAGAGGATGACGGACATGGAGTATTTCGGACTCGCCGTACTGGTGTTGCTGGTGCTGCTCGTCGTGGTGGTGCTGGTCAAATCGGTGGCACTGATCCCGCAGGCGGAGGCCGCCGTCATCGAGCGGTTGGGCCGCTATACACGGACGGTGTCGGGCCAGCTGACCCTGCTGTTGCCGTTCATCGATCGGATCCGGGCGCGGGTCGACATCCGTGAACGTGTGGTGTCCTTCCCGCCGCAGCCGGTCATCACCGAGGACAATCTCACGCTCTCGATCGACACCGTGGTGTATTTCCAGGTGACCAATCCGCAGTCGGCGGTGTACGAGATCGACGACTACATCGCCGGTGTCGAGCAACTCACGATCACCACCCTGCGCAACGTGGTCGGCGGGATGACCCTCGAGGAGACCCTGACGTCCCGCGACTCGATCAATGGTCAGTTGCGCGGTGTCCTCGATGAGGCGACCGGGCGTTGGGGGCTGCGGGTGGCCCGGGTGGAACTCAAGAGCATCATGCCGCCGCCCTCCATCCAGGAGTCCATGGAGAAGCAGATGAAGGCCGACCGCGAGAAGCGGGCGACGATCCTGGCGGCCGAAGGTCAGCGTGAGTCGGCGATCAAGACCGCCGAGGGCAACAAGCAGAGCCAGATCCTTGCTGCGGAGGGAGCCAAACAGGCCGCGATCCTCGGTGCCGAGGGAGAGCGGCAGTCGCGGATCCTGCGGGCTCAAGGTGACCGTGCCGCAACGTATCTGAAGGCGCAGGGTGAGGCCAAGGCGGTCGAGAAGACGTTCGCCGCCATCAAGGCGAGCAAGCCGACCCCGGAACTGCTGGCCTATCAGTACCTGCAGCAA
Organism: Gordonia sp. OPL2; assembly: GCF_003797825.1. Classification (GTDB taxonomy): domain Bacteria; phylum Actinomycetota; class Actinomycetes; order Mycobacteriales; family Mycobacteriaceae; genus Gordonia. The sequence continues at coordinate 277,568 of NZ_RKME01000001.1, forward strand.
CTTCCCGAGATGGCGAAGGGGGAGGCGAGCAAGGTCTGGGTGGTGCCGTCCGACTTCGGTTCTGCGCTACAGGGTTTCGCGAAGTCCTTCGGAGTCCAGGGTGACGACGGTGTGTTCCGGTACGAGCCGACGAACGACGAACCCAGCGAGTTCGACGAGGCCGAGACCGAGGACTGGTTCTCCCTCGCATCCGATCCCAAGGTCGCCCAGGCTGTCGCCGAGGCCGAAGCCGTGGCGCGGACGCCCGTCGCCCCCGAGGTGACCGCCCGCACCGCCCGCGAGCTGTCGTACCAACAGCAGCAGGCCGATGTCCCGGCGACGTCGACGCCGCCTGCGGAATGAGGCCCCTCGAGGAGAATGCCTCGTCCGGACACGGTCAGTGCCCGACGAGGTATCCGATCCCGGCCATCCCCGCCGCCCACAGCACCGATGCGAAGGTGCCCATGATGAATTGCTCGCTGGCATGGGGTGCACGTAGTTCGGGGTAACGGGCGAGACTCTTGACCGCGAGGATGACCGCGAGTCCCTCGGGCCATCCGACGAGGAGAGTGGCTGCGACCGCTCCCCGTTCGAGGTAGCCGATCACGCGACCGCCGCGGAGCGGACCGGCGGTGTCGGCTCCGGCGGACCCGGAGTCGGTGTTTTCGAGCCCGGTGTCGGGTCCGGCGGTGTCGGGTCCGCCGGTGTCCGGCTCGTGGATGACGATGTCCGAGGCGTCGACGGATTCGTGGACGGGCGGGACCCCGCCGACCCGAAGGACGAGCCGGACGACGAATCCGCCCCCGGTGACGGCGGCCGTCAGCGCGGCACAGGTGGCGATGACCAGGCCGGTGCCGTGTGCCGGCCCGGCGGCGGCCGCGACGATCGCCGCCGACGTCGCGAGCGCCGTGACGACGGCAGTGGTCACGACGTCGATGAGCAGATTGCGTCGAGGTGGGGTCCGGTGCCGGGCGACGCGGGCGCGCAGGGCCGCCGGGATCGCCGAGGACACGGCGGTCGCGACGAGAAGGACGATGGCGACTGCGGTCATTCGGTGCCTCTCGGATCGGTCGCGCCGTCGGCCCGGGACAGGAGTTCGGTGACCAGTCGGTGGCCGTCGTCGTCGATGTCCCAGCGTGCGCTGCGCAGCCGTTGCGACATCGCTTGCGGTGTGATGCCGAGTATCTCCGCCCCGTCGGCCTGGGTGACACCGGTCTGCATCACCCGGACCGCCTCGGTTCCGTGGTCGCTGCGACCGGCCACGACGTCGGCGAGTAACCGGGCGGCGGTCTGGGCATGGCGGGTCCACGGTGCCACACCGCCCCGGACCGAGATCGGCACCCGGCGACGCTTGGCGGATTCGACAGCTTCTCGCGCTTCGACGAATGCCGGACCACGTCCCGACCGGGTGGACGTCGGCAAGGGCAGATCGACACTGCCGACTCCGATGCCGACGCTCCAGTGTCCGTCGGCGACGAGCGTGATCGCGAGGCGGGCAGCGACGGCCGCCGAGTCGGTGACGCCCTGGACCTCGTCGCCGGCCGTGCGTTCGAACGGACGGAACATTCCGGGCTCGCGTGCAGCGATGGTCAGCAGATCGTCGACCCGGTCGATGTCGGTACGACTGCCGCGCTGGTCGATGGTGAGTACGAACACCGGACATCACCTCCGTGATCAAGCCTAAGGGGTTGATCTTGAGAAATCAAGCACTTAGCCTTGACTATCTCCTACTGACTCTTGTCGTCGCCTTGATTCTCCGTGATCAAGCTCTTCACCTTGATCACGCCGGATCCGGTGACGACGTCGACCCACCGACGGGCAGGCGTGCGTCCAGGATCAGACCGAGGATGCCGACCGCGAACAGGCACGCACTCAGGACCAGCAGGAGGGGATTGCGTTGGCCGGCCATCGCATCGCCGAGGAACACCACGGCAGCCGTACCCGGCGCCATGCCGATCACACTCGCCACGATGTAGGGGACGGGGCGAACCGATGACAGTGCCGAGCAGTAGTTGGCGACCGAGAACGGGCAGGCGGCGATCAGTCGAAGCGAGCCGACGGCCAGCCAGCCCCGGCGACTGAGCCGGTACTCGACCGATCGAACCACCGGTTTGGTCAGATACGGCCGCACCCGCTCCCGACCGAGCCTGCGCACCAGCACAAACGACAGCATCGCGGCCGTGGTCGAGGCGATGATCGCACCGGTGAAGCCGACGACCGGGCCGAAGAAGATGCCCGCCATGACGGTGAATGTCGAACGGGGGAACGGGGCGATCGTCACCAGCGCGTAGGCACCGAAGAAGACCCAGACGAAGGCCGGGCCCAGTCCCTCGCCCCAGGACCGCACGCTGGAGATGGACGGCATCGGGACGAAGTACGACGCGAGGAGGATCACCACGACGACCGCGGTCGCGGTGAGTGCGGGCCGGATGACACGCCGATCGATCCGCCGGCGTGAGGTCACCAGGGTCTCCCGGCCGCCCGGATCCGACATTTCGTCGGTGGTGGTGGGCTCGAGAGGCACCGGCCCACTGTACTCACCGGCGAACGGTGGTGTGGGTCACGATGCCCTGGATGTGTGGGCCGAGCGAGCGTTCGGCTAAAGTCGGGTACGCGCTCGACCCGGAGCATCACGGAGGTGCCACGTCCCATGTCGCAGACCCCTGCGTCGACATCCGATCGGTCCGACCGATCGCTCGACGAGGCCTACGAGGCCTGGTCGTCCGCCGCTGCCGCAGTCCTCGCCAAGTCCCGGCGATCCACCGTCGAGGAGCTACCGGCCGGTGCCGAGGAATTGCTGTCGACGACGACCCCCGACGGATTACGTATCCGGCCTCTCTACACGCGCAAGGACGAGGTGCCCGAGTCCGGGCTGCCCGGCGCGTTCCCGTTCGTCCGCGGGGCGGACCCGGACCGTGACGTCGCCCTCGGCTGGCGGGTCACCGAGCGCTTCGGCGACGACGACACGCCGGCCGAGGACGTCAACAACGCTCTCCTGGAAGCACTCTCGAACGGCGCGAGTGGCCTCTGGCTGTCTCTGGGCGCGGGCCTCTCGGCCGACGATCTCCCTGCCGTCCTCGACGGCGTCTACCTCGACCTGATCCCCGTCACCCTCGAAGCAGGAGCAGACGGCATCACCGCCGCGCGTGCGCTGCTGGCCGCGCGGGCGAACGCCGTGGCCGCACCCGCAGCGGCCGAGTCGACGTCGGCGACCATCACCTCGCTCGGCTTGTCACCGTTGACCGCAGCATTCTCCGGGCGGCCGGGCGTCGACGCCGCCGAGGCGACCGCACTCGCCGTCGACGTCCCTGCCGGGGTCCGTACGTTCCGCGTCGACGGCACCGACTTCGCCACCGCCGGCGCGGACAACGGGCTCGAGATCGCCCTGATCGTCGCCGCTGCGGTGACTCATCTCCGGGACCTCACCGCTGCCGGTTCGTCGGCCGCGGATGCCCTGCGCCAGATCACCTTCGCCGTGGCAGCTGACGACGACCAGTTCGCCACCATCGCCAAGTTCCGTGCGCTGCGCAAGATCTGGGCCCGGGTGGCCGAGGTGCTCGGTGCCCCGGAAGCAGGTGCGGCGATCACCCACGGCGTCACCGATCTCTCGATGCAGAGCCAGCGCGACCCGTGGGTCAACATGCTCCGCACCACGATCGCCGCGTTCGGTGCCGGGGTCGGGGGCGCCGACCAGGTCACCGTGCTCGGTTTCGACGCCGCGATCCCGGCTGAGCGGCGCACCTCGAGCGCGACCTTCTCCCGGCGCATCGCACGGAACACCCAATTGCTGCTGTTGGAGGAATCGAACATCGGGCGCGTTCTCGACCCGGCGGGCGGCTCCTGGTTCGTGGAGTCGCTCACCGACGACCTCGCATCGAACGCGTGGACGGTCTTCGCCGAGATCGAGGCCGCCGGTGGTTATCGCGCGGCACTCCGGTCCGGTTGGATCGCCGATCGCGTCGGGGCATCGCTCTCTCGACGTGACGAGTCGGTCGCCCATCGGCGAACCTCGGTCACCGGTGTCAACGAGTTCCCGAATCTCGACGAACGCCCCCTCGGCGGCGACGTCGCCGACACCACGGACCTGCCACACGGCTCGCCGAGGCTCGCCCGGGTCGGGCGCGCCTATGAGGAACTGCGCGACCGCTCCGACGCGGTCCTCGCGCAGACCGGCCGCCGTCCGTCCGTGCTGATGCTGCCGCTGGGGCCGGTGGCCGAGCACAACGGTCGTACCACCTTCATCGCCAATCTCCTTGCCGCAGGCGGAATCACAGCCGTCAACCCGGGCCCGCTGACGGCCGACGGCATCGCGGCCGCGGTCGCGGACGCGGGCACGCCGATCGCGGTCGTCTGCGGGACGAAGCAGCGCTACGCCGACGACGGCGCCGCGGCGCTGGCCGCCGCACGCGCCGCCGGGCTGTCGACGGTGCTGTTGGCAGGCCCCGACAAGGAATGGCCCGACGGCGACGACCGGCCGGATGCCTCGCTACGGGTCGGGATCGACGCCGTCGCGACCCTCACCGGACTGCTCGAGAAGCTGACCCACGAACCGGCGGGAGCGACGTCATGACCCAGACCGAACCGACCAGCGCCCAGGCGTCGAACGACGAATCACAGTTCGGTGCGGTGCCCAGCTTCGCCGGAATCGACCTCGCCACCGGCGCACCGGATGCGAGCAGCTCGACGACAGCGGCGATCGATCGTCTGGCGCGCGCGCAGGGGCAGAGCGCGGACGAGATCACCTGGACGACACCGGAACAGATCGATGTCCGGCCGATCTACACACGCGCCGACCGCGACGCGGTGACCGGCGACGGGGACCATCCGTATCCTCTCGACTCCATCCCGGGCGAGGCGCCGTTCGTCCGCGGCCCGTACCCGACGATGTACGTCAACCAGCCGTGGACGATCCGTCAGTACGCCGGCTTCTCCACCGCCGCCGAGTCCAACGCCTTCTACCGGCGCAACCTGGCGGCGGGCCAGAAGGGTCTGTCCGTCGCCTTCGACCTGGCGACCCACCGTGGCTACGACTCCGACCACCCGCGGGTCGCCGGCGACGTCGGCATGGCGGGCGTGGCGATCGACTCCATCCTCGACATGCGGCAGCTGTTCGACGGCATCGATCTCGGTTCGGTGTCCGTCTCGATGACGATGAACGGTGCGGTGTTGCCGATCCTGGCGCTCTACGTCGTCGCCGCCGAGGAACAGGGTGTGCCGCCCGAGAAGCTGGCGGGGACCATCCAGAACGACATCCTCAAAGAGTTCATGGTCCGTAACACCTACATCTATCCGCCGAAGCCGTCGATGCGGATCATCTCGAACATCTTCGAGTACACAAGCCAGAAGATGCCGAAGTTCAACTCGATCTCGATCTCGGGTTACCACATCCAGGAGGCCGGTGCGACCGCCGATCTGGAGCTCGCCTACACCCTGGCCGACGGCGTCGAGTACATCCGGGCAGGTCTCGAGGCCGGTCTCGACATCGACAAATTCGCGCCGCGGCTGTCGTTCTTCTGGGGCATCGGGATGAACTTCTTCATGGAGGTCGCGAAACTGCGTGCCGCGCGGCTGCTCTGGAGCGAACTGGTCGCACAGTTCGAGCCCACGAACGCGAAATCGCTGTCCCTCCGGACACACTCGCAGACCTCGGGGTGGTCGCTGACCGCTCAGGACGTGTTCAACAACGTCGCCCGCACCTGCGTCGAGGCCATGGCGGCGACCCAGGGACATACCCAGTCGCTGCACACGAACGCCCTCGACGAGGCGATCGCCCTACCGACCGACTTCTCCGCCCGTATCGCCCGGAACACCCAGCTGCTGCTGCAGCAGGAATCCGGTACCACCCGGCCGATCGACCCGTGGGCCGGTTCGAACTACGTCGAGTGGCTCACCCACCAGCTGGCGCAGAAGGCGCGTGCACACATCCGCGAGGTCGAGGAGACCGGCGGCATGACGCAGGCGATCAACGAAGGTCTGCCCAAGCTGCGCATCGAGGAGGCGGCGGCACGCACGCAGGCGCGGATCGACTCGGGCCGGCAGCCGCTGGTCGGCGTGAACAAGTACCAGGTCGTCGACGACGAGGAGATCGAGGTCCTCAAGGTCGAGAACTCGAAGGTGCGCACCGAACAACTCGAGAAACTCGCGCGGTTGCGTGCCGAACGTGACGAGACGGCCGTGCAGGCGGCGCTCGCCGACCTGACGCGTGCCGCGGCCTCCGACGAGGGCGGGCTGGAGAACAACCTGATGGCGCTGGCCATTGAGGCCGCCCGGCATCAGGCCACGGTCGGAGAGATCTCGGATGCGATGGAAAAGGTCTATGGTCGCCATCAGGCGGAGATCAAGACCATCAGCGGGGTGTATCGACATGAGACCGGCCAGGTGAGCAACGTCGACGCGGCGACGGAGATCGTCCGACAGTTCGGTGAGGCCGAGGGACGACGTCCCCGCGTGCTGGTGGCCAAGATGGGGCAGGACGGGCACGATCGCGGGCAGAAGGTGATCGCCACCGCCTTCGCCGACCTCGGTTTCGACGTCGACGTGGGTCCGCTGTTCGCCACGCCGGAGGAGGTGGCCGCGCAGGCCGCGGACAACGACGTCCACGTCGTCGGCGTCTCCTCCCTCGCCGCCGGACACCTGACGCTGGTGCCGGCACTCAAGCAGGCGCTCGCCGACGTCGGGCGTCCCGACATCATGATCGTCGTCGGCGGCGTGATCCCGCCGGGTGACTTCGACGACCTGTACGAGGCGGGCGCCTCGGCGATCTTCCCGCCGGGCACCGTGATCGCCGATTCGGCCGTGGAACTGGTCTCGAAGCTCGCCGCCACCCTGGGCCACGAGCTGACCGGGGTCGCCGCCGAGTGATGGCCGATCAACCCGGTGCCGGCGGGCCCGGCGGTGGACCGAACGCCGTGGCGAGTCGTCGGACGATCGACGTCGACGGGCTCGCCGCGGCCGTCCTGGAGGATCGGCGCGCCGATCTCGCGCGCGCCATCACGCTCGTCGAGTCGACCCGCCCGGATCATCGCGCGGCCGCGCAGGAACTGCTGCTGGCGCTGACCCCGCACTCGGGGAACTCGTTCCGCGTCGGGATCACCGGCGTGCCCGGGGTCGGTAAGTCGACCACCATCGAGACGCTCGGGATGTACCTGATCGAGCAGGGCCACAAGGTGGCTGTGCTCGCGGTCGACCCATCGTCGACGCGGACCGGGGGTTCGATCCTGGGCGACAAGACGCGGATGGGTCGCCTGTCCACGTCGAAGGACGCCTACATCCGACCGTCCCCGACGTCGGGCACCCTGGGCGGCGTCGCGAAGGCGACCCGTGAGTCGATCGTGCTGCTCGAGGCGGCCGGCTTCGACGTCGTGCTGGTCGAGACGGTCGGGGTGGGGCAGTCGGAGGTCGCCGTCGCGAACATGGTCGACACGTTCACGTTCCTCACGCTCGCGCGGACCGGTGATTCCTTGCAGGGCATCAAGAAAGGCGTCCTCGAGCTCGCCGACGTCGTCGTGGTCAACAAGGCCGACGGCAAGCACCTCAACGAGGCGAAGGGCGCCGCCCGGGAGTTGAGCAACGCTCTCAAGCTCATCTATCCGCACGATGCGCTGTGGGTGCCGCCGGTGCAGACGATGAGCGCGATCGAGAACACCGGCGTCGACGAGTACTGGGATGCGGTCCTGCGGCACAAGAAGACCCTGTCCGACGCCGGACAGTTCACCGCGCGGCGCAATCAGCAGCAGATCGACTGGACGTGGGCCATGGTCGACGACATCGTGTTGTCGCGGTTGGCGGGCAGCGCGGAGGTGAAGTCGATCCGCAGGGATGTCGAGCAGCAGGTACGCACCGGCGACCTCACACCTGCCCTGGCGGCGCAGCGCATCGTCGACGCTTTCGACCGTCGTTCGCCGTCCTGACCTGACAGTCGTCCGCCAGAAGGGCTTTTCGCGACACGGTTGTTGTGGAAATGGTCACCAGTCTTGGCCGCTCTGAGATCGACCTGTTACTTTGCTTAGGATCACCTTATCAAGGTGATCCTTGCCGGGGGTCGATCATGTGGATCGCGGGCGGCGAGCTGGGGAAGTTCTGGTAGAGAGGTTGGGCGCTTGCTACGCCGTCTGACGATCATCGTGTTGGCCGCTGTCATCACCTTCGGGTTCGCCGAGAGTCATGGTTCGCTGGTGGCGCCGGCCGGCGCGGTCCCGGCCTCACCGCCGTCCACGTCGGCTCAGCCGACCGCGTCCTCGCCGAACGCGAAGCAGTGTGTCGGTTCCGATTTCGCCACACTCGGCAAGATCTACGACGCGATCTTCGATTCCTTCCTGCCGTATCTGCCGCCGCAGGTGAAGCGCGACAAGGACAAGATCAAGGCGCAGACCCACCGGGACATGGACCGGCTGCGCATCTCGAACATGCTCGTGTCGAACCATCCCAACCAGCTCGGTGCCCAGCGCGGTGACCCCATCATGAAGTACCGCGATCCGATCTCGCTGTACGTCGTGTCGCAGCTGCTGAACATTCGCCACGGCAAGCAGTTCCAAGCCGTCACGGTCGAGAACCTCACCTTGGCCCAAGCCGTCGAGACCGCGTGGTTGCTGATCTACACGACGGTCATCATCCCGCTCACGGTCGTCCTGAGCGCGGTGCCGAACATCGCGCCGATCTGGGGGCCCATCAATGTGCGCTTCCTCGTCACCCTGCCGTTCTACGTCGGCATCTACGGGGCGCGGTATGTGTACCAGTTCATCTCGAGTGCACTGGTCAACTCCTGTCTCGTGTCGATGACGAAGGAGGAGCGTGACCGGGCGGGTAAGCCGATCAAGGATCTGCGGTTCTCGGGGTCGGTGCCGAAGTTCATCCAGGACATCGCCGGACAGGTCGATCTGGCGGATCAGAAGGGCTGTGAGCCGATCGGCAACCAGCCGATGTCGCGCATCGTCGACCGCACGACGAAGTACCTGACCGACGCCAACAAGGATCCGGCGACCCGGGCTGCGATCGCCGCCATCTCCAAGGACGTCGAGAACCGGATGCGCAACACCTGGGTGCCGGTCAATCTCATCCCGGCCGACCCGGCCGACTACAACCAGATCGAGGGCATCATCTCGCTGTTGGGTGGCTACGTGTCGCCGGACATCCCGATCACCATCGGGGACAACAGTTTCGGAATCGCCACGGGCGGTGCCCCACTCGACATCGTCCTCGGACTGGTCCACAACTTCAATCAGGGCAAGAACATGGGTGCGCAGGTCCGGCTCTGGGACCTCCCGGTCACGAAGTCGATGACCGCGGCGTACTACACGATGTACTTCAGCATCTACGTCGCTCAGGTCATCTACGCGAACGCGCTGCCGATCGCGCTGCCCGGGATCGCCAATCTCGTGCCCCGCCCGTTCGGACTGTTCTACGCGCCGTTGAACTTCGGTTTCACCGCGTATCACAACGTCCTGCGCTCGATGTGCTTCGCCGAGGACAAGAAGGTGGAGGCCGCGGTCGCATGATGCGGACACCGACTCGCAGCGTGGCGATCATTGCCGCCATCGTCCTCGGGGTCATCGGCCTGATCTCGGCGCCACCCGTCCACGCCGCCCCGCAGCAGGGCGCCGGGACCGTGCTCAGTACGACGGACATCACCGGTCGACCGGATGCCAAGGTCGCCGGCGCGGGCCGGGTGATCTCCATGACCTATCTCTCCGAGGCGCCCGACGGGCGACTCGTCCCGGTGCGCGGCACCGTGATGATCCCGTCGAAGGCACCCCGCCCCGGTGGCTGGCGCGTCCTCGGCTATGCCCACGGCACCGCCGGACTGGGTGATGACTGCACGGTCACTGACCGGATGGGTCACCAAGGGCGATACGACGATTGGCTCGGACCGTGGCTGAAGGACGGCTACGTCATCACGGCGACCGAATACGCCGGGATCGGTGGGCCCGGCCCCCACGCGTACCTCGATGGGGCCGTCGCCGGCAAGAATGTCCTCGATTCGGTGCGTGCGGCGCGGACCGTGGTCGCACGGCAGTCGGGGACCGTGTCGAAGGGGTTCGTGACCAGCGGTGCGTCGCAGGGTGGCCATGCGTCGCTCTGGGCGTCGCATCTCGCCTCCTCGTACGCGCCGGAACTCACCGATGTCGGCGGTGTCGTCAACTCGCCGCCGGTCGGACTCGCTGAGTACTTCGAGACCCTGCGGCCGGGCTTTCCTCCGATTGCGGTGCCCGACTACGTCACCTACTTCTCCTACGTCCTGGCCGGGCTGAAGGTCGTGCGTCCCGACGCTGACGTCGACTCGTATCTGACACCGCTGGGCCGCAAGGTCGTCCGGGATGCGATGACACTCTGCTACCCGAATCAGGGACGCGCCACCAAGGGCCTGACCGTCGGACAACTCATCGCCCGGCCATTCTCCGAGGGTCCGCTGATCCCAGCGCTGCGGGATGTGACGCGGGTTCCGACCTCGGGATATCGTGCGCCCCTGTTGATTCAGCAGGGCACGCTCGATCCGGTGGCGTTCGCACCGCTGACCGAGCAGTTCGTGTCGCAGGCACGGTCGAACGGAACGACGATCGACTTCCGTACCGCGCAGGCGGGCCACGGCCTGGGTGCGTGGTCGGAGACAGCCGCTCTGCGATGGGCGGATCAACAGCGCTGGCCCTGAGGCCCGGGCCCGCCTCGCCACCGCGCCGTCCCGACCTGGATGTCGCTCGATCGTGCCCTGGATGTCGCCGATCGTGCCCTGGATGTCGCCGATCGTGCCTTCGAATTCGCTGACTGTGTCCTGGATGTCGCCGATCGTGTCCGGCGGGTGTTCCGGCGGACGGTGTCGGCCTGTCCGGCCCTCGTGGTGTGCCCGATCAGCGTGATTCTGGGCACGATCGGCGAAAAGTTGGACACGGTCGGCGGGAGTGGCGGCGTGGGCCGGGGCGAGATCCCGCCGACGGTGTCCTCGAGTTCCGCGATCGTGTTCCGACTCTCGCCGACCGTGCGCGCGGATCCGCCCATGCTGTGCAGGATTTCGCCGACGAGATCGGGGAGTTCCGACCCCGCTGTGTCTTATCGTGACAACCGACCCGATCCGCAGACACGACTGGCCGGCTCCCGGGCACGATCGGCGCAGAGTTGGGCACGATCGGCGAAAAGTTGGACACGATCGGCGAGGGGCGGGGGTGGCCCCGACGACTCAGGCCCGCCCGATCGTATCGGGCGGGCCTGAGAGGTGAGACGAGCTGTGCCCGTGACGCTTCGGTCGTCAGAGACGCGCGGCGACCGGGTTCAGCAGATCGATGACGTAGTCGACCGACGGCGCGCTCGGCACACCGAAGGCGGGTGCGTTGTCGTTGGTCAGGTAGACGACCGTATCGTCCTTGACCGCGGTGAGGTTGTCCCATCCCGGAACACGCTGATACACCGAGTCGTCACCGAGGCTCCACGCGACGAGGAGGTCGGAGTCGAGCAGATCCACGCGCTCGGGTGAGATGGGCGACCGTGTCGCGCTGCCCTTGTGCTCGGCTGCCAGCTTCGGATTCAGAACGAAGCCGAGCTGTGCGAGCAGGCCCGCGGCGGAGTCCTTCGTCGAGTTGATCGCGCCGATCTGGCCGGTCGGCTGGAACTGCGCGAAGGTGAAGGTCTTTCCGACCGCGTTCGGATGGTCGGCCTTGAACTGGGCGATCTTGTCGTCGGTCTTGTCGATCAGGTCACCGGCCTCGGACTCCTTGCCGAAGATCTTGCCGGTCGTCGTCGCGATGTCCTCCCACGTGTCGACCGTGGCACCCTTCTGCATCACCGGGATGGTCGGGGCGACCGCACTGAGCCGGTCGTAGTTCTTCTGATCGCCGACGTACCCGGCGAGGATCAGATCCGGCTTGTATGCGGCGAGCTCGGAGATGTCGAGTGCGGCGATCGACGGGACCACCTTCACCTCGGAGGCGTGTTCCGGTGTCCACTCGAATGTGTTGTTCGGGCCGGCGTACCCCTGTTCCTTGAACTCCGCCGTGATGGGGATATTCAGCGCCGCAAGGGTATCGGTCCAGTTGGTGAGCAGTGTGACGACGCGCTCGGGACGCTTGTCGATCGTGGTGGAACCGTACTCGTGGTCGATCGTGACCGGCGTGTAGGTGGCCGAACTGCTCGACGAATCGTCCTCGGCGGGAGCCGAGCACGCCGAGACGAGGGCGGCAAGGGTGACGAGCAGTGCAGACGCGGCGACGAGCGCCGGCCGGCGACCTCGGGTGCGCATGGCTTTCATGGCGGAACCAATCGTTCGGGTGAACAGGCGAATTCGGAGGGACGGGTCACATGTCCAACGTCGCACCTCCGTCGATGCGGAGGTCGTGCATGGTCACATGTCGTGCGGCGTCCGAGGCCAGATAGACCACGGCGGCCGCGATGTCCGCGGGTTCCGCGATGCGCTGCAAAGGGATTCCGAGCCGATGCTGTGCCGGGTCGCCGGCGAGAACGGCGTCACGATCGCTCTCCGACGACCACATACCGCGCAACATCGCTGTGTCGGTCGATCCGGGCGAGACGATGTTCACCCGGACGCCCTTCGCGGCGGCGGCGAGACCGATGCTGCGCGCATACGACGTCGCTGCGGCCTTCGACGCGGCGTACGGCGCCATCCGGGCGCGCGGGGTCGCCCCCGCGTTGCTCGAGATCACGACGGCGCTGCCGCGCCGACGATTCGTCATCGACTCGACCGCCACATCGAGGAGGTTGCGCACCCCGCCGGCGTTGACCGCCATGCAGACATCCCAGTCGTCGCTGAGAACGCCTGCCGCGCTCACCACCAGATCCACCGGGCCGGCGTCGTTCTCGACCGCTTTCCACGCCGACACGACGGCCTCGCGATCGGCGACGTCCACCGCCCGGACGGAGTCGCCGCCCAGATCCCACCCGTGCACATCGGCGCCGGCCGCACCGAGGGCGTCGACCACGGCCTGACCGATCCCGCCGGCAGCGCCGGTCACCACTGCCCGGCGCCCGGCGATGCCCTCGACGTCGGCAACGCTCACCGGGCGATACCGCTCGACACCGTGTCGCCGCGGTCGGCGGGGGATTCGGCGGCGGCCGAGAGTGCCTCGGTCACCTGATCGGCGGTCACCACGAGCCCCGCCCGTTTGCCGATGTACTCGCCGGCCATTTGGTGCTCGTCACGACTGAAGTCACCCATCGCGTCGACCACGAAGAACGGCTTCACATCGCTCATGAACGCCTCGGTCGCGCTGATCATGCATCCCATGTGGGCGTAGACGCCCACGACGATGAGTTGGTCACGCCCGTGGTGAGCGAGGAGCTGCCGGAGGTCGGTGCGCTGGAATCCCGAATAGCGCCACTTGGTGACGCGGATGTCGCCGTCGGTCGGTTCGAGTTCGGGAACGATGTCCTCGTCCCGCCCGGAGACCAGTCCGGTGCCCCAGAAGTCGGCGAGGATGCCGCGCCGGGACGGATGCTGATCACCGGGTTGCGCCGTGTACACGATCGGTACACCGGCTCGCTGACAGGCCTCGCGAATCCGCACCATGTTGGGGAGGGCGGTCGCCATCGGCTCCTGGTCGAGACGGTAGGCATCGATGAAGTACCGCTGCATGTCGTGGATGAGCAGAGCGCTCCGATGGGCATCCAATGTCCAGTTCACACGAGCAGGGAACGGTCCGCGGGGAATCTCGTAAGGGTTGATCGAAGGAATGGCCACCCCGTTAGGGTAGCCTCACCTGTCGTGAAGGTTTCGCCGTGGCCCCCCGATCTGGTCGACCACTACCGTGCGCTGGGATTATGGCGCGGGGAGACGTTCGACGACATCATCCGAACCCGTGCCGCCGACCCGGACATCGCGACGCGGACCGCGGTCGTCGACGCCGAGCGCCGACTGACCTACCGCGAACTGGACGAGCGTGTGGACCGGCTGGCAGCAGGATTCGCCGCCCTCGGCATCGGACCCGACGATCGGGTCCTGCTGCAGATCCCGAACCGGGTCGCCTACGTGGAGACCGTGTTCGCTCTGTTCCGTGCGCGCGCGATCCCGGTCTTCGGACTGCCTGCGCACCGGGAGGCCGAGCTCGTCGGTATCGCCCGGTCCGCGGGCGCCGTGGCCATCGTCTCGCCACGTACCCACGAAGGCTTCGATCATCGGGGGCTCGCCGAGACCGTGGCGGCACAGGTGGATTCGGTCCGACATCTCGTCGACGTCGACGACCTCGAGGCGCTGTTCGCCGACCCCATCGATCACGGTCGCGCCGACCCGTCGGACCTGGCCTTCCTGCAACTGTCCGGCGGCAGCACCGGCATCCCCAAGCTGATCCCGCGGACGCACGACGACTACCTCTACAGCGTGCGGCGCAGCAACGAGGTGTGCGGGGTCACCGCCGACACCGTCTACCTCGCGACATTGCCGGTGGCACACAACTTCCCGATGAGTTCGCCGGGCATCCTCGGCGCACTGGTGGCCGGTGGCACGGTGGCGCTCACCGCGTCCCCGACGCCGTCGGTGGCCTGGCAGATCGTGGCTGCCGAGCGTGTCACGATGACGGGGCTGGTGCCGCCGCTGGCGCGGCTCTGGACCGAGACCGCCGAGCGCGGAACCGATCTCGACATCTCGTCTCTGCAGACGGTCCAGGTCGGCGGCGCCCGGTGCCCGGATGAGCTCGCCCGACGGATCGGCCCCGCTCTGGGCGTCACCCTGCAGCAGGTGTTCGGCATGGCCGAAGGTCTGGTCTGCTACACCCGCCTCGACGACCCGATCGACGAGATCTGCACCACCCAGGGCCGTCCCATGTCCGACGACGACCAGGTGCGCCTGGTCGACGACGACGGGAACCCGGTGGACTCCGGTACCGGCTTCCTGGAGACACAGGGCCCCTACACGATCCGCGGCTACTGGCAGGGGGCGGGCGAGGGCTCATTTGCGCCGGACGGCTGGTACCGCACCGGCGACGTCGTCGAGTTCGACCCGAGTGGCAACATCATCGTCCGCGGCCGGGGTGGCGATCGGGTCAACCGCGGCGGCGAGAAGGTGTCGGCCGAACAGCTCGAAGAGCAGTTGCTCGCCCATCCCGCGGTCCGGGATGCGATCGTCGTCGCCGTCGCCGATCCGTATCTCGGTGAGCGGACATGTGCCTACGTGATCCCCGAGGACCCGGACCAGCCGCCGACCCTCGCCGGGATCCGCGGATTCGTCCGCGAAGCCGGGCTGGCCGAATGGAAACTCCCCGACACCGTGACGGTGATCGAGGAGTTCCCGGAGACGGGAGTCGGCAAGGTCAGCCGCAAGAAGCTGCGCTCACTTCTCGCGGGCTGACCCCGGGACTCACCGCACCGACGTCTCCTGCGCCGCGGGCTCTTTCCGGACCGCGGTCAGTGAGCGCAGCGTGAGAGCGGCGATCCCCGACAGCACCACCATGACGATGCCGTAGTAGACGATCGCATCGGACGCGACCCAGATCGTGCCGAATGCGCCGGCGACGACGGCGCCCACGGTGACACCCCCGACTTCCTGGGCCATCCAGATCCCGTTGACCCGGCCGAGCAGGGGACCGGGGGTGTGGTGCTGGATGATGGCGTAACGCAGTACTTCCTGGATCGCCTCGATGAACCCGATGACCACCAGCAGCGCCAGCGCCAGCCAGATGATCGGCGCGAGACCGAAGAGGATCTGGACCACGAAGGTCAGCGTCAGCGCGCTCACGAGGACAACGCCGGGTCGCTGTATCGCCGACAGCCAGCCGCTGGTCAGCGCAGCGACCATGGCGCCTGCCGCGACGGCCGCGTAGAGGAGGCCGGTGGCGCGCGCGTCACTGTCGAAACGTTCGGCAACCAGGGCGGGGAGCAGCGCGACGATACCCGCTCCCAACATGGCGAGCACGCCCACGATCATCACGCCGGCGACGACTCGTTGTTCGACGATGAACCGCACCAGGGATGTCTTCGCCTGCGGTGCTGCGGATCTTCCTGCCTGCGGTGGGGATGTCGTCGCCTGCGGCGTGGTGGCTTCCGTACCGGTCGGCTTCGGCGGGGTGTGGCCGACCACCGGGGCGGTCGGCGGCATCGACGGCAGGCCGATCAGGATCAGGACGGTGGTGGTCGCCAGGCATGCGGCGATCACATAGGCCCATTCGACGCCGGCGCCCGCGATGATGAAGCCGGCGATACCGGGCGACACGGCGGAGCCGATCCGCACGGTCAATGCACTCAACGCACCGACGGCCACCAACTGATCGCGGGGGATGAGGGTCGGTACGGCTGCCATCAACGCCGAGGTCGACAACGCGCCGATCAGTCCGTCGATCCCGGCCAGACCGTAGAGGACCGCGACCGACGGCGTCCCGGCGATCAGACCGAACGCGTTGATCGCCAGACCCGCGAACGAGAGTGCCGCCCCGGATCGACCGATCAGGATCAGCCGTTTGCGGTCGAACCTGTCGGCGAGCGATCCGCCCACCAGCATCCCGACGAAAGTCGTGATACCGGTGACCGCGGTGGCCGCACCGACCTGTGCCGACGACTTCGTCAGGTCGTACATCTGCACCGGCACCGACACAAGCAGCAGACCGATACCGATCAGCGAGATGAGTCGCGCGACGAAGATCCGCCGGAACGGGGCGCTCTCGCGAAGTGGTGAGATGTCGATGAGTAGGGAACGTGCCGTGCTCAAGGGGTGATGCCTCCCAGCTGTCCGGAGTCGGTGCCGGCGTTCGGCTCGGTGCCGGCCGACTGTTCGCTGCCATCGGCGTCGCCGTCGGCGAGGTCACGGAGTACCGCGACCCACCGGTCGGCGAGCGCGACGACCGTCTCGTGTGTGATGAGGCCGGGCTGGTAGGTCCAGCTCGCCTGCATCCGGGTGCCGTCGGTGCCGTCGAGTGTGGTCACGTCGACGACGAGCCCGTGGCCGGCGGGCATGGCCTCGTCCGGTCCGATCTCGGCCGATTCCGGTGCCATGCCCCAGTCGCCGAACCCGAAGGAACGGTACCGGCCCAGATAGTTGAACTCGATGGCCGCGCCGGGCAGCTCCTGCTGATCGAGATACCGCAGCAGGCCGTAGCCGATGCCGCCGTCGGGCAGGCCGCCACGCTGTGCGGTGAGGGCCCGTACCTGTTCCCGGGGCGATCCACCGTCACCGACCCGCACGGGGTGCACGGCGGTGAACCATCCGACCGTGCCGTTCAGGTCGGCGCCGGGCACGAGATGCTCCTCGCGGCCGTGCCCTTCGAGGTCGACGAGCGTCGGAACGCCGGCGGCGACGCCGAACGCACCGAGCAGCACATCGTCGACGGCGGCGTCGAGGGCCGCCGGCACCGGTCCGAGAAGACGCTCGGCGACCTCGACGTCGATCTCGACCCGATGCCGCTGCGCCGTACCCTGCAGGTCGACCGCGGGGTCGAGCGGCCGGGTGAACAGTGCGTCGGCCGACTGTGCCGCCTCGCCCAGCAGGTCCTGCCACATGGGCAGTTCCGCCGACCGATCGAGCGCGACCAGTGCGCGTGCCCACGACGCGAATGCGGTGGGCGCGACGGGCAGCGAGACCTGGTCGGTCCCATCGCGCAGCTGGCTGTAGATCGCCACCAGCTCCGGTACGAGCGTGCGCCAGGAGACGCCGTCGACGACGAGGTGATGCACGACCACCAACAGACGCCCGGGTTCCTCCCGGCCGCGGTCGACCCAGACCACCGATGCCATCACGCCGGCCTCCGGATCCAGGCGCGCGCGGGCGCGTCGTGCGACGGCGGTGATGTCGTCGTCGGTCTCACGGATCAGGAGGGCCCCGGCCACGGATTCCGGTACCTCGAAGCGCCACGGTCCGTCGTCGGCGACGAGCCTCGCCCGCAACATGTGGTGGCGGGCAACGAGCTTCGCCAGTGTCGCCCGCAACACCTCCAGGTCGAGGTCGGCGGGCACGGTGAGCAGGGCCGACTGGTGGAAACCGCGGATGAGATCGACCGGTCTGCCCCCGTGGACCGCGGTGCCCTCGGTGCCCGCCCCCGCGTGGCGGACGAGCTCCTCGAGCCACCGGACGATGGGCGTGGCGGGGACCGCACCCGAGGAGATCTCCGGCAGGGCAGGCGTCGCGGCGGCGTCGGACGGACTGTCGAGTGTCTGCGCCAGTTCGCCTGCGGTCCGGCCGGTCATGACGTCGCGTGGCGACACCACGAACCCCTCGGCGCGCAACCGCGCCACGAGCTGCATCGCCACGATGCTGTCACCGCCGAGCTCACCGAAATCCTCGTCGAGTCCGACCCGCTCGCGCGGTAGGCCGAGGACGTCTGCGATCGCATGGCAGATCTGCTGCTGCACAGTCGTTTCCACCGTGCGTACAGAGCTCTCGAATCCGGGTTCGGGAAGTGCGCGTCGGTCTATCTTGCCGTTGGCGAGTGTGGGGAACTCCTCGAGCACCACCACCACCGACGGCACCATGTAGTCCGGCAGCGCACCGCGGACCGCGGCGCGCACCGCAGAAGCTTCGGGTCGCTCAGCGGAACCGGGGTCGACAGCATCGGTCACGGCATGACCGACGACGTAGCCGACCAGTCGTCCGGACTTCGCCACGGCGAGTGCGGTGTGCACCCCGGGCACGGCTGCGAGCGCGGCCTCGACCTCCCCGAGTTCGACTCGGAAACCACGGATCTTCACCTGATCGTCGCCGCGCCCGCGGTACTCGAGGTTGCCGTCGCCGTGCCGCCGTACGGTGTCGCCGGTTCGGTACATGCGTGAACCGTCTGCCGAGAACGGATCTGCGACAAAGCGTTCCGAGGTCAGGTCGCCTCGACCGAGATAACCGCGCGCGAGTCCGGCCCCGGACAGGTACAACTCGCCGTCGACGCCGTCGGGCACGGGCAGTAGCGCAGCGTCGAGCACGTACGCCCGGGCGCCGTCCACCGGTGAGCCGATGACGGGACGCTCGGCGTCGGACGCACGGGCGACCAGGGCGTCGACCGTGGCCTCCGTGGGCCCGTACAGGTTGTAGGCCTCGGAGTCGGTGAGCGACCGGAACTCCCGCCACTGGGCATCGGGGACGGCCTCGCCACCGAAACCGATGGCCGCCATCGAGCGTTCGGCCCCGTCGAGCCGGCGCAGGTGCGACGGCGTCAACTCGAGGAAATCCCATGCCTCCGAGAGCAACTGGGCGGCCAGCGCCTGGGCATCGCGCTGTGTGTCGTCATCGACGATGCTCACCTCATGACCGTCGAGCAGCCACAGCTGGGGTTGCCACGAGGCGTCGAACGCCAGGGACCAGGCATGACCGATGCGAAGGCGGTCGCGTCCCGTGCGGGCCTTCGTCGGCTCGTGCAGCATCCGCCGGTGACTCGCGAACAGATTCGACAGTCCGCGATGCGGGACGACGACACCCTTGGGTACGCCGGTGGAGCCAGACGTGAAGATCACGTAGGCGGGATGGTCGGGACGCAGGGTGCGGACACGTCGGATCGGGGGCACGGGGGTGTCGACGGGTGCGAGCAGCGGATCGTCCGGCGAGTCGAGGACGAGGCGGGGACGCGCAGCGCTCAGCATCGACGTCACCCGCTCGGCCGGTGAATCCGGTTCGATCGGCAGATAGGCGGCCCCGGAGTACAACACCGCGAAGATGGTCTCGAGCGCAGCGACCGAACGGGGGAGCTGGACGACGACCACATCCTCGGGACCGACCCCGGCCTCGACGAGACGTGCCGCGACACCGCGGACCCGGGTATCGAGCTCACCGAAGGTGCGGGTGCCGTCGGGACCGCGCAACGCCGGGGCATCGGCGTCCCGTGCGACCACTGCATCGAAGAGATCCCCGAAGGTGGCCGGTTCCGAGCCGGGCCGGAACCGGATCCGGCGTTCGTCCGGAGTCCGTACATCGAGCTCGCGGAGCGCTGCGTCGGGCCGGCCCGCCATGAACTCCAGGATCGTGACGAGCCGCTGCGCCATGGCCTCGACGGTGGGACGGTTGAACAGATCGGTGCTGTACTCGATCACACCACCGATCCGTGTGGCGCCGGTCGTGTTGTCCTCGGTGAAGTCGAACGACAGGTCGAACTTGGCGGTCGTCGGCCGTCCGGGTCCGCCGTCGGTGGAGTCGAGATCGGGCAGCCGCCCGTCGACGTAGACGACCATGGTCTGGAACAGCGGGTTGAGCGCCGCGGACCGCGAGACCGACACCGTCTCCACGACCTGCTCGAACGGGATGTCCCGATGGTCGAATGCCGCGAGATCGGTGGCACGGACGCGAGCCAGGAGTTCGCGAGGGGTCGGGTTGCCCGACACATCGGTGCGCAGCACCAGGGTGTTCAGGAAGAAGCCGACGAGGCGGTCGAGCCGGGGATCGGTGCGGATCGTCACCGGCGTGCCGAGCGGGATGTCCGATCCGCCGCCCAGCCGCGACAGCAGGAGCGCCACCGCCGCCTGCATCAGCATGAACATCGAGGTTCCCGAATCATCCGCCAGGACCCGCAGACGTCGTCCCAGCTCGGGCTCGAGAAGCACGAAGACACCGTCACCGCGACCGGTCGGGCGGGGTGGACGAGGACGGTCGTACGGGAGTGTGAGCTCGTCGGGTATCCCGGTCAGTTCGTCGCGCCAGTAGGCGAGCTGACGCTCACGCCGGTCTCCGGCAACGACCTCCCGCTGCCAGGCCGCAAAATCCGAGTACTGCAGCGGCAAGGCGTCCCACTGCGGTTCACGACCGGACAGTCGAGCGGCATAGGCGATCTCGAGGTCGGCGCGCAATGGTGCCGCCGACCACTCATCGGTCGCGATGTGATGGATGGTCACCACCGCGACGTCCTCGGTTGCCGTGACACGGATCGGGATCTCCGTGGCGAGGTCGAAGGCGTGGCCGGCGCCGGCGAACAGTTCCTCGCCGTCGGCGGCGTCGACGACGACCACCTGCGGCCGGTCGACGATCTCCGGGACGCCGTCGGGATATCGGGTCCGCAGTATCGCGTGTCGGCCGACGACATCGGCGACCGCCGCACGCAAGACGTCGCGATCGATCTGCGCCGTACCCGTGGGTCCGCCCGGACGCCACAGCATCGGCACGTTGTAGGTCGCCGACGGCCCCGACACCGCGTGCAGGGTGAGCATCTGTTCCTGCCCGAACGACAGGACGCCGGTGTCGTCGGGCCGGCGAAGCAGTTCGACGACGTCGGTGGGTTCGATCGCATGATCGCCTGATTCGAGGTGATCCGCGAGCCCTGCGACGGTCGGATGGTCGAACAGGACGCGCACACCGATGTCGTAGCCGAGGGTCGCGCGCACGAGGTTGGCGACCTTGATCGCGAGCAGCGAGTGTCCGCCCAGTGAGAAGAAGTTCGCGTCCACATCGAGCACCGGTGCTCCGAGCGCGACACCGAAGATCTCGGCGAGGTCCGACTCGAGAGTGGTCCGCGGCGACACACCGCCGTCAGAACCCCGGGCGGGCATCGGCAGGGCTCGGCGGTCGAGCTTGCCGGTGTGGTTGAGCGGCAACGCGTCCAGCACCACGATGGGCGCCGGGATCATGTAGGCGGGAAGTGTCGCGCTCAGACCGGTCGCGATGGCCTCGGCGAGTTCGTCGTACGTGGCGGCGACGGTCGGCTCCGCGGCGACCCAGGCGACGAGCCGGTCGCCGTCGACGGCCACCGCGGCGCCGGACACACCGGGCAGCGTCCGGATGGCCGTCTCGATCTCGCCGAGCTCGACCCGGTTGCCGCGCACCTTGACCTGGGCGTCCGATCGTCCGACGTACTCGAGCAGTCCGTCGCGTCGCCGCACCAGGTCGCCGGTGCGATAGACCCGTGCGCCGGGGATCTCTCCGGTCGGGTCGGCGA
Source organism: Gordonia sp. OPL2 (assembly GCF_003797825.1). GTDB lineage: Bacteria > Actinomycetota > Actinomycetes > Mycobacteriales > Mycobacteriaceae > Gordonia. The sequence goes on from NZ_RKME01000001.1 coordinate 299,311, forward strand.
TGAAGGCCGACGCGGTGAGTCCGGGGCGCGCGAGATATCCACGGGCGAGGGATGTCCCACGCACATGGAGTTCGCCGACGGTCCCGTCGGACACTCGTCTCAGAGAGGTGTCGAGGACCAGCAGGTCGGTCCCGGCGATCGGGCGTCCGATCGGGACCGTTCGCGTGGTGGTCGACGGCTGTGCGGTGTGGTCGGTGACGACCACGGTGGTCTCCGTGGGGCCGTAGGCATTGATCAGATGCAGGTCCGGCGATCCGGCCCGGACGCGGTCTGCGAGATCGGTGGTCAGGGCCTCACCACCGGCGATGATCTGTCGCAGGCCGGGTACGGAGCCCAGATGCGGGACGAACTCCTCCAGGAGGGAGGGCACGAACACGGCTGTCGTCACGTCGTGTGCGGCGATGATCTCCGCCTGGCGTCGGGGGTCACGCTGGGCGCCGGGCTCGGCGACGAGTCCGGAGGCGCCACAGACGAACGGCAGCAACAGTTCCCACACGGCTCCGTCGAAGCCCACCGGAGTCTTGACCAGGATCGTGTCTCCGGGCCCGGGGGTACCGCCCGGCATGGTCTCCCGCCGCCAGCGCAGCACGTTGACGACGTTGCGATGACTGACGACGACGCCCTTGGGCCGCCCGGTCGATCCCGATGTGTAGATGACGTAGGCCGCGTTGTCGGGCGTCGGGCCGTCGGAATGGGGATCGGCGCCCGTGCCGACGACCGGATCGGGGGCCGACGACAGTTCGGTGACGACGTCGTCGCTCAGCGTGATCGTCGGGACGTCCGCGGGCACCGACAGCGCCGTCGCCGACATGTCGCCGATGATGGCGGCCGGCCGGCTGTCGTCGATCATGAGCGCGATCCGATCGGCGGGGAGATCGGTGTCGACGGGTAGGTAGGCGGCCCCGCTGTACAGGACCCCCTGCAGCGCCACCAGTTGACCGACGCTGCGATCCATGACGACGGCGACGATGTCATCGGGTCCGATACCGTGGTCACGCAGCGTGGACGCGACGCTGGTCGCTGCCCGCTCGAGGGCACCGTAGCTCAGTGAGCGACCTGTGGTGTCGCGCAGGGCGATCTGATCGTGGTGTGTCGACGCGGCGTCGCGGAGCAGATCGACGAGGGTGGTACCGGGGGCAGCATCCGTCTGCTCCGGTCCGCGTTCGCCCACGCGCACGGCGTCGAGTTCCGCGTCGTCGAGCATGGTGATGGTGTCGACGCGGACCTGAGGGTCGAGCGCCACCGCGCTGAGCACGCGACGAAGCTGATCGAGCATCGAGCGGGCGGTGCCGGCGTCGAACATGTCGGTGGCGTATTCGAGACCGATGGTCAGTTCGCCGGTGGCCGTGATGTCGACAAAGGTGAAGGCGAGGTCGAACTTCGCCTGCGCTGCCGCGAGAGGCTCGAATGTGGCCGGTGCGCCGAGGAATTCGCCCGGGACGGCGTCGAGCGGAAGGTATCCGACAGTGACCTGGAACAGCGGGTTGCGTGCTCGTACCCGTTCGGGGGCCAGCCGTTCGACGATCTGCTGGAACGGGACGTCGGCGTGGTCGAACGCCGCCAGATCCAGTGTCCGGACGCGATCGAGGAGTTCGTCGAACCGCGGGCGGCCACCGACGTCGGTCCGCAGCACCTGGGTGCCGACGAAGAACCCGACGAGATCGTCGAGAGCCGGATCCGTCCGGCCGGACACCGGTGTGCCCAGCGGGATGTCGTCGCCGGCGCCGGCACGGTGGAGCATGGTGGCGACCGCTGCCTGTACGAGCATGAACATGCTCGCCCGGCGGGACCGGGCGATCTCGTGCAGCCGTGCCCGGCTCGTCGCGTCGACGGTGATCGTCTCGGTGGCCGCGGGGCCGGGGGAACCGGCCGGTCGGGGCCGGTCGCGGGGCAGCAGGAGCTCCTCCGGCAGATCGGCCAGCGTGTCCTGCCAGAAGTCCAGTTGAGCGGCGCCCTGGTCGAGAACACGCCGTTGCTGCCAGATCGCGTAGTCGGCGTACTGCACCCGTAGCGGTGTGAAATCCGGTGACATCCCGGCGATCCGGGCCGCATACGCGATCGTCAGATCGGTCAGCAGCGGACGGTCCGACCATTCGTCGGTGGCGATGTGATGCAGTGCGATGGTGAGCACACAGGTCGCGAAATCGGTTTGTCCACCGGTGATCTCGTCCAGGCGGATTCGGATCGGCGGTTCCGTCCGAAGATCGAACGGTCGGGTGAGGGTCCGGCGTGCCCGCTCGGTCACCGTGGCCACGACGGCCTGCTCGTCCGCGTACGCGGCGCTGTCGATCGCACCGAACTCGACGACCTCGGGGATCTCCTCGACTGCGAGGACACGCTGCGCGGGTTCACCGGCGGCGTTCTCGTCGATGACGGTCCGCAGACTCTCGTGACGGGTCAGCAGGTCGCGGACCGCCGTGCGCAGGGCCGTACCGTCCACGGCCGCCCGCAGCCGGACCACGTGCCCGTAGTGATAGGAGACGTCGGCGGGGTCCAGTGCATGCAGCACCCACAGCCGCTCCTGTGCGGGCGACAACGGAATCCGGTCCGGTCGCGGACCGGCCTGGATGTCGGTGGCCGAACCGGTCATGCGCGCGCGCAGGGCCAACTCGGCGGGGGTCCGGGCCTCGAAGAGATCTCGGATGGCGACCTCGGCGCCGAGTTCGGTGCGCAACGCGGCCGCGAGTTTCATCGCCGCCATCGAATGTCCACCGAGTTCGAAGAAGTCGTCGTCGACGCCCACGGCACAGACCGGTGTTCCGGCGTCGTCCTTCTGCTCGGCGATGCCGAGCACGTCGGCGAAGATCGCACACAGGTGGCGCTCGAGGTCGGTCTCGGGAGCCCGGCGCGTGCCGGTGCGTTCGGGCTGCGGCAGCGCAGCCAGGTCGAGCTTGCCGTTGACCGTCATCGGGAACGCGTCGACGGCGGCGAACAGCGTCGGCACCATGAAGTCGGGGAGTCGGGTCGCGAGCCTGCGCCGGATGTCGGCGAAGTCCGGGGTCGATCCCGATTCGGTCGGGATGACGTAGGCGACAAGACGTTTGACGTCCGGAGCGGACGGATCCGCGGTGGCCACCACCGCCGAGGACGCGATCTCCGGAAAGGCGGTCAGCGCCGCGTCGATCTCGCCGAGTTCGACCCGGTGTCCCCGCACCTTGACCTGGTCGTCGGTGCGGCCCAGGAAGTCCAGATTGCCGTCGTCGCGGACCTTCATGAGGTCGCCGGTGCGGTAGAGACGACCGCCGACGGCGAACGGATCGGCGACGAACCGTTCGGCAGTGAGATCCGGCCTGCCGAGGTAGCCGCGGGCCGAACCCGCTCCGCTGATGTACAGTTCGCCGGCGATCCCGGCCGGTACCGGCCGCAGCCAGGGATCGAGCAGGTGCGCGGTGGTGTTCCAGATGGGTGTCCCCACCGAGGACGAGGGGGACTCCTCGGTGCCGATGCCGAGAGTGTTGATGGTGTACTCGGTCGGTCCGTACAGGTTGTACCCGAAGGTGTGTGGGTGTTCGCGCAGACGGGTCCAGACCGGTTCGGACACCGCCTCGCCCCCGAGCAACACCAGGGGTGGGACGTGCTCGCCGTCGAGCAGGCCGTCGGCGAACAGTTGCGCCGCATAGGTCGGGGTGACATTGATGACGTCGATCCGGTGGTCGAGACAGTAGGCGACCAATGCTGCCGAGTCCCGTCGCAGATCCTCGTCGCAGACGTGCACCTCGTGACCCTCGACGAGCCAGAGGAGTTCCTCCCACGACATGTCGAAGGCAAAGGAGACGGTGTGCGCGATGCGAAGACGTCCGTCGACACCGGCTCGCCGGGCCATCGCGATCGCGGGCTCGAAGACCTTCTCCCGATGATTGAGTTGCATGTTCGTCAGTCCGCGATACGGGGTGATCACGCCCTTGGGCCTGCCCGTCGACCCCGACGTGTAGATGACGTAGGCCGGGGAGTCCGGATCGACCGGCGGCGCGGTCCATTCCGGCCCGGTCGGTGCCGGCGGGTCATCCACCGTCATGATGGTGATCGCGCGACCGTGGAAGCGGTCGGCGACCGACGAGTGGGTGAGGATCAGCGACGGCGCGGCGTCATCGATGATCGCGTGCAGGCGGTCGTCAGGGTGATCGAGCTCGAGCGGCAGGTAGGCGCCGCCGGCGCGCAGGATCGCGAACAATGCGACGACGGTCTCGATGCTCCGCGGAATGGCCAGGGCCACGATCGATTCGGCGCCGACGCCGTGGTCGTGCAGGACGTGGGCGAGGCGATCGACATCGGACTCGAGTTCGGCATAGGTGCGACGACGCTCGTCGGACACGAGGGCGTCGGCATCGGGGATGAGTGCCGCGCGTTGCGCGAGCAGCTCGGACACGGTCGTCCGTGGGAGCGTGTGCACCGGGCCGACGAGGGGGAGATCCGTGGGCAGACCGGAGTCCAGGGACGCCACCGGCTGTGTCAGCCGTCGCCCGATGTCGGCGAGGAGGTGCCGAAACCGGCGTACGACACCGTCAGCCGTGTCGTCGCTGATCAGGTCGTCGCGATACTCCAGCCGGAAGCGGATCGACACCCCCGGGGTGACCACGAGTGCGAGGGGATAGTGGGTGTGGTCGAGGCTGCCCTCGCCGATGAGACCGTGCAGCTGCGACTGGTTCCGCTCCTCCTCTTCGGTGCGGAAGTTCTGCAGGACGTACAGCACGTCGAACAGCACGGGGTGGCCGGTCTCCTGTTGCAGCCGGGCCAGCCCGATGTGGTCGTGAGACATCAGGGTGACGCGGTCGGCCTGGGACCGACGGAGGAGATCACCGACGATCTCCTCGGGCCGCAGCACCGTCCGGACGGGCACGGTGTTGAGGAACAGGCCGATCACCGTGTCGATTCCCGGGACCTCCGTCGGTCGACCGGCGACGGTGGAACCGAACGCGACGTCGGTGCGGCCGAGCGCCCGGGACAGGGTCAGTGTCAAAGCCGTCGACACGATCGTGTTGAGCGTGACGCCTGCCGTGCGGGCGTCGTCGCGCAGGCGCGCGGACAACTCGTCGCCGAGATCCACCTCGATGCGCCGTGGCGCGCGGGGGGTGAGACCGACGGAGCGAGGGGCGACGAGTGCGGGCTCGTCGTAGCCGGCCAGATGATCGCGCCAGGCGGCGATGGAGTCCGCGTCGTCGGTGCGGTCGATCCACGCCAGGTAGTCGCGCAGCGAGGCCTCGCGCGCCGGCACGGGTGTGCCGTGCAGGTGCGCGAGCAGTCGCGAGACGAACAGTCCGCCGGACCAGCCGTCCCACAACAGGAATCGGCGGTTGACGACCAGCCTGTCGTGCCCCCCGGGCAGCCGGATCAGCGTCATCCGCCACAACGGTGCTCGCTCCAGCGCGAAGGGCACGGTGCGGTCGGCGGCGAGGACCGCCGCGATCCGCTCGTCGATGGCGAGACCGTCCGACACCGCGGGAGCGGTGTCGGCGAGATCGATGATCGCGAGTTCCGGTTCGACGGTCGTCATGATCAGCTGGAGCGGCCGTCCGTCGTGTTCGATGAACGCCGCACGCAGTTCCGGATTGGTGCGCTGCAACTCGGTCGCCGCCGCCCGGAGCGCGTCGGCATCGATCCGATGGCCGAAGTCCAACCAGAACTGTGCGGTGTAGATGTCCGCATCCGAGTCGACTCTGGCCTGGTAGTAGAGGCCCTCTTGCAACGGTGCCAGGGGCCACACGTCGTCGATGTCGCCGTACCGGGCGCGCAGTGCCGTCATCGCCTGCTCGTCCACCGGCACCAGCCGGGTGTCGGCCTCGAGCGCGACCGCGGCGGCGATCGCCTCGGCGACGGACTCGGCGGCGTCCACCCGCGCCGGATCGACGCCGACGTCGACCGCCCATCCGTTGTCCGATCGGACGACCGTCACGGTCAGGGCGTGATCGGTGGGCAGGCCGAGATCGCCGATGAGGACAGATGGTTCCACGATGTCCCCGCTCGCGGTGGCGGCCGTGATCGCTGCGCCGATCTGCGGCGACAGATGCCGCAGCACATCGAACGCGGGACCGGGGATCGCCTCGAGAACGGGATCATCGGTGCGAAGGCGCGCCGGCGAGAGGGCCTGCAGCGGACCCGTCGTGCGTTCGGCGCCGATCGGGCGGAGGTCGACGACCACATCGACGAGCAACTCGTCGGGCATCCGAGCGCCGAAGACCTCGGCGAGGGCGCGCACGACGACCTGTGCCAGCGCGGCGGGTGCGGCCGGGCCCGGGCGATGGTCGGGCGGCGTCGCGACGTCCACCCGATGGAAGATTCGGCCCGTGCCGGGATCCTCCGTCGGGACCGGCAGTTCGGCTCCGGGCGCGAGGATCTCGAGCCATCGCGGCAACGACGACGGATCCGCCGCGGTGGCGCTCAGATCGGCGGCGACGTCTGCGAGGGTGCGCCGCGTCGGTTCGATCTCGATGTGCCGGCCGACGGCGAGATCGTCCAGAGCGGTCTGCAGATCCGACGAGATCACCTCGGCGGAGTGAGGATCGATCAGCGCGGCGTCGGCGGCGATGGTGAGCTCGCCGGTCGACGGCTCGAAGATCGCCCCCGACTGCGGTGCACCGGGGCGCGGGTCCGTGCTCACGGCCGGCCGGGCCTGTCCGGCAGACAGAGTGGACAGCATCCACAGGACGGGGACCGGACGCTCGAGCGTCGTTCGCAGTGCCCCATGCCGGTCCACGATGGCGTCCACGATCGATCGGACCTCGTCGACCGGCGTGCCCGGTGCAGCCCGGGCGTGCAGCAGGCGCGGTGGCAACCCGGTGGGGTCGACACCGGCCACGCGGAGACGATGCAACGCCGGCGTCAGGGCCGACGGACCACCCGCGGCGTCGTCGCAGTCCTCGCGGTCATGGTCGGCGGTCGTGTCGTCGCCGAGGACCTGCAGTCTCGCCCGCGGTCGCGCGGCGAGCGTCCGGAGGAATGCTGCGAGGTCGTGGGCGAGAGCGGTCACCTCGGGTCCGACCGACTCGACGCCCCGCAGCACGACCTCGGCAGGACGGTCCTTGCGGCGCAGCTGGATCTGGATCTCGACATCCGACACCGGCCCGGACGCCAGCGCGTGTGCGGTGAGGACATGTCCACCGATCATCTGCCGCGACGTGTTCGACATGACGTTCACGCCGAGTCCGAACATCCGATACGGGGCCGTCCCGGCGGCTGCGTCGGATCGGCCGGCGATGGTCAGTGCGCGACCGAGGTCCTCGCCACGGAACCGGCTGTGGGCGATGAGCGAGAACAGGGTGGAATCGACCCGGCGGGCGACGTCGGCGAGGTTGTCGCGTCCGTACGCCCGGACGCGCAAGGGCAGCACGCTGGTCACCATGGACGGAGCGGTTCGCATCGCCCGGTCGAGGCGCCCGGTGACGGGCAGAGCGAGAGTGAGATCGTCACGCCCCGTCCGGGTCTGGGCGAAGGCGGTGACCGCGGCGATCATCAGCACCGCGGGGCGCACACCGATCTCGGAGGCCAGCGCACGCAGCGGCACGAGGTCGGACACCGGCAGCTCGAACCGCGCGTGGACATGGCCCTTGCCCGGCGGGAGTTCCGCGCCGAGCAGACGGACGGGCTCGGGGCGATCACCCATCCGGTCGATCCAGTACTTCTCGTCGTCGCGAAATCGCTCGCTCGACCGGTAGTCGGTCTCGGCGGCGGCGATCGTCGTCACGTCCCATGCCCGCGCGGTGGGCTTGCCGTCGTAGTACTCCTGGACGGCCTGCAGGAAATGGATCAGCCCGACGCCGTCACACACGAGGTGGTGGACCTTGAGGTAGATGACGATGTCGTCGTCGGAGACGCGCAGGATGGCGAACTGGGAAAGGGGACCGGCATGGATGTCCATCGGCTTGGCCATGTCCTCGGCCATCCACGCGTGGGCATCGCCCTCGCGCAGGTCGAGGAACGACAGCGTCCACCGGTCGGCGGGCAGCAGCCGCTGCCGCAGCTCGCCGCCGACGTCGACGAACACCGCACGCATCGCCTCTGCCGACTCGAGCGCCGCCGCCAGCGAGGTCTGCAGGCGGGCATGGTCGAGGTCGGCGGAGACCTCCGCGTAGAGACCCGTGTTGTAGAGGGTGGGGTCCGGTGCCACCTGCATCGCCAGATAGATGTCGCGCTGGCCCGCGAGGGTCGGCAGGGTGTGCAGGGAGGTCGAGGTCACGCGTGCGCTCCGGAATGGATCGGGGCCGACAGGGATTCGAGCGCGGCGCGCCATGCCTCGGCGAGGGCACGGACGGAGTCGGAGCTCAGGTGTTCGGGCAGGTGGGCAAAGGTGGCCGCCAGGACCGGGCCGTCGGCCTCATCGCGGCACACGATGTCGATCTCGAGAGGGTACCCACAACCGAGGTCGTCGTCGGGGGTGGCGGCCAGTGCCGTCGTCTCGGCCGCCGGCTGCCAGTCGACGCCGCCGCCGACCGAGAACCGGCCGAGATAGTTGATCAACACCGATGCGCGTGACAGGCCCGCCAACGCGGTCGACAATTGTGGGTTGAGGTAGCGAAGAATCCCGAAACCTGCACCCGCCGAGGGCATCTCGTTCCACAATCGTTCGGCGTCGGCGACTGCGGTCGACAGGTCGTGGCACGCCGGCAGGCGCAGGGGTGCAACGGTGGTGAACCATCCCACCGTGTGGGACAGATCGAGATCGCCGAGACCCGCACCCTCGGTGTCGCGACCGTGACGTTCGGTGTCGATCAACAGATCTGCGGTGTCGAACACCTGAGTCGCAGCCATGCGCAGCGCGCCGATGAAGACCGAGGTGATGCCCACGCCCAGTCGTGCCGGGATGTCGGCGATCAGTGCGGTGGTCGTCTCCGCGTCGAGGGTCACGACGTGGCGGCGCTGGTCTCCGACCTTTCCACCCGACGGCGGCACGCCGGGCTCCAGATCGGCCCCCGGGGCGAGGACCCCGGCCCAGTGCGCGGCCTCACCGAGCAATGCCGGATCCTCGGCGCGCGCGGCGACGGCGCCGGCGACGTCGTGCAGAGGGGTGCCGGTGAGCAGGGGGGAAGGCGCGAGTCCGGCCGCGGCGTCGGCGTGGAACGACGCCAGGTCGTCGAGCAGGATCCGGCGGGATACCCCGTCGACGGCCAGATGGTGGATGACGAGTACGAGGCGCCCCCGATCACCCGCTTGTGGTTCGAGGAAGGTGGCCGCCAGCATGATGCCGGTCGACGGATCGAGTCGTCCCGCCGCGCGATCGGATTCGATCCGCACCGCGGTGGTGACATCGTCGTGCGTGCCGCTCGGCACCACCTCGAGCACCTCGGCGGCGTCCACTGTGCCGGGCGGGCGGGCCTCAAGACTCCAGACGACGCCGGCGACGACGGTCAGCGTCATCCGCAGCGCCTCGTGGCTGTCGATGATCGACTGCAGCGCGGCTCGCAGCGACGCGCGGTCGGCACCGACGGGGGTGTCCACGACCAACGACTGATTGAACCGTGCGATCGGGCCCCCGAGCTCGCGTAGCCGGTGCACGACGGGAAGCAGGGGTACCGCCACCGCGTCGCGACGGGCCGAATCGGGTCCCTGTCGGGCTGTGTCGCCCTCCGCGCCGTTGTCGATCCACCGCGTGACGGCCGCGAGGCCTTCGATCGTGCGGTGGGTGAACACGTCTCGAGGCGTCAGCTGCAGTCCGCGCCTGCGGGCGCGATTGACCATCGTCGTCGAGACGATGCTGTCGCCGCCGAGTGCGAAGAAGTCGTCGTCGACGGACACCGCCGGGACGCCGTTCTCGTCGCGCCCGATCCCGAGGCTGTCGGCGAAGACGTCGGCGAGCGCGCGTTCGAGTTCGCTGGTGGGTGCGCGTCCGCCGACGCTGCTCAGGTCGGGATCGGGCAGCGCCGACGGGTCGGTCTTCCCGTTCACGGTCAGCGGGATGGCGTCGAGCACGACGACCGCCGCCGGCACCATGTGCTCGGGCAGCCGGCCCGCCGAGGCGGCGCGGACCGTCGCGGGATCGAGGCCATCACCCACGATGTACGCGAGTATCCGTTCGGCGCCGTCCGGCCCCGGTCTCGTGATCACCGCGACGTCGTCGACGCCGTCGAGAGCGGCGAGGGCAGAACGGATCTCGCCGAGCTCGATCCGGAAGCCACGGATCTTGACCTGGGTGTCGGATCGGCCCTCGTAGAGCAGCCGCCCGTCGGCAGTGCGGCGGAACAGGTCGCCGGTGCGATACCGGAGGCCACCGTGCGAGCCGGGATCCGCGACGAAACGGGACGCCGTGAGCGACGGACGATGCAGATATCCGCGCGCGACCTGGGGACCGGCGAGATACAGCTCGCCGGTCGCACCGTCAGGGACCGGGCGCAGATACTGGTCGAGCAGTTCACCGGAGAAGCCGGGCAGCAACGCACCGATGTCGCTGCCGGGTGCCGTGCGCGCGCTCTCGGTGTCGACGACGAGATGACTGGCGTGCACGGTGGTCTCGGTGATCCCGTACATGTTCACCGGCGTCACGTGCGGGTGGCGGGCCATGAACTCGGGCAATCGTCGCAGATCGAGGGCCTCGCCGCCGAAGATCACATACCGCAGTGCGGACAGGTCGACATCACCGGCTGTCCGGTCGGCGGCGTCGAGCGCGAAGAACGCCGACGGCGTCTGGCTGAGCACCGATACACGTTCGGCCGCGAGCAGGGCGCCGAACTCATCCGGTGCCCGTGTCACCGACCGATCCGGGATCACGATGCACGCGCCCGTCGACAGCGGACCCCACAATTCCCAGACCGAGAAGTCGAAGGCGTACGAGTGGAACATCGTCCACACGTCGTCGGCGGTCACGTCGAACAGTCCGGCGGTGGCGTCGAGCAGGGCCAGGACGTTGCCGTGGGTCACGCTGACACCCTTGGGACGTCCGGTCGATCCGGAGGTGAAGATGACGTAGGCGAGGTGGTCCGGGCCGACGTCCGGGAGTCTCGCCGGCCCGGTGCCGTCGGTGGCGGCTTCCGCGAGGTACCGCTCGTCCACGGTCAGGCGTGGGCGTGCGTCCTCGAGGATTCCGGTGACCCGGTCGACGGGGTGGTCGGGATCGATCGGCACGTAGGCGGCGCCGGCCCGCAGGATCGCCAGGAGGGCGATCACCAGATCGGCCGAGCGGGGCACCATGAGCGCGACGAGGTCGCCGGGCGCGACGCCGTCGGCGATCATTCGGTAGGCCAGTGCGGCACTGCGCCTGTCGATCTCGTCATAGGTGAGACGGTCGCCGCCCGCGACGACCGCCGTTCGTGTACCGAACTGCGCGAACGTGGCGGTCACGAGGTCGACGAGGCTGCGGTGCGTGCGCCCGGGACGCAGGTCGCCGCCGGCCGTCGCGACGGGCGTGGCGGGCAGACTCCGTGATCCGGCGAGTCGCAGGTCTGCCAGGCGCGTGCCGGGAGCACCGGCGAACAGGTCGAGGACCGCGAGGACACGGTCGGCGAGATCGTCCGCGGTACGGCGATCGAAGAGGTCGGTGGCGTATTCGAGACGCAACCGGATGCCGGAATCGTCCGCGAGCTCCGCGAATTCGAAGGTCAGGTCGAACTTCGAGGTGGTCGTCGGCACGAAGAGCGGTACGGCGTCGAGACCGTCGAACCGGGGCGCGACGATGGGATCCCGGTACTGCACCATCGTCTGGAACAACGGATGACGTGCCAGGGAGCGGTCCGGGGCGAGTTCGGTGACGACCTCGTCGAAGGGCACGTCCTGATGATCGTAGGCGGCGAGATCAGCGGACCGCACCCGCGCCAGGACCCCGGTGAGATCCGGGTTGCCGGACAGATCCGTGCGCAGGGTCAGTGTGTTGACGAACATGCCGATCATCCGGTCGGCGGCGGCGGCCGAACGCCCGGCCACAGGGGTCCCGACGACGATGTCCTGGCCGGCGCCGGATGCCGAGAGCGCCACGGCGACAGCGGCATGCGTGAGCATGAACATGGTCACGCCGTCGCCCCGTGCATGACTGCGCAGCCTCGACAGGCGGTCGGCGCCGACGACGCGCACGACCTCGTCACCGCCATGACCGCGGTCATGGCCACGCGGACGGTCCACGGGGAGATCGAGTTCCTCTGGCGCACCGGCCAACTCGCGGCGCCAGAACTCCAGCTGCGAGCGTGCGCGTGAGCCGGGTTCGTCGCTGCTGCCGAGGCGGCGCAGTTGCCACACGGTGTGATCGGCGAACTGGATCGGCGGTGGGGACACCTCGATGCCGTTGTAGCCCGCCGCGAGCTCCTCGAAGAGCCGACCGGCCGACCACTCGTCGGCGGCGATGTGATGCACGGTGATCAGCAGGGTCGACGTCGCCTGTCCTGGGTTCGCCGACTCTTCCGACGCCGCAGTGTGCAGCAGATCGGCACGCACGGGCAGGTCGGCGGCCAGATCGAACGGTCGCGCGATGAGGGCGTCGATCGCCGGAGTCGTGTCGGGTTCGCCGGCGATCTCGCCGACCATGATCTCGCCGAGTCCGAGATCGTCTGCGGCCGAGGGTGGATCGACGATCTGGGCACCGTCGACGATCCTGGTCCGCAGCGCCTCGTGACGACGCACGATCCCACGCAGTGCCGTCACGAGCCGGTCCCGATCCGGCTCGCCGGTCAGTCGGACGGCAAACGGAATGGTGTAGGCGGCGTCGTCGATCCCGCTCTGGAACCAGAGCCTGCGCTGCGCCGGCGAGAGGGGCAGCGGATCAGGTCGCACATCGAGGACGGTCGGCTCGTCCGGTGTCGAGGCACTGTCGGTCGTCGTGGTCGCCGTTGTCGCCGCGCCCGTCGCATCGGCGACGAGGTCGACGAGTTGTGACAACACGGGACGGTCGAAAACCTGGGCGACCGTGAGGACGGCGCCGGTGGCGACCCGGAGGCGGGTCAGCACCCGGGTCGCGGACAACGAGTGACCCCCGAGATCGAAGAAGTCGTCGTCGAGTCCGGGCTCCGGGACGCCGAGGACATCGGCCACGATGCCGACGACGTCACGTTCGAGATCGGTCGTGGGCAGCCGTCGTTCGGTCCGGCGGACGGTGTCGGGTGTGGGGAGCCTGCGGCGGTCGATCTTTCCGCCGGGCGTCAGCGGCAGGGTGTCGAGCCGAGTCCACGTCGACGGCACCATGTGGCCGGGTAGACGCTCGCGGAGTCGGTCGGTGATGTCGGGGATGTCGGCGGTGCCGGTGAGGTAGGCGTCGAGCCGGACGACCCCCTCGCCTCGCCCGTCCGCGGGCCTGCCCGCGACGACGACGGCGGCATCGACGCCGTCGACGGCGACGAGCGCCGACTCGACCTCGCCGAGTTCCACGCGGTGACCGCGGATCTTCACCTGGTCGTCGCTGCGGCCGAGCAGCCGCAGCGTTCCGTCTCCGTCGAGGACGGCGCGATCCCCGGAGCGATACATGCGTGCGCCGGAACCGTCCGCGGCCGCGACGAATCGGGCGGCCGTCTGATCCGGACGACGGTGATAGCCGCGGGCGAGTTGGACACCGGCGACATAGAGTTCCCCGGGTACACCGGGCGGCACCGGCCGCAGGCGGCGGTCGAGCACCCACAACCGGGCCCCGGGTACGGCCGTGCCGATGTGCACCGGGCCGGTGACGACACCGGTGGCCACGTCTCCCGCGACCTCCGAGGACCCATACGAGTTCACGATCGTGTCCGCGGATGCGTGCAAACGCTCGATGACGGAGGGCGGCAACGGTTCTCCGGAGACGATCCAGCGGTGTGGTCGCAATGGCCCCGTGGTCGCCTCGGCCGCATCGACCATCGCGAGCGCGAGCGAGGGGACCGCCGTGATCTGGTCGGCACCACAGGCGGCGGCGAGCTCCGCGAGCTGCCCGGCGTCCCGCGCGGCCGTGTCGTCGGCGAGGACGACCGTCGCCCCGGCCGCGAGTGCGCCGAACAGTTCGGTGGTGCCGTCGATGAACGCGAACGAGCTCTTGGCGAGCACGGTGGTGCCGTCCCACTGCCGTGCGGCCCAGCCGATCCGGTTCGCGAGGGCGCCGGCCGTGCCGACGACACCCTTGGGGACGCCGGTCGAGCCGGAGGTGTAGACGAGGTAGGCGGCGGCGTCGGGGTGGACGGCGGCGACGGGCAGAGTCGAGGTGTCGGCGGTCGTCTCCGCGACGATGTCGGCGAGCGCGGCGTCGTCGACGAGCAGGTCCGGATTCGCATCGGCCAGCATGACGGCGACGCGGTCGGCCGGATACGTGGGATCGATGGGCAGATAGGCGGCTCCGGCACGCGTGATGGCCACCAGCATGGCCACTGCCTCCGGGCTGCGACGCACGGCGAGCGCGACCACCGACTCGTCGCGAATACCGCGACGGTGCAGTGCGGCCGCGAATCGGGCTGTCATGGCGTCGAATTCGCGATAGCCGAGCCGGGTGTCACCGGCGATCACGGCGAGCCGCCGGCCGGTCCGCGCGGCTGTCTCGGCGATCTGTTCGGCGACCGGGTGGAAGGGGAGTGCCGGTACCGGATCATCCTGCCCGATGGCGGGGAGCTTCGTGGTCGCGTCGTCGGCGTGGAGGTCATCGCGGTGTGAGTCGACCCGGGGCAGTCGACCCACCGGCACGTCGACACCGTCGGCGAGCGTCTGGAGCAGGGCGACCAGTGCATCGAGAAGCCGGGGGTCGGCACCGCGGCGTTCGAACACCACCCGGACCTGCGGATCGTCCTCGACGATGAGGGTTGCCGGATACGAGTTCTCGTCATCGATGACGGGTCGGACCCCGCCCCGCGGGAAACTCTCGAACACCACGACGGAGTCGAACAATTCGCCCATACCCATCGCCGACTGGATGTCGCCGAGCGGTGTGTGGTGATGATCGAGGAGCGCGAGTTGCTCGCGCTGCACGCGGGTGAGCAGCCCGGTCGGTGTCTCCGTCGGGTCCAGCCGGATGCGGACCGGGACGGTGTTGATGAGCATCCCGACCATCTCGTCCACACCCGGGACCGCCGGATGACGACCGGAGACCACGGCGCCGAAGACCACGTCGTCGCTGTCGGTCAGATCGGCCAGGACCAGTGCCCAACTCACCTGGATCAGGGTGTTCAGCGTCGCACCGGAACGGTGGGCGAGAGCGCGCAGCGCCGACGACTGTTCGGTGGAGAGCCGATGGTCGGTCCATCGTGACCGGACCGGATCGTCCGACAGGGCTCCGCCTGACAGTGGTCCTCCCGAGACCGGTCGATCGGTGTGCCGGTCGACGGTTGGCACCCGGGTGGGGCCACGGAGGTCGGCCAGGGCCCGGGTCCAGACCTCGGTGTCGGTGGGACGTGCTGTCAGCCAGTCCAGGAATGTGCTGATCGGTTGCGCGGGTGGCAGTTCGACGCCGCGGAGGACGCCGACGATCTCGTCGAGGACGCGATGGATCGACCACCCGTCCACGGCGACGTGGTGTGCGACCATCACCAGGGTGGAGGTGGATGGCCGCTCGGACGTCCGCTCCGTCACGAGGACGAACCGCACCGGCGGTGGCGACGTGAGGGACACCCCTTGCGTCCGTTGGTCCGCGTGTACCGCGGCGATGTCCGACGGACCGTCGAACTCGAGGTGAGCGAACGGGACCGTGACCTCGGCATGAACCCGCGCGACGGGCTGCCCGGTGCGGCGACGGGTGTACGAGGTCCTCAGGGAGGCGTGGCGCCCGACGACGGTGTCGATCGCACGGCGCACGGCGTCGGCGTCGAGCCCGGCCGCGGGTCCGAGGTCGAGATCGGCCAGGATCAGGTAGGGGTCGGTCTCGCCGACCGCGCGGGGTCGCGTCGAGTGATAGACGATCGCCTCTTGCAGGGGCGTCAGGGGCAGGATGTCGTCGAGGCCCCCCTCACGCGCGGCACTCACAGCAGGTTCCCGTCCATCAGTTCGTCCATCTCATCGGAATCGATTCCCGCAGTGGTCATCCGGTCGCTTACGCCGGGGGTCGGGTCCACGGTGGCCGGGGCCGATGCGACAGGACCGGCGACCGGACCGTCGACCGGACGCGCACGGGTCGCGAGCGCAGCGACGGTCGGACCGTCGAAGACGTCGAGAACGGTGATCCCCAGTCCCCGGCGGGCCGCGCCGGCGACGAGTCGTACCGCGCTGATGCTGTCACCGCCCAGGTGGAAGAAGTTCTCGTCGATCCCGACGCGAGGGAGCCGCAGGACCGCGGCGTACACGTCGGCCAACGCATGTTCGGCGGGCGTACGCGGCGCCCGGCCGTGACCGGCACGGGCGGCGAAGTCGGGTGCGGGCAGAGCCCGGCGATCGACCTTCCCGTTGGGCGTGAGGGGCAGGACGGGCACCACGACGACTGCCGCGGGCACCATGTAGTCGGGCAGCCGCGATGCCACATGGTCGAGGAGCGCGAACACATCGACCGTCGCGTCGTCGGCCGGGACGACGTGCGCGATCAACCGTCCGTCGATCGTCGAGGCGACCGCGTGTGCGACCGAAACATGATCGGCAAGTGTGCTTTCGATGTCGCCGAGTTCGATCCGGAAACCCCGGACCTTGACCTGGTGATCGATCCGACCGAGGCACTCCAGCGTCCCGTCGGCGTCCGTTCGCGCGAGGTCGCCGGTGCGATACATCCGTGCACCCGGTCGGCCGAAAGGAT
This sequence comes from Gordonia sp. OPL2, assembly GCF_003797825.1. Classification (GTDB taxonomy): domain Bacteria; phylum Actinomycetota; class Actinomycetes; order Mycobacteriales; family Mycobacteriaceae; genus Gordonia. The sequence continues at coordinate 315,887 of NZ_RKME01000001.1, forward strand.
CAGCGACGAACCGCTGGGCCGTCAGCGCGGTGAGTCCGCGATAGCCGCGGGCGAGTCCGTCGCCGCTGAGGTAGAGCTCGCCGATCCGCCCCTGCGCCACGGGATTCAACGCGGCATCGAGAATCCGCACGCCGGTGTTGTCGACGGGTGCGCCGATCCGGATCCCGGCGGCGTCGACGGGAGCGGTCGTCGACCAGATCGTCGTCTCCGTCGGGCCGTACATGTTGCGCACGGACCGCGCGCATGCGACGAGACCATCGGCCACCGCGCGCGGGAGCTGTTCGCCGCCGACGAGGACGTCGACGCCGGTCAGCGCACTGCCGTGGCCGCTGTCGAGGACCGCGGACCAGAGTGACGGTGTCGCCTGCATCAGGTCGACGTCGTGGCGTCCGATGAGCGCGGCCAGGCGCGCAGGGTCGTGGACCTCCTCGGTCGTCGCCAGGACGACCGACGACCCCGCGGCGAGCGGGACGAGGGTCTCCAGGATCGAGATGTCGAACGAGATGGTCGTCACCGCGAGCATCGTCCGGCCGATGTGCAGATCCAGCCGGCGGATCATGGCCCCGGTGAAGTTCTGCAAGGCACCGTGGCCGACGACGACACCCTTCGGTGTACCGGTCGACCCCGATGTGTAGATGAGGTAGGCGGGCGAGTGTGCAGACGGGACGGGGTGTGCGCCGGGCCGGTGTTCGTTCGTGACCCGATGTCGCCGGATGGTGGGGCCGTCGTCGCCGGTCACGATCGTGGCCACCGGCCGCGCGTCGTCGAGCGTTGCCCGGAGGCGGTCGTCGGGGAAGCCTGGATCCAGCGGCAGAAACGCTGCACCACGGCGCAACACGGCGAGCAGGGCCACGATCAGGTCGACGCTGCGCGGGAGTGCGACCGCCACCACGTCCTCGGCATCACACGGGCCGAGTCGCTCGGCGAGGATGTCGACTCGCCGTCGCAGCTCGGCGAACGTCACGAGTTCCTCTCCGCAGGCGACGGCACCGAGGTGTCCGGGCTGACGGAGGACCCGGTCGACGAGAGGAGTCGGGTCGATCGCGGTCTGCGCCCGGTCGTCGGCCGCGCGGATCGCCATTCGTCGTGCGTCGCGACCGTCGGCATCGATCGCCGCGATCGGTCGCCCGTCGTCGGACATCGCGATCGCGACCAAGTCACCGAGCCCGCGGGCGATCTGCTCGAGCCGATCCCGGTCGTACAGAGCGGTATCCGCGTCGAGGACCAGCTCGAGATCCCCGGCCTCCGAACCGCCCAGGTCGAGGGCGGTGACGGACATGTCCACCACCGGACCGCGGGCGAGGGAGATGACCCGCGCCGTCGTCGACCCGAAACCGATCGTGGAGCCGAACGGCTTGATGTTGACCGTCGGTCCGACCGCGCCGTCGACGCCGATGTGCCGGAGGTCGCGCACGATGTCCTCGCCGCGATAGCGCGCGTGCCCGGTGACCGTGCGTAGTCGGGCCGACACCCGATCGGAGATGTCGCCGACGGTGTCGCTGTGCCGGACCTCGACGCGCAGCGGGATCACGTTCACCGTCGAGCACGGGACATTGGCCGCCGGCGAACCGAGCCGGTTCATCATCGGAAAACCGAGTACGACGTCGTGCGTCTCGGCCTCCCTCGCACAGAAGGCGGCGATCGCCGCAGTGAGCCGGGCCGGTGAGCGGGTGATCGCACCCGCGCGCGGAACGACGGTGCGGACGGTGTGGACCGCGGCGGCCAGGCGATGCGTGCGAGGGCGATTCGAGAGTGTGAGTTGTCCGGTGACACCGGACAACTCGGACGACCAGAAGTCGCGATCGGAATCCGGCGCGACGTCGAAGTCGGCCGGCAGCGTGGTGATCGATCGCAGGACACGATCGTCGTCCGGGTCGGCGTACACCGCGGCGATGCGCCGGCCGATCAGGCCCAGACCGTACGCGTCGAGAACGATGTGATGCGCGATCAGCAGCAACGCGGTACGGCCACCGGAGGTCAGCACGGTGATCGAGGCGCACGGCCCGGCAGCGGGATCGATCACCGAGCGGACGGCGGCCCGAGCATGGCGGTCCAGTGCGTCCTCGCCCCTGCCATCAGGGACACCATCATCGGCGACACCATCATCGGGGTCACCGTCAGCCGGGATCTCGAGCCGGGTCACCGGGATCGCATCGCCGATCTGAACGGTGACGTCGCCGTCGGCGTCCGCGCGGAATCGACTACGGAGACCGTCGGACTCGTCGGCGACACGGCGGGCGGCGGCCAGGAGTCGCGCCGGGTCGGGCTCGATGTCGAATCGGAGCAGCTGACCGACGGTGAAGGCCGGCGACGTGGGCAGGACCGACTGGGCGAACCACAATCCGCGCTGCGCTGCAGACGCCCGCATCACGGTCGCGAACCCGCGACACGACGAAACAGATCGCTGGGGAGTTCACGACGGACGATGCGCACGGTAGCTTAGCCTACCCAACCTTGTTGGTCCGGCCGAATCCGGCGCGGCCCGGGTCGACGGGCGGGGGCTGCCCGACCATCGGTCGCAAAGCAAGGTTAGGCTAAGTAAGGTTACTGTGCTCCGTCAGCGTCGGTCCATCGCACTCGCGCGACGTCTGTCGGGGGTCTTGCACCAGAGGCCGTCCCTGACCGGACGGCGGAAAAGGGGACATCACCATATGGCGACGACCAGCTCGACCTTGACCAGGGAGCAGATCATCGGCGACATCGCGGAGATCCTGCAGGTTCCCGCGGCCGAGATCGGAGACGAGACCAATGTGCTCGACGTCGGACTGGACTCCGTCCGGCTCATGTCGTTGATCGAACGATGGCGGGCGGCCGGTGCGGTGAAGGCCGACCTGGTCGCGCTCGCATCCGATCCGGTTGTCGGGTCCTGGGTGCGCGAACTGACCGCCGACGCCGCGGGCACCGCCGACGTCACCGAGGAGGCCCGCCGATGAGCGCACCGACGATCGAGAATGTCGACGTCGTCGTGGTCGGCGGTGGGCCGGGTGGGTCGACCGTGGCGACGCTTCTCGCGAAGAGTGGGCACCGCGTCGTGCAGCTGGAGAAGGAGACCTTCCCCCGCTACCAGATCGGGGAGTCGTTGCTGCCCTCGACGATTCACGGGGTGTGCCGGCTGCTCGGCGTGGATCAGAAGATCAAGGATGCGGGCTTCATGCACAAGCGGGGTGGCAGCTTCCGCTGGGGCAAGAACCCGGTGCCGTGGAACTTCCTGTTCGCCATCTCGCCGGAGTTCGCCGGCGAGGGGTCCTACGCCTATCAGGTCGAGCGGATGAAGTTCGACAACATCCTGCTGGAGAACTCGGCCGAATGCGGTGTGGACGTGCGCCAGAACTGCCGCGTCAACGGAACCGAACAGGACGAGGACGGGCGCGTCGTCGGAGTCCGGTACCTCGACGCCGACCGCGGTGAGCACCACGTGCGGGCGAAGTACGTCGTGGACGCATCGGGCAACACCACGCGGCTCTCGAAATATGCAGGGGGCGAGCGCATCTACTCCGACTTCTTCCAGAATGTCGCCGTCTTCGGCTATTTCGAGGGTGGCAAGCGCCTGCCGGCACCCGACTCCGGCAACATCCTGTGCGCGGCGTTCGACGAGGGATGGATGTGGTACATCCCGCTGTCGGACACCCTCACCAGTGTCGGCGCGGTCATCTCCAAGGACAAGGCCGAGCACGTGCTCAACGCGCAGGAAGAGACGCTGAACCACTACATCGATCGATGCACGATCGTGAAGGACATGCTCAGCGACGCCAGCCGGGTCACCGAGGGCACCTACGGCGAGATCCGTATCCGCCAAGACTACTCATATGCCAACACCCGGTTCTGGGGCAACGGGATGGTCCTCGTCGGGGATGCCGCCTGCTTCATCGACCCCGTGTTCTCCACCGGTGTTCACCTCGCCACCTACTCAGGCGTCCTCGCGGCACGGTCGATCAACAGCGTGCTGTCGGGCGCGATGACCGAGGAGCGTGCCTTCGACGAATTCGAGGGACGTTACCGCCGGGAGTACGCGGTGTTCTACGAGTTCCTGTCCGCGTTCTACGACATGGAGCAGTCCGAGGATTCGTATTTCTGGAAAGCGCGCAAGGTCACCAACTTCGACCGCACCGACCTCGCGGCATTCGTCTCGCTCGTCGCCGGCGGGTACTCGGGTGAGGACGTCTTGACCGATCCGGAGAAGATCGTCGAGAAGTTCAGCGCATCGACCAAGGCACTGACCGAGGCGACCGAGAAGACCGGCGGTATGGACACCGACTCCGGTCAGCGGATGGGCCACATGTTCAGTGCGCCGGTCGTCCGCGACGTGATGGAGGAGATGAACGCCTTCCAGGCACGCGGCGCCAGCGGTGACGGAGCGATCGAGCCGCCGCTGCTCGACGGCGGGCTGGTGCCGTCGGCCGATGGTCTGGCGTGGGCCGAGCCCGCGACCGTCGACGCGTGACCCACCGCCGACGATGCTGACCCAGCTCGCGATCATCCTCGGCGCCGCGGTGGTGCTGGGGATGATCGCGAGGCGGCTCGGGCTGCCCGCGATGGTCGGCGAACTACTCGCCGGTGTCGTTCTCGGTCCGTCGCTGCTCGGTTGGCTCCTCCCGGCGGCGCATGACCGACTCTTCCCCGACGACGGCCCGTCGGCGCTGGTCGCCGGGATCGGACAGTTCGGTGTGCTGCTCCTCGTCGGGCTGGCCGCCGCCGAGCTCGACTTCACCGTGTTACGCCGGCGCGGCAAGGTCATCGCATCGGTGAGCGTGTGGTCGTTCGCGATACCGCTCGCCTTCGGGATCGGCGTCGGTTTCGGCGTGCCCGATCGGTTCCACGGGAGCGACTCGACGGCCGTGGAATTCGCGTTGCTGCTCGGAACCGCGATGTCGGTCAGCGCAATTCCGGTGATCGCCAAGATCCTCACCGACCTCGATCTGCTGCGCAAGGAGATCGGTCAGGTGATCCTGAGCGCCGGCACCCTCAGCGATGTCGGCGCATGGATGTTGCTCGCGGTCGTGTCGGCGATGACGACCGTCGGCCTGCGAGGCTGGCAGGTCCCGCTGACCGCGGCGTACCTGGGCGCGGCCATCGCCGTCACCTGGCTGCTCCGTCCGTGGGTGCGCAAAGCACTCGATCGCGTCGAGACATCGTCGAATGCCGTGTATGTCAACGGAATCGTCGTGGTGCTGATCGTCGCCGGGGCCGCCGCCACCGACGCACTGCACCTGGAGGCCGCGCTGGGAGCCTTCCTCGCCGGGTTGATGGTCGGCCGCCGCGGACACGGGGTGCTCGGGCCGCTGCAGACGGTCACAGCCGCCGTGCTGGCGCCGGTGTTCCTCGCCACCGCGGGCCTGCACCTGGACCTTGCCGAACTCGGGCGGCCGGGTGTCGCAGTCCTCGCGGTCGTCGTGCTCGTCGTGGCTGTTGCCGGGAAGCTGATCGGTGGATACCTGGGTGCGCGTCTGGTCGGCGTGTCCCGCTGGGAGTCGCTGGCGCTCGGATCGGGGCTCAACGCCCGCGGCGTCGTCGAGATCATCTTGGCCACCATCGGGCTGCAGATCGGCGTGTTCTCCGAGTCGGTCTACGCGATCGTCGTCCTGCTGGCTCTGGCCACCTCCATCATGGCCGGTCCCATGCTCGTATTCGCCACGCGCCGTTTCGAATCCGAATCGATCCCGGCGGTTCGTCCGGCCTCGGTCGGCGCGGATGCCGGTGTGGATGCCGGAGTGGGACGGGGCTGAGGGTCCGGCGCTGCCGGGCACGTGGAGCGATCGACGACGTCCTCGCCCGTCGCCACTTTCAGCCGACGGGCGAGGAGGCCGTGTCGTCGGCGACGTCGAGCGCGTCGAGGATCGTGCGAAACTTCGACTCCGTCTCGCGCAGTTCGTCGTCCGGGTCGGATGCTGCGACGATGCCGCCACCGGCCCAGGTGGTCACCCCGCGGCCGTCGCCATCGATCTCCGCACAACGGATCGCGACCATCCATTCGCCGTCACCGGAGGCGTCGGTCCAGCCGACAGCACCGGCATAGAAGCCACGGTCGCCCTCGACCTCGCGGATGAGGTCGCGGGCCGCCCCGGTGGGTGTGCCACAGACTGCGGGGGTCGGGTGCAGCGCGAGTGCGAGATCGAGCGCGGTCAGGTCCGGGTCGTCGACGACACCTCGGATCGGTGTGCCGAGGTGCCACATGGCCGGCGTCGCCACCATCGTCGGCTCCGCCGGGACCCGGAGATCGGTGCACAGTGGTGTCAGCACGGCGCGGATGGCATCGACCACCAGGCGATGCTCGTGCCGATCCTTGCCGGAGATCGCCAGCAGGTCTCGTCGGTGCGCGTCCTGCACCGGATCCACGTCGCGAGCGGCCGACCCGGCCAGGGGGTGGCAGGTCACCACCCGGCCTTCTTTGCGGACGAGGACTTCCGGGCTCGCGCCGACCAGATGATGTCCGTCACGGTCTGCTCCAGCGGGGGAGAGGTCGGTCAGGAAGGCGTTACCCCCCGGGTCGGCGGCACACAGCCGTGCCGCGAGATCGTGCGCAGAGATCGCAGAGTCGCAGCGCAAGAGCAGTTTTCGAGCCAGGACCACCTTCTCCATCGCGGGATTGCCGCGGAGTTCGGCGACGATGTCGGCGACCCGGCGACGATGATCGGCAGGCTGCGGATCGGCTCGGTCGATCGTCACCACCCGGTCGTGGCCGCCGATCGTCGGCGGCCGCCACGGACCGGTCTCGCAGTTCAGCGTCTCCGGTGCGATCAGTGCCGCGGGATCGCGGAGATCGAACGGCAGCGCGCCGACCAGCCATCGGTGGCGACGCGCCGACAAAGCTCGCTGCGCCGCCGCGACATCGTCGAATGATGCATTCACACCGGTGGTGACCACGTGGCGATCAGGTCGGGACAGGACGAACGACGGGGTCTGCGGATGCGGCGGAGGGGGATGCGGCACGAGCACGTTGCTTAGGATAGACTTACCTTTCGTCTGGAGAACGAGTGCGCCTTCCCCATCGGTCAGCACAGTCGCAGAACGACGTAGAGGAGCAACGCTTGTGCAGTGATCTTTCTCCGTTGGTCGACGTGGTCGGCATCGGATTCGGACCGTCGAATCTGGGGTTGGCGATCGCGATCGAGGAGCACAATCTGACCGCCGGGCCGCAGCAGGCGGTCACCGCGAAGTTCTTCGAGAAAAAGGATGCCTTCGGCTGGCACTCCGGCATGTTGCTGCCCGGCACGACCATGCAGGTGTCCTTCTTGAAAGACCTTGCCACGCAACGTAATGCGCGCAGTGAGTACACGTTCCTGAACTATCTGACGGAACGTGGTCGGCTGACTCATTTCATCAACCGGCAGGACTTCTTTCCGCTGCGTGCCGAGTTCCACGACTACCTGTGCTGGGCCGCCGACCGGGTCCGGATCCCTGTCGAGTACTCGACGGATGTCACAGCTGTGCGATGGGATGGTGACCACTTCGAGGTGGTGTCCGATTCCGGTGTGGTCCGTGCCCGCAACCTGGTCCTCGGTGGCGGACTCCGAGCGAAGTTGCCTGCGGGGGTCACCGCCGGTCCCCGGGTGTTCCACAACCATCGCATGCTCCACCACTTCGCCGACCTGCCGAGCAGGTCCAACGGCCGCTACGCGGTGATCGGCGCGGGGCAGAGCGCGGCGGAGGTGGCCGCCTACCTGCACGACGAGACCGATGCGGACGTGCACGCGGTGTTTGCGAAGTACGGCTACACGCCCGCCGACGACAGCCCGTACGCGAACCGGATCTTCGATCCCGAGGCGGTCGACGAGTACTTCGCGGCAGGAGACGGGTGGCGTGAGAGGCTCCTGCAGTATCACCGCAGTACGAATTACTCCGCCGTCGATCCGGAGCTGATCCAGGATCTCTACCAGCGGGAGTACACCGAGCACGTCAACGGTCATCGTCGGTTGTTCGTCCACGGCGCCACCGAGTTGGTCGACATCGTCGAGGGTGCGGACTCGGTCCGCATCCGGGTCGCGCATCGGCTCACCGGCACGGAGACCGAACTCGACTGTGACGCAGTGGTGTTCGCCACTGGATTCGAGCCCACTCCGTTGTCGGACATGCTCGGCGACCTCGCCGAGAGCTGTGGCGAGGACCGGCACGGCCGGCCCGTCCTGGACCGCCTCTACCGGGTGCAGACTGCCGACGACATCACCGGAGACATCTTCGTGCAGGGCAACTCCGAGCACACCCACGGACTGACCTCCACGTTGCTGTCCAATGTGGCGGTCCGGTCCGGTGAGATCGTGCGCGCGTTGGCGGAGAACCGTTCGCTCGTCGCGGCGTCCGCGGTGTCGAACGGGTTCGCGGACATCGCCGGCGAACCACTGTCGGGTCGGGACGGGCATCGGTGACGCACTCCGACTCGGCAATTGTGGATCTGACGCCGCACGCCTCCGACCTCCGGCTGACCATGTACGACCTCGTCCCCCGCACGGTCGAGGTCGTGGCCTCCAGGGACCTGAGCGCCGAGATGCGCCGCGTGACGTTCCGGATCACCTCCCCGGACGACTTCTGGTTCGTCGAGATGGCGCCGGACGACCACGTCAAGCTGTTCTTTGCCGATGAGACCGGCGAGATCGTGATGCCCGGGGTCGGGCCGGAAGGCATGCGGCTACCGGCGCACGGCCGCCATCCGATCTACCGGGATTACACCGTCCGCTCCTACGACCGTGATTCCGCGTTGCTCGACATCGACTTCGTGCTGCACACGCACGGCGTCGCGGGTTCCTGGGCGATGCGTGCGGTCGCCGGCGACCGGTTGGGCATGCTGGGTCCACGTGGCTCGCACATCTACCCGGTGGGCTACGACTGGTACCTCCTCGGCGCCGACGACACGGCTCTTCCGGCGCTGGCCCGTTGGCTGGAGGAGCTGCCTGACGGCAAGCCGGTGATCGCCGTCGTCGAGGTGTCGGGACCGGAGTCCGAGATCGATCTGCCCGCCCGGCCAGGTGCCCGAATCCATGTGCTCCACCGTGGCGATGCGGCTCCCGGGAACAGCACCCTGCTGTACGAGGCGATCCGTTCCCTCGATCTGCCGCCCGGGGACTTCTACACCTGGGTGGCCGGTGAGGCGAACTCCCTCAAACCGGTCCGACGACACCTACGACGTGAACTGGGGCTGCCGAAGGAGCGGGTCAAGGTCGACGGCTACTGGCGCGCCGGCACCGTCAACCTCGACCATCACGAGGCCGACGACGAGTGAGCGCTGCGGGCACCGTAGCGTCGGCGGCTCAGCCGACGAGCGGTGCCAGCGTACGGCCCAGGAGCGAGACCCTCCCGTGCACATGACCATTCGCGGGCGCGTTGACCGTGACGCCGTCGACACCGGTCGCGAGCAGGTCGGTGAAGTGCGCGCCGACCTCGTCCGGATCACCCACGATCGTCGACGCGCGACGCACCTCGGCGGCCGGATTCCGCTGTAGATAGTCCTCGAACTCGGCGACCGCCTGATCGTGCGTCGGCGCGATGCATGCCGAGGTCTGAAGGCTCACCGTGATCTCGGAACGGTTGCGCCCCAAGCGCTCACAGTGCTCTGCCAGCGCATCGAGTTTGCGTGGGATGTCCTCGACCGGGCAGATGAGGTTCGACTCGTCCGCGTACTGGGCGACCATGCGCAGGGTCTTCTTCTCGCCGCCGCCGCCGATCATCACCGGGATCTTCGACAGAGGTGCCGGAACGTTGAGGGCCTCGCTCACCCGGTACCACTTGCCGTCGAGACTCGGCGCCGTGCCCGCCAGCATGCCGAGCACGATCTGAAGGGCCTCCTCGAGCTTCTCGAACCGGTCGGTGAAGGTGCCGAATTCGTATCCGAGCGAGTCGTGTTCGAGTTCGAACCATCCCGCGCCGATCCCCAGCTGTCCGCGACCGCCGGACACCAGGTCGAGTGCGGTCACCGTCTTCGCGAGCAGCGTCGGGTTGCGGTAGGTGTTCCCGGTGACCAGCGAGGACAGCCGCACCGTCGAGGTGTGCTGTGCCAGGGCCGAGAGCAACGTGTAGCACTCGATCATCGGTTCGTCGGGCGCGCCCAGGATCGGCAGTTGGTAGAAGTGGTCCATCACCAGGACGGTGTCGAACCCGGACTCCTCGGCCTCCACCGCCTGCCCGACGATCGTCGGGAAGAGTCGGTCGGGGGTGGTGTCGGGATAGGTGAAATTGGGGATCTGGTAACCGAGCTTCGTCACACCCCGACGCTACGCTCGCCGTGCCTGGGCCGCAGGGGATCTCCTGACCGTCTCGCCGACGCGATCCCCTGACGCAAGAAGGCCGCTGTCCGAATTGTCCGATGAGGCAAGCGTTCTCGCCAGTGTGGCGATCCGGTCGAGCAATTCGTCGAAGACCGCGTCGACGTCGGTGGACGTCGTGATCCGTGCATTCGGGGCGCCGGTCATCGACCGTTCGTCGGCCACGGTCATGCCCCTCGTCAGCCGTCCGGTCACCTCGACGTCGACCCGGGCCGCGATGGTGGTGACGATGCCGGGGGAGAGCGCGACCATGGCCGCGAATGGATCGTGGAGATGGGCGATGTATCCCTCGTCGTGCGCGTGATGGAACTCCAGGTAGAAGCGCACGGCGTCGACCACGTGACGGATCAGGGGATTGGCGGCCACCGAGCGCAGCCCCGGCTCGTCTCCGGGATCGGGGCATTCGACCGGGCTGCTACCCGCTGCGGCGGCGAGACGGACCAGATGGTCCGGGGTGAGGGCGACCGACTCGGTGAGGTCGAGCGGGCACACGATGGGAGGTGTCGCGTCCTCGGCGCCGAACGCGGCGAAGACCTCCGCGGCGGCCTCGGGATCGACTGCGACGTTCCATTCCGCGACGGGCGTGGTGTTTCCGTGCACGTGGAACGCGCCACCCATGATCACCAGGCGAGCGAGCCGGCCCGGAAGTGCCGAATCGCGCCGAATTGCTGTCGCAAGTGACGTCAGCGGGCCTGTGACCAGGCCGATCAGCTCCCCGGGGTGTGCGAGCGACGCGTCGATCCAGGCGTCCGCGGCGTCCACCTGGCTTTCGCTGGTGGTCGCCGGCGGCAGCTCCGCGTAACCGACACCGGCCGGGCCATGGGTGTCCTCGGTGGTCATGAGCTCGGCGACCAGGGGCACCGGTGACCCGGTGTGGACCGGGATGTCGGTGCGACCGCAGAGTTCCAGCCAGGCGAGATTGTTCGCGGTCACCGTGTCCACCGGGACGTTGCCGGCGGTGGATGCGATCCCGATCACATCCACGTCGGGGCGAGCGAGGAGGTACAGCAGCGCCAGCGAGTCGTCGATCCCGGTGTCGCAGTCGAAGAAGAGACGGGTCACACCGCCATTGTGACAAGTCCCCTTCGTGTGACGCCGAACTGGACATGTGCGGTCAGGTTTGTACCGTCGGGAGGATGACGGCTCAACACATCGCTTTCGAATGGACGGAGACGAATCGCGAGTGGATCATCGAGAACCCGATCCGCATCGCGACCTACATCATCGTCGCACTCATCTTGCGATTCCTGCTCCACCGCGCCATCGACCGGGCGACCAGGCGCCCACAACCATCCGCGGTGGGCAGTGAGGTCGAGACCCGCAAGCCGGCCCTGCTGAGGCATCTTCGGGAGAAGACACCGTCGACCGCGCGCAGTGCCGCGGTCGCCGAACGTCGCGCTCAACGCGCGAAGACCATCGGTTCCGTGCTGAAGTCCACGGTGTCGATCATTCTGCTGGTGTGGGTCGTGCTGTCGGTGCTCAGTGTGCTCGGCGTCAACATCGCACCGTTCATCGCCTCGGCCGGCATCGTCGGTCTGGCAATCGGTTTCGGTGCGCAGAACCTGGTCCGCGACTTCGTGTCCGGCGTGTTCATGCTGCTCGAGGATCAGTACGGCGTGGGCGACATCGTCGACCTGGGGGAGGCCTCGGGCGAGGTCGAGTCCGTCGGTCTGCGGATCACCACGCTGCGCGACATCGACGGCACGCTCTGGTACGTGCGCAACGGCGAGATCATCCGGGTCGGCAACATGAGCCAGGAGTATGCGGTGGCGCGTGTGGAACTGCCCGTGGCTCTCGGCGCGGACCTCGACCGGGCTCAGGCGGTGGCACTGGAGGCTGCGAACGAGGCGCTCGCCGACGACGCCGCGGCCGCCGACGTACTCGGCGTCCCCGAGATGCTCGGCATCCAGGAGGTCGGTCCCGACCAGGTCACCCTGCGAATGACGGTCAAGACCAAGCCGAACGCCCAATGGGCCACCCAGCGCCTGCTGCGGCGCGCCGTCCTCGCGGCCTACGACGAGAACGGGATCTCCCTGCCGCACCCGCTCAGTCGGCTGGTCGGCGCGACCCGCGGCGAGTGACCGACACAGAAAAACAGGACCCCGGCCGATCGGCCGGGGTCCTGCTCGTGTGTCCGAGGGGGGACTTGAACCCCCACGCCCGTTAATAGGGCACTAGCACCTCAAGCTAGCGCGTCTGCCATTCCGCCACTCGGACCTGCGTTCGTAGCGGGCACAACCTTAACCGAGGTTGCCCGTCTATCCCAAATCCCGTAGGAGTGGGGGGTGACTTCCCAGCCCAAGGCTCCGAACGCGGTCGACGAGGTCGTCGACATCGTCAGTCGTCTCATCCGATTCGACACGACCAACACCGGCGAACCGGAGACGACGAAGGGGGAGGAGGAGTGCGCCAAGTGGGTGGCGCAGGTCCTCGAGGAGGTCGGGTACACGACGCAGTACGTGGAGTCCGGCCGGGCGGGTCGGGGCAACGTGTTCGCCCGTCTCGCCGGGCCTCCCGACTCCGACCGTGGCGCACTGCTCGTGCATTCTCATCTCGACGTGGTGCCGGCCGAACCGTCGGACTGGAGCGTCCACCCCTTCTCCGGATCGGTGTCCGACGGATACATCTGGGGCCGCGGCGCCGTCGACATGAAGGACATGGTCGGCATGGCTCTGGCGCTGGCCCGCCAATTCCGGCGCGACGGCACTGTTCCACCGCGCGAACTGGTCTTCGCCTTCCTCGCCGACGAGGAGGCGGGCGGCACGTGGGGCTCGCACTGGCTGGTCGAGAACCGTCCCGACCTGTTCGAGGGCATCACCGAGGCGGTGGGCGAGGTCGGTGGCTTCTCGCTCACCGTCGACCGGCCAGACGGGGAACAGCGCAGGCTCTACCTGGTCGAGACCGCGGAGAAGGGCCTGTCGTGGATGCGGCTGACGGCGAACGCGTCCGCCGGCCACGGTTCGTTCCTGCACGAGGACAACGCCGTCACCGAGGTGGCGGAGGCGGTGGCCCGGATCGGTCGCCACACGTTCCCGCTGGTGATGACCGAGTCGGTGAGCGAGTTCCTGGCCGCGGTGTCCGAGGAAACGGGTCTCGATCTCCGCCCGGACGCGCCCGACCTGGACACCACGCTGTTCAAGTTGGGCAACCTCGCGCGCATCATCGGTGCGACGCTGCGCGACACGGCCAACCCGACGATGCTCAAGGCGGGATACAAGGCCAACGTCATCCCGCAGAAGGCCGAGGCCGTCATCGACTGCCGAGTCCTGCCCGGACGGCAGGCCGAGTTCGAGAAGGAGATCGACGAACTGCTCGGGCCGAACGTGACCCGTGAGTGGATCACCCACCTCGACTCGTACGAGACGACCTTCGACGGCCATCTCGTCGACGCGATGAACGACGCCATCCTCGCGCACGACCCGCAGGGCAAGACGGTGCCGTACATGCTCTCCGGTGGTACCGACGCCAAGGCCTTCGCCAAGCTCGGCATCCGATGCTTCGGCTTCGCGCCACTGCAGTTGCCGCCCGACCTCGACTTCGCCGCGTTGTTCCATGGTGTCGACGAGCGTGTCCCGGTCGACGCCGTCGTGTTCGGGACGAAGGTCTTCGAGCACTTTCTGTTACACAGTTGATGTACCCCGATCATGGGCGCGACGCCGTCGCCTCGTGCCAGGCGCCTCGTGCCCACAGGAGAAAGGTGATCTGATGTCGTCGTCGTTCAACCCCTACGATCCGCTGCCGAGTCTGCCAGGCTTCACCCTGTCCTCGGAGAGCCTCACCGACGGACAGGGCCTGCGCAACGCCCAGGTCAGCGGGATCATGGGCGCCGGAGGCGAGGATCTCTCGCCCCAGCTGAGCTGGTCCGGGTTTCCTTCGGACACCAAGAGTTTCGCCGTCACGGTCTACGACCCGGATGCGCCGACCGCGTCCGGCTTCTGGCACTGGGCGGTTGCCGACATCCCGGCGTCGGTGACGACGCTGGCCGAAGGTGCCGGTGACGAGACCGGGGCCGGCCTCCCGGAGGGCGCGGTGACACTTGCCAACGACGCGTCGGCCAAGCGTTTCATCGGTGCGGCGCCACCGCCCGGACACGGACCGCACCGCTACTACGTGGTCGTCCATGCCGTCGATGTCGAATCGCTGGGCCTGCCCGACGGGGCGACGCCCGCCTACCTCGGGTTCAACCTGTTCTCGCACGCGATCGCGCGCGCGAGCATCGTCGGCACCTACGAGCAGGCCTCGGAGAACATCTGAGCTCCGTCGCTCCGACGACAGATCGCGCGGGCGCCTGAGGCGCGCCCCGGCCCTGAGGGCGCCCCGGCCCCTGAGGAGCGAGGCCCTGGCCGAGCGTCACGAAGGGCCCCTTCGTGACGCTTCGCTCCTCAGGGGTCGACGACGCTTCGCTCCTCAGGGGTCGAAAGAGGCTTCGCTCCTCAGGGGTTACGGCGCGTCGCTTCTCATGGGTCGAATACCTCGCTGGTCAGCGACGGCGCGCCGCGACTCAGGGCTCGACGGGCCGGGCGTCGGACCCGACGGCATCGGCCAGACTCGCGAAGCCCCCGGCACGGACCCGGTCCGCGATGCCGTCGTGAATCTGCTTGGCCCACAACGGTCCGCCATAGATGAACGCGGTGTACCCCTGCAGCAGGTCGGCACCCGCGCAGATGCGTTCCCACGCCTGATCCACGGTCTCGATGCCGCCGACGCTCACCAGGGCGAGGCGTCCGCCCACCCGGGCATACAGGCGTCGTAACACGACGAGCGAGCGGTCGGCGAGAGGCGGCCCGGACAATCCGCCCGCACCCATCGCCGAGACCTCACCGGCCGGTGTCGTCAGGCCGTCGCGGCCGATGGTCGTGTTGGTGGCCACGATCCCCGCCAGACCGAGTTCCACGGCCAGGTCCGCGACTGCGTCGATGTCGTCGTCCGCGAGATCGGGTGCGATCTTCACCAGCACCGGCACCGAGACCTCGTCGAGCACGGCCCGCAGGATCGGGCGCAGTGAGTCCACTGCCTGCAGATCACGCAACCCGGGGGTGTTCGGCGAACTCACGTTCACCACCACGAAATCGGCGAGAGGCCCGAGTGTCCGTGCGCTGAACCGGTAGTCGTCGACGGCGTCCTCGACGGGCACGATCTTGGTCTTGCCTATGTTGGCACCGATGGGCACGCTGACCGGGCCGGGGCGCAATGCCGCCAGATGCGTGGCGGCGACCGTCGCGCCGGGGTTGTTGAAGCCCATGCGGTTCACGAGTGCGCGGTCGGCGGGGAGGCGGAACAATCGCGGGGCTGGATTGCCTGGCTGCGGTGCGCCGGTGATCGTGCCGATCTCGGCGTACCCGAAGCCGACCTGACCCCATGCGTTGACCGCCGAGGCGGACTTGTCGAAGCCGGCGGCGAGACCGAGGGGTGCCGGGAAGTCGACGCCGAAAACGCGTTGTCGGAGAACGGGATCGTGCGAGGCCAGGACCTTCGCGGCGAGGTATCGCAGCAGCGGGTTCCGGCCGATGAGGCGCAGGACATGGGCGGCGATCCCATGGATGCGTTCGGGTGCGAGCAGGAACATCACCCGCAACAGCACCGGATACACACTGCGGTTGACCCGGTTCAGCACGCCTGCGCACCCGCTTCCGTATCGCCGCCGTAGCGGCGCATTCGTGGCGGTTTCTTGCGGCGCAGCAACACCTTTCGAGTGCCGTCCGAGTACAGCCTGACTCGTTTGAGCTCCCAGCCGCCGAACTCCGCCTCGATGGAGAGCCGCATCGAGGCGGTCACCCGCGTGACGTCGGGGGGCAGCGTGAGCAGCACGCACTCGTGATCGTCGGTGGTGACCTCCCAGCCGCGGGGGTGGCGCGAACCGAATCGTGAGCCGGCGCGACCAAGCCGGGTCGTTCCGGCGTCGGCAGTCGGATCAGGCGACATGCTCACCCTCCCGACGGACCGACGGTGACGACGCCGCGCAGTGCGTTGTCCGGCGTGGCGACCTGCAGCCCGCCGCGCTCCGACAACACGTAGACCGTGCCGGTCGCGTCATCGACGGCGATGCTGTCCGGTTGTGCGACCGCCGGGAACCGATGCTTCTCCTCGGGCTCGCCACCGGACAGGTCATAGGCCACCACCTCGTTGTTCGCCGTCGTCGACACCCACGCCAGGTTGCGCGTGTCGTCGTAGTCTACGGCGTACGGGCCGTCGGCCACGGGGTAGCGGAACCGCATCACCAGCGGTGACCCGAAGAATCCGATGAGCTCGTCGTCGCGGGTGTTGGCCACCAGGACGCGGCCGTAGCGGTCCACCGTGGCGGTGGTGGCGCCGTTGCCCGCCCGCAACGCCGGTCCGAGATTGCCGTCGGACAGGGTGATCGGGGTGACCGACGACTGCGCCCGGTCGAGGACGACGACCTGTTCGCCGGGGAGGTCCGCGTCCTTCGGGGAGACGGTGATGTCGTCGACCCGCACGAAACCGTCGATGACCCGGCCCGGCCGGAGATCACGGTCGAAGACGAGGACGCGACCGTCGGCCGTGCCCACCAGGATCTCACCGGCGCCCGTGCGGGCCAGTGCCGTCGGGTCGGCGACGTCGACCGGGGTCGTGGCGACCGTGCCGTCGGGGGAGATGCGTGCGATCACGCCCGGTCCGACCCCGACGAACGAACCGCCGCCGGCGCCGACGAGCCGGTTCAGTGGCGGCGTCGTGGATCGTTGCGGTTCGGCACCCGGGACGATGTCGCGATAGCGGAGCACGGTCGTGCCGGCGGGATCGAGCACCGCGACGACACCGTCGTCGACGGCCAGTCCGCGGCTGCCCGCGGGTGTCGGCACGACGATGCCGGCAGGCGTCGCGGCCGGGCCGGGCGGCGCAGGCGACGCGGTGGCTGGTGTGACAGTCGGCACATCGGGGGCCGACGGCGCGTCCGACGACCCGCATGCGGCCACCGCCAGCGCGATCGCGATCACACCCAGCCCGGCGGCAAGCGGACGGGACCGCGAGACCATGTCGAAAAGGCTGGTCGGGTGCTTCGATCTGGCCACGTGCATGCCACCATCTTGCGTCACGTCACCGGTGGCGACGGATCGGGGTCGGTGGGTCGCGACCACGCCGGATCTGCCGCGGATGCCGGGAAACGCCGCCGGCGGGAATGCGGTGAGACACTGCGATTGCACGTAGCATCTGCGGCCGTGAGCGACACCATGACGTGGGCCCAGGCGATCGTGCTCGGTGCCCTGCAAGGCGTGACCGAGTTCCTGCCGATCTCGTCGTCGGGTCACCTGCGGATCGCGTCGGAGCTGATGTTCGGAGAGGACGCCGGCGCATCGTTCACCGCGGTCACCCAACTCGGTACGGAGGCCGCCGTCCTCGTCTACTTTGCACGGGACATCGTGCGGATCGTGACGGCGTGGTTCCGCGGTCTGTTCCATCGCGAGGATCGCGGTCTCGACTACCGCATCGGCTGGTACGTGATCTTCGCGACCGTTCCGATCGGTGTGCTCGGATTCCTGTTCAAGGACCAGATCCGCACCACCGGTCGCAACCTGTGGCTGGTGGCGACGGTGCTCATCGTCTTCGCCGGCGTGATCTGGCTCGCGGAGCGGTACGGCCGCAAGGAAAGGTCGATGGATCAGCTGACCCTGCGCGACGGCCTGGTCATGGGTCTCGCGCAGTGCCTCGCGCTGGTGCCCGGTGTGTCTCGATCCGGCGCGACCGCCAGCGCCGGGCTCTTCCTCGGTCTCGAGCGCGAGGCCGCGTTCCGCTTCTCGTTCCTGCTCGCCATCCCGGCCGTCACGGCATCGGGTCTGTTCAGCCTTCCCGATGCCTTCGATCCCAGCGGTGAGGGGATGGAGGCGACCGGATCCCAGCTGTTGATCGCCACCTTGATCGCGTTCGTGATCGGGTACGCCTCGATCGCCTGGTTGCTGCGATTCGTCAGCGCCCACTCGATGAACTGGTTCGGCGCGTACCGCGTGATCCTGGGGCTGACCGTCATCGGTCTGCTCTCCGCGGGCGTGATCAGCGCGACCTGAGCCGTAAGGTTGGACCCATGACCGTGATTTTGGTGCGGCACGGACGTTCCACGGCCAACACATCGGGTGTGCTCGCCGGCCGGACACCGGGTGTCTCACTCGACGAGAAGGGGCGGGAGCAGGCCTCCGCGTTGCTCGAACGCCTCGGTGTCTGCATCGGCGAGATCAGCGCCGTCGCCCGCTCGCCGCTGGACCGCTGTGCACAGACCGTGGCCCCGCTGATGGCCGCCCTCGACGCCGACCCCGATCGCGACGTCCCCGAACTCGTGGTGGATGCGTTGGCCGAGGTCGACTACGGCGCGTGGACGAACCGGCCGATCAAGGACCTGCTCTCCGAACCGCTCTGGAAGACGGTGCAGCAGCATCCGTCGGCCGCGGTCTTCCCGGACGGGGAGGGCCTGGCGAACGTCCAGGCGCGGGCCGTCGCCGCCGTGCGCGACCTCGATCGGCGTTTCGGGGGTGCCGACGGCAGCGGCGTCTGGGTGGCGTGCTCGCACGGCGACGTCATCAAGGCGATCATCGCCGATGCAATGGGCATGCATCTCGACTCGTTCCAGCGGATCGTCGTCGAACCGGCTTCGATCAGCGTCATCCGTTACGGCGCCACGCGACCCTACGTGCACACCGTCAACAGCACCGCGGTGCTCTCGGTGCCGCCGCCGCACAAGGAGAAACCGGCGCAGGGTGCCCCTGAGAGCGACGGTAACGGCGCTCCGGGCGACGGCGCGTCCGCCGACGATGCCGTCGTCGGCGGATCGACGGGTGTCGACGACCGCGATCGAGACGTCCGGGCTGCGGCCGCCCCCCTCCCACGCGGATAATGGACCCAACAGACAAGGAGGTGTGATGTCTCGCGCGATTCACGTGTTCCGGACCCCGGATCGGTTCGTCGCCGGCACGGTCGGCCAGCCAGGGGACCGGACGTTCTACCTCCAGGCGGTACACGAGAGCCGGATCGTCAGCGTGCTCCTCGAGAAGCAGCAGGTGGCGATCCTCGCCGATCGGATCGGCGCCCTGCTCGAGGAGATCCATCGCCGGTTCGGTACCCCCATCCCCCCGGAGGACGATCGGGTGGGCGACCTCAGTCCCCTGGTCATGCCGGTGGATGCCGAGTTCCGAGTGGGCACGATGGGGCTGGGCTGGGACGCCGAATCCGAGGCGGTGGTGGTCGAACTGCTCGCGATCACCGAGGGTGAGTTCGACGAGAGCGTGGTGCTCGACGACACCGATGAGGGGCCGGACGCCGTCCGGGTCTTCCTCACCACCGAGGCTGCGCGGCAGTTCGCCGCACGCTCCTCGCGAGTGATCTCCGCGGGTCGCCCGCCCTGCCCGCTGTGCCACGAGCCGCTCGACCCGGACGGTCACCTCTGCGTCCGCACGAACGGCTACAAACGCGATGCCGAGCTGAGCAAGTCCCTCGACTTCGTCGACCCGGAAGTGTTCCGCAACCTCACCGCCATGCAGGACGACACCGGCTATCTCGACCCGGAGCCCGACCCCGGGCCGGAGGGGACCGAGCGCGGTAACGAGCCCGGGGACGACACCGAGCCCGGACCGTCGCAGGACTGACGTGACCGTCGGCGAACCATCAGTGCCCGGCTCCGGCCCGTCGGCCGACGACCGGCGCGGTCGCGACGACCGGCGAAGCGATGCGCTGCGCACCGGGGAACTGGTCGTCATCGGACGAATCCCGTCCGCGAGCAACGCCACGCTCGTGTGCGACGCCGTGCTCGGGGAGACCGAGGTGCGGTGTGTCTACAAGCCGGTGCGCGGTGAGGTTCCACTGTGGGACTTCCCGGACGGCACCCTGGCCGGTCGCGAGGTGGCCTCCTACCTCGTGTCCGAGGCGCTGGGGTGGTCGGTCATCCCGACGACCGTGCTGCGCGACGGCCCGCTCGGACCGGGCATGGTCCAGCACTGGGTCGACACCGCCGACAACTCCGAACCGCCGGTCCACGTCGGCGGAGTCACGGAATTGCCGTCACCGCGAATCGAACTCGTCGATCTGTGTCCCGCCGACACCGTCCCGGTCGGCTACAAGGCCATCCTGCGGGCCATCGATGCCGGTGGGGAACCGGTCGTGCTGGTCCACGCCGACGACCCGCGACTGCAGCGCATGGCCGTACTCGACGTCGTGCTGAACAACGCCGACCGCAAGGGCGGACATGTCCTCGAGGGGCTCGACGGCGGTGTGTACGGGGTCGACCACGGCATCTGCCTGCACCCCGACGACAAGTTGCGCACGGTGCTCTGGGGGTGGGCCGGCGAGCAGATCCCGGCCCATCTGCTGGCGGACCTCGTCGACCTCGGCGAGCATCTCGTCTCGCCGGGACATCCGCTGGCGGAGGAATTGTCGGCCCACATCACCGAGGACGAGGTCCTGGCACTGGCCGAACGCGTCGACGACCTGGTGACCACGTCCCGGATGCCGATGCCGCCGGGGCATCGGCCGATCCCGTGGCCGCCCTTCTGACCGCTCGGCGTCATATGCACCCGTGGCCGGGCACGCCTCGGGCAGATCCCTGACAGTCGTGCGGGAACGGTCCCCGCGCGATCGTCCACCGAGCGGGCCATACAGTGGACGCATGCAGTCTTGGCCTGACCCCGCCCTCCCGGCCGTACCGGGCACCGGGCCGGCACTCCGTCTCTTCGACACCTCGGACGCACAGGTGCGTCCGGTCAGCCCCGGGGCGACCGCGACGATGTACGTCTGCGGGATCACCCCCTACGACGCGACGCACCTGGGGCATGCCGCCACCTACGTCACGTTCGATCTCGTCAACCGGGTGCTGCGCGACCTCGGGCACGACGTCCACTACGTGCAGAACGTCACCGACGTCGACGACCCGCTGTTCGAACGTGCCGAGCGCGACGGCGTCGACTGGCGGGATCTCGGCGCCCGCGAGACCCAACTGTTCCGTGACGACATGACCGCGCTGCGCGTGCTGCCGCCGCGCGACTACATCGGCGCGATCGAGTCCGTGGGCGAGGTCATCGAGGTGGTGGGCAAGCTGCTCGCGTCGGGGGCCGCCTACGTCGTCGACGATCCCGAGTTCCCCGACGTCTACTTCCGCACCGATGCGACCGAACAGTTCGGCTACGAATCCGGCTATGACCGCGCCACGATGGAGCGATTCTTCGCCGAGCGCGGTGGGGATCCCGATCGGCCGGGCAAACGCGATCCCCTCGACGCCCTGGTGTGGCGGGCCGCACGCGACGGCGAACCGTCGTGGGACTCGCCGCAGGGACCGGGACGGCCGGGATGGCACATCGAGTGCTCGGCGATCGCCCTCAATCGACTCGGGGTCGAGTTCGACATCCAGGGCGGCGGCAACGATCTGATCTTCCCCCACCATGAGTTCTCGGCGGCACACGGTGAGGCCCTGACCGATTCGCGACGCTTCGCCCGTCATTACGTGCACACCGGCATGGTCGGACTGGACGGCGAGAAGATGTCGAAGAGTCGAGGCAATCTGGTCTTCGTGTCCGCGCTGCGGCGCGACGGAGTGGATCCGGCGGCGATCCGTCTGGCCCTGTTGTCGGCGCACTACCGCGCCGACCGGATGTGGACCGACGCCGTCCTGGACGACGCGCGGGCCCGCCTCGACCGATGGCGGACCGCGACCTCGGGTGGTGCCGGACCCGATGCCGCGCCGGTCATCGCGCGGGTCCGCGAGCACCTCGCCGACGACCTCGACACCCCGAAGGCCCTCGACGCGATCGACGGCTGGTGCCGAGACGTCGAGGCCGGTATCGGCCGCTCGGACACGGCGCCGCAGGAGATCGCACAGGCCGTCGACGCCTTGCTGGGAGTCGAACTCGCCTCTCGGTGACTCCGTCCGTTCTGTCCGGGACGGTCTCGGTACAGTTCTCCCGTGGCACGCACGCAGCACATCGACCCAGACACCACCACCGGGGTATGGACGGTGGTCACCCGAACGTCGACCTACCTGCTGGACTTCGACGAGATGACGTTGCTCCGGGCGCCCGGCGTGGGCGGGACCGAGAGCGAAGAATGGGCGGTGAGCCGTCTGCGCCGGGATTCCGAGGACATCCCGCTGCTCGGTGTGAAGTCCTGCCGTGTCGGTGAATCGGCGCAGTTCTGGGTCCGCGCCGCCGATGATCCGGATGTGCGGACCTGGCGCATCACCACACCCGTGGTGTCGATCGAACGGATCGGCTGAACGTTCGGCGGGGATAGGCGGTCCGACAGCCCGGCCGTCGAACCCGAAGTCGTGCCGGGCGTGCTCAGCTCCCGAACGACCCCGGCCCCCGGCCGGCATCGCCGGGACCGCGACGCTTCAGATAGCGCTCGAACTCGGCTGCCAGAGCGTCGCCGTCGATCTTCGCCATCACTTCGTCGGCATCGAGCTCGGCGTCGCCACGCTCTTCGAGTCCGCGGACGTACTCCGCGATCTCCTCGTCGTCCTCGGTCATCTCGGTGACCGCCCGCTCCCATTCCTCGGCCTGCTCCGGCAGGGTTCCGAGCGGTACCTCGATGTCGAGGACCTCCTCGACCCGGTTGAGCAGCGCGACGGTGGCTTTCGGGTTCGGCGGTGTCGACACGTAGTGCGGGACCGCCGCCCAGAACGACACGGCGGGCAGACCGGCCTGCACGAACAGATCCTGCAGGACACCGGTGATCCCCGTGGGACCCTCGTAGCGGCTCTCCGCGAGGTTGAACTGCGCGGCGGACTCACTGCTGTACGCGGTGCCCGTCACCGGGACCGGCCGCGTGTGCGGGGTGTCGGCGAGCAGCGCACCGAGCATCACGGTCGTCTCGACGTCCAGGTCGCGCGCGAGGTCGACGATCTCCGCGCAGAAGCCACGCCAACGCATGTTCGGCTCGATGCCGCGGACGAGTACGATGTCACGGTCCGCACCCTGGGGGGTGCAATACGAGATGGATGTGGTCGGCCAGTCGATCCGGCGGGTCACTCCGTCGATCTGCTTCACGATGGGTCGGTTGACCTGGAAGTCGTAGTAGTCGTCGGAATCGATGTCGGCCAGTGGCACGGCGTCCCAGGTGAGTGCCAGATGCTCCACGGCACTGCTCGCCGCGTCCCCGGCGTCGTTCCACCCCTCGAATGCGGCCAACAGAACAGGCCTGCGCAGCTGGGGAAGGTTCGACCTCTGCTCAGCGTTCACTGAACCAGCCTACGACCGAACCCCGAGAGAGGGCGAACTACGCTGTCATCCATGTCCACCCGTGCCACCGACCAGGACTCCGGCCTGCCGCACCACGCGCCCCCGGCCGACTACGACACGACATTCCTCACCGCGATGTCGCGCCGTGTGCTGATCGGCGACGGCGCCATGGGCACCATGCTGCAGGCGGCCGACCTGACCCTCGACGACTTCAACGGCCTCGAGGGCTGCAACGAGATCCTCAACGACACGCGCCCCGATGTGCTCGCCGACATCCATCGCGCCTACTTCGAGGCCGGCGCGGATGCGGTCGAGACGAACACCTTCGGGTGCAACCTGTCCAACCTCGGCGACTACGACATCGCCGACCGCATCCGCGAACTCGCCTACAAGGGCACCGGCATCGCCCGTGGCGTCGCCGACGAGATGGGACCCACCGAGGACGGGACGGCACGCTTCGTGCTGGGCTCGATCGGGCCGGGGACCAAGCTGCCCAGCCTCGGACACACGACGTTCGAGGTCATCCGCGACGCCTACTTCGAATGTGTCGCCGGCATGCTCGACGGCGGCGCCGACGCGATCCTGGTGGAGACCTCCCAGGACCTGCTGCAGGTCAAGGCCGCGATCGTCGCGGCCCGCCGGGCGATGGCCGAACTCGGCCGGCACATCCCGATCATCAGTCACGTGACGGTGGAGACCACGGGCACCATGCTGCTCGGCTCGGAGATCGGAGCTGCACTGGCCGCCATCGAGCCGCTCGGTGTGGACCTGATCGGTCTGAACTGCGCCACGGGCCCCGCCGAGATGAGCGAGCATCTGCGCTACCTCTCCAAGCATGCGCGCATCCCGGTGTCGGTGATGCCGAACGCCGGACTGCCCGTCCTCGGGCCCAACGGCGCCGAGTACCCGCTGCGCCCGGACGAATTGGCCACGGCGCTCGGCGATTTCGTGTCCGATTTCGGTCTGTCCTTCGTCGGCGGGTGCTGCGGGACGACGCCGGAACACATCCGGCAGGTGGCCGAGCGGATCGCCGAGGTCACCCCGGCGTCGCGACGACCCGACCACATCTCCGAGACCTCGTCGCTCTACAGCGCGGTGCCGTTCGACCAGGACTCCAGCTTCCTGGTGATCGGCGAGCGCACCAACACCAACGGCTCCAAGGCATTCCGCGAGGCGATGATCGCCGAGGACTACCAGCGGTGCCTGGACATCGCGAAGGACCAGACCCGCGACGGCGCCCACATGCTCGACCTCAACGTCGACTACGTGGGCCGCGACGGAGCGCTCGACATGACGGCACTGGCAACTCGGTTCGCGACGTCGTCGACATTGCCGATCATGCTTGACTCCACCGAGCCCGCAGTCATCCGCGCCGGGCTCGAGGCCCTCGGTGGTCGCTGCGCGGTCAACTCGGTCAACTATGAGGACGGCGACGGACCGGACTCCCGGTTCACCCGAATCATGGAGCTGGTCGTCGAACACGGTGCCGCCGTCGTGGCGCTGACCATCGACGAGGAGGGACAGGCCCGGACCGCCGACTGGAAGGTCCGGATCGCCGAGCGGCTCATCGCCGACATCACCGGCAACTGGGGACTCGCCGAGGAGGACATCATCATCGATGCCCTCACCTTCCCGATCTCGACCGGTCAGGAGGAGGTGCGCCGCGACGGCATCGAGACGATCGAGGCCATCCGGCGACTGCACGAGGCCCATCCGGACGTGCACTTCACCCTGGGTATCTCCAACATCTCGTTCGGCCTGAATCCGGCCGCGCGACAGGTGCTCAACTCGGTGTTCCTGCACGAGTGCGTGCAGGCGGGCCTCGACACGGCGATCGTGCACGCATCGAAGATCCTGCCGATGGCCCGCATCCCGGAGGAGCAGCGCGAGGTCGCCCTGGATCTGATCTATGACCGCAGACGCGACGGGGCGAGCGGAGCGCCGGGAGATGTGGCGTATGACCCGTTGCAGAAGCTCATGGAGCTGTTCGAAGGAGTGTCGGCGGCGTCGGCACGCGAGTCGCGTGCCGCCGAGCTCGCCAAGCTGCCGCTGTTCGAGCGACTCGAGCGGCGGATCGTCGACGGCGAACGCAATGGCCTCGAGGACGACCTCGACCAGGCGATGACCGAGAAGCCGCCACTGGCCATCATCAACGAGACTCTGCTGTCGGGGATGAAGACCGTCGGCGAGTTGTTCGGGTCCGGCCAGATGCAGCTGCCCTTCGTCCTGCAGTCGGCCGAGGTCATGAAGACGGCTGTCGCACACCTCGAACCCCACATGGAGTCGACCGGCGAGGACGGCAAGGGTCGTATCGTGCTGGCCACGGTCAAGGGCGACGTCCACGACATCGGCAAGAACCTCGTCGACATCATCCTCTCGAACAACGG
This sequence comes from Gordonia sp. OPL2, assembly GCF_003797825.1. Lineage (GTDB taxonomy): Bacteria > Actinomycetota > Actinomycetes > Mycobacteriales > Mycobacteriaceae > Gordonia. The sequence continues at coordinate 341,690 of NZ_RKME01000001.1, forward strand.
CTACGAGGTGGTCAACCTCGGGATCAAGCAGCCGATCAACACCATTCTCGACGCCGCCGCCGACAAGCGTGCCGACGTCATCGGCATGTCTGGTCTGCTGGTGAAGTCGACCGTGGTGATGAAGGAGAATCTCGAGGAGATCAACGGACGTGGGGTCGCCGACAGCTATCCGGTCCTGCTCGGGGGTGCGGCACTGACTCGCACCTACGTCGAGAACGACCTCGCGGAGGTCTATGACGGCGACGTGCACTATGCGCGTGACGCCTTCGAGGGCCTGCGGCTGATGGACGAGATCATGGCGACCAAGCGCGGCGAGGGGCCCGACCCCGACAGCCCCGAGGCGGTGGCGGCCAAGAAGAAGGCGCAGGAGCGCCGGGCACGGCACGAACGATCGAAGCGGATCGCCGAGAAGCGCAAGGCGGCCGAGACCCCGGTGGAGGTGCCGGCACGATCGGATGTGGCCGCCGACAACGCGATCCCGACGCCGCCGTTCTGGGGCACCCGGATCATCAAGGGTGTACCGATAGCGGAGTACCTGCAGCTGCTCGACGAACGCGCGCTGTTCCTGGGGCAGTGGGGATTGCGCGGTGCCCGCGGGGGAGAGGGCCCGTCGTACGAGGAGCTCGTCGACACCGAGGGCCGCCCCCGGCTCCGCTACTGGATCGACCGCCTGTCGACCGAGAACATCCTGCAGCATGCCGCCGTCGTCTACGGGTACTTCCCCGCGGTCAGCGACGGCGACACGGTTCACGTGCTCACCGAGCCGCGGCCGGATGCCGATGTGCGACACAGCTTCACGTTCCCGCGCCAGCAGCGCCCGCGGTTCCTGTGCGTCGCCGACTTCATCCGCTCGCGCGAGGAGTGCGAGAAGAGCGGTCAGGTCGACGTACTGCCGTTCCAGCTGGTGACGATGGGCCAACCCATCGCCGACTTCGCCAACAGGTTGTTCGCCGACGACGCCTACCGTGACTACCTCGAGGTGCACGGTATCGGCGTGCAACTGACCGAGGCGCTCGCGGAGTACTGGCATCAGCGTGTCCGCAGCGAGTTGACCGTGGAGGGTGCGTCGTTCGCCGGTGACGATCCGGCCGATGCGCAGGGGTTCTTCGATCTCGAGTACCGCGGCGCCCGGTTCTCCTTCGGTTACGGCGCATGCCCGGACCTCGACGACCGGGCGAAGATGGTCGAGCTCCTGGAGCCGGAGCGGATCGGCGTCGAACTGTCCGAGGAACTGCAGCTGCATCCCGAGCAGTCGACCGACGCCTTCGTGCTGCACCATCCGGAAGCGAAGTACTTCAACACCTGACACACGCACGGTCGATGTCGGATGCCCGATGGATCGAAGCGCCGATCACACTGGCCGAATTTCAGTTGTAGTCATACAATGGTTGTATGACTACAACTGACTCGTCGGGATCCTCGACCCGGATCCCGACGGCGACCGAGCTGTGGTTCGCGATGAACAGCCTGGTCCGTGACCACGCCGCCGAATCGCGTGCTCGGATCGACGACCGCATCGACATGCCGTTCAGTCGGTTCCGTGCCCTCCGCAGAATCGCGGTGCGCGACATGACCCAGAGCGACCTGGCTCGACGACTCGGCATCGACGCGCCGGCGACCAGTGTCATCGTGAACGACCTCGTCGAGCGAGGACTGGTCACGCGGGTGGAGCACCCCAGCGACCGTCGCTTCAAGGTCGTCACCATCACCGAGCAAGGTCGTGAAGTCGTGGAATCGGTGGTGGCCGATCAGAGTGCGGCTCCAGACATGTTCGCGGCGCTCGACGACGAGCGTCGTCGTCAGCTCGGTGTCCTGCTCGACACACTGCGTGAGGCGGCCGAATCATGAACACACCCACGATGTCCGCACCCGCCGGCGACCTCTCACAGTTGGGGTCGCGACGGCGCCTCGCGATCCTCGCCACCTGCTGCCTGAGCCTGTTCATCGTCGGCATCGACACCTCCGGGGTCAATGTCGCATTACCCGCCATCGGCTCGGAACTGGGCGCGTCGGCGTCGCAACTCCAATGGGTCATCGACGCCTACACTCTCGTGCTCGCGAGTCTGCTCATGCTCGGCGGATCGTTGGGGGACCGGCTCGGTCGTAAACGGGTGTTCCAGGTGGGTCTCACGGTCTTCGGACTCGGGTCGATCCTGTGCTCGCTGTCGGTGTCGCCGGAGATGCTGATCGGCGCACGGATGCTGCAGGCCGTCGGCGGGGCGATGATGAACCCGGTGGCGATGTCGATCATCACCAATGTCTTCACCGAGCCGCGCGAGCGGGCGCGCGCAATCGGCATGTGGGGCACCGCGATCGGTGTGAGCATGGCCCTGGGTCCGCTCGTCGGCGGCGCGCTCGTCGACGGCATCGGATGGCAGGCGATCTTCTGGCTCAACGTTCCTGTGTGCCTGGCCGCGTGCATCCTGACCGCGATCCTGGTGCCGGAGTCGCGCGCACCGCGTGCACGTCGACCCGATCCGGCCGGCCAGCTGCTGATCCTGGTCTTCCTCGCCACGCTCACCTTCGGCATCATCGAGGGACGCGGTCTCGGGTGGGATTCGGCACCGGTCGTCAGCGCGTTCCATGCGGCTGCGGTGTCGCTGGTCGCGTTCCTCGTCGTCGAATCACGCAGGCGCGAACCACTGTTGGATCTGCGCTTCTTCCGCAGCGTGCCCTTCAGCAGCTCGGTCGCCGGTGCCGTTCTCGCGTTCAGCGCGATGGGCGGATTCCTGTTCCTCAACACCCTGTACCTGCAGCAGGCACGCGGTCTGAGCCCCCTGGAGGCGGGGCTGATGACCTTGCCGATGGCCGTTGCCAACGCGGTCTTCTCGCCGTTGTCTGGCCGACTCGTCGGCGACCGCGGAGCCCGGCTCCCCATGGTGGGGGCGGGCGCGATGGTGCTGGCCAGCGGTCTGATGCTGACCCAGGCCGGCCACGACACCAGCATGTGGTACCTCGGGGTGGCCTATCTGGCCCTGGGCATCGGAATGGGTCTGGTGAATGCACCGATCACCAACGCGGCCGTGTCGGGGATGCCCCGGGCGCAGGCCGGGGTCGCATCGGCCATCGCCTCCACCAGCCGACAGGTCGGGATCTCCCTCGGTGTCGCGGTGTTCGGCGCCGTCGCCTTCGCGGGGATCGACGGCCCGGTGGCCGACGGCCTCGCCTCGGCGGCTCACCCCGCGTGGGTGCTGATGGCGGGCTGCGGGCTCGGATTGATCGGCGTGGGCGTCATCTCGACCGGTCGGTGGGCGCTGGCCACCGCGGAGCGCACCCGGGAGCGGATCGCCGCGGACGCATCGGCGTGAACCTCCCAGGTGTCTGACACCGGCAGCACAGGTCCGCCGCCGACAGTGGGCTGATGACCTCGGCCACCTCCACCCGTGATCCCGCACCCACTGTCGCGCCCGTCGTCGCCAGACCCCGTCAGTCCACACCTCGTTGGCTCCGGTGGGCGGTGCTCGGCGGGATCGTCGTCGTCGCACTCGGTGTCCGCTGGTGGTTCCTCGACGTCGAGACCCTCGATTACCGGGCTTTCCTGAGCCGCTGGTACAGCACGCTCGACGATCAGGGATTCGGCGCCTTCCGAGAGCGGTTCGCCGACTACAACTACCCGTACCTCTATCTCCTCTGGCTGCTCACCGTCGCCAAGATCCCGGCCCTGGTCGGCATCAAGGCGGTCTCGATCGCCTTCGATCTTGTACTCGGGTTCTTCGCATACCGGATCGTGGCGCTGCGCACGGACCGGTTCTGGGTGCGTGCCTCGGCGCTCGGGGCCGTGCTGCTCCTGCCGTCGGTGATCGCGAACAGCTCGTACTGGGGTCAGGCCGACTCCATCTACACGGCGTGTGCCGTCGGCGGGGTGTACTTCCTGTTGCGCGCACAGCGCGACGCGTGGCGCCGGAACTCGGTGTGGGCGTGCGTCCTGTTCGGCCTTGCGATCTCGTTCAAGTTGCAGGCCGTGTTCGTGCTGCCCGTACTCGCGTGGATGCTCCTTCGCAGGCGCCTGCCGTGGTACGCGTTGCTCGCCGTACCGGCCGTGTACCTCGCCCTCGACCTCCCGGCCGTTGTCGCGGGAGCGTCCTGGCAGACTGCGCTGTCGGTCTACCTCGATCAGACAGACAGCTATCAGCAGCTCACCCTCGGCGCCGCCAACCTCTATCAGCTGATCCCGATCGACGGCGACGCGACGTGGCTGGCCCATCTCGGGATCGCCTCTGCCGCAGCGGTGATCGCGGTGTTCCTGGCCTGGTCGGTGTGGCGGAGACCGGCGGTGACCCCGACGTCGATCCTCGTCGTGGCCACGGCATCGTCGGTGATCGTGCCGTTCCTCCTCCCCGCGATGCACGACCGATATTTCTATGTGGCCGAGGTCCTGACGGTGATCACCGCCTTCTACCTGCCGCTGCGCTTCGTGATCATCCCGATCCTCGTGCAGGCCGCCGCGATCGGCGTCTATCACTCGTCGCTCACCGGGGATCAGGGCCAGGCGATGGGTGGCCCGGGCGGCGGGACCGGCCCCGGTGCCGGCCGAGGAATGCCTCAGGCACCGGGGGCCGGAGCCGATCGAGCCGGTGGTGGACAGCCCGGGCTCGGCGGGTCGGCCGGCGGAGGACGGCTTCCCGGCGGGAGCGGCGGCCACGGTGGAAGCGGCGGCGGGTACTCGTCGGGCCGGGGCGACGGCGAACTGGCGATCTACGCGTCGATGATGGGGCTGGCGGCGCTCGGCGTGGTGTACGCCGTGGTCGACACGTTCCGTCGAACCGGGTCACGGGTGGCCTCTCGAGTGGGGCCGACCGGGTCCTGAGCCTCCGCCCACCACCGCACGATGCGCTCGACGACGGGCGCGGGCGACCGGACCCACTGCACATGTCCGGTCGAGGCGCCCGGGGGGCATTCCTCGATGGTGTACGTCCAGGTCGACAGGACATCTCGCTCGACGCAGCGCTCGAAATGATCGGCCGCGGCGGGCGTCACCAGGCGGTCGCCTTCCAGCCGGACTGCCAGTGTGGGAATGCGCAGCGGCGGGCCGTCGTCGAACGGCGTCACCCCGGTCCGGACCATGCGCGCCCACTCGCGCATCAGGGTCCGTGGTGCCGGTGCGCCGAATCCGGGTGCCGGCCAGTACCCGGCGACAGCCGTGACGACGGGGACGGCGGTACCGGTGGCGTGCTCGATGAGCCCGCCGCGCGAATAGTGGCGGTACCACGGCACCGATGCGGCGACCGTGACCACTGCGTCGGGCGCCGACCCGTCAGTGCGTCGTCCGATCATCGCGCACAGGTGTGCGCCGAGGCTGTGACCGAGGACGAGCACCGGATGTCCCGGGCGTTGCGCGCGGGCGCGGGTGACCGCGGCGGCGAGATCGTCGGCCTCGTCGGCGTACGACCAGTCGTGTCCGCGCGACGGCCGTCGCGCGCCGTCGCCGACGCCGCGCCGGGGGACCGTCTCGACCCACCCGGCGAATTCGGTCAGGCATTCCGCCAGGGGGCGGTAGTACCTGCTCGGCACCGCCATCGCCGGCGAGATCAGAACGGTCGGGGGCGTGCGTGAGGTCGTCATGTCCGCAGCATGCGCGCGCCATCACGGCGAATCCACTACCTGCGAGGTAATCGATATCGGTACCGATCCGATCTACGATGACCGTCATGTCCGTCGGTGTGGGGACCTTGTTGCGGCAGTGGCGATCACATCGCTCCATCAGCCAGCTCGACCTCGCTTACGACGTCGGTGTGTCACCCCGCCACCTGAGTTTCGTCGAGACCGGCAAGTCCACGCCGAGTCCCGGTCTCCTCGACGCGCTGTCCTCACGCCTGGACATCCCCTTGCGCGAACGCAATGCACTGCTACTCGCCGCCGGCCACGCCCCCCGCTACACGGAGGAGTCGATCGACGCGGCGGCCATGTCGCGCATCCGCGGGTCGGTGCAGCGGGTGCTCGACGCCCACCACCCGTATCCCGGCCTCGCCCTGGACCGCACCTGGAACGTGGTGCTGGCCAACGAATCCGCGTCCGCGCTCGCGGCGCTGCTGCCCGCGGAGGTGTGCGGGCCACCGTTCAACCTGTTCCGGGCGTCGCTGCACCCGGACGGGTTCGCGCGCATGACCGTGAACTTCGACGTCTGGGCCGGCTACCTCCTCGACACGCTGCGACGCCTTGTCCGGGTGACCGGGGACCCACGATTGATCGATCTCGAACGCGAGGTCCGCGAGTACGAGACCGTGGCCGATCTCGACCGGCGCACCGCGGCAGCGCGGCCCGGCCGACCGACGGAACCCGCGCTCCTCGTGCCGTTCGAACTGCTCCTCGGAGATCGGCGACTGTCGTTCTTCACGACTCTCACCACCTTCGGCACCCCTCGCGACATCACGCTCGAGGAGATGACCATCGAGCTGTTCTACCCCGCCGACGAGACGACCGAACGCGCGGTTGCGATGATGCAGGGGTGACCGCACCAGCACCGCACGCTCCCGCCGCCGTCCTCTGGGACATGGACGGCACGTTGCTCGACTCCGAACCCATCTGGGACATCGCGATGGCCGACTTCGCGGTTCGTCACGGCATCGTGATGAGTCCCGAACTGCGTGAGTCGACACTGGGGAATTCCCTGCCCGACGCAATGCGGAAGGTATACGACGCCGCCGATGTGGCGTCGGCCGATCGGGACCGGTCCGGTGACGAGCGCTGGCTGCTCGATCATGTCGCCGAGCTGTTCGGCGCCGGTCTGCCATGGCGTCCCGGCGCCGCCGACGTCCTCGACCTGGTCGCCGCGGCGGGACTGCCGACCGTGCTCGTGACGAACACGGTCCGCGAACTGACCGAGGTCGCGCTCGACACCCTCGGGCGACACCGGTTCACGGCGACCATCTGCGGGGACGAGGTCCCGGCGGGCAAGCCCGCGCCCGACCTGTATCTGCGGGCAGCCGAGATGGTCGGTGTCCGCCCCGGTGCATGCCTGGCCGTCGAGGACTCGCCGACCGGGACCGTCGCCGCCACGGCCGCCGGATGCCCGACCCTCGTCGTGCCGTCGGCGGCGCCGGTTCCGCGCGGTAGCCTGCGGAGCTTCCGCGACACGCTGGTCGGTGTGACCATCGACGACCTCACCGATGCATGGACCGGGGAGCACCGCGGTCACCTCGACATGCAAAGATGACAGATCGTGAAGACATTCGAGGAGCTGTTCGCCGAACTGGGCGACAAGGCCGCGAACCGTCCTGCGGGCAGCGGCACGGTCGCTGCTCTCGATTCCGGGATCCACACCCTCGGCAAGAAGATCATCGAGGAGGCCGGCGAGGTCTGGCTGGCCGCCGAACACGAGTCCGACGAATCGCTCGGTGAAGAGATCTCCCAGCTCGTCTACTGGCTGCAGGTGATGATGATCAAGCGGGGTCTGTCCCTGGAGGACGTGTACCGACATCTGTGACCGGCAGTCCCGGACACATCGTCATCCCCGCACGAACTCCTGAAGGACACATCATGCTGCGAGTCGCCGTCCCGAACAAGGGCGCACTCTCCGAATCCGCGGGCACCATCCTCGCCGAGGCCGGGTACCGCAAACGCACCGACGCCAAGGACCTGACGGTCCTGGACAACGCGAACGACGTCGAGTTCTTCTTCCTGCGCCCCAAGGACATCGCGATCTATGTCGGCGCCGGCACCCTGGATCTCGGCATCACCGGTCGCGACCTCGCCCTCGACTCCGGCGCCGCGGTCGACGAGCAGCTGTCGATGGGATTCGGATCGTCGACGTTCCGCTACGCCGCCCCTGCCGACCAGACGTGGTCCGTGGACGGCCTCGCCGGTACCCGCATCGCCACGTCGTACCCGAATCTGGTTCGCGCCGACCTCGATCGACGCGGGATCGATGCCACCATCATCCGTCTCGACGGCGCCGTCGAGATCTCGATCCAACTCGGCGTCGCCGAGGCGATCGCCGACGTCGTGGGCTCCGGACGGACCCTGCGGGCCCACGGCCTGACCGCGTTCGGCGACTCGCTGTGCGATTCCGAAGCCGTGCTGATCTCGCAGCAGGGTGTCGAACAGAACAAGGCCGCGCGGCAGTTCATCGCCCGCGTGCAGGGCGTCGTGTTCGGACAGCAGTACGTGATGATCGACTACGACTGCCCGCGCACGCTCCTCGACGAGGCCTCGAAACTCACGCCGGGTCTCGAATCGCCGACCGTGGCACCGATGGCGGATCCGGACTGGGTCGCGGTGCGCGCCATGGTGCCCCGCAAGATCCACCAGAGCCTGATGGACGAGTTGTCGGAGCTGGGCGCCAAGGCGATCCTGGCCACCGACATCCGGTCCTGCCGCTTCTGACCAGACGTCTCTGGGGCGACGCCGGTCTCAGCGCTCGGCGAGCAGGACCGTCTGCGCCGAACGTCCGATGAAACCGTCTGCGTCGTAGAGATCGCCGAAGGTCGCGCCGAATCCCTCGGGCCCTTGGACCATGTCGGCGTCGATGCCCACCCACGGACCCCGCGGCGTCCGCGTCAGGTGCACCGTGGTGTCGGTGTTCATCCAGGTCCATTCGTCGGTTCGCAGGCGTGTGCCCAGGCCGTTGGCGATGTCGACGACGGTGAAGATCGACTCCAGATCCGAGATCTGCTCGCCGCCCACCAGAGGGATCGCCGGACGCACCCACACCGCGGGTGTGTCACCGACCCGACCCGCGATCGCGGCCGACTCGACCGAACCGATGAAACCGGCTGTGCCCCAGTCGACACCGAGGTCGCCGCTCTCGGTGACACCCACCACCGGTGTGAGCTCGCCGGGTCCGGGGGTGAGCGGTTCGGGTTCTTCGACCACCTGCGTGCTGTCGGCGGTTCGCATCCTCCAGCCCACCGATCGGGCGGCCAAACGGAACGATCCGTCGGGCTGGGCGACCTCCAGATCGGTGCCCACCAGACTGATCTGGCGTCCGGGCCGGATCACCTCCGAGCGCAGCCGGTTCACCCCCAGTCCGATCGGGCCGAGGATCTCGGTCGTGACCCGGGTGAAGCGTTGTGCGGGGGACGGGTCGCATCGCAGGAGCGACCGCATCATCAGTCCCGACGGCGGACCACCGTGTTGCATGGTCGTGGCCCACACGCTCTGCGTCGCCTCGGTCGGTCGGAAGTATTCGTACCCTGCGTCGCGTTCGGCGGCCGGCGGATCGATCGGGGCGTAGTAACAACTCTCCACGACAGCACCGTATGCCTACCGTCATAGTCGCGCGTTCCGGGGGTGGTCACCGGATCGACGGTCGGGATGAGCCCATCAGCCGAGGAATCCCGGTGGCGGACCGGGATAGGGCGGGATCTCGCCACCGAACTCCGGGCAGCGCGCTTTGTGCTCGCAGGACCCGCAGAGCCGGGAGGTCTTGGGGCGGAAGTCGCCGGTGGCCACGGCCGCGCGGATCGCAGCCCAGATCGCCTTCAGGGTCCGGCCGAAGCGGTCGAGTTCCTCGCGGTCCGGGGCGTAGGTCAGTTGCTGTCCGTCGGACAGGTACATCAGCTGCAGACGCGCCGGGACCACCCCGCGGATCCGGAGGATGGCGAGGGCGTAGAACTTCATCTGGAACAGGGCCTTCGCCTCGAAGGCCTCGCCCGGCGATCGCCCCGTCTTGTAGTCGACGACCCGCACCTCGCCGGTCGGGGCGACGTCGATGCGATCGATGAATCCACGCATGAGCACGTCGTCCATGTCGATCTCGACGTGCTCCTCGCAGGAATCCGCGTCGAAGGCCGTCGGGTTCTCCATCGTGTAGTAGGTCGCGATGAGTTTCTGTGCTTCCGCGAGCAGTCGCTCGGGACGCCCGTCGACGATGTCCGCCAGGTGCGGGTCGGCTTCGCACATCGCCGCCCAGGCACCCTCGACGAGAAGGTCGGCCGACTCCTGTGTCCGTAGTTCGGCAGGCATGTCGAAGAGGTTCTCCAACGCCGCGTGCACCACGGTGCCGCGGGTCTGGGCCGTCGTCGGCGTCTCCGGGAACCGGTCGATCGCGCGATACCGGTACAGCAGCGGACACTGTTTGAAATCGGCCGCGCGCGACGGCGACAACGCCAGTGGCCTGCCCACCAGCCCACGGCCCGACGACGCACCCGCCGGATTCGCCGCGGCGGGATCTGTCGTCGCATGGGTGGTCGGCGGCCGGTTCGGTGCTGCCGTACCCGACCGGTCGACGTTGCCGGGAGCGGCCCCAGCGTCCATCGTCGTACTCACAAATGGCAGGGTAGGTCGCAACAGTGACAGGTTCGGGGATCGACACCCCTGACCCCGCCGGAAGGACCCGATCGCCCGATGCCGACCACCGGCCCCTTCGACGTGGGTGACCGCGTACAGCTGACCGACGCCAAGGGACGGAAGTTCACCGTCCACCTCGAGGCGGGCAAGCTCTTCCACACCCATCGCGGCGCGATCGCGCACGACGACCTCATCGGTGCACCCGAGGGCAGTATCGTCTCCGCGACGAGCGGCACCCAGTACCTCGCCCTGCGTCCCCTGCTCGTCGACTACGTCCTGTCGATGCCGCGCGGCGCACAGGTCATATACCCGAAGGACGCCGCCCAGATCGTCACCGAGGGTGACATCTTCCCGGGCGCCCGGGTGCTCGAGGCGGGCGCCGGTTCCGGTGCACTCACGTGTTCACTGCTGCGCGCGGTCGGACCCGAGGGCAGTGTGACCTCGTACGAGGTGCGCGACGATCATGCCGAGCACGCCCTCCGCAACGTCGACACCTTCTTCTCCGGACATCCGGAGAACTGGGACCTCGTCGTCGACGACCTGGCACATCTGGATGTGGACTCGCTCGCCGAGGACCGTCGCTACGACCGCATCGTCCTCGACATGCTGGCCCCGTGGGAGCCCCTCGACGTCGTCCGACAGGCGATCGCACCGGGCGGGGTGCTGATCATCTATGTGGCAACGGTCACTCAATTGTCGCGGATCATCGAGGCCGTGCGTGAGCAGGAGTGCTGGACCGAGCCGCGGGCGTGGGAATCGCTGGTCCGCGACTGGAGTGCGGTGGGCCTCGCGGTCCGTCCGGAGCACAAAATGCAAGGCCACACCGCTTTTCTGATCACCACACGACGCCTCGCCGACGGTGTCACCACACTGCGTCCCCAGCGCCGCCCGACACGCGGCTGACCGACCTTGCGCCCGGGCTGCGTGTAACGCCGTAACCGGTCGAAACGTCGCGAATACGTTGCGAATACGTAGAATTAACAACCCGTCAACATCGCGAATTGCGCGGTGCACGGCGTTTTCACGTCCGCACCGGTAGCGTGGGGATACGGCGCAAACACTTCGAGTGTTTGCCGGGGAGAGGAGTCAGTAATGACCGAATCTGACCGCCAGGGTGCCGGTGGCGCCGAACACTCCGGGGCCTCGGGGGCCCGAGACCAGGGACCCGACGACTCCGCCCAACTGCCCGACGAGGGTTTCGTCCCCGCGTACGCGTCGCCGATCGCACGCGCCGAGTCCGGACGCCCGAACTTCGGCCGGCCCGCGGACAAGGATCTCCAGGAACGCGTCGACAATCTGACCGCACGCAACGCGAAGCTGCTCGACACGCTCAAGGAGGCGCGTCAGCAACTGGTCGCGCTACGTGAAGAGGTCGATCGTCTCGGCCAGCCGCCGAGCGGTTACGGCGTCCTGCTGGAGATCTATCCCGACAGCACCGTCGACGTGTTCACCTCCGGACGCAAGATGCGCCTCACGTGCTCGCCCAACATCGACCTCGACGCACTACACAAGGGCCAGACGCTGCGCCTGAACGAGGCGCTCACCATCGTCGAGGCCTGCGAGTTCGACTCGGTCGGCGAGATCAGCACGCTGCGGGAGATCCTCGGCGACGGGCAACGTGCACTGGTCGTCGGCCACGCCGACGAGGAGCGTGTCGTCTGGCTCGCCGAGCCGCTGCTGGGTGAGGTCGACGGCGAGGACGGCAAGCGTCGCAAGCTGCGCCCGGGCGACTCGCTGCTGATCGACACGAAGGCCGGCTTCGCGTTCGAGCGGGTGCCCAAGGCCGAGGTCGAGGATCTGGTGCTCGAAGAGGTCCCCGACGTCGGCTACGAGGACATCGGTGGTCTCGGACGTCAGATCGAGCAGATCCGCGACGCCGTCGAACTGCCGTTCCTGCACAAGGACCTGTTCCGCGACTACGCGCTGCGCCCGCCCAAGGGCGTCCTGCTCTACGGTCCGCCCGGCTGCGGCAAGACGCTCATCGCCAAGGCGGTCGCGAACTCGCTGGCCAAGAAGATCGCGCAGGTGCGTGGCGACGACGCCAAGGAGGCGAAGTCCTACTTCCTGAACATCAAGGGTCCCGAGCTGCTCAACAAGTTCGTCGGTGAGACCGAGCGACACATCCGCCTGATCTTCCAGCGAGCGCGGGAGAAGGCGTCCGAGGGCACCCCGGTGATCGTGTTCTTCGACGAGATGGACTCGATCTTCCGGACCCGCGGATCGGGCGTGTCGTCGGACGTGGAGACCACGGTCGTCCCTCAGCTGCTGAGCGAGATCGACGGCGTCGAAGGTCTGGAGAACGTCATCGTGATCGGCGCCTCCAACCGTGAGGACATGATCGACCCGGCCATCCTGCGCCCCGGCCGTCTGGACGTGAAGATCAAGATCGAACGGCCCGACGCGGAGTCGGCGATGGACATCTTCTCCAAGTACCTCACCGAGACGCTGCCGGTGCACGCCGACGATCTCAACGAGTTCGGCGGCGACCGCACGGCGTGCGTCAACGCGATGATCGAGAAGGTCGTCGAGCGGATGTATGCGGAGAGCGACGACAACCGGTTCCTCGAGGTCACCTACGCCAACGGCGACAAGGAGATCATGTACTTCAAGGACTTCAACTCGGGCGCGATGATCCAGAACGTCGTCGACCGGTCGAAGAAGTACGCGATCAAGTCGCAGTTGGACACCGGTGCACCGGGACTGCGGGTGCAGCACCTGTTCGACTCGATCCTCGACGAGTTCGCCGAGAACGAGGATCTGCCCAACACGACCAACCCGGACGACTGGGCACGGATCTCGGGCAAGAAGGGGGAGCGGATCGTCTACATCCGCACTCTGGTCACCGGCAAGAGCGCGGGCGCGAGCCGCGCGATCGACACCGAGACCAACACCGGCCAGTACCTGTAGGCACCTGTCACACGACGAAGGGCCGACACCCCCACCCGGGGAGTCGGCCCTTCGTCGTCGGACTGCTCAGGATGCGCCGGGCACCAGCACGGTCTCCGTGCGGCTCGGTCCGGCGTCGTCCGCGGTGCCGACCGGATATCGGACCAGACCCAGCTCGGCGTCGTCGGACAGCTGTGGATGTCGGGGCAGTACCCGCGCGGTGTAGCCGTGGCGACCCGATCGGGTCGGCGTGACGGCCGCCGCGAACAGGGTGCGCCCGGACGGATCCACCTCGCCGGTCGGCGACATCTCGACGGTGGTCGGCTCCCGGATCTCACCGTCGTCGGTGACCCGGCCGACCAGTGCCTGAACCGCGACCTGGTCGGCGGCGAGCTCACCGAGCGCCACGTGTGCGGTCAGGGTCAGGCTTGCCGTACGTGGGCTGCCGTCTTCTCGGATCCCGCTCGCGGGGGAGTCGGCCGCGGTCTCCGTCCAGTCCGACTCGTCGAGGCCCGCGATCTGCACGGCCGTCCACCCGCGGTCGAGCAGTTGCCGGTAGGACGCGAGATCCCGTGCGGGGGTGTATCCGTCGGCGCAGATCGACGCGTACTGCGTGGCCGCCGGACCGTAGAGCGCAGTCGTGTAGTCGCGCACCATCCGCGACGCCTGTACGTCCGGACCGAGCCGATTCACGGTGTGCCGGACCATCTCCACCCAGCGCTCCGGCACACCGTCGGCGGAACGGTTGTAGAACAACGGGATCACCGATTCCTCGAGCAGTTCGTAGAGCGCCTCTGCCTCGAGGTCGTCGCGTCGATGATCGTCGGTGACACCCTCCGCCGACGGGATCGCCCAGCCGTTCTCGCCGTCGGCCATCTCATCCCACCAGCCGTCGAGGATCGACAGATTCAGTCCGCCGTTCATCGCCGACTTCATCCCCGACGTCCCGCACGCCTCCATCGGGCGCACGGGATTGTTCAACCAGACATCGCACCCCGCGTAGATGTCGCGGGCCATGGAGATGTCGTAGTCCGGCAGGAAGACGATGCGCTCGCGCAGCTCGGGGTCCTCGGTGAACCGGACCACCTGCTGGATGAGCGATTTGCCGCCGTCGTCGGCCGGATGCGCCTTGCCGGCGATCACCAGTTGTACCGGCCGGTCGGGATCGGTGAGGATCCGGCGCATCCGTTCGGGATCGCGCAACATCAGCGTCAGCCGCTTGTAGGTCGCCGCGCGCCGTGCGAAGCCGATGGTCAGTGCCGCCGGATCGAAGATGTCGGCCGTCCAGCCGAGCTCGGCTTCGCTGAACCCGCGGTCACGACCGCTGGCATGGGTTCGCCGCCGGACCTCGTCGACCAGATCGGCACGCATGTCCGAGCGGAGCCGCCAGATCTCGTCGGCGGGCAGCGAGGTCACGATCCTCGCGACCGCCTCCTCGTCGCCGCCGGCAGCCTCCTGCCAGCGTCGGGCCGTCCACGTCGGTCCGTGGACGCCGTTGGTGACCGAGCCGATCGGCACCTCGTCGCTGTCGAAGCCCGGCCAGAGGTCGGCGAACATCTCACGGCTGACCGCGCCGTGCAGGCGCGACACCCCGTTGCTGCGTTGTCCGAGCCGAAAACCCATGTGTGCCATGTTGAACACGCCCGGATCGCCCTCGTCGCCGAGATCGACCACGGTGGCCACCGACAGGCCCGGCAGCAACCGCGATGTCCCGGTCTCGTCTGCGTCGAGGTAGTAGCGGACCATGTCCCGCGGGAACCGGTCGATGCCCGCGGGCACCGGCGTGTGCGTGGTGAAGATGTTCGACGCGCGCACCACCGCCTCCGCGGTGTCGAAGTCGAGACCGGCCGGGCCGCTCGAGAGCTCCCGGATCCGTTCGACGCCCAGGAATCCGGCGTGACCCTCGTTCATGTGGAAGACCGATGGTTCCGGATGGCCGGTGATCCGCACGTACTCGCGGACCGCACGGACACCTCCGATGCCGAGGAGGATCTCCTGCTTGATCCGGTGATCCTGATCTCCGCCGTAGAGGCGATCGGTGACTCCGCGCAGTTCCTCGACGTTGGCCGGGATGTCGGCGTCGAGGAGCAGCAACGGGATCCGCCCGACGGTCGCCACCCAGACCTGCGCCTGCAGCGTCCGTTCACCCGGCATCGCGATCGACACCACCACCGGATCGCCGTCGTCGGTGAGCAGGGTGAGCGGAAGCGACGTGGGATCGTTGACCGGGTACCGCTCGATCTGCCATCCGTCACGGGACAGGCTCTGATGGAAGTAGCCCGACCGGTAGAAGAGGCCGACACCGATCAGGGGCAGTCCGAGATCGGAGGCCGCCTTCAGGTGATCGCCGGCGAGGATGCCGAGTCCGCCGGAGTAGATGGGCAGCACCTCGGAGATGCCGAATTCCATCGAGAAGTACGCGATGGCTTGCGGCGCAACCTGTTCCGACGACAGGCCGGCGGCGTAGTCGGCGAACCAGCGCGGCTCGCCGGTGTACCGGGCGAGGTCGTCGCGGACCGCCGTGAGGCGATCGAGGAAGGCGCGGTCGACGGCCAGCTCGGCGATGCGCGCGGGGTCGATCTCGGCCAGCAGTCGGAGCGGATCCCCGGTCTGCGACCACAGGTCGGGATCGAGACCTGCGAACAGCTCCTGCGTGGGCTGATGCCATGCCCAGCGGAGATTGTGGGCGAGTCGGGAGAGGTCGGCGAGCTCGGTCGGCAGGGGCACCCGAACCGTGAACCGGCGGAAGGCTTTCACCGCGTAGACGCTACCCAGACGGGGACGAGGGTGCGACCGGTACCGGGTGAACATCTACGCTCGTAGCATGCAGCGAATCATCGGCACCGAGGTCGAGTACGGGATCTCCGCTCCCGGCGACCCGACCGCGAACCCGATCATGACGTCGACCCAGGCGGTGCTGGCTTATGCCGCCGCCGCCGGGGTGCCCCGCGCGAAGCGCACCCGATGGGACTACGAGGTGGAATCGCCGCTGCGCGACGCCCGCGGGTTCGACCTCGGACGGGGCTCGGGTCCGGCCCCGATCATCGACGCCGATGAGATCGGCGCCGCCAACATGATCCTCACCAACGGTGCCCGCCTGTACGTCGACCACGCCCATCCGGAGTACTCGGCCCCCGAGGTCACCGACCCGATGGATGCGGTGATCTGGGACAAGGCCGGCGAGCGGGTCATGGAGGCCGCCGCGCGTCATGTCGCGAGTGTGCCGGGTGCACCGCGCCTGCAGTTGTACAAGAACAACATCGACGGCAAGGGTGCGTCCTACGGCACCCACGAGAACTATCTGATGAACCGCGACACCCCGTTCACCGCGGTGATCGGTGGCCTCACGACCTTCTTCGCGTCCCGACAGGTGATCACCGGATCGGGACGCGTCGGCATCGGTCAGTCCGGCGACGAGGCCGGCTACCAGCTGTCGCAGCGCTCGGACTACATCGAGGTCGAGGTCGGTCTGGAGACCACGCTCAAGCGGGGCATCATCAACACGCGCGACGAGCCGCACGCCGACCCGGAGCGGTACCGCCGACTGCACGTGATCATCGGCGACGCCAATCTCGCCGAGACGGCCACCTACCTCAAGGTCGGCACGACCGCGCTCGTGCTCGACCTCATCGAGGCCGGTGTCGACTTCTCCGACATCGAACTCGCGCGTCCCGTGCAGGCGGTGCACACGATCAGTCACGACCCCGGGCTGTCGGCGACCGTCGCACTCACCGATGGACGCGAACTCACCGCACTCGCCCTGCAACGGGAGTACCTCGAGCGGTGCATGAAATTCCACGACGCCGAGCACAGCGACGATGAGCGGGCCGCCCACGTCCTCGAGACATGGGCCGACGTCCTCGACCGTCTCGAGCGGGATCCGATGGAGTGCGCCGACATCCTCGACTGGCCGGCCAAGCTGCGCATCCTGGAGGGATTCCGCCAGCGGGAAGGTCTGGGGTGGTCTGCGCCGCGCCTCCAGCTCATCGATCTGCAGTACTCCGACGTCCGCCTCGACAAGGGGCTCTACAACCGGCTCGTCGCCCGCGGCTCGATGAAACGACTCGTCGACGAGACCGACGTGATGCGCGCGATCAGTGAGCCGCCGGAGAACACCCGGGCCTACTTCCGTGGCGAATGCCTGCGCCGGTTCGGCGCCGACGTCGCCGCCGCGAGCTGGGACTCCGTCATCTTCGATCTCGGGGGTGACTCGCTGGTGCGGATCCCGACGCTGGAACCGCTGCGCGGCACACGTGCCCACGTCGGGAAACTGTTGGACTCGGTGAACTCCGCCGCCGACCTCGTGGACCAGCTCACCACGACCTGATCGGCGACCGGGCGACGCGGCCGCGCGGGCGTGTTCGCTTCCGCCCGCACGGACTCCGACACCGGTAGTGTGTGGAAATACACGATTGTCAGACCCGGCCATGTCGGAGTCGGGTCGGCGTCCGAGAAGGACGGATCGGTGCCGGAGGCGCAGCACGCGTCGCCGGTGAGTCGAAGGAGGCAGCAGATGGCGCAGGAACAGACCAAGCGCGGTGGCGGCGACGACGATGGTGACATCGGTTCGGACGGTGGCGCCGGCCAGGAACGTCGCGAGAAGCTTGCCGAGGACACCGACGACCTGCTCGACGAGATCGACGACGTGCTCGAGGAGAACGCCGAGGACTTCGTCCGCGCCTATGTGCAGAAGGGCGGCCAGTGAGCGACCGGTTCACGTCACCAGGTTCCTCAACCCCGTTCCACTCCACCCTCCCGCTGCGTGCGGACATCTCGTCGTTCACCGACTACTTGCGTGAGCATGCGCCCGAGCAGCTCCCGCACAACCGCGTGGACCCGATGAGCATCCGCGCCGACGCGGCCGCCGACATCCCGCACGGCACAACGATCGTCGCGGTGTCGTTCGCGGGCGGGGTCGTGCTGGCCGGCGATCGGCGCGCGACGATGGGCAACCTCATCGCCACCCGGGACGTCCAGAAGGTCTACATCACCGACGAGTACTCGGCGGCGGGCATCGCCGGGACCGCGGGTATCGCGATCGAGATGGTGCGGCTGTTCGCGGTGGAACTCGAGCACTACGAGAAGATCGAGGGCGTTCCGCTGACGCTGGACGGCAAGGTCAGTCGTCTCGCGTCGATGGTGCGCGGCAACCTCGGCGCCGCCATGCAGGGGCTCGCGGCGGTACCGCTGCTGGTCGGGTTCGACATCGATCACGACGATCCCAACGAACGCGGGCGGATCTTCTCGTTCGACATCGCCGGCGACCGGCACGAGGAGTTCGGCGGTTATCAGGCGATCGGCTCCGGGTCGATGTTCGCCAAGTCGTCGCTGAAGAAGCTCTATCGTTCGGACCTCGACGCCGACAGCGCGCTCGCCGTGGCCGTCGAGTCGCTCTACGACGCGGCCGACGACGATTCGGCGACGGGTGGTCCCGACATCGTGCGCAAGATCTTCCCGACCGCGGTCATCGTGGGCGCCGAGGGGGCACGCGAGGTCGAGCCGGAGGCGATCGAGGCCGCGGCGCGTGCCGTCGTCGAACGACGGGCCGCCGAGCACGAGGGGGAGGCGCGATGACGTTCCCGTATTACGCCAGTGCCGAACAGATCATGCGCGATCGTTCGGAGCTCGCGCGCAAGGGCATCGCCCGTGGACGCAGCGTCATCGCGCTGACGTACGCCGACGGTGTGCTGTTCGTCGCGGAGAACCCGTCGAACACCCTGCGGAAGACCAGCGAGATCTACGATCGCATCGGTTTCGCCGCGGTCGGCAAGTACAACGAGTTCGAGAGTCTGCGCAAGGCAGGCATCCAGCTGGCCGACATGCGGGGTTACAGCTACGACCGCGCCGACGTGTCCGCACTGTCGTTGGCCAACACCTACGCCAACGCCCTCGGTTCGGTCTTCACCGAGCAGGCCAAACCGTACGAGGTGGAGCTGTGCGTCGCGGAGGTCGCCAAGTTCGGGAAGCCGCGTCCGTCACAGCTGTACCGGATCTCCTACGACGGGTCGATCGCCGACGAGACACGCTTCCTGGTGATGGGCGGAGCGAACGACGCGATCACCGCGGCGCTGCGCGAGTCCTACGAATCCGATCTCGAACTGTCGGCGGCGCTGTCGGTCGCCGTCGCCGCACTCGCCACACCGGTCGAGTCGGGGAGCAGCGGGTCGTCGGGGAGTTCCTCGGCGCCGACGGCCGCGCCGCGTGAGCTGGCCGCCTCCGACCTCGAGGTCGCCATCCTCGATCGCAACCGCCCGCGCCGGGCGTTCCGGCGGATCACCAACGCGGTGCTGGCCGACCTGATGCCCGCATCCGCGACACCGTCGGCGACCACTGCAGCAGACGCGTCCGCCGACACCGGATCGTCGTCCGACGACAACGGATCCTGACCGTCACGACCCGGCGTCGCGACCTGCCGTCGCGTCGCCGGGTCTGCGCGGTACTCCCCGGGTAGGGTTGGTGGTGTGCAGCGTCGAATCATGGGTATCGAGACCGAATTCGGTGTCACGTGTACCTTCCACGGCCATCGTCGACTGAGCCCGGACGAGGTCGCCCGGTATCTGTTCCGGAGGGTTGTGTCGTGGGGGCGTTCCTCCAACGTGTTCCTGCAGAACGGCGCGCGCCTCTACCTCGACGTCGGATCCCACCCGGAGTACGCGACCGCCGAGTGCGACAGCCTGATCCAGCTGATCAATCACGACCGGGCGGGCGAACTCGTTCTCGAGGACCTGCTCATCGACGCGGAACAGCGGCTCGCCGACGAGGGCATCGGCGGCGACATCTACCTGTTCAAGAACAACACCGACTCGGCGGGCAACTCCTACGGCTGCCACGAGAACTACCTCGTGGTGCGGGCGGGGGAGTTCTCGCGCATCTCCGATGTCCTGCTGCCGTTCCTGGTGACGCGGCAGTTGATCTGCGGTGCGGGCAAGGTGCTGCAGACCCCGAAGGCGGCGACGTTCTGCCTGTCGCAGCGCGCCGAGCACATCTGGGAGGGCGTGTCGTCGGCGACCACGCGGTCGCGCCCGATCATCAACACCCGCGACGAGCCGCACGCTGATGCCGAGAAGTATCGCCGCCTGCACGTGATCGTCGGTGACTCGAACATGGCGGAGATGACCACCCTGCTGAAGGTCGGTTCGGCGGCGCTGGTCCTCGAGATGATCGAGGCCGGGGTCTCGTTCCGCGACTTCGCCCTCGACAACCCGATCCGCGCGATCCGCGAAGTGAGCCACGATCCCACCGGTCGCCGGCCGGTGCGGCTCGCGGGTGGGCGTCAGGCGAGCGCGCTCGACATCCAGCGGGAGTATCACGCGCGGGCCGTCGAGCACATGACCAACCGACGACCCGACCCGGAGATGGACAAGGTCGTCGATCTGTGGGGCCGCATGCTCGATGCCGTCGAGAGCGACGACTTCTCGTCCGTCGACACCGAGGTGGACTGGGTCATCAAGCGCAAGCTGTTCCAGCGCTACCAGGATCGGTACTCGATGGAACTGTCGGATCCGAAGATCGCCCAGCTCGACCTCGCGTTCCACGACATCAAGCGCGGCCGTGGCGTGTTCGATGTCCTGACGCGCAAGGGACTGGTCGCCCGCGCGACGACCGACGAGGACATCGCCACCGCCGTCAACGAGCCGCCGCAGACCACCCGCGCGAAACTGCGGGGCGACTTCATCTCGGCCGCGCAGAAGGCCGGCCGGGACTTCACGGTCGACTGGGTGCATCTGAAGCTGAACGACCAGGCGCAGCGAACGGTGTTGTGCAAGGACCCGTTCCGTAGCGTCGACGAGCGAGTCGACCGTCTGATCGCATCCATGTGACCGTAAGCTGTCTCAGGTGGCAACCCCGAAAGTTGAGCGCCTTCTCAACCTCGTGATCTGCCTGCTGTCGACACGCCAGTTCGTCACCGCGGACTACATCCGCCGCAACGTGAAGGGCTACAACGACGACGGGCAGTCCGACGAGGCCTTCAACCGCATGTTCGAGCGCGACAAGACCGAATTGCGCGACCTCGGCATCCCGCTGATCACCGGCCGCGAACGCCTGTCCGGCGGCGCCGACGGCTACCGCATCGAGCGCGACTCCTACGAACTGCCCGAGATCACGCTGGATCGTCCGGAGGCGGCCGTCGTGGCGATGGCCGCCGCCCTGTGGGACGCGCCGGAGATCTCGGCGATCTCCCAGAACGCCCTGTTGAAACTCCAGGCGGCCGGCATCGACGTGCGGGCCGAGGACGAGATCGGTTTCTCGGCGGCGACCTCGGCCAGGTCGCTGGGTTCGGAGTCGGGACTCGCGGCCGTGCTGTCGGCGATCGGGTCGTCGCAGGCGGTGACCTTCACCTATCGGCCGGGGGCGGCGTCGACGTCGGCGACGCGGACGCTGGAACCTTGGGGCGTGGTGACCCACCGCGGCCGGTGGTACGTCGTGGGGCACGATCGCGACCGCGCGGCGACCCGCACGTTCCGCCTCTCCCGCATCTCGGACGTCGCGACCACCGGTGCGCCGGGGGACGTGTCGGTGCCCGAGGGCACCGACATCCAGCAGATCGTCACGGCCGCCGTCGAGTCGGCAGCGGGTTCGGACGGCCGGATCGCCACGATCTGGGTGGCCGCCGACCGCGCTGCGGGACTGCGCCGGCTCGCCGCGCGCACCGAACCTCGCACGTTCGCCGACGAACCGGGTGACGTCCTGGAGATCGAGATCCGGTCGTTGCCGACGCTGGCCCGGCTGGTCCTCGGTGCCGGACCGGACGCGGTGGTCCTGACACCGCCGGAACTACGCGACACCGTCGTCGCCGCACTGGACCGCATGGTGGAGGTGACCGTCTGATGGCGCCCCGCCCGGACCGTTTCAGCCGATTGCTCGCCCTCGTGCCGTACTTCGCCGCACGTCGCGGCATCGCCGTCGAGCAGGCCGCGCGTGATCTGGGGATCACCCCGAAGCAGCTCACCAGAGATCTCGAGCTGCTCTTCGTCTGCGGACTGCCCGGTCATTTCCCGGACGACCTCATCGATCTGCAGTTCGAGCAGGGATACGTCGAGGTGGGGTTCACCGCCGGCATGGACCGACCGCTGCGACTGACGACGACCGAGGCCAGCACGATGCTCGTGGCGCTGCGCGCGCTGCTCGACATGCCGGGTGCCGTCGATCGCTCGGCTGCCCGCCGCGCGATCGCCAAGATCGAGCAGGCCGTCGGGTCGTCCGAGTCTCCGGTGCAGGCGGGCGCCGATGGAGACACCGATCCCGACGGCGGGACGTATGCGACGATCCGCGAGGCCGTGCGGTCGACGAAGGCGGTGACGATCCGGTACTACTCGGCGACCCGCGACAGCGTCTCCGAGCGCACGGTCGATCCCATCCGTCTGCAGACGATGGACAACAACACCTATCTCGAGGCGTGGTGTCGCAAGAGCGACGGGGTGCGGTTGTTCCGTTTCGACCGGGTGGAGACGGCGGAGACGCTCGACGAACCGTCCGCGCCGCCGGCCGAGGCGACCGGGCATCAGCAGTCGGCGATCCTCGCCGAGAACCCGGACCTGCCGTCGGCCGAGATCGAGATCGATCCGGACGAGCTGTGGATCCTGGACTACTACCTGATCGATCCGATCGAGCCTGTCGAGGACCGCGCCGACCCGAACGTCCCGGTGCGGGCGCGACTGGTGTACGGCTCGCCGGAGTGGCTCACCCGCTTCCTGCTCGGGTTCGGCGGTCGCGTTCGGGTGGTGTCAGCGCCGGATATCGCTGATACCGTCGTCACCACGGCAACAGCCGCGCGAGCGCGTTACGCGTGAGGTCGGGGATCGGCCATGCACGCCGCCGTTTCGGCGGGCTCGGGTAGCATTGGCAACATCGCGATTCGGAGGTTGAAACATGGGTGCTCTGTCCTGGTGGCACTGGGCGATCGTCCTCGTGGTCCTGGTTGTCCTGTTCGGTTCCAAGAAGCTGCCCGACGCCGCACGCGGTCTCGGCCAGTCGCTGCGCATCTTCAAGAGCGAGGTCAAGGAGATGCAGAACGACGGCAAGGACTCCGACGAGCCGGCAGCCCCCGCGAAGCGTGAACTCCCGCCGGGTGAGGCCACGCCGCCCGCGTCGCAGACCTCGTCCGACGATGTGAAGAAGTCTGCGTAGATCCTCTCGGGAACCCGAAAACCAGGGCATTCGTGTGCGCATCTCTCTGGATCCGAGGCGCCGTAAGCGCAAGGTGAATCCCGACGGCACCATGTCGTTGGTCGAGCACCTGTACGAACTCCGGACGCGTGTGGTCATCGCTCTGCTGGCCATTGTCGTGACCACGATCGTGGGGTTCGTCTGGTACACGCATGGTTTTCTCGGCATCCCGTCCCTCGGTGACCTGCTCCGCGGGCCATACTGCGACCTGCCACCGTCGTCGAGGGCACAGCTGACCGCCGACGACTCGTGCCGGCTGCTCGCGACCGGTCCGTTCGACCAGTTCATGCTCCGGCTGAAGGTCGCGCTCACCGCCGGCGTCGTGCTGGCCTGTCCCATCTGGCTGTATCAACTGTGGCAGTTCATCACCCCGGGACTGCACACCAACGAACGGCGCTACGCCGTCGGCTTCGTCAGTTCGGCCGCCATCCTGTTCGTCGGCGGCGCGGTCCTCGCCTACCTGGTGGTGGCCAA
Source organism: Gordonia sp. OPL2 (assembly GCF_003797825.1). Taxonomy (GTDB): domain Bacteria; phylum Actinomycetota; class Actinomycetes; order Mycobacteriales; family Mycobacteriaceae; genus Gordonia. The sequence continues at coordinate 365,444 of NZ_RKME01000001.1, forward strand.
GGCATTCCACTTCCTGCTCACGGTCGGCAACGACGTGCAGGTGACGGCCCTCGCCGGTGACCAGTACTTCGGGTTCATGATCCATCTGCTGATCATCTTCGGAGTCAGCTTCGAGTTGCCGCTGCTGATCGTGGCGCTCAACGTCATCGGCGTCCTCAAGTACGAGAAGCTCAAGGCCTGGCGTCGCGGTCTGATCTTCGCGCTGTTCGTGTTCGCGGCGATCGTGACCCCGGGGCAGGACCCGTTCACGATGCTGGCCCTCGCGCTCGCACTCACGGTGCTGATGGAGTTCGCGATCCAGTTCGCCCGCATCCACGACAAGCGGCGCGGGCGGAACACCCCGGACTGGTCGTCCATCCCTGATGATCAGGCCAGTCCGCTGCCGAGCACGGGGCCGGCCCCGTCGGCGTCCCGCATCGAACCCGTCCGCTCCGTACCGGGTGCGGATCCCTCGGGTGCCCGCACCTCCGTCCGCGACCACGACACGTTCGACGACATCCTGTGAGCCGGCTCGACGACTTCACCGGCCGGCTGACCTTCCGCCTCGACGACTTCCAACGACGAGCATGCATGGCGCTCGACGCCGGGCACGGGGTACTCGTCTGCGCACCGACCGGCGCCGGCAAGACGATCGTGGGGGAGTTCGCCGTCCACCTCGCACTGGCGGCCGGGACGAAGTGCTTCTACACGACGCCGATCAAGGCGCTCAGCAACCAGAAGTACGCCGACCTCGCGGCCATCCACGGTCCGGAGTCCGTCGGTCTGCTGACCGGCGACAACTCGATCAACCCGGACGCCCCCGTGGTGGTGATGACCACCGAGGTGGTCCGCAACATGATCTACGCGAACTCGCGCGCGCTCGACGGGCTGTCCTATGTGGTGATGGACGAGGTCCACTTCCTCGCCGATCGTTTCCGCGGCGCGGTGTGGGAAGAGGTCATCCTCCATCTCGATCCGTCGGTGCGGGTGGTCAGCCTCTCCGCGACCGTCAGCAACGCCGAGGAGTTCGGCGACTGGATCCAGGCGGTTCGCGGCGACACCACCGTCATCGTCGACGAACACCGCCCGGTGCCGCTGACCCAGCACATGCTCGTCGGCACGCGGATGTTCGACCTGTTCGACCCCGCCCGACATGTCGACGCGGGAGGCAAACCCGAACGCCCCCAGGTCAATCCGGAGCTCAAGCGCTATATCCGGCATCGCATGCTGCTCGCCGACGACGACCGTCGGAGCGGTCGGGGGCGTCGCGGGCAGTCGTCGCGGGGGCCTCGCCGGGGCGGTGGGCCCCGTCCGCCGTCGCGGCCCGATCTCGTCGCGCGACTCGACCGCGAGGGCCTGCTCCCGGCCATCGGGTTCATCTTCTCCCGCGCCGGCTGCGACGGGGCGCTGGCGCAGTGCCTGCGATCCGGCCTGACGCTCCTCACCCCGGAGGAGTCGATGGCGGTCGACGAGGTCGTCGACCGCCATCTGCAGGAGTTGTCGCCCGCCGACGAGGACATCCTGGGCGTCGCGGAATGGCGGGCCGGATTGCGTCGGGGTTTCGCCGCCCATCACGCGGGTCTGCTGCCCACGTTCCGTCACGCGGTGGAAGAACTGTTCACTCGCGGCCTGGTGAAGATGGTCTTCGCGACCGAGACCCTCGCCCTCGGCATCAACATGCCGGCTCGAACGGTCGTCCTCGAGCGGCTGGTGAAGTTCAACGGCGAGGCCCACGTCGACCTGACCCCCGGGGAGTACACCCAGCTGACCGGACGCGCCGGGCGGCGCGGAATCGACGTCGAGGGACATGCCGTCGTCGTGTGGACACCGGAGGCGGTGCCCGACCAGGTGGCCGGGCTCGCCGGCGCCCGGACGTTCCCGCTGCGCAGCTCGTTCCAGCCCGAGTACAACATGGCGGTCAACCTCATCGGACGTCTCGGGCTCGAGGGGTCCCGCGAACTGCTGCACCGTTCGTTCGCCCAGTTCCAGGCGGACCGATCGGTCGTCGGGCAGGCCCGCAAGGTCGATGAGGCCCGTCGCCGACTACGCAAGCTCGACGTCGAGCTGAGCGCGACGGCGCACAAGCGCGGCATCGACCCCGGGGTCGTCATCGGCGACGACGATCCCGACGATGGACACGCCGAGGCCGATCGACATGCTGGATTCCTGGGGTACATCCAGTTGCGCGAGGACATTCGGCGCCGCGAACGTGACCTCAAGTTCGAGCGCCGGTCGGCCAACACGCAGTCGACGGTGGCCGACCTCGCAGCACTCAAACGTGGGCACGTGATCGGCCTGCACGGCGGCAGGCACCGTGGCCTCGCCGTCATCCTGGAAGCCGCGACACAATCGGCCGACCCCAAACCGCTGGTGTTGGCCGAAGACGCTTGGTGCGGACGGGTCGGGACCAGGGATTTCGTGAACCCGCCCCAGGTACTCGGCAACATGCGCCTGCCCAAACACATCGACCGCCGCACCGGCAGAGGACGACGGGATCTGGCATCGGCGCTGCGCTCGACGGGGATCGAGGTCCCCAAGGGTCGGTCGAAGAAGCGTGCCGCCGCGGCCGACGACCGGGAGCTGGCAGGCCTGCGCACGGCACTGCGATCCCACCCGGCCCATCGGCTGGACAACGGTGACGAGCTGTTCCGCCTCGCCGAGCGGCGCAACCGCGTGGTGCGCGAGATCGTCACCGCGGACCGGGTGATCGCCGAACGGACCTCGACGTTGGGTGTGCAGTTCGACCGGATCGTCGCCGTCCTCGCCGATCTCGGTTACCTCGAGGTCGGGAACACACGCGGCGACGCGCCGGCATCGGTCACGGTGACCGCCGCGGGTCATCTGCTCGGCCGAATCTACAGCGAGAGCGATCTGGTCGTCACCGAGTGCATCCGCGCCGGGATCTGGGACCGGCTCGCGCCGCACGAACTGGCCGCAGTCGTCGCCGCGATGGTCTTCGAGGCACGGCGTGAGAGCTTTGCCGGCGCGGACGCGATGCCCGGCAATGCCGCTCTGCGCACGGCGCTCGCGCGCACGGTGGAGATCTGGCGTGACGTGACGCACGTCGAGTCCCGTCACCGTGTCGATCCGACTCGTGAGCCGGACACCGGATTCTCGGTTGCGGTGTCGCTCTGGGCATCTGGGCGTTCTCTGACGGAGTCGCTGGCGGCTGCCGGTGAACGTGGCCAGTTGCTGTCGCCGGGCGACTTCGTCCGCTGGAACCGTCAGGTCGTCGACCTGCTCGAACAGATCCGCCTCGGCGTGGGACCCGAGACACGGCTGGCGTCGTCGGCGAGGTCCGCGGTCGGCGGGATCCGACGTGGCGTCGTTGCCGCGGAACTCGGCTGACCCGCGTCGAGAACGTGTGGCCGGCCGGCCGACGTGCCTGTCACAGGGCCCTCGGTTCGGTGATCGACCACCGGGTGTGAGGTAACCTTCTCCACGCGGTCGGGAGTGCAGGTGAGCCGGTCCGGCGCACCACCTGTGTGACACCGGGGATGGAGCAGATCACTCACCGGCCAGGACATTCGAGGCATGACATCCAGGCGAATCGGTGAGCTGTCACCGGGCAGATCGGGAGGGAACCCCATGACTGAGCCGCACGATCCGACCCGTCCGAGCGGTGACCCCCAGCCGGGGGAGCAGACGCCACGACCGACCGACCCCGGTGCGTCGGAGGCGGCCCGGGCAGCCGAGAACGCGAGCAACGCGGCCCCGTCCAGTGGCCCCGGTGCCGAGTACTCCCAGCCCCAGGCATACGGGCAGCCCACTCCGACGACCCCCAACGGTGCGCCTGGTCAGTCGGCACCCCAGGACCACCAGCAGAGCCAGGGGCCTGCACAGCCGCAGGCCTACGGTCCAACCGGTTACGGGCAACAGGCCTACGACCAGCACGCGGCATTCGGGCAACAGACGTATGGACAGCCGGGCTACGGACAGCCGGGCTACGGGCAGCAGGCCTATGGGCAGGCGTATGGGCGACAGAATCCCGGCCCGCAGAACCCCGCACAACCCGCCTACGGCCAGCAGGGTGCCTACGGCGCGCCCGATCCCCAGGCGCAGGCCGGGCAGTACGGCGCGCCGGCGCCTCAGGGTGTCTACGGCCAGCAGTCGGCGTATGCGCCGACGGGGCCGCAGGAACAGTACGGCGGTCAGCAATACGGCGGCCAGCAATACAGTGGGCCGCAAAACAGTGGGCAGCAGTACGCCGGCCAGCAGTTCGGTGGCCAACCGCCGTACGGCGGGCAGTTCGGTGGTGGCGACCAGTTCTCCGCGATGGCCGCGCCGTCCGGGAAAAAGGGCCTGCGCACACTGCTGCTGATCGGTGGCGGAGTGGCCGTGCTCATCGCCGCGATCCTGCTCATCACCGCTTTCATCGCGCCGGGTTGGGCACCGAAGACCATCTCCCAGTCCGCCGTGCAGGACGGCGTCAAGAAGGTCCTCACCGAGGACTATCAGGCGACCGAGGTGTCGGACGTCCAGTGCCCGTCGGGCCAGCGGGTCGAACAGGGCCAGTCGTTCAGCTGCACCGCGACCGTCGGAGGCCAGCAGCAGACGGTCACCGTGACCTTCCTCGACGACGACGGCAAGTACGAGGTCTCGCGTCCGACGAGCTGACCGCCCGGCTCAGACCGACCGCCTCACGACCGCCCGACTCGGACCGACCGCCTCACGGCCGCTCGGCGACGGCGGGCCAGCCGAGCGCCTTGGACAGTCGGGCCACCGACGCGCCGATCCCCAACTCGTCCACGAGGTCGGCCAGACCGCCGGGATCGGCGGGCTCGGCCGGAAGCCGGTCGTCGTCGGTGCTGTCGATCGTCTCGGCGTCGGTCCGCACCAGCACCACGGTCCGGGCGGCAGTGAGGTACTCGGTCGATGCGAGCAATGACTTGCGGCTCCGGGTGGGGACCGTCGAGCCGCTGTCCGCGGCCGCGGCCTCGAGTGCGTCGAGGCTGCCGAACTCGCTGATCAGCTTTGCCGCGGTCTTCTCCCCGATACCGGGGACGCCCGGCAGCCCGTCGGACGGGTCGCCGCGCAGCATCGACATCTCGGCGTAGGCCATGCCGGCGCGCTCTGTCGGCACCGCGTACTTCTCCGCCACCTCGACCGGCCCCATCATCTCGGCCTTGGCGAGGCCGCGACCGACGTAGAGCACCCGTACCGGAACCGGATCGTCCGACACCACCTGCAGCAGGTCACGGTCCCCGCTCACGACGACGACCGGATCGGTTGCCTCGTCGTAGGCGAGCGTGCCGATGACGTCGTCGGCCTCGCAGCCGACGGCGCCGGAGGTGGCGATCCCGGCGCACCGCAGCACGTCCATGATCATCTCGACCTGTGGTGTCAGCGTGTCGGGGACCTCCTCGACATCGACATCGGCGCCATCGCCGCTGTCGGACCCGTCGACGGTGTGCGGTGCCTCTTGCGCGACCCGATGTGCCTTGTAGGACGGGATCAGGTCGGTGCGGAACGCCGGGCGCCAGTCGAGATCCAGGCAGACCACCAATCGCGTCGGCTGCTCACGGGTGACCAGGGAGGCAATCGTGTCGATGAAACCGCGCACCGCGTTGACGGGTCGACCGTCGGGCGAGGTCATCTTCTCGGGCAGGGCGAAGAACGAACGGAACCACAGACTCGCCCCGTCGAGGAGCATCACTGAACCGGCCATGGGTCAACTCTGTCATGCCGGTCGACGTCGGCACGGGCGGTAGGCTGCGCTCATGGCCTACCGGTTCTCCTCAGACGTGTACCGCCACCGACTCGATCGCGCCCGAATCCTCACCGCCGATGCCGGTCTCGACGCCCTCATCGTGTCGACCGGTCCCGATCTCCGCTACCTGACAGGGTCGCGCGCGAACACCTTCGAGCGGCTGACCGCACTCGTGGTGCCCGCCACCGGAGCGCCGCGCCTTATCGTGGCACGCCTGGAGTTGGCCTCGGTGCGCGATTCGGCGGTCGATGATCTCGGCATCGAGATCGCCGACTGGGTGGACGGCGAGGACCCGTACGCGCTGGCACTGTCGGGGCTGCCGGGCACTGCGCGGCTCGCAGTGTGCGACACCATGCCGGCGCTGCATGTCGTACCCATCGCCGGGCACACCGGCACCACCCCGGCGCTGGCCACCGACGTCCTTCGGGAACTACGCATGATCAAGGACGACAGCGAGATCGACGCGCTGCGCGAGGCGGGCGCCGCCATCGACCGGGTGCACGCACGGATGGGTGAGTGGTTGCGTCCCGGACGCACCGAACGCGCGGTCGCCGACGACATCCGCGCCGCGATCCTCGCCGAAGGACACACCGAGGCCGCGTTCATCATCGTCGGTTCGGGACCACACGGCGCCGACCCGCATCACGAGTTCTCCGACCGCGTCATCGAATCCGACGACATCGTGGTCATCGACATCGGCGGTCCGGTCGATCCCGGATACAACTCCGACTCCACCCGCACCTACTGTTTCGCCGAGCCGCCCGCCGACATCGCCGACGCCTACCGAGCCCTCCAGGATGCGCAGCGAGCAGCCGTCGCGGCGGTGCGTCCGGGTGTCAGTGCACAGCAGATCGATGCCACCGCACGGGATCTGCTCGCCGACCACGGACTGGCCGACCACTTCATCCACCGCACCGGCCACGGAATCGGGCTGTCGGTACACGAGGAGCCCTACATCGTGAGCGGCAACGACATCGCCCTGCGCCCCGGGATGGCGTTCAGCGTGGAACCCGGGGTCTACTTCGACGGCCGGTGGGGGGCCCGCATCGAGGACATCGTGGTCGTCACCGACGACGGATGCGAGCCGGTGAACACCCGCCCGCACGATCTCGTCGTTCTCTGAGCAGGCAGGACAACGGTCAGTTGAACAGCCGCGCCGAACCGAGTACGCGGGAGACGTTGATCTCGATGACCACCCGACGCGGATTGGGTTTGGGTTCGCGGTAGCGGCCCGCATAGCGAACCTCGGCGTCCCGGACCCGCTCGGGCTCGCGCCGTACGACGGCCGGTCCCTCGAGGGTCAGCCACCGCGGCCCGTCGATGTTGGTCACCGACGCATATCCGTTCCGTTCGACATTGCGTACCTTCTGCTTGCCGTCGGAGGTGATGATCCGCGCGATCGCGTGCTCCGCGTCCCAGGTGAAGCCGACCGCCACCACGTGTGGGCTACCGTCGGCGCGCAGGGTCGCCACGCTGGCGAGATGGCGTTCGGCGAGGAATTCGGCTGCGGCCGGTCCGAGATCAGCGGCGGTGCGGGTCATGGATGCCACGCTAGCGGGCGATGCGATACTGGCACCCATGGCCCCGCGACCGACTCCCGGAACGATCGTGCTGTTCGGCGGCAGGAGCGAGATCGGGGTCGCCGTGGCGCGTCGCCTGGCAGAAGGCCGTACCGTCGTCCTGGCCGCCCGACGGCCCGACGAACTCGAGGCGCAGCGAGCACAGTTGCTCGACGCCGGCGCGGTCGCGGTGCACACCGTGGCCTTCGACGCCGACGCCACGGACACGCACCCGGATCTCGTGCGTTCCCTGACCGCTCATGGACCCATCGACACCGCGGTCGTCGCCTTCGGCATCCTCGGCGATCAGAGCCGGGCCGAGACCGACGTCTCGCATGCCCTGCAGATCGCGCACACCGACTATCTCGCGCAGATCAGCGTGCTCACCCCGTTGGCGACCACCCTGCGGGCGCAGGGATCCGGCACGATCATCGTGTTCTCCTCGGTGGCCGGCATCCGGGTCCGACGCGCGAACTATGTGTACGGCTCCACCAAGGCGGGGCTCGACGGCTTCGCGAGCGGATTGTCGGATGCGTTGCACGGCAGCGGGGTCCGCCTCCTGTTGGCCCGCCCCGGGTTCGTCGTCGGCGCGATGACGAAGGACCTGATGGCGTCCGGCGTCGACCCGGCGCCGTTCTCCGTGACCGCAGACGAGGTCGCCGACGCCGTCGTCCGTGCCCACCGTCGCGGTCGTGGCGAGGTGTGGATCCCGTGGGTGCTGCGGCCGATGTTCGTCGGCATGCGGATGCTCCCGCGCGCGCTGTGGCGGCGGCTCCCGCGATGACCCCCAGATTCGTCGTGGTGGGCATCGGCGCCGACGGCTGGGACGGTCTGGGCGCCCGGGCGCAGGACGAACTCGCCGGAGCGAGAGTCATCCTCGGATCCGCTCGCCAACTCGACCTGCTCCCTCCGTTGAGCGCGGAGGTGCGGCGATGGCGCTCACCGATGAGTGCTCACCTCCGTACGGTCCTCGACGACCCCTCCGACGACACCGTCCACATCGTCGCCAGCGGAGATCCGATGTTCCACGGCATTGGGACCACCGTGGTGCGGGCCGCCGGGATCGATCGGGTGCGGGTCATCCCCGCCGTCTCGAGTGCGAGCCTGGCCTGTGCGCGCCTCGGATGGGACCTCACCGGGGTGGAGATCGTCAGCACAGTCACCCACGACGTCGACAGTGTCGTCGACGCACTGTCCGACGGCCGCGACCTGCTCGTCCTCAGTCGCGACCACACCACCCCCGACGATGTCGCACACCTGTTGACCGCCAACGGTTTCGGATGGTCCTCCATGACCGTGCTGGAACAGCTCGGGGGCGATCGCGAACGGATCGTCCGCGGCGTGGCGCGCACCTGGCGACAGCCGGCGGGAGACCCACTCAACGTCGTCGCGGTCAGCTGTGTGGGACCGCGGCGCAGCCGGGTGCCGGGCCGGCCCGACGACGACTACCGCCACGACGGACAGATCACCAAGCAGCCCATCCGCTCACTCACCGTGTCCGCGCTTGCTCCGACGTGCCGACAATTGTTGTGGGACATCGGCTCCGGGTCGGGCAGTGTCGCCATCGAATGGCTCCGCGCCGAGCCGACCGGGCGGGTCGTCGCGTTCGAACGAGATGCCACGCGCAGCGACGTCATCGTCGAGAATGCGCGACGCCATGGTGTGCACGACAGGCTCACCGTCCGCGGTGCCGCCCCGGACGCGTGCGCGGGCGCCCCCGACCCGGACTCGGTCTTCGTCGGAGGGGGTCTCGACACGTCGGTTCTCGACGTCGCCTGGGATGCCCTCGTACCGGGTGGCCGACTGGTCGCGAACGCCGTGACCGTCGAGAACCAGACGATCGTGGCGCAATGGCATGCGCGACATGGTGGTTCGCTGCGGCGGTTCTCGATCGAGACGGCCGGTCCGCTGGGCTCGATGACCACGTGGCGTCCGTCACTGCCGATCGTGCAGTGGGTGGTGGACAAACCGTGACCGTCTATGTCATCGGAGCCGGGCCGGGTGCGGCGGACCTCATCACCGTGCGCGGTGCGGAGATCCTCGGACGATGCCGGACCTGCCTCTACGCGGGCTCGCTGGTCCCGGCCGAGCTGCTCGACCGTTGTCCACCGGACGCGGTTCTCATCGACACGGCTCGCATGCCGCTCGCCGAGATCGTCGAGCACATCGTCGACGCCGACGCCGCCGGACACGATGTGGCGCGGCTGCACTCGGGTGATCCGTCGCTGTACTCGGCGATGACCGAACAACGCCGAGAACTCGTGGGACGAGGGATCGCCGTCGAGGTCGTGCCCGGGGTGCCGGCGTTCGCGGCGGCCGCCGCAGCCCTCGGCGGGGAGTTGACCGTCCCCGGCGTCGGGCAGAGCCTGCTCATCACGCGCGTGTCGACCCTGTCCACCGACATGCCGCCGGGGGAGGACCTCGAACGCCTGGCGTCGACCGGGATCACGGTGGCGCTGCATCTGGCCGCACATCGGGCCGAGGCGATCGTCGAGACCCTGACACCGCACTACGGTGCCGATTGCCCCACGGCGACGGTCGCATTCGCGAGCCGGCCCGAGGAGCAAATCGTGCGCTGCCGCCTGGCAGATCTCCCGGCCGAGCTGTCACGGGCCGGCATCCGGCGCACCGCGGTCATCTTCGTCGGTCGCGTTCTCGATCCGTCGGCCCATCCGTCGGTGAGCGACAGCTACCTGTACTCGGAGGCGCGCATGACGAAACTCCGCACCGATGGGTGACCGCCCGATACTGCTGCTCGGCGGCACGGGAGAGGCGAGATCGCTTGCCGCGGCACTGGATGAGTCCGGTGTTCCGGTGATCAGTTCTCTCGCCGGACGGGTTCGTGACCCGCGGCTGCCCGTCGGTGAGGTGCGGATCGGTGGCTTCGGCGGCGTCGACGGCCTCGCCCGCTGGATCCGTGTTCACGATCCCGCCGCCGTCGTCGACGCGACTCATCCGTTCGCGACGACGATGACCGCGCACGCGGCGACCGTCGCCGAGCAGATGTCGGTCCCGCTGCTCCGGGTACGTCGTCCCGCGTGGACTCCCGGGCCGTCGGACACCTGGTACCCGGTGCCGGACATGACTGCTGCGGCCGAACATCTCGCGACACTGATCGCCGAAGGCCGGTCGACGCGCGTCTTCCTGACGACGGGACGGCAGGATGTCGGCGTCTTCGCGGACATCGCCGACGCGTGGTTCCTCATCCGGGTCGTCGACCCACCGACATCAGAGCTCCCCCCACACCACCAGGTGTTGCGATCGCGGGGTCCCTACGATCTGGCGAGCGAACGTAGCGTGCTTGGCACGCACCGCATCGATGTGCTGGTGACCAAGAACAGCGGGGGAGACCTCACGCGGGCGAAACTCACCGCGGCCGCCGAGGCGGGCATCCCGGTGGTGATGGTGCAGCGACCCGGTGAACCTGCCGTCGGGGACACGGTGGAGTCCGTCGAGGACGCTGTCGAGTGGGTGACCCGCCAGCTCCGACCCACGGTCTGACAGTCGGCCACATCACTCACCGGCCATCACCACCCGCCGATCGTGCCCGGTTTCGCGCCGATCGTGTTCAGTCGTGGTGGCGCGGCGTGTAGACGAGATCGCCACCCGATCGCGACACGGCGGTCGTCGCCGACGACCCGATGATCAGCAGCGTGCGCATGTCGACGGTCGCCGGGTCGAGGGCACCCACCGTGGTCGATCGCAGCTGCTGCTCCGGCCCGCCGACGTCACGCCCCACGACCACGACGCGGTCCGGCGACACGGTCTCGAGCAAGAGGTCGCGCAACGCGCCGACCTGCCAGCCACGGCTGGCCGAGCCCGGGTTGTACACGGCGATGACGAGATCGGCTGCCACGGCATGCCGGATCCGCTCGGCGATCACCTCCCACGGCTTGAGTCGATCTGACAGTGAGATCACCGCGAAATCGTGACCGAGCGGCGCACCGACGGCTGCCGCGACCGCATTCGCGGCGGTGACACCTGGTGACACCCGCACGGCGACGTCGTGCCACCGGGGCTCGGCGGCGACCTCGGCCACCGCTGCGGCCATCGCGAAGACCCCCGGATCGCCCGACGACACCACGGCAACGCGTGCACCTCTCGACGCCAGATCGAGGGCGAACTCGGCACGTTCGGCCTCGACGCGGTTGTCGCTGGCATGCACCCGCTGACCGGGTCGAGGAGTGATCCGCGCGAGATACGACTTGTACCCGACGAGATCGGTGGCGCGCGCGAGGTCGGCCTGCACCGCCGGGGTGGTGAGATCGTCGGCGCCGGGACCCAACCCGACCACGACGACCTCTCCGGACGACGCCGCTACGGCGCTGTGCGGGTTGTTGCGGGGACCCGGCACGACGACCATCGAGAAGTACGGCACCTCTTCGGGATTCACCTCGGCGAGCGGCAGGACACGCTGCACCGACGTCGACGCGCGCTCGACGTACCACGCCTCGTCCAGGCGTCCCGCGGCGTCAAGGGCGTCCCGCACACGCCGAAACGTGCGACCGAGCTTGATCACGGCGAGCGCATCGCCGGCACGGAACCGGGCCACGAGTTCGGCGCTCGGCAGGGTTCCCGGCACGACCGTCAGCGTCTCCTCGCCCTCGACAAGTGGGATCCCGATCGCCGCCGACGACGCGCTCACCGACGTCACCCCGGGGATGATCTCCGCGTCGAACTCGCCGACGAGACGTTTGTGCATGTGCATGTACGAACTGAAGAACAACGGGTCACCCTCGGCCAGCAGCACCACGTCCCGCCCGGAGCGCAGGTGCACGGCCAGCCGCTCGGCACTCTCGCCGTAGAAGTCCTGCAGCGCACCGGCGTACCCACCCGGGTGGTCGGTTGTCTCGGTGGTGACCGGGTACATCAGACGCTCTTCGACCTGACCCTCGCGCAGATAGGGCTCCGCCACCGACCGCGCGATGCTGTTGCCATGACGCGCACAGTGATAGGCGACCACATCAGCCGCTTCGATGACCCGCGCCGCCTTCACCGTGACCAGATCGCTGTCGCCGGGACCGAGCCCCACACCCCACAGTTTGCCTGCCATCGGACTCACTCCTCCGCGCTGGCGAGCGCGTTGATCGCGGCGGCGGTGATGGCCGAACCCCCGCGCCGGCCGGTGACCGTGATGAACTCGAGGTCGTGCCGCTCGGCGAGCGCCGCGCACGACTCCGCGGCGCCGACGAACCCGACCGGCGCACCGACGACGGCGGCGGGCCGCGGCGCACCGTCGTCGATCATGTCGAGCAGCGCGAACAGGGCCGTCGGCGCGTTGCCGATCGCGACGACCGAACCCTCCAGCGACGGTCGCCAGAACTCCAGGGCCGCAGCGGTTCTGGTGGTCCCCATCCTCGAGGCGAGTTCGGCGAGGGTCGGCTCGGACAGGTGACACCGCACATCGTTGTCGGCGGGAAGGCGCCTGCGGGTGACACCCGCGGCCACCATCGAGGCGTCGCACAGGATCGGCGCCCCCGATCCGAGAGCGGTCCGTGCCGCCTGCACGACGCCCGGCGTCGCGACGACGTCCTCGGTCAGATCGGTCTGTCCGCACGCATGAATCATCCGGACGACCACGCCAGCGACATCGGGGGCGAAGGCACTGAGATCCGATTCGGCCCGGATGGTGGCAAAGGACTGGCGGTAGATCGCGGCGCCGTCACGCAGGTAGTCGGTCATGGTGCGGTCAGCCTATCGACGCTGAGTGCGATACCCGCCGTCGGGATCGGCGACCACACGGTCGTGCGGGACGGCGGGGGAGCCGCACCCGCGAGGGCATCCGACCCAGTGCTCGCGATCCCCGATGTCCTCGCCGTCACGGATGTGCACGAGCAGATCCTCGCGCACGGGCGAGGTCGCGTTGGCACATCCGGGCGCGCCGACACAACAGCTGACCCGGGCCCACGGCGAGGTGGCGTCGAAGATCAGTCCCATCGGCGCGAGCACCCGCACCACGGTCTCCGCGACCTCCTCACCGAGGTCGCAGAGAAGGATCTCCCGGTCGGGCGTGACGATGACCGGCGCCCCGACGGCGGCGATGAACTCGGCCAGACGTGCCGGGATGCGGCCCAGCTCTACCACCGCGCCGAGCAACACGCGACCGTCGTCCTGGTCGAACCAGCCGACGATCGGTTCGCCGACGGCGGGTGCGTGAGCTGGGCGAGCCGACGCCGCCGTGTCCGAGTCGGCGTCGTCGGACCCGCCGACGACCGGGAGCAGTCGTGTCCGCACCCGGTCCTCGACCGCCGATCGTTCGTCCGGCGTCAGGTCCCCGATCCGCCACGTCCCGGGTGCGCTGTCGACCAGCGTGTGGGCCACGTCGAGCACGGCGTCCACGATCATCTCCACTCCGCGGGCCGAACCGAGGAGTTCGTCGTCGACGAGGATGTCGGCGACGATGTCGGGACCGTCGATCTCCCGCGCCAGCGCGCACACGTCCGGCCGGTGCCTGCGGATGTCGCCGCGGCCGTCGTCGACGCCGAACAGGAAGCGTCCGGACAGCTCCGCCGACCACTCCTCGGTGCGCAGGCGGAAGTCGAGTGCTCCGGCCAGGGGCGCGACGTCGGCGATCCCGCCGATCCGGCCGGTCAGCGGACTCACCTCGATGTTGCGGACCTTGTCGTGTGTCGAACTGGGCGCGAGTCCGGCCTCGATCACCTTCTCGGCCACGGCGTCGACGTCGCCGATGCCACGCAGCTGCAGATTGCCGCGCGCGGTGAGTTCGAGGAACCCGTCGCCGTGCGCCCCGGCGGCCTGAGCGAGGAGCGCGAGCTGATCGGGACCGATACGGCCGCCGGGCAACCGGACGCGCGCCACCGCACCGTCGGCCGCCTCGTGTGTGCTGAACACACCGGGGCAGCGGTCGGCGACGACGCGTCGGGAAGGCTTTGACACGAGATCCAGGGTAGGCGCCCGCCGGCTCGAGCCTGCCCGTGACTAGGCTGAACGCACCGAGGTGGCAGAAGCCGGTGCAACGCCGGCACGGTCGCGCCACTGTGACGGCACCCGGTCGGCCGGGACGCCGAAGTCAGACCTGCACCCCGGGATGCACCACTGGACCCCGTGGTACCGGCACCGGCACCACCGACGACGCACCGGGCGCGCCTCCCGGCGAGGAGATCTGATGATCCTGCTGCTCTCGACCTCGGACACCGATCTGATCACGGCTGCCGCGAGCGACGCCGACATCTCCGGCGCCAACCCCTCCCGCATTCTCGTCGACGACATCCCGGCCCTGGCCGCCGATGCGGACCTCATCGTCGTCCGCATCCTCGGCGGCGTGCGGGCGTGGGAGGACGGCCTGGCTGCCGTCGGCGCGACCGGCAAGCCGCTGGTGGTCTGCTCAGGCGAGCAGCAACCCGATCCCGACCTGATGGCACTGTCGACGGTGCCCGCGGGCGTCGTGGCCGAGGCGCACAACTACCTGGCCGCAGGTGGAGTGGCCAACATCGTCAATCTGCACAACTTCCTGTCCGACACCGTGCTCCTCACCGGGATCGGATTCGAACCGCCGGCGCAGACCCCGGCGTGGGGAGTGCTCGAGCGCGACCGACGCGAACCGGCCGGTCCGGCACCGACCGTCGCCGTGCTCTACTACCGAGCGCAGCACCTGGCCGGCAACACCCGCTACATCGAGGCACTGTGCACCGCCATCGAGGATCGTGGGGCGCGTGCCCTCCCGATCTTCTGTGCGTCGCTGCGCACCGCTCCCGACGACCTGATCGACCTGCTCGGCACCGCCGACGCGCTCGTCGTCACCGTCCTCGCGGCAGGCGGTGCGACACCGGCGACCGCCTCGGCCGGTGGCGACGACGACGCCTGGAACATCGAACGGCTCGCCGCTCTCGACGTCCCGATCCTGCAGGGGCTGTGCCTCACCGGTTCCCGCGCCGACTGGGCGGCCACCGACGACGGATTGTCGCCGCTCGATGTCGCCACGCAGGTCGCCGTACCCGAGTTCGACGGCCGCATCATCACCGTGCCGTTCTCGTTCAAGGAGTTCGACGAGAACGGGTTGCCCTGGTATCAGCCCGACGCCGAACGCTGTGCCCGAGTCGCCGGGATCGCGGTGGCCCACGCCCGCCTGAGGTCCATCCCTCCGGCGGAACGTCGTGTCGCACTGATGCTCTCGGCCTATCCGACCAAACACGCCCGGATCGGCAACGCGGTCGGTCTGGACACCCCGCGCAGTCTGCTGCATCTGCTGGTCGCACTGCGGTCCGCCGGCTACGACATCGGACCCGCCGACGGGCCCGACGCGATCCCCGGTCTGGCCACGTCCGACTCCGACGCCCTCATCCACGCGATCGTCGAGGCCGGCGGCCAGGACGCCGACTGGCTCACCGAGGAGACCCTCGCCGCCAACCCGATCCGCGTCGCGGCGCAGGACTACCGTCGCTGGTTCGCCACGCTGCCCGACGGTCTTCGCACCGCGGTCGAGGAGCACTGGGGACCGGCCCCGGGTGAGCTGTTCGTCGACCGCTCGCGCAACCCCGACGGCGACATCGTCGTCGCCGCACTGCCGTTCGGCAACACCGTGATCATGGTGCAGCCTCCTCGTGGGTTCGGGGAGAATCCCGTCGCCATCTATCACGATCCCGATCTGCCGCCCTCGCACCACTACCTCGCGTCCTACCGGTGGCTGACGGGCCGGGACGCCACCGATGGCGCGGCCGGCTCCGGCGTCGGCGGTTTCGGGGCGGATGCCATCGTGCACGTCGGCAAGCACGGCAACCTCGAATGGCTGCCGGGCAAGACGCTCGGTATGTCCGCCGAGTGCGGGACGGATGCGGCACTCGGCGACGTCCCGCTGATCTATCCGTTCCTGGTCAATGACCCGGGCGAGGGCACCCAGGCGAAACGTCGCGCCCACGCCGTCCTGGTCGACCACCTCATCCCGCCGATGGCCCGCGCCGAGTCCTACGGCGACATCTCTCGGCTCGAGCAGCTGCTCGACGAGCACGCCAACATCTCCGCTCTCGACCCGGCCAAGCTCCCGGCCATCCGGCAACAGATCTGGACGTTGTTGACCGCAGCGAAGATGGATCATGACCTGGGCCTGACGGAGCGACCCGATGAAGAGGTCTTCGACGACATGCTGCTGCACGTCGACGGCTGGCTCTGCGAGATCAAGGACGTCCAGATCCGCGACGGCCTGCACGTCCTGGGGCAGGCACCCGCCGACGACGGGGAGGTCGACCTCGTCCTCGCCATGCTGCGCGCACGCCAGCTCTGGGGCGGCGCGCAGGCGCTGCCGGGCCTGCGCGAGGCGCTCGGACTGACCGAGGACGGCTCGGCCGCCCGCGGCGCGGTCGACGACATCGAGTCGACCGCTCGTGCGCTGGTGGCGGCCTGCGCGAAGGGGGAGTGGACGACCCAGGCGATCGCCGACGCCACCGCGGGCCATCCCCCCGCGGTCGCCGACGTCCTGAGTTTCGCCGCGACGGAGGTAGTGCCGCGGCTGCGCCAGACCGACCGCGAGATCGACCAGATCCTGCGTGCCCTCGACGGTCGCTTCATCGAGGCCGGGCCCAGCGGTTCGCCGCTGCGCGGCCTGATCAACGTGCTGCCCACCGGACGCAACTTCTACTCCGTCGACCCCAAGGCCGTGCCGTCTCGGCTGGCATGGGAAACCGGTCGCGCACTTGCCGATTCGCTGGTGGAACGCTACCTCGCCGACCACGGCACATACCCGGCATCGGTAGGCCTGTCGGTGTGGGGGACCAGCGCGATGCGGACCTCGGGGGACGACATCGCGGAGGTGCTTGCCCTGCTCGGCGTGATGCCGGTGTGGGACGAGGCCTCACGACGGGTCGTCGACCTCGAGCTGATCGAACCGGCAGAGCTGGGACGGCCCCGCATCGACGTCACCGTGCGGATCTCCGGCTTCTTCCGGGACGCCTTCCCCCATGTCGTGACCATGCTCGACGACGCCGTGGCGTTGGCAGCGGCCGCCGACGAACCCGACGAGGCGAACTTCGTCGCCGCCCACGTCCGCGCGGCCGTCGCCGAACACGGTGACCGACGGCGTGCGATCACCCGCGTCTTCGGCTCAAAACCGGGCACCTACGGTGCCGGTCTGTTGCAGCTGATCGACTCCCGTGAATGGCGCAGCGACGCCGACCTCGCGCAGGTGTACACCGAGTGGGGCGGATACGCCTACGGACGTGACCTGGCCGGGGTACCCGCCGTCGACGACATGCGTGCCGCCTACCGACGGATCGCCGTCGCCGCGAAGAACACCGACACGCGTGAACACGACATCGCCGACTCCGACGACTACTTCCAGTACCACGGCGGCATGGTCGCCACTGTCCGCGCGCTGACCGGCACGTCGCCCGACGCCTACATCGGCGACAGCACACGCCCGGATGCGGTACGGACCCGCACGCTGTCGGAGGAGACCAGCCGCGTGTTCCGGGCGCGCGTGGTCAACCCGCGGTGGATCTCGGCGATGCAGCGCCACGGATACAAGGGCGCGTTCGAGATGGCCGCCACCGTCGACTATCTCTTCGGCTACGACGCGACGACCAACGTCGTCGCCGACTGGATGTACGAGAAGCTGACCGAGGCCTACGTCCTCGACGAGGACAACCAGCGCTTCATGCAGCAGTCCAACCCGTGGGCACTGCACGGCATCGCCGAGCGGCTGCTCGAGGCGGTGGAACGTGATCTGTGGGATCAGCCGCCGGTCGAGATGCTCGACCGTCTGCGGCAGGTCTATCTGGAAACCGAGGGCGACATCGAGGGCCGGGCCGACTGACTGGTCGGCGTCCGCACCCACCCACCCCGTCACCGTCCTCGCCGCCGGTGCGAAATCTCCGCCGAGAATCGGGAGAAAACCGGCGCCCCCGGTCGTTGCACCGGTAGTGAGGGCCCGTGGCCGACCGACCGGCCGGTGTCGCGGGTCCCGGAGAGGCAGGGATCCGATGCGGATGCTCTATGTGATCGCGTACCTCGCGATCGAGATCGGCGCCTTCGTGGCGATGGCACACTTCCTCGGTTTCGGCTGGGCGGTGCTCATCACACTGGCCGCCGTCGTCGTGGGCTTCCTCCTGCTCCAGCAGCAGGGGCGCAAGGTCTTCGCCGAACTGCGCCGCGCGTCCCGTAACGAGGTCGACCCGCGCGGACCGCTGACCGACACGGCGCTGCTGGCGGCGTCGAGTCTGCTCCTGGTCATCCCCGGCGTGGTCTCCACTCTCGCCGGCCTGCTCCTGCTCGCCCCGCCGGTGCGACGCGCCCTGCGGCCGGTGGTGGCGGCGACCGGCGCGCGCAGCTTCGCGGCGACCATGAACCGGGCGGGTGTGTACGCCGGCGGCATGTACGTCGGCCGGGGCACTGTCATCGACGGGACCGTGGTCGACGGCGACACCACGGTGGCCACCCCGACGACGGGCGAGGCGGCCGACCGCGGCCTGCCGCGGGGCCACTGACCCAGTGACCCGCCCAGCAGGGCACACTGGACCACCGTGACAACAGAACTGCTGCTCGGCGGCGTCGTCTATTCGCCTGCCGCACCGGACGCGACCGCGATCGCCGTCACCGACGGCGTCGTCGTCTGGGTCGGCAGTGACGACGTCGGCCGGGCACTGCACCCCGATGCGCACGTGGTCGATCTCGACGGCCGGTTCGTCGCGCCCGGCTTCGTCGACTCGCATGTCCACCTCACCTCCACCGGGCTCGGCCTCGCGGGCCTCACGCTGAACGACGCCACCGACCGGGCCGACTGCCTGCGACGTGTCGCCGCATTCGCCGCGGACACCGCCGAGGGGGAGTTGATCTGGGGTCTGGGGTGGGACGACTCCTCCTGGACGGGCGCCGGACCCGACGACGGCCGCTTCCCGACGACGAGTGACATCGACGCGATCGTCGGCACACTGCCGGTCTATCTCGCCCGCATCGACGAACACTCCGCGGTCGCCTCGACCGCCCTGCGCCGGCTGGTTCCGGACCTGGACGATGCCGTCGGCTACCACCCGGAGGAACCTCTCGTCGCCGAAGCCCATCACCTGGTCCGCGGGGCGGCGCGTCAACTTGTGACCGCCGCCCAGCGCACCCGCGCCCAGCGACGCGCGCTGGACCATGCCGCCGCTCATGGCGTGGTCGCCGTGCACGAGAACGGTGGACCGGACATCAGCGGTCTCGACGACTTCCTCGCTCTCGGTGCCCTCGACCATCCCGTCGAGGTCCGTCGCTACTGGGGACAGGCCGTCGAGAGTGCCGACCACGCCCGCGAACTCCTGGCCATCAGTCGCGCCGACGCGCTGGCCGGGGACCTGTTCATCGACGGCGCCATCGGATCGCACACCGCGTGGCTGACCGAGCCGTATCACGACGATCCCGGGCACACCGGGATCAACTATCTCGACTACGAGACGATCCGCGATCACATCCGTGCCTGCACCGAGATCGGCGTGCAGGCCGGTTTCCACGTCATCGGCGACGCCGCCACCGCGTCGGTCGTCGCCGCGTTCGACGAGCTCGCCGCGGAACTGGGCACGCCGGCACTGGCCCGCTGTGCGCATCGCATCGAGCACGCCGAGATGGTCTCCACCGAGCAGGCCGGGGTGCTCGCGCGATGCGGGGTCGTCGCCAGCATGCAGCCGCTGTTCGACGCCGAGTGGGGAGGTCCGGGCGACCTCTACGAGCAGCGCCTCGGCGTGGCGCGGACCGCGGGACTGAACAACTTCGCCGGACACGCCCGCGAGGGCCTCATCCTCGCGTTCTCGTCGGACGCACCCGTCACCCCGATCGACCCGTGGTCGACCATCCGCGCCGCGGTCCATCACCATCAGCCACGCAACGCGATCTCGGCGCGCGGCGCCTTCGCGGCCGCGACCCGCGGCGGGTGGCGTGCCGCCGGCCTGAACGACGGACTCACCGGAACCCTCGTGCCGGGCGCACCGGCCAGTTACGCGATCTGGGAGATCGACGACCTCGTCATCGCCGGGTCGCACGCAGGTGTGCAACGGTGGTCGACCGACCCCCGCTCGCGCGTTCCCGCGCTGCCCGACATCGCGCCGGGTGCCCGTCTGCCGCGGTGCGTTCGCACGATCCACCGGGGTCACGTCCTGTTCGACGACGGCGTGGTGAACGGCGACATCGCGTGACACGGATGTCGCGGGGTCGGCTCGACTGGCTGATCCGCACCGCAGGCGCGGCAGGTGCCGGCGTCGCCATGTGGGCGGCGTTCCCGCCGCGCAACCTGTGGTTCCTGGCCGTGGTGAGCCTGGGCATGCTGGCCGCCGTGATGAGCGTGGGCGCACCCCGTGCCCGGACCGGCGCCTGGACAGGATTCGTGTTCGGACTGGCCTTCTTCGTCCCGCTGCTGCCCTGGATCGGCGTGTACGTGGGCCCACTGCCGTGGCTCGCGTTGGCCGCGGTGCTCGCGGTGTTCCTGGCGTTGTTCGGGGTGATCGCCACGGTGACGATGCGCCTGCCGGCCCCGCCGCTGTGGTTCACCCTGTCGTGGGTGCTCGTCGAGGGTTTGCGGTCGGCCTTCCCGTTCGGTGGGTTCCCCTGGGGCAGAGCCGCTTTCAGTCAGGTTGACGGACCCCTTCTACCGCTCGCGTCGGCCCTGGGTGCGCCCGGGCTGTCGGCGGCGGTCGCGCTGCTCGGGGCATCCATCGCCTGGTTGTGCCAGATCGTCGTCCGCGCGGTCCGCGACGGCGAGCACCACGGGCGTCGGATGGTCCGCGGGGCCGCCCTCGCCGTGCTGCTCGCGCTTCTGGGCCCGATCGCGGCCATCACGCTCACTCCCGCCAGTGTCGATCGCAATGTCGGCGGGTCGTCGGCGCGGGTCGCCGCGGTCCAGGGCAACGTGCCCCGTCTGGGCCTCGACTTCAATGCCCAGCGACGTGCCGTCCTCGACAACCATGTCCGCGAGACCGAGGAGCTTGCCGCCGCGGTGCGCAGCGGCGCCGCCGAGCAACCCGATGTCGTGGCCTGGCCGGAGAATGCGTCGGACATCTCGCCGTTGACCAATCCGGACGCGGCCGAGGAGATCACGGCGGCCTCGGTCTCGGTCGGTGCCCCCATCCTCGTCGGCACACTGGTGATGAATCCCGATGGCCGACCGACGAACACCGTGCTGGTGTGGGATCAGGAGCGCGGCCCTGTCGGGCGCTACGACAAGCACATCGTCCAACCCTTCGGCGAATACCTCCCGTGGCGGGGCTTCTTCCGACTGTTCTCCTCGTACGCGGACATGGCCGGCGACTTCCGTCCCGGATCGGGCTCGTCGGCGCTGTCGGTGCCCGGGCGCTCGGGGACGGTACGCGTCGGCGTGTCGACCTGCTGGGAGGTCGCGTTCGATCGCTCCGCCCGCAAGGCCGTCGACGACGGCGCACAGATGCTCTACGTCCCGACCAACAACGCCACCTTCGGCCGGACCGAGATGACCTATCAGCAACTGGCCATGTCCCAGGTCCGGGCCGTCGAGCACGGGCGGTCCGTGGTGGTCGCCGCGACCAGCGGAGTCAGCGCGATCATCGACCCGGACGGGATGATCGTGTCGCAGAGCGCCATCTTCACCCCGGATGTGCTCACCAGCAGGTTGCCGCTGCACACCGAGCGCACGCTCGCGACCCGGTTGGGCAGCTGGCCGGAGGTCGTCGCGATGGTGATCGCGGCCGCAGGTTTTTTGTACGCGTTGCGACGGCATACTAGGTTCTCATTCAGACCACGCAGCCCGCGTGGACACGTTGCGGACCACACATCCGCGCACCTGGCCCAGCCCATCCGATCCGATGGCCAGGTGGCGACGAGGGACCCCGGGGGGCCCGACGACCAGACAAAGGAGCTCGGTGGCATTGGGTAGTCCGACGTCGGGGCAACAGCACCCGGGACAGCCGGCAGGCGAACAACCCGCCGACGACCTGCACTCCGTCGTCGGGGTGCGGGGTGAACGCGCGCTCGTCGTGATCCCGACCTTCAACGAGCGGGAGAACCTGCCGGCGATCATCACCCGGCTGCATGCGGCGCTGTCCGGCATCCACGTCCTGGTCGTCGACGACTCGAGTCCGGACGGCACCGGGGACGAGGCGGACCGGATCGCGGCGCAGGACGGCCCGCGCCGCATCCACGTGCTGCATCGCACCGAGAAGGACGGCCTGGGGAAGGCCTACCTCGCCGGCTTCGACTGGGGGCTGCAGCGCGAGTACTCGGTGATCATCGAGATGGATGCCGACGGGTCGCACGCGCCCGAACAACTGCACCGGCTGCTCGAGGCGATCAACGCCGGCGCCGACCTGGCCATCGGATCGCGCTATGTGCGCGGTGGCGAGCTCATCAACTGGCCGAAGCGCCGGGAGTTCCTCTCCCGCGGCGCCAACACTTACGCGCGACTGGCACTCGGTGCGCGTATCCATGACATCACCGCGGGTTTTCGCGCCTACCGGCGACAGGTACTCGAGAAGATCGAACTCGATTCCGTCGAGTCCGCCGGATACTGCTTCCAGATCGATCTCGCCTGGCGAGCGGTCCGGGCCGGATTCGACGTCCGAGAGGTGCCGATCACGTTCACCGAGCGTGAGATCGGTGAGTCGAAGATGAGTGGCGGCGTGATGACCGAGGCGTTCCTGATGGTGGCCCGGTGGGGAGCGGCGAGCCGCCTCGAACGGCTTCGCGGCACCCGGTCCTGACAGCGACACCGACAGCGCAACCGAAACCGCCACGGACACCGACAGAGACCACGCCACCCGTGGCAGCACCGAAAGACGTCGAAGGCCGGGTGAGTTCTCTCACCCGGCCTTCGAGGATCCTGCGTCGATCGCGCCACGATCGACGGGGGTCGATCAGTTCGTGACGCCCTTACGACGCTGCTTGAGCAGTTCGAGACGCTCGTTGAGCAGCACTTCCAGTTCGTCCTCGGAGCGACGTTCGAGCAGCATGTCCCAGTGGGTGCGCGGTGGCTTGGTCTTCTTCTCCTCGGGCTCGGCGCCCTCGAGGATGGTGCCCTCCATGCCGTTCTTGCACGGCCACTTCGACGGGACCTCTGCGTCGTCGGCGAACGGCACGTCGAAGATCTCACCGTTGTCGGTGCGGTACTGGACGATACGTCGTGGTGCGAGGTCGTGATCGCGATCGGTCTCGTAGCTCACCGCACCGAGGCGGCTACCCCGAAGTACTCGATCTGCCATGGGTCAATTCCTCTCAACATTTCGTCGGGCCCTGGTGCCGCGAGCGGGCCCATCTCGTCGTACGTCAGGACAGGGGAGCGTGATGATGCCCCCGCTCGTGACGCTGAACATATTCATTCTACGCGCTCCGCAGGATGCGACGAGCACGCCACGTGGCGCGTCCGGCGCCACCGACCGGTACGGTCATAGCCGTGGACGACCCCCGCCGACGCCCGTATTCCTGCGCGTGGTGTGGTCGCAGCATGACCGATTCCGAACTCGGACGTCGACGCAAGTACTGCAAACAGTCCTGCCGCCAACGTGCCTACGAACAGAGAGCGCTCACCCAGGGCACTTCTATTCCCGCCGATGCCGTGATCCTGACATCCGCGGAGGCCGACGCCTTCGGCGACCGCATGTTCGCGTTGCGGTGCGCCGCGGAGGATCTCCTCACCGCGGTCTCCGAACGCGCTGACACCGACACGCTGCACTCGCTGGGCGACGACCTCCTGAACCTCGCCCGGGAAGCCGAGCGACTCCGATGATCGTCCGCATCTTCGGTCTGTCGGCCCTGGTGACCGTCGCGGCGCTGGTCGTCGCGTTCCTCTATCAGGGATGGACCGGTCTGGCGCTGTGCGCGATCCTCGGCGTGCTCGAGGTCTCCCTCTCGTTCGACAACGCCGTCATCAACGCGACCGTGCTCGAGCGGATGAGTCTGTTCTGGCAGCGGATGTTCCTCACCGTCGGAGTTCTCATCGCCGTGTTCGGCATGCGGTTGGTGTTCCCTCTCGCCATCGTGTGGATCACCGGGGGACTCGCTCCCGTCGAGGCATTCCGGCTCGCGATGAACCCGCCGGCGGGCGACGCCGCATACTTTCCGGACGGCAGTCCGAGCTACGAGACCATCCTGACCGACGCCCACCCCCAGATAGCGGCGTTCGGTGGCATGTTCCTGCTGCTGCTGTTCCTCAATTTCGTGCTGGCCAATCGCGATCTGACGTGGCTGTCCTGGATCGAGCGCCCACTCGGGCGTCTCGGCCGGCTCGATCAGCTCTCCGTCGTCCTCGCAGCAATCCTGCTGGTGGTGGTCGCCGAGTACCTGACTCCCGACGACACGCGATCCACGGTCCTGATCGCCGGACTGCTCGGCATGATCACCTACATTCTCGTCGACGGGCTGAGTTCGCTGTTCCAGAGCGAACATCCGGGCATCGACGACGACGTGCCGACCGAATCGGACCGGACCGGCGGCAACACCGGACCCACGTCGGCGACGGTGGCCGTCGGCAAAGCGGGATTCTTCATGTTCCTCTACCTCGAGGTCCTCGACGCATCGTTCTCGTTCGACGGTGTCATCGGCGCGTTCGCGATCACCCCCGACCCGATCATCATCGCCCTCGGCCTTGGCTTCATCGGCGCGATGTTCGTGCGGTCCATCACCATCTACCTCGTCCGGCAGGGCACCCTCGGCCAGTACCGCTATCTCGAGCACGGCGCCCACTGGGCCATCGGTGCGCTCGCCGTGATCCTGTTGCTGAGCGTGCACTTCCACATCAACGAGGTGGTGACCGGCCTGGTCGGCGTCGCCTTCATCGGCGCCTCCCTCGCGAGCAGCGTGCGGGCCAACCGCCGCGATCGCCGCGCGGAGCAGGCACCGGACACGCTCACCGCCTCCCGGTGAGCGGGTCGTCGCGGCGATTCAGACCGTTAGACTTGCGACCGTGACCGGCACCGATGACGAGGCACCGCCCGAGGACTCACGGGGGGATTCCGGCAGCGTCTCGCGCAGGGATTCGCGTGACGCGCGACCGGGTCGCCGGGCAGCAGATGCCCTCGCTCGCTCCGACGCGAGCGCCGGCGCGGTCAAGGCGGCCCGCGCGGCGCGCAGCCTGATTCCCGGTGGCACACCGGCGGCCACTGGTCCGCGGACCTCGGATCGGGTCGCCCGGCTGATCAGCGACGCCCGCCCGGACCAGCCGAGTGTGCTGCGCGAACTCGGCCTGGGCGCCGTGCAGGTGTGGCAGGCGCTGGTCTCGCGCCGGCTCGGGCGGGACCGAACCCCGGTGCCTGCGACGATCCTGTTCACCGACCTGGTGGGCTTCTCCACCTGGGCTCTCGGCGCCGGCGATGATCAGGTGCTGCGCCTGCTCGCCGAGGTCAACCGGGTCACCGAATCGGTGGTCACCGCTCGCGGCGGGAGCATCGTCAAACAGCTGGGCGACGGCACGATGGCTGTGTTCCTCGACGGCACCGAGGCGATCGAGGCCGGCTACGAGGCGATCTGCGCGGTCAGCGCACTCACCTTCGACGGCTACCGGCCGCAACTTCGCGCGGGCCTGCACACCGGTACGCCACGGGCGGTCGGCGACGATTTCCTGGGCGTGGACGTGAACATCGCGGCCCGGGTCTCGCAGGCCGCGGGACCGGGAGAACTGCTCGTCAGCGCCGCGACGATGGACTCGGCCGACACCGATCGATATCACCGGCGTCGCCGACGATTCAAGGCGAAGGGCGTGCCACGCGATCTGGAGGTGTTCGCGGTCGTACCGCGCTACGACGAGTGAGCGTCGGCGGCGGCGTCCGCGGCGCCCACACCTGGAGTCGTGGTCGAGCGTCGGGACTCGTCGACAGCAGGTCGTGGGCGGTTTGCCCGGCTGTCACATCCCGTTGTCCTCGCCCGATGACACTGATCGCGGCCGGTGAGTGTGAACCGGCCCACTCCTCGCCCGATCGGTGTACAACGGACTGCGCCGGGACGGGGACGGCGCGAGAGTCAGGGTCGAGTTCCAGGACGTGGTGGCAGTGGACAACAAACAACAGCAGATGCTGGATTTCGAGAAGAACTGGTATCCCTTCGGCGGCGGTTCGTCGCGCGCCATCACCGAACAGTTCGGTCTCAACGACCGCGACTTCTTCCGGCAGATCGATCAGATCGTCCAGCAGGAGCCGCCGACCTCGTTGACATCCACCGAACTGCGTCGCATGCGCGGTGTCATCCGCCGTCGTCTGTGGATGGCCCGCTGACCAGACGCCCACACGGGCCTCACCAGGCATTTCTCCCGAAACGCTCGACTGTGGCGAACCGCACGGTTAATCTGACTACATCAGTTATCAGAAATGACCCGTAGTCGAGACCCGCGGAGGTCCAGCCATGACCGTCACACAGCCGTCACCCGTACTGCCCGACGAGGCGGTGCTCTCCCACGGCGACGACGAGATCGAACTCATCCCACCGGATTCACTGACGGCCGAGTTGACGGGCCGCTACACCTTCCTCCCGGTGAACGGGGCGGCGTTCGTCATGCAGGTGATGCATCCGGTGATCGGCGACATCGTGGGGAAGTACTCGGTGTTCCAGACCGATCCACTGGGCCGGGCGGTCCGCTCGATCGACTCGGTGCTTCGCTGGGTGTACGGCGGGACCGAGGCGATCGAGGAGGGCAAACGCCTGCGTCGCATGCATCAGCCGCTGCAGATGCGCAACGCCGACGGCCGCCACATCAGTGCACTGAATCCCGAGGCCTACCAATGGGTCATCGCCACCGCGTTCCCGACATCGTGCAGTGCGGCACCACTGATCCTCGGACGGGAGTTCACCCCGGCAGAGCGTGCGGAGGTGTTCCGCGACAACCGGCGCATCGCCAAGATCGTCCAGGTCCCGATGAAGGGATACCCGGAGACGATCGAGGAGTTCGGCCCCTACTACGACGACATGGTCGAGAACACCCTGATCGCCCACCCGGTCGCCCTGACCCTCGTCGATCAGATGCAGAGCGCACCGCGGCTCGACGGATCGGTACCGCCTGCCCTCCGTCGCGCGGCGAATGCGGTGGCCCGCGCGGCATCGGTACCCGTGCAGAAACTCAACTACCTGACCACGGTCGGTGTGATGGAACCACGCATCCGCGAGATCCTCGGACTGTCGTGGAGCAACGCCGAGCAACGCGAGCTCGAGCGGATCCACTCGGTGATCCGGGTGACGTATCGCGTGCTGCCGGAACGACTCACGTACTTTCCGTTGGCGTACCACGCCCGCCGGCACCACGCCGCGATCCAGGCGATGAAGAAGCGTGAGGGCGCGGGTGCGGCCTATCACGTGTCCGGACCGCACTAGATCGGCTCGACCGCTGCGGGCGACCTAGACTGGGTGCGTGCCGTTCTCCGACGACGACCTCGAGGCGTTCTATCGGGACATCGAGGCGCGTACCGCAGCCGACGATCAGACCCGTCGCCGGCCCGTCCGCGACGTCGGCTCACTCCGTTCGGCGGTCACCGGCGTCACGCCACCCGTTCCGCCGAGACGCGGCGCCCCGGCATCGCAGCTGTCCGACGACGATCTCGAGACATTCTACCGCGCGATCGAGGAACGGACCGCCGCGACGCCGGACAGGCGACCTCCGCGGCGTCCGCGGTCACCGCGAGCCGACCAAGGGTGCCCCACCCCGGAGAAGCATGCCTTCCGGGCCGAGAACCTCGCCCGCGACGGGATCGTGCGGATCCGCCGGGAGAGGGGAGTTCGTGCGGAACTGCGCTGCTATCGCTGCGTGTGCGGGTCGTGGCACATCACGAGCAGGCCGCAGCGGTGAGCCGACTGTCGCTGAGCGGGGCGGTGATCGACCTCGCTGCTCCCGACGCGGCGGCCACGACGATCGCTTATGCCGCACTGCTGGACACCCCGACCGGAGAGCCGACGGTGAGCAACGGTTCGGTGCGTCGCCACGATCCCACCTCGGGACCGGCGCTCGTCCATTTCGGCACCGACGACCCGGACGCGGCGACACGCCTCCTCGGCCGACGTGACCTGTCCCCGCAGGAACCGGTCACGGTGACCCCCGACGTCGGAGCACTCCCGCTCGATCGCCGCGACATCATCGCGATCGATCATCTGGTGTTCACCGCACCGTCGCGCGACCACGCCGCCGCACTGTTCGGCGCCACACTGGATCTCGACTTCCGCCTCGACCGGACCATCGGGGACGGTGTTCACCAGATGTTCTTCCGCGCAGACGATCTCGTGGTCGAGGTGGTGGCCGGCACCGAGTCGGACGAGAGCCGCGCCTGCACGCTGTGGGGTGTCGCGTGGAGGTCGGCAGACGTCGACGCCACCCACCGGAGACTGGCCGGTGGGGGAGTGACGACGAGCGAGGTGCGGATCGGAAAGAAGCCGGGAACCCGGCTGTTCACCGTCCGCGACCCCGCTCTCGCCACCCGCACCGTGGTGATCGGTCCACTTCCAGACGGCGCGTCCGACGATCAGAGCGAGTAGGCCCGGATCCAGTCGATCAGCATGTAGGACGGATTGGGTGTCGTGAGATCCGGTGCACCCGGCCAATTCCCGCCGACGGCGAGCGAGAAGAGCACGTAGGTGGGTTTGTTGAACACCCACTGCTGGCCCGACGACAGCTGGGACGCTCGATAACTCCCCACCGTCCGTCCGTCGATCGAGATGCTGATCTGGTTCTGCGACTTGGTGACCGAGTAGACGTGATAGTCGGTGGACAGATCGGCGATCGCACCACTGTTACCGCGCTGCCAATGACCACCCGACGTCGTCGACCCGTGCAGGTGATTGGTGAAGTTGGTCGTGATGGACGGGGTCTCGATCACGTCGATCTCGCCGCTGCGCGGCCAGCCGGCCGAATAGATGTCGGTGCCCATCAGCCAGAATGCGGGGAGTAGTCCCTGCCCGCGGGGCAGTTTGATCCGTGCCGACACGGTGCCGTAGGTGAGCGAGAACTTCCCGTACGTGTTCATCCGGGCCGAGGTGATCTCGGTGCCGTTGTAGCGGGCCGCGATGGCGAGCCGCCCGTTGCCGTCCAGATACGAATTCGACCGCGTATTGGTGTAGACCTGCCATTCGTTGTTGCCCCAACCACCTCCGCCGGTCTCGTGATTCCACCAGCGCGACGACGGTGCGGTCCCGTTCGATCCGGTGAACTCGTCGGACCAGATCAGCGTCGCCGCCGACGATCGGGGCCCGACGAGCAGTGTCGCGCACAGGGTCACCGCCAGGAAGAAAGGTAGTGCCACAAGATATCTGCGCCCCACGGTGTCATTGCGCCAGAGGGCGCGCGAACGCGCTGTCGGGGTCGGTTGTCTCGTCATTGATCAACTCTCCTCTCGATACTCCGAACGGCCTCAGCGTTTCCCACCCATCCCGGCGAATGCGGCAAAACGGCGGTGTCGTCGCCAAGCAGAGACCTGGGCGAGATCAAATGGAAGACTGGGCAGATGACCACACCCTCCGCTGAGAGCGGCGTCCGGCCGGCTGTCGTCGTCGTGTCGGCGACCAGTGCCGACATCCTGATGGCCGAGTTCGAGCGCTATGCCCGCGACTACACGATCACCTGCGCGGGTTCGGCGATCGAGGCCATCACCCTCCTCAGCCGCCTGCGCTCCGACAGTGTGCCGGTGGCGCTGATCGTGACCGAGTCCGAACTACCGGACATGAATCTGCTCGAGGCGCTGTCGGCATTCCGCAGCATCGTGCCGACCGCGCGACGTGTCGTCGGCATCCACTGGAGCAATTTTCTCGTGCACAGCGAGACGCTGCGCCCGGCCCTCCAGAAGGGGAAGTTCGACACCTTCCTCCTCATCCCGCGCGGTCCCCGCGACGAGGAGTTCCACTACGCGATCACCGAACTGCTGTCGGACTGGGGCGCGACGGTCGCCGTGCCCGAGGTCGAGGTGCTGCGCATCATCGCGCCCGCTCTGACACCGCTGACCATGCAGATCCGGGATTTCCTGGAGCGCATGGGGATGCCGTACCGCACCTATCCACCGGAGAGTCCGGAGGGGGTCCAGGCGGCGCAGTTCCTGTACGCCGACGACGAGTCCGCCCGGCCGGATCCGGCGCCGCACCCGCTCGTGCACTCCCTGCGGGGACCGGGCACCGAGGTCATCGCGCCCACCACGGTCCGCGACGTCGCGGTGATGATCTACGGTCGCCCGTCCGACGTCGAGGTCGACACGGTCGTCGATCTCGCGGTGATCGGTGCCGGTCCGGCCGGACTGGCAGCGGCGGTCTACGCGGCATCGGAAGGGCTCAGCACGGTGGTCATCGAGAAGGAGGCCACCGGCGGGCAGGCCGGCACGAGTTCGATGATCCGCAACTACCTCGGGTTCCCGCGCGGTATCTCGGGGATGCGCCTCGCGCAGCGGGCCCGGACCCAGGCGTTGCGATTCGGCGCCCGGTTCTTCACCGGCTGGGCCGTCGACAGTGTCCGCACCGACGACCCCGCGGCGCCGTATCGTCTGGTGACCGAGGGCGGAGACGTGTGTGCACGGTCGGTCCTCATCAGCACCGGCGTGGCGTACCGGCGACTGGGCGTGGCCCCGCTCGAAGGTCTCGTCGGGCTCGGCGTCCACTACGGCGCCGCGATGAGCGCGGCACGCGAGATGGAGGGACAGGACGTCTTCGTCGTGGGTGGTGGGAACTCCGCCGGGCAGGCGGCGATCCATCTGGCCAGATACGCACGGTCGGTGACGATCGTCGTCCGCAGACCCGACCTGACGGCGACCATGTCGCAGTATCTGATCGGCGAGATCGCGTTCAACCCACGTATCTCGGTGTGCGGCTCGTGCGAGGTGATCGACGGCGGCGGGACGGGACGTCTGGAATGGATCACGCTGCGCGACCGCAACTCCGGCAGCGAGGACCGACGACCGGCCGGAGGGCTGTTCCTGTTGCTGGGTGCATCCCCACACTGCGAGTGGCTGCCCGACGGCGTCGAACGCGATCCGAACGGCTTTCTCCTCACCGGTCGCGACGTCCCGCGGGAGCGCTGGACCGGGGACGTCCCCCCGGCGAACCTCGCCACCAGCGAACCGGGTTTGTTCGCCGCGGGCGACATCCGGTCCGGGTCGATGAAGCGGGTGGCTGCGGCGAGCGGTGAGGGAGCCAGTGTGGTGCCGCTCGTGCATGCCTGGCTGGAGTTGTTGCGCCGCAACGAGATCGCCTCCTGACCGATCAGGACGTCAGCTCACCGTCTACGGATCCCGTGGTAGATGCCACGGCGGACGATCCATGGCTGCAGAACCGAATCGATCGACCACGCGGGAAAGCGGAACGGGCGGCCGTTGGGGGCGAAGACCTCCAGTCCGTCGTCCTGGACCCCGAGCACCGAACCCCATCGACGGTGGCGCGCCCGGTACGCCCGGAGTCGTTCTCCGCGTAGCGATGCGGCCACGTTGTGGGCCACCAGACGGTCGGCCCGGTTCCGGGCCGAGTTGCGGAGGGGATCGGTGGCCGCGACATCGCCGACGGCAAAGATCTCGGCAAAGGTCTCTTCATCGCCGACGACACGGAGATCGTCTGTCACCCGGACGAATCCGTGGTCATCGAGCATCTCGTCGGGCAGCCAGTCGGTGTTGGGGGTGACCATGCCGACCGCCCACACGACGGCCTCGGCGTCCGCCGGCGCCTGCCCGGTGGTCCACTCGACGGGATCCGCCGTGATGCGATCGACCGAGGCAGGCAGAACTGCGCGGTGGCCCGGGTGTATCCCGACACCCGCCTCGTCGAGGCGGCCGCGCACATGTTCCCACACGCGCGGATGGTGCGCGGGGAGTGCACGATCGCCCGGGAAGTACAGGTCGACACGCTTGCGCGGCCACACCGCTGCGATATTGGCGGCGCTGCTGATCGCGGCAGCGCCGCCGCCGATCACCGCGACCGAGGCCGAACCCGCGAGGCGGTCGTGAACGGCGCGCAGCCCTGTGTCGACCTCGCTCGCCGACTGCAGGTCCGGCCGCCGCCAGAAGCCGTTGCGGACACCGGTGGAGATGACGAGGGAGTCGTAGTCCTCCGCCACGACCGAGTCGTCGGCGCATCGCACGGTCACCTTTCTCGACGTCGGGTCCAGGCCACTGAGTCGTCCCTGGACGATCCGGACACGGTCGAGTCCGCGAAACCGATCGAACGGAATCCAGTAATCACGCCGCCACGCGTCGGGCCGCGCCATCCGGGTGCCGACCTCCTGGCCGCTGACGAGGCCGGGTTTCACCGACACGCCGACGACGTCGTGATGGCGCGCCAGGTGGATCGCGGTCAGTACGCCGGTGTCACCGAGTCCGGCCACGACGACGCGTCGACGTCTCTCAGTCATGGGCACCGATCCGCGGGGGCCGAGGCAGGAACCGTGGGATGCGGTCGATGACCCGCTGATACTCCGGTCGCCGGGCCAGACTGCGTCGTTCCATCATCGGGATGCTGGCGCCCTCGAACATGGCCAGCATGACGATCGCACCCGCGACGAGCCACCAGGCGTCGCCCGGTGAGGTGGCGATGCCGAACAGGGCGAGTGCAACCCAGAACATCCACTCGCCGAAGTAGTTGGGGTGCCGGGACCACGCCCAGAGTCCGCGGTCCATCGCCTCTCCGGGGCGCCGCGTCCGGGAGAACTCGCGCAACTGGGCGTCGGCGACCGTCTCCAGCCCGATCGCGCCGACACCGACGACGAACGCGACCGCCGCCAGCCAGATCGGTCCGTCCGCCGGGCGGGTCACCGTCACGTAGACGGGCAGCATCGCCAGGAACACCTGCAACGTCGGGATGAGGTGGATGGCGAACAGATCGGCCGGCCACTCCCAGCGACCGGCATCCGACCGGATCATGCCGTAGCGCCAATCCTCGTGGTGCAGACCGGGAAAGGTCGATGCCCAGTTCCACGTCAGACGGATCGCCCACACCCCGACGACGACGGCGACCAACCAGCACCGCACGTCACCGATGCCGAAATCGCCCTGCCACCACCAATAGATCAGCATCAGCGGGGGGATGACACTCCAGTACGCGTCGTAGAAACTGGAGTTGCGAAAGCGGCGGCTGAACGCGAAGACGACCAGCGTTGCGAGAACGTCCGCGATGAGCGTGTCGAGCCACAGGGCGCTCGTCGTCGGTCCCCAGATGAGCCAGATCGCGGCGACGATCAACGCCACCACATAGGCGGCGGCGACCCGGATCAGTCCCGCAGCGGCCGATCCGTGAACCGCGGTGTCGTCGGCGGTCACCGGTCGATCAGGGTCGCGAGCTGTTCGACCTCGGCCACACTGCCGGGCGAGACGAGCATCATGCTCACCCCGGCGTCCTCCCACCGGGTGACCTGTGTGCGGACGTGATCGATGGTGCCGACGATCGCAGAGTCCTCGACGACCTCGTCCGGGATGATCCGTGCCGCCTCCTCCTTGCGGTCGCTGCGGAACAGCGCGGTGACCTCGTCGACCACCTCGGCGTAGCCCATACGCCGATACACCTCGGCATGAAAATTGGTGTCCTCGCTGCCCATGCCTCCCATGTAGAGCGCCAGGAACGGTTTGATCGCCTCGAAGGTCGCGGCACGATCATCGGTGATGACGATCTGCGCGGTGGCACAGATCTCGAAGTCCTCGCGGGTCCGGCGCGCGCCCGGTCGCCGGAATCCCTCGTCCAGCCATTCGTTGTAGGTGTCGGCCAGTCGCGGGGTGTAGAACAACGGCAGCCAGCCGTCGGCGATCTCGGCGGCGAGCGCGATGTTCTTGGGACCCTCGGCCCCGAGCATCACCGGGATGTCGGCGCGCAGTGGATGGGTGATCGGTTTGAGCGGTTTGCCGAGACCTGTCGCACCTTCACCGGACAGCGGCAGCTGATAGTGCGGTCCCTCGCTGGTCACCGGCGCCTCGCGGGCCCAGACCTGTCGCATGATGTCGATGTACTCGCGGGTGCGGGCGAGGGGTTTGGCGAACGGTTGTCCATACCAGCCCTCGACGACCTGCGGCCCCGACACACCGAGCCCGACGATGTGGCGGCCACCGGAGAGGTGGTCGAGGGTCAGTGCCGCCATCGCGCATGCCGTCGGCGTCCGCGCCGACAACTGCAGCACCGACGTCCCGAGCCGCAGCCGGTCGGTCGACGAGCCCCACCAGGCCAATGGGGTGTAGGCATCCGAACCCCAGGCCTCGGCCGTGAAGACGCTGTCGAATCCGGCGGCCTCCGCGGCCGTGACGAGTTCGGCGTGGTGCGGCGACGGTGCCGCACCCCAATACCCCAGTTGTAGACCGAGTTTCATGTGTCTCCTGTGTAGACCGGTGTCCGCGGACGGCGTGAAGTTCAGCGTAGAGCGTCGGAGCCGAGCATGGTGGCGACATCGCGTGCCAGGGCAAGGCAGGACGTGAGCCCGGGAGATTCGATGCCGAAGAGCGCAACCAACCCGGGTATGCCGTGGCCGGCGGGCCCCTGCAGCAGGAAGTCGGCCGGTGGCTCGCCGGGCCCGGACAGCTTGGGACGGAGTCCGGCGTAGGCAGGCGCCAACTCGTGGTCGTCGACGGCCGGCCAATAATGTCGGATCTCGCGAGCGAACAGTTCCGCACGGTGCGGGTCGACGGACAGATCACCGCCGTCGGTCCACTCGACGTCGGGTCCGAATCGCGCCGCCCCGCCCATGTCGAGCGTCAGGTGGATACCCAGGCCACCGTCGACGGGAAGCGGGTAGATCAGCCTGCCGAACGGCGAGACGCCCGAGGCGGGCGTGAAGTAGTTGCCTTTCGCCACACGTCGAGGCGGTATCCGCTCGACGGGGTATCCCCGAAGATGTGCGACGAGGTCCCAGGCGCCGAGGCCGGCGCAGGAGACCAGACCGCGACAGCCGATCACGCCGGCGCCGTCGACCTCGAGCGTGATGAGCGGACCGGGCATGACCGACCCGCCGACCACGCGACTCCGCAGGGCGATGCCGGCGCCGGCCGCTTCGGCATCGCGCCGCAACGCCTCCATCAGCGCGTGACCGTCGACGATCCCGGTCGACGGCGACAGCACGGCCGCGATGCCGGTGAGCTCCGGCTCCAGTTTACGGAGTTCGGTTCTGCTCACCGGGCGCAGGTCGACGACGCCGTTCGCGCGGGCCTGCTCCACGATCTGATCGAGCGCAGGGAGCTGATCCTCGTCGGTCGCGACGATCAACTTGCCGATCCGGCGATGCGGTATGCCCGCCTCGGTGCAATAGCGATAGAGCATCTCACGACCCGCCACACAGGCGGACGCCTTGCGACTGCCGGTCGGGTAGTAGATCCCGGCGTGGATGACCTCGGAGTTCCGCGAACTCGTCTGCGTGCCAACGGCGTCCTCGGCCTCGAGCACCATCACCTCGAGCCCGTCGAGAGCGAGCCGCCGGGCCACGGCCAATCCGACGACGCCGGCACCGACGACCACGACGTCCACCGACTCCATCACGGGACGAGCGTATCGGGCCGCACGGCCGTGGGGGTCGATCACCGCCAGGACGGGGTAGGGTCGGACATCTCCCATCGGACGGTCGATCTGCCCGCCGATGGGTCGTCGACCATGTCGTGAAGGGGTGCTCACGTGAACGGTTTCCAGCGCACGGCCGCGAAGTTCAACCTGCTCGTCACGCCGCTGATGCGTCTACCCGGCCTCGGCTCGGTGCTCGGCCGGTCGATGACCGTGCTGAGCTACACGGGCCGCAAATCCGGCCGGCGGTTCGAGTTGCCGGTCAGCTATCGGCGCGACGGCGAGACCGTGGTGGTCGGGGTCGCCATGCCGGACAAGAAGGGATGGTGGCGCAATTTCACCGGTGACGGTGCGCCGA
Source organism: Gordonia sp. OPL2 (assembly GCF_003797825.1). Lineage (GTDB taxonomy): Bacteria > Actinomycetota > Actinomycetes > Mycobacteriales > Mycobacteriaceae > Gordonia. The sequence continues at coordinate 401,394 of NZ_RKME01000001.1, forward strand.
TCTCGCTGTCCCTCGACGGCCGCACACGTACGGGACACGCCACCAGCAGTCGCGACGCGAAGGGCGGCGTCGCCGTCCGAATCGCACTCGATCAGGTCTGACGGTCTCTCGCAGACACGCGGGCCACCCGACCAGATCGTCGGGTGACCCGCGTGGTGTCTGACGGTGTCCTGATCAGCCGGCGCGGTTGATCTGCGGACCGGGCACGATCAGACCTTGGCCTGCATGGAACTGCGGGCCGGGTTGCCCTGGTCGTCCACCTTCGGATCCGGTTCGTCCTGCTTCTCTGTCACCCCGGCCTTGATGCGGGCCCCGATGTCGGGGTCGATGCGGCTCCAGTACTCGAACGCGCGGGCGAGCACCGGTTCACTCACCCCGTTCAGCAGATGGCCGACGACGTTGTCCACCAAGCGTTCCCGGGCACCGTCGTCGAAGACCTCACGGACCATGGTGCCCGCCTGCCCCCAGTCGTCGTCCTCGGGGTGGTCGACGTAGGCGGAGCGGACGATGTCGCCGTCGGCCGCCCACTGCGGCTCCTGCTGCCCGGAGTACGACGCCGACGGCCCGCCCTTGCTGTTCGGCGCGTACACCGGGTCGGAGACCGGCGTGATCCGCATCGCGCCGTCCTTGCTGTAGCTGTGTACCTCGTTGCGTGGGGCGTTGACCGGGATCTGCTTGTAGTTGCCACCCAGCCGGGCCCGATGGGCATCGGCGTAGGAGAACACCCGACCGAGCAGCATCCGATCCGGACTGAACCCGATGCCGGGCACGGTGTTGTTCGGCTCGAACGCGACCTGCTCGATCTGCGCATGGTTGTCGGTCGGGTTGGTGTGCAGCGTCATCTTCCCGACCTCGTGCAGCGGGTAGTCGCCGTGCGGCCACACCTTGGTCAGATCGAACGGGTTGAACCGATACGAGACGGCGTCGTCGAACGGCATCAGCTGTACCTTCAGGGTCCAGCTCGGGTGATCCCCGGCCGCAATGGATTCGAACAGATCGCGGGTGTGGAAGTCGGTGTCCGCGGCGGCCATCTGGTCACCCTCGTGCTGGGTGAAGCACTCGACTCCCTGATCGGAGATGAAGTGGTACTTGACCCAGTGCTTCACGCCTTCGGCGTTCACCCAGAGGTAGGTGTGGGACGAGTAGCCGTTCATGTGGCGCCACGTCTTCGGGATGCCGCGGTCACCCATCAACCACGTCACCTGATGCGCCGATTCCGGCGACAGTGTCCAGAAGTCCCACTGCATGTCGTGGTCTCGCAGATTGTTGTCGGCGCGTCGCTTCTGGGAACGGATGAAGTGCTGGAACTTCATCGGATCCTTGATGAAGAAGATCGGCGTGTTGTTGCCGACCATGTCGTAATTGCCCTCGTCGGTATAGAACTTGAGGGCGAATCCTCGCGGGTCCCGCCAGGTGTCGGGGCTGCCGCGCTCGCCGGCGACCGTCGAGAACCGGGCGACCATCTCGGTCTTCGCGCCCGGCTGGAACAGTCCCGCACAGGTATAGGCGGAGACGTCCTCGGTCGTCTCGAAGGTCCCGAAGGCCCCGCTGCCCTTCGCGTGTGGTTGCCGCTCGGGGATTCGTTCGCGGTTGAACTGGGCCATCTGCTCGATCAGATAGTGATCGTGCAGGACGATCGGGCCTCCGGCGCCGACGGTGAGCGAGTGTTCGTCGCTCCCGGCCGGCGCGCCCGAATCGCGCGTCGTGTACACGTTCTTGTCGTCGGACATCTCGCCTCCGAGAAGGTCGATCCGTACTGGGGCTGTGGCACCGGGGCTGCTTCAGTGCCTGTCCCGATGGTACGCCGGTGGGCAAGTGGCACAGCGACTCCGCCGTACCGCCGACCGATGCGTCATCGAGAAGTGTTGTGCGAAGGCCGTTCACGGCGCTGCGGAGCGCAGCTTCTCCAGCAGTGGCCCGGCCGCCTCGGACAGGAATCGATCCTGCGAGTCGCCACCGATCTGGACGAGTGCGACGTCGGTGAACCCGGCATCCCAGTACGGCCGTACTGCATCCACGATCGCGTCGAGGTCGGGACCACACGCGATGGACTCGGCGACGTTCTCCGGCGTCACGTACTGTGTGGCCGCGGCGAACCCGGCGGTGGTCCGGAGGTCGGCGTTGACGTCCCAGCCGCCGCTGAACCAGCGGAACTCCTCGTGCGCACGCTCGACGGCGGCGTCACGATCCGGGTCCCAACAGATGGGGATCTGCCCGATCGCCCGGGCATCGTCACCGATCGTGCCGGTGGAGTCCTCGGCATTCCACCGGCGGATGACCTCGGCGTCGGGCTGGACCGCGATCAGGTGATCGGCGGTGGGGCCGAACTCCTCGATGCCCCGGTCACCGGTGACGGCAACCGCGATCGGAGTCCGTTGCTCCGGGAGATCCCAGATTCGTGCCGAATCCACCTGGAAGAACTCGCCGCGGTAGTCGACGAGGCCGCCGTCGTGGAGGGCGCGGATGATCTCGATCGCCTCGCCGAGCATCTCCTGCCGGTCCACGACAGCGGGCCACCCCGTCCCGACCACATGCTCGTTGAGATTCTCTCCGCTGCCGAGGCCGAGCGTGAACCGGCCGTCGGCGAGGATCTGCATGGTCGCGGCCTTCTGCGCCACGATCGCCGGATGATACCGGATGGTCGGACAGGTCACGTATGTCATCAGTTCGACGCGATCGGTGGCGTGCGCGACGGCTCCCAGCACGCTCCACGCGTAGGGCGCGTGTCCCTGGGCCGACAACCACGGGAAATAGTGATCACTGCTGACCTCGAAGTCGAACCCGGCATTCTCCGCGTCGACCGCGAAGCGGACCAGGTCCTTGGGCCCGGCCTGCTCGGTCATCAAGGTGTACCCGAATCTCGTCGTCATGATGTCCGGTGTTCCCCAGGGTGTGGGAGATCGAAACGTCGGGTAAGCGTGGACCGAGAACCCGACCCGAGGAGGTCCCGCGTGGACTCGGACTCCGCATCTGTGAACGACCCGCTCGCACACGTCGACCTGGGCGAGAGCACCGCAGTGGCCGACACGGTCCTGCTCGACGTCGACGGCACGCTGGTCGACTCGACGTATCTGCACGCACTGGCCTGGACGCGCGCGTTCGGCGCGCACGATCTCGCACCGCCGTGGTGGCGGATTCACCGCACGGTCGGGATGGGTGGCGATCTGCTGGTCGGTGAGGTGTGCGGAGCAGATGTCGAGGACCGTCTGGGGGACACACTCCGCTCGGAGTGGGCCGATCGCTACCGCGAACTGCTGCCCGAGGTCCGCTCGTTCCCCGGGGCGCGCGAGCTCGTCGACGCCATCCGATCCGCCGGGCTCGAGGTCGCGCTGGCCTCCTCGGGCGCCGCCGAGTTCACCGACGCCGCCCTCGACATCCTCGGGATGACCCGCGACGACTTCGACGCGGTCACCTCGGCAGAGGACGTCGATCGGTCCAAGCCGCACCCCGACATCCTCGGCACGGCTCTCGAGTCGGCCGGTGGCACCCAGGCACTGCTCGTGGGTGACACCGTCTGGGATGTCGAGTCCGCAGCCCGGCTGTCGGCCGCCTGTGTCGGCGTCCGCACCGGTGGGTTCTCCGAGGCCGAACTCGACAGTGCCGGTGCGGCTCTCGTCGTCGACGACATCGGTGTTCTCGCGCAGTGCGATTGGCGACGCGTCAGCGGGTGACGTCCCAGACCACCTGTGCGAGTGCATCCCGGTCGGCGACGTCGAGTTTGATACACGCACGATAGATGTGGCCCTCGACGGTGCGCACCGAGACGGTGAGCCGCTCGGCGATCTCCCGGTTGGAGAGTCCTTGCGCGACAAGGGCGGTGATCTCGCGTTCGCGCGCGGTGACCGGCAGCGGTCGCGCCGACGCCCGCAGGGCGGGTGTCGTCGCACGGTCACAGAGCACGGAGAGCTTGAGGGCGCGAGCGCTGGACTCGGCGACACCGCGCCGACGGCCCGCCTTCTCGTGCAGCGGTGCGGCCTGTGCCGCGGAATCGGCCGCGGAGAGCAGGAACCCGACCTCCTCGAACTCCTGGCTCACGGTGTCGAGTGCGTCCGCGTCCCCCGCACCGACAGCCATCGCGTGCCGTGCGTAGAGCGCGGCGATCGAACCGTCGATGCGATCGACGAGCGACTCGATGCGTATTCCGACACCGCGCTCGCCGAATCGGGCCGCGTGGTGGCACGCCTCGGCCTCGAGCGCGAACTGTCCGGCGTCGTGGGCGATGTCGGCCGCACGGATGCACAACTCGACCGCCTCCGTCTGCGCACCGTTGGCGGCGGCGATCCAGGCCCGCGCGATCACCCGCTGCGGCTCGTGGATCGCGGTCTGCGGACCGGTGTGCTCGTCGGCCTCGGCCAGGACGCGCTCGGCCTCGACCACATCACCGAGCGCGGCGTAAGCGCGGGCTAGGAGCAGACGCGCAGGCAGGCGCCACGGGAGCGAATTCTCTGCGTTGAGGGCGGCCAGTGCCTGCTCGAACGCGGAGGTGGCGGCGGTGAACGAGCCGCGGTAGGTGGCCACGACGCCGACGGTGATCTTCGCGATCGCCCAACCGAGGAACTGCCCAGCGGAGGAGAACTCGTTGTACTCGTCGGCACGGTGCTGGGCGGTGTCGAGGTCACCGATCATGGTCAGTGCCAGCACGTCGCAGTAGCGGACCATGACCTTGATCATGCCGTCGGTCGGTTTCTGCTCCGCCCGGCAACGGGCCGCGATCGGGTCGTACGCCAGACCCTGACCGGCGACGGGCATCGCCAGACCGGTTGCGAACGCGGCGAAGTCGAACGCCTGTGGCGGCGCGTCCGGATCGGCGATGACCGCTCGTGCCACGGCGATGCCCTCGTCGATCCGGTTCTCGTGCACGGCCATCATCGATTCCATGCCCTCGACGATGCGCACCAGCGCGGGATGGGTGACCCGCTCGTGCAGCAGGCTGAGGATCTCCTTGGCCTTGACATCCTCACCCAGGGACCAGAAGAGCAGACTCAGACGGGGATTGCCCCACAGCACCAGCTGCAGCTCATCGAGCTGATCGGGATCGAACGTGGCGAGCGCCTCGTCGGCCTCGACCGGGCGGGCCTGCCAGAGCAGCGCTCGGGAGAGCAACTCGGCTGCGGCCAGACCTCCTCCGCGTTCGGCGGCCGCACGGGCCAGGCGCTCTCCGAGCGGCAGGTTCGCCAGCGCGACAGCGTCTTTGGCCGCGGATGTCAGCATCCTCGGTTCGATGTCGAGATCACCGTCGACGCACAGCTGCGCCAGGCGGATTCGTGCCGCCGCGGTGTCAACGGGTTCTTGCCGGAGGATCTCGACGATGCGGGACCGGAGTGTCCGGCCGGATGCGACCCCGATCCGCCGCCGGATCACGTCGCCGTACACCGGGTGGCTGAAACGCACGTTGACCGTCGACCCGTCGCGCACGATCCGGACGAGGTCGGAGAGCTCGGCCTCGTCGACGGCGTCCCCTCCGGCAAGCGTGATGAGGCTGTCGATGTCGAGCGGCTCGCACACCGCGAGCAGTCGCATCAGATCCATCACCGCGGCACCGGCGTGGTCCAGTCGGTCGTCGACGAGACTGACCAGGCCGGAGGGGACAGCGGTCGGCCCGCGTAGTTGCCAGACTCCGTTCACCTCCGACAGCGTTCCCGCGCGGACGGCGCCCTCGACGAGGTTGCGCAGGAACAGCGGGTTGCCGCCCGACGAGTCCCAGATGACGTCGGCACTGAGACCTTCCAGGGCTCCGCCCAGGACTCGTTCGACGAGGGCCGTGCTCTCGGCCTTGGTCAACGACTCCAGATCGATACGGATGAGGTGGCCGTCTTTCCACAGCGCCGTGACGGCGTCGGTGACCGGCTCGCCCGTGCGCACGGTCGCCACGATGCGCGCGGACCGGTCGACGGCGAGTTGCAGCAGCAGAGTGGCCGACAGCTGATCCAGATGGTGCGCGTCGTCGACACCGACGATCGTGTCGGGATGGGCGAGCAGTGAGTCGCGGGCGGACACCAGTGCCGTGATCGGGTCCCGCGACGACGTGGACTCCACCCAGGGAGCGAACGCCCCCAACGGGATTCCGCGTGACGACTCCGTACAGGCCGCCCATCGCACCTCGGCGGCCAGTTCATCGGTCGCCTGTCGCGCGAGTGTCGTCTTGCCCACCCCGGCGGCACCGACCAGGACGACGCCACAGGTGTCCGCGTTCGCGAGTGCGGCTCGGATGGCGTGCTGTTCGGTCGGCCTGGAGAGGAGCTGCCAGCGGGCACCCATGGGGCGCAGTATAGATCGGCGACCGACGATGTGGCGGGTGAACGTCGGCACGCTCCGCACGCCGCTCAGCGCGGAAGGTCGGCCGCCGTGGCCGGTTCGACCATCGGTGCGTTGTTCATCGCGTGCCGGAACTCGCTGGACGCGTCGTACACCTTTCGTTTCAGGCGATTGATCGAGCCGAGGGGCCGATGTGCGGTGATGCAGCGCCAGGAGTTGAACGACAGGACATCGTCGCCGTAGGCGCGGCGCTCCGGTGTGTACGGATCCTGGCGGGGGAACCGGATGACCGCGACCGCACGATGCGGGGATTCCTCCTCCGGCCAGTCGACGGTCGCGTCCTCGATCGGCATGGTGCGCAGATCGGTGCACAGCTGCACCCGGAGTTCGTATTCGGCGTCGTGCTCGGCAAAGAAGTCGACGACCATGTCCTGGAGCGCGTTGACGCCGTCCCGGTCGTCGGTCGGCTGCCCGGCCAGTGCGTGCACCTCCGGCGATCGCGGCGCGTAGAGCATCCGGCACACGTGATCGCCGTAGCGCAGCGGCGCCGAACTGTAGAAGGTGTCGCCGAGGATGTGGGTGTTGCGGCGGACGAACACGGCCAGTGTCTCGGGCAACGGTCGCAGCCGGTGGACGCGGGCGAGGACCTCGCTGGCCACGTCGATCACCCGGTCCGGGAGCCAGGCGAGCAGGATCGCGAGCGGGATCCCCTTCCGGAGATAGGCGCGGGCGTCGGCGAAGAGGAACTCCCGGTGCGTCACGAAGATGAAGTCCTGGGTGACCGCGTGATCGTCGGGGAGGACCTTGTCGGTGGGGTCGACGCCGATGACCTTGATGCCCAGCCCGCGGACGCCGCGGATCTGATCGCTGCGGATGACGCCCGAGGTGGTCGACAGTCGTGCGATGACCGGGTAGGTCCCCGGGGCGGCGAACAGCCCCTGGGCGAGTTCTTCGGGCAGATCACCGAGCACCTCGAGTTCACCGATCAGAATTCCGTGGCTCTTCGCATGCGCATCACGCAGTCCGCGTTTGTGTTTCCGGTAGGCGCGCACATTGTTGCCGCGCAGCTTGGCCACCATCGCATCGAAGATCTCCTCTTCGTCGTTCGCGGGTTGCTCGATCCCGGGCCAGTACTCGACATAGGACGAACGTGATGCGGACGGAGGTGATGAGGACGGAGGTGATGAGGACGGAGGTGATGCGGACGGAGGTGATGCGGACGGAGGTGATGAGGACATGGTTCGACGCTCTCTCATATCAGGGGGCCGGCCACGGGGCGAACGGGTTCGCGACGTGGCGCAGGGTCGGGGCGAGGGTGGGGAAGTGGCGCAGGAGAACCGATCTCATCGAATTGTCCCGCACCCACGACATACCCACCTCGGTGTAGACCTCGGGCCGGAAATCGGCGGTCAGGAACCGGTCGCCGGAGATCCGGCGGGATGCCATCAGGATGAACACGCGGAAGGCGGTGTCGCTGAAGCCGAATCCGGCGGGTTTGGGTTCGGCGTACAGTCCGACCAACAGGTCGACGTCGTCGACGTCGCGATACACCGCGGCGAGCTCGGCGGCGGTCTCCTCGTCGCCGGTCAGTTCGACGAACGAGCCGGCCACCGGCAGCCGGAAGGCCCGCCGGAACGCGTTGTACCGCGGCACACCCCGCTCACGGCTGCGCAGCACGTCGACGGTACCGAGATCCATCAGCGAACCATCGAGTCGGCGCAGTGTCCGCAGTGCCTCGGGGAAGTTGTGCAGATCGAGTGCGCCGGGGTGGGCGCGCCCGAAGGAGTACAGCAGGTCGGGCATCGGGTACTCCGCCATCAGTTCCCGGACCCGGGTGTCCGGCACCGCGTCGGTCAGCAGCTCGTCGAGCCGATGCGAGGCCACTTCCCGATCGGTGTCCGCCCGGCGGATGATGACCTCGTCGGGCATCAGCGGGTGCATCCGGTACACCGCCACGAACTCCTCGGTCAGCGAGTAGGGCACTCCGTGGAACTCCGTCGCGCCGCCGGGGATCCCGGAGAGCACCTCACTGGTGAACAGCCGGCCCGACCGCTTCGCCACCCGCTCGCCGAGCAGTCCGTACCAGTTCCCGCGCATCGCGGCGACCGTTGTCGGGTGGGCGATGATCGCGGGCGTCCAGTCGACCGTGTGGATCTTGGCCATCAGCGCGGTGTTCACCAGTCGGGCGGTGTCGTAGAGCTGTTGATCGTCCATCGAGGGGTAGGCGGACCGCAGTCGACGACAGATGGAGTTGTGCTCGGCCAGGAACAGTGCGTGCAACAGACCGAGACCCAACCAGAAGTTCCCCGCCGGGCCGGTTCGCTCGAGTCCGGCCTCGGCGGCCGGCGGCGGCAGGCCGTCGTCGAGGATCGTGATCTCACCGCCCTCGAGACGACGCATCGCCGTCGCCTGTTCGGCTGTGGCTCCGTAGATCTGCGAGGCGTCCCACCAATGGGTGTCCCGATTGGGGTAGGTGGGTGTAGCACCGGTCGATCCCGGACACGATCGCGTGCGCGGAACCGACATCCGGTCGGATGGCCACGGGCCCCCGGGCTCCGTCGGGATCTCGATGGCGTCGTCGGCGTCGAAGTGGCTCATCCAGTCGTGCACCTCGAACTGAATCCAGGCGGCGGCGAGCAGGTTCAGTGAGGTGGCGGGCCGAAACGTCCTGCGGGCCAGCAGTTCGTTACTGATCGTGCGCGGCGACGGGGTGAGCAGGACGGGCGCGGTCTCGGGTGCGGTGTCGTCGAGCGGGATGTTGCGGCCGAAGAGTGCGCCCTGCGCGCCCATACGTGCCGACGCCACGTCGTTGAACGTGCCGTCGATCGTCCGCGCCCGGGTTGTCGGCGGCGGAGCCGGGTCGTCGGGATCGGCGGGATGCGGCCCCGCATCGAACAGGTTGAGCTCGCGCATCCGGCTGCGCAGTCCCACGAGGACGGCGAGTCCGACGGGCAGCGGCAGCGAATGCCACCCGCGGCGGCGATCCACGGACTCGGCGGCGCCGGCCAGGATGCGGGCGAGTCGTCGTCGGCGTCCCGGCGAGACGCCGGGGTCGGTCGGGTTGTCGGCAATGAGTCCGGTGATCGATCGGATCACTGCGGCCATGGCACCTCCGTCTGGGGGCAGAAGAGTGAGCTGAGCAGGACAGACACAGAGCGGGTGAGGGCCGGACACCGCCGTGGCGGGGTCGGCCGGACCTGCGCATCAAGTATGTCGGCTCCCGAGGGGATCCGGCACGAGTAGCGGACTACCCGAATCGACACACACCGACCGCGCAGCCGGTCGCGGAAGTGGGGTAGTGGCTACTCGTGGCAGAACCGTCGCCACCGGCGACGATGTCTCCGGGGCACGGAAAGACCGTGGGTCAGCAATCTCTCGACTCGGAAGGCAGGTGTGGTGATCCCACCGATTGCGCTCAAGATCAATCTCGACGCCGACATCGCGAACGCCGTGTCGGCCCTCATCCCGCCCGCCGCGAACCCCATCCGGCGGAACATCTGGTTCGCCGAGGCACACCCCGGCATCGATGGGAGTACGACCCCGCTGCTCTCGAGTCGGCTCATCATCAGGATCCGCAGCGGCGATCAGGACGACATCAGCGTCAAGCTGCGACCCTGCACGACCGCCGAGCTGCCGGACCGGTGGAGCCGCGAGTTCGTGGACGGCGACGCCCGCTACCGGATCGAGGCCGACTGGAGCGGACCACAGCGACTCCTCGCGGCGTCCGTCGTGAGCGGCCGGCCCGCAGGGTCCATGGCCGCGCAGATCACGGGGACGGACCCGGTGTCGCTGCTCGATGCGACGCAACGTCAGTTCGTCGTCGCGTGCACGGCAGGCGGGGTACCGATCGACCATCTCGTCGCCATCGGCCCGATCGCGTCGATGACATGGCCGGACATCGACCTCGACGGTGCCCCGGTGACGGTCGAGAGATGGACGATCGCCGATCTCGACATGCTCGAGGTGACGATGCGGCTGCGCCCGCGACCGGCCGACACCACGGCCGGCTTCGAGACCTTCGCATCGGCCCGCTTGTCCGACCTCGAGAACACCGTCTGCGCGCGCGGCGCGCAGATCTGCGCCATGAGCAAGACAGCGCGGGTGTTGCACACCTTCGGAGGATCGGGCGGCTGATCGGTGGGGCCCCGACGACCTGGGCATCGTCGGAGACACGTGGCACGATCTCTGTGTGGCCACCGCTTCGGACGACGACCGACGACTCCGGGACCTCACGCGCCTGCGTCGGGTACGCGATCGCATCGACCGGGAGTACGCCGAACCACTCGACGTCGAGTCACTCGCCCGTGGCGCCCACATGTCGGCCGGACATCTCAGCCGCGAGTTCCGCCGCGTGTACGGGGAGTCGCCCTACTCGTATCTGATGACCCGACGGATCGAGCGCGCGATGACGCTCCTGCGCCGAGGCGACCTGAGCGTCACCGATGTCTGCTTCGCCGTCGGCTGTTCCTCGCTGGGCACCTTCAGCACCCGATTCACCGAGCTGGTCGGGATGCCGCCGAGTGAGTACCGCGTCCACCATGCCGATGCGACGGTCGGCATCCCGGCGTGCCTCGCCAAACAGGTCACCAGACCGATCAGGAATCGAGAAGCGTCGGCCGGTCGGTGACCTCTAGCGTGATGTCCATGAACATCACCATCCACTACGCCTTCCTTCCGCAGACCGATCCGGAGGCCACCCTGGCCTTCTACCGCGACACCCTCGGCTTCGAGGTCCGCAACGACGTCGGCTACGAGGGGATGCGCTGGCTCACCGTCGGCCCACCCGGACAGCCGGGCACATCGATCGTGCTGCACCCGCCGGCCGCGGATCCCGGGATCAGCGACGAGGAGCGCCGCACCATTCTGGAGTTGATCGCCAAGGGCAGCTACGGCGCGCTCACCCTGGGCACCGACGACATCGACGGATTGTTCGAACGGCTCGAGGCCGGCGGCGCCGAGGTGCTGCAGGAACCGACCGACCAACCGTACGGTGTCCGCGACTGCGCGTTCCGCGATCCGTCCGGCAATCTCCTCCGAATCAACCAACTGTCCTGACCCGCAGGCGAATCCATGTGCAGATTCCGCGAGGGGCTCGTCTTCGCAGATGCGTTGACGCCGTACCGGCCGAGAGCGGCCGCCGCGATGGAAGATCTGGTTGGATCGGAGCCACCGGCACCGCAGTTCGATCACGCAGACCAGCCGAACGGACGGAGACACCATGAGCACGGCCGCCACCACGAAGACAACCGGCAGGACGACGCGGAAGGCGTCGGCGACCGCGCGCGGAGCGCGTGACGGCCACGTCGCCGACAGCCATGACCTGATCCGTGTCCACGGGGCCCGCGAGAACAACCTCTCCGACGTCAGTCTCGAGATCCCGAAACGTCGGCTGACCGTGTTCACCGGGGTCTCCGGCTCCGGGAAGAGTTCGCTGGTCTTCAGCACCATCGCGGCGGAGTCGCAGCGGATGATCAACGAGACCTACAGCGCGTTCGTGCAGGGTTTCATGCCCAACCTCGGCAGACCCGACGTGGATGTGCTCGAAGGACTCACCACCGCGATCATCGTCGACCAGGAGCGCATGGGCGCCAATCCCCGGTCCACCGTCGGGACGGCCACCGACGCGAACGCGATGTTGCGAATCCTGTTCAGTCGACTCGGCAAGCCCTATATCGGTTCACCGCAGGCATTCTCGTTCAACGTGGCCTCCATCAGCGGGGCCGGCGCCGTCACCATCGAGAAAGCCGGCCGCACCGTCAAGGAACGTCGCAGCTTCTCGATCACGGGCGGCATGTGCCCGCGCTGCGAGGGTCGCGGTGCGGTGTCCGACTTCGATCTCACCGCGCTCTATGACGACTCGAAGTCGCTGAACGAGGGCGCCCTCACGATCCCCGGCTACAGCATGGAGGGCTGGTACGGCCGCATCTACCGCGGATGCGGTTGGTTCGACCCGGACAAGCCGATCAAGAAGTACACCAAGCGCGAGCTGAACGATCTCCTCTACAAGGAGTCGACCAAGATCAAGGTCGAAGGGGTCAATCTCACCTATCTCGGCCTGATCCCGCAGATCCAGAAGTCGTTCCTGTCCAAGGATCGTGAGGCCATGCAGCCGCACATCCGCGCCTTCGTCGACCGCGCGATCACGTTCACGACCTGCCCCGAGTGCGACGGCACCCGGCTGGCGGAGACGGCGCGTTCGTCGAAGATCAAGGGCAAGAACATCGCCGACGTGTGTGCCATGCAGATCAGCGATCTGGCCGACTGGGTGCGCGGACTGGACGAACCGTCCGTCGGTCCGTTGCTGACCACCCTCGGTGAGACTCTCGACTCCTTCGTCGAGATCGGTCTCGGCTATCTCTCGCTCGACCGACCCGCGGGGACGCTGTCCGGGGGAGAAGCGCAGCGCACCAAGCTGATCCGTCATCTCGGGTCGTCGCTCACCGACGTCACCTACGTGTTCGACGAGCCGTCCATCGGTCTGCACCCGCACGACATCGATCGGATGAACGATCTGCTCCTCGCGCTGCGCGACAAGGGCAACACCGTGCTCGTCGTCGAGCACAAACCCGAGGTCATCGCCATCGCCGATCATGTCGTCGACCTGGGACCGCGAGCGGGAACCGAGGGCGGCCAGATCGTGTTCGAGGGCACCGTGGACGGGCTGCGAGGCAGCGACACACTCACCGGACGTCACCTCGACGACCGCGCCTCGCTGAAGGATTCGGTGCGGGAATCGACCGGCGCCCTGGAGATACGCGGCGCCTGCACCCACAATCTCCGCGACGTCGACGTCGACATCCCGCTCGGGGTGCTCGTGGTGGTGACCGGGGTCGCGGGCTCCGGCAAGAGTTCACTGATCGACGGTTCGGTCTCCCGCCGCGACGACGTCGTCTCCATCGATCAGGGTGCGATCAAGGGGTCCCGGCGGAGCAACCCGGCCACCTACACCGGGTTGCTCGACCCGATCCGCAAGGCGTTCGCCAAGGCCAACGGAGTCAAACCAGGCCTGTTCAGCGCCAATTCCGAAGGGGCCTGCCCCAACTGCAACGGCGCCGGGGTCATCTACTCGGACCTGGCGATGATGTCGGGCGTCGCCACACCGTGCGAGGTGTGCGACGGCAAGCGGTTCTCGGCGGAGGTGCTCGACTACACCTTCGGCGGCAAGGACATCAGCGAGGTGCTGACCATGTCGGTCGCCCAGGCCGAGGAGTTCTTCTCCGACGGCGACGCCAGACTCCCCGCCGCGCACAAGATCCTCGTGCGGCTCCGAGACGTCGGCCTCGGCTACCTGACGATCGGTCAGCCGCTGACGACCCTGTCGGGTGGTGAGCGGCAGCGGCTGAAGCTGGCCGCGCAGATGGGCGACAAAGGAGATGTGTACGTGCTCGACGAGCCGACCACGGGTCTGCACCTCGCCGATGTCGAACAACTCCTCGAACTCCTCGACCGGCTGGTCGACTCGGGCAAGTCCGTCATCGTCATCGAGCATCACCAGGCGGTGATGGCGCACGCGGACTGGATCGTCGACCTCGGTCCGGGTGCGGGCCACGACGGCGGCAGCATCGTCTTCGAGGGCACTCCGGCCGACCTCGTCGCGGACCGCGCGACGGTGACCGGCAAACATCTCGCAGAGTATGTGGGCGCATGAAAACCCGTTTCTGAGGACACGCGTTTCCATCAGTCGTAGACTCATCGTTGGAACATCTGTCACAATTCGTTCCATTGGTGCTCGCAGCCCGATGAGCACCTCGACGTGTGGGGAGAGTGCAACGATGCAGTCCGCGAAGAAGACCATGCAGTCGGTGCTGGCCACCGCCAGCCGTGCCTATCCGAGCCCTCCACGTGCGCTGGCGGAACCACCCGCCGGATCAGACCTGAAGCCGGTCATGGGTGATGCCGGGATGCCGTTCCTCGGCAACACCCTCGAAGCGCTCGCCGATCCCCTTGCCAGCGCGATGAAGCGATTCGATCGGTTCGGCCCGGTGTCGTGGTCGGGGTCGCTCAACATGAACATCGTGACCCTGGTCGGGCCCGAGGCCATCGAGGCCGCGTGGATGAACCGGCAGAAGGCGTTCTCCAGCGAGGACGGCTGGGAGCCCATGATCGGCCCGTTCTTCCGTCGCGGGATCATGCTGATGGACTTCGACGAGCACATGCACCACCGCCGGATCCTGCAGCAGGCCTTCACCCGGCCGCGTCTGAACGGATACCTCGACATCATGACGCCGCACATCGAGAAGACCCTGTCGAACTGGGAGGTCGGCAAAGGGTTCCCGATGTACTCCCGCACCAAGGATTTGACCCTGTCGCTTGCCACCGAGGTGTTCGTCGGTGCCTCACTGAACGAGGCGCAGGCCCACCGACTCGAGAGTGCCTTCGAGGCGGCGGTGCGCGGCGGCCAGGCCCTCGTCCGCGCCGACGTGCGGGACTGGACCTGGGCCCGCGGACTGCGGGGCCGCGAGTACCTGCAGAAGTACTTCCGGTCGGAGATCGCTGCGCGGCGGGCGGGTGACGGCGACGACCTGTTCAGCGTCCTGTGCCACAGCGAGGACGAGGACGGCAACACATTCGGTGACGAGGACGTCGTCAACCACATGATCTTCGTGATGATGGCGGCCCACGACACCAGCACGATTGCGCTGTCGATGCTGACCTACTTCCTGGGCCGGTACCCGGAATGGCAGGAGCGCCTGCGCGACGAGTCGCTCGCGCTGGGCAAGTCCACCCTCGACTACGACGACCTCGACTCGCTGCCGAGTCTGGATCTCGCCTTCAAGGAGACGCTGCGCATCAACGCACCCGTGGGCATGCTGTTCCGCAAGACCATCGCCGACACCGACATCCTGGGTCACTACGTGCCCAAGGACACGCTCGTCGCCATCCATCCGTGGGCATCGATGCTCCGCGAGGAGTGGTGGCCGAACCCGACGCAGTGGAACCCCGAACGATTCTCCGCCGAACGCCGTGAGGACAAGGTCCACCGGTTCGCCTGGGCGCCGTTCGGCGGCGGGGCACACAAGTGCATCGGATTGTATTTCGGTGGCATGGAGGTGAAGTCGATCATGCACCAGATGCTGCAGAGGTTCGAGTGGTCGGTTCCCACCGACTACCGCCTCGATCTCACCTATGGAACCGGGCCGACGCCGGCCGACGGTCTCCCGATCGATTTCCGGCAACGCAGGACGGCCGGGTGAACGCACCCCGGTGATCGGGCCTGATCAGATCGTCTCCGGCGCCTGTGGCCGAGAGTCCTTCTGATCGAGTCCGGCCACGGTGTCGACCAGATCCGCGATCAGCTCCTCGCCCTCTTCGCGGTTGGTCCGCCAGGCCGCGACCGTGGTGATCCGTGCACGGACGCCGTCGATCGGCAGGATCCGCACCGGCTCGCCGATGAACAAACGGTTCGCCATCCCGGCCCCGAGACCGACCAGGGTGAAGGCCTGACCGGTCGCGACGAGGTGGGCCAGGCCGACGAAGTTGTCTCCGGTGAGTGTGATCCGCTTGCGGATGCCATGTCGGTCGAGCAGTTCGTCGAGGTTGCGGTAGATCTCCGGGGCGGCGTCATGCGTGATCGACGCGAACGGGATGTCGGCGAGGTCGGACAGGGCGACCGAGGTGCGTTCCGGTCCGATCGCCGCTGTTCCGACGGCGACACCGACGGGCTGGCGTTCGAGGAACAGACTCCGTATCCCGGCCCCGCGTACCGGTCCGTGGACCAGCGCGAGGTCGATGTGTCCGGCACGCAGATCGCGCAGCAGCGGCTCCGAACTCGCCGGCAGCAGACGCGGCACGATGTCCGGATGCAGGGCGGCCAGGTCGGCGAGGAACGTGTCGCGTACGGTCGCAGACACCTCGGGGGCGATACCGATCACCGCCCGCCGGGTCGTCCGGGCGCCGGCACGGCCGACGACATCGGCGAGGGCGTCGACCCGTTCCACGATGTCGACGGCCCGGGGGAGCAGCACCCCACCCGCTTCGGTGAGGTCGACACGGTGATGGGCGCGCACGAAGAGCGATGCCCCGAACTCGCGCTCGAGGTCCTTGATCCGTCTGCTCAACGGCGATGGCGCGATGTGCAGCCGGGCGGCGGCGCGGGAGAAACTGCGCTCCTCGGCGACCGCCACGAACGAGCGGAGATGGATCAGGTCCACGCCCTTACCCTATCGACGCCCGTGCCGCCAGGACCGATCCGGTCATCTACGCATGCGCGAATCGGTGCTGGTGTGGCCGGTCCGTCGTCCCTAGCGTGAGACGAGAGGCGTCGACCATGGAGGTGGCAGATGACACGCAGACCGATCCGGATCGCGAACTTCTCCGGATATCTCGGGGATCGCCGGACGGCGATCGACGAGGCGATCGCGGGCGACCCGGTCGACGTCCTGATGGGTGACTACCTCGCCGAGATCACCCTGGCGGCGTTGTCGGCGGCCCATCAGCGCAATCCCGATCGGGGATACGTCGACTACTTCGTCCGGCAGATCCGTCCGCATCTCACCGCGATCGCCGACCGTGGGATCAAGGTGGTCACGAACGCCGGCGGGTTCCATCCGGCGGCCCTCGCCGAGACCCTGCGCGACGAGATCGCCGTCGCGGGTGTGGACCTGCGCGTCGCGCACATCGAGGGAGACGACATCCTGTCCGATCTGGGTCGCCTGGGCGAGCTCGGTCACCGTTTCGACAACCTCGACAGCGGTGCACCCCTTGATGACTGGGCAGCCACGCCGTTCGCGGCCAACGCCTACCTCGGGGGCTGGGGTGTCACCGAGGCGTTGCGAGCAGGAGCCGACATCGTGGTCTGCGGCCGGGTGACGGACGCATCGTTGACCGTGGGGCCCGCGGCCTGGTGGCACGACTGGGCCGTCGACAACTGGGACCGGCTCGCCGGTGGAGTCCTGGCCGGGCACATCATCGAATGCGGTCCCCACGCCGTCGGCGGCAACTTCTCCGGCTTCCTCGACATCGCCCACCGACGTGTCCCGGGTTTCCCGATCGCCGAGGTCGCCGCCGACGGCTCCTGCGTCATCACCAAACACGGGCGCGACGGCGGTGCCGTCACCGCCGACACCGTGACCGCACAGATCATGTACGAAATCCAGGGTCCGGTGTACCTGAACCCGGATGTCACGGCCCGGCTCGACCACGTCCGGGTGACGGACATGGGCGACGACCGGGTGGAGGTGTCCGGGGCAACCGGATCGCCGCCACCGCCGACGACCAAGGTCGCCATCTTCGGGCCGGTCGGGGCGTCGGTCGTCAACACTGTGTTCGTGACCTCGCCGCATGTCGAGGAGAAGATCGCGCTCGTCCGCGATCAGCTCGAACTCGGTCTACCCGAAGGGGTCTCGCTGGACCTGACGCCGATCGGCACGGCCGCCGACGACCCGGAGTCACAGTGGTCGGCGACGGTGGCCCTGCGCGTGATGGCGACCGCCGACTCGGCGGAGGTGCTCGCCGACGCCGAGATGGGAGCGCGTCTCGGCAGCCTCTATCTACAGGGCATTCCCGGCTACTTCCACGACGGAGCCGCCGGATTGGCCTCCACGCCGCGGCCGCGCATCGACTACTGGCCGGGGCTGTTGCCGATGGAGGCCCTCGAGCATCGCACCGTTCTCGACGACGGACGGGTCATCGAGGTGCCCCCGCCGGCGACGACCGGCGTCGTCGACCAACCGGTCCACCCCGAACCGGTGGAGGCCCCGCTGCCGGATCGGGTGACCCGCCTGCCACTGGGCACCCTCACCCACGCCCGCAGCGGCGACAAGGGTGGCAACAGCAACGTCGGCATCTGGACGGCGGACCCGCGGGTCTGGTTGTGGCTGAGACGGTTCCTGACCACCGACGAGATCCGTCGACTGATCCCGGAGGCGAAGGATCTCGATGTGGTCCGGCACGAGTTCCCCGAGCTGCAGGCGGTGCATTTCGTGCTCCGCGGGCTGCTCGGTACGGGCGGGTCGTCGAATACCCGGGTGGATCAGGTGGGCAAGGCCGTCGGCGAGTACCTGCGGTCCCGGCAGGTGCTCATCCCGGACGACCTCCTCGACGGCACCGACGTGCACGACCATGGGGCAGATGCCCGATGACATCGTTGACCGATCGCCTCACGGCCGCCACCACGAATCCGGCGACCGACGACACCTTCGACCCCGCCGCCGAGCTCGCGGACGTTCTCGCCGGGATCGGGTTGTCCGCCGCCGACGCCGGCGGCACCGTCGACTTCCGCGGCGCCGACCCCGTCGTGCCCAGCACCCTGCGCCTCGGTGGTGCCGCCGCCATCGCGCTCGCCGCCAAATCGGTTGCCGTGTCCAAACTCTGGCGCCTCCGAGGAGGGGAGGGTCAGGACATCTCGATCGATCTCCGCAGCACACCGCACCGGTTGTGCCCGTTCTACGACCGCCGCTGGGAACTCGTCAACGGCTACCCGGCGGGGACACCGGCCAATCCCTCGAACGCGCTCGGCTTCCGGTTCTACCGGACCGGTGACGACCGGTGGGTCATGCCTCTCAATCCCTATCCGAAGATCAAGGTGGGCGCACAGCGTCTCCTCGGTGTGCCGGATGACGAGGCCGCCGTCGCCGACGCGATCGCAAGCTGGAAGGGTCACGAACTCGAAGAGGCCGGCGCAGCGGCCGGCGTCGTGATGCCGATGCTGCGCACCGTCCCGGAGTTGTTGCGGGAGGAACACTTCCGCGAGGTACTCGCAGACATGCCGCTGATCGAGATCACCCGGATCGGCGACAGCGAACCCGAACCGCTTCCGCCGGGCGCCGACCAGCCGTTCGACGGCATCCGCGCACTCGGAATGGGCCACGTCATCGCCGGAGCAGGTGTCGGTCAGGCGTTGGCTCTGCACGGCGCAGACGTCCTCAACATCTGGCGCCCGAACGAACTCGAACACGACACGACCTATGTCAGCGCGAACGTCGGGGTGCGCTCGGCGACGCTGGATCCCTACCGCGGCGACGGGGCCGCGCGAATCCGGGATCTCCTTGCAGGCGCAGACGTGTTCTACGCCAACCGACGGCCCGGCTACCTGGCCGACATCGGCCTGTCGCCGCATGCGGCCGCAGACACCCGTCCCGGGATCATCCATGCGAGCGCATCCCTCAACGGCGAGACCGGCCCCTGGTCGTCCTGGGTCGGATTCGACCAGACCGCAGGCAGTCTCGCGGGGATGATGTTGCTCGAGGGTGGTGGCGACGAGCCGGCCCTGCCGCCGATACTCGTCGTCAACGACTACATCGTCTCGTGGCTGATGGCCGCCGGGGTGACCGAGGCGCTCGCCCGGCGGGCCGAGGAGGGCGGCAGTTACCGGGTCCACGTGTCGCTGACGCGTGCCGCCCTGTGGATCGTCGGCATGGGGATCTTCGACAAGGACTATGCGACACACACTGCGGGACGCCACATCGGCGACGACGACCGTCATGTCTATCTCGATCCTGAGACCTTCACCGCCGACACCCCGCTGGGCCGGTACCAGGGGGTGACCGAGCAGGTACACATGAGCGCCACCCCGGGCCGGTATCGGACGGTGTTGGTGCCTCGCGGCTCATCGCGGCCGGAATGGGCGACCGACCGGCATCAACACGCCAGATGAGTCGCAGGACAGCGGACGCCCGCGGGCGATAACTGCGACACGCGTGTCGCATGGCCTTTCGTCAACTGCCGACGGAACGGTCGCTCGGCCGGGTAGCGTCGCAACGTCGAGGTCGAGACACGAGGGGGACGGTAGTGATCGAGCCGAACAACAGGTCCGCGGACACCGATGCCACCGACGGGCATCACGGACCACCGACCGACGCCGCCGAGGTCGCGTCCCGGATCGCCCGGCGCCTGGGCCGGATCTGGGACCGCGACCTGACGGTACGGGCCGCACGCGTCCTTCCCGCAGGCGCGAGTCGCACCACGTATGCGGTCGTCCTCGGCGACGAGGCGGTGGACGGACGCGGCGACGCGACGGCGGACGAGGCGGTCATCGTGCGGGCGGTCCCGTCGGCCGCGCCGGGCGACGGCGGACTCGACAGCGAGGTGCGGGTGCTGAGGGCCGCT
The DNA here is from genome assembly GCF_003797825.1 of Gordonia sp. OPL2. Taxonomy (GTDB): domain Bacteria; phylum Actinomycetota; class Actinomycetes; order Mycobacteriales; family Mycobacteriaceae; genus Gordonia. The sequence continues at coordinate 421,695 of NZ_RKME01000001.1, forward strand.
GTGGACGCAGGTGTCCCCGTGCCCGAGGTCCTCGACGTGAGTGACTCCGCCGACGATGACAACATTTTCGGATTCCCCTACGCCGTACTGAGATTCGTCGACGGCGAGTCGATTCCGCGACGCATCCTGCGCGACGAGGCGTTCGCCCCGATCCGCGACGATTTCGCACGGCAGGCCGGCGAGATCCTCGCTCGCGTTCATCGGATGGACCCGAACCCCACGGGACTGTCGCCCCTCGGTGATCCGCTCGACGCGCTGCGCACCTTGTTCCCCGTCGAATACGCCCAGGCCCCTGCCGGTCTCGTCATCGCGATGGACTGGTTGGATCGGCACCGGCCCGAACCGTCACCCACGTCGGTGGTCCACGGCGACTTCCGACTCGGCAACCTGCTGATCACGTCGGACCGTATCTCATCCGTCCTCGACTGGGAGCTCGCGCATCTCGGGGATCCGATGGAGGATCTCGGATGGTTGTGCGCCAAGGCGTGGCGGTTCGGCGTCGCGCGCCCGGTCGCCGGAATGGGCACCCGCGCCGAACTCCTCGACGCGTACGCCGAAGTCAGCGGCCGGCGTCCGACCGAGGAGACGCTCCGGTGGTGGGAGCTCTACGCCACGGTCCGGTGGGGCCTCATCTGTGGCGCCCAGGCCAACCGCCATCTCGACGGATCCGAACGATCGATGGAGCTCGCCGCGATCGGACGACGCAGCGCGGAGCAGGAATTCGATGCGCTGTTGACGCTCGGCGCCGCCACACCGCTGCCCACGCCCGACCCCCTCGACGACGGCACCGTCGCAACCGGCGACGCCGCGACGGAGGAGCCCCACGGCGCGCCGACGATGCTGCAGTTGCTCGAATCGGTGTCCGGGTTCCTCGTCGACGAGGTGGGCGCCGACGACGGGGTGTCGCCACAGGTCCGATTTCGCACCCGCGTGGCGACGAACGTGATCGCCACGGTGCGTCGGCAACTGCTCCTCGGCGATCGGCAGGCCAAGGAGAGTCGTCGGCGCCTGGCCGGTCTGGGCGTGTCCGACGGGGCTGCTCTCGTCGACGCTCTACGCGACGGCACACTGTCCGCCGCCGACGACACCGTCCTGTCGGTGGTGACCGCCGAGGTGACCGACCGCCTGCTGGTGGCCAACCCCCGACATCTGTCCCGACCCGATTGCTGACCGAGAGGCCCGACATGGATTTCGCGCTGCCCGACACACTCACCGACTACCTGGCCGAGCTCGATGCGTTCATCGAGGCGGAGATCGTCCCGCTGCAGGCGGCCGACGACAACGACCGCTTCTTCGATCATCGCCGCGAGGACGCCCGGACCGACTGGGACCGCGGCGGTCTCCCGAGCGCCGACTGGGAGGCGCTGCTCGGGGAGGCACGCCGACGCGCCGACGCCGCGGGACATTTCCGGTATCCGTTCCCCGCGGAGTTCGGTGGTCGCGACGGCTCCAATCTGTCCATGGCGGTGATCCGGGAGCATCTGGCGGCCAAAGGACTCGGGCTGCACTGCGATCTGCAGAACGAACACAGCATCGTCGGCAACAACATCGGGTTGCTGCTCATGCTGGAGTACGGCTCACCCGAGCAACGAACGGAATGGGTGGAGGGGCTGGCCGCCGGACAACGCTTCTTCGCCTTCGGGATCACCGAACCCGAGCACGGCTCCGACGCCACCCACATGGAGACCACGGCGGTACGTGATGGCGACACGTGGGTCATCAACGGCGCGAAGACCTGGAACACCGGTATCCACGCCGCACACCGTGACATCATCTTCGCGCGCACCGATGGCGATGCCGGGGACGCACGGGGGATCACCGCATTCCTGGTGGATCCGCAGAGCGAGGGGTTCACCGTCGAGGAGTACCTGTGGACGTTCAACATGCCGACCGATCATGCACACATCACACTGCGCGACGTGCGCGTCCCGCATTCGGCCATCATGGGGGAGGAGGGCCGGGGTCTGCAGATCGTGCAGCACTTCTTCAACGAGAACCGTATTCGGCAGGCCGCCTCGAGTCTCGGTGCCGCCCAGTACTGCATCGACCGAGCCGTCGCCTACGCCAACGAACGTGCTCCGTTCGGCAAGAAGCTGTCGACCAACCAGGCCATCCAGTTCCCGCTCGTCGAGTTGCACACCCGGGCAGCGATGGTGCGCGCCCTCGTCCGTGAAACCGCCTGGAAGATGGACACCTACGGCCCGTTCGCCGCCTCACAGGAGGTGTCGATGTGCAACTACCAGGCCAACCGCCTGTGTTGCGACGCCGCCGATCAGGCGATGCAGGTCTTCGGCGGCCGCGGGTACTCCCGTCACGAGCCGTTCGAGCACATCTATCGTCACCACCGGCGCTACCGCATCACGGAGGGGGCCGACGAGATCCAGATGCGTCGGATCGCCGGCTATCTGTTCGGGTTCATGGCCTCCGGAGCCCCGAAGGGCGTCAAGCCGAAGGAGTGAGATGGTCCTCGTCGCGCCAACCGAGATGTGTTCTCGGAGAACAGGGTTCGCACATCGGTGATTGCCCCCGGCCATCGGGTGCCGGGTGGACGCCGCCCCGCCACCCCGGCCGGCCGAAGCGACGTCGTGGGTCAGGCGCTCTGCCGTGGTCCGGAAGCGCGGTCCGCGAGTTGTCCGACCGCCCAGTCCAAAGCATGGTCGGCGACCGCCTCCCAGCCCGGCTCGGCGCACGTCCAATGCGAGCGGCCGGGGAACTCGTGATAGTCGGTCACCGCCGACGACTTCCGATAGTGACGGGCATTGGACCGGTTGACCGACGGCGGCATGATGTTGTCCGCGCCGCCGGCGATGAACAACAGGGGAGCGCGGTCGTCACGCGCGTAGTCCACCCACGTCTCGAGGTGGCGGGGGGTGAGGTTCGCGAACAATCCGTAGCGCCAGACCCACGAACCGGGCGCGGGAATGGCATAGCGCTCGTAGGCCTCTCGTGATTCCTCCGCGCCGACGGTGTTCGTGAACGAGTAGCGGAACTCGTCCAGGGTGAACCCGGCCGCCCGGTGTCGATTCGCCGGGTTCTTCAGTATCGGGAACAGCGATCTGAGCTGCGACGGAGGATTCACCCGAACCCCCTCGGTGGGCGCGGAGTCGATGACGACGGCGGCCGAACCGAGACCGCGGTTCACCAGCAGCTGGGTGAGAGTGCCGCCGAACGAATGTCCGATGAGGATGGGTTCGGTCGGGAGCCCGCTGATGACGGCGGCGAGATGATCCACGGTGTCCGGCACGGTCAGATCGGCGATCACCGAGGGGTTCTCGCGCAGTGCCTCGACCTCGATGTCGAAACCGGGATAGGCCGGCGCCAGGACGCGATAGCCCTTCGCCTCGTAGTAGGAGACCCAGTGCTCCCAGCTCCTGGGCGTCATCCACAGTCCGTGGATCAGAACGATGGTGTCGGTCGTGGCAGGCATGGCTGCTCCGTTCAGGTCGACGTGGCGGTGGTCGTGATCGGTGATGATCGCCGGCGGGTGGTCCGCACTCTAATCCGCCACGCGCACCCCGAGTTGGCTCTCCGTGCACACCTTTGTCCCCACAGGGCACGCCTGGTCCGCCGCGGCCTGCACGCAACTGCCCACCGGGCACATCGATGACCGCCGCCGTGCACTCACAGCACAATGACGTGCAACCACAACCATCCGGGCAGCACGCCGAACTCGTACGTTTGATGAGTCCGTCTCCCCACGAAAGGGTTTGTGCCATGTCGTCCACCGCCCGTACCGGTCGGTCACCTCTCACTGTCCTGGGCGGGCTCCTGAGCGCCGCCGCACTGATGCTCACCGTTCTCGTGTCGACCGTGGCGCCGGCTAACGCAGCCCCGACGACGAAGCCGACGATCGTGCTCGTCCACGGAGCATTCGCGGACTCGTCGGGCTGGCGAGACGTCGCTGCGACGTTGCGCACCCAGGGCTACCCGGTGCAGACCTTCGACAACCCGCTCCGCGGGCCGGCCCATGACTCGGCGCTGCTCGAAGAGAAGCTGACCACGATCCCCGGGCCGATCGTCCTGGTCGGCCACTCCTACGGCGGTGCCGTGATCACCAACACGCACGATCCAGACGTCGTCGCCAACGTCTACATCGCGGCGTTCGCACCGCAGCGCGGGGAGTTCGTCCAGGGCCTGCTCAACCCGATCACCTATCCCGGGAGCAGACTGCTGCCACCGGCACTGCAGCTCAAGGTTGTCGACGACCCCACCGGTCCGGGAGGAAAGAACCTCGACGGCTACATAGCGCGTCAGTACTTCCACGAGATCTTCGCGCAGGACGTCAGCACCGCGACCGCCGCCGACATGTATGCGCATCAGAAGTCCGCCGCACTGAGCGCGAACCTCGAGCCGTCCGGTGACCCGTCGTGGCGGAAGGTGCCCAGCTGGTACCTCGTCTCGCGCCAGGATCGCGTCATCCCACCTGCACTGCAGTGGTTCATGGCGTCGCGTGCGGCACCCGGTCGTACCTCGGCGATCGACGCCGGCCACGCGTCACTGGTGTCCCGTCCGGGGCCGGTCACCGCGGTGATCGTCGCCGCGGCCCAGAGCTGACGTCGGACCGCCGTGGCCGTCGTCTTCGACACCTCGGCGCTCGCCCCGGGGGCCCGGTGCGAGGCGGCGGCCGCGGCCCTGCGGATGAGGTCGTTCCCCTCGGAGGTCGAGTGGGACACGACCTGCGATGTCTCCGTCCTGCTCGAGCTCTGGGACTACGGCGCGGTCACTGCGTTCCGAGCCGAGATGTCCGGCCATCATCAGTTCCGCAGCGCGACACACATCCGTGCCGGCCAGGTCGACACGGTGGCGATCGCGGTGCAGGAGAGGGGGGTCGGACGTCTCGAACAAAGAGGAGAGGTCCGGATGTTGTGTCCGGGCGACCTGTTCGTGGTCGACCTCGACGAACCGTATGCCTACGGGTGGGACGGCAACGGCGCCGCACGCAGCGTGCGGGTCCCCCTGGCGGCCGCCGGGATCGTCGGCTCCGATCTCGACGACCTGGCCGATCTCGTGCGCACCGGTCCGTTGTGCCCACTTGTCACGCAGCACATCTGGCACCTGTGCTCGTCCGCCGACCCCGGCGTCTCGTCCCGGCCTGCGGTCGGCACGGCAACCGCCGCTCTCATCCGCGGCATGTTCGCAGGACTGCGCCCTCGGCACGGCAGAGTCCAGCGGAGCCCGGCGGACCTGGTGGAGGCGGTCACCGCCTTCGTCCGGACGCATCTGACCGATTCCGGACTGTCGGAGGCGACGATCGCCGATAATCTCGGGGTGGGCATCGCCGATCTCCGGCATCTCTCGGTCTCCACCCAGTTCGATCTCGAACGATGGATTCTCGCCGAGCGGTTGGTGATGGCCCGCGAGATGATCGGAGAGCAGCACGATCGGTGGCGACCCGAGCAGTCGCGTCATTGGGGCTTCTCGAACTCGGCACGGTTCACCGAGGAGTTCACGGCCACCTATGGAGTCTCACCCGATGAATGGCAACAGATCTCGGCTACCGAACGGGACACGCGGGATGACGGCCGATCGGTGTGAGACCCGATCACACGAGAATCGGGGGCCGACATGGTGACGGTGTTCAGTACAGCTGGGCTGACCGGTCCGGATCGGGTGGAGGCGACCTGCGTCGCGATGCAGGAGCAGTCGGTCCCGTCGACGGTCCGACTGGAGGACTCCGATGCGGTCCGATCCCACATGGACGTGTGGACCTACGGGCGGGCCAGCATCTTCCGTGCCGAGATGACCGGTTTCCGGTTGATCCGCACCCAGCGGCAGATCGACGGGGGACCGGGGGAGATGCTCGCGATCGCCGTGCACGAGAAATGCACGGGGAAACAGGAGCAGTTCGGGGTGCAGAGACTCGCCCGTCCGGGCGACCTCATGGTGATGGACCTGAACTCCACGTACGACTATCACCTGCAGGGCGTCGGCGCCTCCCGATGCCTGCACGTACCGATCGAGGACGTCGGCCTGCCGCATGAGGTCGTGCGATCGGCCGCCGATCGACTGCCGTCGAGCCCGGTGTACCGGATGATGGTGGGGCACATCGGCGAGCTGACCGAGCACGCGGACACACTGACATCGAGCAGTGCCGCGGCGTCCCTCGGCGAGCTGAGTATCGAACTCACGCGGACCCTCCTGGCGTCGGCCTACGACGTCGACTACGCGCGAGGCGCGGTGGCCGAGATGATGTTGCCCCGGATTCGCGCGTACGTCCGTCGCCATCTCGCCGACGCGGATCTCGGCCCGGCGAGGATCGCGATGGCGCACGGGATCTCGCAGCGACATCTGTTCAAGCTCTGTGCCGGTGCCGACTTCAGTCTCGAGCAGTGGATCATCGCGGAGCGCCTCACCCGGGCCCGCGACGATCTGGCTCATCCGGGCATGCGCGACATGCCCATCGCGGCGGTCGCCCGACGATGGGGCTTCGTCAACGACTCGCACTTCAGCAGACGCTTCCGGACGATGTACGGGGTGTCACCGCGCACGTGGCGCCAGATGAACACCACCCGACATCGGGCCGCCCTCGAGGATGAGCGGCAACCATGACCACCACCGCGACGATCACGCGCCGCCGGGCCCCACGCTGATGACACTGATCCTGGACACCGCGACTCTCGACCCGGGCGGCCGCACGACCGAACTGCAGCAGGCGTTCCGGGCGGCCGGTGCGACGGCGGGTGTCGCCATCACGCCGTTGGTCTCCGGCGATCGGTTCCACGCGCAGATCAGCGGTTGGCCCCTGGGCGAAGGGGCCACCCTGATGACCATCGACTCCGATCCCATCGCCGTCGCACTGAGCCGCTCCCACCTGGGCGCCGATCCGGTCGGACGCGTGGCTCTCGCCTGCGTGTCGCCGGGATCGTGGACCCTGCGCCAGGGTGGAGTGGTGACCGAGTCGAGCGGGGACCGCGCCGCCGCACTGCTCCTGGTGGATCAATCCCACCCGTTCGACTTCCGCCGGACCGATCGCGGGTCGGCCACCATCATGCATGTCGATGTCGCCCACCTCGACGTCCCGCGCCCGGCCGTCCTCACCGCGGCGACGGGCCTGCGTCCCTCGCATCCGCTGTACGGACTGTGTCTGTCGTTCATGGACGAGATGGGCGTCATCGCACGGACACAGCCGGGGATACTGTCGGAACTGGGCACGACCGCGCAGCTGCTGGCCCGGGCACTCATCGTCGATGTCGCCGAGGACTGCGCCGCTCGCCGAGGCGCACCGGACGGCCCGCCGATCCTGGCCCGGATCCGTCACTACATCGCCGCCAACCTCGACGATCCCGACCTGTCCGCGGACATGATCGCGCGAGCCCACAGCATCTCGGTGCGGACCCTCTACAAGTTCTGGTCCACGACCGGAGTCGCGCTCGGTGACCACATCGTCGGCGAACGGCTCGAACGCGCATCCGCCACTCTGGTCGCGCAGCCGGATCTCCCGGTGGCGTCGGTCGCGCGGCGACACGGGTTCACCGATCCGAGTCACTTCAGTCACCGATTCCGCGACCGTTTCGCAGTGAGCCCGCGAGAGTGGCGCGCGCTCAACGCGTGACCCCGTGACGTGCCACCGTCACGCGCCCGTCACGCGCCGCCGTCACGCGCCGACGGTGCGCGGGAGCGACGGCGCGATCGCCGGACGGGCTCCCGAACGCCCGCGCACCGGCGGTGTCATGTGGATGTGGCTGTGACCGTCGGTCACCCACAGGGGGATGTCGTCGGGCAGGCGCCGGGCGATGTGGCGAACCTGCGTACTCGGTCGGTGCGCTCCCATGCCGACGACGACACCGGCGGCGTCGTGCCGTCGCGCCGCGTCGGCGAGCACGCGAACCGGGTCACCCTCGACCGCAAGCGCGGTCACGGGCACCTGCGTCACGCTGCGCGCCAATTCGATTCCGCGCCGCAAGGTCTCGTCGAGCGCCGCCTGCTCCGACAGCAGATATGCGTCCGCCTTGAGCGCATCATGCAGGAAGGTCGACGACGACGAATGGTGGATCTCCCGGATGGCGCACACCGCCACGATCCTCGTGCCGGGACCGGCTGCCCGTTCCGCGGCGGTCCGCAGCGCCCGGGCAGACGTCGCCGACCCGGTGTAGCCGACGATGATCACGCCGGCGACGGCGAGGTCGGGGAGCACGCGCTCCGCGCGATGCCGACGGATTCGGGTCAGTTCGCGGATGGTCATTGCGGTCACCTCGAGAGGTCGTGGGAGGGTGGGTCGACTTCTACCGAGAACGCTAGGCACGCTCGCGGTCGCGATCTGCATGCCGCAGTCGGATTCCGCGTCCACCCCCGGGTGGATCCCCGCCTCCTCCCGGAAGCCGATGTCCTCGGCGCAGATCGCCCTATCCTTGAGTCGGTGAGAGCGATGATCGCTGGACTGTGGAGGCGGATCGAGACGGCGGGTGAGGGCTACCCGCCGCTCTATCCGGCGGTCACACTTGCCGGTGCGGTCGCTTTCACCCTCGGCGCGCTCGTCCAGCGACTACCGCTCGCGCCACCGTGGTGGGCGGTGATCGCCACCATGATCTCGGCACTCTCCCTCGTGTTCGACCTGTGGCTCATGAGCAAGATCCCGTGCATCCTCCTCGCGGCGGCGGCGACCGCGGTCTTCCTCCTGGACCCGGTGGCCTACGACGTGGCGCCGTTGATGCTCGCGCTGACCACGGCGATCGCTGCGGCGATGGAGACCCTGCGATGGGGGCTGTTCGCGGCAGCTCTCTCGGTCGGGGTGATCGTCGTCGGCAGCCAGTCAGGCCATCTCGACTCCCCGGCGGTCTATGTGCTCGCCGTCTTGTGCGGTTGGCTAGTCGGCTACATGATCATGTACCAGAAGTTGCTGTCCGAGAACGAAGTACGCCGGCAGAGCGAACGCGCCGACCGTGCGGCCGGTGACGAACGACGACGGATCGCACGCGAGATCCACGATGTCATCGCCCACTCGCTGTCGATCACGGTGCTCAACGTGACCGGTGCCCGACGGGCCCTGCAGGAGGGTGCGACCGACGAGGCGATCGAAGCGCTCGAGGACGCCGAACGGCTGGGGCGACAGGCGATGACCGAGATCCGCTACATCGTCAAGGTCCTCGGCGCCGAGGCCGCTTCGACCGCACCGACACCGGGAGCCGACGACATCGGCCGGCTGGTCGACGAGTACCGGAGGGCAGGCGTCGAGGTCACCCTCGACATGTCGGGGGACCTGCCCTCCGTCCCGCACCGATCGGCTCGGCGCTGTATCGGATCGCGCAGGAGTCACTGGCCAACGTCGTCAAGCACACCCGGCAGCCGTCGGCGACCGTCACCTTGCAGGCCGACTCGCCGATCGTGCTGTGCGTCGCCAACCCGCACACCGACTCCATCGGCCGGCCCTCGACCGATGGATCGGGGATCGACGGGATGAAACAACGCGCACACCTGCTGGGTGGGGTCGTCGACGTCGGGCGGCGAGACGAGGCATGGATCGTGCGCGCCGTGTTCCCGAACCACCCCGCAGAACAACGGCAGGTGAGCTGATGACCGCGACACGACCGACCGATGCCGGTGCCCCGCGCGTGCGGGTCCTGCTCGTCGACGACCAGGAGCTCGTCCGGACCGGTCTGCGGCGCGTACTCCGACCCAGGGACGGGTTCGACATCGTCGGCGAGTGCGGCGACGGCGGTGAGGTACTGCCGGCCATCGCGGTGCATACCCCCGACATCGTCCTCATGGATCTGCGCATGCGACACGTCGACGGGATCACGGCGACCTCCATGGTCCGCGGTCTGTCCGACCCGCCGCCGGTGCTGGTGTTGACCACCTTCGACGACGACGAGCTGCTGTCCGGTGCTCTCCGCGCCGGTGCGGCCGGATTCATCCTGAAGGATTCGCCGGCGGAATCGCTGATCTGGGCGGTGCGGGCAGTCGTCGAGGACGGTGCGTTCCTCGATCCCGCGGTCACCGAGCGCGTGCTCACCGGATTCCGTCGCGCCACACCCGAACCCGTCCGGTCCGATTCCGTTCTGACCGACCGCGAGACCGACGTCCTCCGTCTCATCGCGCGCGGGCTCACGAACACCGAGATCGGTGCACGACTGTACATCTCGGAGGTCACCGTGAAGAGCCACGTGAACCACATCTTCACCAAGCTCGATCTGCGTGACCGTGCGGCTGCGATCGTCTACGCCTACGACCACGCCCTGGTCACGCCGGGAGCCCTGGACCGCTGACCCGCCGACCGGGTCCCCTTTCTCGCCCAACGTGTCCGCGCACCACGCGGCGATGCCGAACCACGCACGATCGGCGAGATCCAGGGCACGATCGGCGCATGGATGACCTGCTCAGATGATTGGCAACCCGCCACGGATTCGCTAACGTGAATCATGGCAACAGCGCTGGTGGAGGGCCTGACCTTCACCACTTCCGACCCGGTGATCGTCGACGACGCGCTCCTGGGCGGATTCGCCGATGTGCTCGGTTCACGCTCTGACTGCTTCGGACTCCCGCTCGTCTTCAGTGTGACGACCATCCTCGCCCACCTCGCGATGGATTCCGGGGCGGTGCCACGCGACGGGCTGGTGCACACGGCCGAATCCCTGCGCGTGACACGCGAACCCCGACTGGGTGACCGACTGACCGGTGAACTCGTCGTCGAGGAGATCCGTCGCCGGGCGGGTGCGACGCAGTTGCAGGTCCGCAGCACGATCTTCGCCGACGACCTTGATGACCGTGACTCCCGTGCGCCGATCGCCGTCACCGTCTCGACACTGACGTTCCGCACCCCGGACGACTGGACATGAGCGACGTCGGCCCGGCGATCTGGGATGCGGAGGAGGAGATCTCGACGGGGCGTGTGCGCCGGTACGCGGAGGTCTCCGGCGACACCAACGCGATCCATCTGGACCCGGCGGCCGCGCGCGCGGCAGGCTTGTCGGCTCCGGTCGCGCACGGTCTGTTGATCGTCGGAATCGTTCTCCGGCATGCCGATTACTGGGCTCGGGGTAACGACGCCACCATCACCGGCTGTGACACGCGCTTCGTCCGGCCCGTCTATCTCGCCGAGCGTCCGGTCACACTCCACGTCGTCGGCCATCTCGCCGATCCGGGGCACATCGCCGCGGAGGTGTGGACGCTGGATGCCGACGGTGTGCGGCACCGCGCGATCATCCGCCCGATCCGGATCTCCTACCGATCAGGACGTGATGCCTGACCGTCACCCGACAGCAGGCGAGCGGCCGTACGCAGGTCGGCCGCCAGGGCCGGCGGAGTGATCAGTGCGAGGACGGACGCACCGGGCGCGAGGATCGTCGGTACCGTGAGAAAAGCCCTGGCCCGCACCTCGGTTCGCGTCGTCGACGACGAGGAGAACGTGAGGGTGAGGTCGGCATCGGCGGACCACCAGGTGCCGATCTCGCGCCATCTCCGCTGCGGAACGTTCTCGATGACCTCCATGTGCGGCCTCACGCCGGGCACCCACGTGACGTCCGTCCACGACGAGCCGGTGTCGCCGGCACCCTCACCTCTCGGCGCCGACTTCGATATCGCACGCAGGCTCGCCTGCCATCGGGGCCGGTTCGTGGGATCGGCGAGATAATCGAACACGACATCGACCCCGGACTCGAACGGCACGGTGACATCGGCGATGAGAATGCGTCGGGTCGAGGTCATCACGTGCTGCTCCTGTTCGTCTGGGTAGAGCCTGACGTCCTCAGTGGGTCTGTTCGGCCTCCGGGTCGGGGGTGACGTGACGTCCGGCGAGGTCGTGGAGTTCCCGGAACACCCGCTTGGACGCCTCCGCCCAGGGCATCAGGATCGGGAACACGTGGAACATCCCGTACTCCTCCATGGCATGGATCGGCACGCCCGCGGCCCGCAACCCGTCGGCGAACTCGCGGATGCCGTCCCGGAACATCTCGTCGGCACCCCAACAGACGAAGGTCGGCGGGAACCACTCGGGATTCGGTGCGGCATGGATCGCCGACACCCGCTCGTCGTTCGGCTGCACCCCATGCAGGTAGGGGGTCACCGGGACGTTCCACGGCAGGATGTCGAGCTGGGCGTTCTCCATGATCGACGGATGGTCGAGGTCGAGATCCACCTCGGGCGAGAACAGCGCGAGCGCGGCCGGAACGGGCAGCGACTTGGAGTGCAGGTACGAGATCAGGGAGGTGGCAAGACCGCCACCACCGGAATCGCCGGCGACGACGAGATGCTGCGATGCCACGCCCCGTTCCAGTAGGCCCTTGTACACATCTGCGGCATCGAGAACCCCTGCGGGAAAAGGGAACTCGGGTGCCATTCGATAATCGGCGATGAACACCTCGTGGCCGGTGACCTTGACCAGCGACGCCGCGAACGCCGCATACATGATCGGTGACGTACCGATGTACCCGCCACCGTGGAGATACAGGATGGTCGCACCGATGGACTGTTTGTCATCCGAATCATCCACGTACGCATCTGAACTGGCCTTCGCCCGACACCAGATGCCGGGCACGCCGCCGATCGTGTCGCCGGTGATCTCCACATCGTCGGTGATCCCGATGAACGGGGGCATCACCACCCGGCAGATGTCGTCGAGGATCTTCTCCATCGAGCGGAACTCTTCGATGGGCAGTCCCATCGAGAAGCCCATGAACGATCGGATGACCTGCCGCGTGACCGACTGTCCGAGGTTGTCGAGCAGTCCGCCCGGACCCTGCCAGGGCCGCCGGAAGGGGACCCGGGCGAGTCCGTTGAGCATGCTCTCCGCCAACCCCATCACGGTGAGAGCGGTCACGGGTGCGGAGGCCGTGTTCACCTCTGGACGATCTGCCATCACCATGCCGTCCACACTAGTGGGAGGTGTCGCGCCCGGCACGTGGCCGCGTGAGCGGGCCCCGCGGCGAGTCAGAACACCTCGCGGTGGGCCTCCTGCTCGAGGAGCGCGTCGAGGTCCTTGAGCCGGTCCATGGTGGAGACCGAACGCGCAGTCCGGTGATTGGCCTCGAGTCGGCCCCGATGTCGGTGGGTGAAGGCCCAGTAGCCGGCGGTGAACGGGCAGGCATCGTCGCCGACCCGCCGCTTCGGGTTGTAGTCACAGGTTCCGCAGTAGTCCGACATCGTGGAGATGTAGGCGCCTCCGGAGGTGTAGGGCTTGGTCGCCATCCGCCCGCCGTCGGCGTGCTGACTCATCCCGATGACGTTGACCGGCATCACCCAGTCGAAGCCGTCCACGAAGTTCGCCCGAAACCATTCGGTGAGTTCGGCGGGGTCATAACCGCGTTGCAGCGCATGGCTTCCCAGGATCATCAAGCGGGGGATGTGGTGTACCCATCCACGGTCGCGCACACCGCGGAGGGTGTCGGACAGACACGCGGCCGTCACCGCGTCAGGGTCGAGATCGTCGAACCACGCGGGGAGCGGGGTGTGCGCATCGAGTTCGTTGCTCGACATGTAGTCGGGGCCGAAATGCCAGTACAGATGCCAGACGAACTCACGCCATCCCAGGATCTGCCGGATGAAACCCTCGGTCGCGGCCAGATCGGCGGATCCGGTTCGGGCTGCCGATTCGGCGTCGCCGATCACGTCCAGCGGATGCAGCAAGGACAGATTCAGCGGAACCGACAGGAGCGAGTGCGACATGGGCCAGTCCTGCGCCATGATCGCGTCCTCCCAGGCTCCGAAGGTCTGCAGTCGGGTGTCGATGAACGTCCGCAGTGCGGATCGCGCCTCCTCGTGGGTCACGGCGAACAATCGCGGACCATCGACGCCGGAGAACTCGACATCCATCGTGTCCAGGTCGGCCCGGACCTGCTCGTCGATCTCGTCCTCCGTCGGCCACCACGGCTGGTCGACCCCCAGCGTCGCCTGCTTGGGTGGCGGTTCACGGTTGTCCCGGTCGTAGTTCCACCGTCCGCCCGTCGGCTCGTTGCCATCCATCAGCACATCGAATCGTCGCCGTTGCGCCCGGTAGAACGTTTCCATCCGGAATCCGTCGGCGTCGCCGGCCCATTCGTCGAAGTCCGAGCGGGACAGGGCAAACGACGGATTCGGCAGGATCTCCGACACCAGCCCCTCCTCGGCCAGTTCGTGCACGAACGACGATGCGGCCCGCGAGGACGGTTCATGGACGACGACCGGCCGGCCGAGCGCCTCGAGGGCATCCCGATAGCCGTCCGCCTGCCAGAACTGGGCGCGGTCGCCGAGTTCGTCGGCGAGGTGACGCATGCCGGACATCAGCAGGTGCGCCTTCTGACGATGCCCTCGTCGACGGGCGAATGCGGCGGTCGACTCGATGATCACGACCTCGCGATCGGCGTGCGCCGGCGCCGAGTGGATGTGCGGACCGAGCTGATCTGCGAACAGCCACAACGGGTCCGGCGATCGCCGACTCATCGGCCATGTCCTCGTGTGTCGCCCATACGCCTCACCGTAGGGTCACCGGCGACCGGTGGAGGTGAACCGCCGATGGTCGCGACCGGGACGAGATGTTCGGATCACAAGTCGATGACGGTCGGCACTTCGGGGGCGTCCACCCACCCGTCGACGGCGCAGGTTTGGTCAGCGCAACACTCGTCAGCGCACCACTCGTCCGGGTTCGACGTCGGCGCCGAGCGGCACGGTCGCATTCCTGGCCACCCGTGCGCCCATCCCGAGGATGGTGATCTTCTCGGTCGGCACCGGTCGGGTGCGCGGGCGACCACCCACACCGGCCCCCTCGCCGATCACCACCCGCTCGTCGACGATCGACCACGACACGCTGGCTCCGGCACGGATCTCCGTGTCCGCGAACACGATCGAATCGGTGACGACCGCGCCTGCCGCGACGACCACACCCGGTCCGATCACACTGCGTCGCACGGTGCCGAGGATGTGGGCCCCATTGCTCACCAGGCTGTCCACCACGACGGCGCCCGCGCTGATCCGCGCGGCGCTGCGCTGTGGTTGATGGGTCAGAATGGGCCAGTGCGGATCGTCGATCGCGACGTCGCCCGAGATCAGATCACGATGTGCCTGCAGGTAGGTCTCCGGACGGCCGGCGTCGATCCAGTACCCGGACATTGCATGTGCGACGGTCCTACCTCGTTCGACGAACCACGGCACGAGGTGTTCACCGAAGTCGCCGAGCCCGGTGTCCGAACCGGATTGGGCCTGCGGCTCGGTCTTCGACGCCAGCTCCTCGAGCGCGGTGATCAGCACGTCGGGCCGATACACGAAGATCTCCGCAGCCACCACCGATGTGGTCGGCTGGTCCGGTTTGTAGGCGAATCCGGTGACCGTCCCGTCCTTGCGCGCGGTGACGGTGGCGTGGGCCGAGGCCTCCTCGCGGGAACACCTGGTCGTGACGATCGTGCACTCTGCGTCGGCGGCACGATGGGTGGCCAGCACTTCGTCGTAGTCGAGGGTGTACACGTGGTCGGCGCTCATCACGATGACGGCCTCCGCGCCCCGGGCGCGGATGGTGTCCCGGATGCGGTACAGCAGGTCGGCATTGCCGGTCGCGAATCCGTCCTCGGTGTCGGCGGCGCTGGTCTCCTGCGGCAGCACGAACCGCAAGCCGCCACGGGTGCGGTCGAGTTCCCAGGGGCGACCGCCGGCGACCTGTTCGAGCAGCGAATGCGCCTCGTACTGAACGCACAGCCACACCTCGTCGATACCGCTGTGATGCAGATTCGACAGCGGGAAGTCGATCAGCTGGTAGTTGCCCCCGAACGGCAGTGCCGGTTTCGCGCGGGATTCGGTGAGAACGCCCATCCGCGATCCCTTTCCGCCTGCCTGGACGATGCCGACCACATTGGCTCTGCTCATCAGACCAGTGTGCGCGATATGGGCGATTCGCGAGTCTTGTGACGGCAGATGTGTCACGCCGGTCTCCTGCGGGTACGCGGTCATGTCACGCTGCCCGACGACGACGGGCGCCCGACGAGCAGGGAGGTCTTCTCGATGAACACCCGGCAGAACGTCACCACCTGGGATGTACCGCTGGAGATCCGTGTACCGAGCGTCGACGACGACGCGGAGCGCGGTCTCGAGGCGACACCCGAGTCGTCGGAGTTCACCGACACGTTCTTCGACACAGCCGAACTCGATCTCGTGCGCCACGGCGTCACCCTGCGCCACACCGACGACGGCGGACGTCGGTGGCTGGCCGAGTTCACGTCCTCGACGATGAGCCCGACCATCGAACTCGACGGCTCCGGCGACGACACGGACGTTCCCGAGGAGATCGCGGATCTGCTGTGGGGGCTACGGCTGGGGAAGGAATTGCGGGTCGCTGCCATCGTGCACACCCGACGCACCCGGCATCACCACACCGACCGGAACGATCGGCCACGCCTCGATGTGATCGACGACGTCGTGTCGGCAACGGTGCCCGGCCCCGTCGCCACCGCGACCCGGTGGCGCGAGGTCATCGTCGAACCCATCGGGAAGAGCGGGGACCGGGTTGCCGGCCGCATCCATCGTCGTCTGCACGGAGCAGGTGCGCGGCGCAGCGCCACCACGTCGCGGCTCACACGCGCGCTCGGGCACGATGCGGAAAGCGGTGCGGAAAGCCGACGACCGTCGTCGCGGTCACGGACAGCTGTCGAGTCCTACATCGCCGTGCAGCTCGCCGCGATCTTCGCCGGTGACATCGCACTACGCCGCGGCGAGGAGCCCATCCACGACACGCGGGTCGCGATCCGCCGTCTGCGCAGCACCCTGCGGACGAGCAAGGCGATCCTCGACACCGCGCGGATCGAGGGCGTCGACGAAGAACTGAAGTGGTTCGCCGGACTCCTGGGCGAGGTGCGTGACCGGCATGTGCAGGGACGGCGGTTCCGCGAGTCCGTGGCCGCTCTGCCCGAGGAACTGGTACTCGGTCCGGTGGCGGCGCGGATCGACGAGATCCTCCTCGGCGAGCAGACCGACCACCGCCGCACCGTCGACGAGGCGATGACGTCGGACCGGTATCGGGACCTGCTGGCCGTGCTGGGCATGTGGACCGACACCCCGCCACTGGCGGCTGACAGCCGGATCCGCACCGATGATCTGCGCACCATCGTGCGACGCGGGGCACGCAAGGCCGACAAGCGACTCGCAGCGGCGATCACGACCGGCGAGCCGACCGACCTGCACCGCGCACGCAAGGCGGCCAAGCGCGCGCGCTACGCCGCCGAGCTCGCCCGCCCGGTGCTCGACAAGCGCCACGGCAAGGCACGGGTCAAGCGGTTCAAGAGGATCCAGACGGTCTTGGGAGATCACCAGGACGCGACGATCGCCGCCGAATCCCTTCGTCGACTCGGCGCCGGCGCGGGCGTGCGTGGCGGCGAGAACGGCTTCACCTACGGCATCCTGTACCAGCGCGAGATCCAGGCCGCGCAGGATGCGCGCAGGAGGGTCGCACACCTGTAGATCCCGGCCGCCGGCCGCCACCGGGTGTGTTCATCGCCGCCGCGGTGGCCGTGGGAGACTACCTCGGGTCGAAAGTGTCCGACGTGAACCCGGGAGGCGGCGATGGAGAGTGCTGACCAGCCGACATTGGCTGATGCCTGGGAAGCCAACCGGTCCATCCAGCGTTCTGCGGCGGTCCGCCTGTTCGCCGCGACCAACTCGGCTCTGTACGTCACCTTGATGGAACGTCACCTCGACTTCGGGACGAGGGTGCCGGAGACCGAACTGGCGGTGCGCCTCGAACGTGATCTCGCCGACCTCGAGGTCGGCGACGTGCCCAACGGCCTCGAGATGATCAAACTCTGGGCCCGCCAGGGCTGGCTTCACCGGGTGACCGACACGAGTCAGGACTCCGCCCAGAATCAGTGTCATCTGACATCGGAGGCGCGGTCGGTGCTCGACTACACCCGTCGGCTGCGCCGGGAGGACAGCGTGGCCACCGGCGGATCGATCACCGGAATCGCCGCCGGGCTGCGACGTGTCGCCGGCCACGTCACCGACGATCCGCGAGTGATCCGCGCGGACATCGAGCACCAGATCGAGGAGCTCGACGCGGAGTTGGCCGACCTCGACGCCGGGCGCCGACCCGATCCCGACCTGCGCGGCGCCGAAGACGAGGCACGCGCCATCGCCTACCAGATGGAGCAGGTGATCTCCGACATCGGCCAGTACGGCGCGATGCTCGACCGCATCACGACCCAGTTGCTCGACGATCCGAACGACTCCGATCTGGCCTACCGCGACCGGCAGCGCCAGATGTTCGACGATTACGAATCACTTCTGGAGTCCGCACAGAGCACCTCGTATCACGCCTTCACGCACATGATCCAGGACCCGCAGCAACGGGCGCGGCTGGTCACCGACATCGAGACGGTGACACTGCGGCTCCCCGGGATGGACCACGCATTGCGGTCGGTGATGGACAACTTCTTCGGGCTCGTCACCCAGCAGATGGGCGAGGTCGGGCGCACCCGCCAACGATGCGCCCGACGGATCCGACGCTTCGTCGCCGCGGGAACACTGGAGCAGAGTCGTGGCGTCGCGCGTCAGCTCAATGACGCACTCGCCACCGCGAACGAGCTGCTGAAGACATCCCTGGCCGACCGCCGTCTCGGATACGAACTGCCGCTGGCCACACCATCGGTCACCTCCGCCGGTCGGCTGGCGTTCGAGATCCGCGATCCCGCTCCGCCCGCACCGGCACTGCCCGCCGACGGTGCCGCCGACCTCTCGTCCTTTGCGTCGCTGGCCGGACAGGTGGACACTGTCGAACTGACCGAGATGGTGAACACCGCCGTCGGCGCGGGCCCGGTCACGTTGTCCGACGTCATCGGCAGACTGGACGAACCGTACCTCGCGCACGTCATCGTGCTGTGGTCGTGGGCACTCAAGCAGACCGACGGCGCCGGCGACGACTCTGTCTCCGTTCGCTTTCGCTCGCTGGAAGGAGAGGACCGGATCATCGAGGTCCCCGCCCTGACGTTCACCGAACCCATCCCGACCGCGGAGGTCGACGCATCATGACCACAGATCTCGAGAGCCGCGGCGACGAGGGAATCCCGGACGAGTACGCCGGATTCGACCAACTGCCGACGACACACAAGACCGCCGTCGCCGACGACGGACCGCGGGTGCCGCGATTCGACGGCGACGTCAGCGCCCTGCCGGATCGCGCGTGCTGGGCCCTGCAGAATCTGCTGACCCGACGTTTCGTCAGCGGTGAGCGACAGCCGCAGCTGTGGGCGTGGGTCACCGAGTACGAGGACGTCCTGCGGGTGCGGCTGTCCGAGCTGGACCTTCGGCTGCGTGTCGTCGACGAGCTCGAGGTGGCCTACGTCGAGCAGGCGGGATATGACTCTCGTTGGGGGAGAAGGATTCTCAAGCGTGAGACGATCCACGCCTACGACGCGATCCTGGCGCTGCACCTGGCGAAGTATCTGCGCGCGTCACGCGACGACGTGGTGCTGATCACCCGCGAGGAGATCCACGAACTGTTCGCGGGGGTCACCAACGCCATCGACCGCGATCTGGCGCAGTTCGACAAGCGCATCGAACGTTCCGTCGACAAACTCGAGGAGATCGAGTTCCTCCGCAGACATCGCGACGACCCCGACACGTTCACGGTCAGCCCGGTGATCACGGCGGTCATGTCCGCATCGGTGATCACCGATCTGCAACGTCAGTTCGAGCAGTTCATCGGCGCCGGCGACAGTCCTCCCGACGACGCGGTTGCGAGCAGCCTGGACGACCGGGACGACGACGAGAACGATGAGGGAGACGACTGGTGAACGGACAGGTAGACCAGTACCACCTGTCCCGGTTGCAGTTGGTCAACTGGGGCGTCTTCGACGGGTACCACTCGATCCCGTTCAGTCCCAACGGATCACTGATCACGGGTTCCTCCGGCAGCGGCAAGTCCTCACTGCTCGACGCGATCTCGTTGGCCTTCCTTCCCGACCACCGACGCAACTTCAACGCCTCCGGCGATGCCACCGCGGCCGGTTCTTCGAGCGGGCGTCGCACCGTCGGCAAGTACGTCCGCGGTGCCTGGGGTGAACGGCGTGACGGGACGAATGCGCGGGAGATCATGTACCTGCGCGGCACCGGACCCGCATGGGCGGCGATCTCGGTCACCTACACGTCGACGTCGGGGGCGTCGATCACCGGGCTGGTGCTGAAGTGGCTGGCCGCCGGCAAGATGACGGACGCGCACAGCTCCTACTTCATCAGCGACGGTGACGTCGACATCGTCGATGTCTGCAACGAATGGGCGCGCAACAACTACAACTCGGCGAAGTTCCGGGAACGCGGATGGCGTGGGGGACCGGGTGAGGGGAAGTACCTCGCCACGTTGTACTCGCTGATCGGTATCCGCGGATCCGATGCGGCCCAACAACTCCTCGGCAAGGCGAAGTCACTCAAGAGTGTCGGCGGTCTCGCCCAGTTCGTCCGCGAGTTCATGCTCGACGAGCCCACCAGCATCGTGGGGATCTCCGACGCCCTGGAGCAGATCGATCCGCTCGTCGAGGCCCGCGGTCTCCTCGACGTGGCCCGACGCAAACGCACCATCCTCGGCAACATCGAGGCGGTGCAGGAGCGGTACGCGACGGAGGCCGCGACCTTCACCGTTCTCGACACCATCGACACCGCGATCGTGCGGGCATACATGAACAACCTCCGCCGGCGCAGCGCCGAGCCGGAGATCGCCGATCTCGACGATCAGATCGCCCGACTGGACTCCGATCTCGCGGCTTTGACGTCGCAGCACGATCAACTCCGCCAGGACCACAGCCACCTGTTGTCCCGGATCGCCACATCCACCGGGGATCTGGCGCCGCTGCAGGAACAGCTGACCTCCGCACAGCGGCTGAGCAACGAGGTGTCGATGCGGCGGGCGAGCTACGAGCACAAGGTGGCCGCGCTCGACTTCGGACCACCCGACGACGCCGAGGAGTTCTGGTCCCTGCGGGAGAACCTGATGGAGGAGGCGACACGGATAGACGGCCAACTCGAGGCCGGGAAGGCGCATTTCGCGGAGTATCTGGCCCGTGAGGTGGCCGCCCGTACCCAGCGCGACGCCGCCCAGGACGAGTTGAACCGTGTGGAACAGGCCGGCTCCGCCCTGCCCCGTACGGAACACGAGATGCGCAAGTCGATCGCGACCGCGCTCGGCATCGACGAGTCCGAACTGCGCTATGTCGCCGAGTTGGTCGAGCTGGACCCGGATCACGAACGGTGGCGACTGGCGGTGGAGAAGATCCTGCGCAATGCCGGTCTCCGGTTGCTGGTCCCGGACAAGCACTTCGAGGCTGCGCTGCGGTACGTCAACACTCACGACATGCGCGGCCGAATCCAGCTCCACCATGCCGAGAACCGCCCCGCACCGCCCGCCGAGCCCGGCACGCTCGGCGCGACGCTGCGCGCCGTGGACCCCGAGCACCCGTGTTCCGATGAGGCCGTGGCGATCCTGGCCCGCCTCGGCAACTACGTCTGCGTCGACTACCCGTCGGACTTCCCGGATCATCCCCGCGCGGTCACCGACAAGGGGCTGCGCAAGGACTCGGCGAAGTTGGCCATCAAGGACGACCGTCAGGTGCTGCGTCCGTCCCAGTACATCTTCGTGGGCAACGTCGACGCGAAGATCGCGGCGCTGCAGGAGGAGCTCGACTCCGAGCAACGGGTGTACGAGAAGGCCCGTGAGGCCAGTGCCGCACTCGACCGTGAACGCTCGGCCAAGGAACAGCAGCGCGACGCCTACCGCCGCGTGTGCGAGCAGTTCACCCAGTGGAGCGAGATCGACACGGACTCCGCGGACGATCGCGTCGAGCAGCTGACCGAGCAGTACGAGTTGCTGATGGAGGAGCATCCCGACATCGAGGCGCTCCAACGCAAGGCCGAGGACATCTGGGAGCAGGTGCGGTCGGCGATCTCGCAGGCAGCCCTGGTCCGGGACAAGATCGCCACCCACGACCAGCGCCGGACTCAGCTGCTGGACCTCGTCGACAAGCTCCGGCCGGAAGATGTTCCCGCGCAAGCGGAGAACACCCTCGACGGTTTCCGCGAGGACTCTGCGGCGACCCTCGATGTCCTTGCGCCCGAGTCATTTCGGCAGGAACTGATGAAGTCGGTGGTCAAGGATCGCGACCGCATGCGATCGGACGCCCGACGCTCGCGCGACGAGATCGCACGGATCCTCGACACCTACGACGAAGAGTTCCCCGACGCGATACCCAACGACAGCGACGATTTCGACGAGCGCATCCACGACTACGTCGCGCTGAGTCGCCGCATCGACGAGCGTGAGCTGCCGACGGCCTATGACCGGATGCGTCGCCTGATCACCGAGCAGGCGCCCGGCGCGATCCTCAACCTGCACATGGCCGCCGACGCCGAGGAACGACGGATCGTCGAGCAGATCGAACGGGTCAACACCGGACTCGGGGCCGTGGCGTTCAACCGGGGCACCCGGCTGCGCCTGCATCCGGGGCGTAAGCATCTCGCGGCCGTCACCGAGCTCACCGAGAAGGCACGCCAGATCTCGCAACGCACCACAGCCGTCAGTTTCGGCGACGAACAGGCGATCCTGGAGCAGTACGCAGACATCATCCTGCTGCGCGAGCGGCTCGCGGGCGCCACACCCGAGGACCGCGCATGGACGCGGGACGCCCTCGACGTCCGCAACCGTTTCGACTTCTACTGCGAGGAGCACGACGCGTCGTCCGGCGAGACGATCCGGACCTACAGCAACGCCGGCGACAACTCGGGCGGCGAGCAGGAGAAGCTGATGGCGTTCTGCCTCGCCGGTGCACTGAGCTTCAACCTGGCCAGCCCCGACGGCACCGACAACCGGCCGATCTTCGCCCAGCTCATGCTCGACGAGGCCTTCTCCAAATCGGATCCGCAGTTCGCCCAACAGGCACTCGCGGCGTTCCGCAAGTTCGGATTCCAATTGATCATCGTGGCGACCGTGCAGAACACGAGCACCATCCAGCCGTATATCGACAATGTCGTGATGGTGTCGAAGTCAGAGGCCGCGGGCGATGCACGTCCGGTGGCCACCGCGATGTCCACGTCGATCCAGGCGTTCTCGGATCTGCGGCGGACGAGCGGCGCTCAGCTACCGGTCTGACGCCCTCGGATCGGCGCACGGTGCGCTCCGCGGTGGTGCTCGGGTTTACTACTCGTGTGCACACTGATCCGTTGTCGGCGTCGCCGCCACCCGACTCCGCACGGCAGTCGGCGATGAGCGATCTGCTCCGCGCCCGCCTGCGCGTCCTCGCGACCAGGATCGTCCTGGCAGGAGTCGCAGCGGCCCTCTGCATGTCGGTGTCCACGGTCGCGGCCGCCGATGTCGAGGCGGCTGCCGGAACCGCCGGACTCGAGCCCGCCCTCGCGCTGGCCTACACGCAGGCAGCGGACACCGCCCGCACCGAGGGGATCTCGATCTGGATCACCTCCGGCAAGAGGTCGGTGGCCGAGCAGCGGCAGCTCTGGCGCGACGGGATCGCCACCTACGGATCACCCGGCGCCGCGCGCCGCTGGGTGTTGCCTCCGGAGCAGTCCCCGCATGTGACCGGTCGGGCGATCGACGTGGGACCACGGGCGGGCGCAGCCTGGCTGGAGGCGCATGGCTCGCGATGGGGACTGTGCCGGACCTTCGTCAACGAGTGGTGGCACTTCGAGGTGGCGACGATCCCGGGCGCACCCTGTCCGCGGATGTGGCCCGATGCCGCGCTCCGGGCCGACCGGTCACCGCGCACCTGGTGAGGATTCGCCGGGCGGCGGCAGGAATTCGATCACCCGCAGTTCCTTGGCGGTCATCGGCGGCTGATCACGAAAACCGGCCTGTCGCAGACTCGTGACCGGAGTGTTCGCATCCGCATCGTCGGTGAGCACCCACACGCGTGGGCACCCGGCTGCGCGTGCACCCACGGTCTCGACCGGCACATCCTTCTCCCACAGCTGACCACGCTCGACCGCGGACGGCACCGATCGGTCGACCAGGAGGTCGCGGCCGCTGCCGAATCCCTGCGGATATCCCTGGGAGACGAAACGGGCGTTGTACTCCGGATGTTCGAGATATCCGTACACGACGCAGTCGTCGCGGTCGACGTGGGACCCGAGATACGCCGAGACCGTCCGATAGTCCGAGCCGAACGGCTTGGCGAACGTCGAATGCAGGAACACCACACTCGGGATCGCCAGGACGACGAAGACCGCGGTCCACACGGCTGCCGCAGGAATCGAGAACAGCCGGCGGCGTGCGCCCAGCCAGGCGAACGCGCCGGCCAACAGGATGGCCACAGCGGGTGCCGAGAACGTCAGATAGCGCGTGACGAAGGCCGGGGTGACCACGAGCGAGTAGAGCGCGAGCAGGACCGGGGGAACGATCAGCCACGGTCCCGCCACGGCCGTCAACGACGGCGCCATGCGATCCGGCGGAGACGTCTCCGCCGTCGACGCGGTTGCCGACAGCTCGTCGCCCCCGGCGCCGGACCTGCGCCGTCGCGTCGCCCGGATCAGGGCCCAGACGAGGACGACCAGCACGAGGAGCGTCAGTTGCGGCGCGTACGGAAACGCGACGTCGTTCATTCGCAGCACCGGGCTGTAGTGGAATCGGCTGATCCAATCGACCTGACCGGACTGGCTCGACACCTCCAGCACCAGCGGTGACACCAGCGCAATCGCCGTGACCGCGCACAGCGCGTACACGCCGACGGCTCGCCGGGTACGCGCCGCCCACAGCACGGTCACCGCGTGCGCACCGAGGATCAGCAGACTCAGGGAGGCGAACATCACGGTGAGCACGATCAATGCGACATAGCCGACGGCATACGGCCACCACCGCCCACCGTCGAGGAGCGCGCGGATCAATGACACGAGCGCCACCGTCGACCACACCGCGGCCGCCATGGTGAAGGCGTACGGCCGCGCCTCCACCGCGGTCTGGACCGTTGCCGGCAGGACGGCGAACACGACGGCTGCGATCCAGGCCGTCGTCGGCGACGCGATCATCCGGGTGAGCACGAAGACACCGGCTCCGGCGACGCCGATCGCCACGACTCCCGGTAGTCGAACCCACAGCGTCGTGTCCGGGACGAGCTGCAACCAGCCACTCATGAGGGCGTAGTAGAGGCCGTGGACGGCGTCGACGTTGCCCACCAGTCGCAGCAGTTCGTCCGGCGACCGTCGAGCAGCACTCAGCGTGGCCATCTCGTCGTACCAGAACAACGGAATCCACGAACCGACGAACGACACGACCATCGCGAGGGCACCCGCCCCGACGGCAGGCCTGGACATCGCGCTCGAACTCATGACACTCCCTGGGGACACCTGGGCGACGTGCAGTTCGGCTTCCGCAGAAGACCGGTCGCCTCCGACGCTATCCACGCGGGCGGCCGACGAACAACTCGTCGACGACGATTTGAGATCGCCAATCACGCCGCAGCAGTTGGCCTTACCGGCGATGAGTGGTCTGATGGCCAGATGGATACGACAACGAAGAGTGCGGTGGCCGTCGTCGTCCCGGCCTACAACGAGCAGCGGTTGATCGCGGACACGATTGCGGCACTCGAGAGGCAACATTTCGACTCGCTGCTCCAGCGAGAGGTTCTCGGCGGCTTCCGGGTGATCGTGGTGGACAACGCGAGCACCGACGACACCGCCGCCGTGGTACGCCAGATCATCGACGCCACCCCGGCGGTACCGGTCGAGTTGGTCACCGAGTCCGAGAAGGGCACCGGCTGTGCCGCCGACACCGGGGTTCGCCATGCGATCGACACCGGCGCCGTCTACATCGCCCGCACGGACGCGGACTCGGTGCCCGCACCCGACTGGCTCGGTACCCTGCTCACTCCGCTGCTGGACGGAAAACGTCTGGTGGGTGGCCGGATTCGGGCACGCGGTGACGAGGGCTACCGGTCGCGGGTCTTCAATGCGATCGGGGTCCTGTGGCGATTGGGGCACGCGGCCGAGTGGTATCGCACGCGCAAGGAACCGGACGCCCTGCGGCGCAGCTTCGCCATCTGCGGAAACAACATGGCCATCGATGCCGAGATCTACGAACGATCCGGGGGCTTCCCGCGCGGGAGCATCGAACACATCGATGAGGATCATGTTCTGCAACAACGAGTCCGGGCGATCACCGGGGCCAAGGGCATCGCGCTGGCCAAGCGCGCACTCGTCTACACCTCACTCCGCAGGCTCAATGCCTATGGCACACGCGATTTCGTGTCCTGGTACAACGAGGGCAAAGAGGATCGACCGTCGATCGGCCATTCTGCCGACGTCCGATGACGCCGGAGACGCCGCGGCCCCGAGGTGATCGACACCCCGGGGCCGCGTCGGCTCACATCAGGTGCGTGCGGATGCCAGCGCGTCGTTGAATGTCGCGCTCGGGCGCATCACCGAGCTCGCCAGCTCGGGATCCGGCTGGTAGTAGCCGCCGATGTCGACCTGGTTGCCCTGAGCCTCGTTCAACTCCTTGACGATGACGTCCTCGTTTTCGGCGAGCGCCTCGGCGAGCGGTGCGAAATGCTTGGCCAGGCCCTCGTCGTCGGTCTGTGCCGCCAGCTCCTGCGCCCAGTACATCGCCAGGTAGAACTGGCTGCCGCGGTTGTCGAGTTCGCCGGTGCTGCGTGAGGGTCCCTTGTCGTTCTCCAACAGCTTGCCGGTCGCCGCGTCGAGTGTTTTGGCGAGGATCACCGCACGCGCATCGCCGGTCTTCTTGCCGAGATCCTCCAGACTGACCGCCAGCGCCAGGAACTCACCGAGTGAATCCCACCGGAGGTGGTTCTCCTCGATCAGCTGCTTGACATGCTTCGGAGCAGATCCACCAGCACCGGTCTCGTAGAGTCCGCCACCGGCCATCAGGGGCACGATCGAGAGCATCTTGGCACTCGTTCCGAGCTCGAGGATGGGGAAGAGATCGGTGAGGTAGTCGCGCAGGATGTTGCCGGTGGCAGAGATCGTGTCCATGCCGCGGATCAGGCGCTCCATCGTGTACCGGATGGCGCGGACCTGCGACATGATCTGGATGTCGAGACCGTCGGTGTCGTGATCCTCCAGGTACTTGTGGACCTTGGCGATCAGCTCGTTCTCGTGCGGGCGATACGGATCGAGCCAGAACACCACGGGCATGCCCGAATCGCGCGAACGGGTCACGGCCAGCTTGACCCAGTCCTGGATCGGTGCGTCCTTGACGATGCACAGCCGCCAGATGTCGCCTTCCTCGACGTTCTGGCTCAGCAGGACCTCGCCGGTCGCGTTGTCGACGATGTTGGCGACGCCGGCGACCGGCACCTCGAAGGTCTTGTCGTGGGAGCCGTATTCCTCCGCCTTCTGCGCCATCAGACCGACGTTCGGCACCGTTCCCATGGTGGTCGGGTCGAACGCGCCGTTCGTCTTGCAGAAGTTGATCATCTCCTGGTAGATCCGCGAGAAGGTCGACTCCGGGTTGACCGCCTTGGTGTCCTTGAGTCGGCCGTCGGCGCCGTACATCTTGCCTCCGGCGCGGATCATGGCGGGCATCGACGCGTCGACGATGACGTCGCTGGGGGAGTGGAAGTTCGAGATTCCGCGGGCCGAGTCGACCATGGCGAGTTCCGGGCGGTGCTCGTGGCACTTGTGGAGGTCGTCGATGATCTCCTCACGCTGCGCACTCGGCAATGACTCGATCTTGCTGTAGAGGTCCGACAGGCCGTTGTTGACGTTCACGCCGAGCTCGTCGAAGAGTTCGCCGTGCTTGGCGAACGCGTCCTTGTAGAACACCTTGACGGCGTGGCCGAAGACGATGGGATGCGAGACGCGCATCATGGTCGCCTTGACGTGAAGCGAGAACATGACCCCGGTCTCGTAGGCGTCCTCGATCTGTTCCTCGTAGAACGCGACCAGGGCCTTCTTGCTCATGAACATGCTGTCGATGACGTCGCCGTCGGTCAGCGACACCTTCGGCTTGAGTACCTGGGTCTCACCGCTCTCGGGGATCAGCTCCATCCTGACCTCGCGGTCACCGTCGACCGTCATCGACTTCTCACCGTGGTAGAAGTCACCCTCGGTCATGTGGGCGACGTGCGTGCGTGACGCCATCGACCACTTGCCCATGCTGTGCGGATGCTTCTGCGCGTACGCCTTGACCGCCTTGGGTGCGCGACGATCAGAGTTTCCTTCTCGCAGAACAGGGTTCACCGCACTGCCCAGACACTTGGTGTAGCGCTCGCGGATCTCCTTCTCCTCGTCGGTCTTCGGATTCGACGGGAAGTCGGGGAGCTTGTAGCCCTTGCCCTGCAGTTCCTTGATCGCCGCGAGCAACTGCGGGACCGACGCACTGATGTTGGGCAGCTTGATGATGTTGGTCTCGGGCAGCTGGGTCAGGCGCCCCAGCTCGGCCAGGTTGTCGGGGACCCGCTGGTCGTCCTCCAGGTAATCGGGGAACTCGGCGAGCACTCGCGCGGCGACAGAGATGTCACTGGATTCGACAGTGATGTCCGCCGCGTCGGCGAAAGCTCGGATCACCGGCAAGAAAGCATGCGTCGCAAGCATCGGCGCTTCGTCGGTAAGGGTGTAGATGATGGTCGGCTGCTTCTCCGCGGTCATGATTGTGTCTTCGCCTCCAAGTCCGGTCAATCGAGTCATGGGTCGCATGTCTCGCCACATACCAGTATCACGCCACTTGGGGCGTCGCGCCGAGCGATCCATTACCCGCCGGTAACAAACGGAGGCGATCCGGTGCGGGCGTAGCGTCGGGTGACGGGCCTCGTCACGCATCGATCGAGACCGACTCCGCCATCAACCCACAGGAGAATCCATGCGTCTGTCGACTCGCAATCAGCTCGCCGGCGTCATCACGGAGGTCACCCACGGCGCCGTCATGTCGACCGTCAGGGTGCAGCTGGACGGCGGCGACCAGATCGTCACGTCGTCGATCACCAGGGACGCAGCCGAGGAGCTCGGTCTGGCGACCGGCCAACGCGCCACCGTCCTCATCAAGTCCACCGAGGTGGCGATCGGTGTCGACTAATCGCGGTGAGCGGGGGCGGCCGAGACCGGCCGGGTCGCGGGGCCGCTAGGCCTCGGCGCGCCGCAACACATCGAGGACCTGCCGCGCGACTCCCGCCTTTCCGGCCGGTGTGAGGTGATAGGCCGACGGTGTGTCGATACCCCAGAGCCACGGGTTCGACGAACATGCGGTGTGGGCCGCACCCGCCGTCGAGGCCGCGGCGAGAAGCGCTCCCGACGATCGTGCGGCACGGGCCGTCGCGGCGACCAATCCGGCGTGCACTCGGGTCGTCTCGGCGATCTCGGACGCCGTCAGTGGCACCGCCGCGCAGAACGGCGCACGAGGATCGACGAGCGGAGGGTAGTCGACGAAGATGATGCGAGCACGCGGGGCGCGGGCACGCACAGCGCCTACGATGGCGACCATCGACTGTTCGACGTCGACGTAGTCGGCCGCCGACGGTTCAGGGGCCGGGACGCGGCCGGTGCGGCAGCCCGCGGGTGTGGAGCGTGAGGAGGCCAGCGACGCCGCCGCCATGCGATGGACACACACCTGATCGGCCACCCGGCCGATGTAGCGCAGGTCGTTGCCGCCGATGGTGATCGTCACCAGATCGGTCGTCGCGGTCACCGCGGTGATCTGGGGCGTGCCGGCGTGTGGTCGCTGAGCGGTACGCAGGATGTTGGCGGTGGTCGCACTCGAGCAGCTGACGTCGGTCAGACGCAGACCCCGCGCGGCGGCGACCCGGTGCGGGTAGTTGTCGGCGGCCCGCAGGCAGCCCCTGTCCACCAGTCGCGGCGAACCGGGACCGGCAGCGTAGGAACTGCCCAGCGCCACATAGTCGGTCGAGCCGACGGTCGTCGCTGCGGCGACGACGCGCTGCTCCGGCTCCGCCGACACCGCGACCGTTGTCCCGATCACGACTGCGCCGGCCACGAGCGCCGCCGCGATCACCGGCGGACGGCGCCGCGACACGCGGCGAGACCACCCATACGCTGCGTGGATCCAGGCGTGCATCGTTCACCAATCGTCGGTTCGGTCCGGAGGACCCACTCATCGCACGGACGAGCGGGGTCGGGTTCCGGCGATCAGCGTCGATCGCGCGCCGTGGGCGCGATGACTTCCCGGTGTCCCGGCTTGATCATCGCGGGCGACGGCATCGCCGTTACGGCCTCAGCGGAATGGGTCGGCCGGACGAAAACCCATCCGGCGCAACGGGGAACCCAACCGCCAGTACAGCAGGCCGCCGAGGCCCCGCGGGAAGAACGTGGCGGTGGTGATGACCTCTGCGGACGTCCCGGGAGTCGATGATCCCTCGCGAATCCGATACTCGAGAAACGCTTCTCCCGGGCTCGCGGTGTCGGCGTGCAGACGCAGGAGTGCCGGGGGGTCGGACTCGACGACCGTCCAGCGGCCACCGACGCCTGCGCGGAGTCTGCCCCACGCATCCTCGGGCGAACCGGTGGTGGTCGTCCGGTCCTCGGTGGTGAACACCTCCTCGCCCGCCCACGGCGGATCAGACGGGAGCGGTTCGGCGGGAGACGTTTCCGCCGTGGCGTTGTCCCACGGCACGGCGGCGTCGCCCTGATGCACCCTGCTCAACGTCGCCACCAGCGCGGCGCGGTACGACTGGAGCCCGCCGGCCGGCGGGTCGATCACCTGGTCGACGTCTCGGTTGCGGCAGACCGCATCGCACTCGAGCGACTCGATGAGGGGTCGGGCGATCTTGCCCCGGATCGGCGTGACGAATCGGACCCACCTGCTGGCGATGGTCGGGGTGAGGAAGGGCAGCACGATCATCGTGCGCGGCCGCAGCCCGGCGACCTCCGCGTATCCCTGCATCATGTCGCCGTACTCGAGCACATCCGGACCGCCGATGTCCCAGGTGCGGGACTCGGGCACCACAGCTGTCGCGGCCTCGACGAGATAGTGCAGGGCGTCGGCCACCGCGATCGGCTGAATCCTGTTGTGCACCCATCGCGGGGTGGTCATGGCGGGCAACCGCTCGGTGAGATGGCGGATCAACTCGAAGGACGCGGACCCGGACCCGATCAGGGTGCCCGCCTGCAGTGCGACGGTCGCGATACCCGAATCGATCAGGATCTGGCCCACCTCGGCCCGTGACGCCAGGTGTTCCGAGAGTTCCACGCCCTCGGGATGTAGACCCCCGAGGTACACGATCCGACCGACACCGCGAGCCCGGGCCGCCTCCACGACGTTCTCGGCCGAACGACGTTCTTCGTCAGCGAAATCGGAGTCGGTGCTCATCGAGTGGACCAGGTGATAGACGACGTCGATGTCCGTGAACGCCTCGATCAGCGAGTCCAGGTCGGAGAGGTCGCCGCGGACGACCTCGGCGCGGTCGTCGGCGACCCACGGAGCGTCGTCGAGCTTGGACGGCGTACGCGCCAACGCCCGGACACCATGCCCCCGGGCGAGCAACCGAGGCGCGAGACGGCCACCGACATATCCGGTCGCACCGGTGACGAGACATCGCCGCGAGTCGTTCATCTCTCCCAGCGTACGGAGAACTCCGCGGCGGGGGAGCGAACGCGGCCGGACCCGCGTGGCGGCGCCGTGAAAAGGTATGGCTCACTTAACTTCCCGTGCCTCAGGCAAGCCTCACATTGCTGGCGGCGTCGCGCGCACGGTCCTAGACTCCAGTTCATGGCCACCCTCGAAATGCCCCATGTCACCGAGTGCACCGTGAGTGCATGTTCCTACAACCACGACGGATGTCACGCGTTCGCGATCAGCGTCGGAGGCCAGAACGGCACCGCCGACTGCGCGACGTTCATTCCACTCTCGACGAACGGCGGACTCGACGTCGTGTCACCGCAGGTCGGCGCCTGCCAACGGGCCGACTGCATCCACAACGAGAGCTTGGAGTGCACCGCGACGGCGGTGCGCATCGGTGCGGGCGAGAGTTCGGACACCGCCAACTGCCTCACCTACGCCACACACTGACGCTGGCGCACGCACACCAGCACACCGACTCTGTCACACCGACCGCCGCACGAACACCGGGTGATCACCCGGGTGCGGCGGTCAGTCCGTGAGTGACACCCGGCCGGCCATCACCAGGGTGCCGTCGTCGGCGGGCTGTTCGAAGATCACGTGCGAGTGACGCTCCTCGGTGATGAGGGTCGCGATCGTGTTGCCGAAGAGTGGACCCGCGACATCGGCCCACGACAGCGGTAGCGGCTCGATCCCGACGCGACGCGCCCAGGCGCTCGTCAGTCGCGCCGCGCGCGGCGACCATGCATGCGCCAGAGCCGGTTTCACGTACGCCGGCACGTGGTTGTGGACGGGCGAACAGACCAGCTGGTGGACCGGAACCGGTGATTCCCCGGGCAGTCGGGCGCGGGCCGCATAGCTGTGGTGGACATCGCCGGACAACACGGAGATGCTCGCCGGGCGCTGCTGGCCCTCGGAGTCCGCGACCCCGGTGATCAGTTCGCCCAGCCGCCGGAACGAGTCCATGAAGGCGGCCCAGTGTTCGAAATCGAGCGCCTGCCGGATCTTTTCTCCCACTCGGCCGCGTAGCCCGTCCCGGCCCGCGGCGACCTCGTTCATCGCCTGCAGGTCGCCGAGCGCAGGAGGCAACAGCCACGGCAGCGACGAGCCGAGGACCAGGTGATCGACGCCGCCGACGTCGTCGGTGAGTTGGTCGTCGAGCCAGGCGAACTCGCGATCACTCAACATCTCCCGCCGCCCGCCAGACAGAATGCGACCGTTTCGCGAGTCGATCATGATCAACCGTGCGTGGCCCAGGTCCCAGCGATAGCTGAATCGCAGGCCCTTGTCACCGTCGACATCGGTGTCCGCCCGGTCGGCCAGATCGGCGAGCAGCGGCCAACAGTCGCCGTTCGCGGCGAGCACCGCACGGAAGTCGTCGTCGGCCGCCAGCTGCGCAGGCGTCAGATTCCCGAGATGCTGATACACCCAGTACGAGGCGAGCCCGGCCCGGATCCGGTCGTGCCACCACGGGATCGTCGCCATCGTCGACCGCCACGCCCCCGACGTGTTCCAATCGTCGCGGATGTCGTGGTCGTCGAAGATCATGGCGGTCGACACCGTCGACATCATCCAGCGGATCTCCGGGTCACCCCAGGTGTGCCGGTAGAGACTCTCGTACTCGGTGAAGTCGACCACCTCGTTCGGCGGTCGTTTCACCCGCGCGGAACCGCGCCGCCGACCTGCCAGATGTTGACGGGCCTGCGGCGTCAGTTCGTCGGCGTACACCTGATCACCCAGCAGGACCAGGACGTCCGCCCATTGATCGACCGGGAGTTCGGACTGACGCGCGGCGTAGCTGTCGAGCGCGTCGATGCCGAGCTTCTCGTCGAGCGCTGCCTCGCCGGACTTCGGGTATCGGCAGGAACCGAAGACAACCCGACGGCTGTCTCGACGGCGGGGTCCCATCGTGCGGATCACGCTGGGCGGGTACGCGGAGTCCGTTTCGGGCCAACACTGCTGACCGTTGACGGCGACCGAGTACTCGACCGTCGTGTCCGGTGTCAGACCCTCGACGACGACGAGCGCGTAATGGCAACCGCGGACCTCGAATGTGCGTGCACGGCAGCCGAGAATCTCGATCTCGGCCCGCTCGTCCGTCTGCACCCAGATCGTGGCGCTGGTGTCGTCGACGTGGCGAAGGATCGGTCCGAGAAGCAGGGGCATCGATTCAGCGTAGTGTCCTGGGACGGGAGTTCGTCGCCGGAATCCGGCCGGGAGGTCGGTGGCTGGCACAACACGCGCGGCCGGGGCAGCATGGCGATCGGACGACGACGGAGTAAGGAGTGCAATCGTGACACCGATCTCGTATGTCATCGCCGGCTCGGAGGCGACCGGGGGTGCCGGCATCCAGGCCGACCTGCGGACGTTCCAACAGTTGGGCACCTACGGGGTCGGCACGATCACCTGCATCGTGTCGTTCGACCCCGCCGCCGGCTGGGGTCATCGTTTCGTTCCCATCGCCGCGCCGGTGATCGCGGATCAGATCGAGGCCGCGACAGCGGCACATGAGCCGGAAGTCGTCAAGATCGGCATGCTCGGGACACCCGAGACCATCGCCACCGTCGCCGAGCAGCTGCGCGCGCGCACCTGGCGTCACGTCGTCGTCGACCCGGTGCTCATCTGCAAGGGTCAGGAGCCGGGCGCCGCCCTGGACACCGACAACGCGCTGCGCACAGAGATCCTGCCGCTCGCGACGGTGGTGACGCCCAATCTGTTCGAGGCGTGCACTCTCGCCGGGATGGACTCGATCGAGTCGGTCGAGGACCTCACGGAGGCCGCCATACGGATCGCCGACCTCGGGCCGGCGGTGGTGGTCGTCAAGGGTGGCGTCGGTCTCGGTGGGGATGAGGCGATCGACGTGGTGTTCGACGGAACCGACACGACGATCCTGCGTGCTCCCAAGGTCGGCGAGGAACGGGTCTCGGGCGCGGGCTGTGTCTTCGCGGCGTCGACGACGGCCGAACTCGCGAAGGGCGCCGACGTGGTCGATGCGGTGCAGACCGCGAAACAGTTCACGCATTCCGGCATCGTCGGCCGCCTGGCGTCGAACGCGCCGTTCGACGCCGTACTGCCGCGCTGAACTGTGCTGTCCGCTGCGGTCTGATGAGCTCTGCTGCCCACTGAGCTCTGCTGCCCACTGAGTTCTGCTGCCCGATGAGTTCTGGTCGGCGCTCGGGTCTATCCCGGACGTGCAGACGAAAGGAACGAGCATGATCATCGTGGCCGGACACATCATCGTCGACTCCGACGACCGCGACAGCTACCTGAGCGAGTGCGCGGCCGTGATCGAACAGGCCCGGAGCACGCCTGGATGTCTCGATTTCGCACTCTCGGCGGATCTGATCGACCCGACACGGATCAACGTGTTCGAACGTTGGGGTGATGTCGAGGCACTCACAGCGTTCCGCGGGGACGGGCCGTCGAGCGACCAGCAGCAGACCATTCGTGATGCCGATGTCCGTGAGTTCGACGTGCGGGAGGCCGATGCCACGGAGTCGGGGACCTCGGCTACCTGAGGGTGGCATCTGGATCAGGGTGCCGCAGTGTCGTCGAGGACAGCGGGCTGTCCCGCGAAAGGCGTCTCGAGCACGTGGCGATGTCGGTGTCAGGCCGGTTCGTCGCCTGACCGCTCCGCATCGATGATCTGACCGGCGACGGCGATCAGGGGGGTGTTGGTGTCCTGCGAGAGCCGCCGGAGCAGTTCGAACGCCTGCACGGCGTCGATCGAGAAACGTTCCATGATCATGCCTTTTGCCTGACCGATCTGATCTCGGCTGGCGAGCGCGCTACGGAAGTCGCCCTGTTGGCGTGCGCGGAACAGGGCAAGGGCCGCATGTGTGGCAAACACCAGACCGACCTCTTCCGACTCGTCGTCGAAGACGCCGGGCTCGTCGGAGAAGAGGTTGAGGGCGCCCATCGCGCCACGGTGCGTGAACAGCTGGAAGGACAGACTCGACCGCGCCGGCGTCTCCTCGAGGGTTCTGCGAGACAGTTCCGGCCAGCGCGGATCGGTGGCGATGTCGTCGACACGGACCATCTGTTGTTGCCAGGCGGCCTCCAGGCACGGCCCCTGACCGGTCTCTTTCTGGAGACGATCGAGATGGGTCATCACCTCATCGGTCGGGGCGAGCGTGTCGAAAGTGCTCTGGTCCCGGTCCACGACGAGCACCCCCGCGTAGCGCACCCCGGGTACGTTCGCCACCGCTCCGGCGGTGATCGCCGCGATCACGCGGTCGGTCGCGTCGTCCGACTCGGGCACGGCATGCATCGTCCGTGCGAGGTCGGCGATGGCCCGATGGACGTTCATGATCGGCTCCTCACGTCGCGCGTCGTCAGGTTCACCATAGGCTCACGGTCGTCTGTCGTGGGTGACTCCGCCGGGTGGCCTGTCGCAGATTCCGAGACCCGCCCCGATGATCCGGCTCCGGTCCTACTGTGTGATCGACAGCACGTCCACACGGCGTCGTGTGCCGCTGTGCCGGTACCGCGCAGAACGACGAGGAGATCGCCATGACCGTCACCGCCCAATCGTCCAGTGACCTTGGCGCCGAACCGATCCGGTCGCGGCGCAACCACTGGAACAACCAGGTCCGTCGACATGCCTTCATGACGCCGGACCGGGTGGCGGTCACCTATCTGGACAGGTCCACCACCTGGAGCGACCTCGACCGGCGATCACGGGCGTTCGCCGCCGCCCTGCATCGTCGCGGCGTCGGCTTCGGCGACCGCGTCCTGATGGCACTGCTCAATCGAACCGAGTACGTCGAAGCGGTACTGGGCGCCAACCTGATCGGGGCGATACCGGTACCGGTGAACATCCGGATGAGTCCTGCGGAAGTCGGCTTCCTCGCGACCGACAGCGGTGCCCGGGTCATCGTCACCGAGAAGGTGCTCTCGCCGCTGGCGGATGCCGTGAGCGCGTCGACCGGCACCATCGAGACGACCATCGTCGTCGACGGGGGCGACGACCCCGCACACCTCGGCTACGAGTCGCTGCTCGCCGAAGACGCCGCGGACCTGCCCGAGATCGACGTACCCGAGGACGCTGTCGCGCTCATCATGTACACCTCGGGCACGACCGGTAAACCCAAGGGCGCCATGTTGACCCACACCAATCTGCAAGCCCAGGCGGTGACGACGATCAGCGCTGCGGAAAGTCATTCCGACGACGACGTCGCGTCCGTCGTCCCGCCCATCTTCCACATCGCCGGAATCGCGGCATTCGCCCCGGTCTTCTATCGCGGGGTCCGGGCGGTGATACATCCATTGGGCGCCTTCGACCCCGAGAAAATGCTCGACACGCTCGAGCGCGAGGGCACGACGTCGGTGTTCATGGTCCCGGCGCAGTGGCAGGCGGTCTGCGCGGCGCAAAAGGCCCGGCCGCGCGACCTGAAGCTCCACACGATCAGCTGGGGCGCCGCACCCGCGTCGGACACCATCCTCAACGCGATGAGTGAATCGTTCCCCGCCGCCCTCAACATGACCGCCTTCGGTCAGACCGAGATGTCGCCGGTCACGTGCCTGCTCGAGGGGAAGGACGCACTTCGCAAGATCGGGTCCATCGGCAAGGTCGTCCCCGCGGTCACCGCGCGCATCGTCGATCCCCTGATGAACGATGTGAAGCAGGGCGAGGTCGGTGAGATCGTCTACCGCGGACCGAATCTGATGGCCGGCTATTGGCAGAACCCGCAGGCGACCGCGGATGCGTTCCGCGGAGGCTGGTTTCACTCGGGCGACCTGGTGCGTGAGGACGAGGAGGGATTCCTCTACGTCGTCGACCGGGCCAAGGACATGATCATCTCCGGCGGCGAGAACATCTACTGCGCCGAGGTGGAGAACGTCCTCTACGGTCACCCCGGGATCGCGGAGGCCGCGATCATCGGTCGCGCACATGAGAAATGGGGAGAGGTCCCCGTCGCTGTCGTCGTCCTCGCCGACGGTGTGACCGCCCTGACCCTCGAGGAGCTCGAGCCCTACCTCAACGAGAATCTCGCGCGGTTCAAGCAGCCGAAGGATCTGATCGTGGTCGACGAGCTACCGCGGAACGCGGGCGGCAAAGTGGTCAAACCCCGGCTGCGGGACGCCTACGGCAGCAAGGATGCAGGGCTGGCCGACTAGCCTGGCCCCGGCCGATTCAGTGCAGCGTCTTGTGCCGCGTGGGTGTCGCGCCCGATGAGTTCCGACGCTTGGTGAGGTCTGCCCCATGGACGCCACCGAGAGAGAGGACGATCGCCATGACCGCGACCACCCGCGTCATCAGCGTTTCCATTCCCGTCGCAGATCAGGACAAGGCCATGCGCTATTACACCGAGGTGCTCGGCTGTGATCTGGTCACCGACACCGAGGTCTGGCCGGGCGCCCGTCTGGTTGAGGTTCGCCCACCGGGGTCGGCGGTCTCGTTGCTGTTGCTCCCACCGGACAGTGAGATCCCTGTGGCCGTCAGGCTGGGGACATCCGATGCCGACGAGGCCCACGCACGGATCACCGCCTCCGGAATCGCGCCCTACAACGACGAGCCGCTCCGCTGGGAAGGCGTGCCACCGATGTTCGCGTTCGCCGACCCCGACGGGAACACCCTGGTGTATCTGGAGGAGGCCGTCGGCACCTGAGTCCGATTCACTTCGACCGTTTCGCCCGATTCCAACCCTGTGACCTGCGACGTCGGATTTCGAGTAGCGCGGAAGTAATGTTAGCCTTCCCTACGAAATCCGAGGTTGCCTGCGGCGCCGGACAATTCGGACATAGCTGACGTCTCCGATTTTCATCAGTCGAGTTCGCTGGTCATCTCGGAGGTCGGTCATGAAGGTATGTGTCGTCGGAGCGGGCCCGTGTGGACTCACCACGATCAAGCAACTCCTCGACGAGGGGCACGAGGTCGTCTGTTACGAGAAGAACGACGACATCGGGGGCATCTGGCTGCGCCACGACCGAGACGCGGGGCAGACGAAGGCGTTCGACAATCTGCTGCTGACCATCTCGATGAAGCTCATGGCCTACTCGGATCTTCCGTTCGACGGCGGGCGCGTCTTCGCCTCGCGCGGACAGTACTTCGGCTATCTGGAGGAGTACGCCGATCGGTTCGGGCTCCGTGAGCACATCCGGTTCGGCCATGTGGTGACCGATGTGGCACGGGGCCGGGACGACTGGACCGTCTCGGCGTCCCGCAATGGTGTCGACACTCGCGAGGTGTTCGACGCGGTCGCGATCTGCTCGGGGCCGTTCAAGACGCCGAACACCGCCATCGCCGGACTCGAGGACTTCACCGGCGAGATCGTCCACTCCGCCGATTACCGCAACAGCGACCGGTTCCGCGGACGACGCGTGCTGATCGTCGGCCTGGCGGAGTCGGGTGCGGACATCGTCCGCGAGATCGGCGACGTCGCAGCATCGTGCACGCTGGCGATCCGCTCCTACACGTATCTCCTCCCGCGCATCCACGGCAACCGGACGACGGACCAGGGGACGGTCCGGGCCCATCATCACGAGATGTGCCGTCGCGCCACCGATCAGCCGTTCGCGCTGGACAGCTTCTGGGGACGCAGCGGGATCGCCAAGGCCGTGTTCCTCACCGCCGCACTGGTGTACGGATTCGCCGCAACAATGATCGGCGCAATCCGCGATCGGGTGCGGCCTCGTCCGGCAGCGCGACGACAGGTCGACCCGATGGGACAGCCGGCCGATCCGCCGATGCTCGACGTCGACACGCTCGACAACGAGGCGAACTGGGATCTGATCAGGACCTGGAACCGTCGTTCCCACCCCGACGGGAGCTGGGCGCAGCGAGGAATCTTCTGCAAGAATGTCAGCTTCGTCCCCGGGATCGTGGCCGGTCGCATCATCCTGAACGACAAGGGAATCCAACGGTCCGACGGCAACCGGGTGTTCTTCGGGGACTCGACGGTCGCGGAGTTCGACGCGATCGTGCTGTGCACCGGCTACACCACCGAGAAGCTCGCGATCGGCGATCTGCAGGTGAAGGACGGCAACGTCCGCACCCTGTACAAGCACTTCCTGCACCCCGAACACCAGGGGAGTGCGGCGTTCATCGGGTTCGTCCGTCCGTTCTCGGGCGGTATCCCCATCTGCGCCGAGATGCAGGCGCGCTACTTCGCCCAGCTGTGCAGCGGGAAGGTGCAGATCCCCGACAACATCGACGAGGTGATCGGCCGCGAGAAGGAGTGGGAGGAGTACTGGACCGAGCTCAGCCCACGGCACACCGAGGCGATCCCATCGCAGATCCTCTACCTCGACGCCCTCGCGCGCGAGATCGGCTGCCTCGTGCCGATGCGCAGACTCGTCCTCGATCCGAAGTTGTTCGTGCAGATCTGGTTCGGCAGCTTCAATCCCTCCTGCTATCGCATCGTCGGCCCGCACAGCCGCGGTCGGGCTGCGCTGGACGACCTGTACTCGGAGCCGGTAGAGAACAGGGGCGAACTGGCTTTTCGGACCCCCCTTCGGCAACTGCTCCCGTCGTCGGTGCATCCGAAGCACGCGATGTAACCGGGCGCGCCGCGGGGTCTTGAACATACAACCGATTGGTTGTATGTTGAGGACGTGACCGAAGACCACGAGGACAGGGCCGACGCACTGTTCCACGCACTCTCGGATCGGACGCGGCGTGACATCATGCGCCGCGTGCTGAGCGGGGAGCATTCGGTCTCGGTGCTCGCGGCGAAGTACGACATGAGCTTCGCCGCCGTGCAGAAACACGTCGCCGTGCTGGAACGCGCAGGTCTTCTGACCAAGCGTCGCAGCGGTCGCGAGCAACTGGCCACCGGCGATGTGACCGCGGTACGTGCCGTGTCGACCATGCTCACCGAGCTCGAACAGGTGTGGCGAGGTCGGATTGCGCGCATCGATGAACTCATCTCGACCGAATCGACCCAGGAGGACTGAACAATGCCTGTCACCAACGTCGCCCACGACATCGACTCACGCACCCTCACCATCACCGCAGAGTTCGCCGCGCCGCCGTCGCGTCTCTGGCAGGTATACGCCGATCCCCGTCAGCTCGAGAAGATCTGGGGGCCGCCCACCCATCCCGCGACCGTCGTCGACCACGACTTCGCCCCCGGTGGCCGCGTGACCTACTACATGACCAGTCCGGAGGGGGAGAAGTTCGGGGGCTACTGGCAGATCGAATCACTGGACGAGCCACACGGTTTCGTCTTCGACGACGGTTTCGCCGACGAGAACCTGACCCCTGTCGACTCACTTCCGGTGTCGAAGAACTCCTACAGGTTCGACGAGAAGGACGGAAAGACCGTCGCGACCTATGTCAGCTCGTACGCCTCCGCCGAGGACCTGCAGAAGGTACTCGACATGGGTGTCGTCGAGGGCGCATCCGGTGCGATCAATCAGATCGACGATTTCCTCGCAGGCTGAGCACCGGGACCGATCGACGGCACCCCCCTCGACCCGATCGTCACGCCAACGCCGCTGCGAGCCGTCGCCACTGGTCGCGGGGCAGGGCACGCTGGTCGGCCTGCAGGACCTGGACGCAGACGTGATCGGCGCCGGCCGCACGGTGTTCGTCGATGCGTGAGAGCACGCTCGATTCGTCTCCCCAGGCGATGATGGCATCGAAGAGCCGGTCGCTGACCGATTCGATGTCTTCGTCGGTGAAGCCGAGGCGGCGGATGTTGTTGGCATAGTTCGGCATCGACAGATATCCGCGGAGCCACTTCGTGCCGATGGAGCGCGCTTCGTCGCGATCCTCGGTGAGGATGGCGGTCTGTTCGGGGGCGACCAGTGGCCCGGTCCCGAGAGCCTCGCGTGCGACCGCCGTGTGGTCGGGGGTCACCAGATAGGGATGGGCGCCTCGGGTCCGTTCGGCGGCCAGGGCCAGCATCTTCGGACCGAGCGCCGCGAGCACACGGGCATCAGACGGCACCGGCTCAGGTGCGTCGTCGAGACCGTCGAGGAAGGTCGTGGTGGTGGCCAGCGGCTTTCGGTACCGACCGGGCTCGGTGCTGTCGATCAGCGGTGCATGACTGATTCCCAGGCCCAACAGGAATCGGGGTCCGTGGTCGGCGGTCAGCCGGGCATGGGCGGCGGCCACGTCGTGCGGCTCGTGCATCCACATGTTGAGGATTCCGGTCGCGACGACGGCGTTGCGCGTGGCGCCCAGCAGATTCTCCACCGACTCCAGCACCGGTCCGCCGACATCGGGGATCCACAGTGCGGTGAAACCGAGCTCATCGAGCTCGGCCGCCGCTTCGGCCGCCTCTCCCTGATCCCCGTAGCGCAGCGGCGAACTCCAGATTCCGACCCCGTTGAGATTCATGACCTCGACCCTACCGACCCCCACGACGTGGCCGGAACTGCCGACTTTTGGCCGTTTGGGTGCTGTCGGGAAATCCCTCGCAACGCCTACCGTGGACGTGACAGGGGTCACATCCAGGGTCGGGCGCTCATGTCGTCCGCCGAACCGAGGGAGAACCAATGCCACTCGAACCCGTCTCGCAGGGGTTGCTACAGCAGCTCGCGGAGGAGCGTCAGCCGCCGATCAGCGAACAGACCCCTGCACTGGCACGGATGGCGGGTCCCATCTTCTCCGGGATGAGTGGGCGCGGACCCGACGTGGCCGAGGTGCGCGATCTCAAACTCGAGGGAACCGACGGCGGGCGGTTCCGGGTGCGCGTCCTGGTGCCCGAGGGCGAGCCGGAGGCCGTCATCGTCTATTTCCACGGCGGTGGCTGGGTCCTCGGCGACATCGACCTCCAGTACGACCATGTGGGCCGTGACCTCGCCAATCGGACCAGGTCCACCGTGGTGTTGGTGAACTATCGCAAGGCCCCGGAGCACCGTTTCCCGACCGCGATCGAGGACAGCTACATCGGATTGTGTTGGGCCGCCGAACATGCGGCCGAGTTCTCGCGACCGGATGCGCCTCTCGTCGTCGCCGGCGACAGCGCGGGCGGCAACATCGCTGCGGTGATGACGCTGTGGGCCAGGGATCGGCAGGGACCGCGGATCGCCTTCCAGGCGTTGATCTACCCGGTGACCGACTGCGACGTCGACACCGCCTCGTATCTGGCGCCGGAGAATCAACTGATGCTCGACCGGGACACGATGATCTGGTTCTGGGATCACTACCTGCCCGATGTGTCCGCCCGGAACCACCCCGACGCGTCGCCGTTGCGTGCACCTGATCACGCCGGCCTGCCTCCGGCGCTGGTCTATGTGTGCGAGTTCGATCCGCTCCACGACGAGGGCGTGGCCTATGCCCGGGCGCTCGAAAACGCCGGAGTGCCGGTGATCCTCGACGAGGCCGATGGACAGATGCACATCTACTTCCAGATGGCCGGCATCCTGCCCGGCTATCAGACCGGGATGGCGCTTGTCGCAGAGCACATCCGCGCCGCCGTCGACCGCCATGCACACGGCCGACAGGACCCGACGTCGGCACAGCGCAGGGAGACCACCGATGCCTGATCACGACGTCCTCATCATCGGGGCCGGGTTCTCCGGCCTGTACCAGCTCTACCGGCTGCGTGAGCTCGGCTTCGATGTCCACGCCGTCGAAGCCGGACCTGCAGTCGGCGGCACCTGGTACTGGAACCGGTATCCCGGCGCTCGCTGCGACATCGAGTCGATCGGCTACTCCTATTCCTTCGACACCGAACTGCAAGAGGAGTGGAACTGGACGGAACGCTATGCGGCGCAACCCGAGTTGCTGTCCTACCTCGACCATGTCGCCGATCGCCACGACCTCCGCAAGGACATCTCGTTCGACACCCGGGTCGAATCGTTGAGGTTCGACGACACCGCGGACGAGTGGACGGCGTTGCTCGACACCGGTGCGCGGATCACTGCACGATTCGTCGTGGCGGCAACGGGGTGTCTCTCCAAGCCGCTCGTCCCGGCCATCGCCGGTATCGACGACTTCACCGGGGACACCTACTGGACCTGGGATTGGCCCCACGATCCCGTCGACCTCACCGGCAAACGTGTCGCGGTGATCGGGACCGGGTCCTCGGGTGTTCAGACCATCACGGCAATCGCTCCAGAGGTGGAGAGTCTGACCGTGTTCCAACGCACGCCGACGTACGCCGTACCCGCGCAGAACCGGCTGATCGCACAGGAACTGGCGGAGCTCAAGACCCACTACGGCGAGTTCCGCGACGAGAGCCGACTGTCGGTCGGTGGCTTCCCCTGCGGTGACGAACTCCCGCCCTTTTTCGAGGACCTCGACGACGAACAGATCGCCGGCGAACTCGACCGGCGCTACGACGACGGTGGGCTGTGCTTTCAGCAATCCTTCCGCGACCTGTTGCAGAGTCCCGAGGCCAATGCCCGTGCAGCAGAGTACGTGCGCCGAAGGATCGGTCAGAAGGTGACCGACCCGGCGACCGCCGAGCGGCTGACGCCGCGGTCGTACCCGATCGCGGCGAAGCGGATGTGCGTCGACACCGGGTACTACGAGGTGTACAACCAGCCGAATGTGTCGCTGATCGATGTGACCGAGCAACCGATCGAA
This sequence comes from Gordonia sp. OPL2, assembly GCF_003797825.1. Taxonomy (GTDB): domain Bacteria; phylum Actinomycetota; class Actinomycetes; order Mycobacteriales; family Mycobacteriaceae; genus Gordonia. Next base: position 465,581 of record NZ_RKME01000001.1, read on the forward strand.
CGGATCACCGGCAGCGGTATCCGGGCCGGTGGCGCCGACTTCCCGTTCGACGTCATCATCCTTGCAACGGGATTCGACGCCATGACCGGCGCGCTCGACGCGATCGACATCCAGAGCAGGGGAAAGGCCTTGCGCGACAAATGGGCTGACGGTCCGCGCACCTATCTGGGCCTGATGTCCGCCGGCTTCCCGAATCTGTTCACGGTGACCGGACCCCAGAGTCCCTCGGTGTTGTCGAACATGGTGACCTCCATCGAATGCCATGTGGAGTGGATCAGCGACGCACTGGAACATCTGCGTGCGAGGGGACTCACGAAGATCGAGCCCGATGAGGCGGCCGAGGACAACTGGGTCAACACGACCAACGACGCCGCCGACCTCACACTCCTCGGGCAGGCGCCGTCGTGGTACATGGGCGCCAACGTTCCCGGCAAACCGCGTGCGCCACTTCCGTTCGTGGGCGGGGTAGGGACCTATCAGCAGATCCTCGACGGCGTCGCGGTGTCGAACTACCACGGATTCGAACTGGTCTGAGGCGGCGATGGTTCCGGCGTCACCACCCGACGCCGGTACCGGCCCGTCTCACTGGTCGCCGGCGGTGGCCGTGGAACCCCAGCGCCGCATCGCCCGAGAGAAGCTGGACCAGTCGCGATAGCCCAGGCGCTCGGCGATCTGGGTCCGCGACAACGTGGTGTCGCGGATCAGATCATGCGCCAGGCTCCGGCGCACGTCGTCGTGAATCGTCCGGTACGAGGTCCCCTCGCGGGTCAGTGCCCGGCGCAGGGTCCGTGCCGAGAAGTGGAGATCGGCGGCACATTCCTCCAGCGTGCAATCCAATGAGGGGCTGGCCAGCAGGTAGGCACGTACTTGACCCGCGATCCCTTTGGCGTGCAGTCGTTCTGCACGTAGACGTTCGCACTGTTCGATGATCACGGCCGCCGTGTGCGGGTTCGCCATCGGCAGCGGCAGGTCGAGGTAGGACCGGTCGAAGATGAGTTCGCTGCGGTCGCAGTCGAAATGCACCGGCACCCCGAAGACGTCGAGGTACACCGCCTGCGACTCGTCGTCGACGCGTCGGGTGAACCGGACCTCGCGGAGCGGCGCCACCCCAGTGCCGGCGAACAGCTCACGCTGCATCTGCACGCTCGCGCTGAGGTCCCGCTCGATGACGAAGGCGGCGATGTCGTCGGGAACGCCGTCGGTCCGCGCCGACAACGACCACCGGTCGTCGGCGGACAGTTCACCCGTCATCGTCGCGAAGGCGAAGGTCAACGGCGAGTAGCGCAGACCGCATCGCACCATGTCCGCGACCACCCCACACGCTTGCAGGAGATATCCGTAGTAGCCGTAGGACGTCAGGTGATACTCGCGGCCGACCTGAGCGCCGATCCCGGGGCGGTCACCCAGAGCGGTGAGGAGATTGCGGATGACCGCGATCTCCTGCTGCGCCTCGATCAGCTTGGTCGAGGCGCCGAGGGCGTCGACGGACATACCGGCGCCGTCCAGGAGGAGATCCGTCGTGCATCCGTGCTGTGCCGCCCACCCACAGATGATGGCGACACCGGCGGTGGTCCGCGGGTGATCCCACGGATCCGGCATGCGCGCGAAGACGGCGTCCGACGCTCCGGGGCCGACCAGATCTGCGTCTCTCTCGACGATCATCGACACCCTGTCGTCCTCTCCGCCGCGCCCACAAGCCTCCTCAGGAGTATCGCTGCTCGTCGCGCGTCCCGACGACGTTTCGGCGATCGACCTGCACGTTCGGGAGAGGAGCCCAACCCCGACGTTGGCCGCGACTGCTGTTCTCATCGCCCCGATTGAACTGTCGAGGTCTTGCCGTCCGACCATACTCTGCTACGTGACCGGCATCACATCCCGGGCTCACCGGGTCTACGCCGTTCGGCACCTTCGACCGCTGTTCGGCACGGCATTGCGCTGATTCATCCGTGCAGGGTTGGTCGATAAACGAGTTCCATCGTCCGGCCGTCCAGTGTCCGGGACTCCAGCAGTTCCAGGTCGAAGTCGGCGGCACCGGCCAGGATCGGTTCGGTTCCCGTCTGGCCGGTGATGACCGGGAAGATGGTCAGCGCGACGCGATCCACCAGCCCCGCCGCCATCAGCGCGCGGTTCAACGACAGGCTGCCGTGCGAGCGGAGCGGCACCGGCGACTCCTCTTTGAGACGCGCGACGACGTCGACCGCGTCGCCACTCGCGACGTCGGCGTCGGGCCAGTCGAGGGGCGCGGTCAGCGTCGACGACACGACGGTCGTCGGAAGTCGTTTCATCCGGGCTATCCAGTCGTCGCTGCCGGCGTCTGGGGCGCCGGGCCCCAACATCTCGATGAACTCACGGTAAGTGTTCGCGCCGAACACCATTCGCTGCCGGGCGCCGTAGACGGCACACCGATGCGCCTCGAGTTCTGGTCCCTGCTTCCCCCAGTACCCGCCCCAGTCGCCGTGCTCGTTGTAGGAGCCGAAGCCGTCCAGGCTGGAGAAGATGTCGAAGGTGTAGGTCGCGGTCATGGGTGTCTCCCTCGGTGGCGTGCGGTCTCCTGCCATCAGGACAGACTCAGGTGGGGCGGTGAAGTGATCGGTGGCCGGTCAGCGCAGGTGCGGGATGACCGCATCCCCGACACGCCTCAGCTGGTCGAGCGGGTCCCCGACGGGCCACAGGACGACTCCGTCGACACCGGCATCGGCGAATCGGGTCAGGGTTCTCACGCAGTGGTCGGCCGAACCGATCAGCAACTGTTCGGCGATCGTGTCGGGGTCTCGGCGGAGCATCCGCGCCAGGTCGTCGAGCCATGCCTGAGCTCGGGCCGGGGACTCGGTGACGTGCGTCCACATCGTCGCGAGGACGATCGGGAGATCGCGCACCGGACGACCCGGCCGGTTCTGATCGGCACGCAAGTACTCCCGCCCGGCAGCGATGCGATCAGGTGTGGTGTTGTAGGCCGAGGCGAGCCATCCGTCGCCGAGGCGACCGACGCGGCGTAACCCGGCAGCCGATCCCCAGCTACCTATCCATATCGGTATCGGTTGTGACGGTTGAGGTTCGAGCAGTGGTCGGCCATAGAAACGACCCGGCGTCGTCTCGGGCTCGCCTGCGAGCCACGAGCGGAGCAGGTGTACCGCCTCGTCGAATCGCGGCCACCGCTCATCGAACGGGATGCCCGCAGCGGCGTAGTCGGCAGCCGAGGAACCCGGCCCGACGCCGAGGACGAACCGGCCACCGGAGAGTTCACCCAGCGCCGCAGCAGCTTTCGCGAGTGTGGCCGGACCGCGGATGACCGGTAGGGCGACCGTGGTCGCCACGGTCATGTCGGCAGTGGATCCGAGGACGCTCGACAGCGCGACCAGGCCGTCGAGCCATGGTCGGGAGAACACGAGATGATCGTTGGCGCAGATCGCGGTGCACCCCGCACCCTGTGCGGCCTCCACGTATCGCGCCAATGGCACAGACTGCGAACCATCGACGTCGATCAGCGGCAGGTGCGCACCGAACCACACCGTCGGATCGTAACCGACCCGCAGTGCTGTCAGCGGCCGGTCGGGTGAACCACCTCGGGCGTCACCCGGTGACGGGTACGTCGATGATGGGCCGCCTGACCTCGGCGCCGTCGCCGTCGAAGTGCCACCATTCACCCGGGTAGGCCGACAGTCCACCCGCGGCCATCGCGGCCCGCAGTCGTGCGCGAGCGCGTTGGGCCGACCCCGATACCCCGTGGGTCGCGAAAGCGTGTGCGCGCGGCGTGAAGTCGTCGAAGCCGGTGCCCATGTCGACCAGGCACTGCGCGCCGATCTGCCGGCGAGGCGGACATCCCGGCAGGCGAGTTGCGATCGTGACGTCCACAGATCGTCCGGATTCGTGACTGCGTGAATACGGGCCCGGCGCCGCGACCCACGCCGGATCCGGCACCTTCTGGAACATCGTCTGCTGGACGGAGTGCGGCCGATAGCAGTCCCAGAAGACCAGCGTCTCGCCGTCACGACTCAGCGTCCGGCTTGCCGCCTGAAGTCCGCGGAGCAGGGACCGGTGGACGAGGCAGCGCGCGTCCGGCGGATACAGCGCGACACCGACGAAGTTGTCCCGCCTCGCGTAGCGCAGGTCGATCAGAGCGTTGGGGAGCACTGTGCGGACGTCGACGAGGCCCGCGTCGTGCGCGGCGGACGACACGGGTGGAATCGCCGACGAGGATCGTGGCGCCGCCGAACCGGTGACGCCGGGGGAGAGGGCGAGCACGATCACGAGGGCGCCGAGCACCGTCGCGATCGCACCCGTGCGCCGTCGCACGGTCATCGTCGTCTGACCAGGTCGACTGCGGTGGTCGCGGTACTCACCCGAGCTCCGCGAGTCGACGTGCAGTCGGTGCCATCGCATCGATCCACGACGCCGGCGACCCCGAGGTCGGGGTGACGATGACGGCGTCCACGCCGATCGTCGCGTACTCGGCCATCCCGGCCACGAACTCGTCGGCGGTCTCCGGTCCGGGCCGGGGGTTGTTCGCGAGGATGGTGACCTTGATGTCGGCGAAGTCGCGACCGACGTCGTCGCAATGTCGTTGTAGCACCTCGATCTTGTGTGCCACGTCGTCGGGGGAGGTACCGAAAAGGTTGCAGGCGTCGCCGTATCGCGCGACCAGACGCAGGGTCTTGCGTTCCCCGCTGCCGCCGATCAGGATCGTCGGCCGATGGATCGGCTGCGGCGAGCAGAGCGTCTCGGCGAGCTGATAATGGGTCCCGTCAAAGGGTCCGTCGTTGTCGGGGTCCCACATCTGACCGCAGATCTGCAGCGCCTCCTCGAGACGCTCGAATCGCTCGGCGAGCGGGGGATAGGGGACACCCATGGCGTGGTGCTCGCGTTCGAACCACGCGGCACCGATACCGAGGGCCGCACGACCTTCCGACAACACGTCGAGAGTTGTCACGATCTTGGCGAGGAGGCCGGGATGACGATACGTGACGCCCGTGACGAGCAATCCCAGCTCGATTGTCGAGGTGTGTGCGGCGAGATACCCGAGGGTGGTGTACCCCTCCAGCATCTTCGCCTCGGCCGGCAGGCCCGTGGGCTCGATCTGGAAGTAGTGGTCCATGAACGACAGCCAGGTGGCACCGGAGGCCTCGGCGGCTGCGCCGACGCGGGCCAGTTCGCCCGCGAGAGCGGGCGTGCCGCCGTCGATGTCGAAGATGGGCAGGTGGAAACCGAGTTCCATGTGGCACTCCTCATCGCTGTCGGTCCTGACCCGACTGTACGTCGTCGGCCGGGACGCGGACCCGATCGAATGTCAGTCGGCGTCGTCGAACCGCGGTTCGCGCTTGGCCATCCCGGCGAGCACCGCCTCCATCTGATTGGGCGAACCCATCAATCCGACCTGGAGTTCGCTCTCGAGTCGCAATGACGCCGCGGCGTCATCGGACTGCCACGTCTGGTCGTACAGGCGCTTTGCGGCGCGGACGGCATGGGGAGACTTGCCGGCGATCTCATGCGCGAGGGCGAGAGCCTGTTCCAGCGGATCCTCGACGACGCGAGTGACCAGCCCCAGCTCCGCCGCCTCGACACCGGTCACGATCCGCCCGGTGAACGTCAGTTCCTTGGCGACGTCGACGCCGACGAGTCGTGGCAGGGTCTGGGTGATTCCCATGTCCGGGACCAGACCCCACTTGACCTCCATGATCGAGATTCGCGAATCAGGCGTGGCATAACGGATGTCGGCTCCGAGGGCGATCTGCAGCCCACCACCGAAACAGTTGCCGGTGATCGCGGCGATGACAGGGGCGGCCACGCGGCCCCAGTCGACGGAGACCCGCTGTGCGTCGTTGGCGAGGTGTCCGGGCTCTCGGTTCATCAGCGATTGCGCACCACCACCCTGACCGAGACCGGAGACATCCAGTCCCGAGCAGAAACTCTTTCCTGCGCCGTGCAGCACCACCGCGCGCACTCGACGATTCCCGGCAACCTGTTCGGTGGCGTCGAGAAGCGCGTCGAACATCGCACGGTCGAGGGCATTGTGCTTCTCGGCGCGGTCGAGGGTGACGATGGCGACGCCCATGTCGTCGATGTCGATGGTGATCCGGTGTTCGCCCATGCGGTCGATCCTACGAAGATCTGGAATCCGCTGTGTTCAGATCGGCGCGATGCATTCTGCTGCTGCACGTCGACCCGCCCGGATCGCGCCTTCGATGTAACCGTTGAATCGATCCGCGGTCTCGGTGCCCGCCCAGTGGACCCTCCCGACAGGACGGGACTGCGCGCTACGCACCTGTTCGAGGTGGCCGACCCGAGGCATCGCCGCATAGCCGCCCTGTACGAATTCGTCCTGATGCCAGGACTTCTCGTGAAAGCTCGTCGGCGAACGCACTCCCGCGCCGAAATGGTCGGCCAGCGCGTCGAGGACCGCAGCGCGCCGGGATGCCTCGTCGAGGTCGTCGAGTCGTCGTGCCGCGTCGGCGGGAACGAGGACACAGAGATGACCCGCCCCTCCGGGTGGCGAGACATCGAATGCCGATCGGATCGGCCCATCGAGGGTGATCAACTGCGCCGCACAACCGGTGTCCCGCCAGAACGGCCGGTCGTAGACAGCGACGGCCTTGTACACCGATCCCATGACCGTGTTGCGCTCGACCGACTCACGCGCATCGGGTAGGGCAGGGTGATGTCTGATGCCCGCCGCCACCGGGGGTGCCGTCGCCACGATGACATGTCGGGCGCGAATCGAACCCTCCGCGGTCTGCACCCGGACGCCGGTGGCGTCTCGTTCGATCTCGATGACACGACAGTTCAGTTCGACGGCGTCGCCGAGTTCCGCGGCCATCGCACCGGCGAGCCCACCGGCCCCGCCGGTCAGAAGCGCATCCTGAGCACCACCTTCGACCGAGACCATCTCGCGGATTCCGCCGGAGCAGGCGACCATGTCCGCAACCGTCGCCACAGACACCTCACCCGCCGGACGGCATGTGAGTTCCGCAGCGAGGACGTCGAACGCCCGGCGAGCCATCGACGGGCGGATCGATCGCATCCAGTCCTCGAGAGTCTGCTCATCCGAGGCACGGCCGAACCGCGCGACCGCGGCGAGTCGGGCCGCGCCGAGGGCCAGTCCGGCTCCTGTAGTGGAGAGCAGGGATATCGGTCTGCTGTCGATCGTCGCCGTCTGTTTGCCGTTGTCGTACGACGAGAAGCGAGCGACGCCCAGGCGATCGGCGAGAGACCGCAGTTCGGTGTGCGACGAACCCACCCACTGTCCACCGAGGTCGACCGCGCTCCCGGCCGCGGACGTCACCGTCATCGTGCGACCACCCACGCGGCCGGCCGCTTCGAGCACTCGGACCGACAGCCCGTAACTGCTCAGATCGCGAGCGGCCGTCAGCCCGGAGAACCCCGCACCGACCACCACCACGTCGACGTCTTCCTCGGCTTCGTTCATGCGCGACACCTTTCGTGAAACGAACGTTATAAAACAAGTGTTGCATATAAGTTACGATGTCACCGTGCCCCGACAGATCGACCACGATGCCCGTCGCGCCACCATCGATGCCGCGGTCATCGCCATCGCCGCGGAGTCCGGTTTCGCCGCCGTCACGATCCGGGCCGTGGCACAGCGGATCGGGTCGTCGACGTCGGCGGTGACGCACTACGTCTCGACCCGAGATGAACTATTGGGCAATGCTGTTCGGCGAGAGGTCGACGCACGACTGGACGACGCCGACGCGGCGATCGGCGAACGGACCGGAGATCCGGCCCTGCGGGCCCTCGTCGAATGGGCGATGTTCGGGGCACCGGAGTCCGGTCGCCGGTTCTGGCTGGCCGCGGTCCTCGGCGCTGAGCATCAGCCGGTGCTGTGCGCCGAACTCGATCGCTTCAATGTGTGGTGGGACGCCCGCGTCCGCGACTTGCTCGCACAAGCGGGCGTCGACGATCCCGAATCGGCCGCAGACGTGCTCAACGTGATGGTCGACGGGCTGGTGGTGAACAGCTTCTACGGCGGATCGCCGTGGGTCGAACAGCGACGGGAAGGCCTGCTGGACACGGTGTGGCGCGCCCTCGCTCTCTGAGGAACCGCGACGATCGACCCGGTCGGATCACCCGCCACCGGTCGGGTGGAAGTCGTACGCGGACTCGGCGTGCTGACCGTCGTCGATGCCGTCGACCTCGTGTTCCCGATCGGCTCGCAGGCCCATCGTGTACTTGAGGGCCAGACCGATGACGCCGGTCGCCACCATCGCGTAGACGAGGACCACGATCACGGCAACTGCCTGGCGCCACATCTGATCGAGCCCGCCGCCGTAGAGGAGTCCGTCGACTCCGGCAGGTGCCGAGTCGGATGCGACCAGTCCGATCATCAGCATCCCGACGACACCGCTCACAAAATGCACGCCGACGACGTCGAGTGAGTCGTCGTAGCGCCAGCGGAACTTCAGCTCGATCGCGTACGAACTGACCGCGCCGGCGACGGCGCCGACCGCGAGCGCCCCGATCGGGGTCACGGCCGAACAGGACGGTGTGATCGCGACCAGCCCGGCGATGACACCAGAGGCGGCGCCGAACGAGGTCGGTCGGCCGTGTCGCGCCCGCTCGACGACGAGCCAGGCGACCATGGATGCCGCGCCTGCACCGAGGGTGTTGACCGCGATCAGCGCTGCCGACCCGTTGGCCTCCAGTGCGGACCCGGCATTGAAACCGAACCACCCGAACCACAGCAGGCCCGCGCCGAGCATGACGAACGGCAGATTGTGCGGTCGCATCGGGTCCTTCGGCCACCCTCGACGCCGCCCGAGCAGCAGGGCGAGAACCAGCGCCGAGGCCCCCGAATTGATCTCGACCGCGGTGCCCCCGGCGAAGTCGATCGCCTTGAGGTGCGACACGATCCAACCACCGTGCTCCTCGGTCAGCCCGGGTGCGCTGAACACCCAGTGCGCGATCGGGATGTAGACGATGACGGACCACAGGGTGGCGAACACGACCCAGGAGATGAAGCGCATGCGGTCGGCGACCGCACCGGCGATCAGTGCCACTGTGACCATTGCGAACCCTGCCTGAAAAGCGACGAAGAGGATCGCCGGGATGGTGCCGACCAGGGGAATCCCGTCGCCCTGCGTCGGGTCGCTGCCAAAGGTGTGCTCGAGTCCGGGAAACGACGAGAAGCTGCCGATGAGGCCGGCGTGGTCGTCGCCGAAGGCCAGCGAGTACCCGAACAGAACCCACACGATCCAGACGATCGGAATCGCCGACAGGCACATCATCATCATGTTCAGCACGCTCTTGGACCGCACCATACCGCCGTAGAACAGTGCGAGTGCCGGCGTCATCAGCAGGACGAGCGCGAACGCGGCGAGCATCCACGCGGTGTCGGCGCTGTCGGGAACCCCGTACTTCGGGAACATGGTTGCCTTCCGTCGCAATCGAGCGACGCGAGTGTATCGACTCGAACACTTTGCGCGACAAGGGGTTCACCGATACCGGCGTCCCGCAATCCGACAATTCCGGCGACTCGGTCAGCTCCGCGGGCCCACGGACGCCACCGGAGGAGCCTCCACCGCGAGCAGGGTGGGACGATGGGCCGATGACCGCAACCCTCGTCGCCAAGGGCGTCGCAGGCGGATACGCCCACCGCACGCTGTTCGAGGGGCTCGACCTCACCATCGCGCCCGGTGACGTGATCGGGGTCGTCGGCGCGAACGGCGCGGGCAAGTCGACGCTGTTGCGCATTCTCGCGGGCGATCTCGAACCGCTCGAGGGAACGGTGTCGCTCGCGCCTGCGGACGCGTTCGTCGGATGGCTCCCGCAAGAACATGAACGCGTGGCGGGCGAGACGGTCGGCGACTACGTCGCCCGGCGGACCGGATGCGCACGGGCGACCCGGTTGATGGACGAGGCAGCCGCGGTTCTCGCGGATCCCTCGCGCGTCGATGGCAGCGTCGATCCGGCCGAGGTGTATTCGGCAGCACTGGAGCACTGGCTGGCCACGGGCGCGGCCGACCTCGCCGACCGGTTGCCCGCGGTGCTGGCCGACCTCGGCCTGGACGACGGGAACGTGCGGCCCGAGGCCACCGTGATGACTGCCCTCTCCGGTGGGCAGGCGGCCCGCGTGGGTCTGGCCGCACTGCTGTGTTCCCGGTTCGACATCGTGGTGCTCGATGAACCCACCAACGACCTCGACATCGACGGCCTGGAGCGGCTCGAGGAGGTCATCCGGGGACTGCGAGGCGGTGTGGCTTTGGTCAGCCATGACCGCGAGTTCCTCGCTCGTAGCGTGACGCACGTCCTCGAACTCGACCTCGCTCAGCACACCAACACGGTGTTCGGTGGTGGATACGAGAGTTATCTCGAGGAGCGCGAGGTCGCTCGACGACACCGGCGTGCCGAGTACGAGGAGTTCGCCGAGAAGAAGGCCGATCTCGTCGCACGGGCACGCACACAGCGCGAGTGGTCCAGTCAAGGCGTTCGTAACGCGATGCGCAAAGCACCCGACAACGACAAGATCCGACGGCGGGCGGCCACCGAGTCGAGCGAGAAGCAGGCCCAGAAGGTTCGGCAGATGGAAAGTCGGATCGCACGCCTGGAGGAGGTCGCCGAACCGCGCAAGGAGTGGGTTCTCGAGTTCACCATCGGGGCTGCGCCCCGCGCGAGTTCCGTCGTCGCGACCCTGAACAATGCTGTCGTGCGTCAGGGTGACTTCGTCCTCGGTCCGGTCTCGCTGCAGGTCGACGCGCAGGATCGCATCGGCATCACCGGACCCAACGGGGCCGGCAAGTCGACGCTGCTGAAGGTGTTGCTCGGTAGGCTCCGACCGGATGAGGGAACCTCGGCGCTCGGGGTCAGCGTCGCGGTCGGCGAGATCGATCAGGCCCGCGCGTCGATCGCCGGCGACCAGTCCTTGACCGACCGCTTCGAACAACTCCTCCCGGACTTCTCGACCGCCGATGTCCGAACCCTCTTGGCGAAGTTCGGGTTACGCGCAGACCACGTGGCACGCCCTGTCGACGCACTCTCGCCGGGGGAGCGGACGCGTGCCGGCATGGCGCTCCTGCAGGCGCGTGGGACGAACGTGCTCGTCCTCGACGAGCCGACCAATCACCTCGATCTGCCGGCGATCGAGCAACTCGAACAGGCGCTGGAGTCCTACGAGGGCGCCCTCCTCCTGGTCACGCACGATCGACGAATGCTGGACCGGGTTCGCCTCGATCGCCACTGGCGGGTCGTCGGCGGACAGGTCAGTGAGAGTTGAGCGCTGTCGGCCGACAACCGCGGCGCCGATTGTCCATGCGGAGGCGAGAACACGGGCAACGCGAGCAATGGTGTTGATTCGCATCAGTTTTCGCCCTCCTCGGAGATATGTGAATCCATGGCTGCGAAATCGCGCGGCCGGGTCACCACCGCTGGGGCCTTTGTGGAATATGTGCGATCAGAGTGTTCCGAACAATTCCACCGCGGAACGCGGACACGGCGACGATCTGCCGAAGTCCTCGACCGCGATAGATCACGCCCTCGCCGTGTAAAGTCGAACACCAGTCGTAAATGGGGGATTGCCGGGACGTGCACCCGCTCGATGTCGTCGATGGTCAGCACACCGGTCCTGACCGAGCGGGTGATCGTCGGCCTGCCGGTACGTGACGCGGAAGGGTGGAAGGCATCTCATGGCGATCGACCCGTGCGGATCGGCGCACCGATGCGTTTCGGTCGCGGGCAAGGTCTACACCCTCGTGCATGAGGTGGGCCCATGAGACATTTCGATCAGCGGACCCTGGCAGTCCTCGGCGCAGAGGTTGGGGCGATCCCTCTGCTGGTCCTCGGGCTGGTGTCGCCGTCGTTCATTGTCCCCGGCCGTTCGTGGGCACTGCTGGTCATCGGTGTGTACACGCTGATCTCCGTTGCCATCACGGCGGCGGTGGGCCGACTCAGCGACAGCCAGTTCGTCGTGCTGAGCTTCGGCGGCATGCTCGGGATCGCGGGGTCGGCGCTTGTCATCGACGACAACGGGTCTGCTCATGCGGTGTTGGTCCTGCTGGCCGTGATACCGGCTCTGGCCGCGATGGATTCGTCTGTCCCCGTGATCGTCGGCTTCGTGACCACCGCGTCGATCCTCGCTGCCACGGTCGTCGCGATCCGTGCGGAGACACCGACCGCGCTGTTCGTCGGCGGTGGCGCGGTCGTGATGGCGATCCTGATTCCCACGTACATGGTGTGGACCTTGCGACAACGATTGCTCATCCTTGTCCAGCAGCAATCGACATTGAGCATCACCGACCCGTTGACCGAGGCATTGAATCGACGAGGATTGTTGACACAATCGCATCTCGTACTCAACAACTGTGCGGGGTCCGATCTGATGATCGGTTTCCTGGTCGCCGATGTCGACCATTTCAAGAAGATCAACGACCGGCACGGGCATTCGGCCGGCGATGCCATTCTCGTGCAGATTGCCGCAACACTTCACGCGTGCGTACCGCCGGGTTCGATCGTGGCCCGCACCGGCGGTGAAGAGTTCGTCATCCTCACCGCGATTGCGGGAAATCACGAGATGTCCGCTCTGGCCGAGCGCCTACGGACCCGGGTCGCGGCGAGCACCGACGTCACCCTCAGCATCGGGGCCGTGTGTATCGATCCCGACCACGCGACGTTGCGTGCCGTCTCCACGCAGGCACTGCTCGATCACCTGTTCCGGCGGGCCGATCGCTGCCTGTACATCGCCAAACGCGAAGGTCGCAACCGGGTGCAGCTCGATCATGGTCCGGTGATCGAACCGGGCCAGACGGTCGATCAGCGGCTCACCCCCTCGTGACGGCCGCACCCCGATGAGCGAGATGCTGTGGTCGGAGGAGTTCACCGACAGGAGTGTCCGCCGGTCGCGACACCCCGATCCGGACTGGGCCCAGGCGTGCCGACTGGATCCGGCGGTGCTCCGAAGTCTGCAGAAGTTCCAGGTCGGCGAGAGTGGGGATGGGGCGAATCTGATCGCCCGGGCATCGTCGACCGGGGATCCGGACTACGAGGTGGCGGTGCGGCTCTTCGTCGCGGAGGAGCAGAACCATGCGCGCATGCTCGCCGAGCTGTTACGGGCAGCCGGTGCGCCGACCATCGGAGCGCACTGGACCGACCGGGTCTTCATATGGAGCCGACGACTCATGGGGTTACGCCTCGAGTTGATGGTGCTCGCCATCGCCGAGATCGTCGCGTTGCGCTACTACCGAGCGCTGGCCGAGGGCGGAAACGACGCGCTGCTGACCGATGTCTCCGAGCGAATCCTCGACGACGAGCAGTATCACGTGCCGTTCCAGTGCCGGCGACTCGTCGTCGAGTTCGACTCACTCCCGAAGCGCGCCCGCCGCCCCGTCCGGCATGCGTGGCGCCTTCTCGCGCTGGGGGTCATCGTGGTCGTGGCGTTCGATCACGGGCCGGCGTTGCGCGCCTGTGGAGTCACCCGTCGAGCATTCGTCACGGACACACTCGCACTGTTCGACGACGCCGTGGCATCGGTGTTCGAGGGCGACTAGCTGCACCGTCGAGGATCCCGTCCAGACCTGTGCAGCCGCCCGTCGTTGCCGATCCTCCGTTCTTTCGGCACGGTGGACATATGAGTGAACAGACGAGCGTCACAGTGGAACGAGTCATCGACCTCCCCGTCGACACCGTGTTCGGTGTGTTGAGCAACCCCGAGCGTCATCCGGACCTCGACGGATCCGGGTTCGTGCGCAGTGTCGACCATGCCGACCGCATCCAGCAGGTGGGCGACGTCTTCACCATGAACATGAACGGCCCGCACATGGGCGGCGACTACCAGACGGACAACCACGTCACCGGATACGCCAAGGACAAGCTGCTCGCCTGGAAGACAGCACCGGCCGGCACCGAACCACCCGGATGGGAGTGGCTCTGGGAGCTGGAGGCGCAGGGGCCCGACGCCACCCTGGTGCGCCACACCTACGACTGGTCAAAGGTCACCGACAAGGACCTTCTCGAGAAGGTGAAATTCCCGCTGGTCTCCGAGGATCAGCTCGAGGACACGCTCGGGAGGCTGGCGGCAGCCGCCACTGGTTAGACCTACTGGTTAGACACCGACGATCGCGCGGACGGGTCCGACTCACCGAGTCGGGCCCGTTTCGCTGTCCGTCGCTCGACCGAATCCCGGTTCGATGGCTCACAAACAGGGTGATCACGTTGCGACACGGAGCGACACCTGCTGCACTGACCGTCAGACGATTCAGAATAGTGAATTCGGTGATCGGGGCCTCAGGAACGAGACCTTTCAGCACTGACGCCCACGACCCGCGACGAAGCGAGTGAGATATGTATGTGAGCACCCGGCGAGTGCTCGACCGCACCGAAGTGCAGTTGCTCGTTGCCGGCGTCGACGCCGCGATCGCGGTCACGCCGTCCGACTTCTTCGAACATGCGACCGGGCTCCCCTCCGAAGCGGTCCATCTCCATCTGCTGATGCCGTTGATCGACATGATCGTCGAGGACCTGGGGACCACCGACACAGAACACGACCCGGCGACCGGGAACGACGGGGCATCCGTGCACATGGTCAGTGTCGATCAGCTTCGACTCGCCCTGCAGTGTCTGAAACTCACGCTGATGTTCGCCGACGAATCCGCCGTCGTCCATACCGGTTTCGACCGTCACGACCTTCGGCGGTTCATCACCTGCGTCGAGCTCACCGGCCACACACCTCGCCACCGCGCGGACGCACGTCGGTGAGCGCCGGTTCAGCCCTGGTCTGACCGTGCGATCAGGTCGCGCATCTTGACGGCCGGGTCGGCCAGCGCCTGGGGATCCACGGGTACGCGACTGCGGATGAGTTTCTTGGCGGCGTTGAAGTCGGCCGGGGCGTTGATGGCCTCGACGGCGACCACGTGTCCCTCCGGCTCGAGGTGAAAGAACGACACAGCGTTCTTACCCGGGGTCTCGCGCGTGACCACCGTGACGTCCGGTGTGGTCAGTCCCGCGATCTTGAGTTTGAGATCGAACTGATCCGACCAGAACCACGGGACCTCATGCTCCTCCGCCTCCTGACCCATGATGGCGGCCACCGCATGCTTGGCGTGTTCCGTTGCGGCAGGGATGGATTCGAGCCGCCGGAGACCGTGGTGCCCGGCGACCGGGCGGCGCGCGACATCGCCGATCGCGAAGATGTCGGGATCACTGGTCCGGCCCTGCTCGTCGGTGATGACCCCGTCGTCGTATTCCAGTCCGGCGGTACGCGGAAGTGCCTCGTCGGGCGCAGCACCGATACCGATGAGCACGGTGCCGCAGTCGATGACCGTTCCGTCGTCGAGCTGCACGCCCGTGACCTCCGCACCGTCGGTCCGCAGCTCCGAGACCGATCGACCGGTGAGGATCCTGGTTCCTCGCTCGCGGTGATAATCGGCGAGCATCGTGGACAGTTCCGAACTCGCGACACGAGCGAGGATCCGATCCTCGCGTTCGATGACGGTCACCGCAACGTCGCGACCGCGCGCGACGGCGGCGACCTCCATACCGACGTAACCGCCGCCGATGATGACGAGTTCACCACCGCGCGACAGTGATCTGTTCAATGTCTCTGCGTCATCGAGCGTTCGCAACGTCACCACCGACGTCGTCCCCTCCGGGGTTCCGGGAAGAGTGCGCGGGTGCGATCCCGTTGCCAGTACGAGCGTGTCGTAGCCGAGTTCACGGCCATCGGCGAGGACCACTCTCTTCGCGTCGGGGCGGATCTGAACGGCCCGCGCTTCGGTGTGCAGGTCGATCCGATTGTCGGTGTAGAACGACTCGGGCCGTAGCAGTTGCTGCACTGAATCGCCGACGAACTTCTTCGAGAGCGGCGGCCGGTGATAGGGGAGATGCTGCTCGTCTCCCACCATCGTGATCGATCCGGTGAAACCGGACTGTCGCAACAGCGCAGCCAGTCCCGCACCGCCGTGGCCGGCGCCGATGATGAGAACGGTCTGCTCCGTGTCTGTGCCCATCGTCATACGGTAGAACCCGACGACACGAGCCAGGGCACACGGGTCGGGGCGATCCGGAGCGGGATCGTCGCAGCCCACATCCTCACGCGTTCGACGTGAACCGTTCGCCGGTGACGTCGAACAGGTGGTGGATGGGATCGTGGATGAAATAGCGGCCCAGGGTCTCCACCGTGAAGGTGCTCCCGTCGCTTCGACGACCGGTCCGCGACAACGCGGTGTCGGGTACCGCCGCGAACCTTTGGGCGAGCTCGGAGCCGTTCGCCTGTAGCTCCTGCAGCACGGTGCTCGGATCTTGCTCGTTGTACCGGTCGGCGATCGCCGTGGCCTCCTGATCCCAGTTCTCGAAGAGTGGGTCGTCCTCCGTCAGCATCATGGTCAGGCGCACGGAGAACCTGTCGAACACGTCGCGGACATGCGCCGCGTACTCGAGTGGCGACCAGGTCGAGTCGTTCGGTCGCAGGCGAGGGGCGGCTCTGCCGAGCACACGGTCCCACTGTGCGGCGTTGTCGACGATCAGCTCCGGAATCCGGCGGAACTCGATGCGGGCGGTCTCGAGCCCACACGCTTCGCAGGGTCGGTCCAAGACCCAGGTCCAGTTCTTCGAGTCCGGCACGATCGACATGAGCACAGGCTAGAGCCAGACTCATCGCGATCATCGCTCGCGCAGCGGCCCGAACCGCAAGTTGGCGCTCGTTTGTCGGGAAATGGCAGTTCATGTGCCTTGGGGATGAGCCCGTGACCCTGGTTCGCACATGTGTGCGAAGATGGTGCCGTGACAGCAGCACGGAGAGGAATCGGGTTGACCACCGACGAACTGGCGGCCCTGGCCGCCGGTCTTGCGGCCGGCAAGAGGATGACGGTCTACCTTCGCGACCCGTTGCCGTCACTTTCCCTCGACGCCGGGACGTCTGCGCGAGTGGTGTCCATCGACGGCTCCACCGTGACGGTCAGTCCGAAGGGCGTCGACGACCAGCTCCCGTTCGAGGCCGAAGAACTGCAGAGGTCCAGGACGACGGCGACCTCGACGGCTCCCCGCCGCAAGCCGGACAGGTCGTCGCCGGCACCTGCGCCGGCTCCTCCGGCTGAGCCTTCGGCGAACCGCACGACGTCGCCGACAAAAGCTGTGCAGCCCACGCCGACACCGGCGACATCACCTGCCACTACGCCGGGGACATCGCCGACGCCCGGACCATCGCGGAATCCTCGCCGGACCAAGCCGTCGACCGGGGCGGTCAGCGTGGTCATCACCTCGACCGCCGACAGCACGTGGACGATCGCGGTGTCCCACGGCGCCAAGAAACAGGGCAAGCCAGTCGAGGTGAGCGCTGATCGGGTGGCGCGCGCGATGCGTGAGCTCGGGGACGAGACCGCGATCGCCGCGGTCGACGGGGTGATCGACGCGGCCCGCGAGGCCGCCCAGAACAAGATCGATGAACTCAGCCGCGACCTCGAGAACGCGCGGGCCGCACTGGCCGCACTGGGGGATCAGGACCGATCCTGACTCGACCGACCTGCGAAGACTTTCGCGCTCGGTGGAGTCAGCCGCTTACGACTCTCATGATGTCGCGGCACAGCACGCCGTGACACGTCGGAATCATTCGATCGAGGAACATGTTGGTGCCCACGTGCGAGCAATCACCTACGACCGCTTCGGCGGCTCCGACGTCCTGGCGCTCTCTGACCTCCCGACGCCGAAGGTCGGCCCTGATTCCGTCCTCGTGCGAGTGCGCGCCTCGAGTGTGAATCCCGTCGACTGGAAGGTCCGCGAGGGCTATCTCGCCGAGGTCCTGGACACCGTGTTCCCGGTCGTGCCGGGGTGGGATGTCGCGGGTGTGGTGGAGCAGGTCGGTTTGGACACGCCCGAGTTCCAGGTCGGCGACGAGGTGTTCGGTTACGTACGCAAGGACGCGGTCGGCGGGGAGGTGGCCGGCGGCACGCTGGCCGAGTTCGTCTCCGCCCCGGTGCGCACACTCGCCCACAAGCCGTCCGCGTGGACGTTCGAGGAGGCGGCAGCTGTTCCACTCGCGGGACTCACCGCCTATCAGACGATTCGTCGAGCAGGCGTGACGTCAGACCAGACGGTGTTGGTGCATGCGGCCGCAGGTGGAGTCGGATCGTTCGCGGTGCAGATTGCACGAACCCTCGGCGCACGAGTGATCGGCACCGCGTCGGAATCAAACCACGACTACCTGAAAAGCCTTGGTGCCGAGCCCATCACGTATGGCGAAGGTCTGGCCGAACGGGTGCGCGAGCTCGAACCCGCCGGGGTCGACGTCGTCCTCGACTACGTGGGTGGCGACGCCCTCGACTCGGTGCCGGACGTGCTGCGCGACGGTGGCACCGTCGCCTCGATCACCGATGCTCGAGCCCGCGACGAGTTCGGTGGGCACTACGTCTGGGTGCGTCCCGATTCCACCGACCTCGCAGAGCTCGCCCGTCTCGGTGAGGCCGGCAGGCTCACACCGGAGATCGCCGAGGTCTTCGAGTTGGCAGACGCGGTGAACGCCCACGAGCGCAGTCAGTCCGGCCACGTTCGCGGCAAGGTCGTCGTCCGCGTCTGACGGTCGACCCCGACACTCGCGCCGATGCGACCGTCAGCCGTCGCGATGCGAGGTCACCCAGTGGCGATTTCACTCAATGCAGGGAAAGGCGAAAGCGCGCAGGGCGATGTCGACGATGGCGTCGGCGTACTCGGGGGTCAGCGGTCCCGAGCGGTGTAACCACCGTTGAAAGACCGGCGCGTAGAGCACTTCCAGCATCAGATCGAGGTCGGCGTCGGGATCGAGTTGTCCGGCCTGCTGAGCACTGCGTAATCGCATCTTCTTCGCCTGATCAAGCGGTTCGGCCAACTTCTCGCGGTACAGGGCGGCGAGGTCTGGGTCATCGGCGATCTGGGTGTTGAGCGCCCGCAGTGGCGCCTCGAAGGCCGGATCCGCGAACTCCGCCACCGTCGCGCGCATGACGGCCTTGAGATCGGCCGCGAGGTCGCCGGTGTCGGGCAGCTCCAGCCCCTCGTCGCCCTCACTCAACGCGAGGAACGCGTCCAGGATCACCGCTCCTTTGCTCGGCCACCAGCGGTAGATGGTCTGCTTGCCGACGCCCGCTCGTGCTGCGATGGCCTCGATCGTCACCTTGGCGTACTCGCGTTCGGACACCAGTTCCCGCGCAGCGGTCAGGACGGCTCGCCGCGACTTCTCGCTGCGACGCGTGGGATCGGGAGTCGAAGTGTCAGCCACCCGAGCAGAATACGTCACCGAAGACGAGACGGTTCGTCTTGACACAGTCCCTCGGCGAACGCATACTCGATCACGAGACGATTCGTCTCGTCTCGTCGGGATCGATCAATGTGGAGGAGTGAGCATGCCGTCTACTCGAGTGTGGTTCATCACCGGCGCGTCGAGAGGGTTGGGGAAGGCGTTCACCGAAGCGGCACTGGCGGCGGGTGATCGCGTTGTCGCTGCTGCTCGGGATCTGAGTCCACTGGCCGACCTCCGCGCCTCATATCCCGATCGAATCATGTTGCTGACGTTGGATGTTCGTGATCCAACTGCCGTGCAGCAGGTCGTGGACGAGGCCGCGGCTGCGTTCGGACGACTGGACATCGTGGTCAACAACGCCGGGACGATGCTGCTGGGCATGGTCGAGGAGGCAACCGAGGCCCAGATCCGTGATCAGTTCGAGGTCAACTTCTTCGGCGCGGTGTGGGTCACCCAGGCTGTCGTGCCGCATCTGCGGTCGCAGGGGTTCGGTCACATCGTGCAGGTGACATCGATGGGGACAGGTGGCGGGTTCGCCTCCACCGGGTTCTACGCGGCCAGCAAGAGCGCTCTGGATTCCGTGAGCCAGGCGTTGGCGATGGAGGTTGCACCGTTTGGGATCACGGTCACGATCGTCCAGCCCGGCAGTTACGGCACGGACTTGTTCACCCGCGGGACGACGGCCACCACGCCCCGCGCCGAGTATGCGCCGCTGCGCACACAATTGAGTGAGATGTGGGGTGAGGATGTCGGACCGGCTCCGAGTACAGCAGCCCCGGTCGTGATGGAGTTGGCCGACCTGCCCGAGCCGCCGTCGCGACTGATCGTGGGCGCCGCATCCTTCGACATGGTGGAACAGATGGAGGCCGCCCGCAGAAGCGAATACGACGCCTGGAAACACCTCAGCGTCAAGGCGCCTGGCTGATCGGGCAGCGGAGCAAGAGAGTCCGGTGTGCGGATCTGTTCCGCACACCGGACTCTCGGTGACTCGCTACGGCGTCTGGACCTCCGTCAAGGCGCCGGACACCTCAGTTCTGTTCGCTTCGCTGACGTTCTTCGTCGACGCGAGCCTCCGCACGAGCCTTCTCCGCTTCGGCTTCCTTCTCCGCAGCTGTGCGTTGCGACTCGGCTTTGTCCTGCTGCGCTTGGCCTTCGCGCGTCATCGAATCCTGTCCGGTGACCGCGCCGACGGCTTCCTTCGCCTTGCCCTTGACGTCCTCGACGACGCCCTTGATTCCCTCGGCCGGACCGCTGTTCTCACTCATCGGTGCACTCCTCGCAGTACGTGGTCACTAGTGGCAGGGCTGTTCACCCTCGCAGTCGTCTGTACCCGGCTCACTCCGCAGTCAAACATCACCCGCACGGCGTCGGATCGCGTGCTCTGGCCGATGTTCTGGCACAGGGCATGTGTTGTGACGACCGAACCGGGTATGGCTGTGGTCATGTCTGAACCGGGGTTGATCGTGCTCGGCAGTGGTCCCGCAGGAATGGCTGCGGCCGAGGCATTTCGTGAGCGACGCGACGACGAACCGGTGCGCGTTCTCACTGCTGACGTCGACATGCCCTACTTTCGACCGCCGCTGAGCAAGGAGTTCCTGCGCGGCGACACCGATGACGTCGCCATGTATCCGTCGTCCTGGTTCACCGAGAACAACGTGGACATCAACCTTGACACACGCGTGACCGAGGTCGATGTCCACGCGCACGCCGTCACCGCCGCCGGCATCCGCCATCCGTACTCTCATCTGATCCTTGCCGGCGGATCCAGTCCGCAACCTCCCGCGATCCCCGGTGGGGAACTGGCGCTCACGTTGCGCTCGCTACAGGACGCGAGAGAATTGCGTGACGTGGCCCGTCGAGCGTCGTCGGCGGTGGTGATCGGGGGCGGGTTCATCGGCTGTGAAGCCGCCGCATCGATAGCAGCAAGAGGAGTGCCGGTCACGCTGGTGGCACCCGACGATCTTCCTCAGCAGCGGCGTCTCGGCACCGAAGCCGGGCGAAAGCTGTTGCGGCTGGTGGAGAATTCGGGCGTTCGTTTCGTCGGCGGTGCCCATGTGCAGGAGATCGGCTCCGACGCCGTCGTCCTGGAGGGCGGCGTGACTCTGGACACCGACCTGGTTCTCGCGGCGACCGGCGTTGCCCCACAGGGCGACCTGGCCTCGCAGGCTGGCCTGTCAGTCGTCGACTCACGCATCGTGGTCGACGCGCATATGAGCACGTCGCACCCCGACGTCTATGCGGCGGGAGACTCGGCACTGGCGACCAACAGCACCGCTGGCCGACCGATCACGATCGAGCATTGGCAGGATGCGTCCGACCAGGGCGCCGTCGCCGGTGCCTGCGCCGCGGGAGCTGAAGACGATTGGGCCGAGGTCCCGGGATTCTGGACGACCATCGGTGCCGACACCGTGAAGTATCACGCGTGGGGCGACGGGTATGAGCGCAGCCGATTGATCGAGCACGACGATGGATTCACTGTGTGGTACGAGGCCGGCGGTGCAGTTGTCGGGGTGCTGACCCACAACGCCGACGACGATTATGACCTGGGGGAGAAGCTGATTCATGCAGCGCGGCCGGCGCCGGTTGCCATGTGACGGAACAGGATCGTCCACCATCGGGAGGAAAACTCGGTGGTGGACAGCGCTGGAGGTCACGACGCTCGGCAAGACAAACGTTGAAGCGAGCGCGAGGTACTTTCAGTTACCGGTAGACTGACTCCACCCGGCCATCGCGCAGTGTCGACCGACGGACCAGCCACGCGAGCACGCCGCCGATCGGAACAATCCATACGACGGCAAGCCAGAACGCACTGCGCTGTAGGCCGATCCGACGGACGACGATATCGACGGACGCGAACATCGACACGACGATCCAGACGGAGAACAAGACGAGCAACCCAAACGCGATGTAGAACGGCCGACTGAAGTCCGCATTGCACGCGGCATCTCTAGCGCATTCCGATAAGCCAGCCTCTGCGAGAAGCATGGAGACACTCTATCCACGGATCGAAAATGAACGGAACGGTTTTCCATACATCAAGACGACGTTCTCAGCGGCTCTCGCCAGATCTAGGACGGGCCTCAGGCAGCGTCCAGCATGGTGATCGATCCGCCGATGCAGCGAAGACTATTGTGCTGCAGCGCGGTTCCGATTCTCGCCAGCAGCTCGACACAGGGCCAGAGCGCTTCTTGTACATCGACACCTCGGACTGTGGTGACATCGAAACAGGTCACCTCGGTGAGCGTAGACGTCCGCCATCCGTCTCCGCGCAGCCATTGCAGATCACGACTGCGCGTCAGCGGGGCCAGCATCAACCTGCGGGGCACGCCCTCGGCGAGGGCATTGGACGCACTACCGTGGCATGCCGTCTTCGTCCACCACAGCACGCCGTCGACGTCGACCTCAGGCATTGTCTGCCCGCCCGGAAGGCTCTCGCGGGCGCGGATGGGGGATGTGCCGAAGACCAACAGTCCGGACGCGCCTATCCCCGTGAGGCTTCGCGCGTCGCCTGGCGGGACTTCGATCGATGCGAGCGCATCGTTGACCGCCTCCGGGACCCACACCGGAGTCAGGTCGTTGAGCACCTCGACAGCCGTCGCCGAGTGCATCACGTTCCCGCAGAGCATGCGGTAAAGAGTGGAATTGTCGAGTTTCTGTGTGACCACCGCGTCAAAATCGGCATCACCTGGGCCGCGGCCGGCGGCGGCGAGTGCGTCCAACTCGGTGGCGTACTCGGCGTCGCGCGCACTGACCATGTCCGCATATGCGACCCATTCGACCGACAGATAGCGATATGCCTGGGTCAGCTCCCGGTGTATTCGGGGCAGACCACCGGACAACCAAGGATGCGTGCGATCAACCGCGCGCCTGCCCTGTGTGCGACCTCGTCGGCCCGATCTCGATGAGTGGTTTTGCCTCGACATGCCGCCAACGATAAGGGAATCGGGCATCGGACCGTGTTACGCATCCACAGGCCAAGCGTCCATCCACAGCGGCAGTGTTCGCGAGCGAATCCATGCCGCTGTCTGGTAGTGAATGAGAGTTTGCGGCGCTGAGCCGATCGGCGCCGCCAGTCCGTGGTGACGTGCGAAAGTCAGGCCGGCTCCAGTGCCCGCTTTGCCTTCTCCAATGCGGCCAGCGTCCGCAACACGGACTCGCGTTTCGCGGTCAGATCAGCCACCTTGGCCTTGCCACTGAGACCCGAGTCGAGTTTCGCGACAGCGAGGCGTTCCTCGAGCTCGGTGAGCTGCGACAGCAAGCCTTCGGCTCGGCTCGCGAGTGCGGCCTGGTCGGGCCGGGAAACATCCGGGCGTCGAGCGGTGTCCGGCTTGGCGGATCGTACTGTTCCAGCTGCACCCCGCGCATCTGCCCTTGTGGCGGTAGTGGCGGGTCGGGCCACTGCGGCACTGCGCCCCGTCTGAGACGTGCGACGCGGCGGAGTGTGTGTACGAGTCTTGGTCAGCCCCGCACTCGCCTCACGAGCTGCGACCCGATGCTCGTGCTCCTCCTCATCGTCGGACTCCAGGGACCCACCCAATGGGCGCAGACCATAGAAACGCACGAAATCGCGGGCCTCGGCGATGGTCTGCTCCGCTGCGCGACAGCGCCCGCACCGCGGTTCATTACGGAGGTCAGCAACATCCTCGTCGGACGAGCACCACACACAATTCCGCAGGGTGGTATCGGTCACGGAAGCACGGGCAACGACGTTAGGCACGGGTGAACAGCCTACGACACAAAGCTTTTCATACCGAAAGCGGGGGTAGATCGAACGCGGACGGTCTGATAGCAACCCGAGGAGGCGCTGGCGGTGGCCGGTGGGTCGACCGGCCTCATCGACCTCGGCACGGTGACGACGTCGTGCGACCCTTCCGCGGCATTGGCCGTGGCGCTCGAAGGTGGTCTGCTCGAACACCTGCCGCGCGACCCGATCCACCGAGTGCGGTTCGTCCACCCGCTGTATCGGGTTGCGGCCTACGACTACCTATCCCCGGCGCGGCGTCGCGCGTTGTACCTCGCGTTCGCGGCGGCTGCTGGCAGTCCCGCAATTCGCCTGCACCACCAGATCTCCGCGGCCGACCGCCCTAGATGTTTCCGAGCCGCAGGTCAGTCGACCACGGCCGGGTGACCGGCCTCCGGGCAGCACCGACCTACCCGTCATTCCGTCGTCACCGCGTCTCGCAGCATGCCGGTGTTCGCGTGGCAATTGATGTATTCGAAGGTTTGGTTGGACGCGTCCGAAACCGACACCTCGTGGTACAGGCGGAGCTTCTCGAGTCCGGCAGCGACACGGAAGAACGTGGTGAAGATCCGCAAGTGAGTGGGGTGGGATTCTGCCCACCGCTCCAGCTTTTCCAGAGAACGCCAGTGTCCGATGTTGTAGGTCTCGTCGAGGAGGTTGCCGTCGAGATCGATGCTCTGCACGAAGCGGTTGCTGTAACAGCCGACGGCCTGCCCTTCGTCGCGGAGAAAGTCCATGCCCGCCGACAGTGTTGGGCGAATCTCGTCGAGGTAGAGCGCACGCTCTTCGGTTCCGGCCTCGCGCCAGTCCTGTCCGGATCTGATGATCGCGATGTTGTCGTGGCCCTGCACGATCACGCGTCCACCGCAATTTGGGTCGCCGCTTGCTATCCGGAGCCGGCCAGAGGGCTGCATCCAATCGGTCTGAGATCGGGGAAAGCGCTCGCGCATCGATCCCCAGTACCCGTGCTCGTTGATGTCGCCGCTGACCCCGTCCATTACCGCGCCCACTCCGGGCAAGTGGTCCTGAAAGGCGTAGAGCGTTTCGAACTGGTCGACCCGTGGAGTGGTGATCTCTCGGAAGAAGCCGATCCCATCGGTCAGTCGTTCGTCGGATCCCCACCATTCGGCGACGGTGGGTGTGCGCAGCCAATCGCAGAATAATACGGGGTTGCGCCAGTAGCCGACGGCCATCAGGTTGGCATATCCGTCGGCATCGGTGTGCTGGGTAAGGTCGTAGTGATCGGCGCGGTGACGACCCTCGAGCATCCCGACAATGGTCGCCAACGCGGCCAGGGCAACGCCTCGCTGGGTGTCATCCCGGTATTGAACACCGAGGTAGGCCATGGCGACTTGCGTGACCGGCGCATCAGCCCGTCCGACCCACATCGGAAAAGGTGGTTGGTAATCGTCTGGCACTCGACGCGAGATGGTGCGTGGGCAGACAAGGTGGGCGTCGATCGCGGATTCCATGGGCTGGTCCTCTGGGTCGTACGCATCGGGGACTGCCGACACGCAATTATCTTGGTAGGCCGTCGTTCTCGATTGAAGTCGCGGTGTCCTTCGGCCGAGACGCGACGAGACCACGCTAACCGTGCACCAAAGAATTGATTTGCGTAGCAGGGCCACGATGTTGATCGTCGGCGCCAGGTTTCACTTGGCGACAGCGGATAATCACTCTGCGGCGACAGTGGCTCGATAGTGACTGGGGCTGATCCCGTATTCCTGTTTGAACGCCCTGCTGAACACCGCGAGATCCCCGAAGCCCCACCGAGTGCTGATCTGCAGCAGCGACGACCGCCGTGTCCTGTCGGCGACAATATCGCGGCGACAGTGCTCGAGGCGTCGCCGGCGAATGGTGCTGGACACGGTGGCGTCCCGCTCGGCAAACACGCGATGGAGTTGGCGAGTCGAAATAGACAGTGCAGCAGCGATATCCGCTGGGCTCAGATTGTGGTCGGCCAGCGTTTCATCGATTCGGGTCACCGCGGATTGATACAGATCGGCGTGTGGATGGTGATCCCTCGACGCCGAACGCCGGAGGATAGCGTTCACCAGGTCACCGACCTCGTCGACAATCAGCGTCGTCGAAGAGTCGCCATCGTCGGACATGCGCATCGTTGCGAGGTCATGGAGGAAGCGACTAAGCAGTGCGCTGGCGCCGGCGTGACCGTCGAAGGCGATCGCGGTCAGCTGGCGAACGTCTGTTTCGGTGAGAGCCAGTGTGCCACGGGGCCAGGTGAACACCTCGAGGCCCCAGCAATCGTCGCTTGGGTGGCCGTCCAATCGCCACCGGAACGGACGGCTGGTGTCGTAGAGCACGAAATCGCCATGGTCCAGCACACATTCGCGGTCATCTTGCTGAACCACTGCGCGACCCCGGCGCATCACCCCGATCTGCAGGTCGTCCTTGCTGTCGGTGCGAATGAGTCCGTCGACACGCGAAATGCTTTGCGCCACCGAATTGACCGAGGCGACGTTCAGGTGTGCCGTCTGCGCGGACCGGACCGCACCGGTGAAACCGGCGTCGGGTACATCGGCGACCTCGAGCGAGACGAAATGCTGGCGCAGCATGTCCGCCCAGTCGTCGGGACGGGCCGTGCGTGCCGGCAGGGTGAAACCCGACTGCGTGAGCATGGACATCTCCCTTCTCGTCACTGTCGATCAATTGTCGGGCGCTCACGGACAACTTTGCCGATGCGACGTGTCGCACGATTGCCGTAGCGCCCATCCAGTACAGCACGGAACGTGCCGGTCGGCAGCTAAAGTCGATATGTGGACACTCATTGACATATATCCGACGGCATGTGAACAATTGAACCCACTCCCAACAGCCCCACTCGGGCGACAATCGCAGCCCCCTAGGAGACCTCCCATGGCAGTCAAGCGACCTGATGCGGACTCGATCAGCAGCGCTGCAGCACATTTCGGTATGTCACTCGGACCGACGGAGTGCGCAGAGTTCGCCGGCCTCGTCGATGGGGCGCTGGGCTCCTACGACGCGGTCGACGAACTTTACGCACACTCACTGGACGCTCCAGCGCCCGAACGGGACTTCGAGTTTGCCGCGCACGGCGACACGAACCGGCTGGGAGCCTGGTACGTGACGACCTCCATCACCGCCGATTCGCCATCGAACGATCGATTGGCAGGTCGTCGGGTGGCAATCAAGGACAATGTCGCCGTCGCCGGCGTGCCGATGATGAACGGATCACGGTCGCTCGAGGGTTTCGTGCCCTCACGCGATGCAACGGTGGTTTCGCGCGTACTCGATGCGGGCGGGGAGATCGCCGGCAAGTCGGTATGCGAGGACCTGTGCTTCTCGGGGTCGAGTTTCACACCGGCCACGGGTCCTGTCCGCAACCCGTGGAATCCGTCTCGGGAGGCCGGTGGATCGTCGGGCGGCAGCGGCGCCCTGGTGGCAAACGGGGACGTCGACCTAGCGATCGGCGGTGATCAGGGCGGATCCATCCGTATACCCGCCTCGTTCTGCGGGGTGGTGGGGCACAAGCCGACCTTTGGCCTGGTGCCATATACCGGGGCCTTTCCGATCGAACGCACCATCGACCACGTCGGCCCGATCACCCGAACCGTCGCCGATGCTGCCCTGATGCTCTCGGTGATTGCCGGCACCGATGGCGACGACCCGCGCCAACCCGAATCGATCGCCGCGGAGGACTACCTGTCGGGACTCGACGGCGGGGTCACGGGACTGCGCATCGGTGTGGTGGCGGAAGGCTTCGGCCACGACTCCTCACAAGTCGAGGTCGACGATCTCGTGCGGGCGGCGGCGCAGCGGTTTCGTGCGGTCGGGGCGACGGTCGAGGAGGTGAGCATTCCCTGGCATCGTCACGCGTTCCACGTCTGGAATGTGATCGCCACGGACGGCGGCGCGTACCAGATGCTCGACGGAAACGGATACGGCCTCAACGCCGGTGGACTCTATGACCCGGAACAGATGGCGTACTTCGCCCAACAACGGATCGATCGCGCTGATGACCTGTCCGAAACGGTGAAACTCGTTGCGCTATGCGGATATCACGGTGTCAAAACCCTGGGCGCGAGTCTCTACGGCAAGGCTCGTAACCTGGTTCCCTTGGCTCGCCGAGCCTACGACGATGCGCTGTGGGCCTACGACGTCCTGGTGATGCCGACGCTGCCCTATGTCGCCACCGAGTTGCCCGAGGCCGGAGTCGACCGCGCGACGTATATCACCAAAGCGCTCGGCATGATCGCCAACACCGCGCCATTCGACATCACAGGCCACCCGGCAATGTCCGTGCCGGCTGGTCTCGTCGACGAGATGCCGGCGGGAATGATGATCATCGGCAAGCACTTCGACGACGCGACGGTTCTTCGCGTCGGTCACACCTTCGAGCGGCTCTGCGGCGGCTTCCCGACCCCATCGACCCTTGTCCAGACCGCTCCTACCGAGCTCACGCTCACATGACCGTCTCGACAACGACCGTCGACACCCCAGATCCCAAATTTCAGCCCCACCACAGGAAGGTTCACCCATGTCCGCAGTGATCGATCACCACGCCGAACGGACCCGCGCCCCCGGCGTCCCCGAACAAGCCCCCGCCGGCGATCGTGCGTGGGCGCTCTACGAAGCGCTGAAGTCGAAGGGCCTCGTTCCCGACGGCTACGTCGAGACGTGGAAGCAGACCTTCGAGGAGGACTTCACCCCACGCAAAGGTGCCGCGCTGGTGGCTCGTGCCTGGACCGACCCCGAGTTTCGGGAGTTGCTGCTGACGGACGGGACCGCCGCGGTCGCACAGTACGGGTGGCTCGGCCCGCAAGGCGAGTACATCGTGGCTCTGGAAGACACACCGGACCTCAAGAACGTCATCGTGTGTTCGTTGTGCTCGTGCACAGCCTGGCCGATTCTCGGACTGCCGCCGACCTGGTACAAGAGCTTTGAATACCGGGCCCGCGTGGTCCGCGAGCCACGCAAGGTGCTTGCCGAACTGGGCACCACGTTGCCAGAGGACGTGAAGATCCGCGTCGTTGACACCACGGCGGAGACCCGCTACCTGGTCGTCCCGATGCGTCCGGCGGGAACCGAAGGCTGGAGCGCCGAGCAACTCGAGGCAATCGTGACCAAAGACTGTCTCATTGGTGTGGCACTGCCCACGCTGCCGTGACCTACCGACAACCACAGCGAATTTGAAAGGACGACAGACATCATGGATGGAGTTCACGACCTTGGCGGCGTCCAGGGGTTTGGTCGCGTCGACCATACGATCAACAACTACGACGACGGTCAGCCCACGCCGGAGACCTTTCACGCCGATTGGGAGCACCTGCCCTACAGCCTGTTCTTCCTCGGTGTGGCCGAGCTCGGCAAGTTCAGCGTCGACGAGGTGCGGCACGTTGTCGAACGCATCGCCCCGGTCCACTACCTGGTCACCCCGTACTACGAGCGCTACGCCATCGGCGTCGCGACGCTGATGGTCGAGACCGGTGTCCTGACCCAGGAAGAGTTGGAAACGTTTGCCGGAGGGCCATTCCCGCTCTCGCTGCCGGCGACATCGGAGGGGCGCCCTGCCCGCTCGGACACTCAGGTGTTCCATGTCGGAGATACCGTGCGTGTTCGTGACGAGTACTTCGCCGGGCACATTCGGATGCCGGCGTTCTGCCGGGGCCGCACCGGCATCGTCCGCCACCGAACCACCGACAAGTGGCCGTTTCCTGATGCGATCGGCCATGGCCGCGCCGACGGAGGCGCTGAACCGACCTATCACGTCGAGTTCACTGGCGATGAACTCTTCGGCGAGGACACCGATGCCGCAAGCGTGATGGTGGACCTCTTCGAAGGCTATCTCGAACCGGCCGCCTGACTCGCGATCACCGCGGTGGCGGGTATCTCTGAACCAGCCCCGGATATCCGCCACCGCCCTCCAGCCCCATAACCGTACCCAGCTCCATCTGCACTTCTGGGTCCACTTTCACGAGGATCGACAGCCATGGCAGACAACAGACTTCCGGTCACCGTCCTTTCCGGGTTCCTCGGCGCCGGTAAGACCACCCTGCTCAACAACATCCTGCGCAACCGTGACGGGTGCCGCGTCGCGGTCATCGTCAACGACATGAGTGAGATCAACATCGACGGCTCCGAGGTCGAGCGCGAGGTCACTCTGAGCCGCTCGGAGGAAAAGCTGGTCGAGATGACCAACGGCTGCATCTGCTGCACGTTGCGCGAAGATCTGCTCGCCGAGATCACGCTGCTCGCAACTGCCGGCCACTTCGACTATCTGCTCATCGAATCCTCCGGCATCTCCGAGCCGCTACCGGTAGCCGAAACCTTCACCTTCATCGATCCCGCCGGAAGCGCCCTCGATGACATCGCTCGACTCGACACGATGGTCACCGTCGTCGACGGCAGTAGCTTTCTACGGGACTACCGCGGCGGCGGCTTGCTCGACGCCGACGCGCCAGAGGATCAACGCGACATCTCCGATCTCCTCGCGGATCAGGTCGAGTTCGCCGACGTCATCCTCGTCAGCAAAACTGACCTCATCGACGACCGGCAACTCGCCGAATTGACCGGCGTGCTGCGCACGTTCAATGCATCCGCGAAGCTCGTGCCAATGGCGCACGGTGACATCGCACTGGAAACCATCATGAACACCGGCCTGTTTTCTCTCGAGAAGGCGGCTACATCGCCGGGATGGTTGCAGGAACTGCGCGGCGAACACATTCCCGAAACCGAGGAGTACGGGATCGCCTCCGTCGTCTACCGCCAGCGGGCTCCCTTCCACCCGCAGCGCCTCCACAGATTTCTCGCCGACGAGTGGAGCAACGGAAACCTGCTGCGCGCCAAAGGATACTTCTGGAACGCCGCTCGGTTCACCGAAACCGGGAGCATCTCCCAGGCAGGCCATCGGATCCGGCACGGGTACATCGGGCGATGGTGGAGGTTTCTGCCCGAGGGCTTTTGGCCAACTGATGATCATCGCCGCAGAGGCATCCTCGACCAGTGGGAGGAACCCGTCGGCGACTGCCGGCAAGAGCTGGTATTCATCGGTCAAGACATCGATCGCGACATCCTGCACCAGCAACTCGACGAGTGCCTGTTGACCATCGAGGAGATCGCGCTCGGCCCAGACGTCTGGACCACCTGGCCAGACCCACTCGGTCCCGGCCACAGCGAGACAGTGATAAGCCACGTCGCGCAAACGGGGCATGCGACGACTCCGTGAACCCCACAAGTGACGACGGTAGAGTTGCACGAGGTGCAGGATGGCACCCGCAAATACCGTGGAGGTACTGGTGCACGACAACGAGGAGTCGGCGTTCTCCGTGCTGGCCGACCAAGTGCGTCGCCAGATCCTCGACGTACTCGCCGAGAACGGTGAGTGCAGTGCCGGCTTCATCAGCGATCGGATCACGTCTGTCGGCCGAACCACCGTCTCTGCCCATCTCAAGGCATTGCGGTTGTCAGGCATGGTGATCGAGCGACGAGACGGTCGCCACCGATACTTCTCGATCGACCCGGCCGGCCCGACGCAGGACGCGCTCGCGTTCCTGCAGAGCCTCCTCAACGGCGCACTTGCGACATCCACCGAGCAACCGCACGCTCCCGAATCGTCAACGCCACCCGCTTCAGGCCGCACGGCCTAAGTATCTTCATTCGGCCGAATAGGGGAGCAGCGCGGTGTCAGCCCTATCGGTCACCGCGCAGACCTTTGTCGATATGGGCCCCGCGCGAGCGTTCCAGATGTTCGCCGACGGCCATCTCCTCGGTGCCGAATGCGCGACAATGATCGTCGGAGCCGCGATTGCACTCCCACTGCCGGTCAGCGATGTCGCAGGCAGGGGCTCCGAGATCACCGTTCTCGGTCGGGTAATGGCCATTCGCCCCGTTCAAAGAGTGGTGATCGTGCATCATCAGCCGTGGCCGGGTGTCCTGACGGTACGGTTTCACCGGGACGGCAGCGGCACCCGTGTGACCCTCGAGTCACAGATCGACACCGAAGGTATCGACTGGCTGGCGCGCAGGCGTGGATTCGATTCACCGGCACCGCCGGACCCCAACACCCACCGGATCGGGCTGCTCCTGAGTAAGTCCGGATCGGCGGCCGTGTTCGCCCAGGCAACGCAGGCGCTCGCCGAGATGGCCGTTGACGAAATCAACGCCGACGGCGGAATCCGGCGCAAACCCGTCGAACTCCGAATCGGCGACGACGCCTCGCAATCGTGGACCGGCGTCGCCGAAGCTTCACGACTGGTCCGTGAGGGATGCCGGGCCATCTTTGCCTGCGTCACCTCCGCGACATTCAACGCCGTCGTTGCGGCACGGCCGTCGGCCGGAACGCTGTTGGTGCATACGGTCCTGAACGAGGGTGGCGCGTCGCGCGATAATGTGGTCCGGCTCGGTGAACGTCCGACGAGCCAGGTGCGCGTCGGCATTCCGCGGCTGATGGCAGACACCGGCATGTATCGATGGTTCTTCGTCGGACAACGGTATTCGTGGTCGTTTGGCGCGCACATGTCCGCGCGGGGAGTGGTGTCCGAATCTGGCGGATCGGTGGTGGGCGAATCTTACGTCGATCTCGGGACCACCGATTTCGAGCCGACCCTTGCTCGAATCCGCCGATCGGGCGCCGAGTTGATCCTCACCTCTCTGGTCGGACATGACGAAGTGGCATTTCAGCGCGCCTTCGCCGCGACGGAACTCCGCAGCACGACAAAGACTTTTGCGCTTGTGCTCGACGAGGCGACCCTCCAGCTCATCGGAGCCGACGCAGCTCAGGGCATGCGGACCGCTTTCGGCTACTTCGAGAGTCTCGACACCCGAACAAACCGTTCCCTGGTTCGCCGCTACCGGGAGCGGTCCGGATCATCCCTCGTGCCACCGATCAGCTCACTGACTGAAACCACCTACGAAGCGATTCTGGCCTATGCCCGCGCCAACCGACACGACGAGGCGCTCAGCGGCGCCGAGTACCTCGAGTCAATCGCGACGGATTCCGGACGAGGGCCGGGGATTCGTCCCCTCCTCGGGTCGTCGATCTACCTCGGTGAGGTGATCGACGGGTCGATCGAGCCCATCGACTATCGCGCGTAGCGACTGCCTGCAATCGGGCCATCAGCGACCCTGACCAGTCGGATCGAATGCCATCCTGGACGCCGACACCCGCAGAAGCCCTGAGGGTGGACACCAAACGTACGGAGCACCAGGTGATTGACCAGTGGCGTCGTCGACACCACCCACAAAGGCACCCGCGACGCAACGGTCTAGCGGTCGCGATCGGATTGAGCGGGATCCGGTTCCGGAGCGAATGGCCAGTGGTGCGGCCGTCAGAGGAAACTCGGCGCGGCCCAGCTTCTCGACAAGGCTGCGCAGGCCTTCGAGCCGTATCCACCTCCAGGAATGTGAGGCCTATGCACGCCAGCCCGAGTTGATGGAGGGGGATCAGACGACCGCTGCGATGCGTCGGGGGGCGTTGGAGATCTGACGCGAGCGAAAAGCAACCGGGTACCCTCGCGGACCAGACTCGCGGCGCCGACACCGGGCTGACGGAGTGATCAGATCCTGCGTACCTCGAGCGTTGTCTGCACCCCGACGACTCGCGGTCGGCCTCAGTTATTCGTCACAGTGAAAGAAAAAACGAGATGAAGAGGGCGCCATGTTTATGGGGAGGCCGACTTCTCCTACGCGACGTCCCGCCCGCAGCAGGACCTTGGTGTGAACGGTCGGGGGGAGTGGCGAATGCCGACGCCATTGAGCTGCGGTTCGCCATTCGGGGTGAAATCGGAGCCCCGGGAAT
This sequence comes from Gordonia sp. OPL2, assembly GCF_003797825.1. Classification (GTDB taxonomy): domain Bacteria; phylum Actinomycetota; class Actinomycetes; order Mycobacteriales; family Mycobacteriaceae; genus Gordonia. The sequence continues at coordinate 499,298 of NZ_RKME01000001.1, forward strand.
CTTGTCAAAACCCGTGGCGAATGTTTGGTCGAGGTCCTGACCAGCAGCTTTTGGCGCCCACATGTCTGACAGTTGGCCGCCCGCGAAAACCGGCTGGAGGCCCGAGGGCCGTTCGCGCAGTACAGTTGCCCAAGCGGCCGGCTCTCGGATGCTGCAAGGGACCCGTCCGGCCGCGTCGAGGTAGGCGCACGCTTAGTCTACGGTTCGTGGGTCATTGACCAGGTTCCGGAGGATGCCGACGACGGTGATCGCTGAGCTGATCGGCGGGACCAGGAGGTGAGACCCTTTTGACCGTCGCCACTGCATTCCGCAGTCTGCGCCGGTTGGATCAAACGGATCACCATCGCCGCCAGTCCACTCGAATCGGACGCGTTCTTAAGTGACTTGCTCGGTCTCGATATTGCGTCGACCTGCTGGCACACTTGCTCCGGATTATGTAGCACGGCTTTGGAATTGGCGACACAGCTCGTCGATCAGCGTTGATGGGCGCGAGGATAGATAGGATCAGCGTGACCAGCAGCTAACCACGGAGGGGCCCCGTTGAAGCAGTCGCGCCCGATGCGGATAACGGATGAGACGGATTTGGAGGACGCCATGGCCTCCGACGAGGACAAGTAGGGCAATGGGGACAAGAAGCGCACCGCACCCGGCGATTCGCGTAGTGCTAGAGGACTCCGACACAGTGCCGAATTCCGACAGGGAACGCGGCCCGGTTGGCCTGGAGCACGCGACGAGCGTGTCCCTGGCCCGGGCCCTTGCCGTCGGTGGGCTCGGTCGCCTCGATCCGGGTCTCATGACTGTCGACGTCTGGGATCCCGCGGTCGGCTTGGGGTTCGCCGGTTTCCTCCTAGTCGAAGCGCTCCAATCGTCGGGAGTAGAGGTCCGCTACCGCGGCCAGGACATCAACGAAGCCGCCGCCGCCGCGAGCCGTCGTCGATTTGAGGCGGTCAACAACGCCGAAGTCGCTCATGCGGACACGCTGGCGCACGATGCCTTTAAGGACTTCAGCGCCGATCTGGTGATCGTCGACGCGCCCTGGGGGATGGACTGGCGGGACTCGGCCGAACTCGTGGAAGCGCGGCAGTCAAACGGCGAGTTCGGGTTCGGCCTCCCGCAGCGCTCCGACAGCACCTGGCTGTTCATCTCCTTGGCACTCGAGAAGCTTCATCCGGCGGAGCAGGGCGGGGGACGTGTCGCGGCACTGGTGAACCCGGGCGCGTTGAGCTCCGGCGGTGCAACCGGTGCGGTGCGGCAGCGGATCGTCGACGCCGGCCTTCTGGAATCGGTCACCCGGCTCCCAGACGGCCTTGCGCCGAACACAGCGATCCCCCTCTACCTTCTAACATTCTCGAACAACGCCAGCGACGTCTCCCGGGGCAAAGCGATGATCGCCGATTTGCAGACGATGTTCACCACGGAGCGCCGCCGCAGGTCGATCCCGGTCGAAGCGTTCCATGAGCTCGAATCCGGGCTGCGGACGAAGAAGTCGGGCCCACGCAACCGCACCATCAGCACTCACCAGTTCACGCGAAGGGACGCACGGCTGTCGCGCGTCACAAGCGAGGGCCGTCAGCTCTCGTGGCGCGTCACCACGTACAACGACACAGCGATCGACGGTGAATTACTGGAGGCTCGCTATGGGCCAGACTCCGGCGTCTCACTGACCGAGAAGCCGCGCGAGACCGTCGACCTCGATCCCAGTCGTGTCTTCAGGGACGACTCGCGCGAGATGCTGCGAGACATGGCCGCAAAGGGCTGGCCAAGCCGGCGTCTGAGCAGTCTCCTCGCTCGAGAGCCCGACGCTGAGACTGTTTCGAATGATGATGAGCAGGGCGATCGGCGGTTGTTCGTGCCCACCAGTTCGGATGGCAGAGCCGCCACGGATCTGTCCGAGACGAACGCCGGCGGGCGGGTTCTGGCGATCCAGCTCGAAGACGGCGCGGTCTTTCTGCCCTTCATGGCGGCGTGGCTCAACTCGGAGCAGGGCGTTGCCAGTCGGTTCCGTGCGATCGACAAGGGAGGCTCGGGCCCCCACCTCAAGGCATTGCGGTCGGACGCCAACTCATTGATGCGGTGGGCCGACGAGCTCATCGTGCCGGTCCCGAATCTTCGCGTCCAGCTCGCCCTCGCATCGGCGGACGAGCGGCTCAGCTCGTTCCAGGCTGACCTCGGCGCCCGACGGGCGAGCCTCTGGTCGGCGCCGGATAACGCTGACGAGGTGGTGAGCAAGGTCGCTGGCGCCTTCGACGACTCGTTGACGACCTGGCTCGACCAGCTGCCCTACCCGATCGCATCGGCGTTGTGGACCGCAGAGTCCGCCCCGTCGGTGGGGGAGCAGCAGCGCGCCTATCTCCACGCCTGGGAGGCGATCGTGACCTTCCACGCGACTGTCCTGCTCGCCGCCAGCCGTAGCGATCCGGGCGGCAGCAGCGAGACCGAGGCCGCAATTCGTCAAACCCTGCATGAGCAGCACTTAGGCATCGAGAAGGCTTCCTTCGGAACTTGGGTGGTCATCGTCGAGAAGACGGCGAAGAACCTGCGCAGCGCGTTAGAAGACGGCGACGCCGATGACGAGGCGCGAGTCCGCCGCGCGTTCGCCGAACTTGGCCGTGCCGGTATCGAGCGGATGATCTCGAAAGACGTCGTCAAGAAGTTCAAGGAGGTGAACGGCAAGCGCAACCGGTGGTCTGGCCACACGGGGTACACCTCGAAGCAGGAGCTGAGAACACAGGTCGACTCGCTCGACTCGGACCTCAGAGAGCTCCGCGGGCTCCTCGGGAACGTCTGGTCACAGCTGGTGCTGGTCCGCCCCGGAAGCGCCAAGCGCCGCCGCGACGGCCTCGTCCAGACCGCCGAGGTCGCCGTGGGGACTCGGACGCCCTTTGCAACCAGGGAGTTCGTCGTGGGGGACCACATGTTCGAAGACGAGCTCTACCTCGTCCGGGACGGGTCACAGTCGCCGTTGCGGCTAGGGCACTTCGTGCAGCTCCGCGCAGCGCCGAGCAGCGCTCAGTTCACCACCTACTTCTACAACCGGACCGAGGGGCGCAGCGTGCGCATGGTCAGCTACCAGTACGGGCCTGAGAGCGAACTACAGGACGACGTAGAGAGCCTCCTTGCGGACTTCGGGGGACTCGCTGAAGCGTAAGGGTGCCCGCCGGTACGCGCGCCGTTCGGTGTAGGAGCGCGCACGGGGGCTGAGGTGTCGTCGAAGTAGCGCAAACCGCGCTGACTGCCCAGAAAATTGGTCGCACTCGTCGGCCCCCGGATCTAGAGTCATCCGATGGGCTCGAATCTGTTCTCAAACTATCCGGCCGATAAGTATCGAGACCTCGTCATGCGAAGAGGAGCGGCCGGACTATCCGAGTATGCGATGTACTTCCGCGAGGCCGCAGACCGACTCGCCGCCTCGTTTACCGGTAAGCCGTTTGACGACACTATCTTCATGCCGTGGCTCTACCTCCATCGCCATGCAACCGAACTTCTGTTGAAGACGGCAATCACCGAAGCAGCGCGACTACGTCGGGTGGAGGATCGAGACGCTTCATTGACCTCAAAAGCGATTAAGGAGCGACTGAAATCTAGGCTCGGACACCGACTATTGCCGCTCTTGGACGAGCTCGACCTGCATCTCGAGGCGCTCACTCTCGAAAAGACTCCGCCGGCGGCCCGATTGACGCTGGCGCGCCTCGCCCAACTCGATCCGAACGGAGAGTCGTTCCGGTACAACGGCGGCCTGCCGAACGTCGATGATCGCGTGGACTTTCCGTCGCTCAACAACGCGCTGAGCGAAATGTTGGACGTATTAGCCGGAACGCTCGATGTCCTCGATGAGTATTCCGACTACCAGCGCGACATGGCTGACTATGCTGACGCTAGCGATTACATGGATCTCTGAGCCCAGCGGCGCACAGCCGACAGGAGACCGACTTTCGTCGCAATCTGCGGTTCTCTCTCGAGATTCGCCAGGGGCGACGAGTGTGAACGACTAAGGGGAGTGGCGAGCGAGACGGTGCCTCACCTGGGGGAGTGCCAGATGCATTGAGATTCTCAAGGTCCCGATCGTTTCACTTTCCGCAACATTCGTTTTGCAAGGCTTTGACCTCTCTTCGTGCATACCCACAATCGAATGATTCGAGTTGGCGTCGACCAAAGGCACCGACGAACAGATAGTCCAATTCGCATGCTGCCGCACGACTTCGGGACCCACGGGTCCGCCGATTTCCGCGTTCGCTGACGGCCCGAGACTCGCGTCTGGACTGTCGCATTCTTCGTCGTCAATATCGTCATCGGGATCTTACGAGCCGTCAGGAGCGTCAGGCATTTCCCTGCGAGTTTCACGTATATCGTCCGACCGTTGGGCTTCCCGGAGACACGCCAGCGTTCGTCACCATCGCCAGCCCCTTGCGCAGACACGCCAGGCGGCAACGCAGGCATCGGACACGCGGGTGTCGCGACGAACGATCGTTGTGACTACTACATAGAATCTACGCGGACAGTTCGTAGACGAGCGCCGGAACACTGCTGGTCCTCGGGGATGGAGATCTCAGTACTTGTGCAGCTAGAATCGTTGTGCCTCAGAAATTTTCGTGCCTGCCGTGAGACCGATATCGCTTTCGCTGCCGACCTCACGGTGCTAGTGGGAGAAAACGCCTCGGGGAAGAGCGCGGTGATCGATGCGATCCGGATGAGCACGTTCCCAGCTTCAGGGAGACAATCTGCGTGGTTTGCGGCCGATCGCGATCTGTCATTCGGTGTCGAAAGGGGTGAACTGGTCGAGGTGTCGGCTCGGTTCGGATCGCTCTCGGACGTCGAGAAGGCGGTGTACATCGCTGAACTCGTCGATGCACACGACGATCTGATCTACACTGCCAGCTTCGCGACAGCGCCGGGCACTCCGCGGCGAAATGTCTTGAGTTGGTCGGTGGGTGAGGCGCGAGTCGATGACGCCGAGCCGATACTTCGACGACGCATTGCCCATGTCTACCTACCTCCGCTGCGTGATGCGGTACGAGACCTTGATGGCGGTGACCAGTCCCAGCTTCACGACGTGCTGCGTATTCTGCTCGATGGCGACCAGGCGAGGGAGGACGGATTTGTCGACACCGCCAATTCGGCGCTGAGGGCCATCGCTGATCATGAGGTTGCGCGGACATCTCGTGACACGATCCAGGCCTACTTTAGTCAGACGACGCCACCGAACCGGCAGCATGACGTTGCCCTCAATGAGCGTGAGGTCGAGCTTCGTCGGATTGCCCGGATGCTGCGTATCCAGCTGTCGGAGAGTGCAATACCGATCGGGGATATCGCTTCTACCGGTCTCGGTTACGCCAATTTGCTCTACATCGCGATGATCGTGCTGCAACTGGCCAAGGCCAAGGACAGTGATCTGACCCTGCTGCTGGTCGAGGAACCCGAGGCGCATCTGCATCCGCAACTGCAACTCGTGCTGTTGGACTTTCTTCAACGTCAAGCCACCCACAGTGGGAGCGAGGTGTCCGGTGTCGAGCCCGCCGGCAAAGTGCAGGTCGTGGTCACCACACATTCACCCGTGTTGGCCAGCACGGTATCCATCGCGAACATCGTGGTCGTCGCCCGACGTTCGGAGGGCGATCACTGGCGAACCGGGGCAACAGCTCTTGCGTCAATACCGTTGAAAGCGACGAATGTCCGCAAGATCGACCGCTACCTGACCTCGACCCGGGCGGCGTTACTGTTCGCCCGCGACGTCATTTTGGTTGAGGGCATTGCCGAGGCACTCTTGCTCCCGGCACTGGCAACTACACACTTGAGATCGGTCAGCGCCGATCCGGAGCGGGCTCGTCGATATCAACGGCAGTTCGCCAGTGCCACCATCGTCAGCGTGGAGGGTGTCGATTTCGAACCGTATCTGCGGGTGCTCCTCGATGGTGATCAACCGCGCGTCGACCGAGTGGTCGTCGTAACCGACCGCGACCACACGGGAGCCGGCGACACGCGGAAAGCCGCCTACACAGAACTGTTCAGCCAGGCTATGACCGACGGCCGTCTGATCGTCGAAGTCGGCGGCACGACCCTTGAGGCGGAAGTGTTCCGGCACAAAGAGAATGAACCGCTCCTGCGCGCAGCGTTCGAGGAGCTGCACCCACGATCGAAAGATCGCTGGGCCGCTGTCGTCACTGCTGCGGAGGCCGGCGATGATCAGTACCGCGCCGAAACGTTCGCGAAGGCCATCGGCAACACAATCAGTGCCGACGACCCACACCTTGATATTGGGAAGGGCGAGTTCGCTCAACTCGTCGCCGAAGCCGCGGACCGCGGTGACACCAGTCTCGTAGTCCCCGCGTATCTGCGTGAGGCAATTGAGGCAGTCGCCCACGTAGGTGAGGGTGAACGCGGATGAACCATGCTCAGTGACGAGCAACGCGCAGCGCTCGCACCGCAGATACGTCTGATCGAGGCCGGTCCAGGAGCCGGCAAAACCCGAGCCGTCGTGGCCCGATTCCGCGAACGTGTCGCAGAAGGGCAATGCGTAGCGCTGCTGTCGTTCACGAATGCCGCTGTCGATGTCGCACGGTCACGGTGCCGCGACAACCCCGCGGTCGTCGACCCGCCGAACTTCGTGGGAACCTTCGATCAGTTCTTTCACCGCTACGTGCTGACACCGGACACCCGCCGACGATTGTCGATCACCCCCAAGTATCTCAGTTCGTGGGACGACCTACCCGAGAATCTCGCACTCGTTCGCCCCCCATCAGGTGGTGCCGGCATACCATTGTCGCAATTCATCCGGGACGACAACGGTCGATGGGTTGTCGCCGAGAACCGCCTCGGCTGGAGGTCACGCACCACCTGGAACAAGTGGTCGAGAAGCATTCGAGCTGGCATCAACCAGGCTGGTACGCAACGGATCACATCACTTTACGACCGGCACGTATTCGACACCAATGAATCCCGCGCCCGTGCCCTGACCCTATTAACGCAACACAACAGTCTTTGGCTGTCGAGGCTCTCATACCGATTCAGCGAAATCATCGTCGACGAGTTCCAGGACTGCGACAAGCTTGAACACGCCCTGTTGGATGTGTTGCGCGCGGCGGGAATACACGTGGTCACCGTCGCCGACCCCGACCAGGCCATCTATGAATTCCGTCAGTCAACATCGGGGCTGTACGAGGAGTATCGCGCATCGATCAGGGACGACGAGATCACACGACTGACAGTGTGCTACCGCTCAAGCCCCCAGATCTGCGCGTTGGCAACCGCCCTCCGGATTGTCGGCCAGCAACCGATCACCGCTCAGCCGGACCGGGACGGTGACAGTGATGTCGTTTACGTGGTCGTTGGAACAGGCCAACGCGCCGGTAGCACGGCACTCGAGATCGTTCGCCGGTACGGCATCCCGGCCCGTCAAGTGAGGGTGATCGCGCACGGGCGATCGGCGGCTCGGGCACTCATCCGGGCAGGTAACCAACCTCCCGGAGGTACCTCGCAGATGGAACGGCTCTTGGTCGCGATCGCCGAACTGCGTTCCGGCGTTGACCCACGTGGACGTCTGCGGGCGTTGGCTCGCGCCGAGTCCTACGTGATTGACCAGTTCTCCTGGCCCGATGATCAGACGCCGGACACCCGGTCCGAACAACTCGACATGCTCGGCCTTCGTCCCGAACACCTACGGGTACTAATCAGCACTATCCGCGACGCCTCACAGGACTGGACTGACAAATCCAAATGCGCGGAAGATGTTCGTAAGTTAGTCCGGCACTTCGCCGAGGGACTCCCGCTGTCGCTTCACCCACAGTTCAAAAGGCGAACAGTGGTCAACGACAAGCTCTGGAACTTCTGGACATCACGCATTGGCGGCATGATCACCGTTACCGACGCAGATACCGTTCGTTGGACACATATACATGGCGTCAAAGGCGACGAGTTCGATGCGGTGGTTTTGGCGATCTCCGATCCCATAAGAGGTCAGCCACATGTGCTCGATGACTGGCACAACGACCGCAATTCCGAACTCCGCCGAGTTCTCTACGTCGGCGCCAGTCGGGCCCGAAAAATGCTGGTACTCGTCATTCCACCAAATCGCCGCGACCAGCTCACTCACCTGCTCAGCACGTCCGGCGTGAAGCATGAGGTTACCGTCGCAATGTGAGAGGAGCCTGATGTACCTTCTCGAGTGCGGATCTGTTCCCCGAGTAGCCCACGCCACGGACTGCGAAATCGCATCCCGCCGACTGGAATCCGCAAGTGTTGCCCCAATTGGTACACCTGCGGCGATTTTCGACCTCCTACACATGCGTTGGGCGCGCTCCCGCAACACTGAGAAAGTGCCTTGTCGCGGATCTGGTCGTTCTTGATCTCCAGAAAGCCCTTGACGAAGTTCTCGTAGTCGCCCAGGACCTCGTTCAGGACACTGAACGCATCCATGTGGCGGCTCACCTCTCGTATCCGTCGCGTTCGTCACGTCACCGGAGTCTGACCCTACTTGGCGGACCTGACAGAGATGAGGATTTGCACGCCGGGGAGACGCAGGAAGTATCTGGACGTCTCCGTGGTAAGCGACTTCGACTTCGGCTTCAACGAGGTCGGACAACGGACGTTCACCTGCCGGGACTGCGCCAATGCGGCAAGCGGGAGCGCTGCTGTCGCCGTTGTGTGTTTGTCAATTTGGTGCGTCGTGGAGTTCGTCGGCGATAGGCGACCTGAAGACAAATTTGTCGTCCTCGTATGCCAACATCGCCCGTATGGAAACGTTCCTGGTGTGGTGCGGCGCAATCTCGTTCTTCGCGGCCGCGGTGTGGTCGCTCGAAGTAAGCCAGGGCATCAAGAATCGCTTGATTTCTGCTGCTCGTGCGATAGCCATCATCCTTGTCGTTCCGCTGATCCTGTTGTTGCCTGCGGCCGCCGGGTGGCCATGGTGGGCCTATCCTTTGTTCTGGATTCTCGCACCGGTTGGCTTGGTGATCCTCGGTGCGTTCATCGTCGCGGACCTGCAGACCCGATTCGGAAGGCGATAGTTCGATTCCGCAACACGCCTCTACGGCCACGGGCAACGAATCAGCTTCTTCGCCGCAACCCATGCCTGAGGCTCGCAGATTCGCGGGGTGAGGCGCCCACTACGTCCACGAACGTTCTTGGCCGAGTGCGGCTTCCACGAGGTAGGGATTGTGGACGTTCACCTGCCGGGACGGGCCGACGCGGCAGAGCCGGAGTGCCACCGTTGCGGCCGCTCTGGTGACTTCAACATCGTCGAGGAGACGGCGCAACGCGGCAAGGCTGGGAGCGTAGATCATGCTGACGCCGGGTCCGAACTCGTGGTAGCGAGACGGCTCGATGTCAATGCCGGGGTGTCGACGTAGCAGACGGATGAACTGTAGATCGTCGTCCTGGCCGAGTTCGACATCGTTGACTGCGAGGAATCCCCAGCATTGTCCGGACTTTGTTTCTTGAAGGAGCGTCAGGACCTCGGTCATCGAGATGCTCAGACATGCCAATACATTCGATCTCGCGCCTCGCTCGCCACGTTGCACCCCGGGCAGGCAACTCAGCGACCAGCTGACCATCTCGGTGCGCTCCGGGTACGGAACGCAACGGGTCAGATAGTCATGCACGATTCCGACGATGTCACCAGCTTCGGACTTGTTCGCGAGCGCGCTGAACTTGGACTGCTTCCCGCCGTGCTGGTGTGTTTCTAGAGCGCGAAGTGGTTGCGTATCAGAACGATTGGCAGTCACAGGGTCTTCGAACCATTTCTCGGCGCCCAACGGGTGAATCTCCTGCACGAACCCCGCATACTCGTTTATGGGATGTGCCATTTCACGAAAGTTCTCGGCGATCAGCTTGGACTCCTGGGCTTCGTGAATCAGTTTCTGTTCGACGAGGTGCAGGTGATCCTTCTGCACTTTTCTCGGTGACATCCTCCCGACCACTGAGTCGGGACGCACATAGAAGCCATTCACGTCGTTGCCAAATTTTCGCTTGTGGGTCGACAGTCGATCGCGGAAGTTGACTGTCTCACCGATGTAGCAGTGGCCGTTTGCCAGTGCCACGAGGTAGCAGCCGACGAGAGGTTGTCCAGTGTCATTAAGATGAGCGACAACGTCTTTGACCGTATCAAAGGGCCCCGCCATCCCGCATGCTCGCGACCAGCTGTCTGTTTTGGTGAGGCGGGCTTTCACGATATCCGGATCGGCATCGTCGACGCCGGCAAGGAAGTCCGACGCCAGGAACGAAGGAGCGACATGCCCGTCCTTGCTGTGCCAGCCTTCGCGCTCTGATGTGAAGGCTGTCGAGATCCAAGCGGGCGCCAGCAGGAACTTGAGCGCGTCGAGCATTTGACCATCGAGTGCAATGAAGTTGCCGTGACTATCGCGGACGCCTGTCTGGTCCGCGATCTCGCTCCAATGGGTCAGGGGCTCGCGAGGTCGTTGCCAGCTGAGTTCGATCGCGGAATCTGGTTCGAGGTCAAGTGAGCGCCATTGTGCATCCAGGTCAACCGAACCGTCGCGTTGTGGAGTCGCCACGACAGTTGCACCGGAAGCCGTGGGAGTACATGAAACGCGCCAGCCCAGCAAGAGAAGCAACGCGGCCTCATCCGCGGGGTTAGGACCGGTCTCGTCGTCAGCTGCAGCTACGTCAGAATCGTCGGCACCGAGATCGTAGTCGGCTGCCCATTCCCGATACGAAATTCGTTCGACCTGCCGAGACGAGTCTCCGAGTCGCCAACGACTCAGGACCACGTCATCGCCCTCGCGGGTCGCTTCAGCAGTGATCTTCGCTGCGGTTGGTTCGAGCGCGAAGATTTCGCTGCCCAGGACAGGGGCGGTCGTTGCCGGTGCGCCGGCTTCTTCAGTGGATTCCACAGCGGTGATTATCCGGAGGATGTCCGACACCTGTTGCGCCGCTGATGTCATCTGAACGATGGAAACTACCGAGTAGAACAGGCATCCCGTTCCAGCCTCCGTACGTCGCGCTGGCCGGTGCCACCGCCTCCGACATACTCACTTTGCGCACTGTGCTCACTTTGCTTGCTTTACTTACTTTGTTTGCTTACTATTCACTTCGCACGATGCACCACCACAAGAAGCGCAAGGGGTACAAGCCCATGAAGACGATCGAAGTAAACGACGCCACGTATCGAGCATTGGAGTTGGCGGCCCACCTGACGGGAGGGACGGCGGGATCGGTCGTCGAGACACTGGTCGCGAACGCGTCGACACCGAGGCCGACTCCAGCACCCGTGGCCGAGACGGACAACTGTCCTATCTATGCCGATTACAACGGCGAACGATTCAGAGGGCTCTTTGACTCGACCGCCAAGAGCATCCGGCTAACATCGGGGAAGTTGGCGGGTGGAAGGTACAAGTCGCCCAGTGCGGCAGCCCGGGCCGTCGTCGAGAGTGAGAGGCCAGACGTCGATTCCAACAGGAATGGCTGGACATTCTGGACATTGGATGACGGCACGGGCCGACAACTTCAGTCACTTCGTTGAAATTCCGACTCCAATCCGCGGGCGAACGGCGACACGCTTTCGTCACAGTGACGTAATTACCCACATGGCGGAAACGAAGGCTGGAGCCATGAGCGTCACGGTTGAATCCAATTGTGAGCGCAAACCGGCCAATTGTGAGCGCAAACCGCCCTGGGAGAACGACAGATTTCAACATGTGAGCGCAAATCGATGCGCCGTTTGACTCAGCCTCCAGACCTGCGTTCCGCGCGACTTGTCAGGCCAAATTTGTGAAAACTCGCCAATCTCGGTGACCGTTCACAAACAACGAGTCCTCGCATCTATTTGAACTCATCCTCCTTATGCGCCGATAAGATACATTATGTCAAGTAAACCCCTACATACTGCATCAGCTGAATCAGCCGCAACCTGCTCAGCTAAGACCCGCGTTGTACGACCCGCGACAATTGTTTGGCCTGAATGTCGCCGCTCGCGAGCGTCAATGAGCTCAGCACGGACCGCAGCAGATACGGTGCACCGTCTTCCGTCAAGGATCGACAACGCGCGAGAGGTGTCCTCGTCAGGTCGGAACGTGATGATGTCATCCATCGCTCCAGTGTGAAACTCAACGTAAGACTGGGACGCGCGCTCGTAGCCCTAACAGTGGCACGGACACTTCGTATTACTTTGCAGTACAACGGATATCATGGAAACCTCACCTGACAACGCAGACCTGGCGCCGTGCCGATTCGTCGGTCAAGCGTGACGAGTGGGGCATGTGCCAGTTCGGCGACCGCGACATAGCTGGCATCGTATCCGGACAGATTGCTGCGCAATTCCCACACCCGGGAACCGAGAAGTTCGTACGGCCACTGCTCTATCGACAGGTCGATCAGATCGCCGTGGGCCTGCACCGCCTGGTCGACGCTGACGACTCCGGCCAGCGCTTGTCTGCGAATGATGTTCCCAGCTTCAAACATCACCAGTTGCGGTGCGAGCAAGCGAGTTCCGGACAATTGCTCGACCGCCCAGCGACCGTCCGGACCATTGTCGAGCAACAGTGCCACGAGCGCCGAAGAGTCACACACAGCGTCGATGGTCACGGTCGCTCGGCATCTCGCGCGTCGAGTATCGCGGTGGCGTCGACGCGTACTCCGGTTGCGCCGACCCGCGCCCGTGCTCGCGCGATGACGTCATCGACGGGCGGTCGTGACGCAGACTCCATCAGCATGCCGCGCAAGTACTCCTGCAGCGACTTGCCTGCCCTCGCAGCCCGACCGGCTAGCTCATCTCGCACTGCGTCCGGAACATCGCGCACTGTGATCACTACACTCATGCAGCTATAGTAGCTGCATTGCCAGCAGTATGCATCCGCCTGTTTGTGACCGAGTTCGCCAGCCCGGGCCTTCGACTGCGACGCCCAATGAGTGTGCAGCGATGAACCTTGCAGAGTAACCAGTGATCTCCTGCAAATTGCCCGAGTCGGTCCCCGCGCACTGAGATGCGCATCGCTAACCAAGAGAAGAACCGACCCTCAGGCTCCAACATCTGCACGTGAGGCGAGCTCACGAGGATCCCGACCGCCTGACATATGCGCACGCCGCATGAAACGAGCGGCGAACCCCGACATGCCGTTGGTGTCAGGGAGCCTGTTTCCACCAGGCGACGACATAGAGCGCGAGCGATGCGACGAGGCCGATGAGAACCCATAGGACCACGGAGTAATCGACCCACGAGCCGAACGGGGGCGCCCCGGGAAAGATGTTGCGCAGGGGTAGCACGGCGAACAGCATCACCGCGAACCAGGTGACCATCGGAGGCTGAAACGCCTTGCGGCGACGAATGGTCTGGACAGAGACGAAAAGCGTGCAGATCGGCAGGACAATGAGAATCACGCACAGCGCGAGATCGAATGCCAATGATCCGATCGTTCGTGACGAGGTGATCGTAAACGCCTGCCCGCCAGCGGAGTCGCTGCCGCCCGCGTTGATGTCCCACCCAGCAAGCGAATCCGTGACGGCCACTTCTGTCGGCAACTCCGCGTTGTTCGGACCGTACGCGCGCACCGTCACCGCATCCGATTCATATCGGTCGAATGGCCACATCCGAATGTCGCCATCGGTGTACAACGACACCGGCAGGTCGCCCGGCCTTATGCCGGCAGCAAATGTCAGTTCAGTGGCGGAGACGACCGGAGAAACGTCAATGGTCAAGTCCCCTCTCAGGTCTCCTCGAGTATCGAGCAGGTCAGCGCCGGGATAGACCGAGACCTGTCCGCCAATCTCGAAGGCGGCACCATCAACGGAATCGATGTCGAGGTACACCAGGACCCCGTTGGCGGGTGGTGTCCGGGAATCCGGGTCGTCGCCGGGCCCCCTGCGGCGTACGCCACCAGTACAAGGATGTAGACGATCAACACACCGACGACGATGGCCGAACCCGTGAGCCACGTCCGCGATCGAGAGGTCTCCACCATCGTCAGCCTCCGCGATCATCGCCGTTCGGCGGCCGTGAACAGGCGCCCGCTGGCGGTGAGTGTATCGACTGCCCGCTTCAGGTACGGGCGATTGGCAGAGTGACGGCGCCTGGCGGTGGTCCGGATCGACGACCAGGAGCGTGGAAAGATGCACCTATGAACGACCATCCGCGGCGGACGACGACCTCACGTCGTCTGTGGCAGGTGGCGCATGTGATCGCAACGCTGGTGATCCCATGGGTGTTGGCTGCGTATTACATGGGCTCGCACACGCACACGATTCCCGAAGAAGCCCACCTGGTTGCGGACTTTCACACCAAGGCGGCGACGGCTGCAGCTGTCCTGCTCGTCAGTTCGGTGCTGCTACGTCTCTCCGGGCGTAGCGTCGCCGCAAGCGTTCCCTTTGCAGTGATGTGGGTGATTGCGCTCGCCCTGTCCATCACCCAGATCCACGAGTTCGGCGGTACGTACTACTGCGAGGTCGAGTTGTGCATGCCCGACTTCGGACTGTTCATCACTGCGGTCCCATTCGCGATCGTGGTGTCTCTCGCCGTGCTTGGTTCGGTGGTGATCAACGGCGTCGCTCGTCGTATCGATCTCTGATCGCACCGGGGCGTGGTGCGCCGGTCTACGTCAGACCAGATGGCACGATCTTGCCGTTGACGGTGACAGTGACTTCACCGGTTCGGGTGTTCTCGGAAATGCTGCCGTGCTCAAAGCTGGCCTCGTTCACGTCACCATCACTGGTCACATCGCTGGTCGGAACGCCCAGGGGTCCGGGCGATCCGTTCATGCCGGTGATCGACGGGGTTCCGTCCGGGGCGCGCTCGGTGTTCCACGCATCCCGAATCGTTCCCGATGTGATGATGTACGCGGGTGTCCCGGACTTGTCGTTCTTCGCAATGATCACACCGCCGCGGAATTGCTGGAATACGACCCCACTCTCACGGGTGCCGGCATTGCGATCGCCGGTCAGCGGCAGTCCCAGCACGTCCTTCTGAGAGTCGGTCGCAGACGCGTACTTGGCGGCGATCGGGCCGTTCAGAGTCACCACGTCATCGCGTTCCACCGTGATTCGCACTGGAGACGGTTGGCCCGCCGCTGTCTCGCCGACCGATTCTGTGGCTGCTCGGCTTCCCTCTGCGGCCGCGGCAGACACCGCAGTCGCCGATGACTTCTGCGACGCAGCGTCATTGCCCGTGGCGTCGCTTCCGCAGGCGCCGGCTGTCAGCACAATGGCACACAGGCCGCCGAAGAATCCTGCACGGCGAACAACGGTTTGCCTCATGTCTTCCTTTCGATCGTCGACTCATGACGTTCTCGCGCAATCCCGAACCGGACATCCGGCTCGACTCTATCGGTACGACGCGCGGGCGTGCAGTGTCGCGAATGCGCTTTCGAGCCATCTGTATCCGCGGCGATCGAACACTCCTGATTCGGATGAACTGATGCAAAGCATTGCGGACCGGAGATGTCCGCGATAGGTCATAGCGTCGGGGGTGACCGAAAGCCCTTCTCCGCCTGCACACCTCCAAGGGAGCACTCGATGACAACCACGCCCACCGATCACGATCGGGTCGGCAACCGCGCATCGTCGATCTCGACGTCACCTGCCGTCGACACCGAGAGTCCGTCGCCGGTCGGCCGCGCGCGCACCGTGGCGCTGATCTGCCTGTTGGCCGCTTCGTTCATGGAACTCATGGACGCCACAGTGGTCAATGTCGCGCTACGAACCATGCAGACCGATCTCAACGCCTCCGCGGCAAGTCTGCAGTGGGTGGTTGCCGGCTATCCGCTCACCTACGCTGTAGGTCTCATCTTGGGCGCACGCCTGGGCGACAACTACGGCCGACGAAGGCTTTTCGTGCTCGGGCTGGGCGCCTTCGGCATCGCTTCGTTGGCCTGCGGGCTCGCGGCCGGCCCCGGTCAGCTGGTGGGCTTTCGGCTCATCCAGGGCGCCGCGGCCGCACTCATGGTGCCTCAGGTACTGAGCAACATCCAGGTCCTCTACCCGCCCGCCGAGCGCGGGAAGGCGATGGGAATGTTCACGTCAGTGATCGGCCTCGCGGCGGTCGCCGGACCGATCCTCGGTGCCGTCATCACCAGCGGCGACTGGTTCGGGCTCGGGTGGCGTCCGATCTTCCTCATCAATGTGCCCCTTGCGCTGATCGCGATCGTCGCCGCGCTCCTGTTCATCCCGGAGACACGGGCCGCGGTACGCTCCCCCATCACCGCCGGGTCCGCACTCCTCATCGGCGGTTCCCTGGGCGCGATCATGTTGCCCATCACCCTGGGTCCGGAGAACGACTGGCCGGCATGGGGTTTCATCATGATCGTGGCGGGAGCCGTCGGGCTGGTGATCTTCGTGCGCAGGCAGGCGTCACTGGCCCGCGCCGGCGGCGAGCCTCTGGTGCCTCCGGCGCTGTTCGGCACCCCGTCATTCACTGCCGGATTGGTCTCGTTCGCGGTGCTGATGGTGCCCACAGGGGGCTACTTCCTCGTGCAGTCGCTGCACGTTCAACTGGCGTTCGGCTGGTCGGTCCTGCACACCGGGATGATGTGGATTCCGTTCTCGGTCGCGGTCCCGGTGTCTGCCGGGCTGGCGGCGACAGTGCTGGCTGCTCGTCTCGGCAAGCATGTGCTCCAACTGGGAGCAACTGTTCTCATCTCCGGAATGGCCTTGATGTACGTCGCGGAGCAATCCGCCCACCCGGCGGCCTGGTTCTGCATCGCCCTCACCGTGTCCGGGCTCGGTTTCGGCACGATCGTGGGTTCGGCAGGACTGCTGGTCCTCAATGACGTCGCTGTCCGCCTGGCTGGGGCCGCATCGGGTGTCTTCAACACCGCCCAGGCTCTTTCTGTCGCGATCGGCGCCGCAGTGATCGGCACCGTCTACTCGTCGATCGGAGACACCAGTGGCCTCGAATCAGGTTATCGTGCTTCCCTGTTCGTCATGATGGCCCTCATCGCGGTCGGCGCTACCCTGGCCCAGCTGATGCCATCGCGCACGGCCGTGCAACGGCCCGCCGTAGCGCACGGAATCCGCGAGGACTAGTGCCCGTCTTCGGGACCTGGACATAACGCGCTGGGCCGGTCGGTTTACCCGATCCGGCCCAGCGGCGCCCGCCATGAGCGCCTGCCCGCAGCGCCCGCACGCCTCCGTGCGCGCATCGTCGCGAGTACCGAGAACTCACCACGCACACGATTGGGCACACGCGAGTTCGGGTAAACGGCTCGCATGAACGACGACACAACCGACCCACACACTGAGAAGACCGGCACCGGACCGGAGGGCGCGGAATCCGACGTGCAGTCCGATCCAGCCGAAGGCGAGACAGCCGGCGACTGGACCGGTGAGGGTGGTGCCACCGAGGATGGCCCTGCCACGGACAACGACTGACCGAGCGCAGGGCGTCAGGGCATCGCCAACACGTCGAGCACCCGCTGTCCGTGTGCGTGATTGACGAAGCCCATGTCGGCCAACAGGGACGCGTCCAGGTTGGTCACGATCTTGTATGCGCCGTCGTCGGCGGCGTCGTGGATAGCGTGCAGAACTGCTCGACGGACGCTGTGCTCGGGCACTCCGGGCAGAGCATCGATGATCTCGAGTGAGGCGATACCCGGGTCGGCAGTCCAGACCGTCACTGCATGGGCGACGTACAGAGGGTGCGAGTGACGGTCGTCGGGCGCTCTCAACTCATAAATGCACGAGATGAATCGTTCGCCGGGGTACGTGGTGACGGTGTCCATGGCCAGACCACTTCCGTGTTGAACGTGGACATTTCCGTCGGCGTCAGGTTCGATCGACCGCCGGCCACCGTGACCGTAGAGGCCATTCGTCCGCTCGGTGGTGCGACGGCCGAGTTGGATGACGCCGTTACGGCGGCGACCCCGTCCCCACCTCGTCCATCCGGTACTCAAGTCTTCACACCAGTCCATGGCGGAGTAGCCGACCCATGCGCGCGGACTGTCCGCGGGTGACCGAAGGTCGTCCTCGGCCTGCGGGAGCGCGCGGGTGACCGCGAACCGCACCGGATTCTGCTTCCACTGGAACTGAAGCGACATCGAATCAGCGGTGATGGTGAGGATTTCAGGACGCAGGTCATCGTGGATGGCACCAGGGACAGCGAATAGCTCGAATGCCGCCTCGGCGGTGGCACGGGCGATCGGGGTGAGCCGAGCGGGCCGGACCGAGACGAGCTCGAGATCCCACCGTCCGTACGGTCCCCGCGGAGAATCCCGATGCATCACGGCGCTCCTGTCGGTGTCTCGGTCCCGTTGATCCTCTTCGTCGGTAACCATGTCGCCAACGTCCGCCCCAACGTCGCGACAAGCTCGTCACCGAACACGCACAGTGTCTGTTCCCATGGATGTCCGAATGTTCCCGTGCTGAAGTCGGGTCGGGCGAAGATGTAGTAGTCCCCATCCGGGTACACCGGGACCCGCCACTCGGTGTCGAACAAGCGAGCAGGAACCGCGGCGTCGAATCGATACCCAGGATGCTGCCAGTCGAGCACGATCCACTCGGACTCATCGACGACGCTCACGAAACATCGCTGCGCTTCGGCGTTGATCGCGTCTGCCCAAGGCAGGATTCCCGGGAGGTTTGGCGGGAGGGACAGGTCGAACGTCATCGATGGGGTCGGATCGGTGACGGCCGGCCACTGCTTTGGACGGATGCTCGGTCGGAAAGAACCGAACCGATCGATGAACAGGGCCCACGCCTCACGCCGTTCTTCGTCGGTCAGGATGCTCCATCCCGCGGGCAGCGTGTCTCCGTGGTCTCGAGTCCACCGCATCATCAAACCATGGTCCCAGCCGCAGCCCCGCTCGACGAGCACATCCGGCGACGCCCACCCGATCCGCTCGACGCTGGACCCACCTGCGACGACAATCAACGCATGGATCGCCTGACACAAAGCTGGGCGCTGCACTGGCCAGATGCGGACATCGAAGCCATGGCCGACGATGTTCGGCAGCGCGCGGTCAGCGCCGCGGACGCCTGGGGTCTACGTCACCTGAACGAGTTACCCGGCGGCACCGTGGCACTGGTCCTCGCCGACGAGGATGTGGTGCTGAAAGTCCATCCACGCGGCCATCCGGACGACGAGCAGCTCATCGCGGAAGGAGTTGCCCTGCAAGCATGGTCGGCCACCGGTGCCGCAGCACAGCTGTACGGGCGCCGCGACGGCGGGTCCACGCTGCTGCTGGAGAGGCTCACCCCGGGCACGCCTCTCGAAGCCGCCGGCGTCTCGTGGGACGAGCGCCTCGAGGTACTCGGCACACTCGTCGGCCGCTTGCATGCTGCCCTACAACCCGCAGTGGGTTCCCCGCACATCGGCGGCACGTACTCGCGTGACTGGCGCAGAACGCTCGGGGACTCGCAGCTGCTCTCGCCCGCCGCCGACGACGTCCTCCTTCACAGCGACCTCCACGGCGGCAACGCATTACGCGCTGGCGCCCGCTGGCGAATCATCGACCCTCACGCGGTGCGTGGCGACCGCCACGCAGACATCTGGGCCCTGATCGATCCGCTCGCGCCGGTACCTCCTGATGCGCGTACTGCCAGGACGTGGATCCGGCGCTACGCCGCAGCAGCGAATCTCGATTCCGACCGTGCCGCAGAATGGGTGCACTACCGAGCACGAGGCGAAGCACTCGACGGCGCCGACGGCGACCACGCGTGGGCAGAGCGCCTCACCCACATGGCCAACCTGCTCGGGGCCGCCGACCGGCCTGGATGAGAACACGTCGGACGAGAAGTCAGAACCTCACCCGCCCGTCAGCAACAGTCGGCATCTCCGCCGAGGACCGAACACACTGCCCGCAGCGATTCCGGTCGTGGCCGGTAGTACACATTCATGCCACGACGCTCCGGCTCCACCATTCCTGCCTGTCGAAGCCGGCCGAGGTGATGACTGGTCGTCGCTTCGGTCAGGTCGATCGCCGCGGCGAGATCGCATGTGCAGACACCCTCGCCCGACCGATCGGCAATCAGGATCGACAACAACGTGAGTCGCACCGGATCGGCAAGTGCTTTGAGCCGCAATGCGATCTCCACGGCGGCGTCGCGCTCGAGCGGCGCCGATGAGATCGGCGCACAGCAGATCGGTTCGCTGACGTCAACGACCGGCAAGGTCTTGGGCATACTCGACCCTAGCGCACCTTCTTGACTTATGTCGAAATACCGCGCATCCTGGCCGTGACGATACTTTGATATATGTCTTACTGGTAAAGGTGGTCGATCATGTCCCGTGTGCAGCTCGCACTCAACGTCGATGATCTCGAATCGGCGATTGCGTTCTACTCGAAGCTCTTCGGCACACCCCCTGCGAAACGCAAGCCAGGCTACGCGAACTTCGCCGTCGCCGACCCTCCGCTGAAGCTGGTGTTGATGGAGAACCCCGGCCTGGGCGGGACGATCAACCACCTAGGCGTCGAGGTCGAGTCCAGCGACATGGTGCACTCCGAGATCGAGCGGCTGTCGGGCACGGGCCTGTTCACGCAGGAAGAGATCAACTCCACCTGTTGCTTCGCGACGCAGGACAAGGTGTGGGTGACCGGACCCGCCGGTGAGAAGTGGGAGGTCTATGCCGTTCTCGCCGACTCAGATACGTTCGGCAAAGGACCGAACCTGCTGGCACAGAACCTCATTGACGAGTCGGAGACCGGAGTAGCATGTTGTGGCGGCAACGCAACCGAAGTAGCAGGCGCGACGTGTTGCTGACCCGACGCCGAGGTTTCTCGGCCCCTGCTACCGGGACAGTCGGGCGATAAGAGCACCGATCCGCTCGGTGATGTCGTCACGGATCATCCGCATTCGATCGATCCCGTCGATGCCGCGAGCGGACGGTTCATCGGTGTCCCACACCTCGACGGTGACCCCGGCCGGCGGGGAGACCTCCGCGGTGCCGACCACCACCACGAGGTCGGCGGTTCGCATCAGGTCGTCGGTGAGCTGACGTGGCGAATGTCGGATGGGGACCGCGCCGACCTCGGCGAGCACTTGTGCGGCAAGATCATTGATGCCGCCGCCGATCGTCGCCGCGGTACCGGCCGATGACGCCCTGATCTGGTCGGTGACCGCGGCAGTGAGGTGTTCGGCCATCACGGATTTGCCGCGGTTGCTCACGCAGACGAACAGCACGTTCTTGGGTTCGGGGCTCATGGGCTCGTCCGAACCCGCGAGGTGGCGGTGAACCGACGACGCAGCGCCAGGGAGACATACACCAGCGCGACGAGGACCGGCACCTCGATCAGTGGGCCGATCACACCGGCCAGCGCCTGGCCGGACATGGCCCCGTACGTGGCGATGGCAACTGCGATGGCGAGCTCGAAGTTGTTGCCGGCCGCGGTGAATGCCAATGTCACCGTCCGCGCGTAGCCGATTCCGAGAACGGCACCCAGGGCGAAACCCCCGCCCCACATCACCGCGAAGTAGAGAAGCAACGGCAGCGCGATACGGACGACATCCCACGGCTGCGCCGTGATCCGCTCACCTTGCAGCGCGAACAACACCACGATGGTGAACAGAAGACCGTACAAGGCCCACGGCCCCAATCGCGGCAGGAACGATGACTCGTACCAGGCGCGACCTTTGGTCCGCTCCCCCCATCGACGGGTCAGGTAGCCCGCGACGAGCGGGATGCCGAGGAAGATCAGCACCGATTTCGCGATCTGCCAGGGCGAGGTGTCGATGGTGGTTTGCGCCCAACCGAGCCAACCGGGCAGAACCGACAGATAGAACCAACCCAACACGGCGAACATGATGACCTGGAAGACCGAGTTCAGAGCGACGAGCACCGCAGCCGCCTCCCGATCGCCACACGCCAGGTCGTTCCAGATGATGACCATCGCGATACAGCGGGCAAGGCCGACGATGATCAGCCCGGTCCGGTACTCCGGTAGATCAGGTAGCAACGCCCAGGCGAGCGCAAACATCAACGCCGGGCCGACAATCCAGTTCAACAGCAACGACCCCGCCAGCAGCCGTCGATCCCCGGTGACCGAATCGAGTCGGTCGTAGCGCACCTTGGCCAGCACCGGGTACATCATGATCAGCAACCCGAGGGCGATCGGCAGCGAGATGCCGTCGATCTCCACGGCAGCCACCACCTCACCCAGGCCGGGTACGGCGCGCCCGAGCACGAGTCCTGCCACCATGGCAATACCGATCCACACCGGCAGAAACCGGTCCACCACCGACAGCTTTGCGGCCACCGCCGCATCGGTAGCGGTCATTGTGGGACCTCGCACGATTGCGGCTCCCCCACCATCGCGGCCAATCCACCCAGCAGATCCGACAACTCGGCGAGCGCGGCACTGTTGGCCCGGTAATACACCCAGGTGGCGCGTCGCTCGCTCGTCACGAGCCCGGCTTCGCGCAGCACTTTCAGATGATGGGAGATCGTCGGCTGCGACACATCGAATGTCCCCGAGATATCACAGACGCACGCCTCACCACCCGGATGGGACGCAACCTCCGACAACAGCCGCAACCGCACCGGATCCGCGAGCGCCTTCAGCGCGCGAGACACGCGTGCGGCCTGTTCCACATCCAATCCGCGCGTGGTTCCGATGATCAACATATCCTGTTTCGACACCCATCGATATTGACAGATATCGAATCAACGGGTCAATCGACGACGTCCACGCATGCCCCTTCTTGCCGCCGAACGACCGCCGCGGCCATGTGGTGAATGGGCCTACCGACGGAAGCCACCCCACCCAAGTCGGGGAGAGACTACGCGTCGCTCCCGGTGACGATGACCTCGGCGATGTCCCACAGCAGATTGTCGAATGCTTCGATGGCATAGAAAATCGTGGACAGCATGAGAGATATCCTTCCCGACCACTGAATGTGCACACTTCGAATCAGCAGAGACCACGCTCGACGGAACGAATGGTGCAATGAAACGCTCGTCGTTTCACTGTTTCATACTTACCACGATGCCCCAGCGATTATTTGAGCATCGAAAAAAGCAATTCTCATCGAATCGCCGCGCCTCAGCAGCGACCCTGTTGTTGACAAGTGCGTGTTGTGCCTGCCGTTTCCCTGATTCGCTCCGTCGGCGTGGTGAGCACGGTCTAACTTTGAGCTCACCTGAGCGGCGGAGGCCACATGAGCGAACAGACGTCACGTATGGACGATTCCTACGAGATGTCCAGCGAGTTCGGCTACCGCCCGGAACTGAAACGCACTCTCGGTTCGTTCCAGATCTTTGCCGTGTCGTTCGCGTTCATCTCGGTCGCGGTGGGCATCTTCGGTACATACGGACTGCTGCTGAGCAACTCCGGACCGGTCGGTATTTGGACGTGGCTGATCGCCCTGGTGGGCCAGCTCCTTGTCGCGTTGGTCATCGCCCAATTCGCTGCACGGATTCCGCTCAGCGGATCGTCGTATCAATGGGCGTCTCGCCTCGCCAGCCCGCGAGTCGGCTGGGGATTCGGCTGGCTGACGTTCTGCTACCTCGTGACCGGGCTGATGGCGATCGACAACGCGATGGCCAGCCAGTGCCTGATGCCGCTGTTCGGCATGGCGCCCGACGAGCACACGGCTCGAGTCATCACTGTGGTGATCATGCTCGTGCAGGCCGCCCTCGCGATCGCGTCGACCCGGATCGTCGGTTGGGTCAACTCTCTGGCAGTGGGCATGGAGGTCGCCATCGTGGTGCTCCTCGTCGTCGCCCTGTTGATCGCGGTGGCGGTGACCGGCGACGGCTCGGTCGACAACCTCGGATCGCGAGGTGTCGCAGCGGGTTCGGCCGACTACTTCGCCTTCGGCGGCGGTCTGATGGCCGTGATGATCGTCGGACTGGCGACCCTGGTCGGCTTCGACTCGGCAGCGAACATGGCCGAGGAGGCCAAGGATCCGCACCGCAGTGTCCCGAGAGCCATCGTCGGTTCCGTCGCTGCGGCCGGCGTGCTCGGCATGCTGTTCCTGATCGCCTTGACGGTGGCGATCGACGACATTGCCGAGGTCACCGCTTCCGGATCACCGGTCGCGACGATCATGCGTGATCAGCTCGGCGCGCCTACGGAGCGAATCCTGTTGGTGGTCATTGCCATCGCATTCTTCGGAGGCGGATTGGTCACGATGACCTCGTGCGCGCGCACGGTGTTCGCGATGTCGCGGGACGGCCGGTTCCCCGCCCATCGCTGGATGCGGCAGGTCAACGCCCGCACCAAGACACCGGTGGCGGCAACCGTCCTGCCGTTGATGATCGGGATCGTCGTGATGATCGTGCTGCCTGGCGACGCCCTGGTCGAGCTGATCACCGCGGGCACGCTGTTCCCGGCGATCACCTACGGGTTCGTCGTCGCGTTGTATCTGGCTGTACGCAATCGCCTCGACCGCACTCGCGGCGCCTTCGACCTCGGACGCTTCGAAATACCCGTGGCAGTCGCCGCGTTGATCTGGTCGGTGTGCTCCGTGGTGGTGCTGCTCTCCCCCATCGACGCGACCGTCCCGATGATCGTGGTCGGAGGATTGATCCTCCTCGGCGGCGTGTATTTCTGCTACCTGCTCACTTTCCGGCGTGTCGTCCTCGACACCGAACCCGGCCGTGACGGCGAGTATTGATGCGCCGACGCCTGCCGTCGGTTGATCATTGACGAGGCGTCAGCCGAAGTGTCGTCTGCGCGGCGTCGGCGGCGACCATGCGCTCTGCGGCAGAACCGAAGCGCCCGTACTTCGCACGGTAGGCGTCATCGATCGCGAGACGGAGCTCGGCATCGGCTGCCACGTCGTCGACGATCACGTCGACATCGAGCTCACCCAGTCGTATTCGTGCCATTCCGGCCCGTACAGCGCGGCCGAACCATCCTGTGTCCCGGCGGTACCACGTCCGTACGTAGATGCCTGCGCCACTGCGCACTACCCAGATCGGAACATATCCGCCGAACGTTCCATCACGACGCGGCGCGGCTATCTCGAGTTCGTCGTCAACCTGCATGACGGCGAGTTCATCCCCCGACCAGTCCGCGCCCATTCACCGAGATTAGGCGAACTCGCCGATCGATCATCCGGCGTCCGTCAGAACAGTCCGAGGGCCCGATCGATGAGCCCGGCCGCGACGATGACGATCACCAGAACCGCCAATCCGATGGCCACCATCGCACCGATGCTCCGACGCTGTGGCGGTTCGTGTTGCGGCCCGCCGACCGCCGTCTCGGCCGGCGGGATATCACCCGGGGCGACCCCTCCCCCAGGCTCCAGACCTGCGGTGTTGTCCGGATCCGGGTTCTGCGGATCGAACCGGTCGGCGTCGGAGTCCTTGTCAGTCATGCAGCCGGGGTACCCCGCACCACGCCGGTTCACGCATCGTTTCGATGCTGCTCGACTGCCGCGACGAGATCTTCACGGCGGAGGCTTCAGCCTCATGCTGAACACGTCGGGTGCAATCGACACCTGACGAGAGTCCGTCGGCGATGTCCGATCGGATGCGTACTTCTGTCGCCGGGTACCGGTAGGCCTGGTCGAACCTCGCCGGGTCCATCCCGAGGTCCATGGCGACCACAAGCGTGACGACGGACGCCTCCGCCCGGAAACGCGGTCAGGCCTCGAGTCGGCTCCGCACCGTCGCCATGCGTTCGCGCAGCTCTGTCTCGCCGATCAGACCCCGGTCCAGCAGCGAATGAGCAAGCGATACAAGCTGACTCTCCGGGAAGGGAACCGCCGAGTAGAGGGTCGCGGTCAGTGCGTCTTCGTCGTCCCGACGTTGTTCGCCGCTCGGCACATCCGGATCAACCGCCCGATCGAGGGCATCGCACATGCCGTCGAGGCTCGTCTTCCATGGCGGCACCGGGTTCTCGACGCCGTACTTGCGGGCCATTCGCGGCCAGGTCTGATCGCGCTCGACGATCTCGGTCAACGGATCATGCTGCCGGGGTGTGTCATTCGATCCTCTCGCCATGTCAGTAGGCCTCGCCGGGATGGACGGCAGGCCGCGTCTGGACGACGACGTTGGTGGTGATTCCCGGTTTCGGCAGTGCGACCCCGATCAGACAATCGCGCGTGATGATCTCGGTGAGCCGGTCCTCGTCCCAGTCATCGGTGTCTGCGGGCCGCATCGGCATGACCATGAACCGGTGCTTCTGGTTGGAATCCTGGACGCGAACCGACATGCCGTCGGGCAGGGTCAATCCGAACTCGGACAGGACTTGCCGGGGCCATCGGACCATCCTGCGACGGTAGTTGGGCGTGCGATACCACTCCGGGGAGTTCCCCAGGATGGGCCGCGGATAACACGAACACAGCGCGCAGACGATGACGTGATGCGTCTGCGGGGTGTCCTCGAGGATCTCGAACGCGGTGAAGTCGCTGGGCGTGCCGAAGCCGGTCGGTTCCAGCCAGTCGACGCCGACCTCTTTGCTCGCCGTCATCGGATCGGAGAGCGCGAGGTGTTTGAACTCGGGATCGAGCCACGCCCGCGCGACGAGACGTGCGGCGGGAGTCGGTCCGATCTGCTCGGCGAACTCCGTGAACTGTCGGTGCTCGTCGCTGGTGAACAGGCCCTTCTCGATACACAGTTCGCGGAGGGCGATCTCCAACACCTCGAAGTCGGTCACCTCGTCGACCATCGGCTTCACCGTGCGCGCATGGTCATGATCATGGTCGTGGTCGTGGTCGTGGTCGTGGTCGTGGTCGTCGGTCACGTGGTGGGTCCTTCCGACGTCGCGAGAGTGAGCCATCGTTCGGGGATCTCGGTGCACAGGGTGTCCGTGGCCGGGCCGGTGTAACCCGACCACAGGTCGGCCATGTCGAAGCGGACCACGTAGAACCACTCCGGCGGTGCGTCCTCGCGTCCCCAGGTCTCGTCCTCCGGTGCCGGACTCTCGTAGGCGACGGTGTCGATCGCGCCGATGGCGCCGCGGACGTATTCCGGGGTGCGTGTGTACAGGAGCACCGGTAGGTCGCGGACCACCACACGTTGACCGACGGAGAATTTCGGGTCGCCGGCCCGGCCCGCGTAGATCTGAGGGTCACCGGTCCCCACCGCGTGCTTGTGGTGCCTGTTGCGCGTGACGTCCGCGCCATCGCCGACCGATCGAGGCCGAGCTTCGAGAGACTTCCCGCTGAGCCCGTCGGCGTATCTGTCGCGGACCTCGAGCATCCGCTCCCCCAGTTCGCCCAGACCGATGTGGTGTTTCTCCACCAGGACTCGGGCGACGGCGAGTAGCCAGCGGCCGTAGTACGGGATGCCCAGGTAGACGGCCCGCCCGACGTCGACGTTTCCGATGCGGCGGCGTTCCTCGGACAGCCAGATGCCGCGCCATGCCAGCACTTCACACATGACGTAGGTCATGTGTTCCCAGTGCTCATACTGCTTGTTCTCGTATGTGACAGGCGAATCGGGTTCGCCGCCGACGTCGTGGACCGGTTTCATGTACGCGACAAACCGCGCATGATCGAGCAGATCGGGTGTCGGCGCATCCGGCAGTTCCGGATAGGACGACTTGAGCCTGGCCACGAGATCGAGTTGCGTCGCTCGCTCTTTCGCTGAACTCACCGGACCTCCTCGAAGGACGTGCTCCCCCCGGCTGAGCTGTGACTGTACTCGTCCGACTCGCCGACTGCCGACGATTCGGCTCACCCGCCGTACCGGACGAGATCGTCGACGAGTCCGAACGTGGGATCACCGGGACCGATGTCGAACGTGCACTGGTCATCTCGCGGATCCGGGACGAAGGCCCAGAACAAGGCGGTCGCCGTGCCGGCCGCCCGCTGACCGCTCACCTTGGTGCGGAAGTCGGCGGCGCGCTGCTGACGTGTGCCGCAGGATCCCGCGTTCTGGCCGATCTCATTGACGGCGAGCGGTTTTCCGACGACTCGCGCCTGCCGTATCCGTTCGGCGAGACCGTTCCACTGGTCACCGGGCAAGGGGACCCCATCGGACCCGTAGTCGTGGTAGTCCAGAACGTCGAGACCCGCGGAACCCCCGACGAACTCATACTGCGGACCGGCAGTTCCGCACTGTCCTCCTCCGGCGAAGCCGGACCAGATCACCGCGCCCGGGTCGATGCGCCGCACGGCGGCGCCGGCCCTGTCGAAGAAGGTCCGTAACACCACCGGCGCGTCGGACGGGCATGAGCGGGTCTGCCATCCGCAGGCCGCGTCACCGCAGATGCTCGGTTCCGGTTCGCCGACGAGTTCCCAGCCCGCCAGCGTCGGATGGTTCTTCCACCGCCGAACCGCTGCACGCATCCACTGCCGAAACGTCATGCCCCCGGCTCCGACGACGGTCCGCCACCCGGAGACGTACCAGTCACGTTCCTTGAACTGACCGTTCTCGCAGGCCCCATCGGAGGCGACGAGTACCGGGAGGACCATCTGGTCGTGACGGGCCGCGGCCGCGAACACCGCATCCATCGGCGCGTAGTCGATCGCGCCGGTGAACTTGTTGACGGCGAGCTGTGCGAACAGATCGAACCGGGTGAGCGAGTGCGGTGGAAGCGACGCGAAATAGGCATCGAGATCGACCATCGCCCCGCAGCCCGTGTTGACCGACCAATCCGTGGCGAGTTGGTAGGCATCGAAACCCGACGGCCACCACGCGGATCCGTCCAGACGGAATCCGTCCACGGTCGCGTCCACCCGCCCCGACGCGGCCTCTGCGGGTGGCGCCGGGACGCACCACGCCATGACGATCACCAGGAGTGCGAGCACCCCGAACCGACTCATGTACCTCGAGGCCATCGTCGTCCGCCTCATCATCCGGTACCCCTCTGCCCACCATCGTGCACCCTCGCACGCCGACACGCCTGGCGGACGAGAGATTCACACTCATGCCGTGACGTCCGGCGATCGGTGATAGACAACGGGGGAGCTCGAATCACCCGCTACCGAGCAAGGAGGATCTGGTGACCGTCAACCCACGCCACCATCTTGCGGCGGCGTCGGCCGGAGCGATCTCGGCCAACGTCGTCCCGCACCTGGCACATGGCGTGACCGGCAAAGCCTTTCCCACTCCGTTCGCGGATCCACCCGGAGTCGGCGACTCCTCCCCTGTGCTCAACGTCGTGTGGGCGGGTATGAATGCGGGCGCGGTGGCCGCTGTGGTGTTCGCGCAACGGCGACGCGTACCGACACCCGCGTTCGCCATCTCCTACGCGGTCGGCGCAGCGGTTGCCGCACTTGGTCTCCGGTCGTACTTCGGCCGGGTTCGTCAGACACCGATGACAGCACGAACGCACCCGACCACATCAGCGCGCCGTCCCGGCTGAACGTCGATCACCACGGAGAACACGATGGAATCCGTTCTCATCGGGCTGATCGTGATGATCGTCTGGGCGTTGGTGTCCCGTCGCCTCTCCGACGCCCGCGTCACCGGACCGTCCCTGATGGTGATCGCCGGTGTCGCCATCGGATTCACCACGAGCGACGAGATCGGTCACACGCTCAACACGGTGGTGGCCGAGCGTGTTGTCGAACTGATACTCGCGCTGCTGCTCTTCGTCGATGCGATGGAGGTCAAGGGTGGCTACTTCGGCGGCGAACGCGGACCGACGCTGCGGTTGCTGCTGATCGGGATTCCGCTGTCCCTCGCCCTCGCCGTCGGATTCGGCGCGTTGCTGCTCCCCGGGCTCTCCTTCGCGGTCCTGTTGATCATCGCCTGCGTGATCGTGCCCACCGATTTCACGCCCGCTCCGGCAATCCTGCGCGACCGTCGACTCCCGCGTCGAATCCGCCACGTGTTGAATGTCGAGAGCGGGTACAACGACGGCGTGATTGCGCCGGTCTTCATCTTCGCGCTCGCCCTGGCCGAGAATCACGGACACGACTCGGCGCTCGAGGCTTTGGGTGACGCCATTCCCGCGGCGGGTCTGGCCGTGCTCGTCGGCGCGCCGATCGGTATCGCGGCTGCCTGGCTCACCAGTCGAAGCGTCGAACGCGACCTGGCGAGCGCGTCGGCGATCCGGATGAGTCTCGTGCTCGTCCCGTTGCTCAGCTATGCCACGGCGACCTCGATCGACGCCAACGGATTCGTCGCGGCATTCATCTGCGGGCTCGCCTATCGCGCCACCCGCTCGCCGTCGGAGGTGGAGTTGAGCCTTGCCGAGGATCTCAGCACCCTGACGAGCCTGGCGATGTGGTTCGTGTTCGGCCTGACGACGGTGCTGCTCGCGTCGTTCGGTGTCGACTGGCGGGTGATCGTGTTCGCCATCGCGGGGCTCACGATCATCCGAATGCTCCCGGTGTACCTGTCGCTCGTGCGCTCTGACCTCACCTCGCGTGACCGACTCCTGATCGGCGCACTCGGACCCCGGGGTACGGCGTCGATCGTGTTCGGGCTCCTGGCCTACAACGCGCTCGACGGTGTGCCCGCCGACGATGTGCTGTATGCCATGGCCGCGACCGTGATCGGCAGTGTGCTCCTGCACGGAGTCGGATCCGCATGGCTGTCGGATCGTCTCGGCAGGAGAACAGCGGCCGCCGACCCGGGCGCGAGCACCGGAGACTGACGTCATCTCCGACGTCCTCTCACCGCCTCCGCGCCGGGAATCACGATCCTGCCGTCGGCACCGGCCCGGGTTACCTATCCTCAGCGCATGGTCGAGGAGTTGCGTGTGGTCGTGTGGGGTACCGGCAACGTCGGGCAGGCCGCCATCCGGTCGGTGCTCGCCCACCCGGACCTGCTGTTGCGCGGCGTCGTCGTCCACAACCCGGAGAAGGTCGGACGCGACGCCGGCCGGCTCGCGGGACTCGACGACGACCTCGGGATCACGGCCACCGCAGACGTCGACGAACTACTCGACGACGCCGACGCCCTCGTCTATGCCGCATCCGGTGACATCCGACCGGCCGACGCCCTGGCCGACATCACCGGTGCGATCGACCGGGGCCTCACGGTCGTCACCCCGTCGCTCTACGCGCTCTACGACCCGCGGTCTGCACCACCCGAGATCCGGGACCCGGTCCTCGACGCCATCGCCCGCGGTGGCGGATCGCTGTTCGTCTCCGGCATCGACCCCGGGTGGGGCAACGACATACTCCCCTTGCTGGCAACGGGTCTGGCCTCCCGGATCGACGCCATCCGATGCCAGGAGATCTTCGACTACACGACCTACGATCAGCCGGATTCCGTGCGGTACCTCGTCGGGATGGGACAGCCGATGGACTACGAACCGCCCATGCTGTCCGAGGGTGTCCCGACGATGGTGTGGGGCGGCCAGATCCGCCTGATCGCACGGGGATTGGGCATCGAGATCGACCAGATCCGAGAGACCGTGGACCGGAGACCACTGGATGCCGACGTCACCACCCCGTCGATGGGGATGTTCGAGGCGGGCACCCAGGGGGCCGTACGGTTCGAGGTCCTGGGAACCGTCGGCGACCGCACCCCGATCGTCATCGAACATGTCACGCGCATCCACGCGGACTGCGCGCCCGATTGGCCGACCCCACCCGACGGCGGCGACGGCGCCCACCGGGTCATCATCGAGGGCACGCCGCGGATCGAGATCACCGTCGAGGCGACCGACGACGAGGGCAACCGCGCCGCCGGTGGCAATGCCACCGCGGTGGGTCGTCTGGTCAATGCCATTCCCTGGCTCGCCGACGCCGGGCCGGGTCTGTACGACGCCCTCGACGTCCCGTTGAGCGCCGCCGTCGGCAAGCTCGGTGCCGGGGACTGAACGCCCGAGCGGTATCGCCTTCGGTGTCAGTGTCAGCGCAGCCGGGCGAGATTGCTGATCGACGTCCGCACATCGGACTCGATGACCTTCGCGACCAACGAACCGACCGGACCGTTGAGCAGGCCCCCGCCCAGTTCGGCGGTCAGGTCGAAGTGTGACCCGTCTTCCACCGGGGTGACCTTCATCGTCAGGTCGATGCGCACGCCGCCACGTCCGTGCCCGGACAGCGCGATGACGGTGGGCTCGATGTATTCGGTGACCCGCCAATGGATGACGTTGCGGAAGCCCTTCACCTTGATCAGCGACGAGATCGTCGTGCCCTCGGCGATCTGCTGCGGAAGCTCACCTCGCCATCCGCCGAAGATCGTCATCCACTCCGAGAACCGGCTCAGATCCGAGGCGAGTTCCCACGCCGATCCCGGCGCCAGGTCCGATCCCACTCCGACGTCGACACGTGCCACGCGAACCTCCTCCTGTCGTGGGTCCGAACCGTCGGACCGCTCGTCTGGTGGACGCTCGCCGTCGTGAGGCCCCCTGTCGACCGTACGATGAGATGGTGACGTCCGCCGATCCACCGCCCACGGCCGGGGCGGGGCACGCGCATCCCACGATCGGCGTCGAGGAAGAGTTCATCCTGGTCGATCGCTCCACCGGACACCCGGTGAGTCGCAACCGCGAGGTCGCCGCGGCGGCCTCACGTCGTGGTGTCGACCTGGATCTCGAACTGACCTCGTGCCAGGTCGAGATCGCGACCGGGACATGCTCGACGATCGGGGAAGTCCTGGAGCAACTGCGCCACCTGCGTTCTGTGGTCGCCGAGTCCGCCGACGAGGTCGGAGTCGGCGTCATCGCCGCCGGCGTCCCGCCGACCGTTCCCGACGACTTCCCCATCACCGATACCGAGCGGTATCGACAGATCGGTCAGCGCTTCGGCATGCTCGCCCATGAGCAAGGAATCTGTGGGTGCCACGTGCACGTCGGTGTGCCCGATCGCGACACCGCGGTGGCCGTCAGCAACCACCTTCGGCATCGGCTGCCGACACTTCTTGCGCTGTCGGCGAATTCGGCGGTCTACCGAGACGCCGACACCGGACATGCCAGCTGGCGCTCCGTGCTGTGGTCGCGGTGGCCCGCGGGTGGGCCACCTCCGCACCTCCGATCGCGTGAGCATTTCGAGCATCTCGTGTCGATGTTCGTGTCGAGCGGTGCGATCCTCGACGACCACATGGTCTATTGGGACATCCGGCCCTCCGATCACCTGCCCACCATCGAGATCCGTGTCGGGGACGTGCAGGCACGGGCCGACGAGGCGGTTGGACTGGCCGCGCTCGTGCGGGCCCTGGTGATGACGGCGACGTCCGAGATCGCCGCGGGCGTGATCGCGCCT
Source organism: Gordonia sp. OPL2 (assembly GCF_003797825.1). Lineage (GTDB taxonomy): Bacteria > Actinomycetota > Actinomycetes > Mycobacteriales > Mycobacteriaceae > Gordonia. The sequence goes on from NZ_RKME01000001.1 coordinate 532,229, forward strand.
GTCGTGGAGACCGAGATCCTCACCGCGGCCCTGTGGAAGGCCGCGCACGACGGGATCGACGGCGACGGCATCGACGTGCTGCGCGAGGTCTCCGCACCGGCGGCTCAACTGACGAGCCGGCTCGTGTCCGACATGGCCGGCGCACTCGATGAGCTGGGTGATCGCGCGATGATCGACGCCCACATCGACAAGCTCACCCGATCCGGCAACGGCGCCACCCGCCAACGTGCCCTACTCGTCGACGGCGCGACGGGACGGGACATCGTCGTCGCACACATCGCCGATTTCACCGGGTGACTGCGCCTCTCCCGCGGCCGACATCGCACCAGCGGCCCGACGACGCGCCGAGGAGATCGGGCTCCGATCATGCGTGCGCGACGGGCTTGTCTCAGTTGACACCGCAGTGGTCGCCCGAGGAGCTGCTCGGCGTGGCCTCGCGCTGTGGTGTCAACTGGGACAGCGAGTGGGAGGTATGGCTCGCAACGGTTCCCGCTGAGTGAGCCGGCGAGCGTCCGCACCCCTCGGGGCACCGTGAGACGGGGTGGTCGGGCCCGGCAAGGCACCATGCGCTGCTTCTGGGCGGGCAATGCCGCCCCTCGTCGACTCGACCGGCGGTCACGACACGGAGCGATAGTCTGGCCTTCATGACCAACCGCACACAGTCCGGCACCGACATCGACATCAAGCCCCGCAGTCGCGACGTCACGGACGGCCTGGAGAAGACCGCGGCGCGCGGCATGCTCCGGGCGGTCGGCATGGGCGACGACGACTGGGTCAAACCCCAGATCGGGGTCGGTTCGTCCTGGAACGAGATCACCCCGTGCAACCTCTCGCTCGACCGCCTGGCCAAGGCGGTCAAGGAGGGTGTTCATCAGGGAGGCGGATACCCGCTCGAGTTCGGCACGATCTCCGTGTCCGACGGCATCTCCATGGGACACGAGGGAATGCACTTCTCGCTGGTCTCGCGGGAGGTGATCGCCGACAGCGTGGAGACCGTGATGAGTGCAGAGCGCCTCGACGGCTCGGTGCTTCTCGCCGGCTGCGACAAGTCCCTGCCCGGAATGCTCATGGCGGCCGCACGACTCGACCTGGCGTCGGTGTTCCTGTATGCGGGTTCGACCCTGCCGGGATACGCGACCCTGTCGGACGGTTCCGAACGGCAGGTGACCATCATCGACGCGTTCGAGGCGGTCGGCGCGTGCTCGCGCGGTCTGATGAGCCGGGAGGACGTCGACACCATCGAACGCGCCATCTGCCCCGGCGAGGGTGCTTGCGGCGGCATGTACACGGCCAACACGATGGCCAGCGCGGCCGAGGCCCTCGGCATGTCCATCCCGGGCAGCGCGGCTCCCCCCGCTCCGGACAAGCGGCGCGACCAGTTCGCGCGGCAGAGCGGCGCGGCGGTCGTGGAGATGCTGCGTCGCGGGATCACTGCCCGCGACATCATGACCCGTGAGGCATTCGAGAACGCGATCGCGGTCGTGATGGCCTTCGGCGGTTCCACGAACGCAGTCCTGCACCTGCTCGCGATCGCCAACGAGGCCGAGGTCGAGTTGTCGCTCGACGACTTCATCGCCGTCGGTGCACGCGTCCCACACCTCGCCGACGTGAAACCGTTCGGGCGGCACGTGATGACCGACGTCGACCGTATCGGTGGTGTGCCCGTGGTGATGAAGGCCCTGCTCGATGCCGGTCTGCTGCACGGGGATTGTCTGACGGTCACCGGATCGACCGTCGCCGAGAACCTGGCGCACATCGCGCCCCCGGATCCCGACGGTCAGGTGCTGCGCGCGACGAAGTCACCCATCCACCCGACCGGTGGGATCACCATCCTGAAGGGCTCCCTGGCCCCGGAGGGTGCCGTGGTGAAGTCGGCAGGCTTCGACTCCGACGTGTTCGAGGGTGTGGCACGGGTTTTCGATCGCGAACGCGCCGCGATGGACGCCCTCGAAGACGGCACCATCACCGCCGGCGACGTGGTGGTCATCCGCTATGAGGGCCCGAAGGGCGGCCCCGGGATGCGGGAGATGCTGGCGATCACCGGCGCGATCAAGGGCGCAGGACTGGGCAAGGACGTCTTGCTGATGACCGATGGACGGTTTTCGGGGGGCACCACCGGGTTGTGCGTGGGCCACGTCGCACCGGAGGCGGTCGACGGCGGCCCCATCGCGCTGGTGCGCGACGGCGATCGTATCCGCCTCGACGTCGGCAGCGGCACCCTCGACCTGCTGGTCGACGACCACGAACTCGAAACGCGCGCACAGGATTTCACTCCGCTGCCGCCGCGTTACACCCGCGGGGTGCTCGCCAAGTACGCCAAGCTCGTCACGTCCGCATCGCAGGGCGCGGTGTGCCGTTGATCCCGGGCTGCGGTCCCGGACATCGGTATCTGACACCGCGCGTATCCTGACTGCCATGACGCTGCTCGAGAACATCTCCACGGTACCGACGACGGCATCGGAGGCCTTCGACCTGTTCGACTCCTCCGATGCCGTCGATCCCGACTTCATGATCGGCACGTGGCGTGGCACCGAGCTGCCGACCGACCATCCGATGGACGGCCTCCTCGTCGCCAGTGGATGGTGGGGCAAACAGTTCGTCGACGCCGAGACCGTTCATCCGTTGCTGTTCCGCACCCGCGACGGGAACTCGTTGTGGGCGATGAATCCGACGATCGCCTTCGGCGGCGTACCGCTCGCGCGTCGCGTGCCGCAGGTCAAGAATCACTCGTTCGCGCGGCCGATCGCAGCGACGCGCCTGCTGTCACAGACGCGGACCTCGCGGGCTCGTCTGCGCACCACGCGGTTCCGCGGTGTCGACACCGCGACGATGATGTACGACCAATTGCCGATCAATGACGTGTTCCGGCGCCTGTCCGACCATGCCGTCATCGGGACCATGGATCTCAAGGGTGTGGCGGCGCCCTACTTCTTCGTCCTCGAACGCGACGCCTCTCTGACGTTGCGCTGACACGCCGCACAGGGCGTCAATCGAGGCAGAACTCGTTGTCTTCCGGGTCCCGCATCACGATGTGGCCGCCCTGCAGCGGCGGGTCCGGCTCGTGGCGGCCCTCTCGCGTGGCCCCGAGGCCGACGAGTCTCGAACACTCGGCCTCCAAGGCGGCCATCCGCTCATCCCCCACCGCGTCCGGGGCCGAACGGACGTCGAGGTGGACGCGGTTCTTCGCGCTCTTGCCCTCCGGGACGCGCTGGAAGAAGATCCGCGGCCCCTCTCCGGCCGGGTCGATCAGGGCCGATGCATCGTTACGACGCTCGGGTGGGACGTTCATGGCCTCCAATGCCGCATCCCAGGAATCGAATCCGGGTGGAGGGTCCTGGACCCGGTAGTCGAGCACCTCTGCCCAGAACCCGGCCAGCGCCGCCGGGTCACCGCAGTCGAACGTCACCTGGATCTCGCGTGCCATCACTTCTCCTCGGTCGGTCGTCGGGATCCGCACCTGCGACCAGGACAGCGGACACCACCTCACAGTCAGAAGACTTGCAGGTATCGCGGACATGTGGCGTCCGTTATCGGAGAGTACGGCGACTTCGGTAGGTTGATCAGCATGATTGCTCGTCGTGGTGTCCTGATGTCGACCGTGCTGGTCGCGCTGACCTTGTCCGCATGCGGTTCCACCGATTCCTCGTCGGAGTCGACGACCGGCAGCGAGTCGTCACCGCCTGCGGCGTCGAGCTGCCCGACCGCGGCACCGGCCGGCGACGTCGCACCGCAATGGGAATACGAGGGGGCGACTGGCAAGGTGGCCGTCACAGGCTCCACGGACGACACCGCGCCGCGCATCGATGTCACCACGCCGTTCTCGGTCGTGACCACCCAGGTGCAGACGTTGCAGGAGGGAACCGGGCCGGTCGTCGCGGACACCTCGACGGTCTCCGTCTGCTACGTGGGCGTCGACGGGCGTGACGCCAAGGTCTTCGACAGCAGCTACGAGCGTGGCGCGCCTGCGGAGTTCCCCCTCGACGGCGTGGTGACCGGATTCAAGAAGGCCATCTCGGGCCAGAAGGTCGGTTCGACCGTCGCGGTCGCGATGTCGCCGAACGACGGCTATCCGGACGGTATGCCTGATGCGGGGATCCAGAAGGGCGACACGTTGGTGTTCGAGATCAAGATCCTGTCGGCCCAGGCAGGCTGAGCCACCGACTAGGAACGCACCACTGCATCGACGCGTGCACGCGCGACCTCGACGCGATCTCGAGCACGCGTGAGGGCCTCTGCGGCGCTCGCCTGTTCGCTCTCGGCGACCTCGGCCTGACGTTGCGCGAACCGCAGCTCGCCGTCACGCCGGGCGAGTTCGGCCCGCAATTCCTCGACCTCACCGGACAGCACCCGCGCATGCTCGCGAGCTGCCGCGAGCTCACGATCGCGCTCCTCGACCGCATGCCGAGCAGCGTCGGCGGCCGTCTCGGCATCCGCCAGTGACGATCGCGCCGCGGCGATCTCCGCGTGCGTGTTGGTGGCTGACCCGGCAGTGTCGCACGCGCCGTCGACCACGGAATCCTCGCCGCCGACCGCATCCGCCGACATGACGTCGGAGACGTCACCGGAAGGTTCCGGATCGGGGACGACGAACACTCCGGCCGGACCGAATCCGCTGTACTCGGCAGCGGCGACCAATCGGCCGCGCCGGAGGTCATCGGCGACGTCGGGGTCGGCGATGGCGGCGCGCAGCGATTGCGTGACCTCCCGTACCGCGTTCGGCGACAGTGTCGATCCGAGGTCGGCGGCCACGGCGGCCACCTGCGCGGCGGACTCGGCGACGACGTCCTGGCGCCGTGCGGACAATTCGCGCAGCCGATCGGCAGACGACGTGCGCTGGGCCGTCAGCATGTCCGCACCGAGGGCCAGGACCGCGGACACGCCATCGGGTTCGCGGCGAGCCCACTGGTTGATCGCCCACGCCCCCTGTGTCGGGCGCCGAAGCGCCGCCACCTCACGGGCGAGGACGCGATCACCGTCGGCCTTGGCACGTCGGACGATGGCCGTCCGACGTGCCACGAACTCGGCGGGAAGCACCCCGTACAGTTCATCGGTCGCGTCGTCGAGATCGGTCATCGCCCAGCCTGTCCGGTCGCGATCCGAACCCGACGCCGTTCCCCGACCTTGGCGAAGCCCAGATCCTGCAGGATCGGCGACGACGTCTGTTCGGCGTGGACGAGCGCGAGCGTCGCCCCGCGCTCGGCGGCGTCACGAAGTCTGGCCGTGATCAAGCCGCGGTAGACGCCGCGACCGCGGAACTCGGGCAGGACTGCGGCGCCCCACATCCGGGCCACCTCTCCCACGAGCGAGTACCCGCCTGCGCCGGCAGGCGCTCCGGAGGAGGTCGCTACGAACAGGCCCGGCGCCTCGTCGTCGTCCTTCGCCGACTCGGGATCCTGCAGCACCGGCGGCGCGAATCCCCACGCCAGGCGGGAGATCCGATCGAACTCGGCGATGCCTGCCTCGTCGATGGCCTTGTGCGCGCGCACTTCTGGCGGAACCGAGATGCGCGTGGCGAATGGCCAGGAGATCTCGGTGGCCACCACATCGATCACCGCTTCCGTCTCGGCGTGCAGGGCGACGAGATCGAGCGCGTCGACACCCGCGAGGGGTCCCGGGCCGATCGTCACGAGGGCGGTGTGCGCTCCGCGGCCCTCGGCGATCACCAACGCTCGTCGGATGACTGCGAGAGGATCGGCTGCGGGCCCGAGGTAGTTGAGCAGTGTTGCGGCACCGTCCTGTTCGTAGAACTCGAAGCCGTCGACGACCACATACCGCGATCCCGGCGGATGCCACGACGAGCGCCACCGCGCGGACTCACGGAGCACTCTGTCCGACGACCAGTCCACGCGCGTCGTATCACCGGCATCGCTCATCCGACCTCCTGCGGTTCCCTCGAGCCTACGACGCCCGTGCTCGGCGCGGACGAGTGCGTCACTACTCTCGACCCGTGCAGATCTCCACCTGGTGGGCGTTGCTGACCGCCTGTCTCGTCATCAGTTTCACCCCGGGGGCGGGCGCGATCAACACGATGAGCAATGCGCTCAATGCGGGCTTCCGACGGGCGATCTGGGGTGTGCTGGGTCAGCAGGCGGCGCTGATGATCCAGCTCGTCGTCGTCGCGGCGGGATTGGGCGTGGTGGTTGCCAAATCACCCACGGCCTTCGCCGTCATCCGCTATCTGGGCGCCGCGTATCTCGTCTATCTGGGCGTCCGCCAGTTCTTCCGGCGCCCCGATCTGTCCGACGAATCCGTTGCAGCGCTGGCAAGCGAGTCACGCTGGTCGATGTTCGCGCGGGGCGTGTGGGTGAATCTGCTCAACCCCAAGGCGATCGTCTTCCTGCTCGCGTTCATCCCGGGATTCGTGCACACCGACCGATCTCTTCTCGGGCAGTATGCGGTGATCGCGGCCACGATCGTCGTCGTCGACATCGTGGTGATGTGGTTCTTCTTCGCAGTCGTGGCCCGAGGTTTCCGACGGGCGAGCAGCGGTGAGCGCGGACAGCGCATCCTCAATCGGGTGTTCGGTGTGCTCTTCATCGCCGTCGGCATTCTGCTCGCCGTGGCCTGATCGCCGCCATGAACCATTGACAGTCGGGGACTCGGAGAAGTAGAGCAGAGCGCATGACGACCGTCGACCCGAAGGTGCGCGAGGAACAGTTCGGCGCCGTCACGGTGCTGGCGAGCATGCACGGCGGGGCGTTCCCGTACGGCAACACACTGGTCGTGACGGGGTCCGACGGACACCTCGTGCTCGATCCGTCACTCGACATCGATCACGACCCGGTCGGCGCCGACGCGATCCTGATCAGTCACGCCCACGAAGACCACATCGCAGGACTGCGGCACTTCGACGGTGCAGTCTTCGCCCACGATGCCGACGTCGAGGGCGTCCGCTCGCTCGACGTCCTGATCCAGGGTTACGGATTGACCGCCGACGAGCGTGCCGCGGTCGCCGCGGACATCGGTGACACGTTCCGGCTTCCGCCCGGATTCCCCGATGCCGGTGCGGTCGTCGACGGTCACGTCTTCGACCTCGGCGACGTCACCGCCACGGTCGTGCATCTCCCGGGACACACGGCCGGACACTGCGGAGTGCTCGTCGAACCGACCGGATTCCTCTACGTGGCCGACATCGATCTCACCTCCTTCGGACCCATGTACGGCGACCTCGGCAGCAGCGTCGACGATTATCTGGCGTCCATCGACCGTGTCCGCGACATCGATGCACGCTGGTACGGAACGTTTCATCAGAAAGGTGTCGTCGAGGGCGTCGCGGAGTTCCGTCGCCGCCTGGCCGACTACGAGGCCGTGATCCATCGTCGCGAGGATCGCCTCCTGGAGTTCCTGGACCGCCCGCGCACGATCGCCGACATCGCGGCTCACCGCCTCGTGTACCGACCGCATGTCGATCTCCCCTTCGTCGACGCCGTCGAGAGACGGACTGCGCAACTGCATCTCGAGCGACTCATCCGCCATCGACAGGTCGCCGACACCGGCACAGGGGCATTCGTACGTCGCTGAGGCGTTGCCCGGTTCCGGTCGGGTCACGACCTCGACATCGTTCTGCCCAAAGCATCCCGACGTGATCGGTGTCCGTGGAAGTATCTCGGTCATGAGCGAGCACACATATCGAGTCATCGAGGTCGTCGGCTCCTCCCCCGACGGATCCGACGCCGCCATCGCCAACGCGATCGCTCGCGTGTCCCAGACGACGCGCAACGTTGAGTGGTTCGAGGTCACCGAGACGCGCGGCCACGTTGTCGACGGCGCCGTCGCCCACACCCAGGTCACCCTGAAGGTCGGATTCCGCATCGACCCCGCCGACACGGTCGACGGCTGATCCGGCGGGTTCCCGGGTCCGGGGCGACGCGTCCGTAGGTGACACCGACAAGATTTCTCGTCTCATCCTGAGATTTTCTGGACCGAGTCCAGAAAACTGTGCATACTGTTCGTGTGTCCGCATCACCTGAGTACGCCGAGCAGTTGCGATCCGTCGCACTGCGCGTGACCCGCCCACGGGTCGCTGTGCTCGAGGCGGTCCACGCCCATCCACACGCCGACACCGAGACCGTGATCAGCGCGGTCCGCGCCGAGCTCCCCGACGTGTCCAGGCAGGCCATCTACGACGTACTCGGTGCGCTGAGTACGTCAGGCCTGATACGTCGCATCCAACCGGCTGGGCACGTCGCCCGTTACGAGTCGCGGGTCGGCGACAACCATCACCACGTCGTCTGCCGCTCCTGCGGCATCATCGGCGACGTCGATTGTGCCGTCGGCGAGGCACCCTGCCTCACGCCGTCGGACCACCACGGTTTCGTCCTCGACGAGGCCGAGGTCATCTATTGGGGCCTGTGCTCCGATTGCGCAGCCTCTCCCACTTCGGGATCACGCCCGTGATCACAGCCCGAATCACCCACTCCCGAAAGGATTGTCGTGACCGAGGAAAATCCGGCCCACGCGACTGAGCACCCGCCGATCGCCGAGGCGAACACGGAGGCAGCCGAGAAGGGCTGCCCCATGCGCATCAAGCCGCCGGTCGAGGGCGGCGGCAACCGTGACTGGTGGCCGAATCAGCTCAATCTGAAGCTGCTCGCACACAATCCGGATGTCGCTAATCCGCTCGGCGGAGACTTCGACTACGACGCCGCGCTGGCCGACCTGGACGTCGATGCCCTGAAATCCGACCTGAAAGAGGTCATGACGACCTCGCAGGCGTGGTGGCCGGCCGACTTCGGCCACTACGGCCCGCTGTTCATCCGTATGTCCTGGCATGCGGCCGGCACATACCGCGTGGAGGACGGCCGTGGTGGCGCCGGATCCGGCATGCAGCGCTTCGCCCCGTTGAACAGCTGGCCCGACAACGCGAGCCTCGACAAGGCCCGCCGCCTCCTGTGGCCGGTCAAGAAGAAGTACGGCAGCGCCCTGTCCTGGGCCGACCTCCTCGTCCTCGCGGGCAATGTCGCACTGGAGTCGATGGGCTTCAAGACCGCCGGATTCGCGTTCGGTCGCGTCGACGAGTGGGAACCCGAAGAGGTCTACTGGGGCCCCGAGGCCGAATGGCTCGGCGACGATCGCTACACCGGCACCCGCGACCTCACCAATCCCCTCGCCGCGGTCCAGATGGGTCTGATCTACGTGAATCCGGAGGGGCCCAACGGCAATCCGGACCCGCAGGCATCTGCGCACGACATCCGCGAGACGTTCGGCCGGATGGCCATGAACGACATCGAGACGGCAGCTCTCATCGTCGGCGGCCACACCTTCGGCAAGACGCACGGCAACGGTGATGCCGAGCTGGTGGGTCCCGAGCCCGAGGCGTCGCCGATCGAGCAGCAGGGTCTGGGCTGGGCGAACCCGCAGGGCACCGGGGTGGGCGCGGACGCGATCACCAGCGGCCTCGAGGTGATCTGGACGCACACACCCACCAAGTGGGACAACAGCTTCCTCGAGATCCTCTACGGCAACGAATGGGAACTGACGAAGAGTCCGGCCGGTGCCAACCAGTGGAAGCCGAAGGACGGCGGCTGGGCCAACTCGGTGCCCGAGGCCCACGGGGCGGGCAAGACGCATCCGTCGATGCTGACCTCCGACCTCGCGCTTCGGGTCGACCCGATCTACGGCGAGATCACGCGGCGCTGGCTCGATCACCCCGAGGAGCTGGCCGACGAGTTCGCCAAGGCGTGGTTCAAGCTGCTGCACCGTGACATGGGTCCGGCCGTCCGCTATCGCGGACCGCTCGCGCCGTCGGAGCACTACCTGTGGCAGGACAACGTACCCGCGCAGGACGGCGCCGTCATCTCCGACGCCGACGCCGACTCCCTCAAGGCTCAGATCCTCGCGTCGGATCTGACGGTGGCACAGTTGGTGTCGACCGCGTGGGCAGCGGCGTCGTCCTTCCGTGGCAGCGACAAGCGCGGTGGCGCCAACGGCGGTCGTATCCGACTGCAGCCGCAGGCGGGCTGGGAGGTCAACGAGCCCGATGAGCTCGCCCAGGTCATCGGCAAGCTCGAACAGATCCAGGAGGCGTTCAACGCGGAGTCGGGCGCGAAGGTGTCCTTCGCCGATCTCGTCGTCCTCGGTGGCGTCGCGGCAGTCGAGAAGGCAGCGAAGGATGCCGGCCATGACGTGTCGGTTCCGTTCACCCCGGGTCGGACGGACGCGACCCAGGAGCAGACCGACGTCGAGTCGTTCGCCTACCTCGAGCCCAAGGCCGACGGTTTCCGCAACTACGAGGGCAAGGCCAGCGAGCTGCCCGCGGAATACCGACTCATCGACAAGGCGAATCTGCTGACCCTGTCCGCACCGGAGATGACCGTGCTGGTCGGCGGGTTGCGGGTTCTCGGTGCCAATCACAAGGATTCGGCGCACGGCGTGCTCACCGACAAGCCCGGACAGCTGACGAACGACTTCTTCGTCAACCTGCTCGACATGGGCACCGAGTGGAAGCCCTCACCGGCTGACGACGGCACCTACATCGGCAAGGACCGTGCGTCCGGCGCCGACAAGTGGACCGGCACTCGGGCGGACCTCGTGTTCGGTTCGAACTCGCAGCTGCGGGCCCTCGCCGAGGTCTACGGCGAGGACGACGCCCAGGCGAAGTTCGTGAAGGACTTCGTCGCCGCGTGGGACAAGGTGATGAACCTCGATCGGTTCGACCTGGCCTGATCGCGTTCGCCTCACGACACCCCCCGATTCCTGCAAGGATCGGGGGGTGTCGTGATCGACGGACCCGGAGGGGACGCCCGTGATGTGGGACCAGCAGTACGCGCCGTTCGAGTCCGTTTATCTGTCCGCCCTCGTCGGCGCGATCCCGGTGCTGGTGTTCCTACTCGGTCTGGTCGTCCTCAAACTCAAGGGCATCACGGCCGCCGCCATCTCGGCGGCGGTGGCCGCCATCGTGGCATTGTTCGTGTTCGACATGCCCTTTCCGAAGGTCGTCGGCGCCGCACTCTATGGCGCCGTCTCCGGGCTGTGGCCGATCGCATGGATCATCGTGCTGGCGGTGTGGCTGTACAAGATCGCCGTCAAGAGCGGTCAGTTCGAGGTGATCCGCTCCTCGATCGGCGGGATCTCGGCCGATCAACGAATCCAGGTGCTGCTCATCGCATTCTGCTTCGGCGGCCTCCTCGAAGGCGCGGCCGGATTCGGTGTGCCGATCGCCATCTGCGCGGCCCTGCTGGTCGAGCTGGGCTTCCGTCCGATCAAGGCGGCCATGTTGTGCCTGGTCGCCAACGCCGGTGCGGGCGCCTACGGTGCGATCGGCATCCCCGTCATCCAGGGCGCCAAGGTGGGTGAGGTCGACCTCGGTGAGTTGTCGAACTGGATGATCCCGGTGATCCAGGGTCTCACTGCCCTGCTGCCGCTCATCCTGGTCGCAATCCTCGACGGCTGGAACGGTATCCGACACACCTGGCCGGCATGGTTGGTGACCGGGATCGTGTTCTCCGGTGCGCAATGTGCGGTGCTGTGGCTGGCGGGACCGGAACTGACCGACATCCTTCCGCCGCTGCTCGCCATGGTCACGCTCGCGGGACTGACCCGCGTCTGGCAGCCGCCCGAGATCTATCGTGAGGCGGGCGCGAGCGACACACGCGGCGAGCGATACTCGGTGTGGGAGATCGTCAAGGCGTGGTCCCCGTTCTACTTTCTCACCGGCGCCATCCTGGTGTGGAGCCTGCCGTGGTTCAAGGATCTGTTCACACCCGGCGGCGCATTGGATTTCACGGTGCTCTCCATCCACATGCCGTGGATCGACGGCACGATCGTCGCACACCCGCCGGTCGCCGCGAGCTCGGTGCCGACCGCCGCCGTGTGGACCGTCAGTCTCATCGGCGCCTCGGGCACCGCGGTGCTCGGCGCCATCCTCGTCACCGGTGCATTCGCCCGGATCACCGTGCCCGAGGCGCTGGGTCAGCTGAAGGCCACCGTCGCCGAACTGTGGCGCCCGATCGTCCTGATCCTGCTCGTGCTGGCACTCGCCTACATCGCGAATCTGTCCGGTGCGACCGCCGCGATCGGCCTCGCGCTGGCCAACGTGGGAGACATCTTCCCGCTAGTCTCCCCCGTCATCGGCTGGATCGGCGTGTTCATCACCGGATCGGTGGTCAACAACAACACCCTGTTCGCGAAGCTCCAGGCGGTCACCGCACAGCAGCTGGGTGTCGATCCGACACTCCTGGTCGCGTCGAACACCGGCGGTGGGACGATGGCCAAACTCGTGTCGGCTCAATCGATCGCGATCGCGGCCTCGGCCGTGGGCGAGACCGGGAACGAGTCGTCGATCCTGCGCTCCACACTCAAGTACTCGCTGGTGTTCCTCGCCGTCGTCTGCGTGACCGTCTTCGTGCTGTCATTGCTCGCCTGAGGCCGCCTCGCTCGGTGTGCGGTAGGTCTCTCGGTGGACCGCCGCCTCCAGCGGCCGGCCGGCACGCCAGCCGAAGTGCTCGAGGTCGGGTACGCCCCGGAACTGCGTGACCGGTCCGACGCACAGCCACGCGATGGGCTCGATGTCGTCCGGAATCGAGAGCAACTCGCGCAGGAAAGCCTTGTGGTAGAAGGAGACCCAACCGACGCCGATTCCCTCGGCGGTCGCGGCGAGCCACAGGTTCTCGATGGCGAGGGCCACCGACAACCGACCCGTTTCGTCGATGGTGCGCCGTCCGAGCACGTGGGACCCGCCTCGCGACGGGTCGTAGGTGACGACGATGCCGGTACCCGACTGCTCGATGCCGTCGATGACGATGGGGCCGAATGTCTCCGCACGATCCGGTGGCAGCGATCGGGCGAAGTCCTCGCGACAGCCGGCCACGTGCGCCGCGAAACGGGTCAGCGTCGCCGGTGCTCGGACGACGACGAAATCCCACGGCCGGGTGTGTCCCACGCTCGGTGCCGCGTGTGCCGCACGCAGCAACCGGAGCAGGACTTCCTCCTCGATGACATCGCCGCGGAACTCGTTGCGGACGTCCCGGCGCGTCGCGATGGCCTCGTACAGCGTCATGGTCGTCCCGGCGCTCGACATGACCGGATGCGGCTCCCCCACGTCTCCCTCTCCCATGACATCAACCAACCACGCCGGTGCGAGGCACCGTCGAGCGGGGATCCGTCTGTGACACGATCACCCCGTGGCCACGCGATGGGACGAGTCGAATGCACCGAGGGGTGACCGGTACGACGAGCGCTGGGCGCGTCTGGCTGCGTCCGGTCAGAGCGTGCACGGGGAGGCCGCGCTGATCGACTCGCTCGTCCGTGACCTGGAGAATGCGACGATCCTCGACGCGGGGTGTGGGACCGGCCGGGTCGCGATCGAACTGAACCGCCGCGGTCACGAGGTCGTCGGCACAGACATCGACGAGTCGATGCTCGCCACCGCGCGCCGGAAAGCCCCCGAGATCGACTGGCTTCTGGCAGACCTCGCCCACCTCGGCGATCATGTGGACGCCACCTTCGACGTCGCCGTCCTCGCCGGCAATGTGATGATCTTCGTCGATCCGGGCACCGAGGCCCGCGTCGTCGAACAGGTGACACACCGCCTGGTCCCCCACGGCCTCCTGGTCGCCGGCTTTCAGGTCCGGACCGACCGTCTGCCGATCGAGGACTACGACCGGTACGCGACTGCCGCGGGACTCGAACTCGTCGCGCGGTGGGCGACGTGGGACCGGGAGCCGTACACCGGCGGTGACTACGCCGTCTCGGTTCATCGACGTATCGGGTGAGTCGGGCGGACAATCGACGGTGATGGGTGATCGGGGTGTGCCACCCGCCGCCTGACCGGTCGCACGGCGACATCGGCCGGATGTCGTTATGCTGGCGGTTTCTCACGGCGCCGTCGGTTGTGTCGGTGTCGTCGGACACTCGGCGCCGGCAGGTGTCCGCGGAGGACAGGAGCGATGATGACCGCAGATCTGGGTCCGGGCGCGATTCCCGACGCAAGCCGGTCGACCGCCTCGGGACACATTCGGCTGACCTCTCACAGCGGTGGGCTCGGCGCGCTCCCGATCCGCTGGGGCGCGCCCACCGCCGCCGAGCGTGGCCCGGTCGTCGGCACGACGTCGCAACGAGGACATCGCAATGTGATCGGCACCCACAGCGGCTCGTACAGCGTGTACCGTGCGCTCGCCGTCGCCGCCGGCGCCCTGTCCCGCGATCATCGCGCCGATCTCACGAACACGACCCCCACCGATGTGATCGGGCCGTACCCGCAGTGGTGGGAACCGGGCACGATCGTGAGTCTGGATCCGTGGAGCGCCATGACGGCCGACGTCTTCGCCGACCAACTCGCGTCCGGGCACGACATCCGGCCCACGATCGCGATCACCAAAGCCCATGTGGTCCTCCCCGAGATCGCCGACGCCATCGGCCGGGGCCGTTTGCGTCCGGACGGTCGACATCTGCTGGAGTCGGGGGCCGCCCTGGTCACCAAGGCGGCCGTCGAACCGGTGTGGCACCTGCCGAGTGTCGCGGAGCGATTCGGATGTACCGAGGCCGAACTGCGCCGGACACTGTTCGAGGAGACCGGCGGGATGTACCCGGAGTTGGTCACCCGCTCCGACCTCGAGGTGTTCCTCCCTCCGATCGGCGGCCAGACTGTCTACATCTTCGGCAACCCGCGTGATCTCGCCGACCCGTCGGTCGAGCTGACCGCCCGCGTCCACGACGAGTGCAACGGGTCCGACGTGTTCGGCTCCGACATCTGCACCTGCCGGCCGTATCTGACGCATGCCATCGAGGAATGCATCCTCGGCGCGCAGCGCGGCGGTGTCGGCCTGGTCTCCTACTCACGCAAGGAGGGCCGGGCCCTCGGCGAGGTGACCAAGTTCCTCGTGTACAACGCTCGCAAACGACAGGTCGGCGGAGACACCGCAGAGCAGTACTTCGCCCGCACGGAATGTGTTGCCGGCGTACAGGACATGCGGTTCCAGGAACTGATGCCCGACGTCCTGCACTGGCTGGGCGTGCGCACGATCCACCGTCTGGTGTCGATGAGCAACATGAAGTACGACGCCATCACCGGTTCGGGAATCGAGGTCGGTGAGCGGGTGAACATCCCCGACGAGCTCATCCCGGAGGACGCCCAGGTCGAGATCGACGCGAAGATGGCCGCCGGATACTTCACTCCGGGACCGGTTCCGGACGCGACCGAGCTCGGCAAGGCCAAGGGCCGGGGCCTGGACCGGTGAGCGTGAGCTCACGGTCGGTACCGGATTCCACGGCCACCGGAGAGTCGGCGGTTGCCATCGTGCGCACCACTGCTGCGATCCGGGACCGCGCAAACCAGTTGCTCGATCGCGCACGCTCCGGCGGGTCGGCCTGGTTCACCGTCCACGACGACGCGTTGCCCGGGACCGCGGCCGATGTCGCGTCGATCACGCGACGTCGGTACCCCGATCTCCGGATCCCGTTCCACAGTCGGTGGCGCCATTTCGAGGTCGGCGGCGTCGACCGCGCGGCAGCTGTGCGTGAGACATTCGCCGACGATCCGGCCGAACAGGCGCGCTCGCTCATCGACTTGGCGGTCGTGAGCGTGCTGCTCGACGCCGGCGCCGGACCCGACTGGACCTATCGCGACACCGCGAGCGGCACGGACATCGCGCGTTCCGAAGGATTGGGTGTGGCGAGTCTCGACGCATTCGTCGCGGGCCTGTTCTCCGGCGATCCGGAGGGTCCGTTGCGGGTCGACCCTGGCGGCCTGCGCGCCCTCACACCCGACGTGGTCGGTGCGGCGTTTCAGGTGTCGTCGTCGAATCCTCTCGTCGGACTCGACGGACGCGTCGAGCTCCTCCATCGCCTCGGGGACGCACTCGAGCGGGCTCCCGAGGTGTTCGGGACCGACCCGCGGCCGGGCCACCTGTATGACGTCCTGATCGGCTCCGGACGGGAGCCCGTCGTCGACGCGCACGACATCTTGACCACGCTGCTCGACCATCTGTCGGGAATCTGGCCCTCCGACAACCGCATCGGCGACGTCGCGCTCGGCGACTGCTGGCGCCATCCCGCGGTTGCCGGCCCCGGGCCCAGCGACGGCTGGATGCCGTTCCACAAACTGTCGCAATGGTTGACGTACTCGTTGCTCGAGCCCTTCGGGTGGGCCGGATGCACGCTGTCCGGTGTCGACGAGCTGACCGCCCTGCCCGAGTACCGTAACGGCGGGCTGCTGCTCGACACCGGCGTCCTCCGACATCGCGATCCCGCCGATGCCGGGCGGACCTGGTCAGCGGGCGATGAACTCGTCGTCGAGTGGCGTGCGCTGACCGTCGCGCTGCTCGATGAACTCGCACCGCTCGTCCGTTCGGAACTCGGTCTCACCCCCGAGCAGATGCCGCTGGCATGCGTCCTGGAGGGCGGCACCTGGGCCGCCGGACGCGACACCGCGCGCCGGTTGCGCGGCGGACTACCCCCGTTTGCCATCGCCAGTGACGGAACGGTCTTCTGATCCACCCACCCCACCCGTCGATCCGATCAGGAGGCCACGACATGGACGACGTCATTCTCGTCGACCACCCGCTCGTCCAACACAAACTCACACTGATGAGGCGACAAGACACCTCCACCAACGACTTTCGCCGACTCCTCAACGAGATCTCCACGCTGATGGCCAACGAGGTCTTGCGGGACATCCCGATGCATCCGGTCACCATCGAGACGCCACTGGAGACGATGACCGCCAACGTGATCGACGGCAAGAAGGTCGTCTTCGCGTCCATCTTGCGAGCCGGGACGGGCATCGTCGACGGCATGCTCACCGTGGTTCCCGGAGCACGCGTCGGACACATCGGTCTCTATCGCGACCCCAAGACGATGATCGCTGTCGAGTACTACTTCAAGATGCCCGGCGACCTCGCCGAACGCGATGTCGTCGTGGTGGATCCGATGCTCGCCACCGGACACTCGGCTGTCGCCGCCGTCGAGCGCATCAAGGAGTACTCGCCCCGATCGATCAAGTTCGTGTGTCTGCTGACCTGTCCGCAGGGGGTCGACACCCTGCACGCGGCACATCCCGACGTCCCGATCTTCACCGCGGCGATCGATCGTGGACTCGACGCAAACGGTTACATCGTTCCCGGGATCGGCGATGCCGGGGACCGGATCTTCGGTACCACATGACAGCTGCGCGCGGGTAACCCTTCCGGAACGAGCGGGCAGGTCAGTGTGGGAGATGCCAGGCGACTGCGGCCCCCACCGCTCCGGTCGCATTGAGTGCCCAGTGGAAGGCGATGGGCGCAACAAGGCTCGTGCTGCGATGCCGTAGCCACCCCAGTACCAATCCGGCGGCACCCGTGGCGATCACGGCCCCCACGATCCCGGCGATCTGCGCGAGCGTGCCGGACCCGAGGATCCCGGTGAATCCCTCGTTGCCCGCGGTCAACCCGAGCGACGAGCTGACGTGCCAGAGTCCGAAGGCCAGCGCGCCCAGGCCCAGCGTCCACCGGACGCCGAACACTCGCCCGAGCGATCCCTGCAACACGCCCCGGAACATCAACTCCTCCGGGAGAACTGTCTGCAGCGGAATCGTCACCACCGCCGCCAGTACCGCTGCGGTAGCGCTGTCGAAGCGGTCCGAGAGGAAGAACTGACGGGTGGCCGGGATGGCGACCGCGACCGACACCACCGCGAACACGACGACGACCGCACCGACGGCGTACGGGATTCCCGCCCTCACCTCGCTCCGGCTCAATCCCATCTCGCGCCATCGCAACCCCGCTGCCCGTGCGCCCGCGACGATCACCACCGCCGCGATCGGTACGGCGAACACCCCGGTCCAATGCCCGGTGAAATGGGCGAGCAGGTTGGTCACGACGAGAGCCGCCACGACAGCGACGAGAAGACACACCGATCGTCGGCGCGGTGCACCGGCCGACGCGCTCGGGAGTCCGGTCATCGCACCTTCTTCGAATGGGTGTCACCATTGTGCACGACCGGAACCCACCCGGACGGGATGTCATCGACAGACTCGGAGGAGCACCGTGACCACGTCGACCTCGTTACGATTCGCGTTGCTGATCACCGGGGCGAGCGGCTTCCTCGACAGCTATACCTTCCTGTCACGCGGTGGGGTGTTCGCCAATGCCCAGACCGGCAATGTGATCTTCCTGGCGTTGAATCTCGCTGAGCGTCACTGGCATCAGGCCATCGGACACCTGTGGCCGATTCTCGCATTCGTCGTCGGCGTCATCCTCGCCGTGCACATCAAGGCGGGCCGGCTCGACCGCCTGCTCCCCTACCCGATCCGTGTGACGATGGGTCTGCAGGCACTGATCCTCCTCGTCATCGGTTTCGTCCCGACGTCGGTGCCGCACTCGTTCGTCACCATTCCCATCGCGTTCCTGGCGGCCATGCAGATCGAGTTGTTCCGCAGCATCGGCGATCTCAACTACGTCGCCGTCGCGACGACCGGAAATCTCATGCGACTGGTCGAGGCCGGCTACGGCGCAACGATCGATCGGGCGCCCGAGTCGCGTCGGGCGTTCTCCGTCTACACCCGGGTGGTGGGTGTGTTCGCGGGCGGTGCACTCGTCGGGGCCATCTGCACGCAGCTGATGGGAGGGAGCGCCGCGTGGGTGCCTGCGGGCTTCCTCGCGGTCACGCTGGTGCTCTTCATCATCGACGAGCATCGGGACGATCCTGCCGACCGCACTGGTTCCGACGCCTAGCCGGCTCTCGCCGATCCCGATCTTCCCGAGTGGGCCCTCGATCTCGCCGAGTGGGTCCAACCGGGCCGTCGTCGCGAGGCGCTGTGCCCACTCGATGAATTCCTGGACACGGTCGGCGAGATTCTGGACACGGTCGGCGAGAGCGGGTCAGTCGTCGCCTGATTCGATGGTCATGTCACCGGACAAGTAGCGGTCGATGTTCGGCCCCACCCGCTGTGCGAGCTCCTCCGGGGTGGCCTTCGCGACCACCGGCACGTCGAGGACGTAGCGCGCCATCCCCAGTCCGGCGATCTGACTGAACATCAACCCGATCCGTTCATCACGATGATCGTCGGCGACGACGTCGGCGAGTGCGGTGCGGACGATCCCGAGGAAGAACTCGCGCATGCCGGCGGCCACCTCGGCGTGGGTCACGGCCACGCGAAGCAGGGCGATCGCACGGGTTCGCTGCTCCGGATTGGACTCCCAGAATCCGAGGATGCGCCGGAGGAACTCGGTTCCCGGACTGTCGGTGTCCACGGTGATTCCCGCGAACATCTCGACGACGTCGATCTCCGGCCGCAGCGCCGCCACCAGCAACGCGTCCTTGGTGCCGAAGTAGTGGTGGATCAGGGCGGGGTCGACGCCGGCCCGCCTTCCGATCTCGCGCATCGTGGATCGGTCGAAACCACGGTCGGAGAACAACTCCCGGGCAGCAGTGAGGATGGACTCGCGATTGTCGGACCCGGTGGCCGCCGCCCTCGGGCGTCCTCGCCCCCGTCCGCTCCGCTGCTGCGGTGTCACCTCGCCGTGCCCTACGATCGTGCCGCGTGTTCCCGGGCCAGGACCAGCATGCGTTCCTCGATGGTGGCCCGGACAGGCGTGATGTCGGCGGCGATCCCCGCAGCATCGAGGACGGCGTCGATGTCCGCGGGATCGGTGTCCGGGACCCGGATCGCCCGCCCGGCAAGGATGACGGGGACACCGGCGTCGTTCAGTGCCGCGAACGCCTGGGACCAGTCCGACGTCCGGACCGCGACCGCCCGGGTGTCGCCGATGATGTCGTCCTCGCTGCCGGAGCCGACCAGCTGTCCGTTTGCCATGAGCAGCAGTCGATCACACTGCTGCGCCTCCTCCATGTAGTGGGTCGTGACCAGGACACCGACCCCGTCGTCGGCCTGGTGGCGGATCGTGTCCCAGAGTTCGGCACGCGACAATGCATCGACACCGGAGGTCGGTTCGTCGAGGACGAGTACCTCGGGGGCGTGGGCGAGGGCGACGAGAAACGCCACCTGCCGCTGGGCGCCGAGCGCGAGATCCCCGACGAGCGTGCCGCGCACATCACGGAGGTCCGCCGGGATGTCGGGCACGGGTACACCGTAGGCGCCGGCGCTGAACGACAGGTTCTCGCCCACGGTGAGATCCCGATACAGTCCGAGGTTCTGTGGCACATATCCCATACGGGCCCTGCGGGTCTGGTCCGGTGGCCCGCCGAGGAGCTCGACCGATCCTTCCGTCGCGGCCAGCAGTCCGAGCAACATGCGGATCAACGTGGTCTTTCCGGCACCGTTGGCGCCGAGCAGCCCGACCACCTCACCGGGCCCGACGGTCATCGACACCGAGTCGACGGCGGTGAAGTCACCGAAGCGGCGGGTGACCTCACGTGCCCCGAGAACCACATCGGAGGTCATGCGCCGGCCTCCTGCCTGCGGGTCGTCTGCTTACGCGTCATCGACAGCGCGATCACGATGTCCTCGAGGTCCGGTGTGACAGCGGGTGCGTCCACATCGGGGTGACCGTCCGGCCAGTACTCGTGCCGTCGACGACCGCGGCGCCAGGACCACTCCGGGCGCGTGGGCGCGACGGCAGCGGTGATCACGCCGGTGAACCCCGCCCGCACCTCGTCGTAGGAGCCCTGGGTCAGGATTCGGCCGCCGTCGAGGACGACGAGATCCGCAGCGCGCTCGGCCTCGTCCAGGTATGTGGTCGACATGAGCACGGCGGCGCCGTCGGCGGCCGCTTCCGAGATCATGCGCCACAGATCGATGCGGCTGACCGGGTCGACCCCGGTACTGGGCTCGTCGAGGATCAGCAGGGGCGGACGGTGGATCATCGCCATGGCCGCACCGAGCTTCCGGCGCATCCCGCCCGACAGCGCCGAGGCGAGTCGATCGGCTGCCACGCGTAGCCCGGCTCCATCGATGAGCTCTTCGCGTCGATTCTCGAGCTCGGCACCCGTCAGGCCATAGATGCCGCCCACGAAGTCCAGGTTCTGACGTACGGTCAACGCTCCCCAGCTCCCCGGACCCGCCGACAGGAAACCGATCTCGTGTTTGTCCGGCGCCCGGACCGTGCCACTGTCCGGGATGACCGCACCCACGAAGGTTCGCAGCAGAGTGGATTTGCCGGCGCCGTCACCGCCGACCAACGCGACCACGTGGCCGGACGGCACATCGACGCTGACGTCGTCGAGTGCGGTCCGCTCACCGAACCGCACCGTGACCGAGTGCGCTCCCGCGATCATGCGACGTCCGCGCCCGTCGATTCCGACGACGGGGTCGGAGTCCTCTGCTTCGACACGTCGGGTGCCAGGTCGCGACGGAATCGCAGAGTCGCGCCGGTGAACACGACCACGGCCATCACCGTCAGGATCAGCAACGGCAACCACAGCGACGAGATCGGTGCGTCGCGCAGCATGACGCCCTGCGAGATCATGGTGAAGTAGGTCAGCGGGAGCAGATAACCGATCCATCGAACTCCCGCTGCCATCGCGTCCAGCGGAAAGATCATGCCGGACAACAAGATCTGCGGGAGCAGAAACATGAATGCGGTCTGGATCGCCTGGCCGGTCGTCTGCGAGATCGTCGAGATCAGCACTCCGAGACCGAGCACGACGAACAGGAAGATGGCGGCCCCGAGCGCAAAGATCAGCACGTTTCCGTTGAACGGCACCCCGAACAGGAGCATCCCGAGGACCGTGACGACGATCATGTCGACGGCTGCCAGGAGGAAGTAGGGCACGATCTTGCCGAGGATCACCTGGCTCGGCCGGATCGGCATCACGGCGAGTTGTTCCAGAGTGCCCGCTTCTCGTTCACGAACCAGGCCGATACTCGTGATGATGGTGCCGATGAAGGTCAGGATCAGCCCGATGATCGCGGGCACCATCACCCACGACGTCTTCAGATCAGGGTTGAACAACACCTCGGTCTCGACCTGTCCACCCATCTTGTTCAGGATGCCGACCGTCGACTGTGCAGCGAACAGGTTCGACCCGTCCACGTAGGCGATCGGCTTCTGCCCGGGCGGCCCGGTCACGATGGCGACGTCGACCTTGTTCTCCCGCAACATGTCCCGGGCCTGGGTTGCGGTGTCGCCCGGATGGGACTCGGTGACGTCGAAGTACGACGGCAGAGCCTGACTGATCTGCTGGGTGGTCGGACCGACGACGGCGGTCTTCACCGACGAGACATAGAAGTTGGCGGCATAGCCGAAGATCACCAGCAGCAGCAGCGGCAGGACGATCAACATGGCCAGTGTGCGGGGGTCCCGCCGGAGTTCGCGAAATTCTTTGAGAATCATGGCGCGCATGTCAAATGCTAGGCACGTGACATGTCCGAGGTCAACAAGCGATGAATTTATTTCCCGCGTCGCCACACAGGTCCGAGTCGACGATGCCGGAGATCGATTGGTGCAGAATGACGCGCGTGCCGATGACCATCGACGAGATGACCGCGAACCTGGAACGACATCAGGTCGCCATCTATCTGGCCGCGATTGCTGCGGGCGCAGCGTTCGGCATGGTCATGCCCGCGAGCGGCCCGGTGCTCGAGCACGCCATCAATCCGTCGATCGCGGCCTTGCTGTTCGTGACGTTCCTCCAGGTCCCCGTGGCACGACTCGGGGCGGCCCTGCGCGACGTCAGGTTCATCGCCGCGCTGCTCGCGGTGAACTTCGTGGCGGTGCCGCTGGTCGTGGCCTGCCTGCTTCCGCTGGTGCCGGACGAGGCTGCTCTGCGAGTCGGGGTACTCCTGGTCCTGCTGTGCCCGTGCGTGGATTACGTGATCGTGTTCAGTGGACTGGCGGGCGGCGACAGCCATCGACTGCTCGCCGCGACGCCACTGCTGCTCCTGCTCCAGATGGCGTTGCTGCCGGTGTTTCTCACGATCTTCCTCGGCGGTGAACTCGCCGCGGTGGTCGACGTCGCGCCCTTTGTCACCGCGTTCGTGGTGCTCATCGTGATCCCGCTCGCGCTGGCGTGGATGACACAGGCCGGGGCGAGTCGATCGGCCCTTGTCCACCGCGTGAGCAGCGCAGCGGGCAGCGCGATGGTGCCGCTGATGGCGCTGGTCCTGGTCGTGGTGGTCGGCTCCCAGATCCCTGCACTCGACGATCACGGACGTTCGGTGGCGTCGGTGATCGGCGTCTACCTTCTCTTCCTGATCGTCATGACCGTGCTCGGACTGCTGGTCTCACGACCGTTCGGAGTGGGACTGACCGGACGTCGCGCCGTCACCTTCTCCGGCGTGACCCGCAACTCCCTGGTGGTCCTTCCGCTGGCGCTGTCGCTGCCCGGCGAGATGGCTGCGATCGCCGGCTCGGCGGTGGTCGCCCAGACGCTGATCGAAGTCCTCGGGATGGTTACTCTCGTGGCCCTCATCCCGAGGATCACCCGATGATCGCCTCGTCGGCACTCGTGGTCAGTTGTGCGGGACGTCGGCGGTCAGTCCGCCGTCCATGACGAACTCGGTTCCGGTGGCATAGGAGGATTCGTCGCTGGCGAGGAACACGATGAACGTCGACACCTCTTCGGATTCGGCCGGCCGGCCCAGCGGCGTCTTGACGATGTCCTCCGGGAGCCCCTCGGTCATCGGGGTACGGATCATGCCGGGATGGATGGAGTTCACCCGAATGTTGTGCGGGGCGAGTTCCAGCGCGGCCGATTTCGCCAGGCCGCGCACACCCCACTTCGACGCGACATAGCCGTGCGCCCACGGACTCCCGCGCAGTCCCTCCACCGACGAGACGTTGATGATCGAGCCTCCGCCGGCGGCGATCATCGGATCCACGGCGGCCTGCATGCCGAGGAACGTGCCGGTGAGGTTGACGTCGAGGATCTGCTGCCACTTGTCCAGTCGGAACTTCTGCAGGGTGCTTCCGTTCACGATTCCCGCGTTGTTCACCAACACGTTGAGCCGACCGAAATCGTCCACCGCGGTCGCGACTGCTGCCGCCCAGTCATCCGGCGACGTGACGTCGAGATGGACGTACCGGGCCGCTACGCCCAACTCCTCCGCGAGCGCCTTGCCCTCGTCGTCGAGGATGTCGCCGATCACGACCTTCGCACCCTCGGCCACGAGCATCCGTGCATGAGATGCGCCCATGCCCCGCGAACCACCACTGATCACCGCGACCTTGTCGTCTACTCGTCCCATGGCGAGGAAGACTACCTGCTCAACAGCCAAATGAGAACAAGTTCTACCGAGTCGGCCCGGGCCGTGCTCTACTGATATGGACAGTAGTCCGGACAATTGTTCACCTGACCAGCACAAGGAGAGACGGATGGCCATCCGCGTGGCACACATCGGGACCGGGAACGTCGGCCGACTGGCATTGCGCCAACTGATCGCCGATCCCCGGTTCGACCTCGTCGCCGTATGCGTGTCGGCACCGGAGAAGGTCGGCCGCGATGCCGCCGAACTCGCCGGCATCGAGCACGAGCCGACCGGCATCCTCGCCACCGATGACCTCTCGGCGATCATCGAGACCGATCCCGACTGCGCGGTCTACTGCGCCATGGGCGACACCCGACCGGTGGAGGCCCTCGACGACTGCGTCCGCCTGCTGTCGGCGGGCATCGACGTGGTCGGTTCGGCTCCGGTGTCGCTGCAATATCCCTGGGGCGTCATGCCCCCCAAGGCCGTCGCGAAGGTGGATGCCGCTGCGCGGGAGGGCGACTCGAGCGTCTTCGTCACCGGCGTCGATCCGGGATTCGCGAACGATCTCGTCCCGCTCGCGTTCGCGTCGACCTGTCAGCACATCGATCAGATCCGATGCATGGAGATCGCAGACTACGCGACCTACGACGGCGCCGCCGTGATGTTCGACGTCATGGGATTCGGCAAGCCGATGGACGAGACGCCGATGCTCTTCCTCCCCGGCGTCCTCGGCATGGCGTGGGGGACGACCATCCGTCTGCTCGCCGCGGGTCTGGGCGTCACCGTCGACGAGATCGTCGAACACTGGGAGGATGAGCCGGCCCCCGAGACGTTCGACATCGCAGCCGGGACCGTCGCCGAAGGCACCCGTGCCGCAGTGCGTTTCGAGATCATCGGCAGGGTCGGCGGCCGCGATGTCATCGTGATCGAGCACGTCACCCGTCTTCGTGAGGACCTCGGCACACCGTGGGCCCAGCCCGCGCAGGCCGGCGGTTGCTATCGGGTGGAGATCGTCGGCGAGCCGTCCTACCGCATCGACATCAGTCCGACGAGCGAACACGGCGACCACAACCACGCGGCGATCGTCGCGGGTGCGGGCCGCATCGTGAACGCGATCCCGGCAGTCGTCGACGGACCCTCCGGAATCCGTACCGCGCTCGACCTCCCGCTGGTCACAGCCGGGAACGCGGCGGTGTCCACGCGGTGATGTTCTCGCCTGCGATGCCGAGACCTCAGGACCGCACGGGCGTCATCGCAGGAGCCCGATCGGCCACGGAGTCGGAAACGCTCCGGTATCGCTCGTAGACATCGCGGTCGTCGGCTCCGGCGTCGCGCGACGTCGCCGCGACGCCCCAGTCGGGTAGGTCGCCGGTGAGTGCCCACGCAGCCTGGCGCGCGGCGCCGAGGGCGACGTACTCGCCCGGCTCGGGCACGGTGACGGTACGGCCGAACAGGCGGGGGGCGAGGGTCAACACGGCCTCGGACCGACTCCCCCCGCCCGTCACCATGATCCGATCCACATCGATGCCCTGATCACGGATCAGATCCATGCAATAGACGAGCGAACAGAGCAATCCCTCGACCGCGGCGCGGGCCACATTCGCCGGCGTCCAGTTGTCGGCGGTGATGCCCACGACGGAGCCGGTGGCGTCCGGGAGGTTGGGTGATCGTTCACCGGCGAAATAGGGCACCATGACCAGTCCCCCGGCCCCCGGCGGCGCCGAGAGAGCGAGGCGCCCGAACTCATCGAGATCGACGCCGAGCATGTCCGCCGTCGACGCCAGTACGGGCGCCCCGTTCAGGGTGCACACCAGCGGCAGCTGGCGACCGGTCGCGTCCGCGAATCCGGCCACCAGACCGGAGGCGTCGTGCGCCGGCACGTCGGTGACGACGCTGACGACACCTGAGGTGCCCAGGGAGACGATGCAATCGCGGGCTCCGGCGGCCAGGCCCAACGCGGCCGACGCGTTGTCGCCGGCGCCCGCGCCGATGACCGTCCCCGAATCGGTTCGCCCGGCACGATCGGCGGGGCCGAGCACGTGGGGCACGAGCGGACGCCGGCCACCGAATGCCAACTCGAGCAGATCGGTTCGGTAGGAGCCGTCGGCCGCGGCGAAGTATCCGGTCCCGGAGGCATCGCTGCGATCGGTGACGAGCGCATCGATCCCCGGTGCGCCCCTCAGCTGCCACGTCAACCAGTCGTGCGGAAGACACACGGCGGCGGTCGCGTCGGCGAGTTCGGGTTCGTTGTCCGCCATCCACCGCAACTTCGACGCGGTGATCGACGCGACCGGCACCACCCCCACTGCCGACGCCCAACCGTCCGGCCCGCCGAGTTCGTCGACGAGCGCCGAGGCGCTCGCGGCCGAGCGGGTGTCGTTCCACAGCAACGCATTCCGGACCACGACTCCGTCGCCGTCGAGACAGATCATCCCGTGTTGCTGTCCGCCGACCGAAATCGCGGCGACGTCCTCGAGCCCTCCAACGTCGGCGATCGCGGAGGTCAGGGCCGTCCACCAGTGCCGGGGGTCGACCTCGGTGCCGGGCGGATGCGGCGCCCTGGCGGAACGGACGACCGCGCCGGAGTCAGCGTCGCACACGACGATCTTGCAGGACTGGGTCGAGGAGTCGACCCCGGCGACCAGAGTCATCCGAGCAATCCCTCCAGGGTCGCCCGCGCGCCGTCCCGACGCAGCGTGCCGAGCGCGGCCAGGTAGGGACCGGTGAATCGATCGTCGTCGGCGAGGTCGCCGAACAGGCTGCGGTCGGAGACGAAAGCCAGCGTGTCCGTGCGTGATCGCCGCGCCAGCGGTACGAGTCGGTCGGCGAGCGGGTCGACGACGGAGATCGCGTCCCCGTTCTCGTCGACCCCCTCGGCGTAGCGGGTCCAACTCGCGACGACCGCGGCAGCCAGCGTCACGTCGCCACCGGCGGCGAGCCGTTCGCGAATGACGGGGATCAACCATTTGGGGATGCGGTCCGAGGAGTCCTGACACAGGCGCGCGATCGTGTCGGCGATCGCCGGATTGCCGAAGCGTTCGATGAGGGTCTCGGTGTACTCGTCGAGGTCGACGCCGGGCACGGGGGCGAGCGTCGGCCTGCCCTCGGACGCCATGTAGCGCCGCAGCAGTGTCGCGATCAGTGGGTCTGCGGTGGCTTCGTGGACGAAGCGATAACCCATCAGATATCCGAAGTAGCAGAGCGCCTGATGGCCGGCGTTGAGCAGTCGGAGCTTCATCAGTTCGTAGGGGGTGACGTCGTCGACGACCTGCACACCGACATCCTCGAGTCGTGGACGGCCCATCGAGAAGCTGTCCTCGAGCACCCACTGCGTGAACGGCTCGGCGACGACCGGCCACCTGTCATCGATACCGGTGCGGTCGGCCACCTCTGCGCGCAGTTCGGGCGGCGTCGCCGGCGTGATGCGATCGACCATCGAGTTGGGAAAGGCCGTGTGCTCGCTGATCCAGTCGGCGAGACCGGGATTCTTCAGCCGCGCGAACGCGAGGAACACCGAGTGTGCCATGTGCCCGTTGCCCTGGATGTTGTCGCAGGACATCACCGTGAACGACTCGACACCGCGCTCGCGTCGTCGGCGCAGAGCCTCGGTCACGAGTCCGAACACCGTCACGGGCACTGCGCCGTCGGCCAGGTCGGCGACCACGTCGGGTGCGGTGGCGTCGAATTCGCCCGTGGACGGTGAGAAGTTGTAACCACCCTCGGTCACCGTCAGCGACACGATCCGGGTGTCGGGATCGGCGAGCTTCTCGATGACACGCTCGGGGTCATCGGGTGCGAACAGGAACTCCCCGATGGAACCGATGACGGATGTCTCGATCGCCCCGTCGGGATGTTTGAGGGTGAGGGTGAACAGCCCGTCCTGCGGGCCGAGGGCGTCGCGCATGCCGGCGTCCGCCGGACGTACACCCACTCCGCAGATCCCCCAGTCGAGGGAGTCGGGACCGCCCTCGACGAGGAGCCGGTCGAGGTACATCGCCTGGTGTGCGCGATGGAATCCGCCGACGCCGACATGCACGATGCCGGTCCGCAGACGTTCGCGATCGTAGGTCGGTGTCGCGACGGAGTCGATCTCGGAGAGCGACTTCTGCTGTAGTTCAACGGTTTCGGTCACAGAGCACTTCCTCGTGTGGTCGGGGTGGCGGACATGGCCGTCGTCGCGTCCGGCGTCGACGGTACGTGAGCTGTGCCGGGGTGGACCACGGCCTTGATGCTGCCCGGCACTCGATCGGCGTCGAGGGCGGCCCGTACGTCGTCGAGCCCGAACCGCGCGGTGACCATTCCGTCGAGGTCGACTCGTCCCGACGTGATGAGGGACAGCGCGGTCGGCCAGGTGTTCGCGTAGCGGAACACGCCGGTCAGGACGATCTCGCGATTCTGGATGACGGTGACGGGCAAGCTCATGGTGTCCGCACCCATCCCGACCAGGACGACGCGACCCGCCGGCCGCACGGCTCCGATGCCCGCGACGACCGCGGCCTCGACGCCGCTCGCGTCGATGAACGCATCGACCCGCTCGACGGCCGCCCCCGGCGCGACGACCCGGGTGGCGCCGAAACGTGCCGCCACGTCTCGGCGACGTTCGTCCGGCTCACTGACGACGATGCGGGTCACGCCGGCGGCGCGCGCCACCTGCGCACACATCAGGCCGATCGGGCCGGCACCGGAGATGAGCACCGAGTCGCCCATACCCAGGCCGGCCTTGCGCACTGCGGCGATGCCGACCGACAGTGGTTCGCACAGCGCGGCGGCGTCGTCGCTGACCTCATCGGGCACCGGATGGGCGAAACCGGCACCGATGGTGACGAACTCGCACAGGGCACCGTCGACCGGTGGTGTCGCGAAGAACCGCATGTGCGGGCAGAGGTTGTAGTCCCCGCGAAGGGATTCCTCGCTCGAGGGATCGGGCTGCTGGGGCTCGATGGAGACGCGTTGGCCGACCCGCTCGGGCGGCACCCCGGCACCGACGGCGACCACGGTGCCGGCCGCTTCGTGCCCGAGTGTCAGTGGTCCCGTCACGACGTGGTCGCCTATGCGTCCGTGACGCAGATAGTGCGCGTCCGACCCGCAGACACCCACGGCACTCACATGGATGAGCACCTCGCCCGGCCCGGCTACCGGAACCGGCCGGTCCTCGACCGTCAGACGGCCGTCGGGGTACAGAACGCTCGCCCGCATGGTGGTGATCGTCGGGTCACTCCGGGAATCGACTGTTGCGTGCATCACATTTCCGATGTTAGCGTATTGAGCAATATTCCGGCCAGTGAGCAAATGCTCACACTGACTGCGAGGCGGATGGATGACCTCTCCCACCAAGACGACCCCGGACAGCGGTCACGACCTGCGACTGCTCGTCCGCGCGGCGACGATGTACCACTTGGAAGGTCTGACCCAGGCGGAAATCGCCTCCCGTCTGGGTGTCTCCCGTCCCACCGCGGGTCGGCTCGTCGCCCGGGCCCGCGCACAGGGACTCGTTCAGGTGACCGTCACCGCACCCGCCCATCTCGGCCGGTCGATCCACACCGAGGTCGAGCGTCAGGTCGAGGAGGTCTTCGGCCTCGACGAGGTGCTCGTGATCGACGAGATCGCCGACGGCACCGCCTCCGGTAACGCCGCACTCGGCCGTGCAGGCGCCTCGGTCCTGACCCGTCGCATCCAGCCGACCGACGTGCTCGGTTTCACCTGGGGACCCGAGCAGGTCGCCGTCGCCGACGCGATGTCGGCCAACTCGTCGTGCCGGCAGGTGGTCCAGATGGACGGCTCGATGACCTCCGTCGAATACCACACCGGTGTCGACCACGCCCTCGCACGACTCTCCGACAGACTGCACGCGCAGCCGATGCGACTGGTCGCCCCGCTCTACGCGGATTCCGAGACCGTCGCCGCCCTGCAACGCGATTCGATTCTCTCGCAGTCGTTGTCGGCGGCGCGCTCGGCCAACGTGATGCTCTTCGGCGTCGGTTCGGTGTCGACGTCGACAACGCTGTTCGAGGGCGCCTTCATCGACGCGATCGTGCTCGACGAGCTCGACGCACTCGCCGCGGTCGGCGAGATCGGCGGCCGCTTCTATGACGCCCACGGCGTCGCCGTGGACTCCACCCTGGTGGACCGGACGGTGTCCGTACCGCTGGACTCGGTGCGCGCCTGCCCGACGTCCATCCTCGTGTCCGGCGGAGAACACCGCCGCGACTCCATCCTGGGCGCCCTTCGCGGCGGATACGCGACGATCCTCGTCACCGACCTCCCCACCGCCGAATGGCTTGTCGCTGAACAGAAAGGTGAACACTGATGGCCGACGGACCCAAGGTCACACGGCGGATCGGACGGGCCTCCCGCCGGGCCCGTACCTACGCCGTGTCGATGGCCGCCGCATTCGCACTCGTCGCCACGGGGTGTTCCGGCGCCGGCTCGTTCACGGACGGGGGCGGCGATTCCGTGACCGTGGCGATGGTGTCGAACTCACAGATGCAGGACGCCGTGCAACTGTCGAGTCAGTTCGAGCAGCAGAACCCGGGTATCAAACTCAAGTTCGTCACGCTGTCGGAGAACGAGGCACGCGCCAAGATCACCGCGTCGGTCTCCACCGGCGGCGGCGAGTTCGACGTGGTGATGATCAGCAACTACGAGACGCCGATGTGGGCGGAGAACGGCTGGCTGGTCAACCTCAGCCCATACATGGACGCCGATCCCACGTACGACTCCGACGACTTCATCCCCACGCTCAAGAGCGCACTCTCCTACCAGGGTTCGATGTACTCGGCGCCGTTCTACGGCGAGTCCTCGTTCCTGATGTACAACAAGAAGATGTTCGCCGACGCGGGGGTCTCCCTGCCGGCGAACCCGACCTGGCCGCAGGTGCGTGACGCCGCGGCCGCCCTGACCCGCGGTGACGTCTCCGGCATCTGTCTGCGTGGCAAGCCGGGCTGGGGCGAGTTGCTGGCGCCGCTGGACACCGTCATCAATGCGTTCGGTGGGCGCTGGTACGACGAGGACTGGAACGCGCAACTGACCAGTCCCGAGGTCGAAGCGGCGGTGAAGTTCTATGTCGACACGGTCCGCAAGTACGGCGAACCCGGTGCCGCCTCGTCCGGCTTCCAGGAATGCGGAAACCTGTTGTCGCAGGGCCAGACCGCCATGTGGTACGACGCGACGTCGGCGGTGTCGGTGCTCGAGAGCCCGGATACGTCCACCATCGCGGGCGATGTCGGCTATCTTCCCGCACCGAGTATGGCCAAGTCCGACAACGGGTGGCTCTACACCTGGTCGCTGGGCATCCCCACCAGCAGCACGAAGCGCGACGACGCCTGGAAGTTCATCGACTGGATGACCAATCGTGACTACATCAAGCACGTGTCGGACACGTTGGGCGCCACGCATATCCCGCCCGGCAGCCGGATGTCCACCTATCAGCTGCCGGCCTACCAGGCGATCTCCAAGCCGTTCGCCGACGCGACACTGTCCGCGATGACCACCGCGAACCAGTTGAAGCCGACGCTGCAGCCGGTGCCCTACACGGGCATCCAGTTCCTCGCGATCCCGGAGTTCCAGGATCTGGGAACCCGTGTCAGTCAGCAGATCTCGGCCGCGATTGCCGGTCAGATCAGCGTCGAGGACGCGCTGGCACAGTCACAGAAGTATGCCGAGCAGGTCGGCAAGACCTATCAGAAGGAGAGGTGAGACGTGGCCACCGCACTCGCCCAACCAGGGGCCGATCCACAACCGCGATCCGACGCACCGTTGAGCTCACAACGAGATCACATCTCGCGGGCCGAGGGTTGGCGCCGCCGCGGACCGCTTCTGCCCGCCCTGATCTTCATGATCGTGGTGACACAGATCCCGTTCCTGTTCACCCTGTTCTATTCGACCCAGTCATGGAACCTGGTCCGTCCGGGTTCGCGAGCGTTCGTCGGGATCGACAACTATGTCGCGGTGTTCACCGATGCCCAGTTCTGGCGGGTGACGCTCAACACGATCCTGCTGATCGTCGGCACGGTCATCGCGTCGGTCCTCCTCGGTCTGGTCTTCGCGCTGCTGCTCGACCGTAAGTTCCTGGGGCGCGGGATCGTTCGCACGTTGTTGATCACCCCGTTCCTCGTGACCCCGGTCGCCGCGGCGCTGCTGTGGAAGACGAGCCTGCTCTCGCCGACCAACGGCCTGGTGAACTGGCTGCTCAGTCCCTTCGGCGTCCACACCGACTGGCTCAGCCAGTACCCGCTGATGAGCGTGATCGCGGAACTGGTGTGGCAGTGGACGCCGTTCATGATGCTGCTCATCCTGGCCGGGCTGCAGTCGATGCCGCAGGACATCCAGGAGGCCGCCCGCGTGGACGGGGCGACGAGTTTCCGGTTGTTTCGCGAACTGACCCTGCCGCATCTTCGCCGGTTCATCGAGCTCGGTGCGGTGCTGGGTGCGATCTACCTGGTCAACACGTTCGACGCGGTCTACATGATGACCTCGGGCGGTCCCGGGGTGTCCTCGGCGAACCTGCCGTTCTACATCTATCAGCGCGCCTTCCTGGGATTCGACATCGGACAGGCCGCAGCCATGGGCGTGGTCACCGTGATCGGCACGATCGTCGTCGCTTCACTGGCCCTGCGCCTGATCTTCAAGAGCTTCACCGGAAACGAGGAGGCGGCCTGATGACCACCACCAGTCCCACCCGCGCGTCGTCGTCGACGACCATCGACGGGGTGGAGATCACCCGACGGCGCAACCCGCGCGCGTCGCTGCTGACCGCCTTCACCTGGATCCTGGCACTGGGCTTCTTCTTCCCGGTGCTGTGGATGGTGCTCACCGCGTTCAAACAGGAGAGCGACGCGGCGACGAACCCGCCGACGTTCATCTTCACCCCCACCCTCGACCAGTTCAAAGAGGTCTTCGACGCGGGTATCGCCACACCGCTGCTGAACTCGTTGTTCGCGACCATCGTCTCCACCATTCTGGTACTGGCTCTGGGTGTTCCGGCGGCTTTCGCACTGTCGCTGCGCCCCGTCCGCAAGACCCAGGACGCGCTGTTCTTCTTCATCAGCACCAAGATGTTGCCGATCGTCGCCGCAATCATCCCGCTCTACGTCATCGTCGGCCGCATCGGGATGCTCGACAACATCTGGACCCTGGTCATCCTCTACACCGCGATGAACCTGCCCATCGCGGTGTGGATGATGCGATCGTTCTTCCTCGAGGTGCCCGGTGAACTGTTGGAGGCGGCCAGCATCGACGGTGCGAGCCTGTGGACCTCGGTCCGCGAGGTGATCCTGCCGCTGATCTCCCCCGGCATCGCCGCCACCGCACTGATCTGCGTGATCTTCTCGTGGAACGAGTTCTTCTTCGCCGTCAACATGACCGCCGTCAACGCCCAGACGATGCCGGTGTTCCTCACCGGCTTCATGTCCGGGCAGGGCCTGTACTGGGCGCAACTGTCGGCCGCCTCCGTCCTGGCAGCACTGCCGGTCGTCATCTGCGGCTGGATCGCGCAGAACAAACTCGTCCGCGGCCTCTCGTTTGGTGCCATCAAGTAGCCGCAGCCGGCCCGCCCTCCCCCATCACTTCCTCGAATCAGGAGCAACCACCATGGCTTCCATCACCTACGACGACGCCTGCTGCGTCTACCCCGGCGCCGACAAACTCGCCGTCGACCGCCTCAACCTCGACATCGCCGACGGCGAGTTCATCGTCCTCGTCGGCCCGTCCGGTTCGGGCAAGTCCACCGCCCTGCGCATGCTCGCCGGCCTCGAGGAGATCGACTCCGGCGCCATCCGTATCGGCGGAGAGAACATGGTCGGCGTGGCCCCCAAGGACCGCGACATCGCCATGGTGTTCCAGAACTACGCGCTCTACCCCAACAAGACCGTCGGGGAGAACATGGGATTCGCCCTCAAGATGCGCGGCATCGGCGCCGACGAGCGCAAGCAGAAGGTCGCCGAGGCCGCCCGCCTGCTCGATCTGACCGACTACCTCGACCGCAAACCAGCCAAACTCTCCGGCGGACAACGCCAACGCGTGGCGATGGGCCGTGCCATCGTCCGTGAGCCCCAGGTGTTCTGCATGGACGAACCACTGTCGAATCTCGACGCCAAACTGCGCGTCCAGACCCGCTCCCAGATCGCCGCCCTGCAACGCCGACTCGGCACCACCACCGTGTACGTCACCCACGACCAGGTCGAGGCCATGACCATGGGAGACCGCGTCGCCGTGCTGCGCAACGGGGTCCTGCAACAGTTCTCGACGCCTGCCGATCTGTACGACCGGCCCACCAACGCGTTCGTGGCCGGTTTCATCGGCTCGCCCGCGATGAACCTGTTCACCGCCCCGGTCACCGACGGCGCCATCACGATCTCCGGGTCCACGGTCGACCTCGACGACGAATCACGGGCGCTGCTGCAACGCTCCGGGTTGTCGACGGTCATCGTCGGCATCCGGCCCGAACACCTCGCCATCGGTGGCGACGCAGGTGTCGACGCCGACGTCGAACTCCTCGAAGAGCTGGGAGCCGAGAGCTACCTGTATGCCCGCGTGAACGATCCGTCGATCAAGACTCTCGACGGCGATCCGGTCACGCTGGTCGCACGCACCCCGCACCGGGCGCCCGCCAAGCTCGGTGACAGCGTCCGGCTCCATCAGTCGGATCGGGCGGTCCACTTGTTCGATCCGACGACGGGTGATCGGCTGCGGTGAGCGCAGCCCCGTCGATCGGCGGTGGGCGCTGCTATTGTTACTGCGCCCACCGCACAGAGGAGCGCCCGGTTGACGACCGACGACGAGAACTCGACCACTGCCGCCGATCCCGCTCCCGCTGACGACGGCGACGACGCTGAGCACGGGCGTGTGTCCGGGTGGTGGCGCCGGCACCGACGCCGGTACGCCTATGCGGGTCTGGTCGTCGCGGTGGTGTTCCTGTGGTTCTCGCTGACCCCGTCACTCCTGCCCCGAGGAGCGTTCTTCCAGGGCGTCGTCAGCGGCGCATCGGCGGCCGTCGGCTACTGCCTCGGGGTGTTCGGCACCTGGCTCGCACGGTTCATGATCTCGCGCGACGAGCCCTGGCGCCCCGCCGGTCGTCGGGCCTGGATTCTGCTCGGGGCCGCCGCGGCGATCGGGACCGCGGCGATGTTGTTCTGGTTCGCGCAGTGGCAGAACGACATCCGTGGGCTGATGGGTGTCGATCAACTCGGCTGGCCGGCCTATCCCCTCGTCGCCCTGGTGGCGCTGATCGTGTTCGTCCTGCTGATGAGTCTGGGACAGGCCTTCGCCTACGCGGTCCGCTGGTCGGTGCGACAGCTCAACCGCGTCGCCCCGCCGCGGATCTCCGCGGTGATCGGTGCGGGCCTGGTGGTGGCATTGACCGTCTTCGTTCTCAACGGCGTCGTCGCGAAATACTCGATGCAGTGGCTGAACTCGAGTTTCGCCGCCGCGAACGACGAGACGCGCGCCGAGACCTCGCCGCCCGTCTCCGGGCTGCGATCGGGCGGCCCCGGGTCGCTCGTCTCATGGGATTCCCTCGGCCGCGAGGGTCGGGTGTTCATCTCCCGCGGGCCGGATGTCGGCGCCCTGACACAGTTCAACAGCGCTCCGGCCACCGAGCCGATCCGCGTGTACGCGGGGCTCGAATCCGCCGATTCCATCCGGGAGACCGCAGAACTCGCGGCCGACGAGCTGGTCCGTACCGGCGGCCTGCAGCGGGCGATCGTGGTGGTCGGTTCCACGACCGGCAGCGGATGGGTCAACAAGGCGACCGTCGACTCGTTGGAGTACATGTACAACGGCGACATCGCGACCGTGAGCATGCAGTACTCCTACCTACCGAGTTGGCTGTCGTTCCTGGTCGACAAGGAGCGCGCACGGCAAGCGGGCCGCGCACTGTTCGAGGCGGTGTCCGAACGTGTGCAGACGGTGCCCGAGGCGGAACGTCCCAAGCTCGTCGTCTTCGGTGAGAGCCTCGGATCCTTCGCCGGCGAGGCGGCTTTCGGCACCATCCCGGCGCTGGCGGCACGAACCGACGGCGCGCTGTTCAGCGGACCGACGTTCAACAACACGCTGTGGGACGACACCACCCGCAATCGTGATCCGGGTTCGCCGCAGGTCTTGCCGGTGTATGACGACGGATCGCAGGTCCGGTTCATCGCCGACGAGACCGACCTGGATCATCCGGACACCCCCTGGAAGTCCTCCCGGGTGGTCTATCTACAGCACGCCAGCGACCCGATCACCTGGTGGAGTCCTCGGCTCATCCTCAACGAGCCGGACTGGTTGCGCGAACCCCGCGGCCGGGATGTGTTGTCCTCCACACGGTGGATACCGTTCGTGACCTTCTTGCAGGTGTCGGCGGACATGGCGGTCGCGGTCAACGTGCCGGACGGGCACGGGCACGACTACCTGTCCGCGATCCCCTACGCCTGGGCGGCGATGCTGCAACCACCGAACTGGACCGACGCCAAGACCGAGGCCCTGCTACCTCGACTCACCCGCGACTGAGCCGACTGCGATCGGCACCCGCGCCGGATCTGCGGAGCGACGGTCACACGTATCCGGTGGCGTCGAACACCCAACTGGTGTCGGCCGCTGCGAGATCGGCCATCCAGGACGCCGGCGCACTGTTGACGAGTGTCGCCGAATCCCAGTAGTCCTTCCACAAGGTGATCGCGCCGTCCCGCACACGATGCACGGTCACGAAGGGCAGCTCCGCCACCTCGCCGGTCGGCCACTCCCACCTCTCCGAATGCTCATAGATCGCGTCGTCGCCGTCGACGACGAGCAGACCGTCGTGATTGCGGTAGTCCGAGAGCGGTTCGAAGCCGATCTTGATGCGGGCGATGATGTCTGCCGGTCCCCTCGCGGCCAGGGTCGGCCCGTACGGCACGTCGAGGTAGATGCAGTCGTCGGCGAGAAACGGGGCCACCGCATCCCAGTCGCGCCGCGACAAGGCCGCCCAGAGACCACGGACCGTGGCTGCCGTGTCGGTCACCGGGCGTCGGCGAGCGTGGTGGCGGTGAGGGGACGGGCACCGTCGCCGGCGACCGGCGCACCCCGCCGGCCCGCCCTCAGGAACTGCCCGGTGCGGGACGAGCCGACGATGTCGGTGGGTGTGCCCTGATCGACGACCTTGCGGCCGGACACGTACACCGCGGTCACGGTGTCGTCGTTGCGATTGACCATGCGGGACATCCCACCGTAAGCGGGTACCGGCGCTTCGGCGTACTCCTCGAGCGACCCGTCGAGCCGCGCGGGATCCACGATCATCAGGTCGGCCCGGTCCCCCGGACGCAGGTGTCCGGCGTCGATCCCGTACCAGTCCGCCAGTTCACCGGTAAGTCGGTGCACGGCCGTCGCAACGTCCATGAAGGGTTCGCCCGCCTGCTCGGCGGAGTACACGTGCCGTAGCAGGCGCAGACCGAAGTTGTAGAAGGCCATGTTGCGCAGATGGGCACCGGCGTCGGAGAAGCCGAATTGGATGCCGGGCTCGATCGCCATCTGTTTGAGGACCTCCGGGCGGTGATTCGAGATCGTCGTCCGCCACCGCAGGGATGTGCCGTGTTCGAGCACGAGGTCCAGGAACGCATCCACCGGATGCAGTCCGCCGCGGTCGATCCCGACCTGCCCGAATGACCGACCGATCACCGATGCGTCGGGACATTCGACGATCTCGGCATCGAAGAAGTCCCGGTGCCACACGCGCACACCGAACTTCGACTCGTAGTCCTTGCGGAAGCGTCGGCGGTACCCGACGTCGCGGAGGAGCTCGTCCCGGTCGAGCTGCTCCTTCAGATGCAGGGCGGCGGCACCGGAACCGAACTCCTCGAAGATCACGAGGTCGATGCCGTCGGCGTAGACCTCGAACGGCACGGGCAGATGCTGCCACCGGAAGTCCCCGCCGAACCGGTTGACCAGACCGGCGAGTGGTCCCATCAGCCGGATCGCATACGGATTCGCTTTGATGTCGGCCGCCGACAGCAGGCTGGTCTTGAGGTGCGGTCGACCGATACCGAGCGACGTGAAGACCTGTGATCCGACGTTGAGTGGGTTGGTGATGTCGGGTCCCGCCTGCAGGATCCGACCTGATCGGCGCAGCAGCGACTTCAGACGTCGCAGCTCCCGAGGCCTCGCGTAGGTGGACGGCAGTGTCCGCGAGCGGCACGTGTCACCGTCGAGCTTGTCGAACAGCAGCTGCTGCGAGGACATGCCCACGAATCCCGCCTGCAGCGCCAGGCCGAGCCACCGTTCCATCTGCGCCTGTTCAGAAGCCGTGGGCCGCACGTCCTTCCGCGTGGCGCGTTCGAGTCCCATGGCAGCGGTGCGCATGTCGGAGTGGCCGATGAACGCCGCGACGTTGGGACCTAGTGCGCGGTTCTCCAGGGCGTCGACGTAGTCGCGCGCCGACGACCAGGTCTTGTGCTGATCGACGGTGTCGATCACGTGGCGCCGCGGGATCGCCTCGACGCGGCCGAACAGGTCGCCGGCATCGCGCCCGTCGACGTGGATGGTGGACAGCGAGCACGAGCCGACCAGCACCGTGGTGATGCCGTGCCGCAGGGACTCCGCGAGTTCCGGCTGCGCCAGCACCTCGACGTCGTAGTGGGTGTGTATGTCGACCATGCCGGGCATCACCCACTGTCCGTCCGCCTCGACGACGTCCGGACATCCGGTCTCCTCCAGAGGTTCGGCCGAGACGACGGCGACCTCTCCGTCACGGATGCCGATCGTGCGAACCGCCGGGGGTGTACCGCTGCCGTCGAACCACAGACCGTTGCGAATGATTGTGTCGTAGGTCACGAAATCATTAGAGACACGGCCATCGATCGGTGTCAACGACCGGGTAGACATTTTTCGGAATCTGTACACCTGACCCACACGACCGCGCCTCGCCACACTCCGACGAGACAGCGCAAGAACGGTCGGGCGCGCGGCAGGCCGACCGGCGGATACTCGAGACATGGCCGACCCCGGACGTGACCGGATCCGAGAACTCCTCGATGCCGTACTCGACGATGACCACCACACCCTCGACGACATGGCGTCGGGTGCGCACGCATCGCCGTTCCACTTCAGCCGGCAGTTCTCCCGGCATCTCGGGGAAGCGCCGGTCGCCCTTCGGCGGCGCGTCCTCCTCGAGCGGGCGGCCTGGATGCTCCAACGCGGGGAGTCGGTGACCGACACCGCTTTCGAATCCGGCTACGAATCGGTGGAGGGATTCGCCCGCGCCTTCGCCCGGGCGTTCGGACACCCGCCGAGCCACCTGGGGACGCGATCGGAGCGCGGACATTGGTTACCGGCCCCGAACGGAATCCACTTCCACTCTCCGACAGTCCTTTACGTCGACTCCGTCCCAGCTGCCGAGAGTTCGGAGGAGTCCACCGGAGACATCGTGTCGCTCATGGTGCGCCACGACCTCGAGGACGTGTCCGCCTTGTTGGAGGCGGCCAAGGGGATCGGCGCCGAGGAGCTCCGCGCCGTCCGCATGGCCGGGCACAGCCCGCTCGCATGGAACGGCCCCGAGGAGACACTGGAGCAGGTGTACAGGCATCTGGTGCTCGACAAGGTGCCGTGGTTGGCGAGTATCGCCGGCGACGACGAGCCCGATCTCGACGTGACCGGCGACATCGCAGACTTGATCGAGTTACACGGCAACATCGCTCCCCGATGGCTGGCCCTCACCCGCGACATCGACCGTCGCGGAGCGTGGTCCGACCGCATCGTCGATGCGATCTGCGATCCACCTGAATCGTTCGTACTGTCGCAGATCTGGGCACACGTACTGACCTTCTCCGCTCATCGCAGGCAGATCGCCCGCTGGATGCTGGCACAGACGGGGATCATCACCGATGTCGGCGACCCCGACCCGATCATGTGGCACCGCCGCCGGTCCGGGGGATTCTGATGCGGTCGAGGCGGTGAGTCGGCTGTCTCCGCGCCTGGCGGCGGCCGTCGGCGCCCTGCCGCTGCGACCCGGCCACCGCGTCCTCGAGATCGGTTGTGGATCAGGCGCGGCCGCCCGTGCGGTGGCCGGGCTCGTCGGACCGGACGGTCACGTGCTCGGCGTCGACCGATCCGAACGAGCGGTGAGCCGCGCGATCGCGAGCTCCGGTGAACTCATCCGGGTAGGTCTGCTCCGGTTCGCGTGCACACCGGTCGAGGATCTCGTGCTGCCCGACGACACGCCCCCGTTCGACGTGGCCGTCGCGATCCGCGTCGGAGCGTTCGATGGTCGACATCCCGAGGTTCGCGACACGGCCCTCCACCGTGTACGTGCGGCCCTACGCCCCGGTGGCCGGTTCTACATCGACT
This sequence comes from Gordonia sp. OPL2, assembly GCF_003797825.1. Classification (GTDB taxonomy): domain Bacteria; phylum Actinomycetota; class Actinomycetes; order Mycobacteriales; family Mycobacteriaceae; genus Gordonia. The sequence continues at coordinate 572,586 of NZ_RKME01000001.1, forward strand.
CGCCGAGCCCCGGGATTGCACTGCAGGAGATCGTGTTCGACACGTGATCACCCACGGCCACCAAGCGGACCTCAGGCGTCGCCGATACCGAACCTGCGATCGGTGTCGAGCCCGCGGGCCCATCGCGGCAGGATGAAGATGCCCTCGGCCTCCGCACAGACACCGTCGGGTGTCGCGATGGTCCCCGAGGCGAAAGACTTGTGCCCCTCGGTGCGATCGAGCCGGCCCTCGACACGGATCGGGCCGAGCTTGGTCCCCTGCCGGTAGCGGATGGACAGCGTCCCCGTCATCCCGGGCGCCCCGGCGTGGACCGCGGCGTTGCCCAGCACCTGATCGAGGATCATCGCGATGACGCCGCCATGGACCAGGCCCGGCGGCCCCTCGTACTGCGGACCCAAGGTGAACTCTGCCCACACATGGTCCGATTCGGCCCGGAAGTCGACCGGTGGCGCGATCGGGTTGCGGATCCCCTCCACCGCGTTTCCCCAGTTGCGTTGTCGTCCATCCGAGTTGAACCTGATGCCGAAGGAGGTGTCGATCCGCCGACGACCCAGCACGGCCGCAGCCGCTTCGATGTGGCGCTGCGCCTCGATCTGTTCGTCGTCGGACACGTCGGTCACGACCGTCGCCGCCACCAGCTCCCGAACACTGTCGGCCAGTCCGCGCGCACGGTCGATCCGGCGGGTCAACTCCTCCGCAGGGATGTCGTCGTCGGTGAAGTATCCACTCACTGCGCACCTCGAATCGTCGGCTCACCGTGGGGTCCGGTCCCACCCGGGCAAACGTATCCCACCCACTCCGCGTCATCGCGTCGGCCCGGAAACGAACGAGAACACGTTCTCGTTCTTGCTATCGTTCCGGTATGGCCCGAATCGGTGGTTTCGCGGACGACGACATCGTGGGCTGGCTCGGCCTGTCCCCCACCCTCGGAGGAGCCCTCGGCTCCTACGCCGATGCGGTGTACACCCAGGGCCGGCTCGACCCCCGCACCCGAGAGCTCGCGCGCATGGTGATCGCCGGTCACAACGAGTGCGCGGTGTGCCGCAACACCCGCGCGGAGGCGACCGGCCTGGACGAGGAGTTCTACCTCCACGTCGACGACTGGGCGACCTGGACGGGCTACGGTCCGGCCGAGCGGGTCGCGGCGGAGTTCGCGCACCGATTCGCCACCGACCACCTCGGACTACGTGAGGACGAGGAGTTCTGGGAGCGGTGTCACGGCGTGCTGTCCGACGAGTTGATCGTCGATCTCGCGCTGTCCTGCGCGCTGTGGCTCGGCCAGGGGCGTGCGCTGCGTGTCCTCGATGTCGGCCAGGCATGCCGCCTCACGGTCTGACTTCCTCTACTGACCGGTAACCTCACCGTCATGAGCGATCAACAGTGGAATGCGTTCGAGGTCTCCGTCGCCGATTTCATCGCCGAGGTGACCCTCACCGGACCGGGCAAGGGCAATGCGATGGGGCCCGATTTCTGGCGCGAGCTCCCCGAGATCTGTGCGCAACTCGACCGCGACGACGACGTCCGCGCCATCGTCCTGATCGGTGCGGGATCGCACTTCTCCTACGGCCTGGACCTCGCCGCCATGGGTGGCGACCTCGCTCCGGTACTCGCCGACGGCGCGAAGGCGCGAGCACGGACCGAGTTCCACGACAACATCCGTCGTCTCCAGGCCGCGATCTCGGCGGTGGCCGACTGCCGCAAGCCCGTGATCGCCGCCGTTTCCGGCTGGTGCATCGGCGGTGGTGTGGACCTGATCAGCGCCGCCGACATCCGCTACGCGAGCAGCGACGCCAAGTTCAGCGTCCGCGAGGTGCGGGTCGCCATGGTCGCCGACGTGGGCAGCTTCGCCCGACTGCCCGCGATCATCGGTGACGGTCATCTGCGCGAACTCGCCCTGACCGGTAAGGACATCGATGCCGCGCACGCTGCCCGCATCGGCCTGGTCAACGACGTCCTCGACGACCGCGAGGCGGCACTGGCAGCCGCACGTGCCACCGCCGCAGAGATCGCGGCCAACCCGCCTCTGGTGGTGCACGGCGTCAAGGCGGTCCTCGATCACACCCGGCGCGCGTCCGTCGAGGACAGCCTGCGGTACGTGGCGGCCTGGAACTCGGCGTTCCTGCCCAGCGACGACCTCACCGAAGCGGTCACCGCGGTCTTCCAGAAGCGGCCCCCCGAGTTCCGCGGCGCCTGAGCGGGTTCAGGAGCGGGTCGCCGGCTCCAGCCGGAACACCGGTATCCGCCGCGGGGTGCGCCGCACGTACAGGTCGAAGTTGGGCCACACGTCGACCATCGTCGCCCAGGCCGTCTCGCGTTCGGCCCCGTCCAGTTCGCGCCACGTCATGGTCGTCGTCGTGCCGCGGTGCCCGACGTCGACGGTGTCGGCCGCCCGGATGTTGAAGACCCACTGCGGCATGTCGCGTCCACCGAAGTAGGAGCCGGCGATCAGCCACGCGCCGTCGTCGGTCGGCACCGCCAGCAGTCGCGTCGACCGGACGACGCCGCTCTTGCGCCCCGGCACGCTCAGCTCGATGTTCGGCAGACCGCCGATGTCGAGCAATCCGTAGCGGTCTCCGGTCAGCTTGTGCATCGCGTTGTCCACGATCACGATCTGCGGGAGGAGCCGCGGCATCCAACTGATCGATCCGATCTTCACCGCCAGCGGTGTGAGGGCACCCATGTCACCAGTGTGACATCGCAGCGCGCGCTAGCACGTTGTCCGGACGCCGGCTCGACTCGATCCACAGGCGACCGAGGCTGTGGATGACACGATCGCGGCAGTGCGATCACGGGCGAAGATCGGTGCATGACCATCGACGACACCGCCATCCCCCACATCGACACCGCCCTGGAGCCGTTCGCCGGCGCCGACGAACTCCGTCAGCGCTGGCGAGCGCTGATGGGACCGCTCGGATTCTCCGAGCCCCTGCTCTGGTTCAGTGTCATCGACACCGACAACCGCTTCGGGCCTCCCCTGCATCAGGTCGAGTTGCCCGCCCGGCCCGACGACGTCCTCTCGGACCTGCTCATGAGCAATCTGGGGCGGACGCTCGGCGAGATCCGCGAGCTGTCGGTCGCGATGCTGCTGACCCGGCCAGGGCGCGACGGCGTCACCGCCGACGACATGACCTGGGCGCAGATGCTGACCCGCGATGCACGACGACACGGGGTGCGTCTGCATCCGATCCATCGCGCCAATGACAGCGAGCTCGTGGCCTTGACGATCGCAGATGCGGCAGCTTGACTCGCATCAGCGGAGGCCTGGACTCGCGGCGGCGGGGCCCGGAACGGGAGGACACATGAGTACTGTCGGTCGCGTTCTCGTCGACGGAGGGCAGACGGGCACCCGGCTGCGGATCGTCGGCGGGACGGGCGCCGGCACGGAGAGTGACCACGAGAGCGTCGCCATCCACACCGACCGGCCGGTGGTACCGCAGATCGCCACGGCGGCAAGCGAACTCATCGAAGCATCCGGCCTGTCGGCAGGCGAGTTGGCCGCCGGCGTGTCCGGTCTCACCCCGGAGGCCACGCGGCCCGAGGACCTGCGTGATGCGGTCGGTGCACTCGGCATTCGGACGGTGGCGCTGGCCCACGACTCGATATCGGCCTATCTGGCTGCCAATCGATTCGAGTTCGGTGCCGTCGTCGCCGTGGGCACCGGCGTGGTGACCCTCGGGGTCGGACGCTCCGGGACCGCCCGGGTGGACGGCTGGGGGCATCTGGTGGGCGACGCCGGCAGCGCCTATTGGATCGGCCGCGCCGGTCTCGACGCTGCGCTGCGCGCCTACGACGGACGCGGCCCGGCGACCGGGCTCGAGCAGTCCGCCGTCGACGAGTTCGGGGCCCTGCCCGAGCTCTACATGGTGTTGCAGGCTGATCCCGATCGGGTGTCCCGGACGGCCGGGTTCGCCCGGACCGTCGACGATCTCGCCCGCGGCGGCGACTCCGTCGCCGTGGCGATCAACGCGCGGGCCGCCACCGAACTGGCCGACTCGGTGCACGCCGCCCTCGTCCGCAGTGGCCACGACGCCGGTTCCGGTGCACGTGTCAGCTGGATGGGCACTGTGCTCACGAACAACGACCAGATCCGTGACCGTTTTGTCGAGCTCGTCACCCACACGCATCCCGGGGTCACCGTCGGCGAGCCGTTCGGCGGGTCGCTCGACGGTGTCGGGCTGCTGCTCGACGTTCCCGCTGATCACCCGCTGTCGGGCGAGGTGCACCGCGCGTGATCGGCGACGGCGCGGTGTGGCTCAGTCCTGCGGCGACAAGGACTCGGTCAGCGTGCCGGCCAGGAGCCGCGCGAATTCGGCCGGGTCGCCGAGCTCGCCGCCTTCGGCGATGACCGCCATCCCGTAGAGCAGCTTCGCCGTCGGGACGAGCGCGGTGTGGTCGTCGGAGGCGCCGTAGGCCGCGTTGAGACCGGCGACCAGCGGGTGATCGGCGTTGAGCTCCAGTGCGCGCTTGGTCTTCGGGAGTTCCTGCCCCGATGCGCGATAGAGCTTCTCCAGCTGCGGGGACATCGAGAACGTGTCGCCGACGAGGCAGGCCGCCGACTCGGTGAGCCGCGACGACAGACGGGCCTCGTTGACGTCGTCGGTCAGGGTCTCGGCCAGCCAACCGAGCAGCCCGGAGAACTCCTCGGCACGCTTCTCCTTGTCCGCCTTGGCCTCGTCGCCCTCGTCGGAATCCTCGGAGTCCAGGTCGTCGAGGTCGACGGCGCCCTTGGCGATCGACGTGAACGATCGACCGTCGAACTCGACTCCGCTGCTGACCCACATCTCGTCGACCGGGTCGGTGAGCAGCAGGACCTCGATGCCCTTGGCACGGAACGCCTCGATGTGCGGCGAGTTCTCGATCTGCTGCCGGGATTCCCCGGTCATGTAGTAGATGGTGTCCTGCCCGCTGCGCATGCGCCCGATGTAGTCGGCGAGGGTGGTCAGGCCATCGTCGGACTCGGTGGAGGCGAACGAGGATGCCTTCAGCAGCGCATCGCGGTTGTCGAGGTCGTTGACCAGGCCCTCCTTCCACACGCGGCCGAAGTTCTCCCAGAACGTCGCGTAGTCGTCGGCACGCGCGCCGCGCATGTCCGACACCGACGAGATGATCCGCTTGGTGAGGCGACGGCGGATGGCACGGATCTGCCGGTCCTGCTGCAGGATCTCGCGCGAGACGTTCAGCGACAGGTCGGCAGCGTCGACGACACCCTTGACGAAGCGCAGGTACTCCGGGAGCAGTTCCTCGCAGTCATCCATGATGAAGACGCGCTTCACGTAGAGCTGGACGCCTGATGTGCGCTCACGCATGAAGAGATCGAAGGGCGCCTGCGAGGGGATGAAGAGCAGCGCCTGGTATTCGAAGGTCCCCTCGGCCTTGACCGTGATGGTCTCGAGGGGTTCGTCCCACGCATGTCCGATGTGGCGGTAGAACTCGTGGTACTCCTCGGTGGTCACCTCGTCGGAAGACTTGGCCCACAACGCCTTCCGCGAGTTGATGACCTCGCTGACGATCTCGGTCCGGGGCTCGTCGCCGTCGGTGTCGTCGGAGTCCTCGCCCGAGGAGGCCACCGGCTTCTCGACGTCCATCCGAATGGGCCAGGCGATGAAGTCGGAGTACCGCTTGACCAGCTGCCGCAGCTTCGTCGGATCGGTGTAGTCGTACAGGTGATCGTCGGTGTCGACGGGCTTGAGGGCCAGGGTCACCGACGTCCCCTGAGGTGCGTCGTCGACGTCGTCGATCGTGTAGGTGCCGTCGCCGGTCGACTCCCATCGCGTACCGGTCGGCTCGCCGGCGCGGCGCGTCACCAGCGTGACCCGATCGGCGACCATGAACGTCGAGTAGAAACCGATGCCGAACTGCCCGATCAACTCCTCCGACGCGGCCGAGTCCTTGACCTCCGCGAGTTTGCGGCGGAGTTCGGCGGTGCCCGAGCGGGCCAGCGTGCCGATCAGCCCGATGACGTCGTCACGCGACATGCCGATGCCGTTGTCGCGCACGGTCAGGGTCCGTGCCTCGGTGTCCGCGTCGAGTTCGATGTGGAGATCGGTGGTGTCGACCGTCAGGTCCTTGTCCTGCAGCGACTCCAGCCGGATCTTGTCCAGTGCATCCGATGCGTTGGAGATCAATTCCCGCAGGAAACTGTCCTTGTTCGAGTACACCGAGTGCACCATGAGATCCAGCAACTGCCGGGTCTCCGCCTGGAACTCGCGAACCTCTGTCTGACCACTCATTTCTGACCTCCGACTGCGTGTCACTGCCGGAGCCGGATATTACCGATCGGCTGATTGGCTACTCTGAAGTGGGTCGTTCCGGTGCCCGTGTACGTCGCGAGTTCCATCGGGCGTCCGGCATCCGGCCGACGCCGCCACAGGAAGGCAGGTGAATGCCCCCTCCCCGTCTGCTGTTCGTGCATGCGCACCCCGACGACGAATCACTGTGGACAGGCGGGATCATCGCCCGTCACACCGCACACGGCGGCGACGCCGACCTCATCATGTGCACGTGGGCGGAGGGCACCATCCGGCACGCCGAGCTGGTGGACGCCGCCCGTGCCCTGGGTCTGCCCCGGCCGCCGATCATGCTCGGTTACGCCGACGACCGGGTTCCCGAATCCGCACCGGAGGCACAACGATTCTGCACGGTCCCGTTCGACGATCAGGTGCGGCGCGTCGTGTCGCACATCCGTGAGTTCCGCCCCGACGCCATCGTCACCTACGACCCGATCGGCATCTACGGCCATCCCGATCACATCCACGCGCATCGGCTCGCCGCCGTCGCCGCCGACGCGGCCGCCAGTCCGCGGCTGTACCGCTCCGAGGGCGACGCGTGGCAGACCCGATCGCTGTATTTCGTGACGATCGCCGAATGGATGGTCGAGGACGTGCAGGGCGACCTGTTTGCCAGCACACCCCGCGACTACCTGCCCGGCACCGCCGAGTCGATGATCGATCTGACGCTCGACGTCGCGGAATGGCGCGACCGCAAGGCCGCGGGGATCTCCTCGCACCGCACCGAGCTCAAGCGCAGCCGGACCATGCAGGCACTCATGTCGCTGCCGCCCGACCGACGAGGACGACTCCTCGGTACGGAGAACTTCCTACGCCGCGATCTGGTGCCCGGCGGAGTCGACATCGTCTGAGGTCCACTCGCGGACTGTCGGGCCCGATCGGCGAGAAACCGGGCACGGTCGGCGAGATGGGGCCTGGCGACCTTAGGTGGCGCCGGGGTCGGCGACCCGGATCGGTGACCGCAGCCCGCTGGCGCGCTGCACTCGTCGGGTCACCGCAGCGGCCAGCACCTCGGGCGAGCCGATGATGCGGACATGTCGGCGGGCGCGGGTGATGGCGGTGTACAACAGTTCTCGGGTGAGCAGTTCGGAGCCTTCCGGCGGCAGCACGACCGTGACACCGTCGAACTGGCTGCCCTGGCTGCGGTGGATGGTCATCGCGTACAACGAGACGACGTCGGCGAGTTGGGTCGGATGGATGCGGCGGATGTCCTCACCGCGACGGAATACGACCTCGGCCGACGTCTCGTCGCCGATGACGACGCCCGAATCCCCGTTGAAGATGCCGTTCTGGCGGTCGTTGGCGGTCACCATCAGTGGCCGGCCGGGGTGCAGGAGCGTGGAATCGGCATCGAGATGATGGTGGCCGGGCATCGCGGCGAGCCATTCGACGACCCGTCGCGACCAGCCCTGCACTCCCCAACCGCCCTCCCGATGGGCGCACAGCACCCGGTGACGATCGAGCGCGTCGAGTGCGGCCGTGGCCTCGGAGTCGCGCGCCGCGACGTCGAGTGCGAGACCCCAGGCCTCCACATCGGCGCGGACACCGTCGAGATCGTCGACGGCCTCGAGGATCACGTCGGTCACCGCCGGGTCGGTGACCATCGCGACGACGGCGTCGGCATCCCCGGCGTTGATGGCCGCCGCGACCGTGGCGATTCCCCCTCCGAACCGGTGGCCGCGACGCAGCGTCACCACCCCGTGGTCCACCCGATCGCGGTCCGGGAGCCGTGCCATCACCGACGGCTCGATGATCCCGTCGACGACCGGGGTCGGGGGCTCGGCGATCTCCCGTTCGACGAGATCGGCCAGTACGGCCCCGGCCTCGACCGAGGCCAATTGGTGTGGATCGCCGACGAGGATGACGCGGGCATCGGCGCGGACGGCGTCCAGGAGTTTGCTCATCGCGGTCATCGACAACATGGACGTCTCGTCGACGACGACCACGTCGTAGGGCAGCTTGTTGCCGCGGTTGTGCCGCGGCGCCGAACCGGGCCGCCAGCCCAGCAGCGAGTGCACGGTGACCGCCCGCACCGACGACGGCGCGGCGGGATCCGACGACACCGCCGCCTGCAGTTGCGCCGCCGCGCGTCCGGTCGGGGCACACAGCCCGATGCGCGCACCGCCACCGGCCAGTCGATCGAGCACGGCCAGGATCCGCGCGACCGTGTACGTCTTGCCGGTGCCCGGCCCACCCGCGACGACCAGCGTCCAGCTGACCGCCGCCATCTGTGCAGCGACCCGCTGCAGGTCGAGCTCGTCCGGCTCGGACGGTCCGAACACGTCCGCGACCGCCGCCCTCACCGCGGTCGGATCGACGTCCGGGCGACGCAGGCCACGTGCGGCGAGGACCGATCGGATCAGCTCCTCCTGCCGGAAGTACTTGCGCAGGTACAGCAGTGGACCGTCGGCGGAGTCGGCGAGGACCAGTGGACGCAAGGGGCCGGTGGTGGCGCCGCGCACGAGGACGCTGTCGGCCAGCGCGACCCGCAACTCCTCCGGGGTGGGGATCGCGGGGGCGAGATCCTCGCCGACGAGTTCGGGCACCCGCGACAGGGCCAGGCATGTCGAACCGAACCGGACCGCGCGGACGGCGAGTGCGGCGCCGACACGAGCGGTCTCGTCGACGACCTCGCCGGACAGGCGGGCCAGCCGTTCGGTGACGTGCACGTCGGCTGCGTCGAGCAATCCGAGCTCGTTGAGTGTCCTCAGCAGCCCCCCGCCGTCGGCCACGGCGCGAGCGTCATGGGCGTCCCTGTGCGGGATCCCCGGTGTGGTCGCCGCGGCCGAATCCTGCCCCGTCGTCGTCATGCTCGCCCCTCCGCCAGCAGTTCTGACAGTTCCTCGACGAGCGCGGGCGGGACCGCCCAGTCGAAAACCCCGCATCCGTCCGGTGTCTCCGGCCCGATCATCCCGCGCACGAAGTGATACTGGACCGGACCGAGATGGTCGGCGGGCCGGTAACCGGGCAGGCGCCACCGCAGATACCGATGCAGCGCCACCGAATACAGCAGCGCCTGCAGTGGATAGTTGGCCGTGATCATCTCGGCCGCCATCGCGGCACGGTCGAAGTCCTCGGCGACGAGCCGGCCGGGACGGAGCCTGTTGGTCTTGTAGTCGACGATGACGAATCTGCCGTCCGCGGTCCGCAGCACCGAGTCGATGCTCCCGGTCAGGTATCCGCGGAATCGTTGTGCCGGGAGGTCGCGCAGGCGAGCACTGTAGGGCCGCAGCGGGTCGTCGGCGCCGAGATGACGGTCCATCAGATCGGCGACCGCCGTCATGGTGACCCACCGATCGGGCGCGCTGCCGGCCGGTTCCTGCTCGGCGAGGGGAAACTCGAAATCCAGTTCCGCGAGACGGTCTCGCGGTCCGATCTGCCAGAGATCGCCGAGGCCGATCGGTGTCGTCAGCACTCCGACCAGTGCGGCGGTGAGCCGGTCGACGTCGACATCGAGGAGGCGACGTCCGACCGCTTCGAGGCACAGTTCGCGGACGTGGTCGGTGATGTCGGGCGCCGAGGTGTCCACGTACTCGAGTACCTCGTGCACCAGTGTGCCGAACGCCGCCCCGAACGGCATGTCGTTCATCAGGGACGGCGTCCCCGTGGACTCCGAGGATTCGAGATCGTCGTCGAGATCGGCGACCTGCTCGTCGGTGACGAGATCGTCGTCGGCTTCACTCCCGGATTCGAGGATCACCGGATGCCCGTGCCCTGCGGCCGCGACGATCGCCGAATACGATGTGCGCCGCCAACTCTGGTCGACTGTGCGGTCGAAATGCGAGGTCGACAGTCCCGCCGCGGGAGTTCGAGCCGCCGGCGGCGCGATCCGCTGATCCTCGTCGCGTCCGGCGACCTCGACGCGGATCGATCCGTCACGCTGCCCCCAGCCCAAGAGCACGTCCGCACAGGTGTCGTCGTCGGGGACGTCGAAGGACTCGGGTATCTCCGCAGAACCCGGCCGCCGACCGAACAACAGCCTGTGCAGCGCCGAGTTCTTGGTGAAATAGGCAGGCGCCCACCACAACACGACCTGCGACTGAGCACGGGTCAGTGCGACGTAGAGCAGGCGCAGCTCCTCCCCTGCCGACTCGGTCTCGTGACGGCGCCAGCGCGACCGATACCCCGGCGCCTCCTTGCCGCCGACGTCGAGGATGCGTTCGCCCTGATCGTCGTGGAATGTGAAGGTGGCACGGTTCGAGTTCCTCGTGCCGTCCCAGGCGAACGGGATGTACACGATCGGGAACTGCAGACCCTTGCTGCGATGGACCGTCATGATCTGCACGGCCTCCGTGTCGCGATCGAGCCGTCGCGTCTGATCCTGATGGCGCTGCCAGCGGGTCGTGTCCGCGATACGCTCGGCCAGCCATTCGCCGACCCCGGTGAGGCCGCAGTCGGTCTCCATCACCTCGATGTTGCACAGCGACGCCACCTGCACCAGGTCGGTCATCGCCCGTTCTCCGTCCCGGGTGGCCAGGACCCGCTCGGCCACCGCGGCGTTGCTCATCAGGCGCTGCGACATCGCGGCGAAACCACCTTCGTCGAAGACCCGCCCCAGGGATTGCAGGGTCGTGGCCAGCCGCGCGATGTCGTTGCCGTCGTCGTCGGCGAGTCGCTCGGCAGACCATCCGATCAGTGGACTCATCGCCGCGGATCGGACGAGATCGGTGCGTGCGGGTTGTTCGATCGCCCGGATCACCGACAGCCACTGCCGCGCCGCCGCGGTGTGGAAGACGCTGGTGCCCGAGCCGATCACGGCTGCGACGCCATGCTCCTGCAGATGTTGTTGCAGCGGTTCGATCGTCTTGTTCAGGGTGACCAGCACGGCGATGTCACCGGGCTCGACCGGACGCGCGACACCGTCGACCTCGATGGTGGTGCCCGAGGCGAGTAGGCCGGCGATGTCGGCGGCGACGTCGGCGATGACCCGGTCGCGCACCACGCCGACGGCGGCGAAGCCGCTGGCGCCCGTCACCGGGAAGGCGCGTCGGGGAAAGGCGCGCAGCCGCACCGGCGGCATCGCGTGGATGCGGCTGCCCGGCCGGGCCGCGGTCACGTCGTGCACGACGATCTTCCGATGCCCCAACTCGGCACCACCGTGGAGTCGGCCGAGCGCGTCCACGAGCGCGCCGTCGGATCGGCGGTTGACATCGAGCGCCCGCAACGCATCCGCCGACCCGACGGCCTGCAGGTAGCTGAGCACCTCGGCGCCGCGGAACCCGTAGATCGACTGTTTCGGATCCCCGACGAGGACGAGTGTCCGATGCCCGTGGAAGCAGCGGCGCACGATCTCCCACTGCTGGGGGTCGGTGTCCTGGAACTCGTCGATGAGCACCGCGTCGAAGAATCCCCGGATTCGTTCGCAGGCAGCCGGTCCGACGACGGGGTCGGTGACGATGCGGTAGAGGATCATCTGCAGGTCGTCGTAGGTCCGGACTCGGGACAGACGTTTGCGCTCCTCGACGATCGCGCGTATCCGGGCGGCGAAACGCACACGTCGCCCGGCGATCGTCGCGTCGGGCCCCGATGCGCCCGCGAGATCGTCCGCGGCCGGAGCCATTCCGGCAGCGGGCTGACGGACGGCATCGCGCGCGATCGTCGTGGCGTCCGACAGCGAGATCTCCGGTGCGTCTGCGCCGGCATAGCCACGTAGATAGAGGTCGAGCGCGGCCTCGTCGACGAGATCGTCGACGTCCTCGACGATCTCGTACACGAGCTCCCGTTCACCGAGGAAGCCGAGCGCATCGAGCATGCGATTGCAGAACGTGTGCGTCGTCGCGATCGTCGACGCGTCGAAGTCGGACAACGCGCGCACCAACCGTTCCCGGCGCAGGCCGACCTGCGCCGCCCCGCCGGCGGCGAGATGGCGGACCAGATCGTCCTCCGACTCGCCGGCGACATCCGGGTCCGACAGCGCCGCAACCAGTTCCGCGACACGATCACGCATCCGCTCGCGCAGTTCAGCGGTCGCCGCCCGACTGAAGGTGACCAGCAGCAGTTTGTCGATCGGCACCCCGTCGGCGATGAACCGGGCTCCGAGTCCGACGATCGCGTAGGTCTTGCCGGTGCCGGCGCTCGCCTCGAGCACGGTCGTGCCCGACGGCAGCGGCGCGGTGATGTCGAAGGGCTGCGGGGCGCCGGTCTCGTGCAGGCCGGCCTTGGACACGGCACGGTCCGGTGCTGCGTTGCCGGATGGGGTCATGACGGTGTCTCGTGATCCATGAGCGGCTCCCAGATCAGTCGGGCGAGCCGGGTGAACAGCGGGTCCTCCGCCTCGCCCGGCAGTGTCGTCGACGCCCAGGTCCCGTCGTCGGGGACGGTCTCGGCGAGCAGCGCATCGAACTCCACCGGTGACGTCACGTCACCGGTGTGCGCGAGACGCAGATAGCGGTCCGTGCCCGCGCCGAAGTCCCCCTCGAAGGACTTGCGCGCAGCGGGTAGCGCGCGATCGACACGCCCGGTCCGGAGACGGTGATCGGCGAACTCGGCGGCCGGGTCCAGCGGCAGCGGCAGTGCGCGGGTGAGCCCGACATCGCGTATCGCGACCAGATTCGTGAGGATCTGCAGTGGATCGTCGGGCACGGCGAACAGCGACCGTGCGACCCCACCGCCGCGGCGCGGTCGGCGGGCCACCACCGCAGCGGCCCCCACCGGTGCGGCACCGCCCGCCTGTGCGGCGGCGGCCACCGCGATGAGCCGAATCCAGGCGACCAGACGCTGTTTCGCACGCAGCTTGGAATAGGTGGCCGTCACGATGGTGGAAGAGAAGATGTCGGAGACCGTGCCGGACAGGCGCCGGCCGTCGGGCAGTGGCACCACCACGTCCGCGGTCGACGGACTGCCGGAGCGCGCCGCCGCCGCGGCGGCGAAGACCGCGTCGACGTCGACCGAGATGTCCTGGAGTTCACGGGTTCCGAACGCGAACGGCGGCAGGGTGCCACGCCGCAGCTCGGCGGCCTGGCAGGCGGCCAGGTCGCTGCCCGACAGCATTCTCGACAGGAACCGATCACCGATGCCCCATTTGTCCAGTGCAGCCAGGTGCACGTCGAGTTGATCGGCGTGAGGCCGTTCCTCGGCCGGCACCCGGGCACCGAGGCGCTGACGGATGAAGCCCTCGATCGGGTTGGTGAGGAAGGAGATCAATGACTCGAGATCGATGTCCTCCGGCTCCGCCCGCGGGAGCCGGATGTCGGCGATCCGCGGGGTGTCGGAGTCGGCGGTGCCGACCACACGCGCTCCCGCGAGGAGCGCGTCGTCGAAGCTGAACGGTCCGTCCACACCGGGGAGGACACCGGGACGGAAGTTGCGTTCGTCGAAGGCGTGCAGTGTGTGCTGACGGAGGCACGACGACGGGTCGGCTCCGTCGGAGCCGGTGAGCGTGTGCACCGCATCGATCAGCTCACTGACCACGACGGCCGGCGGGATTCGTCGTCCCGACACCGGATCCGCGCCGGTGTAGAACACCAAGAGGTTCTCCTGGGTGGCGCAGATCGCGTCGAGGAACAGCTGTCGGTCCTCGTCGCGCGGGTTGCGCTCCCCGATGAGCGGTGACCGGCCGAGGACATCGTCGCCGTCGGTGCGCGTCGCCCGCGGGAAGGCGTCGGCGTCGACTCCGAGCAGGACGATGACGCGGTGTGGCACCGACCGCATGGGGACCATCGAACACACCGTGAGTTCGCCGGTGCGGAAGTTGGCGCGGGTCGGAGTGGCGGCGACGAGTCCGGCGATCAGGTCCCGGATGTCACCGAGTCGCAGTGTGAGGGGCGGTTCGTCGTGCGCACCGTGATCGTCGAAGACCGCTGCGATCGACCGGACCGCCTGCGCACGTTGCCACTCGTCGTCCGGGCCGGTTTGGGTGAGCGAGTCGGCGATGCCCACCAACACCTCGACCCAGGTGGCGGCCGGATGGGCACCACTCAGGGCGTCGAGGGCTCCCGACAGGCGCGCGACGAACTCGGCGAAGCGACCGGCGAGGTCGATCTCGGTGCTCTCGACCCCGGCCAGCGGCAGCGCGGTGTCGAGCCACTCGCCGTCTGCCTCCTCGGCGACAGCGCCGAGCAGGATGCGGTCGAGTCCGGCGTCGAAGGTGCCCTGACCGAATCCGGAGAGACCGAAGCGCGCCCGCTGGGTGTCGTCGATCGCCCAACGGATGTTGCTGCCCACCAACCATTCCCGGATCATGTCGATGTCGTCGTCGGTCAGGTCGAACCGCTCGGAGACCGGGGCGCGCAACAGCAGGTCGAGGACCGCGCCCGCCGAGACACGGCCGGCCGCGAGTTCCACGACGGCGGCGACGACGTCGAGCACCGCGTTGGTGTGCCGCAGACCGCGGTCCGCGAGTCGTACGCGGAGTTCGAACGCGGGGTGTCCCAGTCCGGGCTGGCCGAACGCCCCCCGGATCAGCGGCGCGAAGGTCTCCACATCCGGACACATGATGAGCACGTCGCGTGGCTGCAGCGTCGGGTCGGCGGCGAACAGATGCAGCAGGCGGTCCCGGAGGACCTCGACCTGTCGCTCGGGCCCGTGACACGAGTGCACCTCGACCGACGGGTCCGCGGGCATCCCGCCCGCGACGACGGCGTCGTCGCGGATACCTGCCTGCAGCTGCGCCAGCACGGAGGGCATGGTCGCCGACGACGACGGATGATGCACGACACGGTCGGCCTCCGGCGCCACGCGCCGCTGCAGTTCCTGCACGTCGCGGGAGAGCCCGGCGAGCAGTGGGTGCTCGAGGGCGGGCGGTCGATGGGCCGATCGGCGGCGCCCACCGGGCTCGGCCGCCGACATGGTCTCGATCGCGGTCCACAGCGCCGGGCTCGGGTGCGGTACGAACAGATGCACGTCCCGATGCACCGCGAGCGCGCCGAGCACCTGCAGGAGCGACTCGGTGATCCGGGTCGGCCCGAACACCGACAACCGGTCGGGCAGGTCGGCGGCCGTCGGGGACTCCCGCAGCATGGCGCAGGCACGCGCGAGTGACTCCGCCGGATGCGGTTCACCGATGAGCTCACGCACCGCGCGCCACACATCGGGTTGCCACGCCAGATCGGCGGCGACCGCCTGGCCCTCGCCGTCGGTGTCGTCGCCGTTCGCCCAGTCGCGCAGCATCATCGGACGCGCTCGCGCGTAGGTGTCGAACAGACCGGCGATCTGTCGCGCGGTCGCGTAACGACGTCCACGCCGGTGGTCGCCGTCGGAGGTGTCGGTCCCGGCGCCGACGTGACGGGCCAGAACGGCCAGGCGCGGGTCGTCGATCATCTGGTCGAGAACCTGTAGGACGGCCCAGGTCATCGCGGCGGGTCGCCATCGATCGCCGGCCGTCGGCCGACCGTGCACTCGCGAGGCGACGCGTCCGGTCTCGAACGCCATCGCATCGGCCAGGACCCGATCGGTGAGCACTGCCGGCGAGTCGAAGTCCAGATTGGCCGCGATCCCGTCATGTCCCCTGTCGGTGGCACCCAATCGGGTGGCGAGTCGCTGTTGCAGCCACCGTTCGACTCCCGGCGCCGGCACCGCCACGACCTCTGGTGTCATCGGGTCGGCCGGCGGGACGATCAGCAGATCGGCGAGCGCATCGGCGAGGGTGTCCGTGCGTTCGGCGCGGTGCAGGTGGAACATGGCGCGTCGCAGGCCGATCCGTCAGGCCCGCACCGGTATGCCGGAGCCCTCGACGACGTGCACGCCCAAGGCCTCTCGTACCCGGTCCGGCAGGGGCGTCGGGCGGCCGGTCCCCGGATCGACCGACACCATCGTGGTCTCCGCCACCGCACAGGTGACCCCGGCGGGATCGATCAGGGTCAGCGACAACGTGAACGAGCTGTTCCCGATCCTGCTCACGCAAGACCGCACGGTCACCGGGTCGAGCGAGTACTCGAGCACGGCGGTGAAGACGATGTCCTGCCTCGCCACGAGTACCGAGAAGCCCTCCGGACGGTCCGGCAACCACGCCGCGAACGACCGGACACGGCTCTCCTCGAAGATCCGGGCGAACTGCACATTGTTGATGTGGTTGTTGATGTCCATGTCGCCGAAGCGCAGCTGGATGGGGACATCGAGATGTTGGTCGGCCACGTTCGCAAACCCTAGTGCGTGGTACCGACGGGGCAACACGCGCGCCGATGCAGCCGAGCCGGGGCGGACGGGACCGTACACTCACCCGCAGGGAAGTCAGGCGAGGGGGAGATCGTGATCCTGGACACCGTGCGGTTGCGGCTGCGTCCGGTCGCACTGTCGGATGTCGACGCCATGGTCGACCTCGACAGCGACCCGGCGGTGATGCGGTACGTCAGCGGCGGCGTCGCAACACCGCGCGAGGTCATCGAGGAGTGGGTCGTGCCCCGCGCCCAGGCCGAGCAGCGCGCGCACCGGAGCGGGATGTGGACAGCGCAGGACCGCTATTCCTCGGCCTTTCGCGGATGGTTCGCCCTGCGCACGCCCCGCCACAGCAACCGTTCCGAACTCGAGTTGAGTTATCGACTCCGACGCGACTCCTGGGGGCATGGGCTGGCCACCGAGGCCGCGCACGCCCTGTTGACGATGTCCTTCAGCGAAATCGGCGTCGAACGTGTCTTCGCGAGCACGATGGCGGTCAACACCGCCTCGCGGCGGGTGATGGAGAAGATCGGCATGCGACTGTCGGCGATCCACATGAGCGACGACGAACTGCTCTCGTCCGCAGGTGGCGGTGAGGTCGAGTACGAGCTTCTCCGCAATCACTGGGAGACGACGACCATGCGCTGGTCAGAGGGTACGGCACAGCCCTGGTCGCCGACGGCACCGGCGAGTTGGGCGCCCCGTCATCGTCGCGTTCCCGGCCTGACCGCCTGAGAAGGATCGGACATCACCGACTCCGCGCCACGCGCGTGGGGTCCTCGTCGCGACCCGGAGCACGAGATTGACTACCGTTAGGGAGAGCGCGGCAGCAGCCCGACCTCTCAGCGACAGGAGATGTTCTCACCATGAGCAGCCCCACTCCGACGGCGCGTCCGCACGTCGTCATCGTCGGGTCCGGATTCGGCGGACTCTTCGCGGCACAGCGCCTCGCCAAGTCCGACGTCGACGTGACCCTCATCGCGAAGACCACCCATCACCTGTTCCAGCCGATGCTGTACCAGGTGGCGACCGGCATCATCGCCGAGGGCGAGATCGCCCCCGCGACACGTGTGGTCCTGCGCAAGCAGAAGAACACGAAGGTGCTGCTCGGAGATGTGTTCGCGATCGACCTCGAGGGCAAGACGGTCACCTCACGGCTCCTCGAACGTGTCACGGTCACGCCGTATGACAGCCTGATCATCGCGGCGGGCGCCGACCAGTCCTACTTCGGCAACGACCATTTCGCCGAGTACGCGCCCGGCATGAAGACCATCGACCACGCGCTCGAACTCCGTGGCCGCATCCTCGGAGCGTTCGAACAGGCCGAGCTCTCCGACGACCCGGAGGAACGCGCCAAGCTGCTCACCTTCGTCGTCGTCGGCGCCGGTCCGACCGGCGTCGAGCTGGCCGGTCAGATCGCCGAGATGAGCGACAAGACCCTCAAGGGAACCTTCCGCAACATCGATCCGACCGAGGCACGGGTCATCCTCCTCGACGCCGCACCGGCGGTACTGCCGCCGTTCGGCGAGAAGCTCGGCAAGAAGGCCGCCGATCGGCTCGAGAAGCTGGGCGTCGAGATCCAGCTCAACGCGATGGTCGTCGATCTGGACTACGATGGCCTCGTCGTCAAGGACAAGGACGGCAGCACCCGCCGGATCGAGTCGCAGTGCAAGGTGTGGTCGGCCGGTGTGCAGGCCAGCCCGCTCGGCAAGCAGCTCGCCGAACAGTCGGGAGTCGAACTCGACCGTGCCGGTCGCGTCAAGGTCCTGCCCGACCTGTCGATCCCCGGGAACCCGTATGTCTTCGTCGTCGGCGACATGATGGCGGTCGACGGCGTCCCCGGCGTGGCACAGGGCGCCATCCAGGGCGGGCGTTACGCCGCGGACGCGATCAAGGCCGGACTCGACGGTCAGACGCAGGAACAACGAAAGCCGTTCAGCTACTACGACAAGGGATCGATGGCCACCGTGTCGCGGTTCAGTGCCGTGATGCAGGTGCCGATTCCCGGTACCAAGAAGAAGTTCGAGACCGAGGGGTACTTCGCCTGGCTCGGATGGCTCGCGCTGCACCTCATCTACATCGTCGGCTTCCGCAATCGCCTCAACACCCTGGTGAACTGGTTCTTCGCGTTCAGTACCCGCGGTCGTACGCAGCTCGCGGTCACGGAGCAGCAGGTCTATGCGCGGACCGCCCTCGGTGCGCTCTCCGCGCTGGAGGGCAAGCCCGAGGAAGAGGCCGAGGCGGAGGCCGCCGGGGCGATCCCGTCGACCAAGGCCGCGGGAACCGAAGCGGTTCCGTCGTCGAAGGCCGAGGCCGAGGCCGGCTGAGCCCGCGGCACGCGCCCGGCCGTCAGACCGCGGTCGGGGCGAGGTCCAGTTCGTCACACAGGACACGCGCCGCCTGCGCCGACGACGCGAGTCCGGTGGTGAGCGTGGCGCCGAGGACACCTGCCGGCCGCGGGAGTTCCAGACGGGCGGCATACGCGTGCGGTGAGACGTCCCCGGCGCGTTCGTCCGGGTAGCGCACGACACTGCTCACCGCGCGATGACCGGTCCCGTCGGGACCGCCGAGGGCGAGTTGATGTCGCAAGACCGGCATCTCACCGACGTCCAGGCGTAGTGATCCACGCCAGCGTGCCCGTGCCGCGTGGTCCGGCGTCTCCT
Source organism: Gordonia sp. OPL2 (assembly GCF_003797825.1). Lineage (GTDB taxonomy): Bacteria > Actinomycetota > Actinomycetes > Mycobacteriales > Mycobacteriaceae > Gordonia. The sequence goes on from NZ_RKME01000001.1 coordinate 591,628, forward strand.
CGCGACGACCGAGCTGGGCATGCTCGGCGACGATGACCGTCGATGTCGTCGCGGCGACGATGTCGGTCACCGTGCGGTGATCGGCGCCGGCGGCCACGACCGTCGGCTGCGGATCGAGGAACAGCCGCGCGCCCTCGGCGACCTCGATCGTCCACGACATCGTCGAGTCGATCCGGTGCCGGGCGGGCAGAGCGAGGGTCGCCGCGACGGTCTCCACGTGCAGGCTCGCGCCGGACTCGACGAACACCCGCACGTCGATCGTATCTCCGCCGAGCGGGGTGGCCGCGGTGCTGATGAGGTGGACGGTGTCGATCCCCGTCTGCCGCACGGCGAGTCCGCCCGACGCGGTCACCCGCGGCGAGCGGCCCGCCCGGGCGACGATCGCGATCTCGGTGTGCACCGTCCTCAGCCGGCGACCGCGACCTCGGCCAGCTGTCGACGCACCCAGGCGAGCACGTCGGTCGCGGTCGAATCGTCGTTGAGGGAGATCATCGCCGTCGGGCGGCCCTCGCGGACACGCTCGGCATCGGTCCGCATGATCTCGAGGTCAGCATGGACCTGCTCGGCCAGGTCCGTCTTGTTGATCACCAACAGGTCCGAATAGGTCACGCCCGGACCGCCCTTGCGCGGGACCTTGTCTCCGCCGGCGACGTCGATCACGAAGATCTGCACGTCGATGAGACCTGTCGAGAACGTCGCCGTGAGGTTGTCCCCGCCGGATTCGACGAGGATGAGATCCAGCGGCGGGTTCCCGGCCACCAGGTCGTCGATCGCGTCGAGGTTCGCGGTGATGTCGTCACGGATCGCGGTGTGCGGGCATCCTCCGGTCTGCACCGCGGTGATGCGCTCGTCGGGCAGGACGGCATGCCGACGGAGGAAGTCGGCGTCCTCGGTGGTGTAGATGTCGTTCGTCAACACGGCCACCGACAGTTCGTCACGCAGTTGTCGGCACAAGGCGGCGACGAGTGCGGTCTTGCCGGAACCGACGGGCCCGCCGATACCGATGCGCAGGGCCTCACCCGGCTCGCGTCGTCGGCGCGGGCGACCGTGGTCGTGGCCGTGGGGTTGTCCGTCGATCAGGTGCGGGGGCATGCGATGAGTCCTCTCGGGTGGGCGACAGTGTGTCCGCGCTGGGTGGGTGTGGGCGTGTGTCTCGGGTTCACCGGCCGGACAACAGGTGTCACGGGGCAGCCATGGACGGCACGTGGTCGGTCAGGACATGAACAGGGGCATCTCTCGTCGTTCGTGTCGCTCGGCGAACACGTCGAACGCGGGATCCGACAGGTCGGCGAGTTCCACCGCGGCAGCGGCGGCGACCCGTTCGCACTCGGCGCCCAGATCGGCGATGACCACTGCGACGTCGGCCGGGTCGAGGGCCAGGAGCCGCTGGCCCGCAGTCGCCGCGCCGCTCATCGTCGTGTACGCGAGGATGAGTGCGGTGTGGAAGCCGGACAACCGGCAGACCCGACCCACGGCGCCCGTGATCACCGGTTGGTGCGTCCGGGGGACGTGGTCGTCCCAGACCTCCTCCGGCCATAGTCGTCGTGCGAGGCGCACCATGCCCCTCCCCTGCGCCACCGACGCCCGGCGCGCTGCCGCCGACGGTGTGCGTGCGTCGGTCTCATACTGCGCGGCAGGCACATCCAGGGTGCCGTCGGCGACGGCCGCGGCGATCGAGGCAGCGACGAGGCCCGTGGTGAGCACCCGGCGCCGGAGGAAGACCGACAGGGAGTCGGCGTCCACGATGACGCGGTCGGCCACCGCCTGCTCGACTCCTCCGGAGTGGACGTGTCCGCCGACCGGCAGACGCGAGTCGGCCAGTGTCAGCATCATCGCGAGCTGCGATCGGGAATCGGTGGGGGAATCCATGTGGGTCTCCGGTGTCGGCGTGGCGTCCTCAGAAGAGGAAGTACCGTTGCGCCATCGGTAGTTCGGAGACGGGCTCGCTGTCCCAGACCTCACCATCGACCCGCACGGTGAAGGTGTCGGGTTCGACGGTGATCTCCGGGGTGGCGGAGTTGTTGATCATGTCGGCCTTGCCGATCCCGCGGGTGTTGCGCACCGCGACGAGACGACGATCGAGTCCGAGCGTCTCCTCGAGGCCTGCGTCGAGTCCGCCCTGCGCGACGAAGCTGATCGACGTCGCTGCCGCGGTCTTCGGGGCGGCGCCGAACATCGGGCGCGGCAGCACAGGCTGCGGCGTGGGAATGCTGGCGTTCGCATCGCCCATCGCAGCCCACGCGATGGCACCGCCCTTGATCACCAGATCCGGCCGGACCCCGAAGAACGCCGGATCCCACAGGACGAGGTCGGCGAGTTTGCCGGTCTCGATCGATCCGATCTCGTGATCGAAGCCGTGCGCGATCGCCGGGCAGATCGTGTACTTCGCGATGTACCGGCGTGCGCGCGTGTTGTCGGCGGCACCGTCGCCCGGCAGCGCTCCACGTTTGACCTTGAGCACGTGCGCCGTCTGCCACGTCCGCAGCACCACCTCACCGATGCGGCCCATCGCCTGTGCGTCCGAACCGATCATCGAGATCGCACCCAGATCGTGGAGCAGGTCCTCGGCGGCGATCGTCGAGGGGCGGATGCGGCTCTCCGCGAACGCCAGGTCCTCGGGCACGGTCGGATTCAGATGGTGACAGACCATGAGCATGTCGAGATGCTCGTCGAGGGTGTTGACCGTGTGCGGCCTGGTCGGGTTGGTCGAACTCGGCAGCACGTTGGGATGCGAGGCGACGGTCATGATGTCGGGTGCGTGGCCGCCGCCGGCGCCCTCGGTGTGGTACGCGTGGATACTCCGGCCCGCGATGGCCCCGATCGTCTGTTCGACGAACCCGGCCTCGTTGAGGGTGTCGGAGTGCAGCGCCACCTGCACACCGGTCTCGTCGGCGACGCGCAGGCACGCGTCGATCGCTGCGGGTGTGCTCCCCCAGTCCTCATGCAGTTTGAATCCTGAAGCGCCCGCGAGGATCTGCTCATGCATCGCCTGGGCCGAGACGGTGTTCCCCTTGCCCAGCAGGGCGATGTTCATCGGCCAGTGGTCGGTGGCCGCCAGAATCGAGCGCAGGTGCCAGGCGCCCGGGGTCACGGTCGTCGCCTTGCTGCCCTCGGCCGGTCCGGTTCCGCCGCCGATGAGGGTGGTGATGCCGTTCCCGAGGGCTTCGTCCATGATCTGTGGACAGATGAAGTGGACGTGGCAGTCGATCCCGCCCGCGGTGAGGATCTTTCCGTTGCCCGCGATGATCTCGGTCGACGGCCCGATCACCAGGTCGGGATGCACCCCGTCCATGGTGTCCGGGTTGCCCGCCTTGCCCATGGCGGTGATCCGACCGTCACCGATACCTATGTCCGCCTTGATGATCCCCCAGTGATCGAGGATGACCACACCGGTGATCACGGTGTCCGGCGCCCCGTCCGCCCGGGTCGCCCGACTCTGCCCCATCGATTCCCGGATCACCTTGCCGCCGCCGAACACCGCCTCGTCGCCGGCCAGTCCCGGTCCACCACAGCGATCCTCGGTGACCTCGATCAGCAGATCGGTGTCCGCCAACCGGATCCGGTCACCGACCGTCGGCCCGAACAGTTGCGCGTATCTGTCGCGTCCCAGCGTCGCCATCAGTCGAGCCGTCCCGGTGCGTCGAGAGAGATCCCGTGGACCTCCCGCGTTCCACCCAACGGCACCAGCGAGACGGTCATCTCGATGCCCGGCTCGAACCGGACGGCGGTTCCCGCCGGGATGTCGAGACGGCGTCCACGCGCGGCCGACCTGTCGAAGTCCAACGCGGCGTTGGACTGCGGGAAATGAACGTGACTGCCCACCTGGACCGGCCGGTCACCGGCGTTGACCACGACGAGCGTGATCACGTCTGCGCCGTCGTTGAGCTCGATGGTTCCCGCGGCGGGGATGATCTCGCCGGGCACGACCGGCGGCTGCGTTCTCGACATCGGTGGGCCTCCGTCGGCTAATCGATCGGATTGTGCACGGTGACCAGTTTGGTCCCGTCGGGGAAGGTGGCCTCGACCTGCACGTCGTGCAGCATCTCCGGCACACCGTCCATGACCTCGTCGCGGCCGAGAACCTCACGCCCCGAAGACATCAGCTCGGCGACCGATCGTCCGTCCCGGGCCCCTTCGAGCACGTGGTCGGTGATGACTGCAACGGCCTCGGGATGGTTGAGCCTCAGACCGCGACCCTGCCGACGTCGAGCCAGCCCGGCGGCATAGGAAATGAGCAGCCGCTCCTGCTCATGCGGCGACAGACGCACCAGATACTCTCCTAGCGACACGGATCCGGTTCACGCCGGGATCCATCCGGGACGACGCGCACCCTGACCCGGCGCTGTCGTAGGGACATACTGCCACGCCACCGTCGGCGCGGCGCGTCAAGCGCGCAGACCCCCGGCCGCCGCACGCAGCTCGGAGAGTCGGTCGGGAGTGCACAGAGGTGCGACTCCGACGACCTCCTGGGTGGTGAAGGCGCCCGCGGCGAGTCCGCGTTCGAGCACCAGGGCGAGGGACATCGCGGTCGCAGGCTCGTCGACGACGTCACCGCTGCGTCGGTCGAAGTAGGACTGAAGGCGCTGCGCCGCGGTCGGCATGGCAGACCGGAAGAACCCGATCACCGCCGTCCACCGGGTGACCAGATGTCCCGGGTGCATGTCCCAGCCCTGATAGATTCCCCGCTCCAGCGAGCGGGTCACCAGCGCATGGTGTCGCCGGAGGGCCGAGGAGATCTGATCGGCGGAGCCGACCGGGACGACCTGCGTCGAACCGTCGCTCACCCACACACCGGTCTGCGCCGCCGCGGCCTGCATGATCGCCTTGGCGTGGTCGGCCACCGGGTGGGCCAGCGACTGCTGCGCCGAGACGATTCCGCATGCGGCGCTGTAATCGTATGTTCCGTAATGCAATCCGGACAGACGGGGACTGCCGCGGTGGATCGCCTCGGCGACGGTCGCACGTCCGTCCGGGCCCAGCACCGCTTGCGGGATCTCGACCTGCAACTCGTACCGCAGGGTCCCCTCGTCGAGACCGTGTGCACGTTCGAACGCCGCACACAGGTGGTTGACCGCATCGACCTGTCGGACGTCGCGCAGCTTGGGCACCGTGAACACGAAGCCGTCCGGCACGCCCCCGGCCGCATCGAGCACCAGCTCCAGGGTCCGCAGACCTCGGGCGCGCTCGCGCTCGCCGAGACCTTTGGCCCGCACGCCGGCACCCCGCGGGGCGTGCGGTCGCCGCGCGGTCCAGGCGGCCAGCACCTCACCGGCGCGGCGCGCATGCCCGTCCTCCACGGCATCGTCGCGCCAGCCGTAGCCGTCCTCGAGGTCGATGCGTAGATCGTCGATCGGGTTGTCACGCAGTCGGGCTCGCACGAGGTCGACGACGGCCGCATCCCCGCCCGCCAGGTGCGCCACGACGTCGGCGGCCCCATCGGCGACGGCGAGCGCGTTGTCGCCCCAGACGGCCGGGGTGTCGACCGCGACGTCGGCGGCACTCACATAGGCGGTGTGCACGGGCTGGCCTGCGGCACGATCGCCCGGGAACCAGACGGACAGATCCGCATCGACCGGGGCGAGCAGTTCCTCGAGGCGGGACCGCTCGTCGTCGGAGATCGTGCGGACGGTCATGCGCCCGATGACGGGATGGTCGGCAACGCGGCGCCCTCGGGTAGCTCGATGTTCTGCAGCCGCACCTGCGAGGTGGCGATCAGACGGTCGTCGGCGTCGGTGATGGCCACCCGCCAGAGCTGCTGCCTGCGACCGCGGTGCACCGGTGAGGTCGTGACCGTGATCGTCCCCGTGCTGACCGACTTGATGAAGTCGGTGTTGTTGTTGACGCCGACCGCGGTGCCGCCGATCCCCGTCGCCTGGAGCCAGGTGAACGCACTGATGCTCGCGGTGCTCTCGGCGATCGCGCAGTAGACGCCGCCGTGCACGATGCCGAACGGCTGATGGTGTGTCGCGGACAGTTCCAGGGTGGCGACCACGCCGTCCTCGGCGACCTCGAGCAGGCGCAGCCCGAGTGTGTTGTCGAAGCCCCGGCCGAAGGTCTCCTTGATCAACTGTTCGTTCTCAACGGTCATACCCACGAGATTGTCACGGCTCTTCCGTCGGGGCGCGACAAGGGCCTCTGCATGATCGGCGGGAGTCGGCGCGGTCTGCCCACGAACCCTCCCCGAGGAACCGATAGGCCCCACGCTGCGTTAGCAGCATGGGGCCTATCGCGGCGTGGACCGGGGGTCTCTGCAGCCCTCAGGACTCTCGCTCGGTCCGACGTGACTCTCAATGTAGGGTAGCCTTACCAACGTTGTCAAGGGGGTCGAGAAAAGACGACGTGAACAGGCCGGGAACACGAAGTGCAGTCGAGATGTGCGAGCAGGAGAAGCGGAAGTAAAATGCGAAGAATGAACGGGCTGGGCGACCTCGAACGCGCTGTGATGGACACGTTGTGGGCGAGTCCTACGCCCCAGACGGTGCGGCAGGTCCACGAGAACCTCTCGCGCGACCGGTCGCTGGCGTACACGACCGTGATGACCGTGCTGCAGCGCCTGGCGAAGAAGAACCTCGTCACCCAGATCCGCGACGACCGCGCGCACAAGTACGTGCCGACGCATCCGCGCGAAGACCTCGTCGCCAGCCTCATGGTCGACGCGCTCAGCGAGGCGGATGCGCCCGGGTCGCGGCACGCCGCGCTCGTGTCCTTCGTCGGACGGGTCGGCGCCGACGAGGCCGCCGCACTGCGCCACGCGCTCGATGAACTCGAAGCCGCCCGGGGAACGGGCGAGACAGGATAGATTCTCCCCCACACGACTCCCCGCGTCTTCACCCCAGCGCCCACACACAGCCCACCGCAAGGACAGTTTCGATGACCGCGCTCTTCTTCGGCATCCTGACCCTGGTACTGGTCGGTCCTGCCGCAGAGGCCTTGTCCCGCGCATCCTGGCCGATCAAAGCACCACGGGCAGCAATGACGCTGTGGCAGGCGATCGCCCTCGCCGGAGTTCTCTCCGCGTTCAGCTGCGGCCTCGCCATCGCCGCGAACCTGCTCGCGCCCGGAGCGGACGGCACCCCCACCACCAACCCGCTGCACGAGATCGAACGGCTCGGACTCCCCGTGTGGCTGGTGCTCGTCGGCGTGTTCGCGCTCACCCTCCTCGTCGGCGCACGACTCATGTACACCGTGATCCGCGTCGGTGTCCGCACCCGCGCCCGGCGCTACGCGCATCGTCAGCTGATCGACATCCTCGATCGATGCGACCGCAGCGACGCCACGCACCCGCTCTTCGCGAGCGATGTGCGCATGATCGACGTCGAGCAGCCGCTCGCCTATTGCCTTCCCGGTCTCCGGCAGCGGGTGGTCGTCAGCGAGGGTGTCGTGGCCCGATTGTCGCGGGACGAGTTGACCGCTGTCCTCGCCCACGAACGTGCACACCTGCGTGCTCGGCATGACCTGGTCCTCGAGGCGTTCATCGCCTTCCACGAGGCGTTCCCGCGATTCGTCCGGAGCAGTTCGGCGCTGGGCGCGGTCGAGCTGCTCGTCGAGGCACTCGCCGACGACCAGGCCGTGCGCGCAACCGCACCGACGACACTCGGACGGGCCCTCGTAGCATGCGCCGACGCCGTCGCACCCCGAGGCGCGATGGCCGTGGGAGGTCCGACCACCCTCGCCCGCGTGCACCGGCTCCGCGACGAACGGCCCACCAGGCTGATCGCGGTTCTCGCCTACACCGGCGCAGCGGCCATCCTCGTCGTACCTACGACCGCGGTCGCGATCCCGTGGCTGACCGAGCTCAGCCGACTGATCTCGGCGGCGTGACTCTGCCCACCCTCCCGCTCGTGGCCCGGTCGCCGAGGCAATAGGCTTGTGCCATGACCACTTCCCCCGTGTCCGGTTCTGACTCCCCCGACTCGACGAAGGCCCAGATCGGTGTGACCGGCCTGGCCGTCATGGGTTCCAACATCGCCCGGAACTTCGCCCATCACGGTTACACGGTCGCGCTGCACAACCGCAGTATCGCCAAGACCGACGCGCTGATCGCCGACCACGGCTCGGAGGGATCGTTCATCCGCACCGAGACGATGGAAGAATTCGTCGCCGCCCTCGAACGCCCGCGGCGGGTCCTGATCATGGTCAAGGCCGGCGACCCGACCGATGCGGTCATCGAGGAACTGGCCGGTCTGATGGAGCAGGGCGACATCATTATCGACGGCGGCAACTCGCTCTACACCGACACCATCCGCCGCGAGGCCGCGATGTCCGAGCGCGGACTCAACTTCGTCGGCGCCGGCATCTCCGGCGGCGAGGAGGGTGCACTCAACGGGCCCTCGATCATGCCGGGCGGACCCGTGGAGTCCTACGAATCCCTGGGCCCGCTGCTCGAGTCGATCTCGGCCCATGTCGACGGCGAGCCGTGCTGCACCCACATCGGTCCCGACGGCAGCGGACACTTCGTGAAGATGGTCCACAACGGCATCGAGTACGCCGACATGCAACTCATCGGCGAGGCCTACGACCTGATGCGCAAGGCCCTCGACATGCCCGTCGCCGACATCGCCGACGTCTTCCGCGACTGGAACTCCGGTGATCTCGACAGCTACCTCGTCGAGATCACCGCCGAGGTGCTCTCCCAGGTCGACGCCGAGACCGGTAAGCCGCTCGTCGACGTCATCGTCGACGCCGCGGGACAGAAGGGCACGGGACGCTGGACCGTGAAATCCGCACTCGACCTGGGCATTCCGACCACCGGTATCGCCGAGGCGGTGTTCGCACGCGCGCTGTCGAGCGCGACCGACCAGCGCAAGCAGGCCCAGGGCCTCGAGTCGGGGTCACTCGCCGCGGCACCGACCGACGCGAAGACCTTCATCGACGACATCAACAAGGCGCTGTACGCGTCGAAGGTCGTCGCCTACGCCCAGGGATTCGACCAGATCGCCGCGGGCAGTGCCGAATACGACTGGAACGTCAAGCCCGGCGACCTCGCCACCATCTGGCGCGGCGGCTGCATCATCCGTGCGAAGTTCCTCAACCGCATCCGTGACGCCTACGCGGAGAACCCGGAGCTGCCGAGCCTGCTGCTGGCCCCGTACTTCCGCAGCGCGGTCGAGGACGCCGTCGACAGCTGGCGACGGGTCGTGTCGACCGCCACCCTGATGGGTATCCCGGTCCCGGCCTTCGCGTCGTCGCTGTCGTACTACGACGCCCTGCGGTCCGAACGCCTGCCCGCCGCACTGACGCAGGGCCTGCGCGACTTCTTCGGCGCGCACACCTACCAGCGCATCGACAAGCCCGGCACCTTCCACACCCTGTGGAGCGGTGACCGATCCGAAGTGACGGAGTGAGAGGGGTCGACAGACCACTGTGAGATTCGTCGAGGGCCACCGGCCCACCCACGATCTGACCTACGACGACCTGTTCATCGTTCCGAACCGGTCGGATGTCGTCTCCCGCTTCGACGTCGACATGTCGACCGTCGACGGGAGCGGCACCACCATCCCCATCGTGGTCGCGAACATGACGGCCGTGGCCGGCAAACGGATGGCCGAGACGGTCGCCCGCAGGGGCGGTCTGGTCGTCCTTCCGCAGGATCTGCCGATACCGGCGGTCGCGGGCTCGATCGATCACGTCAAGTCCCGGCACCTCGTCGCGGACACACCCGTGACGCTGACCGCCGAGGATTCGGTGTCCGATGCCCTCGCGCTCATCCCGAAACGGGCGCACGGTGCCGCCGTCGTCGTCGAGGACGGGCGCCCGATCGGAATCGTCACCGAGAAGCGGTGCCACGACGTCGACCGGTTCGCCCGTGTCCGGGATGTCGTCGACCGCGATGTCGTCACGGTGCACGCCGCCACACCGCCGCGTGAGGTGTTCGAGTCTCTCGGCGATCTCCACCTCGGTCTCGCCGTCCTCGTCGACGACGACGGGCGCCTGGTGGGCGTGCTGTCACGCGTCGGCGCACTGCGCCACGGGATCTATGAGCCGAACGTCGACGCGCAGGGTCGACTGCGGATCGCGGCGGCCGTCGGCATCAACGGCGACGTGGTCGGCAAGGCGAGGGCACTCGCCGAGGCCGGCGCCGACCTGCTCGTCATCGACACCGCACACGGCCATCAGGAGAAGATGCTCTCCGCGCTCGAGGCCGTCGCCGCCTCGGACCCCGGCGTACCCATCGCGGCGGGCAACGTCGTGTCCGCGCAGGGCACCACGGACCTGCTCGACGCGGGCGCGTCCATCATCAAGGTCGGCGTCGGCCCCGGCGCGATGTGCACCACCCGCATGATGACCGGGGTGGGCAGGCCGCAGTTCTCCGCCGTCGCCGACTGCGCAGCGGTGGCGCGCGAACGCGGCGCCCACGTATGGGCCGACGGTGGCGTCCGGCATCCCCGCGACGTCGCACTGGCGATCGCCGCCGGCGCGTCCAACGTGATGATCGGCTCCTGGTTCGCCGGAACCTACGAGTCCCCCGGCGACCTGCACGAGGACGCGGGTGGCCGGTACAAAGTCAGTTTCGGGATGGCATCCAAGCGGGCCGTCGCCGCGCGGTCGGCCAACGACGGCGCCTACGACCGAGCGCGGAAGTCGTTGTTCGAGGAGGGGATCTCGAGTTCGCGGATCCGACTCGATCCCGAGCGGCCCAGCGTCGAGGACCTCATCGACCACATCTGTTCGGGCGTGCGCAGCACGGCCACCTACACCGGTGCGAGAACTCTGCGTGAACTGCACGACAAGGTCGTGCTGGGCGTGCAGTCGGCGGCCGGCTTCGCCGAGGGACGGCCGCTGCCCGGCGGGTGGTGACGGGTGCAGACCCTCATCCTCGTCGCCAGTCTCGTCGGGTTCGTCGCACTCACGCTGGGCACGGCACTGTTCGTCGCGGCGGAGTTCTCGCTCACCGCGCTGGAGCGTTCGACGATCTCCGACGACGTCGAGACTCGCGACGACCGTCGATCCCGGCTGGTCCAGCGCGCGCACGCGACCCTGTCCTTCCAGCTGTCGGGTGCACAACTCGGCATCACCATCACGACGCTGATCACCGGCTACATCGCCGAACCGGTCCTGGCCCGCATCCTCGACCCCGCCCTCGGCGGCCTCGGGCTGAGCGAGTCGGTCGCGTCGGGCACCTCGCTGGCACTCGCCCTGATCATCGCCACCTCGCTGTCGATGGTGCTCGGCGAGCTGATCCCCAAGAATCTCGCCATCGCGAAACCGCTCGCGGTCGCCCGTGCGACCGCAGGGCCGATGACGATCTTCTCGGCGGCCTTCCGCTGGGCCATCAACGGCCTGAACGGGTCGGCCAACTGGCTCGTGCGGAGGCTCGGCATCGAACCCGCCGAGGAACTCCGCTCTGCCCGCTCCCCACAGGAACTGGTGTCGCTGGTCCGGAACTCGGCGCGACAGGGCTCGATCGACGAGAACACCGCAGCGCTCGTGGATCGGTCGCTCAAGTTCGGGGAGCTCACCGCAGAAGACCTGATGACCCCACGGGTCACCGTCGAATGCCTCGACCGTGAGGACACCATCCGTGATCTGGTGATGGCGTCATCGCGGACCGGACATTCCCGATTCCCCGTCGTGATCGACGGCGATCTCGACGACCTGGTCGGCGTGGTGCACATCAAGCAGGCGTTCACCGTCGCTCCCGAGCGCGCAGCCGGCACCACTGTCGAGTCGATCGCCCGACCGGTCCCCCGAGTCCCGGCGAGCCTCGACGGCGACTCGTTGATGGAGCAGATCCGGGCCGACGGCATGGAACTGTGCGTGGTCATCGACGAGTACGGCGGCACCGCGGGCATCGTCACCACCGAGGATCTGATCGAGGAGATCCTCGGCGACGTCACCGACGAACACGATCAGGAGCGTGCCGACATCGCCGAGGACGGCGACGGTTACCTGTGCTCGGGGCTGCTGCGCATCGACGAGGTCACCTCGGCCACCGGCTACCGCGCCCCCGAGGGCTCCTACGACACCCTCGGCGGACTGATCATGTACTGCCTGGGTCGCATTCCCGAGGTCGGCGACACCGTCGATCTCCCGAACCGGACGGCGTCACTCGACGGCGACGACGAGGACGACGACCTGCCGCCCGGCAGCGACACGCAGTGGCGCGCGACCGTCACCCAGATGGACGGTCGGCGCATCGACGTGGTCTCGCTGAGGCCGGCCACGGAACCGCGACCCGCGGACGACGCGGCCGCAGCAGATGGCACCGACGCAGTCGGCGCGCACGCCGTCGGCGCGGCGGCAGACAGCACGGAGACGCGCAGCACGGGGACGGACCGCACCGGGACAGTCGGCACGCAGTCGGACCCGACCCGCACAGGGGGTGACGACGATGGGAGGTGACATCTGGGGGGTCGTTCTCACCCTCGTCCTCCTCGCGGGCAACGCGTTCTTCGTGGGTGCCGAGTTCTCCTTGATCTCGGCACGGCGCGATCGGCTCGAGGCCCTCGAGGAGTCCGGGAAGAAGCGGGCCCGCACGGTGATCCGCGCCGGGGAACGGCTGTCTCTGATGCTCGCCGGCGCCCAGCTCGGCATCACGATCTGCTCGATCCTGCTCGGTCGCGTCGGCGAGCCCGCCGTCGCGCATCTGATCGAGGAGCCCCTGCACCTCGCGCACGTCCCCGAGGGGCTGTTGCACCCGATCTCGTTCGCGATCGCGTTGGCACTCGTGGTTGTGCTGCACATCCTGATCGGCGAGATGGTCCCGAAGAACATCGCGCTCGCCGGACCCGAGTCGTCGGCGATGTTGCTGGTACCTGCACATCTCATGTTCATCCGGCTGGTGCGTCCGCTCATCGCGTTCTACAACTGGCTCGCCAACATCTCGTTGCGCCTGATGCGCGTGCACCCGAAAGACGAGTTGGCCTCGAGCGTCTCGCCCGGCGAGTTGGCCCAGATGATCGTCGAGTCCAAGCAGGAAGGCCTGATCGATGCCGAGGAGCACGAACGCCTGACCCGTGCCCTGCAGTCGGTCGGCCGCACCGTCAGCGAGGTGATGATCCCGCTCGATCAGATGCGCAGCGTCTCCGTCGAGGTCGACAGCGACACCGGTGGGGTGGGACCGACGCTCGGTGCCGTCGAGCGCGCAGTCAGCGACACCGGCTTCTCCCGGTTCCCGGTCCGCGGCCCCGACGGGACGTTCACCGGATATCTCCATCTCAAGGACGTCCTCGACGAGATCCTCGACGAACGCGTCGGACCCGACACGATCATCGGCATCGACAAGATCAGGCCCCTGCCGGTCATCGCCTCATCGACGCCGCTGGACGAGGCCACCGGCGCACTGCGTCGGATCAGTGCCCACCTGGGTGCGGTGGTCGACGACAGCGGACGCACCGTGGGCGTCGTCGCCCTGGCCGACCTCGTGGAGGAGTTCGTCGGTACCGTCCGCGACGAAACCCATCGGGTGTGACGTCATGGGCGCTTCACCGTCTCCGACAACGATCCGGACGCGCCTGGGGTCCGACGAATGGCGCGGTCGGCGCGACCGGCACCGCGACCGTGTCGACGGCCTGATCGGACCGTATCTCCGGGACCGCCGACGCGGCGTGAAACACCCGGTCATCGACTTCCTGTTCACCTACTACTCGTCGCGTCCGGCCCATGTCCTGCGGTGGCATCCCGGGCCCGGTGTCGTCCTCGAGGACGCCGAGGAGTTCCTCGGGTTGCGCGGCTATCACCGCACCGACGACGGGGTGGCCGTCGATCCCGCCCATCTCCGCGATCGCATCGGGGCGCTGGGTGCCACCGACGCGTTGCTGCGGGCCACCGCCTCCCGGCCCGCACGGCTGGGCTGCTTCGGACTGCACGAATGGGCGATGGTCTATCGGACCGACGAGACCCGCCACGATCTGCCGCTACGGCTGGGGGCACGCGACACCGACGCCGTCGTCGAGACGATGTCGCTGCGGTGCACCCACTTCGACGCGTTTCGCTTCTTCACGCCGGACGCCCGTCCACGCAACGAGACGGTCCTCACCCGCGACGACCAGCTGATCGACGAGCAACCCGGATGCCTGCACGCGACCATGGACCTCTATCGCGCCTGCTTCTCGCTCACGCCGCTGATCGACTCCGACCTGACCCTGCGTGCGTTCGCGCTGGCGCTGCGGGCCCGCGAACTCGACATGCGCGCCGGACCGTACGACCTGGGCGACCTCGGCTATCCGGCCGTCGCGATCGAGACGCCCGCCGGGCGGGCACGGTACGTGCGTGAGCAGTCCCGCATCGCCGACGACGGTGCCACCCTGCGCGACGAGGTCGTCCGACGATGCGAGGAACTGCTCGACGCCGCGGGACCGACAGGGGTCGGTACCTGACCGGTCGGACAGACCCGGACCTGCCCGGGACACCCGTACGACCGGGGATTACCGGCGAGTAGCATGACTGTGTCGATTCATCGACGTTCTCGATTCACCGCTGGAGAAAGGCTGTCATGTCTGACCGGATCACCGTCAACGGGCTGCAGGTCGCATCCGTCCTGTACGACTTCATCAACAACGAGGCGTTGCCCGGTACCGGCGTAGACCAGGACAGCTTCTGGTCGGGTGCGGCGTCGGTGATCACCGATCTGGCCCCGCGCAATCGCGAACTGCTCGCCGTCCGCGACGATCTGCAGTCGAAGATCGACGACTGGCATCGCGCGAACAAGGACGCCGACTTCGACACCTACAAGGCATTCCTGACCGAGATCGGCTATCTGGCCGAGGTGCCCGCCGACTTCCAGATCGGCACCCAGAACGTCGACCGCGAGATCGCCGAGACCGCCGGCCCGCAGCTGGTCGTGCCCGTCCTCAACGCACGGTTCGCGCTGAACGCCTCCAACGCCCGCTGGGGCTCGCTCTACGACGCCCTCTACGGCACCGACGTCATTCCGGAAACCGATGGCGCAGAGAAGGGTTCGTCCTACAACAAGGTCCGTGGCGACAAGGTCATCGCCTACGCGAAGGACTTCCTCGACAAGGCCGTGCCGCTCGAGCAGTGCAGCTACACCGACGTCACGGCGTTCGCCGTGGTCGACGGCGCCGTGCAGGTCACTCTCGCCGACGGTTCGACGTCCACGCTGGCCGATCCCTCGGCGTTCGCCGGGTACCGCGGCGAGCCGTCCTCACCGTCGTCGATCCTGTTGCGCCACAACGGCCTGTACCTCGACATCGAGATCGATCCGGCATCCCCCATCGGGCAGACCGATCCGGCCGGGATCAAGGACGTCGTGGTGGAATCGGCGATCACGACGATCATGGACTTCGAGGACTCCGTGGCCGCCGTGGACGCCGACGACAAGGTCCTCGGCTACCGGAACTGGCTGGGCCTGAACCGCGGCGACCTCTCCGAGGACGTCACCAAGGGCGACAAGACCTTCACGCGCGTCCTCAACGGCAACCGTGACTACACCGCCCCCGACGGGACATCGTTCGACCTGCATGGACGCTCATTGCTGTTCGTGCGCAACGTCGGTCACCTGATGACCAACGACGCCGTCCTCGACGCCGACGGCAACGAGGTCCCCGAGGGCATCCTCGACGGTCTGTTCACGTCATTGATCGGCATCCACGGGATGTCCGCTGAGGGACTGCAGAACTCGCGCACCGGATCGATCTACATCGTCAAGCCGAAGATGCACGGTCCCGACGAGGTCGCGTTCACCGTCGAGTTGTTCGGTCGTGTCGAGAAGGTCCTCGGTCTGCCCGAGAACACCCTCAAGGTCGGCATCATGGACGAGGAACGGCGCACCACGGTCAACCTCAAGGCGTGCATCAAGGCCGCCGAGAACCGGGTCGTGTTCATCAACACCGGCTTCCTCGATCGCACCGGCGACGAGATCCACACCTCGATGGAAGCCGGGGCGATGATCCGCAAGGGCGAGATGAAGCAGCAGACGTGGATCAAGGCGTACGAGGACTTCAATGTCGACACCGGCCTGGCGGCCGGCCTACAGCACAAGGCCCAGATCGGTAAGGGCATGTGGGCGATGCCCGACCTGATGGCCGACATGCTCGAGCAGAAGATCGGCCACCCCAAGGCCGGCGCCAACACCGCCTGGGTCCCGTCGCCGACCGCGGCCACGCTGCATGCGCTGCACTACCACCTCATCGACGTGTTCGAGCGCCAGGACGAGATCGCCAAGCGCGATCCGGCCTCGGTCGACGACATCCTCACGATCCCGCTCGCACCGTCGACGGACTGGTCGGACGAGGAGAAGCAGCAGGAGCTCGACAACAACTGCCAGTCGATCCTCGGATATGTCGTCCGCTGGATCGACCAGGGCGTCGGATGCTCGAAGGTGCCCGATATCCACGATGTCGCCCTGATGGAGGACCGCGCCACACTGCGGATCTCCAGCCAGCTGCTGGCGAACTGGCTGCACCACGGCATCGTCACCGCCGACGACATCACCGCGGCGCTCGAACGCATGGCGCCTGTCGTCGACCGGCAGAACGCCGGGGACCCCACGTACCGTCCGATGGCCCCGGACTTCAGCTCGAACATCGCCTTCCAGGCGGCCAAGGAGCTTATCCTCGAAGGTGCGAAGCAGCCGAGCGGCTACACCGAGCCGATCCTGCATCGCAAGCGGCGCGAGTACAAGGCCGCCAACGCCTGATCGACCGCCGGCCACCCCCTGCGACCGATGCAGTGATGTCGGCGGCAGTGTTCTCCGCTATCGTCTCGGTTGTCGCCCCGGTCACCTGGCCGGGGCGTGCACGACGCGAAGCGGCGGGAGGCAGGGGGGTTGGCACACCATCGGAGTTCCGACGGTCGTACGGGGGCACGTCGGCGTAGTGGTCGACGCGGGGTCAGCCGCGGATTGGTCGGCTCGTTGCTGGCCGTCGTCCTGGTCTCCGCACTCGTCGTGGTCTGGGCACAACTGGGAGATCGGATCGATCGCCAGGGTGATCAGGCTGCGGGCAACTGCGTGGAGGGCAAGACCACCGTCCCGGTGATCGCCGATCCCGATGTGGCCGGGGCCTTGGGCACGATCGCCGAGAAGTACGCCGAGACCGGGCCGGTCGTCCGTGATCACTGCGTCACGATCGCGGTCCGCCCGGGCGACGCGAAGATCACGCTGGACGGCATCGCGTCGGGGACCTGGGACACCCAGTCCATGGGCGCGTATCCGGCCGCGTGGATTCCGCAGTCGTCGATCTGGGCTGACGACCTGACCACTGCGCGCCCTGCCGCCGTCGACGGCAAACCGACCTCCCTGGTCAGCTCCCCGGTCGTGCTCGCCACCGCCCCACCGCTGGCCAAGGCGTTCGACGGCGAGCTCGACTGGCAGCAACTGCCGACCCTGCAACGTCGCAACGGCAGCCTGTCGACCGTCGGCCTCGACGACTGGGGATCGCTGCGGCTCGCGATGCCGACCGGCGCGCAATCCGACGCGACCGCACTGTCCGCGCAGGCCGTCGCGATGGGGGTCACCCGCACCAACGGGACACTCACCGAACAGGACGCGAGTTCACCGCGCGTCGCCTCGAGCATCGACGCCATGCAATCGGGCGCCCCACTGTCACCCGACGGAACGCCGGTGGGAGCGGCGCGGTCGATCGCGGAGGCCGCGGACGCGGCGAGGTCTCCGATCCACGCGGTGGCGATCACCGAACAGGCGCTGTATCAGCTGACCCGGACCGACACCACCGCCCGCCTGGCCGAAGTGGTCCCCGGTGGTCCCACGCCGATCGCCGACTATCCGATCATCCGGCTGACGGGCTCACAGGTCAGCCCGGAACAGACCGACGCCATCGCGGAGTTCTTCGAGTTCGTCACGGACCCGGCACAATTGGCCACCCTCACCGCACTCGGTTTCCGCGGCGACGCGCCGATGCCGGACCCGACGGCGACCGTCACCTTCCCGGTGACCGACGACCCGATGCCGACTCCGGAACCGGCGGCCACCGTGACCATCAACCGGCTCGTCTTCGGACCCGACAGCGGCCCGCCCGCGCCGGTCGCGTCACAGCCGGCGACGGGCGCCACCAGCCCCGCGTCGGGCGGCTGACCTGTATCGAGCCGACCGCCCATACCCGCCCGCGCCGACTTGTCCCGCCCCAGGTCGTCCCACCGCGTTGACCGTGCCCTGTATGTCGCCGACCGTGTCCAGAACGTCGCCGATCGTGCCCGGATTCGCGTCGCGTGCCAGAGGCGCCGGCGGACACGGGCACACTTGCCGACGTGCGCGACCCCATCGACGATGAGCTCGGACACGGTCGACAGAATTCTGGACACGGTCGGCGCGGATCCGAGACCGGCTCGACGGGGCCGTCAGCTGCTGAATGCCTCGATCGGCGGGCAACTGCAGACCAGATTCCGGTCGCCGAACGCATTGTCGATACGCCGCACTGCGGGCCACACCTTGGTCCGGCCACCCGCCGACGGCAGGCCGAGCGGGTAGACCGCCACCTCCCGCGTGTACGGATGGTCCCAGTCGCCGACGAGCGCTTCCGCGGTGTGCGGTGCCCCACGCAGGGGGTTGTCCTCGACCGGCCACTCTCCCGCGCCGACCCGGTCGATCTCCGCGCGGATCGCGATCATCGCATCGCAGAACGCATCGAGTTCGTCGAGGTTCTCACTCTCGGTCGGCTCCACCATGAGCGTCCCGGCCACCGGAAAACTCATGGTCGGCGCGTGGAATCCGTAGTCGGCCAGACGCTTTGCGACATCGTCGACGGTCACTCCGGTTGCCTTCGTCAGCGGTCGCAGATCCAGGATGCACTCATGCGCCACGAATCCTCGTTCACCCGCGTAGAGCACCGGGAAGTGCTCGGCAAGGCGGCGGGCGATGTAGTTGGCCGACGCGATCGCGGTCAACGTGGCGCGACGGAGCCCGTCGGCGCCCATCATCGCGATGTAGGCGTAGGTGATCGGCAGGATGGATGCCGAACCGTACGGGGCGGCAGACACCGCACCCTCGCCCGGCAGATCGTCGGCGAGCGGATGGCCCGGCAGGAACTCTGCGAGATGACCCCGCACCGCGACCGGGCCGACGCCCGGGCCGCCACCGCCGTGCGGGATGCAGAACGTCTTGTGCAGGTTCAGATGGCTGACATCCCCGCCGAAGCGCCCTGGGCGTGCCACCCCCACCAGCGCGTTCAGGTTCGCTCCGTCGACGTAGACCTGTCCGCCGGCGTCGTGAACGGCGGCACAGATGTCCTCGATGTCGTGCTCGAAGACCCCGTGCGTGGACGGATACGTGATCATGATGGCGGCCAGCGCATCCCGATGCTGCTCGATCTTGGCGCGCAGGTCGTCGACGTCGACGTCACCGTTCTCGCGGCAGCCGACGACGACCACCCGCAGTCCGGCCATGACCGCCGACGCCGCGTTCGTCCCGTGGGCGCTGGACGGGATCAGACAGACGTCGCGTGCCTCGTCGCCGCGGCTGAGGTGGTAGCGCCGGATCGCCAGCAGGCCGGCGAACTCGCCCTGCGAGCCGGCGTTCGGTTGCACGCTGACCCGGTCGTATCCGGTGATGTCGACCAGCCAGTTCTCCAGGGTCGCGATCAACTCGCGAATCCCGACCGTGTCCGACGCCGGCGCGAACGGATGGAGCCGTGCGAACCCGGGCCACGTGATGGGTTCCATCTCGGCGGTCGCGTTGAGCTTCATCGTGCACGAACCCAGCGGGATCATGCTGCGATCGAGGGCGATGTCCTTGTCCGACAGCGCTCGCAGGTAGCGCAGCATGGCGGTCTCGGTGCGGTACCGGTTGAACGCCGGGTGCGTCAGGAATTCGCTCTGCCGGTTCTCGATCGGCTGCGCGAACGACTTGCGGCGCACACCTGAGGCACTGAACGCGCGCAGCACGGCCTCGATGTCGGCATCGGTGGTGGTCTCGTCACAGGCGATGCCCACCGCATCGGCGTCGACCCGGCGGAGGTTGATGTTCCCGTCACGCTTGGCCTGGGCGATCACGGTGTCCGCCCGGCCGGGCGTGCGGACGACGACGGTGTCGAAGAACGACGAGTGCGCGACCGAGAATCCGGCCGCGGTCAGGCAGTCCGCGAGATGTGCCGCACACTCGTGGACGCGTCGTGCGATCGCCCGCAGACCATCGGCGCCGTGATACGACGCGTACATGGCGGCGACGACGGCGAGCAGGACCTGGGCCGTGCAGATGTTGCTGGTGGCCTTCTCGCGGCGGATGTGCTGCTCACGGGTCTGCAGCGCGAGACGGTACGCCAGGTTGCCGTCGACGTCCTTCGACACACCGACGAGCCGACCGGGCAGCTGCCGGGCATGTGCGGAATGAACGGCCAGATAGCCGGCGTGCGGCCCGCCGTAGCCCATCGGGACACCGAATCGCTGGGTCGTGCCGAAGCAGACGTCGGCACCCTGTTCACCGGGCGGGGTGATCAGGGTCAGCGCCAGCAGATCGGCGCCGACCGACACGAGCGCGCCACGCTCGTGGACGGCCTCGATGACCGGTGACACGTCGAGCACGCGCCCGGAGGCGCCCGGCACCTGCAGGATCACGCCGTAGAAGTCGCCGTCGGGCAGTCCGCATCCGGGGAGGCCGGGGTGCAGCGACGCCTCGACGATCTCGATGCCGAGTGGCTCGGCGCGGGTCTCGAGCACCGCACGCGTCTGCGGGAACAGATCGGCGTCGACGACGAGTCGCGGCGATCTCGCCTTGCCGGCCCGGCGCATCAGGGTCATCGCCTCGGCTGCCGCGGTGGCCTCGTCGAGCATCGATGCCCCCGACACCTCCATGCCCGTGAGGTCGGCAACCATGGTCTGGAAGTTGAGCAGCGCCTCGAGCCGGCCCTGACTGATCTCGGGCTGGTAAGGCGTGTACGCGGTGTACCAGGCCGGATCCTCGAGGACGTTGCGCACGATGACGGGCGGCGTGTACGTGTCGTGATAGCCGAGCCCGATCATCGAACGCGCGACCACGTTTCGGGCGGCGAGATCGGCGAGTCGTTCGTGGATCGCGTGTTCGTCCATCGCGGCCGGCAACGCCTGGAGTCCGTTGTCTCCCGGTGCATCCGCGATGACGGCGGGAACGACCTGTGCAGCCAGGTCGTCGAATGAGGTGACACCCAGGACGTCGAGGATTCTGCGGGTCTCGTCGGCATCGGGGCCGACGTGACGATCGACGAAGGCGTCGCGCGCAGGGGATCCGGGCACAGGACTGACGGGCATGACAGGTCTACCTCTCGGCGGTCTGCGGCCCTCCCCCTCTGTCATGCCCGGGTCCGCGAACGGACTCCGTGGGCGCCTGAGAGATTCGGCCGCCGACACCTCGGGTGTCGAGACCTTTCACCGTGGGCGGGCCCGGGTCACCCCGGGTCACTTTCCAGAGACGCCGTCAACATCACGGTCCTGGGTGCCTGAGAGTTTGACGAGGAGGTGTTGCTCCTTCGGCGGCCACCTCGAACCCGATCGGTGACGCTCTCCCGCGACGCAGCGGCGTTCACCCAGTATACGGGTACGAGAGGTCTCCGCAGTCCGACGCCTGCACTACCCGGTGCGGCGGGTCCGGCTCTTGCGTCGTGCGGCCAATTCGTCTTCCGGCGCCGTCTCGGTCACGCCGCCGTCGGCGCGTTCGCCCGGGAAGTCGGCGATGGTCCCGCTCAGTTCGCGCATGGCTCCGCTGACCGCGATACCGAAGACGCCCTGCCCACCTTGCAGGAGGTCGACGACCTCCTCGGCGGACGTGCACTCATAGACGGTGGTGCCGTCGGAGAAGAGCGTGATGCGGGCAAGATCCTCCACACCGCGCTGACGCAGATGATCGACGGCCACCCGAATGTTCTGGAGGGAGATGCCGGTGTCGAGCAGTCGCTTGACGATCTTGAGGACGAGGATGTCCTTGAACGAGTACAACCGCTGACTGCCGGATCCGGCGGCACCGCGGATCGAGGGGACCACCAGTGAGGTACGTGCCCAGTAGTCCAGCTGGCGGTAGGTGATGCCGGCGATCTGGCACGCACTCGGAACCCGGTAGCCGACCAGGTCGTCGGGCACGGTGTCGTTCGGGAACAAGCCGGGTGCGATGTCGTCGAGACTGCCCTGGGTCGCGGTCTGTGGACGCACGCCCTCGCCGCCTTGATCCGATGCCGTGTCCGTCGCTGACGTCACCTCGTCGTCGAACGGCTGATCGCCCACTGCAGACTCCCTCGCAACGCCTGGATCGACTCGACAGACACCGAACCCCGAGCAGTCGTCTCGAGGACTGCTTCAACAGTACGCGCCTGACGGACGATCGTTCTCCGTCCCCGCTGAAATCGGGCGACGTGTCGACGGTAGGTCGGCGGTGACCACCGATCAATGCGACGCGCGGTAGAACCTCAACCTCAACTTGAGATCGAGCAAATGGTGACCTCTCGGTGGCCGTTCCGTTACCGGACGCCGGGAGCGCCGGCCGGATCAGGCTCCGCCGCTCGCCTTGAAATCGTCCGGGGACACATTGTCGAGGAACTCCTTGAACTTCTCGACCTCGTCCTCTTTGGTGGGCGACGACGTGCCCGGTTCCTCACCCTCTTCTTCGGGGATGAGCAGACCTGCGTCGGTCAGCACACTCTCGTCGGCGATGATCGGGACACCGGCGCGCATCGCGACGGCGATGGAATCCGACGGCCGCGCGGATACGCGAAGGTCGTCGCCGAACACCATCTCTGCGTAGAACGTGCCCTCCTGCATGTCGACTATCCGGACCTCCCGCAAGGTCTGTCCGAATTCCGCGATGAGGTTCACGATCAGATCATGAGTGAGCGGACGCGGGGGCTCGATCCCCTTCTGCTGCAGCGCGATCGACGCCGCTTCGCTCTGACCGATCCAGATCGGGAGATAGCGCTCACCGTCGACCTCCCGGAGCAGCAGCACCGGCTGACTCTGCGGCGGCTCGACCCGAATGCCCACGACTCGCATCTCGCCCATCTAGCACCCGCTTCCTTGATCTCCGGATGTCCTCTCGGCCCGATCGGTTGACCTGCTCGGCACCGACGGTTCTCGTTGCCAACGACGCTACACCGCGTCGCACCGTCGCGCGGCCGAGCGATGACCGATCAGTCCAGGACCCCGCGGACCGCCGCCTTCACCAATTGTGTGTGCAGCGTGACCGACAACGCGGCTATTTCGCGGACCAGCTCCTCGGCCCGGTCCCGGGCACCGGTCCCCTTGCCCTTGGCGATCGGGTTGGCGATCTGCGCGACCAGTCCGGCCTCGCGGTCGGCGGACACCTTGAACGCCCGCAGGTGCCGCGTCTCGAGCCCGTAGTTCGCGAGCGCCGCAGCGGCTTCGACGAGTCGCACCGCGTCCTCGTCGAAGAAGCCCGCGGGACCCGGGGTCAGCAGACCGTTGCGCTGCAACTCGGTGACGAACGCGGAGTCGACTCCGGTCCGCTCCATGAGCGCCTCGCGCGACACCCGTCCGGCGCGTGTGCCGAAATCGGTGGCCGGTGCCACCGTGCCGCGCGCCGACGACAACAGCCGGGTGCCGCCGGTGCCGGCTCCACCCTCCCCGCGGTCGATGGCCTCGAGTTGTTCCTTGATGACCTTCAGCGGCAGATACCGATCACGCTGAGCGGTGAGCACGAAGCGCAGACGTTCACAGTCCTTGGTGCTGAACCGCCGGTATCCCGACGGCGCCCGCTCCGGCGTGATCAGGCCCTCGGACTCCAGAAATCGGATCTTCGAGATCGTGACATCCGGAAAATCTTCGCGCAGCAACGCGAGGACGGAGCCGATCGACATCGACCCCTCGCCGCGTTGACCTGCCGACGATGCCGTCACGAGGTCAGGCGCCCGCTTGGCCGTCGCGCGGTCCACTCAGGAAGACCAGACGGAACTTGCCGATCTGGACTTCGTCTCCGTTGCTCAGTTGGGCGGTGTCGACCGGTTCACGGTTCACGTAGGTGCCGTTCAGGCTGCCGACGTCGACGACCTGGAACTCGTTGTCGCCGAGTCGGAATTCGGCGTGACGACGACTCACGGTCACGTCGTCGAGGAAGATGTCGCTGTCCGGATGCCGGCCCGCCGATGTCGTCGGCTGGTCCAACAGGAAGCGCGATCCCGCGTTGGGACCCCGCTTCACGACAAGCAACGCCGTGCCGGGCGAAAGCCTCTCCACCCCGGTGTCGGCGGGTTCACTCGAGGCGGCCGCACCGGAATCGAGTTCGGAGATGAACTCCTCCCGGAAAACCGAGGTGGTCTCCACCGGTGCCTCAAGATCCTTGTCGTTTTCGCTCACCACTTCTCCTTCGTCTGTCTCGGTGCCCGTCGGTCGCGGCCCTGTTCCTGCCGGCCCCGACGGACACGCGACCCGCGTGACCGCGCTTGGTGATGCCGGTACTCCATGTCGTCCTCGGACACTGCTTCCTCGGACATCCGGCTCGGCCGACGATCGTCGGATTCCGAACCAGTTCTGCTGTGAGCAACCGTACCGTGTCATGGCCGCCGCACGGGTGGTCGCGTCGACCAGGACACCGCCGATCATAGTCGGAGCGCCTGCCGCGACCGCCGGTAACGGGTCGGTGTTGTCGGCTTGTTACTCCCCGGTCGGTTCCCGGGGCGGTCGGCGTCGATCAGCCGTCGATCACCGCCTGGTATCCCGCCGCGTCGAGCGTCTCCCCGAGGGCGGCGTCGAGGGCGGTCTCGTCGGCGACCGAGATCACCACGAGCCACCCCGCGCCATACGGGTCGGAGTTCACCAACTCCGGGGTGGACTCGAGGTCTGCGTTGACCTCCGCCACCGTCCCGTCGAGCGGACCGAAGATGTCCGACACGCTCTTGGTCGACTCGACCTCGGCGAACGATTCACCCGTCACCACCGCGTCATCGGCAGCGGGGAGCTGGACGAACACCACATCGCCGAGTGCGTCCTGCGCGAAGTCGGTGATGCCCACCCGTACCGTTGTCGGGCTCAGCCGTTGGACCCACTCGTGTTCGGCCGTATAGCGCAGGGCTGCGGGCACATTGGTCTCGGTCACTGTCGCGCCTTTCTGATTCTGCGGACGACTCTCCGGCGACTTTAGGGTACGTTGCCGACGGCCGTGCGCGGTGTCATCCGCCGCAGCACCAGCACCGTCTGGTAGGCGTACAGCACGAACGACCACAGATACAGGGCGACACCCCAGATCATGAAGGCCCAGCCGATCGGATAGCAGATCGTACCGATCACCGAGTCGAGCTGTCCGGCGAGCAGCCACGGAAACGCGCTCATCAGTGCGAACGTCGCGGCCTTTCCGATGTACAGGGTGGGCAGGGCGACGAGTCCACGAGACCGAAGCACCGGACCGGTGGCGAACAGGGCCAGATCCCGGCAGATGATGACCGCGATCAGCCACCACGGCAGGAACTCCCGGATCCCGAAGGCGATCGGGATGATCACGATGTAGAGCCGATCCGCCGCCGGGTCCAGCAACGCCCCGATTCGCGACGACTGATCGAGCCACCGCGCGATCTTGCCGTCCGCCCAGTCCGAGAAGCCGGAGAACATCAGGATCGCGAATGCCCAGCCGTCGGCCTCCTCGACCAGCAGGAGCCACACGAACACCGGGATGAGCGCCAACCGCAACACACTGAGCCCGTTCGGCACCGTGAGGAAGCGGTCCGGCGCCGCGACGACCTTCGACGCCCCGGCGTCGGGTCCGGAATCGTCTGCGGTCGTGGACCGCTCGTCGGAGGTCACCGGACGGCGCCGATCAGGAAGAGGCCGATCAGGAAGAGTCCGATCACCGGAAGATGCCGATGATGCCCTGCAGGGTCTTCGCCCCACCCGACGCGAACAGGTTGTCGTGGACCATGTAGGTCCAGGTGGTCGTCGACCGATGCAGGTCGGCGGTGCCGAGATCGACGCCGTCAGCGGTGATCGTCGCCTCACGGAATGTACTGCGCGCGTTCGCGAACGCCTCGTTGGGAAGCGTCGAGAACTCGTCCAGGATCAGCTTGTGGAACTCGTCGAGCGGACTCTCCTTGCCGAGCGACCGCAGATGGATGCTCGCGCGGACATCGGAGACGAAGGCGAGATGATCCGCCCATGCACGGTCCAGATGGAAGAGGACGATCTCGCGGGCCGCCTGGGCCAGCACCTCCTCGTCCACCGGCTCGCCGACCGCTACCGCGGAATCCTGCTCGGGCGCATCCACTTCCGAGGAAGCGGGTTCTGCACCGGTCTCGGCGTCCCGATCCGAGGCGTCGGCCGGCTCGGTCTCGTCCTTCGGCGACCCGGTCAGCGCGGCGTAACGATCGGGCTCGGCCTCCTTGAGTTCGGTGAGGGCCGTGTCAGTGCCGAGGATCTCCATGCGTCGTGCGACGACGATGTCACGCTGCTGATTGACCAGCTTGTTGTATCGCCATGTGTTCGCGTGGAGTTCGAGCATCACGCCCTCGGCGACGCGCTGGGCCTGTTCGATCAGGTCGATCCCCTTGGCACCCATCGAGCCGTCCTCGGACGGGGAGACCGGATCCCGCTTGAAGGCGAGGTTCTTGGTGACGACCGGGTCCTCGAGGCTGGAGAAGAACACCGAACGTCCCGGGTCGCCCTGACGTCCGGCGCGGCCACGCAGCTGACTGTCGAGGCGCTCCGTGTCGTGGCGTCCCGTACCGATGACGCACAGTCCACCGAGCTCGACGACCTTCTCACGCGCCTTCTCGTCGTCCTGCGAGCCACCGAGCCGGATGTCGGTACCGCGACCGGCCATCTGGGTGGAGACCGTCACCGCGTCGAGTGCGCCGGCCTCGGCGATGATCTTCGCCTCCTCGGCGTCGTTCTTCGCGTTCAGGACGACGCTGTTCACGCCGGCCTTGTCGAGGAAGTAGGCGAGCTCCTCCGATTCGGCGACGTCGTGCGTGCCGATCAGGATGGGCTGACCGGTCTCGTGTACTTCGGCGACGTAGGCGACGATCGCCTCCACCTTGTTGGCCTTGGTGTCGTACACCCGATCGGGCTCATCGACGCGGACGTTGGGCGTGTTCGGTGGGATCTGCGAGACCAGCAGGTCGTAGAACTGACGGAACTGCTCGCCCGCGGCCAGAGCTGTTCCTGTCATCCCACAGACCGTCGGATAGCGACCGAGCAGCGCCTGCACGGTGATCGTGTCGATCATCTCGCCCGAATCCGTCTGGCTGAGGCCCTCTTTGATCTCCACGGCGGCCTGGACGCCGTCGGGCCACCGCTGCAGCTGCGCCACGCGACCACGCGATGCGTTGATCAGGTGGACGCCCCCGTCACGGACGATGTAGTGGATGTCGCGCTCGAGAAGGTACTGCGCGTGCATGGCGACGTTGACGTGGACCAGAGTGGTTCCGACGTGCTCCTCGTCGTAGAGGTTGATACCTCCGAGTTCTTCCTCGACGAATGCGGCTCCCTCCTCGGTGAGGGTGACGTTGCGTCCGTCCGTGTCGATCTCGTAGTGCTTGTTCTTCATGCGCCCGACGACATCGTGGATCTTCTGATCCGGGACGACGGCCTCGGTCGACCCGGCCAGCACGAGCGGCACGAGGGCCTCGTCGACGAGGACCGAGTCCGCCTCGTCGATGATCGCCACATCCGGTTTCGGCGAGACGAGATCGTCGGTCGACAGCGCGAGTTGATCGCGCAGCACATCGAAGCCGATCTCGTTCACCGATCCATAGGTGACGTCGGCGGCGTAGGCGGCCTTGCGCTGTTCGCGGTCGGAGTTCTCCGACACCGCCTTCGACACGATCCCGAAGGCGGCGAACAGCGGTGCCATCCACTCCGCATCGCGCGTGGCCAGATAGTCGTTCACCGAGATGACGTGCACTCGATGGCCCTGCAGGACGTGCCCGACCGCGGCGATCGCACCGGCGAGCGTCTTGCCCTCGCCGGTGGCCATCTCCACGACGTCACCCTCGAGCAGACGAAGCGCGCCCTGCAGCTGGACGTCGAAGGGCCGCAACCCCAGTGTCCGGTCCGCGGCCTCACGCACGAGCGCGAGGAAACGCGCGCGATCGTCCTTGTTCGATGCGATCTCGAGCTTCTCGGCCTCACCGGCGAACGCGTCGTCGTCGAGCTTCTCCGCCCACTCGGTGTGGGCATCCGCTTCCTTGATCAGTGAGACGGACTTCGACTGATTGCGCGTCGACTGGGATCCCAGAAGTCGCCACATGCTGTTCGTCAGCTTTCCCACCGAAACACTTCTCCTGACTCGCGCCTGTCGGGCATGTGTACTGGACGGGGCATCTCCCCCGCGGCCACGGCATCCGACCCGGTCCCACCTGCTACGACCTGCCCGATCCGGACCGCGGGTACCCCGAGGTCGCCGTCCACGGTACGCGGTGGGTGATCCGGTGCCGCATCGATCCGCGGCGACCGCCTCCGCCACTACCCGGCCCGCCGCGGCGACCCTATGATCATCCCACTGCGATCATCCGACTGCGATGGGCAGCGGCCGTGGCCGCTCGGGAGGGGCTACCAGCATGCATCCGACGGCCGGGAACCGAACAGTCAGGCGTGTGATCCGCGCGGTCGTGGCCGGAACGATGGTCGCGGTCGGCATCGGGCTCGGAGCGTTCAACGCCTGGTGGGTCGCAGTGGTGATCGGGGTGCCGCTCATCGTCGCCGGCATCGCCGTGCTGCCACGACCCTCACGGATCTCCGAGCTGCCCGAGTTCCGCCGGGGCACGAGCGCCGACGCCGTCCCGATCGAGGTCGAGGCCATCACCCGAAGCAGTCTCGACGCCGGCGAGATGCAGCCCACCATGGTGACCGCGACCGTCCGCCCACCCGACGACACCGCCTACCGCGGACGCTGGATCTCCTCGATGAGCCGGAGCCATTTCCACAGTGTCGTCGATCGTCCGTTCACGACCGTTCCAGCCGGGGCGCTGCCGGATCGGTCCCCCGGGCAGACGCCCGAGTTCGGTGACCAACCCGGGCGATGGGCGCTCGTCTATCCCGCAGCCGCGGTCGTCGCCGCGACCGTGCTGCTCCTCGGCGTCCCCGGCTCGGTCTGGGACATCGACGTGTCGATGCCGTCGGTGTCCGGCCTGTCCGGCGACGGCGGGGCATCGGGATCCGAGGATCCGGCGGTCGATCTCGACGACCGGAAGCGCTCCGTCCTCGACGAGATCGCGCAGCTCGGACCCACCGCGTCGGCGAACATCCTGTCCCTCGACCTCGACGAGGACGACACCACCCGCGCCGAGGTCTACGACCCGACCACCGGCGAGGCGATCACCCTGTCGAACTACAGCGGACGAGGCTGGGACGAACCGCGGCGCGGCACGACGACCAAACGACGGGCAGACACTTTCCGTGCCGACGAGATCGCCGGCACGGACCTGGGATCGTTGACCACCACCATGGGCTCCCGCATCCAGGCCACCCGGCCCGGACTCACCTACGTCGACATGACGATCAGCAGGCCGGCCCGCGGAGAGCCGGTACTGCTGGTCGGCGCGTTCGGTCAGGACAGGATGTCCGACGTCGAGATCCAGGGTCGCCCGGACGGGCAGGTCGCGGAGTTCTTCGATCCCGGTGATTTCGCCACGTCGTTCCGACTCGCGCGGGACGCACTGGCCGGAGCGGATCTGGCGACCGACCAGCCCAACCTGCGGCGCTTCGAGATCCGCGGGACCGCCGACAACACGCCCATCATGTATGCCGGGCAGATCCAGAACAGCGGTGGCGTCCTGATGGAGTTCACCTCGCCGGACCGCCACGGCACACTCACCGTGGTCCCCGGCGAGTTCCCCGCGCTGTCCGACTATCAGGGACGCAGTTCGGCGGGCGATTTCAGCTTCGACCAGGTCAGACCGGCGGTGTTCGAGTCGGTGCGCGCCCAGGCGATGGAGCGCGGGGCGATTGAACCGTTCGACCGGTCGGCCGTCGACATCGAGGCGACCTCGATCTTCGCCCACGACGACGAGCCCGTCGTCAAGGTGGAGCTGGCTCGCGAATCAGCCTCCGCCGGTACATATTCCATGACCGGACAGTTCTTGGAGACCGGTTACTGAGGCCGCCGACGGTCCGCCGGCGCCCGGGCGCGAATCGGTTTCTAGCGATCCGGCCGTCGAGGGGCCGCCGACGGCCGGGCCGCGATCGCGCGGCGACTCGCCGCCTTCAGTTCGGCGACCGCCGGCTCGGGCGGATGCAGACGCCCCTGATCGGTGAGTGTGGTGACGATGTCATGGACGCGCGTGTAGTAGCTGGCCTGTTCGGCAGGCGTCGTGCTGCTGCTCTGTGCGTGCGCGAACAGTTTCAATGCCGTGTCCAGGTCGTCCTGGTCGGCGGTGTCCAGGTAGGAGGTGCCCAACCTCCGTCCGTTCTTCTCGCACGCGATCCAGGCGCGGCGCAGGGCGAACACGGACTGCTGATAGGCGTCGGCACGGGAACGCTCACGGGGACACGTGTCGGTTCGCAGCGCCATGGCCGTGTCGAGGGCCTCGTGGAAGACCTGGACGTGGTCGAGCGTCACATCGGTGACGCCCGGGAACCGCAGCATCATGTCCGGCTGGAGCTCATAGGCGCCGTAGTCGCGCAGGATCGTGTCGTGTCGGCGGGTCGCTTCTTCCCAGAGTCGCTCCGCCGCCTCGTCGCTGCCGGCGTCGGCAACCCGAGGGGTCGAGGAACGCGGTTGCTCGACCGGATCGCCGTCGCCGTCTGCGGCGGTCACGGCGTCGGGCGCGATGTCGTCGGCCGGCTCGTCGTCGGCCCGCATGTCGCCGCGGATGTCGGAGGGGAGGTCGGGGCGTTCGTTGTCGGGTTTCCGGCGCCGGGGCGCCGGCGCATGGGTACGCAGGCGGCTGATCACCTCGGCTGCTGCCGGGTCGCTCTCGACGACCCCGATCCGCCACCGGACCACGCCGTCGTCGGACACCGGGGGGGCAGATTCGAATTCGACGGTGAGAGTGCGCAATCCCTTGATCGTCAGATCGCGCGGCGCCGAACCGGCCGCGCCTGTCACCTCGGCCGTGGACCCCAGCGACACCGATCTCAGATCGGCCAGCGGATGGCTGTCGATGCTCCGGCTCTCGTCACCGAGGTACACGGTGTCGGCATCGACGGTGAGCAGGGCGGCGCCACGTCGTCCGAGCCGCCCGAACGCCGTCGCGGCGACACAGAGGAGCAACAGCACCGCCACCACGAGCACGGTTCGGGCGCCGGGCAGCCCGGCGGCGTTGCACACGACCAACGCCAGCAGCCCGGCGACCATGCACACCCACGCGACGCGCGCCGCGAGGATGTGACGCCGCCCGAGATACTCACAGCGACTGGTCACCGCGACCGTCGACAGCTGAGTCCCTGTCATCGTTCACCGCCCGTTCCGCCGGCTCGGCTACCGTGGGTCCATGTCCTTCACCGGCGGAGAAGCGACCATGTACCGCACTGATCATGTCATCCCGCGGCTCCGGATGAGATCGCTCGGCCAGACGGCGAGGACGGGAACGGCGAGGATCCTCCTCAGCGTCGTGACCCTGGTCGCCGCCGCAGCCACGACGGCGGGGCCCGGCCTCGCCGCCGCAGCGCCGGCACCGATACCCCCGGCGCCCATCCGACCGGCGCCGGCACCTCCGCCCCCGTCTGCGGGTGGCCTGTCCCCACTCCTCGCGAACACGACGTTCGGCTCGGTCGGCGTCGTCGGCGGCGCGATCCCCGGGGGCGGCCCGTTGACGATCACCTTCGGCCCGAACCCGCACGTCGGCCTCGACGCCGGATGCAATCAGCACGGGGGCCGCGCCACCACCGTCGGGGACCAACTGCTGATCGGATCGCTCATCTCGACGATGATGGCCTGTCCGCCACCACGTTCGGGCGCCGACCGCTGGCTCGCCCGATTCACCTCGGTGCCCCTGAGATGGCACCGGGTGGGTCCGGTCCTGACCCTGGCCAGCCCCCGTCAGACGGTGATCCTCACCGAGCGCGCCCCGGCACGCTGACCGACCCGTCGCCGGCCGCGAGCCGACTGCTCCCGAACCGACCTTCCGCGAGAGGACCCCATGTCCGCGAACTCCCCCGCTGTCGTC
Source organism: Gordonia sp. OPL2 (assembly GCF_003797825.1). Classification (GTDB taxonomy): domain Bacteria; phylum Actinomycetota; class Actinomycetes; order Mycobacteriales; family Mycobacteriaceae; genus Gordonia. Next base: position 623,553 of record NZ_RKME01000001.1, read on the forward strand.
ACCGTCACCGGCGCGGCCGGTCACATCGGCTATGCCGCGCTGTTCCGCATCGCCGCGGGTGCCATGCTCGGACACGATCGGCCCGTCCGGCTACGTCTCCTCGAACTCCCGCAGGCCGTGTCGGCGGCCGTGGGAACCGCGATGGAACTCGACGACGGAGCCTTCGAGCAACTCACCTCGGTGGACATCTTCGACGACGCGCGCGCCGCGTTCGACGGCACCGACTTCGCATTGCTGATCGGCTCACGGCCCCGCAGCAAGGGCATGGAGCGAGCCGACCTGCTACAGGCCAACGCAGCGATCTTCGCCGAGCAGGGCGCGATCCTGAACGATGTTGCGGCAGAGGATCTCCGAGCGATCGTCGTCGGCAATCCGGCCAATACGAACGCAGCGATCGCCGCTGCCCACGCCCCCGACATCCCTCGGGACCGGTTCACCGCACTCACCCGACTGGATCACAATCGCGCGATCGCCCAACTGGCTCACCGTGCGCAGTGTCCGGCTTCCGAGATCAGCCGGGTGTCGGTGTGGGGCAACCATTCCGCGTCCCAATATCCCGACATCTTCCACGCCCGCGTCGGCGATCTGCCCGGCGCGCGCTTCGCCGAGGACCGAGCGTGGCTCGTCGACGACTTCATCCCCACTGTGGCCACACGTGGTACCGCGATCATCGAGGCGCGGGGCGCGTCGTCGGCGGCCTCGGCCGCCAGCGCCACGATCGACCACATCCACGACTGGGTACTCGGCACCCCCGACGGAGACTGGACATCGGCGGCGTTGCCGTCGCCTGGTGTCTACGGCGTCCCCGAAGGGCTGGTCTGCTCGTTCCCGGTCCGCTCGGTCGACGGACGGTGGCACATCGTCGACGGACTGGATGTCAACGAGTTCTCCCGCACCCGCATCGACGCGTCCGTCACCGAGCTCGCCGACGAGATCGCCGCCGTCCGCGATCTCCTACCCGCCTGAGACCGTCACACCCTGGCCGCCCGAGGGACACCGCTCGCGGCGTCTGACCCCACCCGGGCCCGGCGAACCGTAAGCTCTGTCCATGTCGAAGAAGTCGAAGGGCGGCGACGGTCCGCAGAAGATCCCCAACAAGGTGTACGAGGCCGAGCTCTTCCGCCTCCAGACCGAGTTGGTGAAGCTGCAGGAGTGGGTGCGCACGACAGGCGCGCGGGTGGTCGTGATCTTCGAGGGCCGCGACGCCGCGGGCAAGGGCGGCACGATCAAGCGGATCACCGAATATCTCAGTCCCCGGGTGAGTAGAGTGGCCGCACTGCCGGCACCGACCGACCGCGAGCGCGGCCAGTGGTACTACCAGCGTTATGTCGCGCAACTGCCGGCACCCGGCGAGATCGTGCTGTTCGACCGGTCCTGGTACAACCGGGCCGGCGTCGAGAAGGTCATGGGCTTCTGCACTCCCGCCGAACACACCCGGTTCCTCCGGCAGACACCGATTTTCGAGCAGATGCTCATCGACGACGGCATCCTGCTCCGCAAGTACTGGTTCTCGGTATCAGATGACGAGCAGCTCAAGCGATTCCGATCCCGCATGAAAGACCCCGTGCGCCAGTGGAAGCTGAGCCCGATGGATCTCGAGGCGGTGTACCGGTGGGAGGACTACTCCCGGGCCAAGGACGAGATGATGGTGCACACCGACACCGCGACGAGCCCGTGGTACGTCGTCGAGTCCGACATCAAGAAACATGCTCGCCTCAACATGATCTCGCATCTGCTGTCGACGATTCCCTATGAGGATGTCCCGCGACCCAAGGTGGATCTCCCGAAGAAGCCGATCGACTCCGGGAACTACCGCCGACCACCGCGATCGCTGTCGAAATACGTCCCCGATCATGTGGCAGCGCTCACCGGCGGGGACCACTGAGGTCACAGGAGACCTCCAGGTTCGGTCGGTAACATCCCGTGGGTGAAGTTGCCCGACCGTCTCGCCTCGTTGCGCCGCACTCGCCGGCGCGGCGATGGCGACGACGAGGTGATCTACCTGATCGCACCGTCGGGCCACCCGAACTACGGCGATGAACTGATCGCCCGGGCATGGCTGCAGCATCTTGCCCGTGTCCGCCCGGATGCGACCGTCATCCTCGACAGCCACACCGCTGGTCAGGCAGGGCTGCTGCTGCACGGCATCCATCCGAATGTCGTGTTCGTCGACACGCTCTGGCAGCTGACGCATTACGCGGCCGACACGACGCGCACCGACGGCCCCGACCCCACGCAACCGTGGACGTGGGTCGCGCAGGCGGCCACCGAACTGGGACTCGCACCGCGGCTCGCCGAAGGCGTGGACGCATTCCGCAACGCCTCCTCCGTTCATCTGCTCGGCGGCGGGTACATCAATCAGGTGTGGCCCCACCATGTCTCACTCGTCGTCGCCGCGGCAGAACTGGTTCGCACGACCGGCGCGACCGCGTTCGCCAGCGGACAGGGCCTGATCCCCCGCGTCGAGGGGCCGGCGTGGTCGGTCCTGCGGGACGCAGCGGCACAGTTCACCGTGTTCGACGTCCGCGACGAGGCGTCGTCGGTTGCGCTGTCGGGCGTCGGATCCCGCAGACACACGGGCGACGACGCCTGGCTCGCGCTGGATCGGCCGTCCGGTACCGGCGGTCTCCGGGAGCCGGCTCCGATGGCGACCGGCGGGGTCACGCTCTGTCTGCAGTCCGACCTCACCGACGATTTCACCGCACACGGGATGACCGGGCCGGACGCGCTGGCGCGCGTTGTCGGGAGCGTCCTGGATGCCTGGCGCGTCCCCGGGTCCGCGGTCACCGTCATCGAGGGCATCCCCGGTGGGGATCTCGACATACCCAGCCGCCTCGGCGACCGACTCGAGGGCGCGACGATCATCCCGTTCATCGACATCTGGCGATCCGGGCTCCCCGTCGGGCGAGGTGACACCTGGATCAGCACCCGATTCCATCCGCACCTCGTGGCCGCCGCCGCCGGTGACTCCGGGGTGGCGATCATCCCCCGGCCCGACTACTACGCCACGAAACACCGCTCGCTGGCCGCCGCCGGTTCCCGCTGGACCATCGTCGACGATCCAGAAGTGATACCCACGCGGCCCACCGCGGGCGGGTTCTCCACCGACGACCGCGACCGCGCGGTGGCGGCCAAACGCGCGCTCGCCCATCGTCTGTACCCTCGCCGACGTCGCTGACCGCTCGCCGGTGCTGCGCGGACGGGTAGGGTGGTCACACGATGTGGATCGGTTTCGCAGAACTGGACTACCTTCTCGGTGACGTCCATTCCCTCAAACACAAGCGGTCGATCGTGCGGCCGATCATCGCGGAGATCCGCCACCGTTTCTCCGTCTCGGCGGCCGAGGTCGATCACCTCGACGCACACCGGCGCACGGTCATCGGTGTGAGCGTGGTGGCCGCCGACCGCACGCACGTGATCGACGTCCTCGATGCCGTCGAACGTCTCGCCGCCGGCAGACCCGAGGTCGAGCTCCTCTCGGTCCGTCGACGCGTCCTCTCGTCGACGGACATCTGACGGCATCTCATCCGATGATCCCGGCGGCGCGGGCGGCTGCAGCGTAGGCGGTGGCGAGCGAGTCCACCGTCTCGTGTGCGTTGAGCCCGCTGGGATTCGGCACCACCCAGACCGCCGCCCCGTCCCAGACCTCCGGCTGCTCGCCCGTCACGGCCCCGCGTCGGTCGAAACCCGTTCGGTAGGCCGTGATCCCGGCGATCGCGACGACCGACGGTGCCACCGCCGCAATCGTGTCCCGTAACCGTCGGGCCCCTGTACGCAACTCGTCCGCGGAGAGCTCGGACGCCGCCGCAGTGGCCCGGGGGACGACGTTTGTGATGCCGATCCCCCGCGCATACAGGTGATCGCGATCCTCGTCGGACATCCCCCGGGAGGCATCGATCAGGCGGTTGACGATGCCGGCACGGTACAGAGCGGGATAGAAACGATTACCGGGACGCGCGAAGTGCGCGCCGACAGCCGCCGTCCACAGTCCTGGATTGATGCCGACGAACAGCAGGCGACAGTCCGGCCCGACGAGATCGGGGACCTCTACGTCGCGGAAGGCGAGCAACTCGTCCCGGCTCGGTGTCATCGGTGAACCGGCTCAGTTACCCGCGGCCTCATGTGCGCCCGAGACACAGAACTCGTTGCCGTCCGGGTCGGCCATCGTCACCCAGGCGAACCCGGCCATCTGGCGCTCCGCGACGACGGTGGCACCGGCCCGCACGAGCCGCTCCACCTCGGCCGTCGGATCGTCGGCGGTGAGGTCGAGATGGATGCGGTTCTTCCCCGGCGTCGGGTCGTCGACCTTCTGGAACGAGAGGACCGTCCCGGACGCCATCGTCACGACGACGAAGAAGCCGTCGTTCTCGGCGACCACGCTTCCGTCGGTCTGCGCCGCCCACCACGTGGCGAGCGGGACCGGATCGGTGGTGTCGACGGTGATCATCGCGACGGACAGGCTCATGCAGGACACGGTAGTCGCCGGCGCCGGGCGGCGGTGTCGAAGCCGGACGGATCGGGTCGAACCCGTCTACACTCGCGACGATGGCACGGCCCGTGTACAGCGTTCTGGGCGGCCTCGGGGCGCGAATCGATTCCGAGACCGTCGAACTCGGCACGCGCAAGCAGCGAGCGGTTCTCGCCCAGCTTCTCCTCGCCGGCGGCGATCCGGTCAGTGTCCACCGCTTGATCGACGGCATCTGGGGATCGTCGGCGCCGGATCGCGCCGAGGTCTCGGTCCAGGCGTACGTCTCCGGACTGCGCAAGGCCCTGGAACCCGATCGCCTACCGAGGAGCCCGTCGTCGGTCGTCGCGACCCATGGCTCCGGTTATGCCCTCGTCGCCGACGACTCCGACATCGACCTCCGGCGGCTACTCGCCGACATCGCCTCCGCACACGACCGACACCGTGACGGGGAACCGGCCGCGGCCGCGCGGCTGCTGCAGTCCGCGGTGACCGGATACCGGACGCTGCTCCCCGAGTTCGAGGGCCTGGTGTTCCGCGACGAGGCCGCCGCGCATCTCGAACGCACCATGGCCGAGGCACAGGAGTTGTCCTTCGAGGTACGGCTGGCACTCGGCGAACATCGCGCGCTGGTAGCCGAACTCGAACGGGCGGTGCGCCGTTCGCCACTCGACGAGGGGCTGTGGGTCCTGCTCGCCACCGCCCGCTATCGCCTCGGCCGCCAGTCCGACGCGCTGGCGGCCATCGCGGAGGCACGGCGAGTGCTCGCGGACGAGATCGGGGTCGACCCCGGCCCGCGACTGCGGACACTCGAGCGCGACATCCTGGATCACGCGCCGTCCTTGGATGTGCCGAAAGAGTCCGTCGCGGCAGAGGTCTCGTCGGTCGATCTCCGGACCGCGGCGACGACCGATCAGGACGCCACCGCCGCCGGCCCCACCGACCCGGCGCCCGGGGGTCCAGTACTCATCGGCCGGGTCGACGAACTCGCCGTCCTGCATCGCGCCGTCCTCGGCTCGTTACACGGCCCGGGCGGTGTGGTCGTCGTCGAGGGAGAGCCCGGGGCGGGTAAGACCGCATTGCTCGACGAGGCGGCCCGGCGGGCCGCGGGTGCCGCGGACCTGCAGGTGCTGTGGGGCCGCTGCGTCGACGACTCGGCGGCGCCGTCGATGTGGCCGTGGGTGCAGGTGCTCGGCGCGGTACTTCCGCACATCGACGACGGCCGCCGATCACGACTTCTCGACAGCGACCTCGGCCGGATGGTCACCCAGGGCGACACCGTCATCCCACCGCCACGGGAGATGCCCGACGCGACCGCCCGTTTCCGCTTCTACGATCAGGCAGCCGACCTCCTCGAGGGTGTCGCGGGTACCCACCTGCTGATCATCGTCCTCGACGATCTGCAGTGGGCCGACAGCGCGTCGCTGGAACTATTGGCGCACGCGACCGCTCGTCGCACCAGTGGGGTCACGTTCTTCGTGTCCCTGCGGTCGTCGGCTCATCGGACGGCGGTGGCCGAGACCCTGGCGACTCTCGCGCGCGCACCGGGACATCGGCGCATCGCCCTCGGCCCGCTCACCGAGGACGACATCGCCGAGATGGTGCGTCGCGAGACCAGCGAATGGCCCGCTGCCGGGACGACGACGTCGATCGCCCGGCGGACCGGAGGCAACGCCTTCTTCGTCAGAGAGCTCGCGCGCATTCTCGCCGACAGCGGATCCATCGCCGACGCCTCCGTGCCCGCCGGCGTACGCGACGTCGTCCGGGACCGATTGCGCCCGTTGGGACCTGACACAATCGCCCTGTTGGAGACCGCGGCGTTGATCGGCAGCCGGGTGGATCTGGCTCTGGCCGCCGCAGCCACGGACCAGACCGTGGATGCCGCGCTGGACGCGCTCGATGGTGCGCACGCTGCGGGGCTCGTCGACATCGGCGACGACCCGTTCACCTTCTCGTTCGATCACGATCTCATCCGCGAGGCGGTCGCCGACCAGGTCGGGCCGAGCCGTGCCCGGCGAATACACCTCGCCGTGGCGAGGCATCTCGAACAACACCGCGGGCCGAATGCCATCGCCCAACGCGCCCGGCATCTCTGGGGCGCCGGACCACTCGCCGACCGCCGCGAGACCGCGCGGGCATTGTTCGCGGCCGGTGAGATGTCGATGCGGACATACAACTTCGAGGTGGCCGAACAGCAACTGACGGACGCGGCACGACTCGCCCTCCCGGCCGGTGACACCGAGATCGAGCTCGCGGCCATCACCACGCGCCTGTTCAGCGATGTCGCGCGCAGCGGCTATTTCGCGGCCGATCACGATCTGCTCGCCCGTGCACGGGAACTGGGGGAATCGACCGACAACGCCGCCCTCCTCGCGAATCTGGACTATGCCCGGGGTGCCGCGCACGCCCAGCTCGCACAGACGCGTCCGGCCCACCGCGTTGCCGAGGACCTGCGCGCCCGCGCCGAGGGCTCCGACGACCCGGTGGTGCGGCACCTGGGGATGCAGCTCGCGGCGATCGACGAGTTCGATCGCGGCAACATCGGTGCCGCCCACCGTCTGCTCGAGCGGTACGCACCAGTGCATTCCGACGTCCCGGGCCTGCACTCCGATCAGATCGTCCTGGCTCGCGGGTTCCGCGCCTGGGCGACGACCCTGCATGTCGGTCCGGCCGCCGGCCGCAGCATGTTCGATCAGATCGACGTGGGCCCCGAGGATCCGACCACCCACCTCGGGGTGGGTGTCTTCGCGGTGACCGCAGCCGCCATGACCGGCGACGTCGACTGGGTGTGCGAGGCAGGCGAGCGGCTGATGACACCGGCGAATCACCGGGCCCTGGAATACCTGCGCCGAGGCGGTGAACGGATCTACTGGTGGGCCCGTGCCGTCGGCGACTCCCCCGGTGATGCCCTCGACCGCATCGAAGCGCTCCACCTCGACGACCCGCCGCAGCGGACCGGCATCGGCTTCTGGTTCGCCCTGTACGCCGAGGCACTGATCGCCGCCGGTCGGCTGGATCCGGTGGCCGGTCTTCTCGAACGTGCGAACGACTTCGCCGAGCGCACCGGCCAGCGCTATCCCGACGCCCACCGGTTGCTCGTGTGCGCCGAGTTCCAGCATGCGGCCGGGCACCCGGCGACGACGGTCGTCGACACGGTCCGGGAGGCCTTACGGGTCGCCGATGCCCAGGAATCGCACGCACTCGCTGCGCGCATCACCGCGTTCGCCGATGCCCACGGCTATCGCCTCGCCGGGCGCTGACACCGCCATCGACCTGGTATCGGCCTGCGCACGTCCGCTGGTCCAAGCGGGTTCCAAGTCGCTCTCAAGGGGCCGCGACCAGAGTTCTCCTCATCCGGTCCAGCCGGAACCCGACACCGCCGGACACGCCGGCCGATACGTGAGGAACCCCGATGACCATCCAGTCCGACACCATGGCCGTCCGCCCCCGCGCAGCGGTGCTGTCCGCGCTCGCCGCCCGGATCACCGGTGAGGTCCACGGGCCCGGTGATCCCGGTTACGACGCCGCTCGGAGTGGATTCAACCTGCTCGCCGAGCAGCAACCCGCCGTCATCGCCGTTCCGGTGAATCGCTTCGACGTCGTCGAGGCGGTTCGCTTCGCCGCTGATGAAGGGTTGCGCGTCGCGATCCAGGCAACCGGGCACGGGCCCGGCGCCTCCGCCGACGGTGCCCTGTTGATCAACACCTCCGCGATGACCGATGTCGCGGTGGACCCGGTCGCCCGGACGGCAACGGTCGGCGCGGGCGCGAAGTGGGGTCCGGTGCTCGCGCAGGCGGCCGAGCACGGTCTGGCTCCTCTCCTCGGATCGACCACCGACGTCGGTGTCGTGGGCTACACACTCGGCGGCGGTTTCGGCTGGCTCGGGCGCAAGCACGGACTCTCCTCCGACGCCGTCCGATCGTTCGACCTGGTCACCCCGGACGGGAATCCGCTGCGGGTGAGCGCCACCAGTCATCCCGACATCTTCTGGGCGCTCCGCGGCGGCGGAGCCGGCAGCATCGGGGTCGTCACCGACGTCGTCATCGACCTGTTCCCGGTGACCACGGTGTACGCAGGGAACCTCTTCTATCCCGCCGACGACGCGACCGAGATCCTGCGACGCTTCGCCGAATGGGCACCCGAGCAGTCCGAGGACCTCACCTCCTCTGTGTGCCTGATGAACTTCCCACCTCTCGACGTCGTTCCGGAACCGCTGCGCGGCAAGAGCTTCACCCTTGTCCGCGGATGTTGGGCGGGCAACCTCGACGAGGCACGTGCGGCGATCGACCAGTGGCGTGAATGGAAGACACCGGAGATCGACATGTGGTCGGAGATGCCGTTCGCCGCGGCCGACGCCATCAGCATGGACCCGACCGATCCGATGCCCGCGATGGTGACCACCGAGTGGCTCGACACACTGCCCGACGAGGTGATCGGTATCCTCACCTCGCGGGTGCAGCCGAAGCCCGGTTCGATGCCGCTCATTCTGTTCGCCGAACTGCGGCACGCCGGCGGAGCGGTGGCACGAGGTGCGACGGACTCACCCAACGACCTGGGACGCAACGGCACGTTCCTGCTCGAGATGGCCTCGGTGGTGCCCGATCCGCACGTGGGCCTGGCCATCGAATCGGCCCTCCGCCTGACCCGGGAGGCGTTGGCTCCGTATGTCACCGGCGCCGCCTACCTCAACTTCGTCGAGGGCGAGGACAAGACGGCGCGGTCGGCGAGCTCGTTCAGTGACGGGAATCGGCGACGGCTGGCCGCGATCAAGGCCGCGCTCGACCCGGCCAACCGGTTCTGCCACGGGATCGCCCTCGGCTGAGGTGTCGCCGACGATAGCCTCGGTGGATGACCCACCGAGGCCGTCGGCCGTGAGCGACAGCGAGATCCACCCCGCACAGATCCCCCTGCTGGTGGTCGACGCGGCCAACGTCGTCGGCTCCAGGCCGGACGGTTGGTGGCGAGATCGCAAGGGCGCCAACGAGCGCCTCCGCGACCGCCTGGGCAGCGTCGCCGCCGCCGGTCTGCCCGGGATCCCCGGGCCCCTCGAGGTGAACCTCGTGGTCGAAGGTCAGGCCCGCGACGTCCGCTCGATCACGACCGTGACCGCAGTCGCGTCACCGCACTCGGGGGACGATCGCATCGTCGAAGTCGTCGCCCATCACGTCGGGCAACGGGAGGTGTTCGTCGTGACCGCTGACCGCGAACTCCGCGGGCGGGTCACCGATCTGGGCGCGCGGGTCGTCGGACCGTCGGCGCTGTCGCATCTGTAGAGCCGCACCCTTGGAGCCCACATCTGTGACGAGCGCACTGCCGGCGGCCGGATCAGCCGGACGCTCGCGGCCCATCCGACGTCGGTGCACGCCTCGCGGTTCCTTCGCGGCCACGGTCGACGATCTTCCTGAGTTGATCGAGGCCGGTGACGCGCACCTTGCCGGTGACGCGGATCTTGCCCGTCACGCGGATCTTCCCCATCCCGGCCACCCTTCGTCCGACGCAGATCTTCGGCCGCGCTCCAGCGTACGCGGCCGCACACGATCGGCCCGACAGTCGGATCTGCTCGGGTAGCATCGGCACGACGAGTTCGACGGACGAGAGACGCCGACACGCGCCGACACGGCGACGGAGAGGACCGGCAATGGCGACGACCGTGGCAGATGTCATCATCGAGCGCCTGAAGGGTTCTGGCGTGCAACGGGTCTACGGACTTCCCGGCGACTCCCTCAACGGATTCACCGATGCGCTGCGGCGCGATGGCACCGTCGCCTGGCAGCACGTCCGCCACGAGGAGGGCGCAGCGTTCGCGGCCGGCGCCGAGGCGGCCCTGACCGACGAGATCGCCGTCTGTGCCGGCAGTTGCGGACCCGGGAACCTCCATCTCATCAACGGGTTGTTCGACGCGCACCGCAGCCGGGTCCCGGTACTCGCCATCGCAGCGCACATCCCCGGGGCCGAGATCGGCAGCACGTACTTCCAGGAGACCCACCCAGAACAATTGTTCCGGGAGTGCAGCGCGTACTGCGAGATGGTGAGCACACCGGAGCAGCTCCCCCGCCTCCTCGACATCGCCATGCGGACCGCGATCGAACGCCGCGATGTCGCGGTCCTGGTGATCCCCGGTGAGATCTTCCTCGCCAAGGCCTCCCGTCGGCGACCCGGTGCCCCGATCCGCCGTGCGGACCCGATCGTGCGTCCGTCTGATGCCGAGTTGCGTTCGGCCGCAGACATCCTCAACGATTCCGCGCGCGTCACCATCCTCGCCGGAGCCGGTGTCGCCGGCGCCCATGACGAGGTGGTGGAGTTGGCCCGGACGCTGCGGGCACCGATCGTGCATGCACTTCGGGGCAAGGAGTTCATCGAGTACGACAACCCGTACGACGTCGGGATGACCGGGTTGCTCGGCTTCTCGTCGGGCTACCGCGCCATCGAGAAATGCGATGCCCTGCTCATGCTGGGGACCGATTTCCCGTACCAGCAGTTCTATCCGTCCGACGCGCGCATCATCCAGCTCGACGTCCGAGGGGACCAGATCGGTCGTCGCACGCCCGTGGATCTCGGCCTGGTGGGGACGGTCGCGGACACGGTCCCGGCACTGACACGCCTCATCGAACCCGACCGCGAGTCCGATCACCTCGACTCCGCACGACGGCACTACGGACGCGCCCGGGAAGGTCTCGACGAACTCGCCGTCAACGACCGCAATCGCCGACCGATCCATCCGCAGTACCTGGCGCGCCTGGTGAGCGAGCTGGCCACCGACGACGCCGTGTTCATCCCCGACGTGGGTTCGCCCGTGGTGTGGGCGTCTCGCTACCTCCGGATGAACGGGCGCCGCCGCCTGATCGGCTCGTTCTCACACGGTTCGATGGCGAACGCGTTGTCACAGGCGGTGGGAGCACAGTCGGCCTTTCCCGGCCGGCAGGTGATCGCGCTGGCCGGCGACGGAGGTCTGGCGATGCTCCTCGGCGAGTTGCTGACCCTCACCCAGAACAGACTGCCCGTGAAGATCATCGTGTTCGACAACTCATCCCTGAATTTCGTCGAGGTCGAGATGAAGGCAGCCGGATTCGTCAATTACGGTACCGGGCTGGACAATCCGAACTTCGCCGACCTCGCCGCATCGGTTGGCATCCTGGGTCGCCGGGTCGAGCAACCAGACGATCTCGAGGGCGCACTGCACGAGATCCTCGCCCACGACGGACCGGCTCTGCTCGACGTCGTCACCGCCCGACAGGAACTGTCCATCCCGCCGACGGTGACGGCCGCGCAGGCCAAGGGCTTCACCCTGTACGCGCTGCGAACGGTGATGTCGGGTCGCGGTGACGAACTCGTCGACCTCGCCGAGACCAACGTCTTCCGTCGGTTGTTCGACTGAGGCGAACGGGTCGTCGCGCAGGAAGAGCGGGAGTAAACAGGTCAGCGGTACATCCGTACCAGCGGACAGGTGAACGGATCGCGCTCGCCGAGCCCCACCTGGTTGAGATATCGGATGACGATGCCGTAGGAACCGATCAGACTGGTCTCGGTGTACGGCACACCGTGGCGGGCGCAGTGCGCCCGGACCATCGGCTGGACCTTCGACAGATTCGGTCTCGGCATGTTCGGGAACAGGTGATGCTCGATCTGGTAGTTGAGGCCGCCCATCATGAAATCGGTGAACCGACCACCGCGGATGTTGCGCGACATCAGGACCTGCCGTCGGAGGAAATCCGCCCGCATCCCCTTGGGCACCAACGGCATCCCCTTGTGATTGGGCGCGAAGCTGCCACCGAGGAGCAGTCCGAACAGGGCGAGATGGGTGACGATGAAGACGACTGCGATCGGCAACGACATCACCGTCAACGGCAGGACCAGGCCGAAGAGCAGGCGCCCGACGATGAGCGCCAGCTCGAGTGCGCGATGCGCCACCGGGGCCGATCCGAGCAGCCCGCGGATGCTCGCGATGTGCAGGGCGACCCCTTCCAGCGTGACCAGGGGAAAGAACAGCCATCCCTGCCGGCGGGTGAACCAGCCGTAGAAGCCGGTTCGTCCCTGCGCGTCCGCCGGCACGAACGCCAACGGCCCCGGCTCGATGTCGGGGTCCTCCTCGATCATGTTGGGCGCCTTGTGGTGTCGGTTGTGCTTGGCGCGCCACCAATGCAGCGACAGCCCGGCGAAGGCGCCCGCGACGATCCGGGCCGTCCACTCGTTCGCCGACGCGGAGGAGAACATCTGCCGATGCGCGCCGTCATGCCCGAGAAAGCCGAACTGGGTGCTGACGACGGCCAGAACGGCGGCAAGCGGGATCTGCCACCACGAGTCCCCGATCGCCACCACCCCGGCCCAGACGCCCAGAAAGACGGTGATCGTCAGCGCGATGCGGGAGATGTAGAAGACGCGACGCCGCTCCAGAAGACCGGACTCGCGGACCTCGGCGACGAGGTCTGTGTAAGAACTCACCACACTGTTGCGGGGAAGGGTCGAGTTGTCGGGGTCCGACATGGACGTGCCTCGGTGCTTTCTGTGCGGAGCCGGCGCCACGGAGTGAGATCCGAGAAGAGCGCCCTACGAGAGTCACGACCAGCGCACAGCAATGCATCACGTCGGCACCCCCAGTGTGCCAGACGGCACGGTCCGGGGCGGCCCACGCGACGTCGACGCAGGTGGAGACCGACCAGGGCCGGATGTCAGCCGAGACGACGGGCCCGGGCGGGCGCGGTGGCGAGGAAGTCGTCGAGGATGCGGACGACCTCGTCCGGTGCCTCGGCATGTGGATAGTGCCCGATCCCCGGGAGCACCTCGAGCCGACTGCCCGGAATGGCCTCGTGGGCGGCGATGCCGTGGTCGACGGGGATGATGTTGTCCTTGTCCCCCCAGATCAACTGCGTCGGCAGTTCGGCGTTCAGGTACAGCCGGTTCAGCGCGCTGACCGCCTGGCCGCGGTGATCCACCACCGATCGCAGGGTCCGCAGAAAGGCACGGCGTGTATCTGCGTCGGCCAGAGAGGAATACGCCCGCCAGGTCTGATCGGCACGCGGTGAGCGGATACCTGCCGACGACGCCCACGAGCGGACCTTCTCACCTGCCCGCAGCACCGGCCCCGGCGCAATGACCGGCAGGACGAGCTCGGCGCCCGGCGCAGCGAGGAGGCGGAGCATCCAGTTGACGTCGGGACCGAGTCCGCCGCTGCCGATCAGCACGAGCCGGTCACATCGGTCCGGGTGCTGATAGGTGAACTGCATGGCGATCCCACCACCCAGCGACTGGCCGACGACGGTGACCGTGCGCACGTCGAGCTCGTCGAGGAGGTCCCGCAGAAACGCCGCGAATGCCCCCAGCGAGTAGTCGCCGCGCGGTTTGTCCGAGTCTCCGTGGCCCGGCAGGTCCGGCGCGATGACGCGATGGCGTGTCGACAGCGGGGCGATGATGGCATCCCACGTGGCCGAGCTGCCGGCCATGCCGTGGATCAACAGCAGCGCGTCACCGGTACCGACGTCGCGATACGCGACGCGATCGCCGTGCAGGTCGAGATGTTCGTACTCGTGCGTCACCGACGTCACTCCCCACGGGTGGTAGGTCAGGTGTCCGTCGCTCCCGGTCGATCCGGGCAGCGTGTTCTGCAGACGGGATGCAACGATTGTGTCCATGGGCACGAGCGAGGTCAATGTGGACCGTTATGCGCGGCGCGTCGGATACACCGGCGATCGGTCCCCCACCCTGGACACGCTGCGAGAACTCATCAGCGCGCATGTTCGTCACATCCCGTTCGAGAATCTCGACCCACTGACCGGCATCCCGATCACGCACCTGGATCCCGCGGGCCTGCAGGACAAACTCGTCGACCGTCGACGTGGAGGCTTCTGCTACGAGCACAACGGGCTGTTCCGTCACGTGCTGACCGCGCTGGGTTTCGACGCGGCTCCGCTCGCCGGCCGAGTCGTGTGGATGAAGGACCCCGGACCACTGCCGGCCGAGACCCACCAATTGTTGTCGGTGTCCATCCCGGGGGATTCGGCGCACTATCTCGTCGACGTCGGATTCGGCGGCCAGACGCCGACCGCCCCACTGCGGCTCGCCCCGCGCGAGGAGCAGGACACGGACCTCGAACGGTTTCGGATCGGAATCTCCGACGACGGGTTCCACGTGATGGAGTCCGAGGTCGGTGGCCGCTGGCAGCCCCTGTATCTGTTCACCACGGCACCGCGTCCCGACATCGACAGCGTGGTCGGCAGTTGGTTCGCGTCGACCTTCCCGGAATCCCACTTCCGGACCACACTCAGTGCCTGCATGGTCATCGACGACGCTCGATGGAACCTGCGCGATCGCAACCTGGCCATCCATCGTCCCGACGGCTCCGGCGAGAAGCGTGAGCTGTCCACCGCAGGAGAGGTCCTCGACCTGCTCGTCGACAGTTTCGGGATCGACGTCTCGTCGATCGACGGCCTCGAGCACCGGGTGAGTGAGCTGCTCGGGCGGTGAGCAGGCCGTCCGTCCGGTCCTCCCGGGTCACCCGGCGCGGGAGAACTCCGACGCCCGTGCCACTTGATCGGCGCTGATCTCGACACCGGTGTACCGCTCGAACTGACGTGCCGCCTGCAGTGCGATCACCTCGGCGCCGGTGATGAGCCGCTTGCCCTCGGCGCGTGCGGCGCGGATGAGCGGTGTATCGGCCGGGAAGGCGACCACGTCGAAAACGATGTCGGCAGCGTCGATCTCGGCGGGGTCGAACGACAGTCGGTCTTCGTCTGCCCCGTGCATCCCGAGCGGGGTGACATTGACCAACACGGACGTCGACGGCGCCGGTGCTGCCGACGAGTACCGGTAGCCGTATCTCTCCGCGAGCGCCGAACCCGTCTCCTCGTTGCGGGCGATCACCGTGACGTCGTCGAAACCGGCACCGCGGAACGCGGCCACGACGGCCTTCGCCATGCCACCGGACCCGCGGATCGCCACCGAGGAGTCGGGGTCGAGCGCGTGGTCGGCGATGAGAGCGGCCACCGCCTCGTAGTCGGTGTTGGCGGCGACCAGCCGACCGCCGTCGTTCACGATCGTGTTGACCGACTCGATCGCCGCGGCCGATTCCTCCATCACGTCGACGAGCGGGATGACCGCCTCCTTGAACGGCATCGACACCGAACAACCACGGATTCCGAGTGCTCGTATACCGCGAATGGCGCCGTCGATGTCGTCGGTGGTGAAGGCCTTGTAGACGAAATTCAGGCCGATCTCGTCGTAGAGGAAATTGTGAAACCTCGTCCCGATGTTCGACGGCCGTCCGGCCAACGAGATGCACAACGTCATGTCCTTGTTCAGGATCGGCATGGGTCTCAGCCTAGTGTCTGCGCGAGTACTCTCGCGGCATGGACGAGATGCGGAGCCGGCACATCTCCGTCGTGATCGCGGCGACCAGAAACGAGGTCTACTCCTTCGCCGCCGACCCGGACAATCTTTCGCGGTGGGCCGCGGGGCTGGCCTCGGGTGTCCGCCGTGACGGAGATCTCCTCATCACGCAGTCGCCGATGGGCGAGGTCAGCGTCCGCTTCGCCCCGCCGAATCCGTTCGGTGTCCTCGATCACGACGTCACGCTGCCCGACGGCACGGTCGTGGCCAATCCGCTGCGCGTTCTCGAGCATCCGGACGGCGCCGAGGTCGTCTTCACCGTGCGTCAGCGCGACCTCTCCGACGACGAGTTCGAGGCCGATTGCGCCGCCGTGGAAGGTGATCTCGAAGCCCTGCGCCAGGTCGTCACCGAGGCTTCCTGACACGACGGGTCGGCGCGTTCGGTCCCCGAGCAGAGCGGTCTACACCAGATCGTGACCCGCCTGAGTCTCTTCTCAGCTATCTCATAAGTAACAATGGCCCCACATGTCACATAAGTAACAGAACGTTGTGGAGGTCGGGGTGCGTCGTCGTCTCAGGAATGGCGTGCGCCTCGCGCTCGCCGGTGCGATCACAGTGTCGGCGTCGGTACTGGCGACGACCCAGGGCGCGGGAACCGCAGAGGCCGCGCCGTGCGGCAACGGTGGGTTCGGATCGAGTTTCCTCGACACCGGATCGCTCGGATCGTCAGGCTCACTGGGCTCCTCGGGTTCGAGCGGGTCGTCGGGTTCGAGCGGATCAGGGAGCTCGGACATCCCCAGTCTGGGCCCGCAGGGCCCCCTGGTGCCGTTCGTCGGGGCGAGCACTCGAACGGTCTCCTGGGTCACCGGCCCGATCAGCCCGAATCGCACCTACAGCCGATTCGGGATCACGGGTACCGACCTCGGCATCAGCTGGGACAACGGTGCCGGACAGACGCTGATGGCTTTCGGGGACACTTTCGGCAACTGCAACGCGGCCGGCCAGCAGTGGCGACACAACGTCCTGCTGCGAACGAACGACGACCGGCTGAGCGACGGCATCAGCGTGCCGAACGGCGTCGCGGGCGACGTGTATTCCGGCACGGTCATCGCCCCCGGCCGGCCGAACTACGCGCAACAACTCATCCCGTCCCTCGGTATCAGCAACGTCGAGGTGACGACGATCCCGACGACCGCGATCTCCCTGCCGCGGCCTGGCGGCGGCTTCCGACAGTTCATCAACTACATGTCGGTGCGATCCTGGGGCAGCGCCGGCCACTGGGTCACCAATTTCTCGGCGATCGCCCACTCCGACGACAACGGTCAGACCTGGACCACCGACACCGACACCATCCTGATCAACGCCCCGGTGTCGCTCGCCCTGCCGGGCGACCTCCCACCGGTTGAGTACAACAACGGGAAGTTCCAGCAAGGCGCCTATGTCAAGGGTCGCCCCGATTCGGCCACGGAGAGCAAGTACATCTATCAGTTCGGCACTCCCAACGGCAGATTCGGCGCCGCATTCCTCGCCCGGTTCGCGCCCGCGGACATCCTGTCACTCGACCGCTACCAGTACTGGGCCGGCAAGGCGCGTGGCTGGGTCGACGACATCAAGGAGATCCCCGACGACGGCTCCGCGATCGTCGTGCCCGCCCCGGTGACCGAACTGTCGGTCGCGTGGAGCCACTATCTGAAGAAGTACGTGATGCTCGACGGCGACAACGGAATCCGCATGCGCACCGCCGATCACCCCGAAGGCCCATGGAGCGGACCGAAATCGCTCGTCCCGTCCGGCGCACTCGTGGTCTACGGCCCCATGATGCTGCCCGACTCCCCCGCCCTCCGGGGAGACGGGAAGGAGTTGTACTTCAACGCATCCCGCTGGAGTGACTACAACGTGATGCTGCTACGCACCGACCTCAGCCGGGTGAGATGACCGGTCGGTGTCGCCGGGTGGGACGGCCGGCGACCGGGCGCGTGGGGATGCACCCGGCCCGACGTCACTTCCCGAACCCGGCGTCGCGCAACGCCTGCGCCATCGATCCGCTCGGCTGACTGCGGTTGCCGCGGCCACCGTCGCGGCGGCCGTTGGCCGAACGGTTCGCGCGATCCCCGCGCTGTCCGCCACGGTTGCCCGTCCGGTCCCGGCCGCTCTTGCCCCCCGACGGTGCGGCGGCACCGTTCTTTGTCGACGCCGGCCCGCGCCCGCCGACCCCCGGCTCGTCGTCGAGCCGCAGACTCAAGCCGATGCGCTGGCGTTCCACGTCGACGTCGATCACCTTGACCCGCACGACCTGGCCGGAACGCACCACCTCGTGCGGATCGGAGACGAACCGGTCCGACATCGCGGAGACGTGGACGAGACCGTCCTGGTGCACGCCGACGTCGACGAACGCACCGAACGCGGCCACGTTGGTGACGACGCCTTCGAGAACCATGCCCGCACGCAGGTCGGCGACCTTCTCCACCCCGGCGGCGAACGTGGCGGTGGCGAACGCGGGTCGGGGATCGCGCCCCGGCTTCTCGAGTTCGGCGAGGATGTCGGTGACCGTGGGAATGCCGAACCGGTCGTCGGCGAACTCCTCCGGACGTAGTGCGCGCAGCGCACGGGAGTCGCCGATCAGCTCGGTGATCGCCAGACCCGACCGGTCCAGGATGCGCCGGACCACGGGATAGGACTCCGGGTGCACGCCCGACGCGTCCAGTGGGTCGTCGCCGTCACGGATCCGCAGGAAGCCGGCGCACTGCTCGAAAGCCTTGGGGCCCAGTCGCGCGACGTCGCGCAGACCGGCACGACTGCGGAACGGTCCGACCTCGTCCCGGTGCGCGACGATCGCCGCCGCGAGCGTCGGGGTCACACCGGACACGCGGGAGAGCAACGGAACCGAGGCCGTGTTCAGATCGACGCCGACCGCGTTCACCGCGTCCTCGACCACCGCATCGAGACTGCGCGCGAGCGTGCCCGGGGTGACGTCGTGCTGATACTGGCCGACTCCGATCGACTTGGGGTCGATCTTGACCAGCTCCGCGAGCGGATCCTGGAGCCGCCGGGCGATGGAGACGGCGCCGCGGAGCGACACGTCGAGCTGCGGGAGTTCGCGCGACGCGTACTCCGACGCCGAGTACACCGACGCCCCGGCCTCACTGACGATCGCCTTGGCCGGCGCGCGAGCACCGGACGTGCGGATGTCGTTGATCAGTTCGGTTGCGAGAGAGTCTGTTTCGCGTGATGCCGTGCCGTTGCCAATGGCCACCAGGTCGACCCCGTGGCGGGCGACGAGAGCCGCCAGTGTCGCCTTGGCCTGATCCCATTGCTTCTGCGGCTGATGGGGGTAGATCGCGCACGTGTCGAGCACCTTGCCGGTGCCGTCGACGACGGCGACCTTGACGCCGGTACGGAAGCCGGGATCGAGACCCAGGGTGGGACGCGTGCCGGCCGGCGCCGCGAGCAGCAGGTCCTTCAGATTCGTGGCGAACACCCCGACCGCGTCGGCCTCGGCCCGCTGGCGCAGCCGGACCCGTGCCTCGATGGACGCCGACACCATCAGCTTGGTGCGCCACGCCCAGCGTGCGGTGGTCACCAACCACGGCGTGCCCGGCCCCGGGTTCGACGCGTCGATGCCGAGCGTCGCCGACACCATCGCCTCGTAGGGTTCGTCCTCGCCGCCGTCGAGTGACAGGGTCAGCGCCTCCTCCTTCTCACCGCGGAGGACGGCGAGCACACGGTGTGAGGGCATCGAGTCGAGCGGTTCGGAGAACTTGAAGTAGTCGCGGAACTTCTGCGCTGCAGCCGATGTCGAGGCGGCCTCCGATCGGGCGGCCGTGCGCATCGAGCCGTCGGACCAGAACTTCTCGCGGATCGCACCGACCAGTTCGGCATCCTCCGATGCGCGCTCGATCAGGATCTGGCGCGCACCGTCGAGCGCCGCCGCGGCGTCGGCGACGTCATCGGTCACGAACTCGCCGGCGGCGTCGTCGGGACTCAGCGAGGGATCGGCCAGCAGCCGGTCGGCCAGCGGTTCGAGGCCCGCCTCCCGAGCGATCTGGGCCTTGGTGCGCCGCTTGGGTTTGTACGGGAGATAGATGTCCTCGACGCGCGCCTTGGTCTCTGCCGCCAGCAGAGCCGCCTTCAGTTCGTCGGTCAGCTTGCCCTGCTCCCCGATGGAGGCGATGACCGCGTCGCGTCGCTCGTCGAGCTCACGGAGGTACCGCAGCCGTTCGTCGAGGGTGCGCAGTTGGGCGTCGTCGAGACTTCCGGTCACCTCTTTCCGGTATCGCGCGATGAACGGCACGGTGGAGCCGTCGTCGAGCAGCCGAACAGCGGCGGCGACTTGCTCCTCACCGACGGACAATTCCTCGGCGATTCGCGTGTTCACGGACTTCACGGATGAGCTCGGATTCACTCGGAGGACCCTACCGAAGGAACCCGACACCTCGGCGCAGGCGGTTCCGACGAGCGGCACCTTCCCCGCCGATTTGTGCCAAACAGCACGGCCGGCCCGCCCGATGGCGATAATCGACCTGCAGTTGCCGATCTGCAATTCCGGACACCGAGGGGCCCGTACCATGACCGATGTCGATGTGATGATCGCCGGCGCAGGACCGATCGGCCTGACGGCCGCGATCGAGTTGCGGCGGCGTGGGGTGCGAGTGCGGATCGTCGATCCGCTCGAGGAGCCGCCTCAGTACGCCAAGGCGGTGGGTGTACAGCCCAGGACCCTGGAGGTCTTCGAGGGCATGGGCGTGCTGCGGGAGATTCTCGACGCCGGCGTCGAGATGCGCGGTCAGATCATCTTCGTCAACGAGGCCGAGGTGGGTCGTATCGATCTCGAGGTACCCGCCGACATCCCGTTCCGCTTCCACTGCATCCCGCAATACGAGACCGAGAGGGTGCTACGGGAGCGCCTCACCGAACTCGACACGCAGATCGAGCGTGGCACGCGCCTGGTCGGATTCGAACAGGACGACGACGGGGTGACCGTGACCCTCGAGGGCCCGGCGGGCACCGAGACGGTCGGCGTCGGGTACGTCGTGGGCGCCGACGGAGCCCACAGCACGGTGCGCAAAACGCTCGGACTGACCTTCGAAGGCGCCGCCTTCGAGGAGCAGTACATGCTCGGCGACGTCGTGGTCGACTGGTCGCAACCCCGCGGATACAGCATCCGTTCGATGCATCAGTCCGACGGGGCCACCGACGATCTCCTGGTCTGCATCCCGTTGCCGGGCAACGGACGCTATCGCATGTCCATGCTGGTGCCCGAGCAGTTGGCCGTCGCCCCGTCGTCACCCGGCGACGGGATCGCGCACGGATTCGAGGGCGCCCGGGCCCCGCAGCTCGCCGACATCCAGGCGGTGGTCGACCGGCTGGCGCCCGAACCTGCCACCGTGTCCGACCTTCGCTGGTCGTCGGTCTTCCGGATCAGTCATCGTATTGTCGACGCCTATTCGCGCGGACGGGTGTTCGTCGCCGGGGACGCAGCGCACATCCATCCGCCGACCGGTGCACAGGGGATGAACACGGGCATCCAGGATGCGCACAACCTCGCGTGGAAGATCGCTCTGGCAGTCGAGGGGGTCGCGGCCGACGGATTGCTGGCGAGCTACGACGCCGAACGACGCCCCGTCGGCGAAGATGTGGTCGGCCGGACCGTCAAGAGCGCGCGCGAAGGGATCGGCGCGGACTCCTCGGATCCGGACTTCATCACCCGCCGTGAGGCGCAACTCCTGATCAGCTACGCCGACAGTCCGATCGTCACCGGGACCGACGCCGGACCGGGCCCACGGCCTGGCGAGCGCGCCCCCGATGCCGTCGAACTCTCCCGCGAGGTGCTCAACTTCCCCATCAGGTTGTTCTCCCTCCTCGACCGCAAGGGCCACACCGCGCTGATCTACGCGGGCGACGCGGCGGGAGCCGGCGATGTCGCGGCGATCGAGACGCTGGCGGCGGAGGCGGTATCCGCCGCTCGGGGCCGACTGCACGCCTACGTGATCGCATCGCCGGAGGCGCAGGTGGGCAGCGTGGGCCTCCCCCTCATCCGCGACGCAGCAGGCACATTCGCACAGCAGTATCAGCCGGGCGGTTCGACGGTCTTCGTCCTGCGACCGGATGGCTACCTGGGCTATCGCGGCCCCGTGGCCGACGTCGAGTCGATGCGCAAACATCTCGCATCCACGTTCGCCTGACGTGAGCCAGGCGTGATCGTTCGACCGAACGCCCTTGTGACCGTTCACTACCCGCCGATCGTGTCCTGACTTTCGTCGAGCGTGTCCTCGCTGGGCACGCTCGACGAAATTCAGGACACGGTCGGCGATGGTTCGGGTTCGCGCTCGGGCCGACGGGCGGGAGGTCGCCGGTCCACCTCGGCCCAGAACGAACGGATCGCGTCGGCGGTGGCCGCCGGGCGTTCGAGCGCCGGGATCACGCGGGCACCGGAGACGGTGATCTCGACGGCATCGTCCATCGTGACGGCGACGGCCCGCGCCTCCTCCGGGGTCCACTCACCACGATCGTCGGTCGTAACGAAGGCGACCGGCGCGGTGATACGTGCCGCGGCCCATCCTAGGTCGGTGCGATTGAGGATCGCAGTCTCGACGGCGGCGATCATCGATCGTCCGGACGCGGACAGGGAGTCGTGCAGCATGTCCATCGCCTCGGCGTCCTCCCGTCGGGTCCGCTCGGTGAACAACGTGTCCTCGATGGCCGAGAGCACAGGACCGCGCGCACCGATGATCCGGTACAGCGGGAGCAGCGCCCGGACCTTACGACGCACACCGCGGCCGATGGGATGGGTCGGTGCACTGATCGCGACCAGGTCGGCGATCATGTCCGGACGGGTCGCGGCCAGGTCGAGTCCCACATGACCGCCCCACGCGTTGCCCACCCAGCGCACCCGGTCGTGGCCGGTACGCCGACGGATGTCGTCGACGAGTCGTTCGGCAGCTCGGGCACACTCGGCGATGTCCACTGCCCGTTCGAGTGCATCGCTGCCTCCGGCCGACGGCGCGTCGACGAGGAAGAGCCGATGGTCGGCGGCGAGGTCGGGCACGATCCTGTCCCAACTGTGCGAGTCGACGAACATGCTGTGCCACAGGATGACCGGCCGCCCGTCACCCACCTCGCGCACGGACAGTCGACCGAGATCGGTGGATACGCGGAACTCATTCATGGTCACTCCTCGGGAAGACAATATTGATATTACACAGGGTAAATTGAATTATGTCTAGACTCGGGTGGTGGCACGGATCTACTCCTCACAGCTGCGCACCGAGCGGGCGCGCGCCAATCGGGCGCTCGTGATCGCAACGGCCACCGAGCTGTTCTGCACCGACGGTTGGGTCCCGACGACGATGTCGGCGGTGGCGACGGCCGCGGGTTTGACCCGTCAGACCGTCTATCAGCAGTTCGACGGGAAACTCGCCCTTCTCGACGCCTGCATCGACAACGCCCTGTCCGCGGGTGAACCGGTGCGGGTGCGCGAACTTCCCGAGTACCGGGCGATGGCCGACGGCGACTTCGACAGCCGTCTCACCGCCGGCGCGCGCTGGCTGCGAGGCGCGCATGAGCGATCGGCGGTCATCCAGAACGTGCTCGATCAGGCCGCCGTGACCGATCCCGATGCCGCCGAACGGCTCCGTGAGCGCGAGGCGAATCGCTGGGACGAGGTCCGTTTCGCGGTCGGCCTGGTCCTCGGGACGGAACCGTCCGACCGACTGGTGGACTCGATCTGGTCGCTGGCCGCCCGATCCATATGGTTGCGACTGGTCGGCGACCGTGGTTGGTCCGAATCCGATTGGGAGACATGGTTTGTCGACCTTGCCCGCTCGAGCATGGGTGACGAGTCGGCCGCCGGGCACTGACCGCCCGACCGGCGACTCATGATGACGTGTTCGTCACCACCCACACCGCCTCACGGAGTGGGTCGGGACTCGTGGCGATGTCGCCGATGAACGGGTGCGACAGCTCGAGGATGAGAAAGAGGTTGGTGGCGACGATGATCGAGACGATGACCACCATCGGATAGTGCAACGCCGGTCGTTCCACGCCGTAGATGATCACCGTGCCGAGCACCATGATGCTGGTCAGATAGATGACCACCCACAGCGGCCATGGAGGTCCGACATCGTCCTGCGCGGTGAGCAGTCTGATGGTCCGGGCCTGGCCCAGCTTGTCCAGATTGGCGACGCTCGCCGTCAGCGTCGACTTCTCGAGGTCCGTCCCGGGTCGCACATCCCGGTAGGTGGCCTGTAGTCGACCCAGCGCGGCATCGGCACGGGCGGAGCGGATGTGGTCGGTGTCGGTCCACTCGTCGATCGCGGCACGTTCGTAGGCGAGCAGCGCGGCTCGGATCGCGTCGGCATCGGAAGGGCTGAATGCGGTCGAGTCCCTGGCCATCTGGACCGCCACCGCCCCCTCGGCCCGCGCGTTGGCGTCGGCGGTGTTGATCTCGCCCCACATGGCCGACACGATGAAACCGATGAAGAAGGCGTAGACGAAACCGACGAAGCCGTAGGTGAACCGTGTGACGTCATTGTGCGCATCACCGGTCAGCGCGGGGAAACGTCGGCGCACCCCGGCGGTGACGAGAACCGCGAGCCCCGCGGTCACGAGGATCAACCCGACCAGAAGCGCGAAGGCGGGCACGTGGGCCACCAGCCATGAGCTCACTCGACGCTCCCCCGTGTCTGGGCACCGGTCGTCCGCACGCCGAGGCCGCCGATTACGCCGGCCTCAGGTGCCGCACGATGTCCGCCTGGATTCCGGATGCATCCGGACCGAGCCACGCGGACAGATGGGTGCCGAGCTGGATTCCGACGAGACGGGCGTCAGGAAGTGCGCCGGAGGCGTGCACGCTCTGCTCATAGGGAACGTCCGCGTCGGTCTTCGCATGTATCAACAGCACTGGCGTGGAGACGCTCGACAGCGGCAGGTCGAGGCGGGCGAACTCGTCGAAGTCGTTCTCGAAGCCTGCCTTTCGGGTCCCGGTCACGGTGTCGACGAGGGCGCGTGCGAAGTCCCGCTGGTCGTCGTCGTCGAGAATTCCGGCGGTCAGCTCACGCGCCTGCGCTCGCGTCAGGTCACCTTCACCGGACAGCAACGTGGTTATCGCTGCGGCGGGCGCCTTCTCGGCCAGCGTGGTCGCGAACCACCGTCCGAGCCGGCTGAAGAGGACCTTCTCCTCCCCCAGTTCGAGGCGACCCCGGAACGACGCACCCGGATCGAACTCCGTACTGACGGCGGCGACCGCCACCATCGACGTGACCCTTCCGGGTAGGGCGGCCGCCAACCGGTAGGCCGCCGGGCCTCCGCCCGACCAACACATCACACCGAAGTCCGCGACGCCGAGCGCCGAGAGCAGGTCGGTGATCTGCGCCGCCTGCTGCTCGGGGGTGCGATTCTCCCCGGTGAGCGGTGTGCCGAGGTAGCCCGGCCGCGACACCGAGATGACGCGGTGGGTCGGCGACAGGAATCGCGTCATCAACGCGCCCTGGTCGCAGCCCCCGGGTGACCCGTGGACGAAGACCACCGGCGGCCCGTCGCCGATGTCGACGAACTCGAGAGACCCGTACGACGTGTCGGCGGTCTGTGGGATGAGATCGGGCGATCCGGTGCTCGACCGTGCCATGGCGGGAGTCCTTCGGTCCGGGACTGATCTCGGTGATCGTATCGCCGACGGCATCTCGTCACCCGCGATTCGGGACACCGGGGACGAACGCACGACGGCGGGCGAGACCCGGCAGCGCAACACCTTGACACCCTTCCCGTCGAGGCATGGGATGAGATCACGAGTCCAGCCACTCACTCACCCGTGGAGGTTGCCCAGTGCGCACCATCATGGAGACCGGAACGCGCCCACACCATGTGCTCCACCCCGGTCCGCGTGGGCGACGACGCGCAGCATTGGCGATGTCGGCGGCCATCATCACAGGTCTCATGTCGTTCGCGGTTGCCCCGACGGCGACGGCCGGGCCGGTGGCCGACTCCGCGATGACGGGCTTCGCGATGCCGTTCGCCGGTGCGCCGGCCTTCGAGCACCTCGCTCCCACCCAGGTGACCCGGCCGGGGCAACTCAACGCTGCTCTCGGTCAGCCGACTGCGGACCGGGTCGCGCAGCAGATCGGCCTGACCCGCGCGGACGCGCTGTCCGACAAGCAGTCTCGCGAACTCATCGCGGGCGGCGGAGTCGGCGGCAACCGCGCGGACGCCACGATCATCGACGCATGCATCCGAATCCTCACCAATACGACGGGGAGACCGCTGTACTCGGAGGTCGACGGTCATCTCATACCGTCCGTGCTCGCGAGCTATGGCCTGTACGTCGATGCGAACGGTCGCCTCCAGAGCCCGGCCAACGCGGACGCCCCGACACGGCAGGTCAACTCGCTGATCGCCCCCGGCGGCTTCGTGGGCAACTGGCTGCGGAACAACGGCGCCACTCGGACGCTGGCCGCGCTGTATCGCTCCGCCTACACGATCGAGGCCGCTTTCGGTTTCGCGGCGCAGCAGATGTCCGGCGCAGCGCAGCTCGTGACGAACACCAAGGGCGGCGTCAGTACCCAGGTGGGCATGTCGCTGGCTCCTCCCCTGTGGATCGTGAACTTCGCCTTGCTGTACGTCGTGCGGCCCTCGCTGGCGGCCGCGATGCCGGCCCACTGGGCACCCATTCCGCCGGAGGTCGCCCAGGCCATCCACTCGAGCCCGACCGGCCACGTCCCCTACGCATTGTGGGCGTCGTCGTTCGACTGGTCTCGATACTCAGGCGATGGACTTTCGCGACACCGAGTCCTCTTTTGAGACTCTCAAAGCAGGGACTTGACGACTCTCCCGTCGACGTGTCGGCTCTTAAGGCTTCCTGAAAATGGACCTCTGACGCATCTGGCAACCGCCACACACACGGCACGACGTTCTCATAAGTCTCACTATTTCTGCTCGCGTCGCGTCGCAGTGTTTCGAGATTTTTGAGATACCATTGCCGTCATGGCATCACATGCGACGGCCGGCGGGATGGCGCTGGGCTACGCGCGCGAGACTTCCGGGCGGCATCCCCTGTCCCCGCAGATCGACGCACTGACCGACGCGGGAGTCGATCCCGCGCGGATCTACACCGATGCGGCCGACGCCGCGGAATCGACACCGTCAGATCCCCCGCGGCAGGGACTGACCGCGTTGCTCGACTATGCACGTCCCGGCGACACCACCGTCGTCGTCGGGATCGACCGACTCGGGCGCAGCGCACCGGAGGTTCTCGCGACCGCACGGGAGCTGTCCGGGCGACGGATCGGATTGCGCTCTCTGCGCGAGGGTCTCGACACCGACGACCCGGCCGGCGCGATGATCGTCGGTGTCCTCGCGTCCCTCGCCGAACTCGACGCGGAGATCGATGAGCGCCGACGACGGTCGACCGGGGTGTCGCGCACCGACTCGACGTCGACCGTGGGGCGGCCGCGGGTCCTCGACGACGATCAGATCGCGGTGGCCGAACGTATGCGCGCCGCCGGCCAGCCTGTTCCGTCGATCGCCTCCGCGCTCGGAGTGAGCCGCGCGACCCTCTATCGCACCCTGGCCGAAAGGCGCTCGGTCCGGTGACCACCAGTGATCCGGAGCTGCCGGAGCTCGACATCGTCACGCCGCACGGTGTCGTCACCCGCCTTCCGACGTCTTTTCCGATCTACGACGCCGAGCTGGACGCACACCTCGACCCCGATCTGTTCCAGCAGGGCTTCACCGACGCGCTCGCGTGCCTCGACGACATGCCCTCGCCGTGGGCGCGGCATCACGCCTCGTCGATCATGGCGTGCCCGCCCGACCCGGACGACGACGAGCCGAGTTATACGCGCGGGTACCGCGCCGCACTGTACGGTCACCTGCGGCACGGACGGGAGTGAGCATCCGAGACATGTGACCGGACACTCGCGGTCAGGTCAGATCCGAACGCCGCCGGCATGTCACCGTCGGTCGTAGGTCAGCACACGCACACCACCCGGCAGCGCGGTCTCGTCGACCGGAGTGAACAGGGTCGGTGTGAACGGCCCGGCGAAGAGCGGGATACCGTTCCCGATGACGGCCGGATTCACCTTCAGGATCAGCCGGTCGATCTCGGGAAGCAGTGCGTGGGCCAGTGTGCCGCCACCCACCAACCAGATGTCGAGGCCGTCCTCGCGTTTGAGTTCGCGCACCCGGCCACAGGGATCCGCACGAACCAGTTCGATTGCAGCAGAAGGTACCTCGTCGAGCGTCTCGGAGACGACGAGATGTCGCAGATGGGGATACGCGTCGTCCAGGCCTGCCGCGAGCCCGATCTCGTAGGAACTGCGCCCTTCCACGACGGTGTCGAAGACGGCGCCGGGTCCGTCGACGCCCAGCGCCTGACGGGCCGGCGCCGGCAGCGTCTCGGGGTGATTGTCGACGATGAACCGGAGGACGTCGTCGGTGATCGGGAAGAACTCGTTTCCAGACGGATCGCCGCCGTCGGGCCCGGCGATGAAACCGTCGAGGGTTGTGGCCACGTAGTAGACGAGTTTGCGCACGCGGTCATCCTGACATGTCCCGAGCAGCGTCTGCCGTAGTGGCCTCGCGTGGGAATCCGAGCCCCTAACCTGAGAGCATCCCCCAGCAGAGGAGCGCCATGGGCCACGTGGTGATGTACGCCGCGGTATCGGTCGACGGCTTCATCGCAGACGACGACGACCAGCCGGGCCCGCTCTTCGAGTGGTTGCTCGCCGGCGACGTGCCGTTGGATGACAGCGGTGCGTTGACCGTCTCGCGAACGTCCTACGACTACACCCGGCCGTACTGGGATCGGATCGGCGTCACCGTCGTCGGCCGCCACGTCTTCGACCTGACGGACGGATGGGATGGCGTGCCGCCCGGCGGCGTCGAACACGTGGTCGTCGTGACACATCGACCGGCACCGCAGGATTGGGACCCGTCGACGCCATTCCACTTCGTCGGCAGCATCGAAGCGGCGGTCACCACGGCACAGGAGCTCGCAAGTGATCGTCTGGTCGAGGTCGCCGCCGGCGACGTCGGCGGCCAGGTGTTCGCGGCCGGTCTCGTCGACGAGGTGCGCATGGACGTGGTGCCCGTGATCTTCGGGTCCGGCAAACGCTATTTCGGGTCGGCCGACGGACATCATGTGCTGGAGAATCCAGATGAGGTCATCCAGGGCGACCGGGTGCTGCACGTGCGCTATCGGGTGCGCCGATGACCAACGCGTGCGGCCGCTCAGACCGTAGGCGCGCAGCGCGGCTCGCGAACCACGAGAAGCGCTGATCGGCTCCGGGTGAACGGCCCGTGAACGGCCGGTCGATCGACCTGCCCGAACGCCGGAGAATCGCCTGCGCAAGGATAGGAGCACGAGAAGGCGTCGGCCGATGGGAATGACCGAGTGAACAACACGTATGCCGGTGACCTGATCCCTGTCTTCTTCCTCTCCGACAGCACCGGCATCAGTGCCGAGACCATGGGCAATGCCCTGTTGCTGCACTTCCCCGATCATCGATTCGACCGGACATTGATCCCGTTCATCACCACGGCCGACGACGCCCGTGAGGTGGTGGCCAGGATCGATGCCGTCATGGACCGGGGCACCACACCGCTGGTGTTCGTCACGGCCGCGCTCGACGACGTCCGTCTCGAGTTGCAGAAGACCCGCGCTCCCCTGATCGATTTCTTCGACATGCACATGCAGCAGGTCGAGTCCATCCTCGGCACCCGGGGCGCCCGAACCCCTGCCCGTCTACACGGCGTCGGCGACGTGAAGCGTTACAACGCACGCATGCAGGCCGTCGAGTACGCGATCGAACACGACGACGGCCAGAGCGTGCGCACACTCGACAAGGCGGATGTGATCCTGGTGGCGCCGTCACGCTGCGGGAAGACCCCGACGACCATGTACCTCGCGCTGCAGCACGGACTGCGTGTCGCGAATTATCCCCTGGTCGACGAGGACCTGAACAGCACAGATCTCCCTCGCCCGATCCGACACCTACAGGACCGGTGCTTCGGGATCATCACCACCGCGGCCCGCCTCAGCGCAGTTCGGACCGAACGCCGACCCGACTCGACGTACGCGTCACTGCGCCAGTGCACGTACGAACTCAAACGTGCGGAGCAGTTGTACCGCGATCACGACCTCCCGGTGGTCGACTCATCGTCGAAGTCCGTAGAAGAGATGTCCACGCTCATCCTGCAGGTGCTCGCTCGCAGGCCCCACCCTGAGAATTGAGGAACCAGTTCATGAACAACAACGTCCGTTGGTTCGCCGACCTCGGCCTCGCCGACCTCGAGCAGGTCGGCGGAAAGAACGCATCGCTCGGCGAGATGGTGCGCAACCTGACCGAGGTCGGCGTTCGGGTCCCCAACGGGTTCGCGACCACCGCCGACGCCTACCGCCGGTTCGTGAACCAGCCCAGCGCCGCGGGAACCAGCCTGGCCGAGAAGATCAGCGCCCTCCTCGCCGACCTCGACACCGAGGACGTGCAGGCACTGTCCGCGGCCGGCCGGGAGATCCGCGCAGCGGTGATGGAGCAGCCCTTCCCGGAAGATCTCGACGCCGACATCCGCACTGCCTTCGCCGAGTTGGCGGGTGAGTCGGATGAGGCATCCTTCGCGGTACGGTCCAGTGCCACCGCCGAGGACCTGCCGGACGCATCATTCGCCGGGCAGCAGGAGACCTTCCTCAACGTGCGGGGCATCGACGCGATCCTGCAGGCGATGCGGGAGGTGTTCGCGTCGCTCTACAACGATCGCGCCATTGCGTACCGGGTCCACCACGAGTTCGAGCATGATGCCGTCGCGCTGTCGGCGGGCGTCCAGCAGATGGTGCGCTCCGACATCGGAACCTCGGGGGTCATGTTCACCATCGACACCGAGTCGGGCTTCGCAGACGCGGTGTTCGTGACGGCGTCGTACGGGTTGGGCGAGGCGGTCGTGCAGGGTGCGGTCAATCCCGACGAGTTCTACGTCTACAAA
Organism: Gordonia sp. OPL2; assembly: GCF_003797825.1. Taxonomy (GTDB): domain Bacteria; phylum Actinomycetota; class Actinomycetes; order Mycobacteriales; family Mycobacteriaceae; genus Gordonia. The sequence goes on from NZ_RKME01000001.1 coordinate 654,307, forward strand.
CCCGCTCTGCGGGCCGGCCGACCCGCCGTGCTCAAGCGCGGCATCGGATCGAAGGCGACCAAGATGGTCTACACCGAGAACCGTTCGGTCGGACGCACGACCGAGTTCGTCGATGTCGACCCGGCCGAACGGCGGGTGCTCAGCCTCACCGACGCCGAGGTCGAGGCGCTCGCCCGCCAGGCCCTGCTGATCGAGGAACACTACGGACGTCCGATGGACATCGAGTGGGGCAAGGACGGCGTCGACGGTGAGCTCTACATCCTGCAGGCGCGCCCCGAGACGGTGCAGTCCCGGGCTGCGGTGACCGGCCAGCAGCGGTTCCGACTCACCCAGACGGGGAACGTACTCGTCGAGGGCCGGGCGATCGGTGCCCGCATCGGCGCCGGCGCCGTCCGGGTACTGGAATCGGTGGAGCAGATGCACGAATTCCAGGCGGGCGAGGTGCTCGTCGCGGACATGACCGATCCCGACTGGGAGCCGATCATGAAGCGCGCCAGTGCCATTGTGACCAATCGCGGCGGCCGCACCTGTCACGCCGCGATCATCGCACGCGAACTGGGCATCCCCGCCGTCGTCGGGACCGGCGACGCCACCCGATCCCTCACCGCCGGTCGCGAGGTCACGGTCTCGTGTTCCGAAGGCGACACCGGTTTCGTCTACGAGGGACTGCTCGACTTCGACGTGACCGAGTCCTCGATCGAGGCGATGCCGGAGATCGGCACCAAGATCATGATGAATGTCGGCACCCCCGAGCAGGCGTTCGCGTTCTCCCGTCTGCCGAACAGTGGTGTGGGCCTGGCCCGACTGGAGTTCATCATCAACCGCCAGATCGGCATCCACCCCAAGGCACTCCTCGATTTCGACACCCTCGACGGGGCGCTGAAAGATCAGATCGGTGAGGCGATCGCGGCCTATCCGAGTGCGCGGGAGTTCTTCGTCGATCGTGTGAGCGAGGGTGTGGCGACGATCGCCGCGGCGTTCGCGCCGCACCCGGTCATCGTCCGGATGTCCGACTTCAAGTCAAATGAGTACGCGAAGCTGGTCGGCGGCGACCTGTATGAACCCGACGAAGAGAATCCGATGATCGGTTACCGCGGCGCGTCGCGTTACCTGTCGAAGGATTTCGCCGATTGCTTCGAAATGGAATGTGCCGCACTGAAGTACGTTCGCGACGAGATGGGTCTGACCAACGTCAGGATCATGATCCCGTTCGTCCGCACGGTGGCCGAGGCCGAAGGGGTGATCAGCCTGCTCGCTTCCCACGGCCTGCGGCGCGGTGAGAACGACCTCGAGGTGATCATGATGTGTGAGGTGCCCTCCAACGCGGTCATCGCCGATGCGTTTCTCGATCACTTCGATGGATTCTCCATCGGCTCCAACGACATGACGCAGCTGACCCTCGGACTCGATCGCGACTCTGCGCTCGTCGCGGACGGGTTCGATGAACGTGATCCGGCGGTGAAACACATGCTCGCCGCCGCCATCGCCGCATGCAAGGCTCGCGGGAAGTACGTCGGCATCTGTGGGCAGGGACCCAGCGACCACGTCGACCTGGCCGAGTGGCTCCTCGAACAGGGAATCGAGTCGATGTCACTCAATCCGGACACCGTGGTCGACACCTGGACACGCTTGGCACGACTCGGCTGAACACACCGGTCCCAACGCAATGTCCATCGCGAATTGCGTTGGGATCGTTCACAGCGATATTCCTGCGCCGGTCTAGTGTCATCAGCCCATTCGGAATACGTCGACCGGAAGCCGTCGGTCGGTCTCCGTCTGACGACGAAGAGGACATCACCGGTTCGTGACCCGGCGAACGCTTCCTCGGGCAGGGGCGTGCGTGTCCTCGTCGTCACCCGCGGTCTCGCACGATCTGTTGTTCAGAACATCCCGGATCGGACCGTGAACGCCGTGATCGGCGATATACCCCGGATTCTTGCCGCCGATGAATGCGATCGCGGTGCCGACGACGACGGATCGCATCCGCCGATCGACGTTCGGTCGGACTGGTCCCCCGACGCGGCTGCAGTGAGGCGCTGGTGAATGTCGGCACGTCGCGAAGACGACTGTGACCAGCACACAAGTGCTGGTCACGACGTCGGGCTGACAGGATTTGAACCTGCGACCACCTGACCCCCAGTAGCTCGGAGAACGTGCACCTATGTTCGATGGCGTCCAATACGTCCAGCTCAACGGCCTGCCGCCGTTCACCGCGTAACGCTGTGTCCATTGCGTGCGCGCGGGTCTTGGCCCACTGTTGGCCCAACGTCGAACGTGTGAGCGGTTCGCCATCCATGGTGCGGCACACCAGAATGCGCTCGAAGGGACAGCGGGGCTGTCCGCCTGTGCATAGAGGTCGTCAGTTCGACGCGATTCGATGGAACCAGGTGGAGGCTGACTGCGTCAGACTCGTATGAACTTCGACGAGAAACGGTACCTCGAAGGCACCGTCGGGCCGTGGCCGAATCCGCCACACCCGGCTGCATGCCTAACCGGTCGGTGGGTTCCCACTAGAGTGATGTCGTCAGACAGGGCTTGGAGGGGATCAATGGTCAGGAAGAGTCAGACCACCCGACTCACCACGCAGCACCTTGCGAATCATGGTGTCGAGGGCATTTTCGGTGAGATCGCCAAGAACCACGATTTGACTGTGGATCAGGTCGCCGACTTGGCCGTCAAGCAGTTGGGGATGGACTTCCCCACGCTCACCTTCCGCCATCGCATGCAGATGACCAAGAAGGAGATCAACGCCAAGCTCGCGCAGATCGATGCAGACCTGGGGCAGGTCCTCTTTCTCCCCAACGGTGAGATCAGGCCGGATGGGGGGCTCATTGAGGTTCTCGATGACGACGACGAGTGGAGGGTTGTTCTCGTTACCGAGGCCAAGTACCAGGGCAAGGACATCGAGAACATCCAAAAAGGGGAACTGGTCGGCAAGAAGAAGGATCAGGACCTCATGGCGGCGGGCAACGCCATTGAGAGGTCTCACAAGAACGTCCGCGAGATTGCCAACTTCATGCTCGGTGAGCAGCACTTCCCCTACATCTTGTTCCTGGAGGGATCGAACTTCCTTACCGAGACAATCTCAATCACCAGACCCGATGGTCGGGAGGTCACGCTCCGCTACGACTCGGGCAGCCTCAACCGCATCGACCGTCTCACTGCCGTCAACTATTCGATGCCCATCAACACCAACCTCTGCGAGAACAAGGTCGTCACCAGCAAGGGGCAGGCGATCATGTTGCAAGCGGCTTCCATCTACACCCAAGGCAAGGGTGGCCCGTGGGATGAAGCGGACATGCTGGCGATCATGATCGAGGTTGCAACCACCTCGATCAAGGTGCTGGCGAGCGATCTCTTCCACCAGATGGTGGCCAAGCCCAATGAGGAGGTGTCCGATGACGAGGGTCGTTGACCGATCACTGCTGGTAGATGCCAAGAAAAACAAGAACGACGAGTTCTACACGCAGTACGTGGACATCGTGGCCGAGCTCGCGCATTACAAGGGCCACTTCGAGGGCAAGGTCGTTTACTGCAATACCGATGACCCCCGGGTGAGTAACTTCGTCAAGTTCTTCGTCGACAACTTCGAAACTCTGGGGCTCGCCAAGCTCGTCGCCACCGGCTACGCACTGGGAGATGAGACCCGCGGCTCCGTGATGGTCTATGACGGTTCAGAGCAGGCTCTGAGAGATTTCGAGACCGGGAAGGTCGAGCGGCTCGAAGGCAATGGGGATTTCCGTAGCAGTGAATGCCTTGAGTACCTGAGGCATGCAGATGTTGTGGTCACCAACCCGCCGTATTCCCTTCTGCGCCAGTTCATCTCCTTTATGCGGAGTTACGAGAAGGACTTCCTCATCATCGCCACGGTCAACGCGATCACCTACAAGGACATCTTCAAGCTCATTCAGGACGGAAATGTCTGGTTGGGTGTCGGCCTGGGTCGCGCAGTCTCGGGCTTCATCGTGCCAGAGCATTACGAGCTCTACGGAACGGAGGCGAGGATCAACGAGCGGGGTGAGCGGATCGTCTCGACGAACAATAGTCTCTGGCTGACGACGTTGGATCTCGAGAAACGCCACGAAGACATCCCTCTGCTGGAGACCTATGTCGGTAACGAGGATCGGTACCCGACTTACGACAACCTCGATGGGATCAACGTCAACAAGACCAAGGACATCCCCGGAGATTATTACGGCCTCATGGGCGTCCCGATCACCTTCTTACACAAGCACAATCCCAGTCAGTTTGAGATCGTCCGCTTCCGCAAGGGAGACGACGGCAAGGATCTCAGGGTGAACGGAAAGTCGCCGTACTTCCGCATCGTCATACGCCGAAAGACAGATCGGGACGTGGAGCCTCTTCTTCCTGGAGATGCGGCTCTTGCCGATGGGCAGACACTGATGTTTTAGGGCCGGGGTACCTCATACGGGCACGGTGCCCGCGCTGATCACGATACCGCTCGATAGCCGCTGCGCAGCTCGGCGACGTACCGATCCCCCGCCGGTCCCGGCGGGACCCCGCAGCGCCTTGATGACGTCACCCTCGCCCACCTCGCCGCGTTCGTCGAGCACCCGTGCCAGCTCGACGACGGCGGGCCAACACCTGTCGAGCAGCGGCGCGGCGGCGATCGCCGACGGGTCACCCACCGAGGCGCGCAGCGTCGCGCAGTCGTGCGAGTTCACGTCGAGTACCCGCCACATCTGTCGTTGCGTCGGTCGCGGTCCGAACCGATGAAGTGCCTCGGCCATCGGACCGGCAGCGGTGATGAGCGGATGCAACCCGAGAGCATCGGGGCGGTTGTGCTCGGTGAACCCCGCATGATGGCGACTGTTCGGCGTCAACACCGCGCGCTCGATGCCCGGCCCGAAGATCACCGAGGCGACCGCGTGGCCTGCCTCGTGAAACGCGGCGCTCATCCGATCCGCATTACGTGAGGTCCGCTTACTGGCCACCGGAGACCTCCTGGCGATGGGACTCGATGAAGTAGGACGACCGGCGCTCGTGGCGTGTTGGCCCACGGTCGAGGCCGATCCGCGACGTCATGCAGGCATCGCAGGTGAATCCGTGGACGGTGCCCCGGTACCGAACAGTGGGTTCTCCGCAGCCGGAGCAGGCATGTAGGTAATCCGCGGTCACGACGCACTGTCCTTCTTGGCGGTCTCGTCGATTCCCAGCTCGGCCAGTACGTCGCGGGCCATCTGAGCGTCGCTGGGCTGGGTCGGGCGGCGCGAGGTGTCACCGAATTGACTGCGGAAAAAGTCGGAACGATCGATTCGCCGATGGGTGTCGAGGGCGGCGCGGTCGAGTGCGCGTAGCGCTTCGATCACGGTGTCGGAGGCGGTCTCGCCGCCGCGACGATTCTTGTTCTGATGCCCGAGAAGGTGTGCCAGGGCATCAGCGTCGCGTCGGGCGAGGTCAACCAGGGTCGGTGCCCATGACCCGTCGGCGAGCTGGTCACGGGGTGATCCCCGGGACCGAGGTGCGCGTGACTGTGCGCAGGGCTTCGCGGGCACGACTGCGATCAGTTCCGTCGAGGCCCCGTAGCTTGGCGCCGGCGGTGAGTCCGGCGACGGTTCCACACAGCTCGCCAACCGCATCGGCGACCGCCTCGACGTAGCCGATGTACCCGGTTGCGTTCGGCTGTTCGGCGATTCGCTTGGCCAGCGGTTCACAGATGGCGTCGACCTCGGCTGCGAGTGAGAAGTCGGCGTCGTAGGTGAACGGCAGCCAGTGGCGTCGTCGGTCGCGCTTCTCGTCCTGGCTGTAGGTCGGTTCCGGCGCTACTGGCCGCTCCCGACGCGGGGCGAGATATCCGGTGATTGCCATGTTGGGTCTCCTAATTCCGTTGTTCGGTAATGGTTTTTGGTGCGATGGCGAGCACAGCACGCGCCCGTTCGAGGTCTAGGTCCAGGACGTGCCGACAGACCTGGGCCAGGCCATCGAGGTCGAGGTGTCCCTCGGCCGTCGCACCACTCCCGCTCGGTCGGTGGCGGTGCCGGTGCGACTGCGGCCGGGAGCACATCACCCGGACGAACGCGCTCCGCCTGGGCCGCGTCCGGTCCTGCGGCATTGACCGCGCCGGACACGGGAGTCCCCGACCACCCGCTCAGCCGCCTCCGGGCATCTGGGAGCCAGCAATGAGGGGTAGGGGGTTGCTGCCACTGGCCCACGCCCCCGCCGCCAGGTCCGCCAGTTACCTGGCATCCGAAAAACGGCCAGCGTCAACACAATCCGACCTCAACCGTTGACGCCGAGCGTCAACAGACCCACCAACGACAGGAACACACCGTGAACCGACAGAATCAGACCGTGAGCCGCGCCGCCCGCGTGGTCCTGGCCCTCCGAGACGATGACCTGGACGCCGCGGTCCGCGTCCTCACCGAGGCATCGACCACCGGCGGCCTCGGCGCGCTCCGGGACGTGGCGCTGGCCTTGGGCCAGATGACCGCGGACCGGATCTCCGAGGAGTCCGTGGCCGAGCTGGTGGCCCGCTCCCTGGACGCCGAGTCCACCCGGTGATCGGCGTCGTGCCGACCGGGGTCACCAGCTCCCACCACGTCCGCGGCGTCGGCCACCACGACCACACCGAGTACCAGGCCGACGACGGGACCCGCGTGGTGGTCTCGGAGTACCGGAAACGGACCGACCCTCTCACCGTCACCTGGTGGACGCCGGACGGCCACCGCCACGAGATCCGGGAGCGCGGGTCCGCGCGGTTCGTGCTCGCGGTGGCCGGTTTCCGACTGGCCGAGGAGTAGCCGGACCCACACCGACGACGGCCACCCAACGCCATCATGGCCCTGGGTGGCCGTTGCCGTGTTGACGCCAAACGTCAATAACGACAACCGATCTCGACGGTGATAGGCTCAGCGGTGGCCGACGCGGTATCCCCGCCGACGCCAAGCCCTCGGACTCGTGTCCTGGCATCGACCAGCCAGCGGTTACCGCCCGCCATCGGTGAGAACACCATCGGTCCGACGCTCGCAGTGATGAGCCAGCGGCATCAGCCGCCCGCCTCCCTGGAGTTGCGCGCAACACCCCCAGACGGTTCACCCGTCGTCGTGCAGCTCCCTCCAGGGCCTCACCGGCGATGGGTGAAAATCCCACAGTTCAACTCTCACAGAAGGTTTCACCGTGACCCGCTATCACCTCGGCCAGGACGGCCGCATGGGATTCATGGACCAGTCCGACGCCGAACTCAAGACCCGGCGCTCCCAGCTCATCGCGGAGGGTAACGCCATCCTCGGCCAGAAGTCCCTCACCCGCGGCGACCACGAGACCGCCCAGGCCAAGGCCAACCACATCAAGGCCATCGACGCCGAACTCAAGGGCCGCGCCGAGCGCCGGTCCGGCGGTGGAGCCACCGGCGGCCACCAGCGCATCGACCACCACGAGGGCACCATCGGCTCCAGCGGTCTCGGCGGGGAGTCCAAGGGATACCTGACCTCGGCCGCGATCAAGAACGCCGGTGAGCGTCTGGCCGCCAAGATCACCGAGGCCCGTGAGGGTAAGTCCCTGACCGCGGCCGGTGGCACCGAGGTCACCGTGGTGGACCCCGGCCTGGCTCCGATGGGTCGGCCGACCACCGTCCTGGACGTGGTGCCGGTGATCGGGGCCTCGGCTCCGGCCATCCGCTACATGCGCCAGACCAGCCGGACCAACGCCGCCGCGGTGGTCGCGGCCTGGGCCACCAAGCCCACCTCGGAGTACGGCATCACCCCGGTGGACCGGACCCGTAAGGTGTTGGCGCACTTGAGCGAACCGCTCCAGGAGTATGACCTCCAGGACGTTCCCGCGCTCATGGAGTTCGTCAACACCGAACTCCAGTTCGGCCTCATCCGGGCATTGGAAAACGAACTGTTCAACGGTGACGGCACCGCGGCCCACCTCCACGGCATCGCCCAGGAGTCCGGCGTCCAGACCCAGGCGTTTGCCACCAACCTGTTCGCCACCACCCGCAAGGCCGTGACCGCGGTGACCACCCTCGGCTACCTGCCCAAGGTGTTCGTCCTCGGCCCCGCCGACCTGGAGACCATCGACCTGGCCACCACCTCGGGGTCCGGGGAGTTCGTCAACAAGGGTGGCCCGTTCGACCCGGCAGAACAGAAGCTCTGGGGCGTGCCCGTCGTGGTCTCCACCCAGCTCGGAGCCAAGACCGGCTACCTCATCTCGGAGGACTCGGTCCGCGTCTACTCCGACGTTGGCGCGGCCGTCCGCGTGGAGTGAAACCGCTCCGGTGATGACTTCACCAAGAACGCTGTCCGCGCACGCGTGGAGGGCCGTTACGAGATCGGCGTGAGCCGACCCGAGGGCATCGTCAAGATCACCACCCAGGCCGCATGATGTGACCGCAAGACCAACGGCCCCGGATCTCCAGGTGGAGGTCCGGGGCCGTTGGCGTCGGTGGAGGTGCGAGTATATCTATGGCGTGATCTGGCCCTGACTCTGCTGTTTCCTAGCAGCGACGGCGGCCTTGGCCTTGGCCACCTTTGCTGGTGACTGGTAGACCTCCACAAGGATCTCCTCCATGAGCGCGATCACCATCTGGGAATCCTCCTCTGTAACCGGCTGAGCAAAGTCGCCGTGCGCCATCTCGTTACCGAGGTCGCGGATACTGTGAGCGCCATCCTTAATATGTTCGCGGACAAGGTTTTTGGTGAACATCTCGTCAATCTTCGCGGCGAGAACTCCCTTGGAAATGCCCTTGTCCTTGGCTGTCGCCTCGATGACGGCTCGCGCCAGCAAGATCGACGCGCGGTAGTGATGTCGTGAGTGACACTCGAACGCTTCAGTGGCCGAGTCAGCGATGGGCCTAGGAACGTCCGCGTATGACCTCGTTGCCCCTGCTGACGGTATCCACATATCCACGCCATGCTGTTCCAGCGTGCGCTCAATTGTCTGCTCCCAGTCGCGCCGCAGGTCCACGATCTTGAGTCCGACCGATATGGCCAGACAAGAGACACACTTGTACGCGCCGTACACCGCAATCTTGTTTTCGGGAATCCTCGGGTCATTCCAGTTCTGGGCGGCGCTGCCCTCCAGCAATTCATGGCCGGTGAGCGCTTCGCAGTGCCAGCACTGAGTGTTTATCACCGCGGTCCCGATCCCGAGATCTCGTGAGACTCCAAGCCGCGCTCAACGTCAATCTGAACCGCGTTGGCCAACGGTCCGCCGGGTACGTCGGACCAACGGATCTCGACAGTCCCGAGCGCGTTGGGGCCTGGAATGAACCTCCAGCCACCGACATCCTCACCGTCCGGGACCTCGGTCTCCAGGGTCACGCTGGCGTGACGGTCCGGCGCGTAGGGAGGACGCGCGGCGTGCCAGGCGTCGGCGGCATCGTCCAGGGAGGCCGCGCTCACCGCGTAGGCCGTCTGGCCCGTCCGGTTCACCAGTACATGGCCGTTGTCGTCGTCTCTGGGCTCCAGTGTCCAAGGCATTGGTTGAGCATATCGGTGGCGGCCAGCAACACTGGGCCGGATCATGGCCCCTCATCCCAACGAGCCAGCTCCCACGCCGTGAACACAAGAACGGCTCGGACCTCCGGGTGGAAGTCCGAGCCGCTATTGCACGGTGACCCTGATCCAGCTTGTTTACGCTGGTCACGACGTCGGGCTGACAGGATTTGAACCTGCGACCACTTGACCCCCAGTCAAGTGCGCTACCAAACTGCGCCACAGCCCGTTACCCCGTTTCCGGGGCGTTGATGAGCGTAGCCGACGAGCGCCCGTTCGAACCAATCGCCTGGTCAGAACGGTGTACGCCGGCACCGCCACGGCGGTCAGGTCGTGGTCGAGCGACCCTTGAACCACATCCACCCCGCGGTGATCAGGATGGCACCCACGATCGAACCGATGATCCCGCTGGGTCGGAAGTCCAGGCCGTCACCGGCCAGCAGGCTGATCAGGAGACCGCCGACGAAGGAGCCGACGAGACCCGCGACGATCGCCACGCCCCAGTCGATCCCCTTGGCTCCTCGCCCGAGGATCAATTGCGCACCCGCGCCGATCAGCATTCCGAACAAGACGATTCCGATGATGAGCACGAGTGGAAGTATCGCACGCCCGTCGGCTCAGATCGCGTACCCCTCAGCGTTTGCGGCGTTGCTCCCGCTTGTCGCGGACGCGAACGTTGACCCGCACCGGTGAGCCGTCGAAGTTGAACTCCTCGCGAAGTCGACGTTCGAGGAACCGGCGATATCCCGCCTCCAGGAATCCCGTCGTGAAGAGCACGAAGGTCGGAGGTCGCGTCGCCGCCTGGGTGGCGAACATGACCCTCGGCTGCCTACCGCCGCGCAGCGGCGGAGGCGTGGCCGCGATGACGTCCTTGAGCCAGTTGTTGAGCCGCCCCGTGGCCACGCGCTTGTCCCACGACGCCAACGCACCCTCGAGCGCAGGCACCAGCTTCTGCACCGAACGGCCGGTGCTCGCGGAGATGTTGACGCGGCGCGCCCACGGCACCCGGGCCAGCTCGCGATCGATCTCCTTGTCGAGCTGATAGCGGCGGTCCTCGTCGACCAGGTCCCACTTGTTGAAGGCGATGACCAGCGCGCGGCCGCTGTCGATGATCATCGACAGCACCCGCAGGTCTTGCTCGGTGATCGGTTCCGACGCGTCGATGAGCAGGATCGCGACCTCGGCCGCATCGAGGGCGGCGCGTGTCCGGAGCGACGCGTAGTACTCGTGACCGCTCGCGGTCCGGACCTTGCGTCGCAACCCGGCCGTGTCGACGAACTGCCAGGCCTTGCCCCCGAGTTCGATGAGCTCGTCGACCGGGTCGACCGTCGTCCCGGCGACGTTGTCGACCACCGACCGCTCCGAACCGGCCAACTTGTTCAGCAGCGAGCTCTTGCCCACATTCGGCTTGCCCACCAACGCAACCCGTCGCGGCCCACCCATCGCGGGCCCCTCACGAGGCGTCTCCGGGAGCGCGGCGAGGATGACGTCGAGCAGGTCGCCGGCCCCACGGCCATGCGCTGCGGACACCGGCTGCGGTTCGCCGAGACCCAGCGACCACAGTGCCGCGGCCTCGGCCTCGGCGCGCTCGCTGTCGATCTTGTTGGCGGCGAGGATGACCGGGGTCTTCGATCGGCGCAACACGCGGGCCACGGCCTCGTCGGTGGCGGTGGCACCGACGGTCGCGTCGACGACGAGCACGATCGCGTCTGCCGTTCGCATCGCGAGCTCGGCCTGCGCTGCGACCGCCTGCTGCAACCCCTTCGCATCCGGCTCCCACCCACCGGTGTCGACGACGGTGAACCGTTGTCCTGACCAGCTGGCCGCATACGAGACGCGGTCGCGGGTCACCCCGGGGATGTCCTCCACGACCGCTTCGCGGCGGCCGAGGATGCGGTTGACGAGGGTCGACTTGCCGACGTTGGGGCGGCCCACGATGGCGACCACCGGCACCGGGGTCGCATCGACCGGTTGCCCGTCGACATCGACATCGACCAGGTCCCAGTCGGTTTCATCCGACCAGGTCCCGTCACCGGGCAGTGCCAGTTCGTCTCCGGGCGTGCCGCCCGTGTTCTGCTCGGTCACGACTGCACTCCGATCCGGTCGCGCACGAGACCGCCGAGGGTGTCGACGACCTCGTCGAGGGTGAGGTCACTGGTGTCGACGAGCACGGCGTCGTCGGCGGGCCGCAGGGGCGACACCGCCCGGGTCGAATCCAGATGATCGCGACGGTTGACATCCGCGAGCACCTCGGCGACGTCGCCGGCGCGGCCGGCGGCGACGTTCTGCCGATGGCGCCGCATCGCACGCGCCTCCGGCGTCGCGGTGAGGTAGATCTTCAGATCGGCATCGGGGAAGACGACGGTCCCGATGTCGCGACCCTCCACCACGACGAAGGCACCCTGTGCCTCACGGCGTTGGACCGCAACGAGTTTGGTGCGCACAGCGGGAACGGCGGAGACCGCGGACACCGCCTTGGTCACCACGTCGGTGCGGATATCGGTGGAGACATCGGCGCCGTCGAGGTAGGTCGTCGATCCGCCGCCTGCGACGTCGAGGTTGATGTCGGCGCGATCGACGGTCTCGCCGATCGCAGCCGGATCATCCAGCGACACATCGGCATTCAACACAGCCAGGGTTGCGGCCCGGTACATGGCGCCGGTGTCGAGGAACTGTGCGCCGACCCGGTCGGCGAGGATCTTCGACACCGTCGACTTGCCGGTGCCGGCCGGTCCGTCGATGGCGATGACGCGGGTACCGGCGCTCACAGTCCGACCGCCTTGTACAGCTCACCGATCTCGTTGCGATTCAGGACTCGCAGACTGCCGGGTCGTTGCTCGCCGAGTGTGACGGCACCGACATGGGTCCGGACGAGCGCGGTGACCGGGAACCCGACCTCTTCCATCATGCGGCGCACGATCCGATTGCGTCCTTCGTGCAATGTGATCCGGACCAGTGACTGCCCTTCGTACACCGACACGGCGGTGAAGGAGTCCACCGCGACGGGGCCGTCCTCGAGTTCGACGCCGGCGCGCAGGGTACGCCCCAGTGAGCGCGGCACCTCACCACGCAACGTCGCCATGTAGGTCTTGGGGACCTCATAGGACGGATGCATCAGTCGATGGGCCAGCTCGCCGTCGTTGGTCAGCAGGAGAAGTCCCTCGGTGTCGGCGTCAAGGCGTCCGACGTGGAACAGTCGCTGCCCCGCCATCACCCGCTCGGCGACGATGTCACCGACACACGGGCGACCCTGGTCGTCGGACATGGTCGACTGCCAGCCCTTGGGCTTGTTGAGGGCGAGGTACTGCTTGCTCTCGTCGATGACGACGCGGGCCCCATCGACACGGATGATCGCGGTGTCGGGGTTGATGCGCAGGCCCTGCTCGGTGACGATCTCGCCGTCGACATCGACCCGGCCGGCCGCGATCAGTTCTTCCGCGCCTCGCCGCGAGGCGACACCGGCCGCGGCCAGCACCTTTTGCAGGCGGACACCGTCGGCAACGTAGGTGGCGCCGGAATCGCCGAGGTCGGCGTCGGGGACCTGGTGTCGCGCCGGTTTGGCGTTGTTGAGTCGGACCTTGCCCGAGGTGACATCCGGTTTCGACGAACCCTTGCGGTGCGGTTTCCTCGTCGAGCCCGCCGTCGGGGCGGCGCGGCCCTTGCCGGAGTTCTTCCCGGCACCGGTCTTGCCGGTCGGCTTCTTGCCGGAGGAATGTCGTGCAGACGGGCTCTGGGAGGGTGCGTTCTTGCCGGTCTTCTGCACGCGCGACGACTTCTTGCGCGGGCCCGGTGTGCCGTCTCGGCTAGCGGATGCCATGGTGATCAGTCCTGGTTGTCGTTGTCGGGACCGCCTACCGACGTGGTGTCGGCGGCCGATCCTGCTGAATCGTTCTCTGTCGAGTCTGACCGGTGACGGTCGAGTTTGGCGAATCGCGGGTCCGACGACAGTTCCTCGTCGAGATCATCGATGACGTCCACGTCAGGCAACAACGGCGCCAGGTCCGGCAATTCCGAGAGTGACGCGAGTCCCAGTCGCTCGAGGAAGAGCTCGGTGGTCGCGTACATCGTGGCGGTGGTCTGTGGGTCGGTCCCGACCTCGTTGATCAGGCCACGCGCGACGAGGGTACGCATGACGCCGTCGACGTTGACGCCGCGAATGGCACTGACACGTGCCCGCGACACGGGCTGCCGATAGGCGATGACGGCGAGGGTCTCCAGCGCGGCACGGGTGAGTTTGGACCGCGCGCCGTCCAACAGGAGCCGCTCGACATAGGGCGCGAACTCGGCTCGGGTGTAGTACCGCCACCCGTCGCCGGCGAACCGGAGATCCATACCGCTGTTGGCGGCCGTGAGCTCATCGGACATCCGCGTGAGCATCGTGCGGACACGCGCCACGTCCTGCTCGACCGCGGTGGCGAGTTCACCGGCCGTGACGGGAGTGTCGACCACCAGGAGCACGGCCTCGAGCGCCGAACGCAACCGGTCATCATCGAGGGCCAGTTCGTCGTCGACATCGACCTCCAGGACGCCCTGTCCCGGCGATGTATCCTCCTCGAATCCCGGCCCGCTCGCCGCGCTCCCGGTGTCCTCGGTCATCCGTAGTCCTCCGCCTTGTCCATCGTCAGATCCTCCACGTCCCGGTCCCCGGTCCAGATCACCTGGAGATCACCGAGCGCCTCGGGTTGCTCGAAGGCGACCGCACGCTCGCGGAACAGCTCGAGGAGTCCCAGGAAACTGCCCACCACCTCGAGTCCGCTCTCGCATCCGGCGACGAGATCGTGGAACGTCAGCCAGGAGCCGGGCCGTACCGTCAGCAATTCCGCGATCCGACGCGCCTGCGCAGGTACCGACACCGAGTGGACATCGTGCAGGTGATCGAGGCCGACGCTGGGCGTCGGGCGCGGTGTCATCGCCGACGCAGCGACCTGCGCGAATCGTCCGGCGTCGACGCCGAGAGTCACCTCGGGCAACAGGTCCTCGAACTGCTTCTCCAGCGATACCGCGCGCGGATAACGTTGTAGCGCAGCCGCTTCCAACTCCCCGAAGAGTGCTGCGACCTGCTTGTAGGCGCGGTACTGCAGGAGACGGGCGAAGAGCAGGTCCCGCGCCTCGAGCAGCGCGAGGTCCTCCGGGTCATCGACCTCTCCAGACGGGAGGAGCCGGGCGGCCTTGAGATCGAGCAGCGTGGCGGCAACCACCAGGAACTCGGTGGTCTGTTCCAGCCCCATCTCCGCACCCATCTCGCGGGTGTAGGCGATGAAGTCGTCGGTCACCTCGTGCAGTGCCACCTCGGTGACATCGAGTCGGTGCTGGCTGATCAGGTTGAGCAGGAGGTCGAAGGGACCCTCGAAGTTGCGTAACCGGACCTGGAAGCCGGTGGGCTTCTCCCCCGCCTCGGCCTCCCCGACGGCCGGGTCCGCCACTGCGTCGGCCACCTGTGCGCTTGTCACCTCCGCGCCTGCCACCTCGGGGTCGGCCGCTGAGCCGGGTGCATCCGGCTCGGTCACCTCCGCCTCGGCGAGCATGCCTGCGTCGTCGGACTCGGTCATGTGGAACGTGAATCGCGGGCGATGACCTCCCGCGCGAGCGCGCGATAGGCCTTCGCGCCCGCCGACTTGGGTGCCCACGAGGTGATCGGTTCGCCCGCGACACTCGTCTCGGGGAACCGGACCGTACGGCTGATGACGGTGTCGTAGACCGCGTCGCCGAAGACCTCGACGACCCGTGCCATCACCTCACGCGAGTGCAGGGTGCGAGCGTCGAACATCGTGACCAGGATGCCGCCGAGCGTGAGCCTCGGGTTGAGCCGGTCGCGGACCTTGTCGACGGTGTCGGTGAGCAAGGCCAGCCCGCGGAGGCTGAAGTACTCACACTCCATCGGGATCACCACGGTGTCGGCACAGGCCAGTGCGTTCACGGTGAGCAGTCCCAACGACGGCTGGCAGTCGATGAGAACGAAGTCGTAGCGGTCGAGCACCGGATGCAGGGCCCGGTTCAGGGACTGCTCGCGGCCGACCTCGGTGACGAGCTGGATCTCGGCGGCGGACAGGTCGATGTTGCTGGGCAACAGGTCCAGTCCCTCGACCCGGGTGCGCATGAGGACCTCGTCGGTCTCCACCTGCGGTGGGACGAGCAGATTGTAGACGGTCTGCTCCAGGTCGTGGTGAGGGACGCCGAGCCCGGCCGACAACGCACCCTGCGGATCGAGGTCGACCAGCAGGACCCGGCGGCCGTACTCGGCGAGGGCCGCACCCAGGTTGATGGTCGAGGTGGTCTTGCCGACCCCGCCCTTCTGGTTGCACACGGCCACGACCGTCGCCGGTCCGTGCCGATCGAGCGGGGTGGGCTCGGGGACCTCACGATAGGGCCGGCCGGTCGGGCCGATCTCGTTCTCCGCGCCGCTGTCCTCGTCGACGTCATGCGACGGCGTCACCGAGATCCGGTACTGGTCGTCGGCAGACCGCGGTGCCCCCGGGGTGCTCACGTGTCCGCCGCTCCCTTCTTCGCCGAATTGCTGGTCCCAGCGTAGTGCGTCGACGCCCTGATCCCGTGGCGCATCGCCGACGAACAGACCGGGCAGATATGGATCGCCGATCACCGGGCGCGGGGATGGGCCGTGGCGTAGACCTCACGCATCGTGTTCACGGTGACGAGTGTGTACACCTGCGTGGTGGTCACCGACGCGTGGCCCAGCAATTCCTGGACGACACGGACGTCGGCACCACCGTCGAGGAGGTGGGTCGCGAAACTGTGGCGCAGGGTGTGCGGTGAGACGGCCTTGTCGAGCCCGACACGCTGGGCGGCGTCGACCAGAACCTGCCAGGCACTCTGCCGGGAGAGCCGGCCACCGCGGGCGTTGAGGAACAACGCCGGGTTCGCACGACTCGCCAGCGCCGGACGTCCCCGCACGAGGTACGCATCGATGGCCTCGACGGCCGGCCCCCCGACCGGGACGACCCGCTCCTTGCCACCCTTTCCGGACAACCGGACCGCGCGTGTGTCGGTGTCGATGTCGTCGATGTCGAGTGCGATGGCCTCCGAGATCCGCGCGCCACAACTGTAGAGCAGCTCGAGCAGGGCCCGATCACGAAGCGCGCGTGGATGATCCGCGGCGCCCGCGGAGTCCAGGATCGCCAGGACCTCATCCACGGGCAGCGACTTGGGCAGTCGACGGGCCGGACGCGGTGGGCGGACCGCGTGGGCGACGTCGACATCGACGACGCCCTCGGCCGAGGCGAACTTGTGGAATCCGCGCACCGCCACCAGGGTCCGGGCGATCGAACTGTCCGCCAGCGGCGTCGTACCGCTGTCGGGGTCGCCACGACGCAGATCGACGAGGAACTCGCGGACGTCGTTCTCGGTCACCTCGGAGAGTCGGTCGATCCCCCGCGAGGTCAGGTAGAGACGGTAGCGCTCGAGATCACGACGATAAGAACTCACCGTGTTGGCCGCGGCTCCGCGCTCCACCGTGAGGTGATCGAGGTAGCGGGTGATGTGTTCGGCGGGATTCGCGGCGGACACCGTCGCCCCGGTCATCGCCGAGAGCGTCGGTCGCGCAGGGCCACCGGCTCGTCGGTCCAGGGTGCGTCGACGCCGCGCAGCGTGATGCCGCGGACATCGGCGGTGGCCACGGCGAGGATGCCCGCAACACTGGTCGCGTTCACGATCTCGCCGTTGAGCACGCGCCCGACTGCGTCGTCGAGGGAGACCCACTCCACCGACATGTCGGCCTCCTCGTCGTGCCGCTCGGACACGTCGAGCCGGTGCAGGCCTTCGGCGAGATACAGCCGCAACGCCTCGTCGGTGAATCCCGGGGACAACGCCAGGTCGACGAGCACCCGCCAGTCGTCGGCGGCCAGGTCGACCTCTTCGGCGAGTTCACGGCGCGCGGCCTCGAGCGGGGACTCCCCCGGTCCGCCGTCGAGGAGACCGGCGGGCAACTCCAGCAGCCTGCGACCAATCGGATGCCGGTATTGGCGGACCATCGCGATCCGCCCCGCCTCGTCGCGCGCGACGACGGCGACCGCACCGAAGTGTTCGACGACCTCGCGCTCGGCGACCCGTCCACCGGGCATGGCGACATCGTCGACCCGCAACGTGAGGATGGCCCCGTCATAGACCGTCCGGCTCTCGCGGACGTCGAACTCGTGACTGCCCGCGGTGTCGGGCGGGCGCTGCTCGTCTCCCGGATCGTGCACTGTGCCGCTCAAGCGCCGCGTACCTCGGAGTCCTCCAGGACTGCGTCGTCCTCAGCCGCCGCAGGACGGTCGTAGTCGCCGATGTCGACCGGCAGACGTTCGGCCGCCTTGTATTTCAGCGCCGCATCGATGAACGCACGGAACAGCGGATGCGGTCGCGTCGGCCGGCTCTTGAGCTCCGGGTGGGCCTGGGTGGCCACCAGGAACGGATGGACCGATGCCGGGTACTCCACGAATTCGACCAGATGCCCATCGGGCGATGTGCCGGAGAACACCAGACCGGATTCGGAGATCTTGTCGCGATAGGAGTTGTTGACCTCGAAGCGATGCCGGTGCCGTTCGGAGACATCGGTCGTCTCGTACGCATCCGCGACGACGCTGCCGGGCTGGAGAGTCGCCGGATAGGCGCCGAGCCGCATGGTGCCGCCGAGATCGGCCTCACCGGCGACGGCATCGGCCTGATCGGCCATGGTCGAGATGACGGGGAACGGGGTGTCCGGATCGAACTCGGTGGAGCTCGCGCCGTCGAGCCCGGCGGCACGGGCCGCCTCGATCACGACACACTGCAACCCCAGGCACAATCCCAGCAACGGCACACCGCGCTTGCGCGCGTAATTGATCGCGCCGACCTTGCCCTCGATGCCGCGGATGCCGAAGCCGCCGGGGATCAGCACCGCGTGGACATCGCCGAGGGCAGCCTGCGCACCCTCGGGGGTGGCGCACTCGTCGGACGGCACCCATTTGATCTCGGTACGGGCCTTCCACGCGAAGCCGCCGGCTCGAATCGCCTCGGTCACCGACAGGTAGGCATCGGGCAGGTCCACATATTTGCCCACCAGCGCGACCGTCACAGTCTCCCGCGGATCGTGCACACGCTTGAGCAGCTCGCCCCATTCGGTCCAGTCGACATCGCGGAACGGCAGACCCAGCTTGCGCACCACGTACGCGTCGAGCTGCTCGTGGTGCAACACCTTGGGGATGTCGTAGATCGACGGTGCATCGGGGGTCGAGATGACGCCCTCGATGTCGACGTCGCACATCAACGCGATCTTCTTCTTCAGACCCTCGGGGACCTCGCGGTCGCACCGCAGGATCAGGGCGTCGGGCTGGATGCCGACGTTGCGCAGAGCCGCGACCGAGTGCTGGGTCGGCTTGGTCTTGAGCTCCCCGGACGGCGCGAGATACGGGACCAGGGACACATGCAGGAAGAACACGTTGTCCCGGCCGACGTCGTGGCGGATCTGACGCGCAGCTTCGATGAACGGCTGCGACTCGATGTCGCCGACGGTGCCACCGATCTCGGTGATCACCACGTCGGGTGCCTCGCCGTCGGAGCCGGGTTCACGCATGGCGAGGACACGGGCCTTGAGCTCGTCGGTGATGTGCGGGATCACCTGGACGGTCTCGCCGAGGTACTCGCCTCGGCGTTCCTTGGCGATCACCGTCGAATACACCTGCCCGGTGGTCACATTGGCCGACTGCGACAGATTGCGGTCCAGGAACCGCTCGTAGTGCCCGACGTCGAGGTCGGTCTCGGCGCCGTCCTCGGTGACGAAGACCTCGCCGTGCTGGAAGGGATTCATGGTGCCCGGATCCACGTTCAGATACGGGTCGAGTTTCTGCATCGTGACCCGCAGGCCACGTGAGGTGAGAAGTTGTCCGAGACTCGATGCCGTCAGTCCCTTGCCCAGGGACGACGCGACACCGCCCGTCACGAAGATGTGTTTGGTGTCCGTGTGCACACGAAGTGGTCGCAAAATGCGTCTCCCGTCGGCCGATTCAGGCCAGAAAACCCTGATTACCTACGGGACTCCAGGGTAACACCTCGGTCGACGAACCACTGCCGCCACACCGACCGGGCGCCGTACGTGGCGCACGCCACGTACGGCCGCGCTCAGGCCGCCGGCCCGGACTCCCCGCCGACGGTGATCGCCCGAGCACCGGGTCCGGTGCCGTACGCGCCGGTCTTGCCGTCGGACTCCTGTGCGAGGACCAGGATTGTCGTGATCCGGCCGGTCTGCTGATCCACGTTGTCGACCGTGGAGACCGCGTTGCCGAGTGACGGGTCGGAGCGGACCACCGCGATCGGGGATCCCCCCGTCGCCGAACCCGTCCGACCGACGAGTGCGCCGCCCTGGCCGCGCGCCGCCATCGCGGCCGCCATCCGACCGACGAGTTGCCCCTGCGCGCCGGCGTCGCCGGCGAGTGCGTCGCCGGCGACCACGACGACCAGGTCGGCCTCGGATACCGCGTTGTCGGCGTACTGGATGAAGCCACCCTCGCGCAGTGCCTGCAGCCCGAGACGGGTGTCGCCGGCCGTGGCACCCGACTGGCCGTCGCGCCGGAGCGCGAGCGCCCCGATGAGGTCGCCGATCCGTCCGCCCGAGTCGGTGAGTTCGGCCCGCAGCGTCGTGCCCGGCGGAATGGTCTGGTCGACGATCGTGCGGAGTTGTTCGGCGTTCTGGTCCCGCACCAGCGCGTCGGTGAGGGCGATCTGACCGGAGAATCGCGCCCCGGCCGACGAGATCGACTCCTTCACCGCGTCGACATCGGGATCTGCGGCGTCAGGGGTGGTGACGACGAGGACCGACTGCCCCTTCAGGGTGCCGTCGATCAGTCTCGGCGCGACCGCCGCACCGAAGCTGTTGGCCGCGTTGACCTGCTCGTTGAGTTCGTCGCGTTGCTTCTCGAGGTCGCCGAGACGGTCCCGGGACGTCCCGGTGAGCGAGTTGACCTGATCACCGATGAACCCGGAACCGAGGAACAGCCCGACCGCGAGGGCCAGGAAGACCGCAACGAGCGAGATCGCGTGCTGCCGTGGAGAGATCATCGATCACCTGTTCCAGACGCCCTTGGCCCACTCGACGGCCTGGTGGTACTGCGCAACTGCCCAGTCGGTGACCTCCGGCCCCATGTTGGACAGCAGCACCGCGGCGATGACGGCGATGAGCGCGGCCAGGATCACGCAGGCGATCGCGGCCCCCGAGACCCTGCTGCGATAAAGTGTGGCAACGGCTTTCGCGTCGACGAGCTTCGGTCCGACCTTGAGCCGGGTGAGGAAGGTCGACGGATTGCTCTCGCGACGAGACCGATCGAAGAAGTCGTCGAGGGTCCCGCCGTAGCCAACGGTGACGATGAGGTCAGCTCCGTGATAATCGGCCAGCAACAAGGCGAGGTCGGAGGCCGAACCGGCGGCGGGGAACGTCGTGGCACCCACACCCAGGTCCTGGATACGTGCCAGACCGGGCGCGTGCCCATCGGTGTCGGCCGGAAGGACAAGTTGTGCACCGGATTTCAGCGTCGTCGTCTTCATGTCGTCCGGATCGCCGACGATGAGCGCCGGCTTGTAACCGGACTTGATGAGTGTGTCCGCACCGGCACCGACCCCGACGATCACCGGTGAGTATTCCTTGATGAACGGCTTCAGGGCGCGCAGGTCGGCCGCACGGTCGGGACCGTCACCGACGATGATCACATGCCGACCGGCGAGATCGACATCGACATCCGGCACACCGACGCCGTCGATCAGCAGCGGGGACTCGCTGCGGATGAACTCGATCGTGTTGCCCGAGAATGCCTCCAGATGATCGACCAGTCCCGTCTTCGCCTCGATCATCATGTCCGCGATGTCGCGTTCCTCGAGTTCGGTGCCCAGCGCCAGCCTGCGCTCCCCGACGTAGAGCCGGTCGTTGTGGACACGCAGCTTGGCGCCGTCCTTGACCCGCTTGAAGACCTCGTCGCCGACATTGTCGAGCAGGACGACGCCCGATGCCACCAGCACCTCGGGGCCGAGGTTCGGGTACCGCCCGGAGATCGACGATGACGCGTTGACGACGGCGACCACATTGGCCGCCACCAGCGCGTCCGCGGTGACGCGATCGAGATCGATCTCGTCGAGAATGGCGATGTCGCCGGGGCCGACTCGGTCGAGGAGCCGGCGGGTGTTCTTGTCGATCCTGGCTATTCCGGTGACGCCAGGGAGTTCGTCAGTCGTACGGGCAAGCAGGGCAGGCATCTTCATGACGCCCATGATTGACGGATCAACGTCCCGATCCGTGGAGGCGCGCCGCAACATCCGCAACTTTTGTCACACGAGTAACACCAGTCGCCGCGGACCCATGCCCACTCCAACCCTCATGTCAGCTGCGCGGCGTCCCATCGACCGACTTCTCGCTCTCGGCGGTGGCGAGCAGTTCTTCGGCGTGGGCGCGGCCGGTGTCGGAATCTCCCAGACCTGCCAGCATGCGGGCCAGTTCGGCCACTCTCTCATCGCGGTCGAGGGTCCGGACGGTACTCGTGTTCGGGCGGTTCTTCTTGGCACCGCCGGTGTTCTTGCCGATCACGAGATGGTTGTCGGCGAACGCCGCGACCTGCGGGAGGTGGGTCACGACGATGACCTGATGTGCGCGAGCGAGGCCGGCGAGCCGACGGCCGATCTCGACGGCTGCCCGGCCTCCCACGCCGGCATCCACCTCGTCGAAGACCATGATCGACCCGCTGGTCGGGGCGGCGAGCACGACCTCCATCGCGAGCATGACGCGCGACAGCTCACCCCCGGACGCCGATTTGGCGATCGGTAGCGGGGTGGCGCCCTTGTGGGCGAGCAAGGCGAACTCGACACGATCGGCACCGTCGGATCCGGCATGTGCCCGGCGACCGTCGAGATCGACGGCGAGGCGGTCGTCGTCGGCGGCCGGATCGAGCCCGACGTCGACGGCGAGAAGTGCATCGCCCATCGCGAGCCCGGCGAGTTCGGCGGATACCTGTGTCGCCATGGATTTGGCAGCGGTGGTTCGCCGTTTGTGCAGTTTCGCCGCGGCGTCACACACTTTCTCCCGCGCGGCCGACGCCGCGTTCTCGAGTTCGGTGATCGATCGGTGCGGGTCGTCGATCTCGGCCAACCTCGACTCTGCCGACGTACGCCACTCGATGACACCGTCGATGTCGGGAGCGTACTTGCGCACCAGCGCCTTCAGTTCGGCCTGCCGGTTGAGCAGCTTGTCGAGTTCCTCGGCGTCCGCGGGCAGATCGGCGAGGAACGACGCCAGTTCTTCCCCGACATCGGTGACGACGGTCAGCGCCTCGGACACACGCGGCAGCAGCTCACGGAGCGTGTCGTCGGCAGTGGCCTCCAGGATGCTGCGGACCTGACCGAGGCCCTCGATGACGGAAGCGCCGTCGCCGGTGACGATTTCGTGCGACTGCGCGCCCTCGGTGCGGATGGTCTCGAGGTCGGACAGCCGCCGGATCGTCGCGGCGAGCTCCGCGTCCTCGCCCGGAGCAGGGTCGACAGCGGCGATCTCGTCGATGCCGAACCGGAGACGGTCGGCTTCTTGTGCCAGTTCGCGGTAGTTCGTGCGTCGAGCCTCGAGGTCGTCGAGAATCGCCACCCATTCGTCGCGCGCGGCTCGATAGGTCCGCAGCGCACCGGCGACCGACGACCCGGCGAAGGTGTCGAGCGCGGCCCGCTGGTGCTCTGGTTTGAGCAGACGCAGCTGGTCGTTCTGACCGTGGATCGTCAACAGGTGGTTGGTGAGCCGCCCCATCACCCCGACCGGCACCGACCGGCCACCGAGGTGCGCGCGAGATCGTCCGTCGGAGTTCACCGACCGCACCGCGATCATGGATCCGTCGTCGTCGACGTCGGCCCCGGAGGCCTCCAGGATCTCCGCGACCACCGGATCCGAGATCGGATCGTCGGCCGCGGCATCGTGGCCGGACAGCCGGAAGCGCCCCTCGACGATGGCCTTGCTGTCGCCGGTCCGCACCCGGGAGGCATCCGCACGGGCGCCGGACAGCAGATGCAGACTCGTCACGATCATGGTCTTGCCGGCACCGGTCTCACCGGTCAGGACGGTGAAACCCGGATGAAATTGCGCCGATGCCTGTTCGATGACGCCCAGGCCTTCGATGGACAGTTCTTCCAGCACGTCAGGTAAGCCTCCCCCGCCAGCCTGTCACCGGTAGAGCGAATTTGGTCACGAGTCGATCGGTGAACGGTTCGGAGTCGATTCGCACCCAGCGCACCGATCGTTCGCTGCGTACGACCTCCACGCGCGCTCCGGCCGGGACGTCGATCCGTCTACGGCCGTCGCACAACGCCACCGCGGCCCGCCCGCCCTTGTCGATCTCCACCGCGATCCGCGACCGGGGACTCGTCACGAGCGGCCGCGCGAACAGTGCATGAGCGTTACTCGGAACCACCAGTATCGCCTCGAGGTCCGGCCACATCACCGGGCCTCCGGCGGAGAACGCGTATGCGGTCGATCCCGTCGGCGTCGACACCAGCACACCGTCCGCCCCGAACGCCGACACCGGACGCCCATCGACCTCGGTGACGAGTTCGAGGACACCGTTGTTCGTCCGGTTGAGGATCGCGATCTCGTTGAGCGCCCAGCTGCGGATCGGGGTCTCGCCCGGCCGGGCCGGGTCGATCACCGACACGTCGAGCGTCATCCGGGGCTCGACCCGATAGTCACGGTCGATGAGCTGGCGCATCACCTCGTCGACCCGGTTCGCCTCGGCTTCGGCGAGGAATCCGATGCGGCCCAGGTTGATCCCGAGCACCGGCACCTGGGCCGGGTACGCGAGTTCGGCGGCCCGCAGGAATGTCCCGTCACCACCGAGCACGATGACCACCTCGCATCCCTCCGCCGAGGCAGGCACGGCGGAGGTCACCTCGACGGCGGCACCGATGCTGCGCAGGTGTTCGGGGTCGACGGGGTGGCTCTCGGGTCGAGGTGGATCCGCGACCGGTACCTCGATGAGGGCGCCATGTTCCTCGCGGACCTTGGTGTCGTGGTCGACCACCCGGAGTCGGACACCGGCGGCCGCGCAATGGCGCGCGATCGCGTCCATCGTCCGCGTGACGATCTCCCGGCCGGTGTGGGCGACCACCAAGAACTCTCGATGGCCCGCCCGATCGGCGACCGTGTCGTTGGCCACAGTGGTCCCTTCGTCTGTCAACGGGGCCCGGTCTCGACCGCGTGGCCGATCATCTCGATCAGCCACGTGTCGTCCATGGGTCCCCCGGTAGAGTCCGCCCGGACATCGACCCTATCCGGCGCGGTCGGGTTCGCGTCGGACTGGTCGTCCGCCGGCTCGATGACCTCGCGTTCCTTGCGAAGCCATAGGAAATACTCGACGTTGCCGGACGGTCCGGGGAGTGGACTCGCGATGGCACCACGGGTCTCGAGCCCGAGGCGCGACGCCGCGCGGGCGACGGCCAGCACGGCATCGGCGCGCTGCTGCGGATCACGCACGACCCCACCGGATCCGACGCGGTCCTTGCCGACCTCGAACTGCGGTTTCACCATCGGAAGCAGGTCTCCGCCGACCCTTGTGCACGCCGCCAGCGCCGGCAGGACGAGAGCCAACGAGATGAACGAGAGGTCGGCGACGACGACGTCGACCGGACCATCAATCTGCTCGGGCGCGAGTCGGCGCACGTTGGTGCGGTCGTGTACCCGGACACGGGCGTCGTTCTGCAATCGCCAGACCAGTTGGCCGTACCCGACGTCGACGGCAACCACCTCGGCCGCCTCGCGCCGGAGCAGGACATCGGTGAAGCCACCCGTTGACGCCCCCGCGTCGAGACATCGCCGACCGGCGACCGAGAGTCCTTCGGGCCCGAACGCATCCAGCGCTCCGATCAGTTTGTGGGCGCCGCGTGAGGCCCAGTCGTCACCGACGGTCTCGGCGACGACGATCGGGGTGTCGCGGCCGACATTGGTGGCCGGCTTCGCGGCGAGAACCCCGTTGACCTTCACCAGGCCCTCGGAGATGAGGGTTCGGGCCTGCTCGCGCGATCTGGCCAGGCCGCGACGGACGAGTTCGGCGTCGAGGCGCGCACGTGGGGCCACCCCTCAGCAGCCCGTCATCGCGGATCGACATCCTCGAGGGCAGACGTCAGCACTTCGTGTGCGCGCTCGAGGAGTTCGGTCTGACGCGCCAGTGCGTCGAGATCGAAGGTGTCACCGGTGGACTGACGGACCTCGTCCACCTGGCGGAGCAGGTCGACGACGGCATCGGTGACCGCGCCGGGCTCGGTTTCGGGCTCCGCAGCGGGCGGATCGTCGTGCGCTGTGGACGGATCAGGTGTCGTCGACGCAGCGGGACCGGCGGTCCGCGGCATCATGTTCGGACCGGGACGCGGTGGACCCGGAACGGGCCCGCCGCCGGGTCCGTGCTCACGGTTCGGCTCGTCGAGATGGTCGGTCATGATGAGACCAACGCTAGCGCACACTCCCGACGCCGACCGATTCCAGCACACGGCTGATCTCGTGATTCGCACCGACCACACGGAGCAGCGATGCGTCGATCTGATCGTCGTCGACGGCCTGCCAGACAGCGGCAGCGAGCGCCGGGACCAGCGATTCGGTACGCCCGTCACCGTCGATGGTCGCGACATCACCGTCGAACGTCACGTGCCAGTCCGGTTGAGCCGCGATCCGGACCGCATCCACGTCGTGGAAGAGTCCGGTGAGGTCACCGATGACGAAGGTCGGGCGCTGTTCGGGTGGTGCCACCAGCAGGTCGGTTGCCGAGCTGACACCGGTGAGCACGAGTGCGCTGTCGACCCCCACCGAGTGGGCACCCTCGATGTCGGTGTCCAGCCGATCGCCGACCACCAGCGGGCGCGACGCGTTGCTGCGGGCGATCGCATCCGCCATCAACGGCGCAGCCGGTTTCCCGGCCACGAGGGGCTGTTGTCCGGTCGCATTGGCCACCGCCGCCACCATCGACCCGTTGCCGACGAGCTTGCCCCGCTCGGACGGAAGTGTCGCGTCGGTGTTGCACGCGATCCACAATGCTCCCGCGTTGATCGCGAGGGCCGCCTCCGACAACTGTGCCCAGCCGGTCTCCGGGGAGTGCCCCTGGATGACCGCGGCCGGGCGGTCGTCGGCGCTCCGCGTCACGCCGATGCCGACCTCACGCACCTCTTGAGCGAGTCCGTCGGTCCCGACGACGAGAGCGCGCGAACCCGGGGTGAGGTGCTCGGCGAGCAGACGAGCAGCGGACTGAGCACTCGTCACGACCTGTTCCGCGGTGGCATCGAAACCGAGTTCGACGAGGTGCGTCACGACCTCGGCGGGCAGCCGGCTGGCATTGTTGGTCACGAAATAGCGTGCGGTCGTGGTCTTTTCGAGCGACTCACGGGCTCCCGGCAGCGCCTTGTGCCCGGCGAAGACGGTGCCGTCGAGATCGAGGAGCAAGGCGTCGTAGCGGGATGCGAGCTCGATGTCGGTGGAGACAGACGATGGCGGCGTCGGCGTCGGATCCGTTGTCGCGGGGTCGGTCGACCACGCGGGGTCGCTGACCGTCGCCGGATCGGACCGCACTGCCTTCTCCGACACTGTCGCGCGATCAGACGGCGTCACTGCGGCTGACGTCGCGCCACCAGAGGCCGACGATGCGGGCGACACGGTCTCCACGTCACGCTGCGGGGCCGGTGCCGGCGCCGACGACGGCTCGCGAACCGCGGACTCCGCCGCCGCAGATGGCGCGACTGTGTCACCAGGGGCCGGATCCGAGGCCGCGGTCCGCTCGACGATGTCGTCGACCTGGTTGTCGCCGTCGCCGTCGCCGAAACCTTCGGTCAGTTCGACGAGTTTCAGTTCTGCATCGGTGACATCGTCGACGTCAGCGGACGCGGCGTTCATGAACCAGGTCATCGCGTCGTCGCTGCGGCCGGCAGCGTGCAGCGCCGACGCGTACGCGTAGTAGAGACGTGCGGGGCCGGTCCCACTCTGTCCGGGCTTGAGATCCGCGGCCTGTAGCGTCACGACGGCTTTCTCCGGCTCGCCGAGATCGATCCGCGCACCCGATTCGACGATGCGCATCTCGGTTGCCTCCTCGCCGGTGAGAGCGCGGCCGTCGTCACTCCGGGCGATCTCGATGGCCCGTTCGGGGCGACCCAGCCCGCGCTCGGAATCAGCGATGAGAGGCAGGAGCGCGGTGTTGCCGGTGATTCGTCGTGCCGCCCGGAGTTCCGAGGCGGCCTCCTGCCACTCCCCGGCGTTGTACGCGGCGATGCCCATGGTCTCGCGAACGAGTCCGACGCGACCGGCCCGGCGCCGCGCAGCCCGTGCGTGCTCGAGCGCGAGGGCAGGATCCTCTTCGAGCAGGCGCGTCACCATCACCAGGTGTCGGGCAACATTCTCCGCGTTGGCCTTGTCCAGTGTCAGCAGGTCACGGCGGACCTCGGTGTCGAGATCCGACGCCGCGACGTCGATCGGCAGGGCGGGCTCGTCCGGCCGCCCGGCGGAACCCGTGCCACGCGACGAACGCCCGCCGCCGGCCGCGCGGTCCGACCGAGGACCGGGATCGCGGCGAAAGCCGCCGTCGCGGCCACGACCGCCGTCACGTCGCGGAGTCCCGTCACGTCGCGGGCCACCGTCACGGCGGGTAGCGCCTTCACGTCGCGGGTTGCGGTCACGCTCGTTCATAACAGCCAATCTATGCCTGGGGCGGGAGGGTCGTCAGCAAATGATTCCACGAGCAGTTCGACAGCGCATGCAGCATGCATCCGCCGAGGACGTCATGGAAATGCCAACGGCCCCGTATCCGATCGAAATCGAATACAGGGCCGTTGGTGAAATTGTGTTCGGCGGTGTCCTACTCTCCCACACTGGTTAGGGTGCAGTACCATTGGCGCTGGAGGGCTTAGCTTCCGGGTTCGGAATGGGACCGGGCGTTTCCCCTCCGCTATGGCCGCCGTAACT
>NZ_RKME01000020.1 GCF_003797825.1 Gordonia sp. OPL2
GGGCGGGCCGTCGGGCGCCCCGGAAACCGTCCCGAAAAGGCGCCCAGAAAACTGCACGACCCGGAAAACCGCCCAGCCTTTCGACATTCTCCCAGGTCGCGCGGTCGCGCCGACATCCACGCTCCTCCCGGGCGCATTCCCGGGGCGCTTTCCCGACAGTCCGGGCGCATTCCCGGGGCGCTTCTACGAGAGTCCGGGCACAGCTCCCGGGAGCGCTTCCGACTGCACCTTCCCGCCGCGGCACCCTCACCCGATCGGTTGTGCCCGCTTCACCTGATCGGCGGCGCGGGCGGGATCGAGTTCGACGTCGGTGGTGATGAGCGCCGGTCCGATCCGCAGGACACCGGAGGTGAGGGGCTGTGCCCGCAGGCCGCCGCGCCCGATCAACGCCTTACGCGTGCCCTCCCCGGCGACGGTGTCCATCCACGAGCACGGGTGGGCCGGACGACCGCCGCGGAAGGTGACCGGGCCGTCGCCGGTGTCGATCGAGAACTCCCGCCCGCGTAACGGATCCAGTTCGAGACCGCGCACCACGACGTTGCGTCGGGCAAGTGCCGGGTCGGCGTCGCCCGCGGCCGACTGCCAGGCCTCGACCGCCAGGAAGGTGACGGCCGCCTCGGTGTGCGCGCGGACGCCGTAGAACCGATCACCCCGGATCCCCTTGTCGGCCACGATCTCGACGGACTCCGGGCTGCTCGTCTCCACCTCATCGGCCGGACCGTCCTTCGGCCGACCGAAATACGCGTGACGCGGTGACACCAGCAGCGAGACGATCTCGAACCGATACTCCACGGCTTCGAGGGTGGCACGTCCAGAGGCCGATTGCGACCGAACGCCGCGCATGACAGTCACCTCAGCGGGTCGACAAGTGGATTATCCACGTATCGACGCTCCCTCGTGACTCTCATGCGGTCGCCCGCAGACGCCGGCCGAGCCGACCTATCCCCGCTCGTCTCGCGGCACGTAATGCAACCCCCGGAACACCGCGCTGCTGGCGACGACCGACGCATCGAGTTCCACACCCCGATGCCGTGCCATGCGCAGCGCGAGGCGCAGCAACATCTTGATGTCGCGAGGGGTGATGTCGGGGAAGCCGCCCACGAGGTCGTCGAGGAGGTCCTCGCCGAGTGCGATGTCGTTGCCTGCTGCGAGGATCTGCCAGATCTGCCGCGCATCCTTCGGTCCGGGAGGCTGATATTCGATGACGGCCGCGCAGCGCGCGAGGATGGCCTCGTCGACGCCGTCCACGCGATTGGTGGTCAGGAACAGCAGCCCGTCGAAATACTCCAGCGTGCGGAGGAACTCGGCCACGATGGCGTTCTGGGAGAGGTCCAGTCCGCGTTCCATCACGAACACGTCGGCTTCGTCGAGCAGCAGGACGGCATCCCAGCGCTTGGCCCGGTCGAAGATGACCTCGAGGTTCTTGCGGACGAGTTCGGCAGTGATCCCGAGCGAGCCGGAGTGGATGGAGTAGAGCGGGCGACCGGTGACCTCGGCGTACACCTCGGCGGTGAGTGTCTTCCCCACGCCCGGGCGGCCTTTCGCGAGGATCACGTTGCCCGCCGACTTCCCGTCGATGATGTCGCCGGTGAAGACCGAGATGTCGGTGGTCAGGATGGTGAGCAGTTCACGCTGATCGTCCGGCAGCACGAGCTTGTCCTGCAGATGGGTGTCGTACTCGTAGGCGCTCAGGTCGGCGGTGTTGACGTCGAGGAAGTCCTGCGCGCCGAGATCGAAGACCCGGACAGCCGTGATGACCGGGACCGGACCGTAGGCGTCGTCGCCGGTGTCACCGGCGGCGGCGGAGACGGAGTCGTCGCCGAACAGGACCGACGGGGCGACCATGCGCAATGCGGCGATCTCCGTGGGCGCGACGTCGTGCACGACCTTGCGGTTCTCCCGCTTGTTCGGTGAGCGGTAGTCGTCGGTCCGGATCACCCGACCGGTGAACCGGTACTGCTTGCCGAAACCCTCGTCGATGATCGTCTGGTAGGCGTCGCGTCGAGTCTGGTACTCCGCCTTGAGATCCGGGGTCTCCTTGTAGGCGCCGCCGGCCGCGAGGACGTCGGCGGGCACCTTCCCGACCACCTCGGTCTCCTCGAACATCAGTACCCGCGGCTTGCGAGAGGGTCGCTTCACGGTGGCGTTGTCGGCCTCCATCGTGACCTTGATCCGGGGGCCGTGCGTGCGGTCGGCATGTTCCATCGTGATGTCGATGACCAGATACGGGTGCAGATGACCGTCGGATTCCCGGACGTAGAGCCAGCCGTCGATGAGATCGTGGCGCAGGAAGCTGCGGAAGATCTCGGTGGCGGCATCGATGTGCGGGATGCGCGGGAATCGCCCCGATCGGGCGGACTGGATCGCGGCCACCGCCCTGGCGAACGAGTTCTCCGCCGCCGCATGTGCGGTGGCGGCGAGGTCGGCCAGGGCTGCATCGGTCAGGTCGCGATCGGCGACCGCCAGTTCCGGCGACCGCCACGCCTGGGCCTGACGACGCGCTGCGGCAAGGTCGTCCGACGACGTGGCGGCCACCAGGGCCGTGGGTGCGACGAGCATGGGGTCAGCGCCGCGGGTCGAGCACGAAGTCGTAGTCGACGAGGACGCCCTCGCCGGACGGGTCGTCGCGCGGATCGAGCATCAGTTCCGGCTTCACCGCCGAGGCGATGTCGTCGTCGTTGTGCGGGTCACCCGGGAAGTAGAGCTGGGTGGTGATGAGTTCGTATCCCGGAGCGCTCACCTTGAAGTGCAGGTGCGCCGGGCGCCACGCGTGCCATCCCGCGGCCGCGATCAGCTGGCCGCACGCACCGTCGGTCGGGATCTGGTACGGCGCGGGGCGCAGGCTGTGGATCTCGAATCGCCCGTCCTCGTTGGCCATCCACGTGCCCCGCAGGTTCCACTCGGGGAGCCCGGGCGCGAACTGCGAGTAGAAGCCGAGATCGTCGGCGTGCCACAGCTCGATCTTGGCCTCGGGCAGCGGGGTGCCGTCGACGGCGCGCACCTGACCGGCGAACACCATCGGCGTGCCGGGCTCGTCGTCGCGCATCGGGATCGTGCCGTTCCAGGACAACTCGGGTGAGCCGTCGATGTAGTAGGGGCCCTCGATGGTGCCCTTGCTGCCCTCGCGGTGGGCGTTGGCGACCTCTTCGACCGAGTGCTCGAGCCAGACGTCGAGGAACAGCGGCCACTCGCCGTCCTCGCCGACCTTGATCAGCCATGCCTTGAGCGCGTTGTACTCCGCGTAGCTGACCTGGTCCTCGATGATGAGGTCGTTGAGTCCCTTGATCACCTTCGAGGCGAGATAGTCGACGCGTGCGGTGTCGACGACGCCGGATCGCGTGGCGGCGGTCTCCATCCGCTCACGGAATCGTGCCGAGGCGTTGGCGCCGGACTCGGCGGCCTTGGCAGTGACTTCGGTGTCGAAGCTGAGATCGGTCATGGGTCGTGCTCCTTCGTGAACGGCCTGAGGGCTGACGCTGTGGGTGAGGGCCGGCTCAGCCCGCAGCGATATCCGAGGGGTGGGTGGCCAGGGGGGTCACCGAGATGTCCATGTAGGCGAACAGCGGCAGTCCGGAGAGGATGCCGTGCAATTCGTCGTTGCCGTCCACATCGAAGATCGAGTAGTTCGAGTACTCGCCGACGATGCGCCAGATGTGGGGCCACTTGCCGGTGCGCTGCAACTCCTGCGAGTACGCCTTCTCGCGCGCGACGATGTCGGCGCGAACGTCTGCGTCGAGGTCGTGCGGGATGTGCACGTCCATGCGAACGTGGAACAGCATCGTCAGCTCCGATCGAGTCGATAGTGGGCCAGCTTGTCCGGGTCGATCTCGAAACCGATTCCTGCACAGGCGGACCGATGCAGATACCCGTCGCTGATCTGCAGCGGGTTGGCGAGGAGGTCGTCGGTCATGTCCAGGAAGTTGGAGAGTTCGCCGGCGTTGCGCGACGTGGACTCGAACGCGGAGCCGAAGGCGAGCGCGCAGGCCGTGCCTACCTGGCCGTCGATCTGGTTGCCGATCACGACCTCGAGGCCGAGCCCCTCGGCGAGGTGATGCACGCGCCGCGAGGTGGTGAAACCGGTACGGGCGGTCTTGATGCTGATGGCGGTCGCGGCGCCGGCGAGGATCTCGCGGGTGACGTCGGCGGGCGTGGGCACCGACTCATCGGCGATGAACGGTACGTCGAGTTGTCCGACAAGCCAACGGCGTCCGATGACATCGTCGGCCGGGCAGAGCTCCTCGGCGAACAGCAGACCGAGATCCGACATCTCCTTCATCGCCCGCGCGGACTCCGAGGCGGTCCATCCGCGATTGCCGTCGACGTAGAGGTCGATCTCGTCGCCGAACCGTTCGCGCAGCGCCCGGACGACAGCGGTGTCGAGTTGCACCGGCCTGCGTCCCACCTTGACCTTGAATGTGGTGATGCCGTACAGATCACGCATCTTCTCGGCCTCGGCGACCATCGTCGCCGGATCGTCGAAGCCCAGCATGTGACTGACCCGCATGCGGTCGGTGTAACCACCGAGCAGATCCGCCACCGGCATCTGCAACGCCTTGCCCAGCGCGTCCCAGATCGCCATGTCCAGAGCGGATTTCGCGGTCGGGTTGCCGACGGTGCGCGCCAGGCGCGACGTCACGACCTCACGCTCGAGCAGGGTCAACCCGATGACCTGCGGTGCGAACACCTTCTCGATCACTGCGACGATGCCGTCCTGGGTCTCGCCATAGGTGAACGGACGGGGCGGTGCCTCCGCGACACCCACGATGCCGTCGTCGGTGAGCACCCGGACCAGCACATGCTCGGCCACGTGCACTTCACCGGACGCGAATCGCAGAGGTTTCGAGTACGGGATGGCGAACGGGATCGCCTCGACCGCAATGATCTTCACGGGTGTTCTCCAACGTAGGTGTCGCTCGGTGAGCGGTGGGTGTCGAGGTCGGCGGACGGGCGTCCGCCCGTCCCCGGGGCTGGGGTCGCGTCCGCGGAGAACGCACCGGCGATGACATCGGCGACGGATTCGACGACGGGATTGTCCTGCCCACTCCGCCACGCCAGGGCGAGTTCGACGGTGCCGGCGTCGACGAGATCCCGGATGACGAGACCCTCCAGCGGCAGTGAGCGCACGGACGCCGGCAGCACCGCCACGCCCATGCCGGCAGCGACGAGAGCGAGCAGGACCGCGGTACCCGGTGCCTGGTGGGCCCGCTGGGGGACGAACCCGGCCCGATGACAGGTGCGGACGGCGGCGTCATTGACGGCCGAGTCGCGGCTGTCGTACATCACGAACATCTCGTTGCGCAGATCGCCGACCGAGACGACCGGCTCGACGGCCAGGCGGTGATCGACGGAGACGGCGAGCACCATCGGCTCGATGTCGATCAGTCGCATCTCGATGTCCTCGCCGACCACCGGTGGGCGCAGGACACCGAGGTCGATCGACAGGCTGCGCAGTCCGTCGCACTGCACCGGCGTCAGCATGTCCGACTGGATACGGAGGTCGACATCGGGCAGTTCACGCTTGACCAGCCGTGCGATGCGCGGGAGATGGGAGAAGGCGGCGATGCCGGTGAGTCCGAGACGGACCATCCCGCTCCGTCCGGCGGCTATCCGGCGCACTCCCTCGACGGCGTCGTCGACGTCGGCGAGAATCCGTTCGGCCTCTCCTCTGAGGTACTCACCGGCCGGCGTCAGGGCGACCTGACGGGTGGTGCGGGCGAACAGCGTGACGTCGAGTTCGGACTCGAGCTGACGGATCGCGTACGACAGCGCGGGCTGCGCGACGTGCAGCTGGGTCGCGGCCTGCCCGAAGTGGCAGGTCTCGGCAACAGCTGCGAAGTAGCGCAGGTGCCGTAACTCCATGTCAGCGTGGTCTCTCTGTGTGAACGATCTCGGTGTCGGTGACGCCGTCGGCCTCGCTGTCACCGAAGCCCGAGTAGCTGACTCACCATCGCGGCGCGTTGTGATCGGCACCACGTCTGAATCCACGGTAGATCCGGCATCCATACGACACAAGGACACAGTTTCCGTCTATTCATGAATGTCATCGATCAATAGGATGCTGGGTCAGGACTGGTGTTTACCCCGGTGTGATCGGTGCCACGCGCTGCGACAGTGCAATGAGCAGCCCACATTCATGGAGGTAGACATGACCGCGTCGATCACCGACAACCTGCAGCATGTGCACTCGGTCCTCGCAGATGCGGTGATCGACGACCGGGAGGCCGGGATCTACCGGGCCAACCGGCGCATCTTCACCGACGAGGACATCTTCGAGCTCGAGATGAAACACATCTTCGAGGGCAACTGGATCTACCTCGCGCACGAGAGTCAGGTCGCGAACCCCGGCGACTACTTCACCACCTACATCGGCCGGCAACCGGTGATGATCACCCGCGACAAGAACGGCGAACTGCACTGCCTCATCAACGCATGTGCCCATCGCGGCGCGATGATCTGCCGACGCAAGACCGACAACCGGATGACCCTCACCTGCCCGTTCCACGGATGGACCTTCCGCAACGACGGCACCCTGCTCAAGGTGAAGGACCCTGACGGAGCGGGCTACCCGGACACCTTCGACGTCGACGGATCGCACAATCTCACCAAGGTGGCGCGCTTCGACAACTACCGCGGTTTCCTCTTCGGCAGCCTCAACCCCGACGTCGTCTCGCTCGCGGAACATCTGGGCGACACGACGACGATCATCGACATGCTCGTCGACCAGTCCCCCGACGGCCTCGAGGTACTGCGCGGGGCGTCGACCTACACCTACGACGGCAACTGGAAGGTGCAGGCGGAGAACGGCGCCGACGGCTACCACGTCACCGCCACACACTGGAACTACGCCGCCACCACGTCGCGGCGCAGCACCGGCGAGTCGAAGAACGACACCAAAGCCCTCGACGCCGGCGGCTGGGGCAAGTCCGGTGGCGGCTACTGGTCGTACCCGAACGGCCATCTGTGCCTGTGGACATGGGCCGCCAATCCCCAGGATCGCCCGCTGTGGGACAAGATGGACGAGCTGAAGCAGCAATTCGGTGACGCCAAGGGCGAGTTCATGGTCAAGGGATCGCGCAACCTCTGCCTGTATCCGAATGTCTATCTGATGGACCAGTTCTCGACCCAGATCCGGCACTTCCGGCCGATCGCACCGGACAAGACCGAGGTGACCATCTACTGCATCGCCCCCAAGGGGGAGAGCGATGCCGCTCGCGCACACCGTATCCGGCAGTACGAGGACTTCTTCAACGCCTCGGGGATGGCGACGCCGGACGATCTCGAGGAGTTCCGCTCCTGCCAGCTCACCTTCCGCGCTCAGGCCGCACCGTGGAACGACATGAGTCGAGGCGCCGAGCACTGGCTGACCGGACCCGATCCGGTGGCTCAGACGCTGGGCATGACCGGAGTGATCTCGGCGGGTGTCAAGAACGAGGACGAGGGCCTCTACCCGGTCCAGCACGGCTACTGGCTGGAGACGATGCGCGCTGCGGCGGCAGCCGAGGAACAGAGCACCCCAACTCAGGTCGGGTAGACCCCAGCCGCCATCACCGCCGGTCGAGTAGACACCGAGCCGCACCACCACCGCTGGTCGAGTAGACACCGAGCCGCACCACCACCGCTGGTCGAGTAGACACCGAGCCGCCAGGCGAGGCGTCGTATCGAGACCACCGCCCCACCCCAGACAGGACCACCGCATGACCACCACGCCCACCGGGGCCGCCACCGAGTCCCCCACCGCCGCGCATCCCGCCGGCACACTCATCACGCAGAACATGATCGAGCAGTTCCTCTATCGCGAGGCCCGCTTCCTCGACGACCGCGAGTTCGAGAAGTGGCTCGACTGCTACGCCGACGACGTCGTCTACTGGATGCCGTCGTGGGACGACGCCGACCGCCTGACCGAGAACCCGCAGCGTGAGATCTCGCTGATCTACTACGCCAACAAGGGCGGACTGGAGGACCGGGTGTTCCGCATCCGCACCGAGCGGTCGTCGGCGACCTCCCTGCCGGAACCGCGGACCAGTCACAACATCAGCAACGTCGAGGTCATCGAACGACGCGGCGACCTCGTGGACGTGCGATTCAACTGGCACACCATGTATTTCCGGTATCACACGGTCGATCCCTACTACGGCACATCCTTTTACACGATCGACTTCTCCGGGGATCAGCCGCTGATCCGGCGCAAGACGATCGTGCTGAAGAACGACTACATCCACCATGTGGTCGACGTCTACCACTTCTAGGAACCGATCAGATGACTGTCACGACCGATCGAGACACGTCCGCACCCACCGGCGCCGACGACGGGACCCATCAGATCGCCCTCGCGTTCGAGGACGGGGTCACCCGTTTCATCACGTGCCGAGAGGACCAGACCGTCGCCGACGCCTCGTATCGTCAGCGCATCAACATCCCCCTCGATTGTCGCGACGGTGCCTGCGGAACGTGTAAGTCCTTCTGCGAGTCCGGCGACTACGACGGCGGCACCTACATCGAGGACGCACTCTCCGACGACGAGTCCGCGGCCGGCTACGCCCTTCCGTGCTGTATGAAGCCGAAATCCGATCTGGTCCTGCAGATCCCGGCGACCTCCGATGTGGCGAAGACGCAGGCTGCGACGTTCACCGGCACCGTCGTCGACCTCGATCGCCTGTCGGAGTCGACGATGCGGGTGGCCATCGAGATCCCGAATCGTGGTGACCTCGCCTTCCTCCCCGGACAGTACGTCAACATCGCGGTCCCCGGAACCGACGACGGAACCGGCGAATTGCTCTCGCGTTCCTACTCGTTCGCCAACGGACCGCACGAGGAACGACTCGTATTCCTGGTGAAACTGACTCCGGGCGGCGCGATGTCGACGTACCTCACCGAACGCGCGTCGCGCGGTGAGTCGATCACGTTCACCGGCCCGCACGGATCGTTCTTCCTCCGCGAGGCGAGCCGACCCGTCCTGCTGCTGGCCGGTGGAACCGGTCTCGCACCGATCCTGTCGATGCTGCGCAAGCTGCACGACGACGGCAGTCGCCGGTCGGTGCATCTGATCTACGGGGTATCCACCGACACCGACCTCGTCGCACTCGACGACATCGAGTATTTCGCCGGCGAACTCCCCGGTTTCACCTGGGATCACTGTGTGTCCGATCCGGACAGTTCGGCCGCGAACAAGGGCTACGTGATGAGCCTGATCGAGCCGGGGCACCTGTACGACGGGGATGTCGCCGTCTACCTGTGCGGACCGCCACCGATGGTCGAGTCGGTCCGACGGCACGTCGCCGACGCCGGGATCGAACCAACCGGGTTCTACTACGAGAAGTTCGCGTTGGCGGTTCCCGCCGGTGACACCACATCGGTAGACGCGACGCCTGCTGCCGACGCGGGCGCCGCCACGCCGACGGTCGTCGAGGACGCTCTGCTCCCGGCAACCGACGCACGGTCGATCGCCGGCCAGATCATCCTGCCTGCCAACGACATCGAGCCGTGCCCACAGTCGGCGGTGGCGGTCGCCGACGACGACAGCCGGGTCCGGATCGCCGGCCAACAGATGTGGGACACCACCGGCACCGGCGGCACGGTGGACCCCGACGACGGACAGCTGCTGCCCGCCGCTTCGCGGACCATCGCCGGCCAAGAGGTGTTCGCATCCGACGTCGTCGATCAGCTGCATGTCACCACACCCGACGAGCCACCGATGCCCGCCGGCGGTTCCGTCGCCGACGACGCTGTACCCCAGTCGGTCTCGGACACCGCAACGGTCACGTCCGAGGGCTATCAGATCGGTGAAGAGCACCCCGCGATCCACGAGTCCGACGCCCTCTTCGAAGCGCGTGCGGCCCTCGAACTCGGAGCCCTGGAACTCACCTTCGGCCGGTTGACCAGCCGGCAACTCGCGGGGTACCGACTGCTCGCCGAGACGACCGTGCCGTTCGTCGACGGAGATCGGTTCGTCGACGCCGCCGAGTACACCGAGACCAACGCGAACTTCCACGATTACCTGTTCACACTGACCGGGAACACCCATCTCCTCGACGCGTATCAAGCGCTCGGCGTCAAGGGACGAATGGGCGAGGTGCTGCGCAACGCCACATGGTGTCACCCCCTGTGCGCCCAGGACCACGTCGACATCGTGGCGGCGTTCGAATCGGGCGACCGCGACGCCGCGCGCGGCCTCATCTCCGCCCATGCCGACCGGTCGAAGCAGACCATGCGTCGTGCGATGGCCGATGAGATGGCGACGCATCGACCACGTTTCGTCACCCCCGGGCGTTTCGCCGGGAAGGTCGTGGTGGTCACCGGCGCAGCGCAGGGCATCGGCGCGGCCACCGCTCGCCGGATCAGCGCCGAGGGCGGGAAGATGGTGCTCGCGGACCGCTCCGACCTGGTCGGCGAGCTCGCCGACGAACTCGCCGCCACCGGCCCCGGAGCGGTTCCGGCGACCGCCGATCTCGAGAGCTACGACGGTGCGACCGCCGTCGTGCGTGCGGCACTCGACGCGTACGGCCGGATCGACGTCCTCGTCAACAACGTCGGCGGTGCGATCAATTTCAAACCGTTCACGGAGTTCACCGATACCGAGATCCGCGCCGAGATCGACCGGTCGCTCATGACGACCCTGTACGCCTGTCGCGCGGCGCTGCCGTCCATGGTCGAGCGTGGTGACGGGGTCATCGTGAACGTGTCGTCGGCGGCCACGCGGGGTATCCACCGCATCCCCTACTCGGCGGCGAAGGGTGGCGTGAACGCGATCACCGCATCATTGGCGATGGAATACGCCGACTCCGGCGTTCGGGTGGTCGCCACGGCGCCCGGCGGGACCGAGGCACCACCGCGACGCATCTCGCGCGGCACACCCGAACCGACCTCTGCCACTGAGCAGGAGTGGTTCCAGGCGCACATCGACCAGACGTTGTCGGCGTCGTTGATGAACCGGTACGGATCGCTCGATGAGCAGGCTGCCGCGATCTGCTTCCTGGCGTCGGACGAGGCGTCCTACATCACCGGCACCGTCCTACCGGTCGCCGGCGGCGACCTGGGGTGACCGTCCGGCCCGCCTGCGTCAGCCGGCAAAGCCGACCGTCCGGTGGCCGATCGGACCTACGATGAGGCGATGATGGTCGAAGCCGGGTGCGTCGGACGAGATCGGGAGACCGAGAACGTCCTCGCCCGCGGCCGCGACGTCGAGGAGATGGGGTTTCTCGTCGTCACCGGTCCCGCAGGGGTCGGGAAGTCGACGATGCTCGCGCATCTCGTTGCGCTGCACCGGAATCGCGAGGACGCAGGTGTCACACTGTGGGCGCACGCCACTGTCTGGGAGCAGGACGTGGCCGGCGGCGTCGTTGGTCGTCTTCTCCGCTCGCACCGAGATCGCGATTCCGACGAAGCCGCTCCCGTTGATGCAGACCCATCCGTCGACGCTGCCGAGGCCCTGGCGATGCTACTCGGCGACGACCGCCCGTCGCTGGTCGTCGTCGACGATGCCGACCATGCCGACACGGTGTCGCTGCAGACGATTCTGTCGGTGGCCCACTCACATCGCGCCCGCCGGACACTGGTCGTGTTCGGCATGTCAGCGCCGCACCCCACCCTGTCCGGAACCCCCGCCGACGAGGTGCGGCTGGCCGGGCTCGACGCTTCCGCTGTCGCCGACCTCGCCGCCCACCGGGGAATCGTGTTGCACCCGACCACGCTCGACGCCCTGACCCGGCATACCCGGGGAGTGCCACGCGACATCGTGGCGCTCCTCGACGAGATGCCGAGCGGAGTGTGGTCACGCGCCGACGCCCAACTGCCCGCGCCCGCATACCTCGTCGCTGATGTCCGAGCCCGACTCGAGGCGTGCCCCGACCGGGCGCGTGCACTCATCGAGTCGCTGGCGATCCTCGACGACGCCGAACCGTTGTCGACGGCCGTGGCGCACGCCGGCACGGACGCGCCACTCGCTGCGATCGACGACGCCCGCTCGAGCGGTCTGATCACCGTCGACGCGGCGCTGACGCCTGCCGAAGCCCAACCGCGGCCGACCAGTCCGCTGATCCGTGCGGCCGTGCTCGAGGTGATGGGCATGCAGGCCGTCGGCGACGCCCACCGGCGCGCGGCCGAGTTGGTCACCGATCCTGCACGGCGCCTGCATCATCGGGTCGCGGCCACGCCGACGTCGGATCCCGACCTGGCCGACGATCTCGACCGGCTCGCCCGCGAGCGGGGTGCCGACGGCGCCTGGGCCGAGGCCGCCGGATTGTTCCGTCAGGCCGGTCGATTGACAGCCGATCCCCTGGTGCGTGACACCCGGATCACTCTGGCGGTCGACGCTCTGCTCGCCGCGGGCGACTGCGTCGGCGCCGGTGCGCTCGTTCCGCTCGTCGAGAGCCTGCGCGAGACACCGTTGCGCAACGCGACTCTGGCCTACCTGGCCATCCTGCGCGGCCGGTCCGCCGAGGCGCGGGTGCGTCTCGATCGCGCCTGGGACATCGTCAACTTCGATCGTGACCCCGACACGGCCGCTCTGATCGCACAGCGGTACGTGCTCCACGACCTGGTGCGGTGCCAGGGCAGCGAACTCGTCGACTGGGCCGACCGCGCCATCTCGATGGCGGGCAGCGCGTCTCCGGCCGGAGTCGAGGCCGCGGTCATCCGGGGGCTCGGCCTGGCATGGTCGGGCCACCCCGTCGAGGCGTCGGCGGAGTACGCGTCACTCACCGAACGGATCCGATTCGGCGCCCAGGCGCAACGCGCGACGATGGGTCGTGGCTGGCTCCAACTCGGCCTCGACGACGTCGGCGCTGCGCGCAGCAATCTGGAGACCGCGGTGTCGATGGCGAAACTCGGTGGCTCCACCAGGATCTCGCTCTGGGCGCTGGCGTGGCTCGCACGCACCCAATTCCTCACCGGCGATTGGGAACCCGCGCTGCACAGCGTCGAACAGGGGCGCACCCTGGCACGGTCGAGTGGTATCGCTCTGGCGTCTCCGCTGTTGAACTGGACCGCCGCGGCCATCCATTCCTTGCGCGGCGAGTGGGACGAGGCGGAACTCGGGGTGCAGCAGGGCGCGACCAATGTCGGGGACTACGAGATCATGCGCATCCCCGAGCTCCTCGCCCGGGCACAGATCGCCGAGGCCGCAGCTGATTACGAGAAGGTGCGCCGCATCCTGGAGCCCTTGCCCCGGATGGCCGCCGACGTCCCGGCGCTGACCGAACCCGGCTGGTGGCCATGGGTGGATGTGCTGGCAAACGCCCTCGTCATCGGTGGGCAACTCGATGCCGCCGATGCCCTGCTCCGCCCGTACGAGGCGCTCGCCGCCGACCGGGGCCACCGATCTGCGGGTGCACGACTGAAGTACGCACGCGGCAGACATCTCGGGGCGACCGGCGACATCCACCGGGCGCGACGCACATTCGAGGAAGCGCTCGACCTTCTCGACGGCCTACCACTGCGGTACGACCGTGCACGCGTCAACTTCGCGTACGGGCAGACGTTGCGTCGCGCCGGGAAACGGCGCGCGGCCGATGCCGTCATCGGCGCGGCCCGCGAGATCTACATCTCGCTCGGAGCGACCACCTACGTCGAGCGCTGCGACCGAGAGCTGAAGGCAGGAGGCCTCAACGCGACCCGCTCGGATCGCGACGTCGTCGAACTGACACCCCAGGAGGAA
Organism: Gordonia sp. OPL2; assembly: GCF_003797825.1. Lineage (GTDB taxonomy): Bacteria > Actinomycetota > Actinomycetes > Mycobacteriales > Mycobacteriaceae > Gordonia. Next base: position 13,652 of record NZ_RKME01000020.1, read on the forward strand.
GCGGTCACCGCATTGGTGTCCCGTGGTCTGTCGAATCGGGAGGTCGCCGCCGAGTTGTTCATCTCACCGAAAACCGTGCAGTACCACCTGACGCGGATCTACGCGAAGCTCGGCCTCCGTTCCCGGTCGGAACTGGCCGCCTCCCGTCGGTAGGCACGAGCGAGCACCCCCCTTCCCGGTGGGCGAGTACCCACGCGCGAGCTCCCGCCGGTCGAGTGGTCACGCGCGACCCACTGCTAGTCGAGAAGCCACGCCCGACCCCCTGCTGGTCGAGTAGCCACGCCCGACCCACTGCTGGTCGAGTAGCCACGCCCGACCCACTGCTGGTCGAGAAGCCACGCCCGACCCACTGCTGGTCGAGTAGCCACGAGCGAGCGCAGCGAGCCCGAGGCATATCGAGACCACCGCGCCACACCACAAGACAGCCGCTCCCACTGCTGGTCGAGTAGCCACGCGCGAGCGGAGCGAGTTCGACGCGTACGAAACCAGTAAACAACCTGTGGATAGAGCGCATCGACAGCGCGACAATCAGGCAAAGTCACACCATGCCGTATGTCTACATCCTCGAATGCGCCGATGGCAGCTACTACGTCGGCAGCACACGGAATATCGATGTCCGCATGGAACAGCATGAGACCGGGCGCGGATCGCGCTATACGAGTGGTCGATTACCGGTGCGTCTGGTCTACAGCCTCGAGTGCGAAACTATCGACCGGGCCTACGGACTGGAGAAGCGGATCCAGAACTGGTCGCGTGCCAAACGACGCGCTCTGATCGACGGTGACATGCCCGCGCTCCAAGCCCACGCACGCAAGCAGTGGAGGTGAGGGGCGTGGTCTCGATACGCCTCGGACTCGCTCCGCTCGCTCGCGGCTACTCGACCAGCAGAACCCATCCGCACGCTCGCGGCTACTCGACCAGCAGAACCCATCCGCACGCTCGCGGCTACTCGACCAGCAGAGCCCATCCGCTCGCTCGCGGCTACTCGACCAGCAGAGCCCATCCGCACGCACGCGGCTACTCGACCAGCAGAACCTGGCCCACCCGGCTGGACGAAGCAGGCGTGAACCTCATCGCGTGAGCTCCGCCCCGCATGAAAGTCACCACAGAGCGCCGATAAGTGGATTATCCACTCGACGACGCTCTGTGGTGACTTTCATGCGGATCTCGTCCGGCAGTCAGACGCCGACGGTCCGATCGGTCAGCGGGGCACCGGTTTTCGCCTCGACGGTCGAGAAGTCCACGCCCGAGGCGAGTTCCACCACGTCGAAGCCGGTGCCGGTGACGTCGAAGACGCCGAGATCGGTGATGACCCGACTCACCACGGAACGTCCGGTCAGCGGCAGAGAGCATTCGGCGACCAACTTCGGGTCACCCTTCTTGGTGGAGTGCTCCATCAGGACGATCACCTTGCCGGCACCGTTGACGAGATCCATTGCGCCACCGATGCCCTTGACCATCGCACCCGGAACCATCCAGTTGGCGAGGTCGCCGTTGGCGGCGACCTGCATTCCACCGAGGACGGCGACGTCGACATGTCCGCCGCGGATCATCGCGAAACTGGTGGCCGAGTCGAAGTACGACGCGCCCGGTAGAACGGAGACCGTCTGCTTCCCGGCGTTGATCAGGTCCGGATCCACCTCGTCGTCAAACGGATACGGCCCGACGCCCAGGATGCCGTTCTCGGCGTGCAGCATGATGCCGGAGTCGTCCGGGAGGTGATCGGGGATCAGGGTCGGCAATCCGATGCCGAGGTTCACATAGTCACCGGCCTGCAGTTCGCGTGCGGCACGTGCGGCCATCTCGGTTCGGGTCCAGGTCATGGTGTGTCTCCTACTGATTGGACGGTTCGGCGTCGGCCTGACCGGGACGCGGACGAGTGGTTCGCTGCTCGATCTCCTTGCGCGCGGCCTGCTCCGGCGTCAGTTCGACGATCCGCTTGACGAAGATGCCGGGGAGGTGGATCTCGTCGGGACCGAGCTCGCCGACCTCGACGACCTTCTCGGCCTCGACGATGGTGGTCCGGCCCGACATCGCGGCCGGTGGATTGAAGTTGCGTGCAGCGGCATGGAATCGGCAGTTGCCGGCCTTGTCCACCACGGCCGCGCGGATGAGGCCGTAGTCGGTGACGATGGCCTCCTCGAGAACCATGTCCTGACCGTTGAAGGTGCGTACCTCCTTCGGCGGTGAGGCCAGTGCGACGCTGCCGTCAGCGTTGTAGCGCCACGGCAGACCACCGTCGGCGACGAGCGTCCCGACGCCCGTCGGTGTGTAGAACGCGCCGACGCCGCTTCCGCCGGCACGCATCCGCTCGGCGAGGGTGCCCTGCGGGGTCAGCTCGACGGTCACCTCACCTGCGAGGAACTGGCGGCCGAACTCCTTGTTCTCCCCGATGTAGGAGGCGATCACCTTGTTGATCTTGCGTGCCTCGAGCAGCAGGCCGAGCCCGGCACCGTCGACGCCACAGTTGTTGGAGACGATGGTCAGATCGCCTGCGCCCTGGTCGAGCAACGCCTCGATGAGGAACCACGGGATACCGGCCAGGCCGAAACCGCCGACGGCGACGCTCGCACCGTCCGGGATGTCGGCGACGGCGTCGGCGGCCGACCGTGCGAGTTTGTCGATGCTCATGACTGCTCCAGGTGTTCGATCAGGGCGGGCGTGATGGTCTGCGGTTGTTGGGCGTTCGCCAGATGTGCCGACGACGGGACGACGAGCAGCCGGCCGTTGTGCACCTTCTCGGCGATCTCGGCGAGCTTCGCCGGTGGGGTCGCCGGGTCGTCGGCACCGGCGATGGCAAGCGTCGGTGCGGTGATGGTGGACAGATCTGCCCGCTGGTCCATGGCCGCGATGGCCTCGCAGCATCCGGCATAGCCCTCCGCCGACGTGGCGGCGACCATGGCCTCGTGATACGTGCGGGAGTCGGGGTTGTCGGCGAGGTAGTCGGGGGTGAACCACCGCGCGACAACGGCTTCGGCCACCGCCTGGGCGCCGTTCGCCCGTACGGTCGCCGCACGGTCGGTCCACGCCGACGACGGTGTGAGTTGCGCGCCGGTGCACAGCAATCCGAGACGGTCGACCCGCTCGGGGTTGCGGACGGCCACCCGCATCGCGGTCATGCCGCCGAGCGACAGCCCGACGACATGCGCTCTCGCGACGTCGAGACGATCGAGGAGGGCGATCAGATCGTCGGCGAGGTCGTCGATCGAGTACGGGCCGGCAGGTACCGGCGAATCGCCGTGGCCGCGCGTGTTGTAGCGCACCACCCGAAACCGCTCCTCGAGATCGGCGAGCTGGGCATCCCACATCCGATAGGTCGAGCCGAGCGAGTTCGACAGCACCACAACGGGTCCATCGGGGCGTCCGGTGACGACCGACTCGACCTCGACCGCGCTCATCGGGCGACCTCGAAGATCGCCGCGAGCCCCTGCCCGCCCCCAATGCACATCGTCTCGAGAACGTATCGGGCGTCGCGGCGACGAGCCTCATACGCCGCGGTGGCCAGTATGCGCGCCCCGGTTGCGCCGATGGGATGGCCGAGCGAGATGCCGGAACCGTTGGGGTTCAACCGATCGTCGGTGGCGTCGACCTTCCACTCGGCCAGGACGGCGAGCGCCTGGGCGGCGAATGCCTCGTTCAGTTCGATCAGGTCGATCTCGTCCAGTGTCAGGCCCGCGCGATCGAGTGCCACCGCGGTCGCACCGACGGGACCGATGCCCATGACCTCAGGCTCGCAGCCGGTGACCGCCCACGACCTCAGGGTCAGCATCGGGTCCAGACCGCGACGTTCGGCCTCGTCCCGGGTCGTCACCACACAGATTGCGGCGCCGTCGTTCTGACCGGACGCGTTGCCCGCCGTCACCGTCGACTCGGGATCGGCCTTGAGCCGGATGGGACGCAGTTTCGCCATCGATTCCACCGAGGCATCGGCGCGAGGGTGCTCATCGCGGTCGACGACGACGTCGGGCTTGCCCCGCCGGCCGGGCACGGTCACCGGGACCAGCTCGTCGGCGAACCGGCCGGCCTCGTGGGCGTCGACCGCACGCAGATGAGAACGGACCGCGAGCTCGTCCTGTGCTGTCCGCCCGATGTCATAGCGCTTGCGCAGGTTCTCGGCGGTCTCGATCATGCCGCCCGGCACCGGATGGCTGTCGCCGCCGGCGGTCAGGCGTCCGCGGTCGAGACGGTCCATCAGCTCGACACCGCCCTGTCGGATTCCGGTGCGCAGCCCCAACGCGTAGTGCTCGACATTCGACATCGACTCCGCACCGCCGGCGATCACGAGCCGTGCGCCGCCCGTGGCGACCTGGGAGGCACCGTTGAGTACCGCCTGGAGCCCGGAACCGCACCGTCGGTCCACCTGCATCCCGGGGACTCCGACGCCGAGTCCGGAGTCGAGGGCCGCGATACGTCCGATCGCCGGTGATTCTCCGTTGGCGTAGCCCTGGCCGAGGATCACGTCGTCGACATCGCCCTCACCCAGTCCCGTGCGCGTGGTCAGTTCCCGCAGCAGGCCGGTGGCGAGGTCCGTCACGGACAGCGCGGCCAGCGCCCCACCCATCCGACCGACGGGCGTTCGGAGAGGTGAGCAGATGACGACATCGGTTCCAGAGCTCATGACTCCACGATAGGAACGAGCTCCGATATTGAGAAGTATTCATTTCGGCGCCTGTGATATGCGTAGAGTCTCAATCATGGAGTTGCGTCATCTCCGCTACTTTCGCGCGGTCGCCGAGGAATTGCACTTCGGACGCGCCGCGGAGCGCTTGCACATGGCCCAGCCACCGCTCTCCCAGCAGATCAGGCAGCTCGAGGAGGAACTCGGAGTGACCCTGCTGGTGCGTTCAACCCGACGAGTGGAGCTCACACCGGCCGGCGAGGCCTACCTCGCCCGGGTCGACGCGATCCTGGATGCCGTCGAGGTCGCCGGACAACAAGCGCAACGGATCGCGTCGGGGACGCAGGGCGCGTTGTCGATCGGCTGCGTCGGATCGGCGACCTACTCGCTGCTGCCCCGGCTCGTCCGGGTCCTGCGAGACGAGCTCCCCGATCTCGATGTGAGCGTGCGCGGCGAGATGCTGGCACCCGCGCAGATGTCGGCGCTGATGTCGGGCGAGATCGATCTCGCGCTGCTGCGGCCGCCCGTCGGGGGCGTCGACGTCGTCACCGAGACCATCCGCAGCGACCGGCTGTTCGTCGCGCTGCCCGACGGGGACCCGCGCACCGACGACGACTCCGTCGCGGTGAGCAGGTTGCGCGACACGGAGTTCATCGTGCATGCGGGACAGGGACGTTCGGTGATGAGCGGGGTCGTCGCGGCGATGTGTGCGTCGGCCGGTTTCGTCCCCCAGATCCGCCACGAGGTGACCGAGACGTCGACGCTGGTCACCCTCGTCGCCGCCGGGCTCGGGGTGGCGATCGTCCCGGAGCCGACCATGGCACTCGGCATCGCAGGGGTTCAATATCGGCCACTTCGTCCGGGGTCCGCCACCATCGATCTCGCCGTTGCACGGCTCGCCGCCGAACCGTCACCGATGATCGAGCAGGTGCTCACGGTGTTGCGCCGGGTCGCCCGCGAGGTCTGACCCGCGCCATCGTCTCGGCCGAGTCGCCCGCGACTCCCCCGTTTCGCCGACCGTGCCCTGGAATTCGCCGACCGTGCCCAGATTCTCGCCCATCGTGCCCAGATCAGGTCATCACCCGTCGGTCAGTACCCGAGGAACTCGTCGGTGTGCACCCGCCAGAACTGCAGGCGGGTCGACGGGTCGACGCGCCGGACGGTACCGGCCGTCGACCGGACGAATCCGGGATTACCGGAGACGTAGTACTGCGGCGGCCGGATGGGTCCGCCGACGAGATCCCGCAAGAGATCGTCGTCGATGCCGTCGGCGCCCGCTGCGGACTCGACGACATGCACCGACGCCCCCGATCGGCGGGCTGCGTCGAGCACGTCGCCGTACACACGACGATCGGCGTTCCGGACCACGTGGATCACCGTGAACCGGCGCAGGTCGCCGTTCGACGACGCCGCCGCCAGCATCGAGCAGAACGGGGTGATCCCGATCCCCGAGGCAAGCAGGATGATCGGCGTCTCGGGGCTCGACCGCCGGAGCACGAAATCGCCCCCGGAGGAGTCCAGATACAGACGACGGACACCACCGTCGATCAACGCTTGTTTGACATGAGACGGGGCCCTGCCCGTCGTGAACGCGAACCGAACCTCGTCGGTGCCGGGCGCGTCGGCGTAGGAGAACACCCGTCGGGACCGATGCCACAGCGGCCGCGACCATTCCGGTGCGCTCAGCAGTGCCCACTGCCCCGGCGCGAAGGAGAGGCGAGTGGGCGCGCCGAGGACGAGCTCGTAGGTGTCGTCGGCGATGCGCTGGGCACGATCGGCGCGATCCTGGGCACGATCGGCGAAATTCTGGGCACGATCGGCGAAATTCTGGGCACGATCGGCGGAATTCTGGGCACGGTCGGCGAAGGTGAGGGGCACCCGGCCCGCCGACGGCGAGCGGGTCGCCAGCCGGACGACGAAGGCGTACAGCGAGCCGACGAACAGCGCGACCTCGGGGACGAACTCGATGGTGAACGCGTCGGAGACCGGGATCGACACCTGCCAGTACATGAGGACGCCGACGATCACGGCATAGACGAGCCGGTGCACACGCGTGGTCGGCGAGCTCAGGGGCTCGGGCAACATGATCGCGGCGACGAAGAACGTCGGGCTCGAGATGTACCAGAACTGCAGCGACTGACCACCTTCGGTCAGTTCGAGCATGCCGACGGTCGCCAACGAAGCGAGCAGGAAGACGACGACCAGTCGCCATTCACGCACCGCGGTCACCAGCAGGACGCCGATCACCACCATCGGGACCAGCAGCGGCTCGGCGGCCACCCACCAGATGGGGTAACCGATCCCGCCGACCTCGGCGTACGCCAGGGCGTAGACGACCACCGCACCCGCGACGGCCGGGTTGACGATCAGCCGACGACGCCATGCCACAACGTATTTCGACAGCGCCGCGGCTGCCGCGCCGACCGCGACCGTGAGCGCGGTCTCCCGGTCGCTGACCCCGGGCAGGATGAAGAACAGGATGAGACCGGTGATCAGCCACGAATCCGCACCCGGCGGTACCCGGACGACGGCCGCGCAGAGATAGGTCACCGTGCCACTCACGGCCACCGCGACGAGTAGCGACAGCGCCAATTGATCCGGCGTGAAAGCGAATTCGTCGTCGGTGGCCGACACCACGAATGCCGCGACGGCCAGCGCGACGAGAGCGAGCAGTACCGCACGGTGAGCGGTCAGCCAACTCGGGATCCACCGGGTCACAGGAACAGCTCGAGCCCGGGGATGTCGGTGTGCTCGACACTCCCGTTGCGCCGGATGGTCACGTGATGGAAGCCTGCGGCGTGAAAGTCGAAGTCGGCGCGCAGAATCGACGCCGGGATGAAGAACAGCGCCGTTGCCAGCCCGTCGGCCGTCATCGTGTCCGGGGCGATGACCCACGTGGCCAGCACCTCACGCGCCGGCGACGCTGTCCGCGGGTGCACGATGTGATGCCAGTCGGCCCAGGCACGCCGATTGGCCGCCGATGCACAGATCGCACCGGTGCTCAGCTCGACGACGCCGATCGCCTTGGTCGGGTCCAGCGGATGCTCCAGCGCGATCCGGACCGGGCTGTCGGACACGATCCGCATGTCCCCGCTGCCGTCGACGATGTAGGCACCGACCTCGTCGTCGAGGATCGACGCGACGCGGTCGACAGCGAAACCCTTTCCGGCGGCTCCGACGTCGATCAGCGCGGGGGTCCGGATGTCGAGAACACCGTCGTGGGAGGCGAGTACCTCCTCCCAGGCGGGCGCGGGGCGGATCGTCGTCTTCGGCGACAGTGTGCTGGCTGCGTCGTACCCGGCGTCGTCGAGCATCTGCCCGACCATGGGTGTGACCGCACCGCCGGTGAGCTCGTAGAGCCGCCGATACCAGTCGACGAGTGGCTGATCCGACTGCGCGACCGGATAGGAGCCGGCAGTCCGCGCCATCTCGGCGACCTGCGAGTCGTCGCGGAACCTCGACCACGTGCGATCGATGCGTTCGAGCTCGTCGAGCACCTTGTGCTGCAACGCTTCCGGCAGCGGCTCCGGGGTGGTGATCTCCCACCGCGTGCCGAGCGCCTCGAAGCCCCAGTCGTGGGCGGTCGGCGTCACCGTGGCGTCAGGCCTGCGCCTGGGTCTTGATCTGGTCGATGGCGTCGTCGAAACCGGTCGACGTCAACGACGATCCGGCCACCTTGTCGACGTCGATCTCATCGATGTTCTTGCCGATCACCAACGCGTCGATCCCGCTGGCGAACTTGCCCTGGAACTCCTTGGACGTGCCCTTGGTCTGACTCGTGTCGAGACTGAGCGCGGTGATCACGTTGTTGGACAGGGTGAGGGTGACCCCCACCTGCTGTGGCCCGCCGGGCGAGACGTAGTTCCCGGTGGCCGAGTACTCCCCGTCCTTGTACGTGTCGTCGGCGTCGGCCGCCTCGGTCGCGTCCTCGGCGCTCGTGGCGGCGGCCGCGGATTCGGTCACCGTCGTCGCGGAGTCCGACGAATCATCAGAACTACACGCGCCGGCGACGAGTCCGACGGTGGCGAGTGCCGCGGCGACGCCGACGGTCCGATGCAGGGGAGCTTTCCGGGTCATGTGTCCGATTTTGCACCACGACAAAACCGACGACCACTCCGAAAGCGGATCGACAGGTAATCCTCAGGTAAACGGGATCAGCGACCGGCGGCCGCGATGCGAGCCTGGATGGCGTCGACGAACACGTTCTGGATGTCGCTCGGGGTCTCGGCGACATAGGTCGTCCCGCCGGTGGCGTCGGCGATCGCCTTGAGCGCGTCGGTGTCCGCGTCCTCGGAGATGCCGATCGTCAGGACCAGGACGGGGCGCGCCGGGTCCTCGAGGTCCTTCAGGTCGGCGAGCAGCTCGTCGAGCCCGATACTGTTCGGATCCTCGTTCTGTCCGTCGGTCATGATGATGACCGAGTTCGAGTAGTTGGGGTCATAGCTGTTCTGGACCTCTTTGAACGCCGCGAGGGTCGTGTCGTAGAGACCGGTGCCGCCGCCGAGTTGCGACGGGGACAGGCCCTGCCGCACGGCGCGGGCGAGTTCTTCGCGATGCGTCCCGCCGTTGGCCGCCGGAGCGTCGAGACGCCGGATCGGCGACATCCACTTCCAGTCCTGCCCCGGCCCGCCCTTGTCGATGCTGAACGCCCAGCCGCCGATCTCGGAGTTGTTCGGGAACAGCTTGAGTCCCTGCATCGATGCGTCGATGAGCAGTCCCGCTCGGGTCGTGTCGCCGGCCGGCGCGGCCATCGACCCCGAGGTGTCCTCGACCACGAGGGTGCGGATCGGTACGCCGAGGACCTGCCACTGGCGAATCGCCTTGTCGACCTCGGTGGGATCGTCGAGGCCGAGGACCTTGACCTGCCCGACGCCCGCGCCGTCGGGCAGCGGGGCGCCATCGGCATTGCGGTAACCGGCTCCGTTGAGGGCCTTCTGCCCGTCGGCCGACGTCAATCTGTCCACGAGCGACTTGCCCGCCTCGGCCGCCACGTCACGACGCGCCGACGACGCGGTGTTCACCATCGGGTAGTCCAGCATCACGGTGCCGTCGGCGGGAACGGAGGCCTTGAGCTCCGATCCCGGATGGGTCTTGGTGAACAGCAGGTACTGCTGCTCGGTGGTGATCACCGGGACGTCGGAGGTGTTCGCCAGGTTGAGCCGGGTGCCCTCGTTGTCGTTGGCCAACCGGGCGTTGTTCTGCTGAACCGCGAGGACTGTCATGGCCTCGGTCAGCTGTTTCTCGCTGAGATTCTTGTTGTTCACCTCGGCGAGCGCGCCGACGATGGGCGCGTCACCGGTGCTGGTGTCGATGGGACTACCGGTCCGCAGATCCGACAGCTTCATGACATCGACCCAGCTGCCGAGCTGCGGGACGTCCTTGCCGACGACGACCGTCGGTGACGTCGCGATCGACGGGGCGACCAGGTTCAGATCCTTCCGGACCTGGGTGGTCACCCGTCGGGCCTGGATCTGGGAATCGGACACCCACAGGTCCGGGGCCTTGTCACCGCTGGTCAGCTGCCCGGGCACCTCGGCGCCGGCCACGCCGTTCACGTCGTAGTCGAAGCACGAGTCCTCGGAGGCCTGCTGCGCGACGGTGCGCAGTGCACCTGTCATCGCGGGATCGGAGGCGATGGTGACCGATTCACGATCACCGCAGCCGACGGCACCGGTGCGCCAGAGCACGACGCCGGTGACCAGCGCTGCGACGACGATCAGTGCGGCCACACCCCACAGCCAGCCACCACGTCGGCCGGTGGATGCGCGCCGGTGTTCGAACCCGAACCCGTCGTCGGCACCGCCACGCCGGCCATTGCCACGGGCCGCCCGGGCATCGATCGGACCGCTCGCGGGCATGTCGATCGGACCCGTACGCGAAGCACGTTGCGGCCCGGTCTGATCGGGCCCCGGCCGCTGCTGCGACCCATTACCCGAGCGATCCGCCCCCTCCGGCCGATCAGCGCCTGAACTGTGACGCCCCATCGCCGTCCCCCCTGTTTGATGCCCTGTTGTGAACTGTCAGCCGTAGACCTCACGGAACGTCGACAACGACTTCCGCAGATCCCCGGATACCGCCATGGCCGCGGCCTTGCCCGCCGGCCCCATCAACGGCAACCCACCCAGATCAACAGTGAAGGTTACTGTCGAACCATCGTCTTTGGGAACAATGCCCAACTCGAGCTTGGCCTTGACCCCGCCCTTGCCGTTCCCCTTCAGACGCACCTGCTCGTACGGACGGTATTTCTCGATCGTCCAGTCGAATCGGATGCGGGTTCCCTTGACCTTGACAACCGACGCCAGCTTGACGCCCTCGGCGAGCTCGTCGGCGGTCGGCACCGTCGAGCGCCACCCGTCGTGCAGCACCAGCCACTCCGAATAGCGGGTCAGATCCGACGCCGCCGTCCAGGTATCTTCGACAGACAGGTCCACATCGATGGAGTCACTTGTCTTGGCCATGGTCAGTGAGCCTAGCGTCAGCGCCGATGCGCGAGCCCTGCTGGGCACCGTTCTCGTCGGTCACGGCGTCTCGGCACGGATCACGGAGGTCGAGGCCTACGGCGGTCGCGACGACCCTGCGTCGCACGCCTACACGCGGACCCCCAGGTCGGAGATCATGTACGGGCCCGCCGGACGCCTCTATGTGTACCGGATTCACGGCCATTTCTGTGCGAACGTCGTCACGGGTCCCCGCGAGCAGGGGTCGGCGGTGCTGATCCGTGCCGGGGAGATCGTCGACGGCCTGGATCTCGCGCGCCTGCGGCGGCCCACGGCGAAGGCCGACCGCTTCCTGGGGCGCGGTCCGGGCAATCTCACCCGCGCTCTCGGCATCAGCATGGACGATCTCGACAGCGATCTCGACGACGGCACTCCGGTCTGTCTGCTGCGGTCACGACCAGTCGCACGTCGATCGGTCAGTGCGGGCCCTCGCGTCGGGGTGCGACTCGCCGCCGACGTCCGGTGGCGATTCTGGATCAGCGACGACCCGACCGTGTCCGCGTATCGCCGTCATGAGCGCGCCGGGGCGAGCCCGGCCAAGGGATTGTGACGCCCCTTCGCTGACGCCCCTTCGTGACGCCCCTCCGCTGGCGCTCCGGGGCTCCTCAGGGATCGTTTCATCCACGCCCCCGCATAAGCGTCACCCGATCCCTGAGGAACGAGCTTGCGAGCGTCACCCGATCCCTGAGAAGCGAGCTTGCGAGCGTCACGAAGGGCGACCCGCTACTGCGGCGGATTGTCCTTCGGCGCTTCGGGTTTCGGTGCCGGATTCTGGGGTGCTGGATTGCCGGGTGCGAGATTGCCGGGTGCGGGATTCTGCCGCGGGTCGTCCTGCGCGCCGACGGCCTTGCGCACCGCATCCTGTGCCTTGTCGACGTGCGAGGAGTACTTGCCCTTGGTCGCCTTGTCGATGGCGTCGCCACCCTTGTCGATCAGACTCGGATTGCCCTTGAGCGCAGCTTTGGCCTTGTCCACCAGCCCTTTGAGATCCATGTCCCGAGTCTAGGCCATCTCGCGGTCCGACCGCCGGGCCGCGAACCGCGGTACGACGCGAGAGACCGCCTCGACTGCGACGATGCCAACGGCCGACGAGATGAACGCCACCGACAGCATCTGCATGTTGGACGTATCCAGCTTGAACATGTGTTGCGTCCAGGGCCAGGCGAAGATGATGACGTAGGCCGCGGCCGACACCGCGATCAGCACGACCTTCCACCACGTGTACGGCCGCGCGACGACAGCCAGCACATAGAGCGCAACCGCGATGAGGGTGATGAGGGTCGCGGTGGCCGCCTGGGTCTGCACCGGGCTGAGGTCGACGGAGTCCTTCGACCCGATCTCGACACCCGCGCCCCCCGGATTGACGATCACATAGGTGACGAATGCGCAGAGGCCGACGATGATCCCGTTCGGCACGGCCTGCGACAACACCCGTCGGACGAACCCGGACCGCGCACGTTCGTTGTTCGGCGCCAGAGAGAGGATGAACGCCGGGATGCCGATCGTGAACCACGCCGAGATGGTGACGTGGATCGGCTGGAACGGGTAGCTCAGCGATCCGTATCCGAAGATCTCCCCGAACAGGCCGCCGAGCCCGACGAACAGCGCGAGCAGCACGGCGTAGACGGTCTTGGTGAGGAACAGGTTCGAGACGCGCTCGATGTTGCCGATCACCCGCCGGCCCTCGCCCACCACGTATGGGAGGGTCGCGAACTTGTTGTCCAACAACACGATCTGAGCGACCGACCGCGCCGCCGAGCTGCCTGAGCCCATCGCGACGCCGATGTCGGCGTCCTTGAGCGCGAGTACGTCGTTGACGCCGTCCCCGGTCATCGCGACCGTATCGCCGACGGACTGCAGCGCCTTGACCATCGAGCGCTTCTGGTCGGGGCGAACCCGGCCGAAGGTCACACCCTGCTCGACGACCTCCGCGAGTTCGCGTTCGTCGGTCGGCAGTGAGCGGGCGTCGACCGACGTCTCGGCGGAGCCCAGTCCGAGGGACGCCGCGACCGCCCCGACCGACCTGGCGTTGTCGCCGGAGATCACCTTGACGTCCACCCGCTGACTGGCGAAGTACTCCAGGGTGTCTCGCGCGTCGGGGCGTACCCGCTGTTCGAGTACGACGAGCGCGACGGGGACCGCAGAGCCGGGCGCGACCGCACCGGGCGCGGGCTCGGTGTCGACCGGTACGTCGGTTCGCGACAGCAACAGCACACGAAGTCCGGTGGCGCCCAGTTCGTTGGCCATCGCCGCCGGTGCGCTGTCGGGATCGAGCAACACGTCGGGTGCGCCGATCAGCCAGTTGCCCATGTCGTGGTCCGCGCTGTCGCGGAACGACATCCCGCTCCACTTCTTGGCCGACGTGAACGGTTCCACGGCACTGACCGACCACGCGGGAGGGGTGGGGTGGGCCTCGGCGAGCGCCAGCATGCTCGCATTCGGTCGTGGATCGTGGGCGGCGAGCGAGGCCAGGACGTCGTCGAGGTCAGGCTGTGGGTCGCCGACCGGACGGACCTCGGACAGCCGCATGCCGTTCTCGGTGAGCGTGCCCGTCTTGTCGGCGCAGACGACGTTGACCCGCGCCAGGCCTTCGATCGCCGGCAACTCGTTGACCAGGCACTGCCGTTGCCCGAGTCGGACGACACCGACCGCGAACGCGATCGAGGTCATCAGCACCAGCCCCTCGGGGACCATCGGCACCAACGCGGCGACCATGCCCAGCAGCGATGCCCGAATCCCGTTGTCGCTGATGAACAGCTGATTGACGATCGTCAGCACACCGGCGGGGATGAGCAGCCAGGTGATCACCTTGAGGATCTGGTCGATCCCCGACCGGAGCTCGGAGGAGACGAGCGTGAACTTGGAGGCCTCCGAGGCCAGCTGCGCGGCATACGCCTCCGCACCGACCCTGGTGGCCCGGTACGCACCGGAGCCGGCGACGACGAAACTGCCGGACAGGATCGCGTCACCCGGACCCTTGTCGATCGGATCGGCCTCGCCGGTGAGCAACGATTCGTCGACGTCGAGGGCGAGCGCCTCGACCACCTCACCGTCGACGACGACCTGATCGCCGGCACCGATCTCGATGATGTCGTCGAGCACCACCTGATTCGGCGGCAACGCGACGACCTGACCGTCGCGACGGACCATCGGTTCGGTCTGACCCACGATGGCGAGCTTGTCCAGGGTCCGTTTCGCCCGGACCTCCTGGATGATGCCGATACCGCTGTTCGCGATGATCAGCAGGCCGAACAGTCCGTTGATCAGCGACCCGGTCGACGCCACGATGGCGAACAGGACACCCAGGATCGCGTTGATCCGGGTGAAGACGTTGGCGCGGACGATGTCGGCGACCGAGCGGCCGGAACGGTCGGGCAGATCATTGACCTTGCCGGCCGCGACACGCTCGTCGACCTCCGCCCTGCTCAGACCCCTATCGCCCGCGGTCTCCTCGGACAGCTGGGTCACGCGGACGCCTCCCACCAGGCGGGGTTCCGCATCGCGGTCCCGGTCCGCTGGACGAGGTCGACGGCACCACCCGGCGGCGGTACGACGACCGTCGACGCGTTCGCTTCCGCGGTCGGCAGCAATCGTGCGATGGGGTCGGCCCACGAGTGCCGGGCCAGGTTGAAGGTCCCCCAGTGGATCGGGATCATGACGGCGTCGCGCACCCGGTCTCCGGTGAGCATGCGGTGCACGGCGATCGCCTCCTCGGGATTCACATGCACTTCCGGCCACATCGGGTCGTACGCACCGACCGCGATGAGCGTCAGGTCCACCGAGCCGACGCGCGTGACGATCTCCTCGAAACGCTCGGAGAAACCGGTGTCACCGGAGAAGAACATGCGATGCGACGGCCCCGCCACCACCCAACTCGACCACTGGGTGAGATTGCGGGTCAGGCCACGACCCGAGAAATGCCGGGCCGGGCAACACGTGAAGGTCAACGATGTGCCGCCGACGGCGATCGTGCGTTCCTCCCACCAGTCGGCCTGCTCGATGCGATCGGCGCCGATTCCCCACCCGATGAGATGTGCGCCGACGCCGATCGCCGTGACGAATCGCGTCTGCGGCTGACGCTCGGCGAGTTCGACGACGGTCGCCATGTCGAGGTGGTCGTAGTGGTCATGACTGATCAGCACCACGTCGACCGGCGGCAGGTCCGCGACGGTCGCGGGTGCGGCGTGCATGCGGGCCGGACCCACACGCTGCGACGGGGAGCAGCGCGCGCTGAAGACCGGATCGGTGAGGATTCGGAGGCCGTCGAGTTCGACGAGCACCGACGCGTGACCCAGCCAGGTGGCCGTGAGGTCGCCGGCCTCCTCGGCGAAGTCGGGTC
The DNA here is from genome assembly GCF_003797825.1 of Gordonia sp. OPL2. Lineage (GTDB taxonomy): Bacteria > Actinomycetota > Actinomycetes > Mycobacteriales > Mycobacteriaceae > Gordonia. Next base: position 29,106 of record NZ_RKME01000020.1, read on the forward strand.
GGAGCACCTCGACCGGCCGACGCGGGCGGCCGGGCCTGCGGGCCATGTCGAGGACCACCCGAAAGTCGGCGTCGACCTGGGGCTCCGCGGGTTCCAGATTGTGGAAGCTGCCGTCAGGCGCGTAGGGCGAGCCGATGGTGAAGCGTCGGATGTCGGCACTGTCGGCACCGAGCGCGCGGGCAGCGGGAAGGCCGCGCCGGGCGAGCCCGGCGGTCAGGACATCGGCCGCGGAGATCCCGGCCGTGGCCAGCGTCGATGCAGCGCGCTGGGCCAATTGGGTACTCGTTCGGCCGGTCGTCGAGGTCACGCACTAAAGAGTAATGCTCGGCGGCGCCGGGAGACCGCGATCGGGGGTGCGCAGGCGTGGGTGTCGGCCACGGACACGGCCGCGAGATCGCCCGCGAACGCACCGGACAATTCACCCGCCCAACTCGCATACCCGCAGTTACACGCACTGATAGGCTTCGGCGAGCATGTTCACCGCATGTGCAGGTCACATGACGGCATGGGGGTAGTCCGAAGTTGGCACGAATGTCAGTCCACGAGCGTCGAACGGCGCTCATCGAAGCCGCATACCGCGTGATCGCCGATCACGGCGTCGAGGGTGCAACGACGCGGCGGATCTGTGCGCACGCGAACATGCCGCTCGCGAGTTTCCACTACGCGTTCGACAGTCGTACGGCGTTGCTGTGTGCCGTGATGGAGACCGCCGTCCCATCCGACATCAACAGGATGCTGGAGTCGATCCTGCCGATGGTCGTCGACGACGGTCAGGGCCGCGAGGCGATGCAGAAGAACATGCGCTCGCAACTCGAGGCCTTCTACTCATTGCTCAAGGCCGATCCCGGCCGCATGCAGGCGACCATCTCCCTCGGCATCTATGCGCACAACCACGCCGAGTTGCAACGTGTCGGCAAGCAGATGTACGAGCGGCTCTACGAGGTCGCCACGCTGGGGCTCGACGCCTCGGCGCAGCGCGCCGCCGTCCGATGGCGCACGCCGGTGGAGAGTCTGGGCCCGGTCATCATCGCGACGACCAACGCCATCACCCTCACCTACCTGAGCACCTCCGACGACGACGCCGTCGGCAAGATCATCGAGGCGTCGACCGCCGCGCTGATGACCTATGTCGCCGAGGACTGACCTGCCGACTTGGGAATCCGACCCCGCGCAGTACTGGACGGGATTCGACGATGCGGTGCACGCGGCCGGCCTCGACGGACCGGTCCTGGCGCTGGACCGTACGGCTCTGCGCCACAACATCGCTGACCTCCGCGCCCGTGCATCGGGTGTCCCGATCCGGGTGGCCAGCAAGTCGCTGCGGGTGCGATCGGTGATCGAGACGATCCTCGGACTCGACGGGTTCGCGGGTGCACTCGCCTACGACGTCGACGAAGCACGCTGGCTGGCAACCGCTTCCGACGTCACCGACGTCCTCCTCGGCTATCCGTCGACGCGGCGCGGCGCGATCTCGCGACTGCTCGCCGACGACGTGGCCCTGGAACGCGTCACACTTCTCGTGGACAGTGTCGACCAACTCGACATCGTCGATGCCGTCTGCTCCCCCACCCGGCGACCCGTCGTCCGTGTCGCGATCGATCTGGACGCGTCGACCCGACTCGCCGGTGGCCGTGTGCATCTCGGTGTCCGGCGCTCGCCGGTGCATGATCCGTCGGATGCGCTCGCACTCGCCCGTCACATCACCGGACGCGCGGGGTTCCGGTTGGTCGGGGTGATGTCGTATGAGGCACAGATCGCCGGACTGCCCGATCGGGTCGACGGCAAGCCGCTGCGCAACACGGTGATCCGACTGATGCAGCAACGGTCGATGGGCGAACTTCGCGCGCGGCGCTCCGCGGCCGTCGCGGCCATCCGGTCGGTGACCGATCTGGAGTTCGTCAACGGCGGCGGCACCGGGTCGCTGGAGGCGACGTCGAGGGACGGCTCGGTCACCGACATCGCCGCGGGCAGCGGCTTCTTCGGCGGACATCTGTTCGACGGATACGGGCACTTCCGCCCCGCGCCCGCGATGGCCTTCGGCCTCGACGTCGTGCGGCGTCCCGCGCCGGGCATGGTGACGTGTGCCGGCGGCGGGTGGATTGCCTCCGGGCCTCCGGGCACCGACCGGCTGCCCAAGCCCGTGTGGCCGGCCGGCCTGCGCTATGTCGGTACCGAGGCGGCCGGCGAGGTACAGACCCCGGTGCGTGGCGACGCCGCGGACGGACTGTCTGTCGGCGACCGGGTGTGGTTCCGGCACACGAAGTCCGGCGAGGTGTGTGAACGAGCGACGACGGTCGTGGTGATCGATCGCGACCAGTCGGGCGCGCGGGTGGTCGACGTGGTGCCCACCTATCGCGGCGAGGGGAAGTGCTTTCTGTGACGTGGCGGAACTGGGGCGGAACCGAGGTGTGCGCGCCCGCGGCGACCATGCGTCCGACCACCGTCGACGAGGTGGCGGCGATCGTCCGTCAGGCGGCCGACGACGGGACGACCGTCAAGGCGGTCGGGTCCGGACACAGTTTCTCGGGGGCAGCCGTCACCAGCGGTGTGCATGTCGACCTCTCCGCACTGCGCGGCCTGACCGGTGTCGACGCCGACGCACGAACGGTCTCTCTCGCCGCGGGCACGCGGCTGCACGAGATCCCCGACCTGTTGTCCCCGCACGATCTCGCCATGGCCAACCTCGGCGATATCGACCGCCAGACCATCGCGGGCGCCACCTCGACCGGCACCCATGGCACCGGCCTGGCATTCGGCGGTATCAGCACGCAGATCGTCGGCGCCACGCTGGTGACCGGTACCGGTGACGTCGTCCGGGTGTCGAGCGGGGACGTGGAATCGGATGCGATCGCCCTCGGGGTGGGGGCCCTCGGCATTCTCACCGACATCACGCTGCGGTGCGTACCGGCGTTCGGGCTCCGTGCGGTGGAGACCTCCGGTTCCGCCGACGACGCGATCGATGGTTTCCTCGACCGGGTCGCGATGCACGATCATCACGAGTTCTACTGGTTCCCGCACACCGATTGCGCTCTGCAGAAGGCGAACACGCGGCTCGATGCGGACGTCGCACCCCACGGCCCCGGCCGGATCAGGCGCTACGTCGACGATGAGTTGCTCAGCAACAAGGTGTTCCGGGTGTTGTGCGAGGTCGGCGCACGTGTCCCGTGGGCGGTGCCCGGTATCGCCCAGGTGTCGGGACGCGCGTTGTCGGGGCGGACGTTCACCGATTCGTCGACACGGGTGTTCGTGTCGTCGAGGACGGTGCGCTTTCACGAGATGGAGTACGCGATTCCGCTGGAGTCCGTCCCCGACGCGATGCGCGAGATCCGCGGGATGATCGACCGCCGACGTCATCGGGTGAGCTTCCCGGTCGAGGTGCGCGCAGCCGCCGCCGACGGCCTGATGATCTCCACCGCGGCCGGGCGAGACACCGGATACATCGCCGTCCACCGCTACCACCGCGACGACCCGACCGACTCCGCCGCCTACTTCCGCGACGTCGAGGAGATCCTGACCGCATACGACGGGCGCCCGCACTGGGGCAAGATGCACACCCGCGACGCCGACCACCTGCGCGCCGTGTATCCGCGATTCGACGAGTTCCTCGCCATCCGAAATCGTTTCGACCCCGGCCGAGTCTTCGCCAATCCCTACCTCACTCGGACTCTCGGGGCCTGAGCGGGGGGACATCGGGCCGGTGGATCGGTCCGCGGAGCTCACGCAACGACCGCCCCGACCCACCGTGGCGTTCCGCGATCAGTTGCGCGGCGATGGAGATCGCCACCTCCTGCGGGCTGTGCCCGCCGAGGTCGAGCCCCAGAGGAGAACGGACGCAGGCGATCTGCTCGTCGGCAACCCCTTCCTCGACGAGTCGACGCACCCGATCCCGGTGGGTACGACGGGACCCGAGAGCACCCACGAATCCGATTCCCCCGGCCAGAGCGGCAGACAGCGCCGGGACGTCGACCTTGGCGTCGTGGGTCATCACACACACCACCGTCGTCGAACCCGTTCGTCCAGAAGAACTCTCGCCGGCAAGATAGCGATCCGGCCAGGCCACGACGACATCGTCGGCGTCGGGGAAGCGCGCGGTGGTGACGAACACCGGCCGCGGATCCACCACCGTGACATGGAAACCCAGAGTCGCACCGACAGTCGCGAGGGCACGGACGAAATCGTTGGCGCCGACCAGGATCAGCCGGCGGGCGGAGGCGAACGTCTGCACGAACGTCCGGGGTCGGGCCGTCCCCTCCGGCGGGCACTCGGTGTCGTCGACGCCGACGATTCCGCTGCACCCCTGCGCCAACCGATTGGCGACGTCGGCGTCGAGCCCCTGCCACGGTTCGGCGTCGTGAGGGTGGGTCAGACGCCATTCCGGATGCGTGGTCAGCGTCGTCGCGAGCGCGACCGGGCGGTCGCGCTCGAGGGCCGAGATCAACTCGGCGAGTTGGGCGATGCGCGTTTCGTCGACGCGTTCGACGAAGATCTCGATCTCGCCGCCGCAGGTGAGTCCGATCGCGATGTCGTCGGCATCGGTCGTTCCGAAACGCTCGGTCACCGCGTGTCCCGTATGCAGGACGTCGGCGGCGGTGTGGACGATCGCCGAGTCGATGCACCCGGCCGACAGCGAACCGATGACGCCGCCGTCGGCGGTGACGGCCATCGCGGCGCCGAGTTGTCGGGGCGCGGGGCCGCTGGTGGACACCACACGCGCCAACGCCGCCGGACCGTCGGCAAGACGATCCAGCAGCGTCGAGGCGAGGTCACGCATGATCCCAGTGTCCCAGAGTCCGGCCCGATCGGCCGGACCCCGGGACCGTGCGACTAGGTCGCGGGCTGGGCCGGCAGGACGTGCTCGCCGGTCTTGTCACAGGAGAGTGCGAGTGAACTGATGTACTGCTTCTCCCCGTTCGGGCCGGGCACCGCCGAGGCGATCATGTCCGGACGTTCGAAGTCGATGCCGGTGACGCAGCACGTCAGTCGCACATCGGTGGGGTTGCCGTGCTCGTCGTACATCGGGATGTCGATGCCGTCGTCGGTGCGCCGCAGGTAGTACTTGCCCTTGGTGGCGATGGCGATGATCGGCGGGAGGACCAACGCGAGTCCCAGGGCCACCAGCGGCGAGTACGGCTGGATGGCGTCCCCGAAGACGTGGAAGTACACCATGATCGACACGGCACCGGAGACGATCACCGACACGAACCCGACAGGGTTGACGTTGTAGAGCATTCCGCGACGGAACTCGGGCTGCTTCGGGGAGATCTTCAGCAGGTACTTGTTGATCGCGATGTCGGAGGCGACCGTCACGATCCAGGCGATCGCCAGGTTGGCGTAGAAGTTCAGCAGCTCGTTGAGGAAGCTGAACATGTTGGCCTCCATCAGCACGATCGCGATGGCGACGTTGAAGACCAGGAACACGAGGCGACCCGGATAGGTCTTGGTGACGCGGGTGAAGCTGTTCGTCCATGCCAGCGATCCCGAGTACGCGTTGGTGACGTTGATCTTCACCTGGCTGATCACCACGAGGATGACGGCCAAGGTCAGGGCCAACCAGTGCGGCATGAACTCTTCGTAGACCGCGAGGAACTGATGGACCGGCTCGTTGGCGACACCGGCCTGTTCGGCGAAGTTCATGATCAGGTACACCGCCAGGAACAGACCCACGACCTGCTTGATCGCGCCGAAGATGACCCAGCCCGGGCCGGCGGTCAACACCGCGGTCCACCACTTGCGGCTGTTCTCCGGCGTGCGCGGCGGCATGAATCGGAGGTAGTCGATCTGCTCGGCGATCTGGGCGATCAACGAGAGGCAGACACCGGCGGCCAGCATCGTGCCGGCAAACGAGACACCGTGTCCTGCTTGCCCATCCGTGCCACCGCTGAAGGAGAGGAAGTCGCCGATGGCGTCCGGATGCCTGATCACGAGGTAGAGGAACGGTGCCACCATCATCAGCAACCACAGCGGCGTCGTCCACACCTGCAGCTTGGCGAGGGTGTTCATTCCGTAGATGACCAACGGGATGATCAGCACGGACGACAACAGATAGCCCAGCCACAACGGGATACTGAGTCCGAGTTTGAGTCCCTGCGCCATGATCGAGCCCTCGAGGGCGAAGAAGATGAACGTGAACGAGGCGAAGATGACGTTCGTCAGCACCGACCCGTAGTACCCGAATCCGCTTCCGCGGGTGATCAAGTCGAGGTCGATGTTGAACCGGGCCGCGTAGTACGACAGCGGGTACCCGGTCAGCATGATCACCACGGCGAAGAACAGGATGCCCCAGAGCGCGTTGCCGGTGCCGTTCGCGATGCCGATGTTGGCACCGATGGCGAAGTCGGCGAGGTAGGCGATGCCGCCGAGTGCCGAGATCGCGACGACTCCCGGACCCCATTTGCGGTAGCTGCGCGGCGCGAACCGCAGCGTGTAGTCCTCGAGCGACTCACGCGCCGCCGCGGCCTGCGCGCCGGTCGCGATGATGCTGTGCTCCGCATTCTCGATCTCGCCGACACCGTCGGCGATATCCGTCTCTTTCGACATGCGTCTCCCTCGCAAGGTCATCGGCCTCTTCGGGGGTGAACGAGGCCTTTGATGAAGCTAGGGACGGGTCGTTTCGATCACTTGATCGGAATGTTTCGGACGTGAAAACTGCGATGCCGACTCTCGCTCGTGTCGTATTTGTCCGAATTGCCGGTGATGTCACCGCTGAGTGATGAGCCGGGTGCACCCACCTCGCTACCTCGCCGACCGGGTCCAGAACTTCGCCGACCGGGTCCAGAATCTCGCCGAGTGGGTCCAGAACTTCCGGGTCTCGATACGCCGGGTTCGCTACGCTCACTCGGCTACTCGACCAGCAAACAGGTAGAACAGCGTCCCCCACCAACCAACCGCCGATCGAGCAGCCACCGACCAACAAACAGGCAGAGCAGAGTCCCGACCAACAAACCGCCGATCGAGCAGCCACCGACCAACAAACAGGCAGAGTCCTGACCGACAAACCGATGATCGAGTAGCCACCGAGCCGCCAGGCGAGGCGGCGTATCGAGATCACCGCGAGGATTCAGGACCCGCTCGGCGAGGTCAGCGGCCGGTGAACCGCGGAGCCCGCTTCTCGACGCGCGCGGCCCGCCCCTCGGCGAGATCCTCACTCTCCCAAGCACGCATCATCGCGGTGAGCCGCTGCGCCTCGGGTTCGTCACGGGCACCGTCGCCGTTGAGCACCATCTTGTAGTGCTGCAGCGTGAGGGGCGCGAGGTCGGCGATGGTCGCGGCCCACTGTCGGGCGTCGGCGAGATCGCCGATCCGGTTGGCGAATCCGAGCGCGTGGGCGCGTTCGGACGACAGCGGGTCGCAACCGATCAACATGCCCCGTGCCTGTCCGGACCCGACGAGGGACACCAGTCGACGGATCGTCCATTCGTCCACCGCGACGCCGATCTTGGCGGCCGGGATGCCGGCCAGGGCGTCGGGCGCCATCACGCGCAGGTCCGCCGCCATGGCCAACTGGAGTCCGGCGCCCAGCGCCGATCCGTTGAGGGCGGCGATCACCGGCACCGGCGTGGTCTCGATCTGCTGCAGGGTGGCGATCAGCCGGTCGAGGAACGCCCGGTCGTAGACGGGGCCGGACAGATCCGCACCCGCACAGAACACGGGTCCGCGCCCGGTCAGCACGATGGCACGGGCCTGCGCCTCCACCGCCGCGGCGAACGCCTCGGAGAGCCCGTTGACCATCTCCTCGTCGAGCGCGTTCCGCTTGTCCGTCCGGTCGAGTTCGATGGTGACGACGGCACCGTCTGCAGACGAGTGAATCATGTGCCGAAGCCTACCCAGATGACAGACTGGGGCACTGTGGCCGCCCGAGATCCCGACCTGAGCACGACCGACCCCGAGGTCGACCCCGACTGCGACGTCCTCATCATCGGCGGCGGTCAGGCGGGGTTGTCGGCCGCATATTTCCTGCAGCGATTCGGTCTCGACAACCGCTACCAACTCCTCGACCACGCACCCGGCCCCGGTGGCGCCTGGCAGTTCCGCTGGCCGACGCTCACCCTGGCCGCGGCGAACAGGGTGCACGACCTGCCGGGATACGGCCTGATCGAGGCGCTCGGCCGTGACTGTGACAGCTTCCCTGCGGCGACGGCGGTCCCCGAGTACTTCGGCAAGTACGAGGAGAAGTTCGACCTGCGTGTGCGCCGTCCGGTGACCGTCCGCACCGTCGACCGCTCCGACGACGGTTTCGTCACGACGCTGGGCGACGGGCGTGAGATCACCTCCCGCACGATCATCAACGCCACCGGCACGTGGGAGCGCCCGTTCATCCCCCACCTCCCCGGTATCGCCGACTTCCGCGGCCGACAGCTGCACACCCATGATTACGTGGGCCCCGAGGAGTTCGCGGGGCAGCGCGTCCTGGTGGTCGGCGCCGGCATCTCGGCCGTGCAGCTGCTCATCGAGATCGCCCGCGAGGCACCGGGTGTCGAGACGTTCTGGTGTTCTCGGACCGAACCCGTCTTCGATTCGACGCCCTTCGATCCGGAGAAGGGTCGTCGGGCGGTCGCCCGGGTCGAGGAACGGGTGCGTGCCGGCCTGCCACCGACCTCGGTCGTCTCGGTGACCGGCCTCGCCCTCACCCCGACGATCGCGGCGGCGCGCGACGACGGCATCCTCGCGTGGCGGCCGATGTTCACCCGCATCACCGAGACCGGGGTGTGCTGGGATTGCGGACTGCCCGCCGACGACGCAGCCACGGGCACCGACCACCTCGACGTCGACGTCATCTTCTGGAACACGGGATTCCGCAGCTCACTCGACCACCTCTCCCGGCTGCGTCTGCGCGGGCCCGGCGGCGGCATCACCATGAGCGGACGCCTGGCCACCACCGTTGCGCAGGACCCGCGCATCCAGCTCCTGGGCTACGGGCCGTCGGCGTCCACGATCGGCGCCAATCGCGCCGGACGCGAAGCCGCTCGCAACATCGCCGATCTCCTGTCCACATAACGATTCGCGCTCACTGTTGACAAAGTGTTGTGTTTTCACAACACTTGACGCCGTGAGCCCAGTTCGGAGGGGTGAGAAACTCCCGATCTTCAACCGCATCGGTGTCCTACGGGCCGAGCGGAAGATGACACGGGCTCGGCTCGCCGAACTGGTCGGCATCAATGTGCAGTCGGTCGGCGCACTGGAACGGGGCGACAATTACCCCAGTCTCGACCTCGCCTTCCGCATCTGCGCGGTCTTCGATCTCCCGGTCGAGGCGGTGTTCAGCCGCCATGAGTTCGCGGCGATGTCGGCCGAGCTGTATCAGCGGGCCACGTCTGACCGGGCCGCGCACGATCGTCAGCCCGACCGGGGAGGAGCCCGATGAGAGACCCACACTCCGCCATCCCGGACGAGGCGACCCCGGCCTGGTGGCGTCGGTACGACAACTGGCGGGCCGAGCGCCATCTGCAGTTCGACGAGAAGCACGCTCGCCGCCTGCGTTCGTGGCGGAACCGCCGCGGTGCGCGGCGTCTGGTGCGTGTCCAGATCGTCTCTCTCGCAGTCGCATTGATCGGCGCCGGGATGGCCTTCGGCACTCCGTGGTTCGTCGTGCCGTTCATCGTGGGCCTGGCCGGTTCCATCGCGACCCAGTACGCATTGCGCGTCGTCACCGGATCCGTCGCCGACACGCCGGTCCCGGCGCTCGACGAGATCCAGCTCGCGCAACGCAATTCAGCGCGATCCATAGGCTTCTTCGCCCTGTACACACTCATGTTCATCCCCTACGTGATCCTGATGATCCTGGGATCGCGCGACAGTGTGGACGGCGATCTCGTCTACGGCACCGGGGTACTGCAGATCACCCTGGTCGTCGTCGCCGTCGTCCTGCCGACGATGCTCACCGCCTGGTGGATGAACGATCCCGATCCCGAAGACCTGATCGCCGCGGAGACACCCTTCCCGGAGACAGATCGCCCACAGACCGAACCCACCGATTCAGAACGGAGTCACCGATGAACGACCCGTTGATCGTCGACGGACTACACAAGAGATATGGCGACCTGATAGCACTGCAGGACATGACGTTCCAGGTCGCGCCCGGCGAACTGTTCGGATTCGTGGGGAGCAACGGGGCGGGCAAGTCGACGACGATGCGGATCATCCTCGGCGTCCTCGCCGCGGATGCCGGACGGGTCTCGCTCGGCGATCGCCCGATCGACCTGCAGACCCGACGCAACATCGGCTACATGCCCGAAGAGCGCGGCCTGTACCCGAAGATGAAGGTGGGCGAACAGCTGATCTTCCTCGCTCGGCTGCACGGCATGTCGTCGGAAGCGGCTCGGGACAGTATGCAACGGTGGACGACCCGACTCGGTGTGGACCATCGCGTCGACGACGACGTCGCCGATCTCAGCCTCGGCAACCAGCAACGCGTCCAGCTCGCGGCGGCGCTCATCCATGATCCGCAGGTGCTCGTCCTCGACGAGCCGTTCTCCGGCCTCGACCCGGTCGCCGTCGACGTGATGAGTGACGTGCTGAAGGAAAAGGCGGCCGAGGGCATCCCCGTCGTGTTCTCGTCGCATCAGCTGGATCTGGTGCAACGCCTGTGTGACCGCGTCGGGATCGTCGCGCGGGGACAGATGCGCGCGCTCGGACGCGTCGACGATCTCCGGGCGCGGGAGGGCGTCACCCTCGAGGTCGTCGGTCCCCCGACCCACACGCGCTGGGCCGACGGCCTTTCCGGGATCGTGTCGGCGGACTACGCCGTCGACTCGGATCTGACCACGCTGCGGATCGATCCCGCCACCGCCGACGACCAGACCATCCTCGCGGCGGCGATGCGATCCGGCCCGGTGCACCGCTTCGCCACGTCGACACCGTCCCTGACCGAGCTGTTCCGAGAGGTGGTCTCCGCATGAGCTCCCCGAACACGACACCCCGCGTGCCGTCCGATCACGCGGCGGGTGCCGGCGCCGCGCAGGCGATCTGGCTGATCGCCGAACGCGAGATCGTCACCCGCGCGAAGACCCGCTCCTTCCTCATCAGCACCGGCCTGCTGATGGTGGTGATCATCGTCGGCGCCATCGTCTGGTCGGCGTTCAGCGGCGGCGACGACGCCGATCGTGTCGGCGTCGTCGGGCAGGACGCCGCGCTCTCGTCGACCATCGAGGAGTTCGGCTCGGCCACGGGTACTTCCGTCGACGTGATCACAGTGTCGTCGGCCGAGGAGGCACGCAGCAAGGTCGCCGACGGCGACCTCGACGCCGCGCTCGTCCCCGGAGCGTCGACCGGCCAGTTCGTCGCGCTCTCCAAGAGCGGACTGAACCCCACGCTCGACGGGATCCTGCGGTCCTCGGTGGAGCAGGTCGGTCTGAACCGCGCCCTGGCCGAACGTGGGGTCGACGCCGCGTCGCTCCCGCGCGCGACGATCACCGTCGAACAGACGACGCCGGACAAACCCGATGAGGGACAACGCATCGTGATCGCGCTCGTCGGCACCATCCTGCTGATCACGGCGATCATGATGGGCGGATCGATGGTCGCGGTCGGCGTCGTCGAGGAGAAGACCTCGCGTGTGGTCGAGTTGTTGCTGGCCACCATCAAGCCGCTACATCTGCTGTGGGGCAAGATCATCGGCATCGGTGCGATCGCCATGGCCCAGGTGCTCCTGCTGGGTGCCACGGCGCTGATCGCGGGGAAGGTCACCGGTCTGTTGACCATCCAGGGCACGGCGATCGGGATGTTCGCTGCGGTGATCGCGTGGTTCGTCCTCGGATTCCTGTTCTTCGCCACGCTGTATGCGGCGACGGGGGCGCTGGTGTCCCGGCAGGAGGAACTCAACGCGAGCTCGGCGCCGCTGACCATCCTGGCGATGGCCGTGATGTATTCGGGCATCTTCGGTATCCAGGCCCTCGACTCCACCCTCATCCAGGTGCTGACCTGGATACCGCCGTTCAGTGCCGCGCTGATGCCGATCCGGATCGCCACCGGCGACACCTCGACAGTCCAGGTGATCGTCACGTTCGTGCTGATGATCCTGGCGTGCGCGGCCGCCACCTGGTTCGCCTCGCGGATCTACCAGCGGTCGATCCTGCGCACCGGTACCCGCATCAAATGGGGTGAGGCGCTGTCCTTGGCGCGGTGACCTCAGGAGTGGCGGACGTCGGCGATCTCATCGGCGAGTCCCCACGCCACTGCGGTGTCCGCTCCGATGGCGGTGCCGGACACCGCGAGGTGAAAGGCCCGCCACCGACCTATGCGGCGTGGGATGCCGACCGTTCCGCCCGCGCCCGGGATCAGTCCCATCCCGACCTCGGGGAGCCTGATCACGACCTGCGGGTCGACGACGACGCGCCCGACGAGACCCGGCAGTTCGATCCCCGCGCCCACACATGACCCGTGCAGAAATGCCGTTGTCCGCTCGGCGATCTCGGCCAGTCGGACGCCGGCACCACCGACCGTCCGGACGATGTGGGCGGTCGCCGGGTCCGGCGTCGTGCCGAACTCGTCGAGATCGCCGCCGGCACAGAACACCGGGCCGTTGCCGCGGAGCTCGACCGCGCCGATGGTGTCGTCGATGACCGCGACGTCGAGCAGCTCGACGAGCGCGTCGCGCAGCGCCGCACCGAAGGCATTGCGACGTTCGGGCCGGTTCAGGGTGATGATCAGCCGATCGCCGAGTCGCTCGGCGAGCACCGGTGGTTGCGCCGGGGTCGGCGGGAGCGGTCGCGGTCCGCGGTCGGCGAGCCAGGCGGCGAACTCGGTTCCGCCCAGCAGGGTCGAATACGCCCAGGATTCGATGTCCAGGGCCTGTCGCACCGACACTTCCACGCCGGTGCGCAGGACCGCCGCGACCGTCGTCGACGCCTGCGGACGTCGTGCAACCAGGATCGCGAGGTCACGAGCCGCGGTCTCCGGGTCGTCGGCGCCGACCATCGAGGGATGCCGTGATTCCTCGGCCGTCGGTGCGTAGACGACGTCGCATCGTTGCGCCGCCGACACCAGATCCGGCTCATCGACCGGGCCGGTGACGAATCCGACCCGGACGTGGCCGGAATGACGGTCCGACGACCAGGCCAGACGATCCCAGGCGTCGGCGTCGAGGATGTTCGCGACAAACGGTTCGGCAGTGGCGATCACGACGTCAGCCTAGCCGCATCGGTCCGGTCAGATCTGACGGAACCGGCGCAACGCCTCCTCGCGCTCGGCCTTGTGGTCGACGATCGGATCCGGGTAGTCGTCGGTGTCGATCTCGGGTACCCAACGACGGACATACTCGCCGTCGGGGTCGAACTTCTTGCACTGGGTCTCGGGATTGAACACCCGAAAGTACGGCGCCGCATCGGTTCCCGTGCCGGCGGCCCACTGCCAGCCATGCTGATTCGACGCCATGTCGCCGTCGGTGAGCTGCTCGAGGAACCACTGCGCGCCCCACCACCACGGCAGGTGCAGATCCTTGACCAGGAAGGACGCCGTGATCATCCGGACCCGGTTGTGCATGAAACCCGATTCGGCGAGCTGCCGCATTCCGGCATCGACGATCGGGAAACCCGTACGGCCTTCCTTCCACGCATCGAGACGGCGGTAGGCGTCCTTGTCGGTGTCGAGCTCGATGTCGTCGAACTGGCGATTCCAGTTGTGCCACGCGCTGTCCGGCCAGTGATGCAGGACCGCGGCATAGAAGTCGCGGAAGGCCAGTTCACGAAGATAGGACTTGGCACCCTTGGATCGACCGAGATCGGCGGCCATGGTGCGCGGATGGATGTTGCCGAACTTCAGATACGCCGACATCCGGCTGCTCGCATCGAGATCCGGCCGATCGCGGTCGGAGTCGTATCCGGCGAGATCGTCGTCCACGAACTCACGCCAGCGCTTCGTGGCGGCGGATTCGCCTGCGGGATGGTCGAGTTCAACCGGCGCGGCCGGGATCTTGATGCGGCCGGAGCGAGTGATGTCGCTGGGATCGACCGTGTCCGACGTCGAGAGCGACGACGACGCGGGCGCCCGCCAGCCGTGCTCACGCCATTGGTTGAAGTAGGGGGTGAAGACCTTGTAGGGCTCACCGTCGTTCTTCGTCACCCGACCCGGTGACACCAGATACGGCGAGCCTTCGGCCTCGAGGTCCACGTCACCCAGAGCCTCGGTCACAGCGTCGTCGCGTCGACGGCCGAACGGCGAGAAATCTTCTGTCACATGCACACTCGTCGCATCGACAGCCTTGGCCAGCCGCGGGATCTCCTTCTCGGGACGCCCGCGCACGACCAACAGCCGTCCCGACAGCGAGTCGTCGAGATCGCGGAGTGAATCGAACAGAAAACTCAGACGTCGTGGACCCGACGACTTCTCCAGTCGCGGGTCCACGACGAAGCAGACCAGCACATCGTCAGCTGCCTCCTGCGCCGCGATGAGCGGCGGAAGATCACCCAGGCGCAGGTCGCGCCGGAGCCACAGGATCGATGTCGAGCTCGTGACTATCCCACGCCCAGCAGGTCGATGACGAACACGAGGGTCTTGCCCGACAGGCGGTGTCCGGCACCGGCCGGACCGTAGGCGAGCTGCGGCGGGACCGTCAGCTGGCGACGACCGCCGACCTGCATCCCGGGGATGCCCTCTTGCCAGCCGGGAATCAGCCGATCGAGGGGGAAGTTCGCAGACTGCCCGCGATCCCAGGACGAGTCGAACTCCTCGCCGGTCTCGTACTCGACACCGACGTAGTGCACGTCCACCACACCGCCACGCTGGGCCTCGGCGCCGTCACCGACGATGAGATCCTTGATCTGCAGTTCTGCGGGGGCCGGGCCCTCGGGGAATTCGACTTCGGGCTTTTCAGCGCTGGTCAACGGGACTCTCCTTTGAGTCGTCGGATCAGTTTCTCTTCGGACAGGACGGCGTGTGGGCCGACCTCGGCTCCCGAACGCTCAGCGCTGCCCCATCGCGACGTAATCGCGCTCGGTGTATCCGGTGTACAGCTGGCGCGGACGACCGATCTTGCCGGACGGATCCTCGTGCATCTCGCGCCAGTGCGCGATCCAGCCGGGCAGTCGGCCGAGGGCGAACAGCACGGTGAACATCCGCGTCGGGAAGCCCATCGCACGGTAGATGACGCCCGTGTAGAAGTCCACGTTCGGGTAGAGCTTGCGCTCGATGAAGTAGTCGTCGGACAGCGCGACCTCTTCGAGACCCTTCGCGATGTCGAGCAGATCATCTTGGACGCCAAGGGATTCCAGGATGGAGTCCGCGGTCTTCTTCACGATCGCGGCGCGCGGGTCGTAGTTCTTGTAGACGCGGTGACCGAAGCCCATGAGCTTCACCCCGGCCTCTTTGTTCTTGACCTTGTTCATGAAGGCCTGGGTGTCGCCACCGGACTGCCGGATCTCCTCGAGCATCTCGAGCACGGCCTGGTTGGCGCCGCCGTGCAGCGGACCCCAGAGCGCGTTGATGCCGCCGGAGATCGACGTGAACAGGTTGGCCTGCGACGAACCGACCAGGCGCACCGTCGAGGTCGAGCAGTTCTGCTCGTGATCGGCATGCAGGATGAAGAGCATGTCCAGGGCCTTGGCGACCTCGGGATCGACCTCGTAGGGCTCGGCCGGGAAACCGAAGGTCATCCGCAGGAAGTTCTCGACCAGGCTCAGCGAGTTGTCCGGGTACAGGAACGGCTGACCGGCCGACTTCTTGTAGGCGTAGGCGGCGATCGTGGGCAGCTTCGCCAGCAACCGGATCGTCGACAGTTCGACCTGCTCCGGGTCCTTGGGGTCGAGCGAGTCCTGGTAGTAGGCCGACAGTGCGTTGACCGCGCTCGACAGGACGGGCATCGGGTGCGCGTTGCGCGGGAAGCCGTCGAAGAAGCGCTTCAGGTCCTCGTGCAGCAGGGTGTGCCGGCGGATCTTGTCGGTGAAGTCCTCGAGCTGGCTCGGCGTCGGCAGCTCACCGTAGATGAGGAGATAGCTGACCTCGATGAAGGTCGACTTCTCGGCCAGCTGATCGATCGGGATGCCGCGGTACCGGAGGATGCCGGCGTCGCCGTCGATGTAGGTGATGGCGGACTTGGTCGACGCGGTGTTTACGAAGCCACTGTCGAACGTGGTCAGTCCGGTCTCGGCGAGGAACTTGCCCAGACCGACGGAATCGTTACCTTCGGTGGCCTTCAGGATCGGGAGCTCCAGCTGACCACCGGGGTAGGTGAACGTCGCTGATGCCGTATCGGACGCCTGGTCAGCTGGGACTGTTTCAGCGGACACACGAACCCCTTTACTCAGGTGAGAGTTGTACAACGCAGATCCGGGTAGGGATGCTGTTGCTTATCAACCTAGTCGCTTGCCAGCTCGCTCGCCCACGGAGGGTCGGCGCCAGGGCGTGAGACCGTGATCGCAGCGACCTGACCTGCGAATTCCGCAGTCGAGCGCCACTGCTCGAGACTCAGGGTGGCGACCGCTTTCGACGACAACGCGCCGATGCGGTCGAGGTGTCGGAGTACCCCTCCCACGACCGAGTCACCGGCCCCGATGGTGTCTGCGACCTGCGCTTTCGGCGCCGGCACAGTGACCGTCCCGTCCCTGGTCGTGACGGTGATCCCGTCGGCACCCGCCGTGGTGATGACGGCGCTGACCCCCGACGCCAGCCATGTGGCCGCCCCGGACCCGTCCGGTCCGGCTCCCAGCCAGGCGGCGTCCTCGTCGGAGAGCTTCACCACATCGACCGCATCCATCCACGAGGCGAACCGTCGTCGGTAGGCGTCGGGATCGTCGATGACCGCCGGCCGGATGTTCGGATCCACGACGACGAGCCGCCCGTCGTCGTGACTGCGCCGCAACACCGATTCGTACACCGACGCACCGGGTTCGAGCACCATGGACAAGGTCCCGAAACACACCGCCGACACGGTCGACGGAAAGGTCTCGGGGGTCTGGACGAGACGATCCGCAGTGCCCTCGACGTAGAACGAATACTGCGCCGCACCGTTGTCACCGATGGTGGCCAGCGCGAGCGAGGTGGGCTCGGGTCGCCGCTGCACGAGGCCGGTGCCGACTCCCCCGGCCTGCAAAGCGGCGATGATCGCGTCGCCGTAGGTGTCGGTCGAGACAGCCGAACACAGCGACACCGCGCTGCCGAGTCGCCCCAGGGTCACCGCGACGTTGAACGGCCCCCCGCCCAGCGCCGGCTGGAGTGCCGGCAGACGATCCGGATACGTGGGCACCGACGACGCCTGCACGACGTCGACCAACGCTTCCCCACAGACCACGATCTCGCGCATCGCACCTCCTCATCGCTCCGGTGTCATCCTGCCATCCGGACCGGCGCACATGACCTAGGTTGAGGACATGCGAGAGTTGCCCGCCGGCCCCGACGCGGTCGTGCTCGATTTCGCCGACGACCCGGAGCCGTCGGCCGCGGTCGGCCGGGCGGCGACGGCGATCCGTCGCGCGATCGAGTCGGACGCGTTGCGCGCGACCGATGTGATCCCCAGTGCCCATACGGTGCTCGTCCAGGCCGACCGCGGAGCGGGTATCGATGTCCTGGGTGTGCATCGGGCACTCCGCAACGTCCGAGACGATGCGGCACAGGCGGATGCGCGGCCCGACGAGATCCTGATTCCCGTCACCTATGACGGACCGGATCTCGACGATGTCGCCCGAACGCTCGGACTAGGCGTCGACGAGGTCGTCGAGCTCCATCGCGACACCCGCTGGCGGGTGCAGTTCATGGGTTTCGCACCGGGCTTCGGTTACCTGGTGGCACAGGAGGATCCGGACAACCTCTGGGGACGTCTGCCGCGGCGCGACGAGTCGCGCACGGCGGTTCCCTCCGGCGCGGTGGCCGTCGCGGCCGGATACAGCGCCGTCTATCCGCGTCACAGCCCGGGCGGGTGGCAGCTCATCGGTCACACCACGATTGCCATGTGGGATGAGAACTCCACTCCCCCAGCACTTCTCGAGCCGGGCCGAACGGTCCGCTTCGTACCCGCCGACGACACCGGTCCGTCCTGATGACGAAGTCACTCCTCGTCGTCGATCCCGGCCTGTTCGCCACGGCGCAGGATCTCGGGCGAGGCGGGTACGCACACCTCGGGGTGCCCGCGGCCGGTGGCGCGGACCGTTCATCACTGACCCTCGCGAATCGGCTCGTCGGAAATCCCGAGTCGGCGGCCGTGGTGGAGACCACGTTGGGCCGCTTCCACATTCGAGCGCGCGGCGACCTCCTCGTCGCGGTCACCGGCGCTCACGCCGAAATCCGCGTCGACGACGTGCCGGTCGGCGGCGATGCCGCTGTCTCGCTGGTGGCGGGAGCCGAACTGAGCATCGGCACGCCTGTCCGGGGCTGCCGGAACTATCTCGCCGTCCGGGGCGGGCTCGATGTCGCGAAAGTACTCGGGTCCCGCGCCACCGACAGCCTGTCCGGACTGGGACCGGCGCCGCTGACCGCGGGCACCGAACTGCCGGTCGGCACTTCGGCACTCGAGTGGCCGGCGACCTCGACGGCTCCGCAGGCCCATGAGTCGCCGGGTGTCGTCGACCTGGAGATCGCCGACGGTCCGCGTCGCGACCATGTGCGCTCGCCGGCCGACCTGACCCGGGGCGTCTGGGAAGTCGGTGTCGACAGCAACCGGGTCGGTGTGCGCATCGACCGTCCGGCCGATTCCGACGATCCGCTCCTGGTGCACCGTGAGGACGTCGCCGAACTGGCGTCGGAGGGAGTGCCCCACGGCGCCGTCCAGATCCCGCCGAGCGGACGCCCCGTCCTCTTCCTCGCCGATCACCCGGTCACGGGCGGCTATCCGGTCGTCGCCGTGCTCACCCCGTCTGCCATCGACCGGGCGGCGCAGCTCGTCGCCGGCGACCGCGTCCGGTTCCGACCGAGCTGACCCCGCCATCGTTGACAGCGATCTGAGACGATCCTAGACTTTCGTCTCATGACCGAGGTACTGACGACGCCCGCCGACTCGTCGACACCCGAACCGACGGTCAGGCGACCCGAGGACTACGCGCCCCTCGGCCCCGATTCGCTCACCTGGCAGATCTGGGGCACGTGGACAGGCATGTTCCAGGGACTGTGGGCCGGCTCGATGCAGAACATGCACCCCAAACTCGGCGCAGCCGTGTGGGAACACTCCGACTTCTTCGGAGAGCGATGGCAGCGACTGATGCGCTCGCTGTACCCGATCAGCGGGGTGGTCTTCGATCCGGTGCCGGCCGACGGCCCCACCACCGGTCACGAGGTCCGGGACTACCACCGCGACATCAAGGGACGCATGGAGGACGGATCGCGCTATCACGCCCTCGATCCCGACGTCTTCTACTGGGCGCACGCCACCTTCTGGTACGGCAATGTGCGGTTGTGCGAACGGTTCGGCCCGTGGCTCAGCGAGGACCAGAAACGGCAGCTCTTCGAGGAGTCCAAGGCCTGGTACGCGATGTACGGGGTGTCGATGCGCCCGGTCCCGGACACCTACGAGGACTTCCTGGCCTACTGGGACCACATGTGCCGCAACGAACTCCGCGACCATCCGGCAGTCCGCACAGTCCTCGACATCGGACAACTCCCACCGCCGCCGTTTCTCCGGCTGATCCCGGATCGTCTCTGGTTCCGGTACATGGCGCCGACCAATCAGCGCTTCTTCACCTGGCTCACCACCGGCTTCTACGACGAACCGATCCGGGAGATGCTGAGCCTGCCGTGGACCGAGAAGGACGAGTGGCGCTTTCGCTTGCTCGGCCAGACGGTCAACCTGGTGATGCACCGCCTGTTGCCGCCGCGTCTGCGGCGGCATCCACGACCGCGCGACGCGTGGGATCGCGTATCGGGCCGTACCCCGGCCGACGCCCCGCTGGTGCACACACCGGCGCGCAATCTGCCGCCACAGGCCGAGCGCGACAACCCGATGCACTACTGCCCCGTCCATGCCGCCCGCCGCGCCACCTATCCGGGGCGCGTCACCGGGGACTGACCGGCGCTACTGTTGCCCGAGGCCCCGCCGCATGGCCTGGCGTACCCGCTGGGCCTCGCGGCGTGCATACGGATTGGACTGTCCGGCACGTGATCCCGCGAGTTTCGCGCCGATGTGTTCGCCGACGGTGATCGGCGAGTAGCGGCTGCCCGCACCGACGCACGACGGCAGCGTCGAGATCGTCGCATCGATGTTGCCGTCGTGGAAGAACGCGGCCGAGCGACGCCGCTCGATGGTGCCGTCTACCACCGGTGGTTTGACGCGGTGCAGTGTCGACATCCAGCGTTCGTTGGTCCAGCGCGCCATCAGATCACCGAGATTGATGAGCAGTGCACCGTCGGCGGGTTCCACGTCGTGCCAATCGCCCTCGCGGTCGAGCACCTGCAGACCGCGCACCTGATCGGCCCAGAGCACGGTGACGATGCCGTAGTCGGTGTGCTCCCCCATTCCGGTCAGCTCACCGTCGAGCTCGATGTCGCCCGGCGGCAATGCGTAGTTGTTCATCCGGAGCACGTCGAGCGAATGGTCGGTGTAGCCGTCGAAGAAGTCCGCGGGGAGATCGAGGGCGTCGGCGAAGATCCTGGTCAGTGTGTGGGCGACCCGCGACGCCTCGGCGAAGTACGCCGACACGGCCGCCTCGAAATGATCGACGGCCGGCCAGGTGTTGGCCGCGTACTGATCATCCGGGAGGTCGAGTTCCGGGTAGTCCTGTGCCTCGACACCGACATTGAACGCCTCGAAGAAGTCGTTCATCCGATCGGCCGGCTCGACGCCCAGACTCAGCGACAGCGATTCCGACTTCGGCGGCGCGTACCCGCGGTTGATCTCCGGCGGCGTGCGGTAGGCCTTCTTCTCGTCGAGGGGAAGCGCGAAGAAATCGTCGAGGACGGCGGTGAACTCGTCGAGGACGGCAGAGGCGATCTGGTGCCCGACGATCTGGATGAACCCCACCGCGCTCGCCGCGTCGTCGATCTGTGACGCGACGGCCGCCCGATCAGCCGGGCTGCCCTGTCCGGTGTACGGACTGATGTCGATGATCGGCACCATGAAGGTCCCCGCCGGGTTGTCGACTACCGCGCTCATGGCACCCATAGTGGCACCGAATCCGCGATCTCGCTGATCAGGCGGTCGCGGGGTCAGGCCAGTCGGCCTGCACGGTACTGCACGAACGCCGGGATCGCCAGCGCGGCAACGACGGTCAGGACGATGACCCCGATCCCGCCGCCCGCGGTCGCTACGGCCGTGCCCACCATCGCCGCGGCCGCACCGTGGGCGACGTCGGCGATCCGCGGGCCGCCCGCCACCACGACGATGAACACCCCCTGCAGTCGGCCGCGCACCTCGTCGGTCGCCGCCGCCTGCAACATGGTCTGCCGGAATGCGGCCGAGGCCATGTCGGCGGCGCCGCCGATCATGAGCGCGACCACCACGATCGGCAGGACGGGCAATGCCGTGCCGTGGGCGAAGAGCAGTGCGACGCCGGCGACCACGATCGCCACACCCCAGATCAGGATGCAGATGATCACCGCCAGACCCTGCCGTCGGATGCGGCCCACCCAGCCGGAGAAGACCCCGCCGACGACCGAGCCGAGAGGGATGGCGGCGAACAGCAGCGCGAACGCGACGCCGCCGCTCTCCGGTCCGCCGAAGCTCTCGTGCGCCATCTGGGGGAACAGGGCGCGCGGCATGCCGAAGATCATCGCGATGAGGTCGACCAAGAAGCTGGCCATCAGCACGCGGTGGCCGCGGAGATACACGAAACCATCCAGCACGGAACGCAATCCGGCGACGGGCCGCGGCTCTCCCTCGGCACGTTGCGGCTTGAGGATCGGCAGTCGGATCACGGCCCACAACGTGGCGAACAGGCAGACGGTGTCGACCAGGTACAGCGTCGAGTAGCCGAGCACCGGGATCAGAGCGCCTCCGGCCAGCGGCCCCGCGATCGCGCCGGCCTGCATGACCGTCATGTTGAGTGAGTTCGCGGCGGGTAGTTCGGCGAGCGGGAGCAGTCGCGGCAGCACCGCTGTCCGGGTGGGCTGGTTGACCGCGAAGAAGGCTTGTTGAACGGCGAACACGCACAACAGAATCCAGACATTCCCGACATCGAACGCGGACTGCAGCCAGAACAGTGCACTGCATCCGATCAGACCGAACGTCGTGATGATCAGGATCAGACGACGATCGAAGACGTCGGCGAGGGCACCACCCCACAGACCGAACACGATCAGCGGCACCAACCCGAAGATCCCGGTCAGGCCGACATAGGCCGAGCTGCCGGTGATCTGATAGATCTGCGCGGGAACGGCGACCACAGTGAGCTGGGCGCCGATGACGGTGATGATGTTCGCCGTCCAGAGGCGACGGAAGTACGCGTTCCGCAGCGGTGTGGTGTCGGCGAGCAGTCGTTGCACCAGAAGAGTCTACGAGTCGGGCGGGTATGCCTCGCGCGTCCCCGGGTGCACCGTATCGGTGTCAGGGCTGAAGTCGTTCGACCTGCCAGCCGTCGTCGTTCTTGGTGAGCCGCACGCGATTGTGCAGGCGGTTGGCGCGGCCCTGCCAGAACTCCACGGTCGTCGGCACCAACCGGTACCCGCCCCAGTCCGACGGCACCGGGATCTCCGCGCCGTCGGCGAACCCGCCGAAGTCGTCGGCGACCGACGCCGCTCTCGCCTCGAGTTCGATCCGGCTCTCGATGGGCCGCGACTGATCGGAGGCGAACGCCGACAGCTGCGATCCGCGAGGACGCATGTACCAGTAGGCTTCGGTCTCCTCCATGCTGACGTGTGTCACCGGACCGCGGAAGTGGACCTGCCGTTCGAGCGCGATCCACGGAAAAGTGATCGACGCCCACGGGTTGGCGGCCAGTTCGAGACCCTTGTCGGAGTCGAAGCCCGTGAAGAACACGATCCCCGCGGCGTCCGCGCCCTTGCACAGGACGGTGCGCGTCGAGGGCCTGCCCTGGGCGTCGGCGGTGCCCAGCACCATCGCGTTGGGTTCCGGGATCCGCGCGTCGATCGCCTCCCGCATCCACACCGTGAACAGGTCGACCCAGGGCGGGTCGCCCCGCAACCAGCTCGGATCGAGATTCTCCCGGATACCGTCGGCGCCGGCCGCACGATCGCCCTCACCGATGTTCGGCGGGATGCCCCCGCCATATCCGACCCGCATGTTCGGCAGGTCAATCGGTTCCTCGGCCACGTTCGTGAGGCTACCCCTGACACGCGGAGTTACTCCCCGGTATGCCCGGGAGTGTCGGCTGCCCTAGAGTCAGCGATGTCCACAATGGAGTGTCGAGATGGGTGGTCACCATGGCGAACAACGTCCCTGACGATTTCGTACCCGGCCTGGAAGGTGTCGTCGCGTTCACCACCGACATCGCCGAACCCGACAAGGACGGTGGCAACCTGCGCTACCGCGGCGTCGACATCGAAGACCTCGTCGAGAACCACGTCACCTTCGCCGACGTCTGGGCGCTGCTCGTCGACGGCAGATTCGGCGACGGCCTGCCCCCGGCCGAACCCTTCCCGCTGCCCATCCACACCGGCGACGTCCGCGTCGACGTCCAAGCCGCCCTCGCGATGCTCGCCCCCATCTGGGGCTACCAGCCACTACTCGACATCGACGACGTCACCGCCCGCGCCAACCTCGCCCGCGCCTCGGTGATGGCCCTGTCCTACGTCGCCCAATCCGCCCGCGGCATCCACCAACCCGCCGTCCCCCAACACATCATCGACGAGTGTGACACCGTCACCGCACGCTTCATGACCCGCTGGAAAGGCGACCCCGACCCCAAACACATCCGCGCCATCGATGCCTACTGGGTCAGCGCCGCCGAACACGGCCTCAACGCCTCCACCTTCACCGCCCGCGTCATCTCCTCCACCGGCGCCGACGTCGCCGCCGCACTCTCCGGCGCGATCGGTGCCATGTCCGGACCACTGCACGGCGGCGCCCCCGCCCGCGTGCTCCCGATGATCGAAGAGGTCGAACGCACCGGCGACGCCCGCGGCCTGGTCCGCGGCGTCCTCGACCGCAAAGAGAAACTGATGGGCTTCGGCCACCGCGTCTACCGCGCCGAAGACCCCCGCGCCCGCGTCCTGCGCCGCACCGCACAAGAACTCGGCGTCCCCCGCTACGAAATCGCCGCCGCCCTCGAACAAGCCGCCCTCACCGAACTCCGCGAACGCCGACCCGACCGCGCCATCGAAACCAACGTCGAGTTCTGGGCCGCAGTCATCCTCGACTTCGCCGAGGTCCCCACCCACATGATGCCCGCCATGTTCACCTGCGGACGCACCGCCGGCTGGTGCGCCCACATCCTCGAACAAAAACAACTCGGCAAACTCGTCCGACCCGCCGCCATCTACACCGGACCCGCCCCACGCCGCCCCGAAGACGTCCCCGGCTGGGGCGAACTCACCAAACCTGGCCTCTGAGGACGCCCCCGAGGCCTCAGTCGGCATCGGGGACTGCGAACTCAGCCGATGTCACGGCCGCGGAACGCCGCCCACCCGACCGCGGTGAACACGGCTGTGAGACACAGCATCACGATCGCCGGGGTCCACGCCATCGGTTCGACTGGAACCGCAGGTGTGTGGGTGTAGGGGGACAGATCCCGGGCCCACTGGGGAAGGTCGAACATCCCCGAGAGCGGTCCGAGGAACAGGGCCGCGATCACCAGCAACCATCCGATCGGCACCAGCGCGGTCCGGATCGCGTACAGCGCCACCATGATCGACGACATGACGAGCGCGGCCGGGATCTGCGCCGAGGCCGACCGGAACGCATCACCGCCCGCCGACGACCACTGACCCCCGGCGACTCCGTTGCCCACCGTCAACGCCGCCGCGGCGAGCAGCAGGATCACGACCACGCCGACGCCGATCAACGCCGCGTGGTCGAGCAGATACCGACCGCGTGCGGTCGGCGTGGCGAGCACCAGTTCAGTGCGGGACCGATTCTCCTCGCCCCTCATTCGCGTCGCGACGTTGACCGCCCACGCGCCAGCGGCCACCGCGAAGAACCCCATCATCGTGATCCCGAAGAGGGTGCTCAGATCGGCGTCCACCCCGGACTGTCGGACGACGGCACCGAATTGTGAATTGCCCGTCGCGAGTTCGTCGACCGAGGGCTGCATGAAGCCGACGACGAGACCGTAGACCACGAGCGCGCCCACCCAGGACCCCAGGAGCGGAAGGGTCAGTCGGACCACGACTGCCTCGGGTGAGGACAGGCGCGAACTGGCCGCGGGTCCGGGTCGCGGCGCGATGAGCCCCGCGTCGATGTCGCGGGCACGCGCCAGGACTCCCGCCAGAATCCCACCGCCGACGAACACCGCGAATGAGGGAAGCGCCCACCACACGGCGTTGTCGGCGAACGGTTGGATCGATTCCGCCCATCCCATCGGCGAGATCCACCGCAGCCATCCCCAGCCCCCGGAGGCGTCGGCGGCACCGCGAAGCAGATAGCCGAGGATCACCACCGAGGACGCCGTCAGATTCGCGATGTGCGAGGTCTTCGCGATCTGCGCCGCGACGAGTGCGACTCCCGCAGCGGCCATCCCGGTGCTCGCGTACTGCGCGAAGACCGCCACCACGTCGACGATCCCGGCGCCGAGTGGGAACAGCATCACCGACATCCCCAGCGCGATCAACACACTGAACACAGTGGCGACGATCGCCGCCGCCGCAAGCGGCGCCAACGGTCCGGTCGCGCCTGACCGGACGAGTTCGGTACGCCCGAGTTCCTCCTCTTTGCGGGTCTGCCGCACCACGAGCAGTACGACACAGACCGCCAGCGCCGCGATCATGAAGAGCCCGGCACGCCAGACGGTCAGGGCGGCAGCGGAATCGGTGTCGTCGAGGGGTCCCAGGAGGAACAGGAATGCCGCGTTGCCGCCGAGGCCCACCCGCGCGCCGGCACGCTGTTCGGCCGTCGGGTACATGCTCGTGATGGACGCCGCGGTCGAGCAGTTGATCAGCACGAACACGATCACGCCGATGAGCGCGACAAGCCGCTCGCGGCGACAGGCCAGGCGCACGAGGAGTCCGGTCCGGGTGAACAGCGCCGACGGACTCGACCTCGGCCCGGCCGACGGCGTCGCCGACACGACGGCGGTCATGGCATCGGCCTGTCGTGGGAGAACACCCGGGCTTCAGAGGCAGCGGGGTCATCAGAAGCGGCTGGGTCGTCGGAATAGGCGTGCAGGAACAGCTCTTCGAGACTCGGCGGCTCGACCGACAGCGCGCGCACGTCGAGGCCGGCGAGTGCCCGGGTCACCGCGCCGAGCGCCGCGTCGTCGACGGTGAAGTCGACCACTCCCTCATGTACATCGAGATCGTGGACGCCCTCGACGAGCGACAGGTCGCCCACATCACCGGCCACGGTGGCCCTCACCCGGGACCGGCGCAGGTGACGCAGTTCGGCGAGACTGCCCGATTGGACCGTGCGACCCGCACGGATGATCGTGACCGTCTCACAGAGCTCCTCGACCTCGGCCAAGATGTGGCTCGACATCAGCACCGCGGACCCCGCTGCGGCCCGCTCGCGCACACAGTCCATGAACTGTCGGGTCATCAGCGGATCGAGCCCGGATGTCGGCTCATCCAGGATGAGCAATTCCGAGTCGGCGCACAGCGCCGCGATCAGGGCGACCTTCTGCCGATTCCCCTTCGAGTACGTGGCCGCCTTCTTGGTCGGATCGAGTTCGAATCGATCGATGAGTTCGGCCTTGCGGGAACGGGACTCGACACGGACCCCGCGCAGCGACAGCAACAGGTCGATGCACTCACCGCCGGTCAGCTGGGGCCACAGGTTCACATCGCCCGGCACGTAGGCGAGCCGCCGGTGGATGGCCACGGCATCCGACAACGGGTCGGCACCGAACACACGCGCGTCTCCGCCGTCATGTCGGTACAGGCCCAGCAGGACACGGATCGTCGTCGACTTCCCCGCTCCGTTCGGCCCGAGGAATCCGGCCACCTCCCCCGGTGCCACACACAGATCCAGTCCGTCGAGAGCGACGAAGGAGCCGAAGCGCTTTCGCAGTCCGACGACATCGATCACTGCATTAGTTCGTGGGCTCATCGTGTTCCTCTCGGTAGGCGAGCACCGTGTCGAGCAGCGTGTCGTCGGCCATCACGCCGTGAACGGCGACCTCGGTGGCGGGAACCAGCACGCGGTCGACGTAGGACCGCAGGATCGCGCCCGCGTCCGACCAGTCAGCGGGGGGATGCATGACGACGTCGACGAGCAGCGCGCCCATGGATTGGGCGACCATGTAGCGCGCCCGCGCCCGCTCATCCCGGGACGGACGCACGGTGCCCGCCTCGACGCCGTGACGGAATGTGGCCTCGGCGTCGTCGGCGAGATGATCGAGCAGCTGCCGGGCCATGTCACCGCCCGCCTGCAGGCTGCGGATCAGATAGACGATCCGTGGCCCGTCCTCGTCGATCGTGTCGAGCTTGGTGAGGATTCCGCCGAACGCCTGCGGGCCCGCGCCGGCGTCGAGACTGGCCTCGTTGACCTCGCGAGTCCGACGCAACACGTGGTCGTCACATTCGGCGCGCAGCTTCTCCTTGCTGCCGAAGTGGTGGATGACCAGCCCCGGACTCACCGCGGCAGCGTCGGCGATGGTGCGCACCGTCGCCGAGAACCCGTCGCGGGCGAACACCTCGATCGCGGCATCTCGTAGGCGGGCCCGGGTCGTCCGGTCGTCGGCATGCGTTGTACGCATGTTCAGTAGACTAAACGCGTGTTCAACGAAGGTCAACGGTGGCGACCGCGGCCCCCGATACGCAGATGACGGAGAACGTAACGGTGAGCGTTACGTTCTCCGTCATCTGATCAGGGGGACCACGACCAGGGTGGTCGCGGCCACATCCCTAGAATCACCGGTATGAGTGACACCGCCACCGCACCGATCACGATCCCCGCCGACCTCCTGCCGTCGGACGGCCGCTTCGGTTGCGGTCCGTCCAAGGTGCGCCCCGAACAGTTGCAGTCCCTTGTCGACACCGGCGCATCGGTGTTCGGCACCAGCCACCGTCAGGCTCCAGTCAAGAACGTCGTCGGTTCCATCCGCGCCGGACTCGCCGAACTGTTCGCGCTCCCCGAGGGTTACGAGGTCGTCCTCTCCAACGGCGGCACCACCGCATTCTGGGACGCCGCGGCCTTCGGCCTGATCAAGCAGCGCTCGCTGCACCTGACCTACGGCGAGTTCTCGTCGAAGTTCGCGACCGTCGCCAAGAAGGCCCCGTTCCTGGACTCACCGTCGGTGATCTCGACCGACCCCGGCACGGCTCCGGACCCGGCCGCGTTGACCGCCGACGACTTCGGTGGCATCGACCTCATCGGCTGGGCGCAGAACGAGACGTCGACCGGCGTCTCCGTGCCGGTCACCCGGCCCGCCGGTTCCGACGACGCGCTGGTCGCGATCGACGCAACCTCGGGCGCCGGCGGACTGCCGGTCGAGGTGGGCGATTCCGACGTCTACTACTTCGCGCCGCAGAAATGCTTCGCCTCCGACGGCGGGATCTGGATCGCCCTGATGAGCCCGCGCGCCATCGAACGCATCTCCCAGATCGCCGAGACCGACCGCTGGTGCCCGGAGTTCCTGTCGCTGCCGACCGCGGTCGACAACAGCAGCAAGAACCAGACCTACAACACCCCCGCGGTCGCATCGCTGCTGTTGCTCGACAATCAGATCCAGTGGATGCTCGGCCAGGGCGGGCTCGACTGGTGTGTCTCCCGGACCGCCGACAGCAGCTCACGGCTGTATCAGTGGGCGGAAGCCAGCGAGTTCGCCACGCCCTTCGTCACCGATCCCACGCAGCGCAGCCAGGTCGTCGGCACCATCGACTTCGACGACGACGTCGATGCCGCTGCCGTCGCCAAGGCGCTGCGCGCGAACGGCGTCGTCGACACCGAGCCGTACCGCAAACTCGGCCGCAACCAGCTGCGCGTCGGTATGTTTCCGGCGATCGACCCCGACGACGTGAGCAAGCTGACCGAGTGCATCGACTTCGTCGTCGACAAGCTCTGAGGGACGGCGCACCCCAACTGCACAACGATCCCTGAGGAACGAAGCGATAGCGGACCTTCCCACGATCCCTGAGGAACGACGCGTTAGCGAAGTGTCTCGAAGGGCCGCCCTTCGAGACACTCGGCTGGCGCCTCGTTCCTCAGGGACCGGACTGAAAGACCGCGCTCGTTCCTCAGGGACCGGACTGAAAGACCGCGCTCGTTCCTCAGGGACCGGGAGCCCGCGCTCGATCCTCAGGAACCGGACCGGGAGCGCGCTCGTTCCTCAGGGACCGGAGTGGACGATCGCGCTCCTTCCTCGGGCCGGAAGAGAAGCGCAGGCGCCGCGTCAGTGACCATCAGGTGACACACCTGTAGCCTGGGCCCCATGGGTCACATCGGCAACAACCTTGCTGATCTGCGGTTTTGCCGCGTGTCCCGCGCTCGGAGCAGTCCGGGCTGGATTACCCTGACCGCAATGCCCGCACTCGTGGTGACTGGAGGAGGAGCAGATGCGTGAGCTTCGCGTCGTCGGCGTAGAGACCGATGGCAATCATGTCATCTGCCAGGACTCCGAGTCGGGTGAGAAGTTCCGGATCGCAGCCGATGAGCGTCTCCGCGCCGCGGCCCGCGGTGACATCTCACGATTGGGGCAGATCGAGATCGAAATGGAAAGCTCACTCCGGCCACGCGAAATCCAGGCCCGCATCCGTGCGGGCGCCACCGTGACCGAGGTCGCCGCACTCGCCGGCGTCCCGGTCGACAAGATCGAGCGTTTCGCTCACCCCGTCCTGCTCGAACGCTCCCGCGCGACCGAACTGGCATCGCTGTCCCATCCGATCCGCGAGGACGGGCCGTCGGTCTCCACTCTGGGCGAGGTCGTCACCGAGGCCTTCACCGCGCTCGGCCACAGCCAGCAGGACGTCGAATGGGACGCGTGGAAGGGCGACGACGGCCACTGGGTCGTGCAGGTCGGCTGGCATGTGGGACGCACCGACAACCACGCGCACTGGCGGTTCCAGCCGGGCGCCCACGGCGGCACCGCAGATCCGCTCGACGATCTCGCCGACGAGTTGACCCACCCCGAGACGATCACCCCACGTCGTCGACTCACCCCGGTGGCCACCCCCGACCTCGCTCCCAGCACGGAGCCCGCTCCGGTGTCCGGTCGCTCGGCCGACGGCCACGACGAGGTCACCTTCGATGCCGATCGCCTCATCGACGCGCAGCGCACCCGGTCGGGCGCGATCCCGCCGACTCACGACGAACACGGAACCGTCGCACTGGACTTCGGGTCCGCCGACGACACCGACCGCTGGAGCGAACCCGCACCCGAGGTGACCGCCGACCCCCGGGACGAGGACGCCGCGTCCGAGACCGACGATGACAGCGCGCCCGCTGCGACGACCGCCTCCGGCGAGTCCGCCGACGGTTCGGACCCGACACCCGCCACGCCGCGACGTCGCTCCCGCAAGCCTGCCGTCCCGGCGTGGGAAGACGTACTCCTCGGCGTCCGCAGCAACGGCAACAGCTAACCTCTATCGACGTGTCGGCACGCGCAGTCACCCTCTGGTTCATCGACAGCGACGATCCCGTCGCACTCCTCCGCGGATGTGCGGCGAATGACGTTGTCGCATCGCAGAAGTTGGCGGAGGCCATCTACGGTGACCGGGTCCTTGTCCCGGTCGCCGACACGAGCCTGGCCGCTGCGGCATCCGCCCAGGACGCCCACGTCTACGCCGGTTGGTACGGCCGTCTCGCCGTGATCTCCTGCTCGCTGTTCGCCACGACCGAGCCCTCCACCCTCACCCGGACGATCGCGTCCATCCGGCAGAGCGCGTCGGCCACGCTGCTGGTCACCGACCCGGATCGCTCGGTGGGTGCGTTCGCCCGATGGGAGAACGGCGAGTTGCGCCGATCGTTCGCCGCCGACCCGATCACCATCGTCGAGGACACCGGCCTCCCCTATCCGTTCGAAAGGCCATTCTGGGCAGGCGATTTCCCGCTGCAGTACGCCCCGGGCGTCGGACCCGAACCTCTCGCCCTGCCGTTCCATCCGCAACAACTCGCCGAGCAGTCGAACCGGGAGTGGCTCGGATTCCGGTTCACCCCACCGTTCGTCGAGACCGATCTCGATCCGAACCGGATTCCCGTCACCGCGTTCGCCATTCACCCCTCCGACTATGTCCCGTCGGCTGCGGACTGGGAGCGATACCAGAATCGCAGCGGAGTCGCGACGGTCGCTCCGGAACCCGAACCGGCCGGGGACGCCCAACCGCCGACGCGGCGACGCGGGAAGTTGGCGCGGTACTTCGGCTTCGGCTGACGGTCCACACATGATCCCCGGGGAACTCCAGGGCGCCGGCGGCGGTGTGTCACGAAGGCGCCCTTCGTGACACTCGGCTGGCGCCTCGTTCCTCAGGGACCGAATGTCCGTGACACTCGGCTGGCGCCTCGCTCCTCAGGGTTCGACTCGCGAGAGATGCGCAGCTCAGCGTCCGAGCGCGAGAAGCGCCACGGCCGAACCCGATCCGGCCAGCAGTCCGATGAGGCTGCCCCAGACGATCCACCGCCAGACGGGTCGATCGCGCAGATCCCACAGGGTCCATCCCAGGCCGACGGTCACGACGACGACGGCGGCCACCCCCAGCCAGGGCACGAGCCCGCCGATCAGTTCGTAGACGCCGACGAGCAGGAACGTCGCGAAGAGTGCGCAGGCGACGGTCACGATGATCCCCAGACCCCAGGGCGTCGGCTCGACGACACGATCGTCATCGGCCGCCGACGACGCGAGCGCAGCAGCGGACAGACGCCGGAGACGCTCCCGGCCGGGTGAGGTCATGCGTCCATGGTGCCGGATCGGGCTCGTTCGTAGAACGCGATTGCCGCGGCCGTCGCCACGTTGAGCGAATCGGTGCCGCGACTCATCGGGATACGGGCCCGGACATCGCTGACGCGCATGGCCGTCTCGGACAGACCTGGCCCCTCCGCGCCCACCAGGAATGCGATCCGATCGGCGTCGACCGCCGAGGCGAGCGGGACCGAACCCTCTCCCGGGGTGAGTGACACGAGCCGGAATCCCGCGTCGCGCACCGCACTCAGATCCCGCGGCCAGTCGTCGAACCGCGCGAACGGTACGAGCAGCGCATGTCCCATCGAGACGCGAACGCACCGTCGGTACAGCGGGTCGGCGCAGCCCGCGCCGAACAGGACGGCATCCACCCCCAGGCCTGCGGCGTTGCGGAAGATGCTGCCGATGTTCTCGTGGTCGTTGACACCTTCGAGAATCGCGACGGTCCGTGCCGTCGTGATCACCTCGTCGACCGGCAGGGCCGGTGCTCGGCGAGCCGCACCCAGCACGCCACGGTTCAGGTGGAAACCCACGACCTCGGCCATGACCTCGGCACTCGCACGGTAGAACGGCACACCTTCGAGCGACGGATCCATGAGGTCGCCGGCCAATTCGGTCAGCCGCTTGTCGACGCCGAGAAACGCGTGCGGCGTGAAGCGCGACGCGATCATGCGTTGCGCGACCAGAACGCCCTCGGCGATCACCAGTCCTTTGCCCACACGCCCGCCGGGGAGGGCGGGCAGATCGGGTCGGCGGTCGACCGAGTTGAGATCGCGGAAATCGTCGACTCGAGGATCGGCGGGGTCGTCGATGTCGACGACGTCGACTCGGATGCTGTCCACCTCGACAGTCTGCCAAGCCTCCTCGAGCCCCCTTCGGGCAGGCCATTGGCGCTTTCGGCGGGGTTGGGCGATGGCCGTCGAACGCGTTGTGAAACGGTTGACGGGTGAGTATTCCGCAGGCCGCATCGTCCGAACTCACCGTGGCTCGTGCCACCGACGACGACTGGGACGAGATCTTCGCGACCGACGCCCGAGCTTTCTTGTTCACCAATCCGCTGTCGGCGGCCGAGCAGGCGGACATGCGCGGGAAGGTCGACAACGCCGACGTCGTCCTCGTCCGCGATCCCGATGGTCTGGTCGGTCGGCCGCTCGTCGGGGTGTCGATGTTCTACCGCATGACGATGACCGTGCCCGGCGGGACGCAGCACCCCGCAGCCGGACTGTCGTGGGTGTCGGTGGCCGGTACACATCGTCGCCGCGGCATTCTGCGGACGATGATCACGCAGCTGTTCGATCAGTGGGAATCCGAGGAGCAGGTGTTCGCCATCCTCACCGCGAGCGAGGCGACCATCTACGAGCGGTTCGGTTTCGGCCCCGCGTGCTTCTCCACCGAGATCACCGTCGACCTCGGCTCGGCGAAGGTCCGCCGACGGGCCGACCGCAAGTCGTCGCCGGTCAACTACGCCACCGCCGATGACATCGCGGCCCGGATCCCCGAGTTGCACGCCCGATGGGCGGCGACCACCCCGGGCGCGCTCGGCCGATCTCGGTCCTGGTGGGACCCGATCCTGGCCGACCGCGAATCGCAACGCCCGGCGCAGAGCAGCGGGCTGCACTATCTTCTGCATCCCGACGGCTACGCGAGTTACCGGATCAACACGTCCGTCGAACCCACCCGCGCCGACGTCGCCGAGGTCTTCGCCGTCACCGACGACGCGCACACCGATCTGTGGCGCGTTCTCGTCGGTCTCGATCTGCTGCCCACGCTCACCGCGTCCATCCCGGTCGACGATCCGCTGCGGGCGAAGCTGACGAACCATCGCGCGGTGTCGGTGACCGGCATCGACGACAAGATGTGGTTGCGCATCCTCGACGTCCCGCGCGCGCTGACATCGCGCAGCTACTCCGCCGACCTGGATGTCGTCATCGAGGTGACCGACGAGTTCCGTGGTCGTGGGGGCGTCTACGACCTGTCGATCCGCAACGGCGGCGCCATCGTGGTGCCGAGCGAGGCCACGCCGACGGTCCGGCTCGACATCTCGGTCCTCGGCTCGCTGTTCCTCGGCGGCATGACCGCGCGCACCTTCGCGGCCGCCGACCGGCTGTGGACGGACACCCCCGAGACGCTCGAGTGCCTCGACCGCGCATTCGCCACGACACCCGCCCCGTTCGCCGGCACGTTCTTCTGAGGCGCGAGTTCTTCCGGGGACGAGAGTTCTTCTGGGGCCAGAGTGCCTCGGAGACGAGCCGATCCCAGGTTTAGTGAACCGCGGCTAGCGGTTCCGGAGGTTCAGCGAATCCAGCATCGGGGACGGTGGCCTGGTGCCAACCCCTCAGTGGCCGTCGTCGCCACCGTTGATGATCTTGGAGATGATCGGCACCACCGCCGCGAGCGTCTCGCGTTCGGACGGCGTCAGTTCGTCGAGGCGTGCGCTCAGCCATTCCTCGCGCGCGTCGAGTTCAGCGTTGATCACGTCGCTGCCGCGGTCGGCCAGCGTCACGATCGCCTGACGGCCGTCGGTCGGATGCGGCTCTCGACGGACCATGCCCATATCCGACAGCGAGGCGATGACCCGCGTCATCGACGGCGGTTGGACCCGTTCGGCGGTGGCCAGTGCGCCGGGGGTCATCGGGCCCTCGTGATGCAGTGTCGACATCGCCGACAACTGCGTCAGCGACACGACCTTGCTCACCCGTCTCCCGCGGAGCCGTCTCGCCAATCGCACGATGGCCAGGGACAACTCGCCGGAGAGCGTCCGGTCCGACATGTCGAGATCCTGGAGGTCGGGGTGTGTGAGTGTCATGTCGCAGGTGTCCTGTTCGTGCGATCTGTTTCTGAGACCACGTGTTTTCCGATGCTAAGCGTAATTCACTTCCGCGTCGGTGCCATGCGATAGCGGCATTTGCCCACAACGGACGTTGCAGATTGGTCTCTTTGATCGACGCCCGCTCAGCCGATGAGGTCGGAGATCGGTCCCCGTGCGAAGTAGGCGACGAACACCGCGGCGACGATCCAGAGCAGCGGATGCACCGTGCGCGCCTTCCCGGACGCCGTCGCCATGACCACCCAACTGATGAATCCGACGCCGATGCCGTTGGCGATCGAGTACGTGAACGGCATGGTGACGATGGTCAGGAAAGTAGGCAGTGCGTAGGCGAACTTGGTGAAGTCGATCGATGCCACCTGACCGATCATCAGTGCGCCGACGACGACGAGTGCCGGGGCGACCGCCTCCAGGGGAATGACCTCGTACAGCGGGGTCAGGAACATCGCGACCAGGAACAACACTCCGGTCACGATGTTCGCGAGACCGGTTCGCGCACCCTCCGCGATGCCCGACGCCGATTCCACGAAGACCGTGTTCGACGAGGACGACGCGACACCGCCGGCGATCGCGCCCGAACCCTCGACGACGAGTGCGCGGCCGATGCCGGGCAGGTTTCCCTTCTCGTCGGCCAGGCCGGCCTCCTTGCCCAAGCCGGTCATCGTTCCCATCGCGTCGAAGAAGTTCGACAGCACCAGCGCGAAGACGAAGACAGACGCGGCCAGGACACCGATCCGGGTGAACGCGCCGAAGAGGTCGACATCGCCGACGAGGCTCAGGTTCGGCATCCCGCCCACACCGCTGGGCAGATCCGGCACCGACAGACCCCAGCCCTTCGGGTCGTCGACACTCGAGCCGAGGTCGAGGGTTGCCTCGAGGATGATCGCGACGACCGAGGTGATCACGATGCCGATCAGCAGACCGCCGGGCACCTTGCGCACCACCAGCACCCCCATCAGCAGCACCCCGAGGCAGAAGATGAGCGTCGGGACAGTGGTGATCGAGTTGTCGCTGCCGAGCTGCACCGGCACCGTGGTTCCCGCGGCATCCGGGATCCGGCGGACGAAGCCCGCGTCGACGAACCCGATGAACGCGATGAACGCACCGATACCGGCCGCGATGGCCGCCTTCAGTTCGGCCGGGACCGCGTTGAAGACTGCGGTGCGGAAGCCGGTCACCGCGAGCAACACGATGATGATGCCGTCGATCACGACGAGACCCATCGCCTCCGGCCAGGTGACCTCCGGTGCGATCGACACCGCGAGGAGACTGTTGATCCCGAGTCCGGTGGCGATCGCGAACGGGTAGTTGGCCACGAGTCCGAAGATGATCGACATGACGCCGGCGACGAGTGCGGTGACCGCCGCGACCTGCGCGAGCGGGAGCACGTTGCCGAGGACGTCGGCGTTCTTCTCGCCGCCGGGGATACCGCCGATGATGATCGGGTTCAGCACCACGATGTAGGCCATCGTGAAGAAGGTGACGAGGCCGCCACGGATCTCACGACTGAGCGTCGACCCACGCTGACTGATCTTGAAGAATCGATCAAGCGTCCCGGCGGGTGCCGTCGGCGCTGTTCCGGTTGCCGTCGGCGGTGGGTCTGCGGGTGGTGACGCCGCGTTCGATGAGGAGGTGGGCGCCGTCGATGACTCCGTGGGCTCGATCGACGATTTCGTGGGCTCGCTCGACGGGTCGGTGGGCACAGTCGAAAGTTACTCTGATGCCATGCCCGACGCATCCGACATCCCCGAACTCCCGCGCGCCCTCCGAGCCCCCGAACCCGTGATCATCGCGGGCATGGTCGCGTGGCTCGTGGCCACGGTGGTGGTGTGGGTGACCGGGTGGGGCGGAGATCGGGCTGTGCAGGTCTGCCTTGTCGGACTCGCCGTCGGCGTGCTCGGCACGACGATCTTCCTCGTCCAGCGAGCGGCATCACGGCGAGGAGATCGGACGGCGCAGCAGGGGCTCGACTGATCCCGATCAGTTGGACGGGAAGTTCACGACGTCGAGATCCATCGGCATGGCGTCGGTGACCTTCTTGTCGACGGGTTCGGCCGCATACGGCACCGGCCCACCGGTGGTGATCAGCTGATCGAGTTGATCCTCGGACCGTAGGCGATGAGCCACCGTGAACTGCTTGAACTCGTAGGGAATCCCGGACGCCCGCAACGGGTCCGGCCCGTCCATCGCATGGAAGTGCAGATGCGGCGCGTCGGAGTTGCCGCTGTTGCCGAGGAGTCCGACGACCTGCCCCGGGCTGAGCTTGTCCCCGACCTTGACGCGCACGCTCCCGGGCTTGAGGTGCGCATAGAACACGAAGACACCGTCGGCGACCTTCGCCACCACGTGGTTGCCGC
Organism: Gordonia sp. OPL2; assembly: GCF_003797825.1. Classification (GTDB taxonomy): domain Bacteria; phylum Actinomycetota; class Actinomycetes; order Mycobacteriales; family Mycobacteriaceae; genus Gordonia. Next base: position 66,083 of record NZ_RKME01000020.1, read on the forward strand.
CGTACTGATCGAGCTGCAGGCCGGTCGGGCTCGTGCCGGGTACCTGATCAGGGAGTCCGTCGACAACCCCGACGACCGTGCTGTCGGCGACAGAGTGGATGTCGTCGCCGTAGTAGGCATAGGACGACAACGATGCGGGATCGCCCACGTACAACTTGCCCGCGGAGTCGAGCCGGACCCAGTCGATGGCGAATCTCTCGGCGAGCCAGAATCTTCCGTTGATCGGGTTGGCGGCCATACGGTGCGCGCTGGTGCCGCAGCATCCGTCGCCGTTCAACCACCCATCGCCGTACAGCGGAGTGTCCACGAGAAGCGCCTTCTGTTGGGACACCGTCACCGTGATGGGCTCGGCGATCACCGCCGGGATCAGCGGCGGCTGCGGCTTCGAGGGTGCGACGGTCAGCGTGTTCGACAACGAGGTCGGTGTCGATGCTCCCTCGGGCACCACCACGTCCAGCGTGAGACGGGCGTACTCACCCCCCGCGAGATCGAGTCCCGGTGCCCCACTGCCCCGGCGCGTGAGCGCGGTCAGCGTGGGACCTTGCAGCGTGAGCAGGGACTGCCCGCCCGCGCTGACCTCGAGGGACCGGATGGCGACCGGATCCGGGGTCACGTTGGTCAGCAAGAGTTCATAGGCGAGGTGGGTGTCGCCGTCAGAACCGATGACCGGGATCGGATCGTCGACAGCCGTCGCATTCACCGGCGTGATGACGTCGGCGCCCTGCGACGTCGGGCCGGCCGCGCCCGACGACGGGACCGCGGACGCGCTCGACGACGAGGCTGTGGACGAACTGTCCGACGAACAGCCTGCGATGGTCAGCGCTGCGGCGCATCCGAGGGCGGCGGCCACGATGCCGCGGCGTCGGATTCCGGTGGCGGGCGGTGCGATCATGGGCGTCTCCTGATCCAGGCCCCGAACCCGATTGCAGATTCTTCCATCAGGTGGCCGGCGTGGTGGGCGGATTGGGAGGATCGCGCATGCGCCGACTGTGTCCAGTTTTTCGCCGAGTGTGCCCGCGGTGGGCACGCTCGGTGAAGTTCTGGACACAGTCGGCGACTTGTCGTCCGAACTCCGCAGCCCTTGACGCGCGCGAGTGGTGAATGTACGTTCATTCATCATGAGCAGTCAGTCACATACCGCACCGATCGAAGGAGTCGACACCATGGACTACGAGGACATCGAGTACACCGTCGAGGGGCCCGCCGCGATCATCACGATGAACCGGCCGCAGCGGTACAACGCTTTTCGCGCGAAGACCGTCGAGGAGATGATCAACGCGTTCCGCCGGGCGTGGGCCGATCGCGACGTCCAGGCCGTCATCCTGACCGGAGCCGGCGAGAAGGCGTTCTGCACCGGCGGCGACGTGAAGCAGCGTGCCGAGACCGGCGACTACGGGCCGTCGGAGAGCGGCATGTTCGAGATCGGCAACCTGCACAAGACCATCCGCGACATCCCTAAACCGGTCATCGCTGCGGTCAACGGACTCGCCATCGGCGGTGGCCACGTCCTGCACGTGCTCTGCGACCTCACCATCGCCGCCGACACTGCACGCTTCGGACAGTCCGGGCCCAAGGTCGGGTCTTTCGACGCCGGGTTCGGTTCGGCCTTCCTGGCGCGGGTCGTCGGCGAGAAGCGCGCACGCGAGATCTGGTACCTGTGCCGCCAGTACGACGCCGAGACAGCGCAACAATGGGGTTTGGTGAACTGGGTCGTCCCGGCCGCCGACCTTCTCGACGAGGCCAAGAAGGTGGCGGGCGAGATCGCCGAGAAATCGCCCACCGCGATCCGATTCCTCAAACAGAGCTTCAACGCCGACACCGATCACCAGGCCGGCCTGTCGAATCTGGCGATGAGTGGTCTGGATCTGTTCACCCACCACACGGACGAGGGTGCCGAGGGCGCACAGGCATTCGCCGACAAGCGCATGCCCGAGTTCAACAAGTTCGCCGCAATCTGACCCACTGCACGTGATCACCTCAGACAGGACTCCGAACATCATGGACAACACCAGCATCGCCGTCGTCACGGGCGCCGGCTCCGGGATCGGCCGCGCCATCGCCGAGGCCTTCGCCGCACAGGGCACCACGGTCGTCGCCGCCGACCTCGATCTGGATGCGGCCAAGCGGACCGCCGAGACCAGCCCGGCGATCATCCCGATGGCCGTCGACGTGGCGGATCGGACAGCCGTCGACGCGCTGCGCGACGCGGTCACCGCCGAGGTCGGCGTCCCCGACATCCTCGTCAATGCGGCCGGATGGGATCGCACCGATCAATTCCTCAACGCCACCACCGAATTCGCCGAGAAGGTCGTCGCGATCAACTATCTCGGACCGGTCCACATGGCCAGCGCATTTCTGCCCGGCATGGTCGACGCATCGGCGAGCGACGGGTGGACGGGTGGGCGCGTCATCAATCTCGCCTCCGACGCAGGCCGGGTGGGCAGTGCCGGGGAGAGCATCTACGCCGGCGCCAAGGGCGGCGTGATCGCCCTGTCGAAGTCGTTGGCGCGTGAGATGGCCCGACACCAGATCACGGTGAACGCGGTGTGTCCCGGGCCGACCGACACCCCGCTGTTCCAGGCCCAGCCGGAGAAGCTGAAAGAAGCTCTCGTCAAGGCGATCCCGTTTCGACGACTCGCCCGGCCCGATGAGGTCGCGGCCCCCGTCCTGTTCTTCGCCTCCCCCGCGGCGTCCTTCATCACCGGTCAGGTGATGAGCGTCAGCGGCGGCCTCACCATGGCCGGGTGATCGGCGATGACCTACACCTACGACGCCCACCAGTATCGCGCCTTCTTCGAGCAGGAATTCACCTACCTCAACGGTTTCCGCCGAAATGTCACGCGATACGCCGACGCGATCGCGATGATCGACCCCGTCACCGACACCGAATGGACCTACGCCGACCTGGGTCGCCGGGTCGACGGGATCGCCGCCGGACTGCGTGAACGCGGCGTCACCGACGGCGACGTGGTGGCCTACCAACTGCTGAACGGACCTGAGTTCGCCCAGCTCTATCTCGCCACGCAGGCGGCGGGCGCCGTGGGTTCTCCGATGAACTTTCGGCTGGCGGCGGGCGAGACGGCCGCCATCCTGGACATCAGCCGACCGTCTGTGTTCGTCTATGAGACCGATCTCGCGCCGATGGTGACCGAGGCGATCGCGCGAGCCGACCACACACCGTCCGTCCTCATCGGAGTCGGCACGGGCGAGCTCGTGAGCGGTCCGGTGTCGATCCGGTTCGCCGAGCTCGATTCCACAGAACTCGTCCCCGATCCGAGGCGCGGCATCTTCGACGAGACCACCCGCCTCTACACCTCGGGAACCACCGGGATGCCCAAGGCCGTTCCGATGAACTCCGCGATCGAGATCTTCTCGGCGCACGACGTCATCATGCACTTCCCGTTGAGCCCGGAGGATCGCACGCTCAACATGACCCCCTGGTTTCACCGCGGCGGACTCTACTGCGCCGGCCCCAATCCGGCCTTCTACCTCGGTTCCTCCGTGGTCCCCATGCGCGCCTTCGACGCCGGCACCACCCTGGATTGGGTCGAGAGGTACCGGTTGACCTTCTTGATCGGCGCGCCGACCAACCTCGCGATGCTCGCTGCAGCACAACAGGAGTCACCGCGGGACCTGTCCAGCCTCAAGGGCATCGTCACCATGGGCGCGCCGCTCGAGCGCGAGGCCACTCTGCACTATCAGGACGTCCTCACCCCGAGGATCTTCAACGGGTACGGCTCAACCGAGGGATTCTGGAACACCTTCCTGCGGCCGGACGATCTCCCCGACCACGCGGGGACCGCCGGACGGGCCTGCATCGACGACGATGTGCGTGTCGTCCGAGTGCGCGACGACGGGCGCCTCGCCGAAGCGCACGACACCGTCGCACGCGACGGAACCGAGGTCGGCGAGGTGATCATCCGATCTCCGAAGTGCGCTGCCGCGTACCACGACTCGCCGAACCAGGAAGCGGCGAAGTACCACGGGAGTTGGCTGCACATCGGCGATCTCGCCACCTGGGATGCCGACGAGTTCGTGACCATCGTCGGCCGCAAGGACGACATGCTCATCTCCGGCGGCGAGAACGTCCACCCCGTCCAGGTGGAAGAAGCGCTCAACGGCCATCCCGACGTCGCCGACTCGCTCGTCGTCGGCGTTCCCGACGAGCAGTGGGGACAACTCGTCGTCGCCTACATTCTCCCCTCCGAGGGCGCCGCGCCCACCGCCGAGATCCTGGACGACTACTGCCGCACGCATCCGATGCTCTCCCCGTTCAAGCGCCCTCGCGCCTACCGGTTCATCGACACGCTCCCCGTGTCGGCCACCGGCAAGAAACTCCACTACAAGGCCACCGAATCCGCCGCAGCCGAGGTGGCTTCCGGCGAGTTCGTCACCCCGCAGACCCCTCAAGGAGCCACCCGATGAGTACCGCCCCGTTCTCCGCCCTCGACCCACTCAACCTCGATCTCGGATACTCGGATGATGAGCTGGCCGTACGTGATTCGGTCCGCGGGTTCCTCGCCGAGCACGTGACCCCGCACATCGGCGAGTGGTTCGAACAGGGATCGATCCCGATCGCCCGCGATCTGTTCAAGCAATTCGGTCAACTCGGCGTCCTCGGCATGCACCTCGACGGATACGGTTGCGGTGGAGCGAGTTCCGTCCACTACGGACTCGCGAGCCTCGAACTCGAGGCGTGCGACTCCGGCATCCGCTCGATGGTGTCGGTCCAGGGATCCCTCGCGATGTTCTCCATCTACAACAACGGCAGCGAAGAGCAGAAGAACCACTGGTTGCCCTCGATGGCCGAAGGAACGACGATCGGGTGCTTCGGACTGACCGAACCCGATGCCGGGAGCGACCCCGCGGCCATGAAAACCCGAGCTCGACGCGACGGCGACGACTGGATTCTCGACGGGCGCAAGATGTGGATCACCAACTCCCCCATCGCCGACGTCGCCGTCGTCTGGGCGAAGACCGAGAGCGGCGTGCGCGGCTTCATCGTGCCGACCGACACCCCGGGAGTCAGCACTCCGGAGATCAAACACAAGCTGTCGCTGCGGGCCTCGACCACGGGTGAGATCGTCCTCGACAACGTGCGACTCCCATCCGATGCCGTGATGCCCGGCACCGACGACCTGCACAAGGGCAACGGGATCAAGGCGCCGTTGTCGAGCCTCACCGAGGCCCGCTACGGCATCATCTGGGGCTCCATCGGTGCGGCGCGCACGGCCTGGCAGGCGGCAGTGGACTATTCGACCCAGCGAACCCAGTTCGGCAAGCCGATCGCCGGGTTCCAACTGACCCAGGCCAAGATCGCCGACATGGCGCTCGAACTGCAGAAGGGGCAACTGCTGGCAGTCCACCTCGGGCGCCTCAAGGACTCCGTCGGGTTGCGGCCCGACCAGGTCAGCTTCGGCAAGCTGAACAACACCCGGGAAGCCATCGAGATCTGCCGCACCGCACGAACCATCCTGGGCGGCAACGGCATCTCGCTCGAATACCCCGTGATCCGGCACATGGTGAACCTCGAGTCGGTGCTGACCTACGAGGGCACCCCGGAGATGCACCAACTCGTCCTCGGCCAGGCGTTCACCGGCGAGAACGCGTTCCGTTGACGTCCAGTGGTCTCGATACGCCGCCTCGCCTGGCGGCTCGGAGGCTACTCGACCAGCAGGGTCCGACCGCTCATCGAGTAGCGCCGAGCGAGCGCAGCGAGCCACGCGTTCACCCGCCGGTTGAGCAGCGCCGAGCGAGCGCAGCGAGCCACGCGTTCACCCGCCGGTTGAGCAGCGCCGAGCGAGCGCAGCGAGCCACGCGTTCACCCGCCGGTTGAGTAGCGCCGAGCGAGCGCAGCGAGCCACGCGTTCACCCGCCGGTTGAGTAGCGCCGAGCGAGCGCAGCGAGCCCGACGCGTATCGAAACCACCTCCACCACAAAGACATCAGGAGAATCACCGTGGCCTCACTGATCCACGACATCGAGCACAAACACTTCCGGGAGACCGTCGCACGGTTCGTCGCCGAGCAGATCACCCCGGCCCACGATGCCTGGGAGGACGCCGGTCAGTGGGATCGTGCGCTGTTCACCGAGGCCGGCAAGAACGGACTCCTGGGTTTCGCGGTGCCGGAGCGGTTCGGCGGCCCCGGAGTCGACGACTTCCGCTACCACGCCATCGTCGTCGAGGAAACGGCCCGAACCGGCGCGGCCGCGGAGGCGATCGCGTTCTCGCTGCAGAACGACGTCGTCCTCCCCTACCTCGTCGAGATGACCGACGACGACCAGAAGGCCCGCTGGCTGCCCGGTGTGGTCTCCGGCGACACCGTCCTCGGCATAGCGATGACCGAACCCGGGGCCGGCAGCGATCTCACGGGAATCCGGACCACCGCCGTCCGCGATGGTGACCACTACGTCGTGAACGGATCGAAGACATTCATCTCGAACGGCCGCAACGGCGACTTGTTCGTCGTCGCCGCGCGGACGTCGCCGGACAAGCACCGGGGACTGACCCTGCTGGTGGTCGACGCCGACACCCCCGGGTTCGAGCGCGGCCGCAAACTCGACAAGATCGGCCTGCACGCCCAGGACACCAGCGAACTGTCCTTCACCGATATGCGGGTGCCCGTCGCCAACCGGCTCGGCGAAGAAGGCCAAGGCTTTTACCAACTGGTGCACAACCTTCCGCAGGAACGTCTCTCACTCGCCGTCGGCGCGGTCGCGGCGGCGGAGGGGACCTTCGCCCGTACGCTCGATTACGTGCAGGAGCGCACCGCATTCGGATCGCCGGTGTCGTCGTTCCAGAACACCCGGTTCGTCCTCGCCGAGTTGGCCACCGAGCTCGACATCGCACGCACCTTTCTCGACGACTGCATCGCAGAACATGTCGCGGGTGAGCTGACCGCGGCTCGGGCGGCCAAACTCAAATGGTGGGCGACCGAGCTGCAGGTGCGCACCGCCGATCGGTGCCTGCAACTGCACGGCGGATACGGCTACATGCGCGAGTATCCGGTGGCGCGGGCCTTCGTCGACGCGCGCATCCAAACCATCTACGGCGGTACGACCGAGATCATGAAGACCATCGTCGCCAAGGACCTGGGCATCTGAGAGGATGACAGCCGTGACGAGGAGCTCCATCCCATCGACCCGCGGTGCTTCGAAGGGCACTGCATCGAAGGGCACTGCATCGACCACCTCCGACGACGTCGCCGAGGCAGTCAAGGCGGTCCGCGTCTCGTCGCGACGACGTCAACTGCTCGACGCCGCCGTCGTCGTGATGGGGCGCACCGGTTTCCACCAGATGTCGATGCAGGCGCTGGCCGACGAGGCGCAGGTCAGCGTCGGACTCTTCTACAAGTACTTCGGCAGCAAGGAGGACATCCTCCTCGCGGCGATCATCGACATCCTCGAGACCTTCCGCGATCAGCTGCAACCGGCGATGGACCTCGCCGGCGACGATCCGGTCATGCAGCTGATCGCAGGCTTCCGTCAGTACACGAGCATCGTCGACGAGAACCGCGACGCCGTCGTGCTCACCTATCGGGAGAGCCGGACTCTCGATGCCCAGGGCCGCGAACGCATCAAGGAGCTCGAGGTCGAGACCGCCGCCCCGATGCGCGCCGCGGTCGAAGCCGGGGTCGCGGGCGGTCTGATGAACGACGTCGACATCGATCTCGTGGTGTTCGACCTGATGATGCTGGCCCATGCCTGGGCGCTCAAGCACTGGCACTTCGGCACCGAGTTCGACATCGACACCTATATCGCGGCACAACTGCGACACTCGCTTCGTGGGCTGGTCGTCGCCGATCGCCTCGAGGAGTACCTGGTCCGCATCTGATCAGCCGGCCGGGGCCGTCACCGTCGACGTCAACGTCCGGGCGTACGCCGCGACACTCCGCCCCGCCGCCAGCAACGGCTCGCCCGATCGAAGGGTGCGCGCCATGACGAAAGCGCCCTCGAGGGCGGTGATCACCGCGATGATCAACGAACGCGCGTCGTCGTCGGACAGCCCTCGTTCACGAAAAAGCTTGGTGCCCCCAGTGATCCATCCGTCGAACACCTCGGCGGAGACCTCTCGCAACGCCGGTTCGGCGTCGGCGACCTCCCCCGCGACCGTGGACACCGGACACATGTTGACCCACCCCGTCTCCTCGATGGTCCGCGCCGCCTCGGCGAAGGCCGACTCGATACCTACGACGACGTCGTCGTAGGGCGCGAGCAGCGCGGTCACCAATTCGCCGTAGGCCGCACCGGACTGGCGCAGGGCCGCCTCGGCGACGGCCCGTTTTCCACCCGGGAAGTGGTGATAGACAGAGCCGATCGGCGCCTCCGCCGCCGCCACGACCTGTTTGATCCCGGTCGCGGCGTACCCCTGGCGTCGCAGCAATTCGGCCATGGCCACCACGATCCGTTGATCCGTCTGCATATGGCCATACTAGAACATTTGCTCTAGAGTGATCGTTCTAGAGCAAATGTTCTAGTCGTCGAACAAGGGAGGGCATCATGCGTCAGGTCCGATTGCCGGCAGGTCCGATCGAGTACGCCGAGGATGGTGACGGCCCGCCCGTGGTGCTGCTCCACGGCCTGTTCATGGACGAGACACTCTGGGACACCACACTGCCGTTCCTACCCACAGGGTTTCGCTATCTCCGGCCGGTCCTGCCCCTCGGCGGTCACCGGCTGCCGATGAACCCCGATGCCGACCTCGAGTTGAACGGAATGGTTCACGTCCTCGCCGACTTTCTCGAGGCACTCGACCTCCGAGATGCCACGATTGTGCACTCCGACTGGGGCGGAGGACTTTTCCTCACCGCGATCGGTCGCGACGAGCGAGTCGGGGCGATGGTGGTCCTGCCGTGCGAGGCATTCGAGAACTTCCCTCCCGGCCTGCCCGGGAAGATGGCGACGCTGGCGTCGAAGATGCCTGGCGGGATCTCGCTGGCTGCACGTCAGCTCCGGATCAGGTGGTTGCGCCAGACGCCCCTGCTGTTCGGGTGGATGACGGCCGAACCCATCGCCGACGATGTCGTCCGGCGGTGGACCGACCCCGTGCTCACCGATCCCGGCGTGCGGCGTGACCTCGAGAAGTATGCGGCCACGCGACACGACCGGAACGCGCTCGTCCGGGACACCGAGGCCCTGCGCGACTTCCGCGGCGACAGTCTGGTGCTGTGGTCACCGCACAATCGGGTGATGCCACCCGCACACGGCCCGCGGCTCGCCGACCTGCTCCCGGGCGCCCGGTACGCCGAGATCGAGGATGCGGCCGTGCTGTCGATGCTCGATCAGCCGGTCGACGTCGCACGAGAGATCGGCGAGTTCCTCCGGGCACGGACCGAGGCGCAGACGCGGAAGTGAGGTGCTGCGGGGCGGTTTCGGGGGTCTCGAGCCAGCGAGTGGCTACTCGGCGATGAGGTCGTTCAACCGGCTCTCGACCATGCCCACGGCGAAGCCCAGTGCACCGAAACGCTCATTGGTGGTCTGCCCGTGGTAGTAGCGGTAGTAGATCTGCTGCGCGATGACGGCGAGCCGGAAGTGACCGAAGGCCTCGTACCAGCGCCACTTCTCCGGGGTCATGACGAAACCCATGCGCTCGCAATACCGTTCGACGAACTCGGTGCGCGTGAGCATGCCGGGAAGGTTGGTCGGTACGCGACGCATCGCCTGCGTGGCCTCGTCGTCGTCGGCCTGCACCCAGTAGGCCAATGATCCGGCGACGTCCATCAGCGGATCGCCGAGAGTGGCCATCTCCCAGTCGAGGATGCCGATGACCCGGGTCGGGTCCTCATTCGACAGCACGACATTGTCGAGCTTGAAATCGTTGTGTATCACGCAGTTCGCGATGTCGTCCGGCTGGTTCTCGGCGAGCCAGGCCATCACGGCCTCGTAGTCGGGGACGTCGTCGGTGCGGGCGTTGCGGAAACGTGCCGACCATCCCTCGACCTGCCTGCGCACATAGCCGAAGCCCTTGCCGAGATCGGCGAGCCCGGCCTTCTCGGGGTCGACCGAGTGGAGTTCGACGAGCGTGTCGATGAAGTGGAGACACAGGTCGCGGGCCTGCTCGGGCGACAACGAGACCTCGGGCGGGAATTCCGTGCCGGCGATGATCCCGTCGATCTTGCCCATCACGTAGAAGTCGGATCCCAGCACCGATTCGTCGTCACAGAACGCCACCATCGGCGCGATGTAGGGCAGGACCGCCGACAGCTTCGACTGGATCCGGAACTCGCGACCCATGTCGTGGGCACCGCGCGCCTTGGTGCCGCCGGGCGCCCTACGCAGGATGAGGTCACGGTCCGGATAGCTCAGCAGATAGGTGAGATTCGAAGCGCCACCGGAGAACTGCTTCACCGTGGGGGTTCCGTCCAGGCCGGACGGGTCGTCGGCGTTCTCTCGCAACCACTGCGCGACCCGCTCGACGTCGAACGCATCCTCCGAGCGCACCTCACGTGCTCCGGCCACCTGATGACTCACCCCGACAACCCCTCTCTGCAGAACGTCTTCGCCGCGACGTTACCCGTTGGTGAACAGACGGTGCCGCCACTCACCGATACTTGCCGAGTTCCAGCCGGGCGACGACACCGCGATGCACCTCGTCGGGACCGTCGGCCAGGCGCAGCGAGCGTGCACCGACCCAGGCGGCCGCCAACGGGAAGTCGTCGGTGAGGCCCGCGCCGCCGTGCAACTGGATCGCCATGTCGATGACGTCGAGAGCCATGTTCGGCACGTCGACCTTGATCTCGCTCACCGCCGACAGCGCGTCGCGGCCCAGCCCCTGGTCGAGCAACCACGCCGCGTGCAGCACCAGCAACCGCGACCGATTGATCGAGATGCGCGCGTCGGCGATGCGTTCGCTGTTGCCGCCGAGCTTCGCGATCGGCTTGCCGAACGCCGTGCGTTCCATGGCCCGCCGTACCCCGAGTTCGAGTGCGCGCTCGGCCAGGCCGATCGCCCGCATACAGTGATGCACCCGGCCGGGTCCCAGTCGTCCCTGCGCGATCTCGGCGGCGCGTCCCGGTCCGAGCAGGATGTTCGACGCCGGCACGCGGACATCGTCGAAGGACACCTCACCGTGCCCGAGCGGTTCGTCGAAGTACCCCATCGTGGTGAGCATCCGGTCGACGGTGACACCCGGGGTGTCCACGGGGACCAGCACCATCGTGTGACGCGCGTGCCGATCGGCGGTCGGGTCGGTGACACCCATGAAGATCAGGATCCGGCATTCCGGATTGCCGACGCCGGTGGAGAACCACTTGGTGCCGTTGAGCACCACGTCGTCGCCGTCGAGGACCGCACTGGCCGCCATGTTGGTCGCATCGGACGACGCGACGTCGGGCTCGGTCATGCAGAAGGCGCTGCGGATCGAGCCGTCCAGCAACGGATCGAGCCACCGGTCGCGTTGGGCCTGCGAGCCGTAGCGCAGCAGGACCTCCATGTTCCCGGTGTCCGGTGCGTTGCAGTTGAAGACGATCGGAGCCAGCATGCTCGATCCCATCGCCTCGGCGACCGGTGCGTAGTCGACGTTGCTCAGGCCCTCGCCACCGTCGGTGCCGAAATCCGCGGCGTAGCGGCCGGCGTGTTCCTTCGGCAGGAAGAGATTCCACAGTCCCGCCTTGTGCGCCTTGGCCTTCAGCTCGGCCAGGACCGGCGGCGGCGACCACCGGTCCTGGCCCGCCTCGCGACGACGCGCGATGTCGCGGTGCACCTCGGCTTCGATGGGCGTGATCTCGTCGGCGATGAAGCTCGCGACGCGGGAGGTCAGATCCGCGGACCGCGGAGACGGGGAGAAGTCCATGACCCCGACCGTAGCCTGCGCGTCTCGACCGGTGCGGCGATTCGCCTACCGCCGGGCCCGGGCCGCAGGATGCGCGCCGGTCGCGACGGGCGCCCATCGGCGACACAGCCAGAGACACAGCGCAACCCATGCTCCGCCGATCAGCCACCCGGCGACGACGTCGGTGGTCCAGTGCACGCCGAGGTAGACACGGGTGCATCCGATCGCCACCGACCACAGCGGCGCGATGACCAGCACGGCCGGATGGGCTCGCACCCAGGACACCGTCCGGTAGAGCGTCGCGCCGAGCAAGCAGTAGACGACCATGCTCATCATCGCGTGGCCGGACGGGAACGAGAAGGTGTCGATGTCGATGAGACGGTCCGCGACGGGCGGCCGAGGACGCGCGACCAGGTTCTTCAGACCGACCATCAGCACCTGACCGACAAGGGCGCCGGCACCGATCAGCACGGCCTCGGCGTAGGCACGCCGCGCCACGAACGCGACGACCGCCACGACGACGACCACGGTCAGGAAGAGCGCATTACCCGTCGTCGTGATGACCTGCGCGATCGTCGTGGCGATGTCGGTCCGTGCGCCGACGACCGCATCGGTGATCGACCGGTCGATCCCGCTGGGACTCAGCAGCACCGGCGGCACCACCGCAAGTCATGCCCAAGCGTTCCGCAAGTCATGGGTCACACCCTATCGATGCACCCGGCGAGATCCCTGCTCTCACGCCTTGCCGGCCACAGTGCCATCGAAAGGCAACGCCATGCACACCTCCGTCCTCTACCGGATCGGCCACGCGAGCGCGTCCCATCCGTTCCGTGCCCTGATCGGCTTCGCGGTCGCGCTCGGCCTCCTGCTCGGCCTCGCCTCCACCCTGGGTGGGCAGACCCAGGAGAACTGGGATGTCACGGGCACGCCGTCGCAGACCGGCATCGAGATGCTGCGCGAACACGTACCCGGGGCCGGCAACGCGTTCGCGCGGATCGTCGTCCGCTCCGACGACGGCGCGCTGTCGCCCGGCGAGACGTCGGCACTGCGCGAACGACTGACCCGGATGCCGCACGTCACCACCGTCGACAAGCCACGGCTGTCCGCCGACGGCGACACCGCGGTGCTCACCGTCGGATACGACGTCCCGGTCACCGACGCCGACCTGATGGGCGACGCGAGCGCGTTGGAGCGCGCGATCGAACCGTCCCGCGCCGACGGACTCCAGGTGGAGATGAACGGATCGCTCCCGGAGACCGCGGCCGCTCCGATCAAGGGACACGCGGAGATCATCGGCGTCACGATCGCCTTGCTGATCATGGTGTTCGCGTTCGGCTCCGTCGTCGCCGCGGGTCTCCCGATCGCATCCGCCCTCGGCGGGCTGATCGCCGGATCGGCCGGGGTCACCCTGCTCGCCGCGGTCACCGATGTCAGTCCGACGGCCCCGATGGTCGCGAGCATGGTCGGGCTCGGCGTCGGCATCGACTACGCGTTGCTGGTGGTGAGCAGGCACATCGAGTTCGTACGCCGCGGCCATCCACCGGTCGAGGCCGCCGCACGGTCGGTCGCCACCGCAGGACGGTCCGCGGTGTTCGCCGCGACCACCGTCCTGGTGTCGCTGATGGGTCTGCGACTCGCGGGCCTGCCGACCTACTCGTCGTTCGGTTTCGCGACCGCGATCGCCGTCGTCGCGATGCTGGCGGCCACGCTGTTGGTGGTGCCGGCGCTGTGCCGACTGACCGGCGACCGGATTCTGCCGCGCACCGTCCGTCACGCCGAATCCCGCCACGCCGACATCGTCCGGTCGGGGGAACAGCCCGCACGTGCACCGCTCACCGCCCGCTGGGCGGCGGCGGTCGGCGCACGTCCGGTCGCGGCGATGCTCGTCGCCGGAGTAGTGATGCTCGCCCTGGCGGCACCCGCCGCCGCGATGCGCACGTGGCCGCAGGACTCCGGCGCGCAATCGACCGAACTGACCACCCGGCAGGCGCACGACCTCATCGCCGCCGAGTTCGGGACGGGCGCGAACGCCGACGTCGTCATCGTGGCGCCGACCGATCGCGTCGACGCCACCGCACTGGCATCCGCACTCGACGAAGTCCGTGGCATCCCGGGCGTCGTCGACGTCGCGTCACCCACCCGCTCCCCCGACGCCGCACTCGACATGGTGACCATCACGATCGCGCACGACCCGGCCGCTGCGGCGACCGGCGATGTGCTCGACGCGATCCGGGCCGACCTCCCACCCGGCGCCATCCTGACCGGCTACACGGCCTACCTCGACGACATCTCGGCCATGCTCGAGAAGCGGATGTGGGTGGTCATCGGATTCGTCGTGGCGGCATCGGTTCTGCTGCTGCTGGTCGTGTTCCGGTCGGTGGTGATCCCGCTGAAGGCCGCATTCATGAACCTGCTGTCCGTGGCGGCCGCCTACGGCGTGATCACGATGGTGTTCCAGTGGGGCTGGGGCCTGTCGCTGCTCGGCGTGGATCACCCTGTCGCCGTGTCGAGTTGGGTGCCGATCCTGGTGTTCGCCATCCTCTTCGGGCTCTCGATGGACTATGAGGTGTTCCTCCTGTCGCGGATTCGGGAAGAGTGGCTGGCCACCGGCGACGCGCGGACCAGTGTCATCAACGGGCTGGCGAAGACCGGTCGGGTGATCACCACGGCCGCAGCGATCATGGTCGCGGTCTTCCTGAGCTTCGCCTCGGAGACCGACATCGTCCTCAAGATGATGGGGCTCGGCATGGCCGTGGCGGTGTTCCTCGACGCGACCGTGGTCCGGATGGTGCTCGTCCCCGCGACCATGGCGCTGCTGGGCGGCCACAACTGGTGGCTGCCGACCTGGCTCGACCGGATTCTCCCGCACGTCGGTGTCGAGGCGACCGCATTCGACGACGACGACTGCGACGAGCGGGCGCTTCGTGACGCTCGCAAGCTCGCTCCTCAGCGACCAGAAGAGGACGCTCACACGCTCGCTCCTCGCTGACAACCCGATCCCTGAGGAAGGCCGGAGCGCCAGCGGAGGACTGTCACGAAGGGTCGCTCGCACAAGCGCACCCCAAGTGAGACCCAAGCGGACTGTCCGACCCTGAATCCAGACAGCCCGAAGAACGAGAAAGGCCAGTGAGAGATGACCGCACAGACCCACCCCGCGACCCCGTCCGGCACCGTCGAGCAGCTGAGGCTGCCCGGCCAGTTCGCCGCGCCGGACGGTCCGCTCGACCCGTTCATGATGTACCTCGCCCACCACGGTTTCCGGCGGGATCTCGCCGACTTCGCGCGCTGCGTGCCGCGCACGCCGTCGGCGGATCGCACGACCTGGCGTGCGCTGCAGAAGCGGTGGTCGATCTTCCGAGAGATCCTGCATCACCACCACGCCGGGGAGGACGCGTGGATCTGGCCCCTGCTGGAGGAGCGCAGCACCGACGACGAGCGCGCGATCCTCGCGGCGATGGAATCCGAGCACGGCCTGATCGACCCGCTCCTGGACGCATGCGATGCCGGATTCGCACGCATGGCGGCCGGGGCGGACGACACCGACCGTGCCGACCTGACGACGGTCCTCGGCGACACCCACGCCCACCTCACCGCCCACCTGGCCCATGAGGAGAGCGACGCGCTGACCCTCATCCAGGCCCGGCTGAGCGTCGAGGAATGGGCCGGGTTGGAGGAGAAGTTCGGCGACGACTCGTCGCTCACGGATGCGCTACGACTGGCCCCCTGGATGCTCAAGGGCCTCGACGACGACCGCCGCGCGATCGTCAAACAGCGTGTCCCGCGGCCGCTCTGGGTCCTCGCGGCACTCGGCGCCCGATCGTTCCGGCGCGGCGAGCGCCGGGCGTTCCGCTACGACCCCGACAGCACGGTCTGATCGGCGGGCGGTTCCTCAGCGCGACGCCAGCGAGCGAGCGATGACCAATCGCTGGATCTGGTTGGTGCCCTCGAAGATCTGCGTGATCTTGGCCTCGCGCATGTATCGCTCCACCCGGAAGTCGCGGGTGTAGCCGTACCCGCCGAACACCTGAACGGCGTCGGTGGTCACCGACATGGCCGTGTCGGTGGCGAGGAGTTTCGCGGTCGCCGCGGCCCGTGAATAGGGTCTGCCGGCGTCACGTCGACGGGCGGCATCGAGGTAGGTGGCGCGGGCCGAGTCGACGGCGGCCGCCATGTCCGCCAAGAGGAATCCCAGACCCTGGTGATCGATGATCTTGCGGCCGAATGCGGTTCGTTCCTGCGCGTAGTCGACGGCGGCATCGAGTGCGGCCTGCGCCAGACCTGTGGCGACCGCGGCGATGCCGAGCCGGCCGGAGTCCAGCGCGGAGAATGCGATACTCAGGCCCTCCCCCTCCGCACCCAGTCGCCGGTCCTCGTCGACGAATGCGTCGTCGTAGGTCGCCGAGGTGGTGGGCACGGCGTGGAGCCCCATCTTCTCCTCCGGCTTTCCGAACGCCAGTCCGTCGGTGTCGCGGGGCACGAGGAAGCAGCTGATGCCCTTCGACCCCTCGCCGGTCCGCGCGAAGAGGTTGTAGACGTCGGCGATCCCGCCGTGCGTGATCCATGCCTTCGCACCGTTGACCCGATATCCACCCTCGACGGTGCCGGCGCGACAGGACAGGGCCGCCGCGTCCGACCCCGCCTGCGGCTCCGACAGGCTGTAGGCACCGACGAGACGGCCGTTCAGCAGGTCCGGCAGCCAACGTTGCTTCTGCTCCTCGGTGCCGAAGTTGTAGAGCGGATGGCACGCGAGGCCATGCACGCTGACGGCGACGGCGACCGCCGCCCACCGCGCGCCGAGTTCCTCGAGAACCTGCAGATACACCTCGTATGGCTGCCCGCCCCCGTCCCACTCGACCGGGTACGGCAGACCGAGCAGACCGGCCTCACCCATCTCGGCGAACAAGCCCTCCGGATAGGTTTCGTTCTTCTCGTGCTCGTCGACGATGGGGGCCAGCCGCTTGTCGGCGAAGTCCCTGGTCATGGCGATGAGATCGCGAGCCTCATCAGTGGGTAGCAATCGATCGACCGGCATGACACGACCTCCGAGGGAACTAGAGCAGTACTGAAGTACTCCTCACAGTACTATGTGAGACATGACCGACGACACCGCGTTCGCAACGACCCGACGCGGCGACCTCTTCGACGGGTTGGTGACACTGTTGCTTGCGGAAGGCTTCGCCCACCTGGGGGTCGCCGAGCTGGCCGCCCGGCTGCGATGTTCGAAATCCACGCTCTACACCCTCGCCGGCAGCAAGGAGCAGCTCGTCGTCAAGACGGTGACGCACTTCTTCCGGGTCGCCACCGACGAGGTGGAAGGCCGCGTCGCGGACACCGAGGGCGCCCGCGCGAAGGTCATCGCCTATCTCATCGCGGTGGGCGACGCACTCGCCCCCGCCTCGGAACAGTTCATGACCGACCTACACGCCTATGCGCCGACCCGCGAGCTGTACGAGCGGAACACTCAGGCTGCGGCGCGCCGGGTGGGCGAGCTGATCGCGAACGGCGTCGCCGACGGCGACTTCCGGGACGTCAACGCGTCGTTCGCCGCCGACCTCGCGGCCTCGATGATGAGTCGTATCCAACGTCGTGAGGTCGCCGCCACCACCGGACTCGACGACGCGCACGCCTACCGCGAGCTGGCCTCGATCCTCACGGTCGGGATCGATGCCCGGACGACCACCTCCGCAGGTGCGTGACGCCTCGTCCGTCGACCCACCACTCGACCGGTGCCTCGGTGCGGACACCGTTGCGCTGCACCATCACCCACAGTTCATCGTGGATTCGGACCTCGCCGTGCAGAGTGTCGACGTCGCGCATCGCGGTGAACCGCATCGCCTCGGCACACTGCGCAGTCCCGGCGTCCCCGACGTCGCGGACCTCGGACTCGATCTCCTCCCCCGCGGTCGGCAGGTCGAGGATGTCGGCGAGCAGATCCGCGTCGTCGCCCTCGACGCGGGCACCGGCCAGAACGGCCTCCCCCGGGGCGAGCACCTGCAGCACCCAGGGGGTGTCCACGACGACCGCGGTCTCCACGGCCTCGCCCGACATGGTCCGGACATGCTGCGGCACATCGAGTTCCGAGGTCATGATGACTCCGTCGCGCACAGCGCGGACGACGGAACCGTAGGCGGATGCCGCCACTCCCGGGGTGATCGTGCGCTGCGGATCACCGAGATGCGCGAGGACGGTGTTCGCGTCGTCGGGAGACTCGATCTCGAGTCCCCCGAGAGCTGCGGCGAGAGCATCTGCATGCGGGTGGTCCAGGGCGTCACGGACACCGAGAACCCGCTCATCAGAGGGCGATCGGTACCAACCGAGCCGGTGCCCGTCGACGACGGCGTGATGACGTAACCACCAGGCTGTGTATCCGTCACGGTCGGCCAGCACCGGCGCGAGTGCCTCGTCCGTGGCGAGCAGGGTCAGTGCCTCCGGCCACCGGTCGTCGGCGACCAGATCGAGGTCGCGCACGGCGATCAGGCGATCGGGCGGATCGGCCGCCGACGACCACCACTCGTCCTCGTCGGGCAGATCGTGGTCGGGTCCGACGGGCAACTCGTCGACGACGGTGAGGAATCCCCAGCCGACACCGATGCGGCGCAAGACCTCCGGGCCGACCGCGCGGACGAGGCCGTCGGCGACGACGCCGAACGGCGAGTCGTCGACGAGCACCGCGGCCAGTGGGCTGTCCGGCAGCAGGAGCTCGTCGGCCGGGCGCAGCGAACCGTCCTGATCGGGGATCAGCAAGCCCGACAACCATTCCGGTGCCACCGCTGATGGGTCGGTGGCCAGCAGCGCGAACACCGCGTCGGCGATCTCGCTCATCTCGTCGTCGTCGACGTCGGTGATGAGCTGTTCGAGGGCCGGATCGGACAGGGCTACCGACACCGACAGCGACTCGGCGCCAAGTCGCTCGACGAGCGGATGCCGGGCGTCGGCGTGCAGGGTGGGTACCCAGGGGATCGGGGTGTCGATGGTGTCCGCGACGAAGAGCCCGCGGGCGCCGATGTTCATCCGGCCGTCGGCCCGCGGGACCGGCAGCGCCCCCAGCTCTTCCACATCGGAGGCACTGATCACCAAGGGCGAGAGTGCCTCGTAGAGGTCGCGCCACCAGGTCGGGTCACGGTCGACGCCGATGAGCCGCTCGGCGAGGTCGGCCGGCCCGATCTCCGTCACGCCCACAGATCTCAGCCGCGCCAGATGCCGCCGCTCGGACACGTCCGGGTGCGCGAGGTCCCCCATCACAGGCGCGAGCACGTCGGCGAGCGCTGCGGTCAGATCGGGGAACACGACCGAACGGCTCGGGACGAGATCCGCGGCGGCGGAACCGCCCTCGGCCGGGTCTGTAGTCGCGGCGGGAAGCCAGGCCGCGTACCGCAATTCATCGATCACGGCGTCGCTCAGAGCGCTGTCGTCACGGTTGCGGCTGGCGGCGTGCGTCGGGATCAGCACCGGCCGCCACGACGCACGCACTGCGGCGATGAGGTCGCTGTATCCAGCTGCGGCCGTGCCGATGTCGGCGTCCGGATGTAGGTGTCGCCGGTCGGGGGTCAGCGGCAGGTCGGTGATGACGCGTGCCGGCAACGACAGCTCGATGTCGGTGGGTGTCGGCGCACACAGCACATTCGGATCGGGGCCACGCGGGCCGTCGGCGCCCAGTTCCACCAGCCACCGGGTAGCGCCGCCAGTCGACTCGGCCCACTGCCGTCGCTCGGTGCGGCCGCTCGTCTCGACGTCGACGATGGCCGTCGCGGTCGTCTCCGACAGCGGCTCCCGCCGAATCGACGCGACCGCGTCTGCCACCGAGACCTGCTCCAGTGCAGGAAGTTCCAGGAGAAGGTCGGTCGCCTGTGTCCGAGCCATGTCGATCAGGGCATCGACGGACACCCCGTCACGCAGATGGAGGATGATCTCGGTGTCGAGACCCTTGGCCGGCGTCTCCGCCACCGGCCAGGCGAGCCGGAGCAGTGGCGGCACACCGCCGGGAGCCCCGACGGCGACCCCGGAATCGACTGCGGCACGCACGGATTCGGCGCGGTCGAACACGATCGATCCCGTCGTGGACCGGACCTCGACGCGGTCGGCGACGGTTGCGGTCGCGGTGAAGCCGACCCCGAACCGGCCCACGTGCGGGGCCTGCGTCGATCCGGTCTTCGCCGAGACCCGGAGGGCGAGCAGGGATCGGACGCCGTCGACGGTCAGCGGCGCCCCGGTGTTGCCGACATGCACCGTGGTGTCGGTGGCCCAGATGACCAGCCGGCCCGGCACACCGGACGCCGCGGCGGCATCGGCGGCGTTGGCGGCGAGTTCGGTGAACAGTCGATCGCGGTAGCCGACCGTGACCAGATCGGTCTCGGCGGCGACGTCCTCGGCCAGGCGGGTCGGCGATGTCCGCCAGGTGTCGAGTGTGGCCGAACGCAATGCGGCGAGACCGAACGCATCGGCGCCACCGGCCGCCCCTGCGGCACCGGCCCGGTCGGCGGCACTCACCGTGTCAGGGCGCCTCAGGAGGTCACGTCGCCGGCGGAGCCGACGCTGACGATCTCCAGCGCACCGTCGTCGTAGGCGTCGTAGGCCGGAGAACCATCACCCTTCGGCGCCGGGACGTCGGAGTGCGCCCCGCACCCGTAGTCGGCGGCCACGACGTGACCGTCGGCCGAGTACTCGTTGGCACACACCCCGAACGCCGGGCGCAACGCACCGGCGAGGGGAAGGTAGAAACCGCAGGTGGCACAGCTGTAGGCGGCGGCGACGGCCATGTCCGCACGCGGCCCGAAATCGCCGTCGTACCAGCGCTGCGCGGCCTCGTCGCGCCCTTCCCGGCTCAGCAGACGCCGTCGGCCCAGACCGAGTTCACCCGCGACCTGTCCGATCTCCTCGTCGTCGTCGGCGCTCGGCTCGTCGTCGGCGGGAAAGCGGAACTCGTCGCCGGTATCGATCTGGTTCGGCACCAGACGCGCGTCGTCGGGCTCTGCGGCCAGGACATCACCCGGGGTGAGGTCGCCGGCGGCGACGCGCTCGTTCCACGGCACCCAACTCGGGGCGAGCAGCGATCCCTCACCCGGGAGCAGCACGATCTCGGAGACCGTGATCTCGTCCGTGTCCGGCGCACCCGCCAGGACGACGCACCACTGCCAGCCGCGGTAGCCGACGAGTCCGGCCTCGAAGTAGTGGGCGACGGCCCACTCGCCCTCGGTGGCGCTCTCCAGGTGCGCGCCCGGATGTTGGCCGTCCTCGACGAGCGCCGCGCGCGCCACGTCGACGGCGGCACGCAGCCGGTCGGCGTCGAATGCAAGAGTCACCCGTCCAGTGTGCAACACCGCGTGACCTGCGCGGCACCGACCCGTCATTTGCGGTCTCGCGCGCCCGGATTCATCGCGTTCACCGTGCCCGGTCGTGAGCGAGGTCACCCCCGGCACGCGCGAGGCGGCCGTGCCGACACCGAGTCGGTGCGATGAGGAACAATTGGCGATGTGAACCGACCCAGTCCCCGCTTTTCGCGGCGGGAGCAGAGCGAACCGACGGGGCCCGACCCCCGCGGCACGGCTCGCGACGCCGGGCCGGCCGACGACCGTCGCAACCACCGGCAGCATCCGGGCACCGCCAACTATCCGGCCGACGACGGCCGGACAGCGCACATCCCGCCGGGGGCGTCACGTCGTCCCACCGGTCGCCCCGTCAACCGCGGCCCCGCCGACCACGCCTACCTGCCACCCCGCACGCACAACCCGCATCTGCCACCGCTCGACGACGCCGGCCATCCCGATGCCGCCACCGACCGTCTCGGCGGCACGCGCGCGATGCCGAGCGACGTCCCCGGTGGGCGCGGTGTACCGAAGAAGATCACCGTCGCCCGGGTCGCCGCGATGCGCAGTCGCGAGCTGACCGGCCGCGGCATCGGGAAGATCTATCAGGCGGCCACCGCCGACGGGGCCGACCGATCGGGACTCACCGCGCTGACCCTGCCGGTCATCGTCAACTTCGCCGTCGACGCGGCCATGGCCGTCGCGCTGGCGAACACCCTGTTCTTCGCAGCGGCGACGGGTGAGTCGAAGACGAGCGTCGGCCTGTACCTCGCGCTCACCATTGCGCCGTTCGCGGTGATCGCACCGCTCATCGGGCCTCTGCTCGATCGTCTGCAGCACGGTCGGCGGATCGCGATGGCGACGACGTTCGGTCTCCGCGTGGTCCTGGCCCTGCTGATCATGGCGAACTGTTCCTGGGACTCGACCGCCCAGCAACTGCAGTACGACCCGTGGGTGCTCTATCCGTGTGCGCTCGGGCTGCTCGTGCTGTCGAAGTCGTTCGGCGTGCTGAAGTCGGCGGTCACGCCGCGCGTCGTCCCGCCGAGCATCGATCTGCCGCGGGTGAACTCCCGTCTGACCACCTTCGGCCTGATCGGCGGCACGATCATCGGCGGTGGTGTCGCCGCGTTCTTCGAACTGCTGCTCGCGAAGGTGCTGCCGATCCACATCCCGGGCGCCATGGCGTGGCTCGCGCTGATCGCCGCGGTCGGCGCGTACCTGTGCATGCGCATCCCGTCGTGGGTCGAGGTGACCGAGGGTGAGATCCCGACGACGCTGACCTATCACGGCGAACCGGCCGCACGTCCTGTCCGCGACGACGCGGGTGGCACCGGCCTGCGCGGCGCCCGCGAGACGGCGACCGCCATCGCCGCCAAGATGCGGCAGCCGCTGGGCCGCAAGGTGGTGGCCGGACTCTGGGGCAACGCCACGATCCGGATCCTGACCGGCTTCCTGACGCTCTACATCGCGTTCTACGCCAAGGCCCAGCAGGACGTGCACTCCGACTGGACACAGCTCGTCCTGCTCGGGGCCGTCGGTGCAGCCGCCGGTGTCGGCAACATGATCGGCAACGGTCTCGGCACACGCCTGGAGCTGAAGAATCCCCCGCAGATCGTGCTCTGGTGCACCGCCGCATGTTTCGTCGTCGCCACCCTCGCGGCGATCTTCGGCAACATCGTCGTCGCCACGGTCGCCGCGTTCATCGCGTCGGGGACGAGTGCTGTCGGCAAGGTGTGCCTGGACTCCTCGATCCAGGACGACCTGCCCGAGGAGTCACGGGCGTCGGCGTTCGGCCGGTCGGAGACGGTCCTGCAACTGGGCTGGGTGCTGGGCGCGAGCCTGGGCGTCCTGCTGCCGCCGACATTGTGGATCGGCTTCACCGTCGTCGCCGTCCTGCTCGGGATCGGACTGCTCCAGACCGTGCTGACCACACGGGGATCGTCGTTGGTCCCCGGTATCGGCGGCCGGCGCCCGGACTATGCGGAGCCGACGGTGGCGATCCACCTCGGCGACGCCGACCGCATGACGCGTCGATCCGGCCATGTGCCGCCGTCGCAGGCCGCGACCCGGGCACATCCGGCCGCCGACGGCCTCCACGGAGCCGGATCGACCGCGCGGATGCCCGCCGAACGTCCGCGCACCGACCGGATCACCCCAGACCGAGATCGCACCGACCACACAGGACAGCCCTAGAACGTGAATCTGAACAGCGGAGAGAAGAAGGCGCTCGGCGTCATCGCGGCGGTCGTCGTCGCGTTCGTGGTCGTCGTCGGCGGCACGGTGGTGTTCCTCACCAAGGACTCGTGGTCGGGGGACGACACCTCGCACGACGACATGTATCTGCAGCTCGCCGTCGGTGACCGGCTCGTCCGGGTCGAGCCGACCCGCATGTGCGATGTGTTCCTGAAGAACTGCGAACCCGAGAAGCTCACCGACATGCGTATCCAGCGGGTGCCGGTACCCGTCGGCGAGACGGTGATGCTGTCGGTGTCACAGGGCATCGCGGAGTGGCCGTGGAACCTGGTCGTGCAGTATCTGACGCCGGATGGGCCGGATGGGACGTCCGTGCCGATGCGGTCGAACTCGACCTACACAACGGTCCTGCAATCCACGCCCGAACGGGTGCTGATCAACGTCGAGGTGCAGGTGCCGTCGGCTGTGGCCGACGCCGGCACCGACAACGTGATCGCCCGCGGATTCCTCGCCGCCAACACCACCCCCGACAACCTGCAGATGCGTGCGGCCCAACGGGGTTGAGCGGGTCCGCGGTCGAAGCCTCGCGGCGCCGCGACCCCCGCGCCCTCAGCGTTCGAGTTCGCGGGTGACCGCGCGCACGACCTCGGAGATCCGCTGCGACGTCTTGCGGTCCGGGTAGCGGCCCTTGCGCAGCTCCGGCTGCACCGTCCCCTCGAGCAGGGTGATCAGGTCCGCCACCATGCCGTGCAGTTCGTCCGGGGTGTGCCGCTTGGTCTCCTTGCGGGCGGCCTCACGGGTGTTCTTCGCGACGCTCGGGGCGGGGTCGAGAACGGTGACCGACAGGGCCTGTGGACCGCGACGGCCCGCGGCCATGCCGAATTCGACGCGTTGGCCGGGTTTGAGGCCCTCCACGCCCTCGGGCAGGGCCGACGAGCGGACGTAGACGTCCTCCCCGCTGTCCTGCGCGAGGAATCCGAAACCTTTGTCCGCGTCGTACCACTTCACCTTGCCGGTCGGCACTGTGCTCACCCTCATCTGTGCATCGGAGTTCCATGACAAAAGCGCCCCTCACCTGACTTTCGGCTGGTCCGTCGAGCAGACCCGGCTCCATGTCAGATGATCCAGGCGCCAATGGGCACCAAGTCTAGCCAACGGCTCCGACGACGGTCACGTGGAATACCTCACCCTCGGCGTACGTCACGACTGAGGGAGGTGTTCTACCGTGGAAAGCATGAAGAGGCAATCGTCCCCGCGGCTGCTGCAGGCGGCCGGGGTGGTGTTCGCGGTCGGAGTGGCCGCGATCGTGGCGCTGTTCGTCACACCGCTGGTCACCGACGGCGGGACCGCACCGACGGTCGTCTACCTGCTCACCATGTGCGCGCCGCTCGGATTCGTCCTCGGCATCGTCTTCGCGTTGCGTTCCGGGCGGCGGACCCGATGACGCTGGAGTCGGTCATCGTCGCCGCCGACGACCTCGCACCCGCCGCCGACACGGAGGTGCTCAAGCAGGCGTACAGCTGCTTCCCGTCGGGCGTCGTCGCGGTCGCCTGCCGGGTTGCCGACGACGAGGGCGTCGCCACTCTCGCGGGCATGGCGGCCAGCGCCTTCACGACCGTGTCGCTGGACCCGCCGCTCGTCTCTCTCTGCGTGCAGAACACCTCGACGACCTGGCCGCGACTACGGTCGGCGCCGGCCATCGGGGTCAGCGTCTTCGCCCGCGATCAGTCCGACCTCTGCCGTCAGCTGGCCGGTCCGAGTGAGGGCCGGTTCGCCGGCATCACCCCGTTCGGCACCGACGACGGCGCGGTCTTCATCCCCGACGCCGCCGCCAGTCTCTCGTGTTCGCTGTACAACGAGATCCCGGCGGGCGACCACACCCTCGTGCTGTTGCGTATCGAATCGCTCCGATACGACGCGGGCGTCGAACCACTCGTCTTCCACGCCAGCACCTTTCGCTCGCTCGAGGCACTCCGGGGGCAGTCGTGACCGTCGTCGCGCTCGGATTGCCCACCACCGCCTCCGCCGCGGCGGCACCGCCGGACACGCCGTCGGACGGTCCGCTGCGTGACCGTTTCGGCCGCATCGTCACCGACCTGAGGGTGTCGGTGACCGATCGCTGCAACCTGCGCTGCACCTACTGCATGCCGGCTGAAGGACTCGACTGGCTGCCCACGGATGAGGTGCTGAGTACCGATGAACTCATCCGGGTGATGACGGTCGCCGTGCGTGACCTGGGCATCCGGTCGATCCGCTTCACCGGCGGCGAACCACTCCTTCGTCGCGACCTCGAGCACCTGATCGGCGCCGTCGCCGGACTGCCCGAACGACCCGAGATCGCGATGACCACCAACGGCCTCGGCCTGGCCCGTCGCATCGACGGCCTCGTCGCGGCCGGGCTCAGCCGGGTCAACGTGTCGCTCGACACCGTCGATCCCCAGCGGTTCGCGGAGATCACCCGACGAGACCGCCTCGACGATGTGCTCAGCGGGCTCGCCGCTGCGCGCGACTCCGCCCTGCGTTCGGTCAAGGTGAACGCCGTGCTGGCCGGCCACGAGGACCTCGCCCGGCTGCCCGACCTGCTGACCTTCTGCCTCGATCACGGCTATCAGCTGCGGATCATCGAGCAGATGCCGCTCGACGCAGATCACCGCTGGAACCGGTCCGCCATGGTCACCGCCGAGGAGATCCTGGCCGTCCTCCGGTCGCATTTCACCCTCCTGTCCGATCCGCGGCCGCGAGGGAGTGCACCGGCGGCCACGTGGCTGGTGGACGGATACGACGTCGACGGCGAGCCCGCACGCGTCGGCGTGATCGCCTCGGTCACCCGCCCGTTCTGCGGCGACTGCGACCGTGCTCGCCTCACCGCCGACGGCGCTCTGCGCAACTGTCTGTTCGCGGAGTCGGAGACCGACCTGCGCGGGATTCTGCGGGGCGATCTGCCCGAGAAGGACATCGACGAGGCCATCGCCCGACGGTGGCGCGGCAACGTCTGGACCAAGGCCGCGGGCCACGGCGTCAACGATCCGGACTTCCATCAACCCACCCGGCCGATGTCGGCCATCGGGGGCTGAGCGCGCATGCGACTGACCATCCGATACTTCGCTGCCGCGCGCGCCGCCGCGGGCACCGAGTCCGCCGTCGTCGACATCGACGCCGACGCCACTCTGGGGCAGCTCGAATCGCTCCTCGCCGCCGGCAACCCCGATCTCGAACGCGTACTCGCACGATGCTCATATCTGCGCGACTCGATCGCGGTCTGCGACCGGGGCGTCCGACTCGGTCGATGCGACACCGTCGACGTGCTGCCGCCATTCGCAGGTGGCTGACGCCACAATCGGCCTGTGAGCTTCCTCACATAACGGGACGATAACGAGAAGGACACAAGTCGACTATCGCCCCGTGAGCAGGGATGACGCCAGATGTGGGTCGAAAGCCCCACTCAGGCCTCGAAAACTGGCTTGCCAACAACGTGATTCGTCCACGCAGACGTCGTAGTGTGACTGAACGACGCCCTCGGGGGTCACAGATCAGTAACCACATACATAACGTTCCGTCGGCCGCGCCGAGCCTCGCTCCGCCACGGGACGCCAGTACGACATCTAGGAGCGAGGACGGGGGACCCACCCTCGTAGAGACCGGACATCTTCGGATGTCCTTGGGGTTAAGACACGGCATGGACACCATGTCAGGCCGTGACCGGGCACCTCTCGCCCGAACCCGACAGCTGACTTCGTAGGCGCGTGGAGAGAGGAAACACCTGACATGTCCGGACGTCATCGCAAGCAGACGACCACCACGACCACCAAGACCCTCGCCAAGGTCGCCCTCACCGGTGCCGTCCTGGGCGGCGGAGCCGCCATGCTGGGCACCGGTTCGGCGAACGCCGCCACCGACGCCGAGTGGAACCAGGTCGCCCAGTGCGAGTCGGGCGGCAACTGGGCCATCAACACCGGCAACGGTTACCAGGGTGGCCTGCAGTTCAGCCCGAGCACCTGGGCCGGCCACGGCGGCACCGAGTTCGCCCCGAGCGCCGACCAGGCCAGCAAGCAGGAGCAGATCGTGGTCGCCGAGCGTGTGCTCGCCGGCCAGGGCAAGGGCGCATGGCCCGTCTGCGGCACCGGGCTGTCGGGTTCGACCCCGCGCACCGCACCTGCCGAGAAGCCCGCACTCCCGCAGCTCCCGCAGTTGCCGGCACCGTTCAACTGGTCTGCGGCCCCTGAGGCCAAGAGCACCGGTGACGTGAAGAGCCAGATCGACAAGGCCGTCGACCAGGCCGCCGACAACAACAAGATCACCCCCGAGGTCAAGAACCTCTGGGAGGCCGCCAAAAAGACCGGTTACGAGCTGAACCCGGATCAGATCGCGCTGTTCAACCAGCACAAGGATCAGCTGCCCACTCCCTGAGTGAGGCGCTGACCTCGCCCCTTTACGGGCCCACAGTCGAAGGGCCCCGCACGACGGCATCACGCCCGTGCGGGGCCCTTGTCCATGGTCGGGGTCGGGCGACGGATGTCTCGATGGTCGGGTGTCTCGATGTTCAGGTGCCTCGATGGTCGGGTCCCCGGTGGCCGCGTTCTCGCGGCAGATCGGGTCCCGCTATGGCCAGGTCCCGTCGCGGCCGCAGACCGGCCGATTCAGGTCCGGCCGATTCAGGAACGGCCGATTCAGGTCCGGCCGTCAGGGCCGTCCAGGTGACGGCGCTCGCGCAGCGGCAGTGCCACCCACATCACCACGAAGACCGCCACGGCGATGATCGCCGCAGCCAGGGCGGCCCACCCGCCGAACGCGATGTCGAAGATGACCGACACCACTCCGGTCAGCGCCAGCCCGAGGAATGTGATGCCGATGAGCGTCAGTCGGTGGGCGCGGTCGACGAGACGGTCGATGGCATGGCGGCGGAACAGCAGCCGGTGCAGGGCGACGGGCGAGATGAGGGTGATGGTGCTGAGTACCGCGAACACCAGGCTCAGCACGAAGATCCGCTGCTCGCGGGTGGTGAGCTCCTCGAATCCCTCCTGAAAAGGGATGGTCAGCATCAGGCCGGTCAGGATCTGCCCACCGGTCTGCACCACGCGCAGTTCCTGGAGCAGGCTGGCCCAGTTGCGGTCGAGCCGTTCGGTGCGCGTCTCGTTGCGCTCCGGGTCGCGCTCGGAGGCCGAACCGTCGTCGGCGACGGTCATGCCGATCCGACCCATTCGTCGCGGCCGTCGGTGAAGAACTGGTGTTTCCACACGGGCAGGCGCGCCTTGACCTCGTCGACAATCGTCGAGCACGTCTCGAACGCCGCCCGACGGTGATCGGCAGCAACCGCGACGACGAACGCGACGTCGCCGATGACCAGGTCACCCACCCGGTGGCTGACCGCGACCGCGCGGACGCCGTCGGCCGCGGCGGCCACCTCGGCGACGACCTCACCCAGCACCTGCTGCGCCGTCGGGTGGGCACTGTAGGACAGTCGGGTGACCCCGCGACCGCCGTCGTGGTCGCGGACCGCGCCGGTGAACCCCACGATGGCACCAGCCGCCCCCTGGGCGGCAGCGGCGACGAGCGCCTCGTGCTCGGCCAGCCCGATCACGCTGTCCGACAAAGCAGCTCGTGCGACGACGGCCATCAGTGATCACCTCCACCGATCTGATCCAGTGCATGGTCGAGTACCCCGTCGAGGACCGCCAAACCATCGCGGACCCCGCCCGTGGAGCCGGGCAGGTTCACGACGAGAGTGCGACCGGCGACGCCGGCGACACCGCGGGACAGCACCGCCGTCGGCACCGTCGGCAGTCCCGCGGATCGAATCGCGTCGGCGAGTCCCGGGATCTCCACGTCCAGCAACGCGCGGGTCTCCTCGGGTGTGCGATCGGTCGGCGAGAGCCCGGTGCCACCGGTCGTGATGACCAGGTCGGCGTCGGCGTAGACGCCTGCTCGGATCGCTCCCCCGACAGGTGGGCCGTCGGCCACCACGAGCACCTCGTCGACGACGAACCCGTGGGCGGTGAGCCACTCGCCGATGAGCGGACCGGTCCGGTCGGTATACGCGCCACGGCTGGCGCGTGTGGAGGCGACCACGACCCGTGCCACCCGCGACGCGGGCCGGATCGACTCCGGATCACTCACGTCGCCACGATCCCGACTTGCCGCCGGTCTTCTCCAGAAGCCGGATGTCGTGCATCGACGCCCGGCGATCCACTGCCTTCACCATGTCGTGCAGCGTGAGCCCGGTGACCGCGACCGCGGTCAGCGCTTCCATCTCGACGCCTGTCTGACCGCTGGTGGTCACCGTCGCGGTGACGTCGATGTGATCGTCGCCGACCGCGAAGTCGACGTCGACCGACGACAACGCGAGCTGATGACACAACGGGATCAGCTCATCGGTACGTTTGGCCGCCATGATGCCCGCGATGCGGGCCGTCGCCAGGACATCCCCCTTGGGGAGTTGGTTGTCGGCGAGCAGCGAGATGACCTCGGCGGTGGTTCGAAACGTTCCCCCGGCCACCGCGCGGCGGTTCGTCCGCGCCTTGGCGCCCACGTCGACCATCCGGGCCGCGCCGGCCGAGTCGATGTGACTCAGTCGGGAACCGGTCGGCCCGCTCGACTGGTCGCCGCTGTCGGACACCGCCTGATCAGCGGTTGACGACGGTCTTCGACTGGAGGAAGGGCAGGTCGTCGACCGGGAGCGGGAACTCGACCTCACCGAACGGCGACAGCGCGCCGGAGATGTGGGTCGCGAACTCGGAGACGGCGTGCTCGGCGGCGTCGCCGTTCCCGTCCTTCGGCCAGCCGTTGTCGACGTACTTCTTCTTCTCAGCCACGCGCTCATTGTGCCATGTGGCCTCGGCCGACGTCCCACGGAAACCGCCCACGCGCTCCGGCTCAGTAGAATCGACCGAATGAGTGCAGATGACCAGGGCCTGAGCCTGGCCGACGATCTGGCACTGCGCGGCGACGACGAACTCGTCGGGCTGCTCACCGCCCGCCCGGACCTCGCCTCGCCGCCCCCCGCCGGTACCGGTGTGCTGGCGTCGCGCGCACTGTCGGCCGCGTCGTCGGCGTTGGCCGGCGAGAGCCTCGATCTGCTGTCGGTGGCCGTCCTCGAGCAGACGATCGAGCTCGGTACGGCCGGTTCCGGCCGGATTCCGGCTCCCACGAGCGTCACCGCCATCGTCAAGGCGCTGTCCGGCCGCGCCGATGAGCGCGACATCGTCGACCGAATCCGCCTGCTACACGACCGCGCTCTGATCTGGGGGCCGGACGACTCGCTGGAGACGGGCGCACACGCTCCCGCCGCGCTGCCCTGGCGTGCCCACCATCTCACCGGTCCGCTGGCCGAACGCGATGCCGACGACATCCGCACCGACATCGACGGTCTCGGCGAGCGGGAACGCGGGCTGATCGAGACCCTGTCGCGCGGACCGGCACTGGGCCGCAGCCGGGACGCCGCGGTCGACGCCGACCCGGAGCAACCCGTGCCGCGGCTGATCGCCGCCGGACTCCTGGCCCGCGTCGACGACCAGACCGTCGAACTGCCGCCGATGATCGGGCAGCTGTTGCGCGGCGAACCACCGCTGCGGGCCGATGACCTCCGGGCACCCGCGCTGCACGACAGTTCGGCCCGGCGTCGCTTCTCGGCCGCCGCGATCGACGACGCGGCCGGCGGTGAGGCCCTCGAACTCATCCGGCACGCGACCACCGTGCTGCGCACACTCGGCGCGACCCCGGCATCGGTACTGCGCAGCGGCGCGCTCGGGGTGCGGGAGCTGCGTCGGCTGGCGAAGGTGACCGGCCTCGATCAGCGGCGGGTGGCATTCATCACCGAACTCCTCGCATTCCTGCGCCTCATCGACGCCGGATTCCCCGATCCCCCACCACCGTCGGACACCGGCGAACTGGCGTTCGCCCCGACGCCGGGAGCCGACACCTGGCTGCATCAGGCACCCGAGCGACAGTGGATCGCGCTCGTCGAGGCGTGGCTCGAGATGCCGCGCCGGGCCTGGCAGGTCGGCGAACCCGACCGCGACGGCAACGCCTACGCCGCATTGTCGGGTGAGCTCCACGACGCGTACGCACCGATCCAGCGACAGGTCATCCTCGAGATGCTCAACGACGCCGGGCCGGCGATCCCGGTGGACACCGACGCCCTCGTCGCGTCGCTGCATTGGCACCATCCGCGACACATCCGCCGTTACTCACGACGCGTCGTCGACGAGACCGTGCGGGAGGCACGCGAACTCGGCATCGTCGCGCACGGGGCACTGACCCGGGTGGGTCGCGCAGCGATCACCGGCACCGACGACGAGGGACACGAGTCGACGGTGTTGTCGGCGATGCGCTCGGCACTTCCCGAACCGATCGATCACTTCCTCACCCAGGCGGACCTGACACTCACCGTCCCCGGCCCGATGACCCCCGAACTGGCCGAGCAGGTCGAACTGGTCGCCGATCTCGAGTCCGGCGGTGCCGCATCGGTCTATCGCGTCTCCGAGGAGAGTGTCCGGCGCGCGCTGGACGCCGGACGCAGCAGCAGTGAGCTCCTGACGATGTTCACCGCTCACTCGCGGACGCCGGTGCCGCAGTCGTTGACCTACCTCATCGAGGACGTCGCCCGTAAACACGGGCAACTGCGGGTCGGGGTGGCCGCGGCGTTCATCCGTTGTGAGGATCCGACGACGCTGGCGGCAGTCCTGCGCAGCCCGGCGGCCGAGCATCTGGCCCTGCGGGCCCTGGCCCCGACCGTCGCGGTCTCCCAGGCCGATGTCCGCGACGTCCTCGAGCAGCTCCGCGCGGCGGGCTTCGCGCCGGCGGGCGAGGATTCGTCCGGGACGTTGGTCGATCTGCGGGAACGCGGGAGCCGGGTCACCGTCGCCCGGCAGCGACGGCAGCCGCAGGCGCGCCGCTCGGTGCCCTCCCCCGACCAACTGGTCTCGGTGGTGAGCCGCATGCGGTCGCATGATCGTGCGGCGTCGGCACGACCCGCGTCGTCGGCGACGTCGACGGCCCCGGTGCGCGCCGCGGGCGGCGGCGAGTCCGCAACCGCCCTGATCCAGTTGGCATTACGTGTGAATCGTCGCCTGCGCGTCGACTACGTGGACGCGCACGGGTCCGCGAGCCGCCACGTCGTGACTCCGCGGACGCTCGGCGCGGGCCAGCTCGTCGCCGTCGATGCCGGAACCGATGAGGAACAGCGGTTCTCTCTGCACCGGATCACCAGTGTGGAGTTGCTCGAGGGCTGATGCAGTGGTCGGTGAATACGCCTGATCACCGACATGACCGTCACCGCTCCGCAGCACATGCCTGGATAATCCGGACATCTGCTGCGGAGCGGTGATGCTCGTGTCCGGGTGGTTCGCACTCCGGGCTGACAGGAGTTGCACGTATCTGGACAATGGATCGGGTGACCGATGGACCTTTGATCGTGCAATCCGACAAGACGCTGCTGCTCGAGGTGGATCATCCCGACGCCCCGGCGGCACGCGCGGCGATCGCTCCGTTCGCCGAGCTCGAACGCGCGCCGGAACATGTGCACACCTACCGGGTGACGCCGCTGGCGCTGTGGAACGCCCGCGCGGCGGGTCATGATGCCGAGCAAGTCGTCGACGCGCTCGTCACCTACTCCCGCTACGCGGTGCCCCAGCCGTTGCTGATGGATGTCGTCGACACCATGGGGCGGTTCGGCCGGCTGCAGCTCGTCAAGAATCCGGCCCACGGGCTGACCCTGGTCAGCTTCGACCGCGCGGTCCTCGAGGAGATCCTGCGGAACAAGAAGGTCGCGCCCATGTTGGGCGCGCGTCTCGACGACGACACCGTCGTCGTGCATCCGTCGGAGCGCGGCCGCCTCAAGCAGGTTCTGCTCAAGGTCGGATGGCCGGCCGAGGACCTCGCCGGGTACGTCGACGGTGAAGCCCACCCGATCGCCCTCGACCAGGACGACTGGCATCTGCGCGACTACCAGGAGCTGGCCGCCGACTCGTTCTGGGCGGGCGGGTCCGGTGTCGTGGTACTGCCGTGTGGTGCAGGCAAGACGATGGTCGGCGCCGCGGCGATGGCCAAGGCGGGTGCGACGACCCTCATCCTGGTCACCAACACCGTGGCGGGACGGCAGTGGAAGCGCGAGCTCATCGCGCGCACGACCCTGACCGAGGAGGAGATCGGCGAGTACTCCGGCGAGCGCAAGGAGATCCGCCCGGTCACCATCGCGACCTACCAGGTCATGACGCGGAAATCCAAGGGCGAGTACAGGAATCTCGATCTCTTCGACTCCCGCGACTGGGGTCTGATCATCTACGACGAGGTCCATCTGCTGCCCGCGCCGGTGTTCCGGATGACCGCCGATCTCCAGTCCCGGCG
Organism: Gordonia sp. OPL2; assembly: GCF_003797825.1. Classification (GTDB taxonomy): domain Bacteria; phylum Actinomycetota; class Actinomycetes; order Mycobacteriales; family Mycobacteriaceae; genus Gordonia. The sequence goes on from NZ_RKME01000020.1 coordinate 99,689, forward strand.
CCGACTCGGACTGACCGCCACGCTGGTGCGTGAGGACGGCCGCGAAGGCGACGTCTTCAGCCTCATCGGCCCGAAACGCTATGACGCACCGTGGAAGGACATCGAGGCACAGGGCTGGATCGCACCGGCCGACTGCATCGAGGTGCGCGTCACGCTGACCGACGAGGAGCGGTTGCAGTACGCGGTGGCCGAGGCCGAGGAGAAGTACAAACTCTGCTCGACCGCGCACACGAAGGTCAACGTCGTGAAGTCGATCCTGGCTCGGCACAAGGACTCTCCGACCCTCGTGATCGGCGCCTACATCGATCAGCTCGAGGAACTCGGCGCAGCGCTCGACGCCCCGGTCATCCAGGGCTCGACGAAGAACAAGGAACGCGAAGCCCTCTTCGACCGCTTCCGCTCCGGCGAACTGCAGACGCTGGTGGTCTCCAAGGTCGCCAACTTCTCCATCGATCTGCCCGAGGCGTCGGTGGCCGTGCAGGTGTCGGGCACGTTCGGCTCCCGGCAGGAGGAGGCGCAGCGACTCGGCCGCCTACTCCGGCCGAAGAAGGACGGCGGTCAGGCCCACTTCTACTCGGTGGTCTCCCGCGACACCCTCGACGCCGACTACGCCGCACACCGGCAGCGCTTCCTCGCCGAGCAGGGCTACGCCTACCGCATCACCGATGCCGACGACCTACTCGGCCCTGCGATCGGCGAGGAGTCCCCCAGCTGACCGACCGCACGCAGGAAGTTGGCAGCCGGCGGCGAGGTCGTCACAAGAATCGGCGAGCAATGTCGAGTTGTCGGGGAACACATGACAATTCGAGAGAAAGAGACATCGCCATGAGCTCGATCAGGACCGCCGGCGTCGCCGCTCCCATCACGTCTCCGGGAAGCCCCACCTACCGTCGTCGGCGCAGGTTCGACCCGGTCACCAAGAAGTGGGAGTGGGTCTGGGCCCAGACCAGCTGATCGTCTCCACCGCTCGGCCCGACGATCACCGCGGGTCAGGCCGACGGGTCGGAGAGGCAGTAGCCGATCGGCTTGGGGAGTTGGAAGAACACCTCGAGCTGACCGCTGCTGCACGACGGCGGGGTCGGCGTACGCTGTTCCACCCGCAGGACCTCCGTGCCGGCGGCCTTCGTCGCGCCGCACGACACCTTCTTGTAGTCCGAGAGGCTGGCGGTGGGGAGTCCACCCGTCGGGATCTGATAGCACTCCCCCTGAACGAGATTGGGCACCAGGCAGAGCTGCTCGCCGGTCTCCTCACCGCCACGCATCCAGTAGAGCCGCGAGTAGTCGTCACTCGGACAGGTGGCGCCGCTCGCCTTCTGCGCGACGAAGAACGTGAACGTGCTCTGCGACGTACAGTCCGCCTTCTTCGCGCTGATGTTGTCGTCGCTCTGCGTTCCGCTGACGGTCACGCAGTCGCCGACGGCGACGTCGTCGGAATCGGTCACCGAATCACGGGTCAGGAACACTCCGACACCGACGAGCACGATCAGCACGACGACGATGCCGCCGACCACCCACCAGAGCTTCTTGTTCGACCGCTTTGCCGGCGGGGGCGGCGGATACTGACCGCCCGGATACGGCTGTGCTCCCGGATATTGCTGCGCACCCGGATACTGCTGCGCACCGGGATACTGCTGCGCACCGGGGTACTGCTGGGCGCCCGGGTACTGGCCGGCGCCGGGATACTCCTGCGCCCCTGGGTACTGGCCGGCACCCGGATACTGCTGCGCTCCCGGGTACTGCTGGGCTCCCGGGTACTGCTGGGCCCCGGGATACTGCTGGGCTCCCGGGTATTGGCCGGCTCCTGGGTACTGCTGAGCTCCGGGTTGCCCTGCCCCCGGATATGGCTGCTGACCGGGATACTGCTGACCACCGGGCGGTGTCTGCGGTCCGGGGTGGGGCTGCTGCCCACCCGGATCCGATGATGCACCCGGGTACTGGCCGGCGCCGGGATACGGCTGCTGTCCACCACCCTGCCCCGGACCGGAATCCTGTCGGCCGGGTGCCTGCTCACCGGGCGAGTGCGGAGTTGCGGGGTCCCGGCCTTCCGGGTTCTGTGGGGAATCCGGATTCGGTGGTACCGGCGGCGTACTCATAGGCGCAGATCGTACCGCCCCGAAAGGTGCGATGCGGGCATCATGCGTCCGCCCGAATGACATGTGGTGTGTCAGCCTGGAATCGTGCACACCGTTTGCCGCCTCCGCCCATTCGGCACGACCATCTTCGCCGAGATGTCCGCCCTCGCCCTCGAGCACGACGCCGTCAATCTCGGCCAGGGTTTTCCCGACACCGATGGACCGGCGTCGATGCTGGAGGCCGCGCAGCGGGCGATCGCCGAAGGCCACAACCAGTACCCACCCGGGATCGGCATCCCGGCGCTGCGGCACGCGGTCGCGCGTCACCAGCAGCGCCACTACGGGCTCGACTACGACCCCGACACCGAGGTGCTGATCACCGTCGGCGCGACGGAGGCGATCGCCGGGTCGATCGTCGGGCTGGTGGAGCCCGGCCGCGAGGTCGTGATGATCGAGCCGTACTACGACTCGTACGCGGCCACCGTCGCCATGGCCGGTGGCGTGCGCCGCACGGTTCCCCTCGTCGCCGACGACGACGGCTTTCGGCTCGACCGCGCCCGCCTCGCCGATGCCTTCGGCCCCGCGACGTCGGTCATCCTGGTGAACTCACCGCACAACCCGACCGGAACGGTGCTCTCCGACGACGACCTCGCCGAGATCGCGCGGCTCTGTGTGGAACACGACGTGATCGCGGTGACCGACGAGGTCTACGAACACCTGCTGTTCGACGGTCGGGTGCACCGTCCGCTCGCGACCTTCCCCGGCATGCGTGAGCGGACCCTGCGCATCTCCAGCGCGGCGAAGACGTTCAACTGCACTGGGTGGAAGGTGGGCTGGGTCAGCGGTCCGGCCGATCTCGTCGCCGCGGCCAGATCCGCAAAACAGTTCATGTCCTATGTCGGTTCCGGCCCCTTCCAACCGGCCGTGGCCGGCGCCCTCGACGACGAGATGGAATGGGTCCGTGCCTCGTCGGCGGATCTCGGCGCGAAGCGCGACCTGCTGTCGGCCGCGCTGTCCGATGCGGGCTTCGTCGTCCACCGCAGCGAGGCAAGCTATTTCGTCTGTGCCGACCCGCGACCGCTCGGCCACGACGACGGCGCCGCCTTCTGTCGCATGCTGCCCGAACGGATCGGTGTCGCGGCGGTCCCGGTGAGCGCCTTCGTCGACGACGTCGAGCCGTGGCGTCACCTGGTGCGTTTCGCGTTCAGCAAGCGTGACGAGGTCATCGCCGAGGCCGCACGACGGCTCCGGGGTTTGTGAGGTCCGCCGACATCGGCCATCGGTTCACCGGCCGCACCGTCGTCGACGAGATCGGTCAGCGCAGGGCGGGCATCACCTTGTCGACGAAGAGGTCGAGACTTCCCGCGTCGAAGGCGATGTCCGGGAAGTAGAAGATGCCGTACGCCAGACCGTTGTCGCGCAGCGCGGTGAGGTTCTCGATCACCTGATCGGGTGTGCCCACGGCCGGCATCCCACGGAACGCGCCCATGCTCGCTTCGGCGGCGGCCGGGTCGACGTAGCGCGCGAGTCGTTGTTCGAGGGCCTCGAGTCGACGCGCGACCTCCGCGTCCGACTCCGCCAGCACCACGTTGTAGTTGGCGGACCGGACGATCGAGTCGAAATCCCGTCCGAGGTCGGTGCAGTGCTGTCGCAGGACCGACGACTTGTGGGCGAATCCCTCCGGCGTCCCGTCGAAGTTGGTGTAGTCGGCGTACTGCGCGGCGATCCGCAAGGTCTTGCGCTCACCCCCGCCGGCGATCCAGAACGGGATCCGACCGGCGACCGGCTGTGGCGCGCAGATCGCGTCGTCGACCCGGTAGTGGGTTCCGTCGAAGGTGGCACGCCCGGTCTCCCACGCCTGCTTCATGATCTGTACGCCCTCGTCGAGACGGGCGAGCCGCTCCCCCGCGGACGGGAACCCGTAGCCGTAGGCGCGCCATTCCTGCTCGTACCAACCGGCACCGATGCCCATCTGCACGCGGCCACCCGAGATGAGGTCGGCGGTGGCGGCCACCTTCGCGAGGTACATCGGGTTGCGGTAGCTCATCGCGGTGCACATCTGCCCGATGTCCACCCTCGACGTGGTCGCGGCGAACGCGGACACGAGGCTCCATGCCTCGTGGGTGGCCTCGTCGGTGGGCATGGGCACGGTGTGGAAATGGTCGTACACCCAGATCGAATCCCAACCGGTGTCCTCGGCCTTCAAGGCCAGCGAGGACATCACCGACCACTGGTCGGCGGGGGCGATGCCGGCGAGATCCAGACGCCAGCCCTGCGGGATGAACATTCCGAAGCGCATGGGCTCAACCGTAGCGCCACCATCGTCCTCCGGGCCCGCATTAGACTGGCACCGAGTCCGTCACGCACGTCGGCGGCAGGTGGGGAGAGAACGAGAATGGCCAGGGTGCGCAGTGAGCAGGTGGCGGCGACCCGCCGCCGCATCGCCTCCACCGCGGAACGTCTGTTCGCCGAGCAGGGTGTCGCGACCGTCTCGAACCGCCAGATCAGCGAGGCCGCCGGACAAGGCAACAACTACGCCGTCGGATACCACTTCGGCGGTCGACCCGAACTGGTCGGCGCGATCTTCGCGTTCCACAACGCCGCGATCGAACCCCGGCGCCACACCATGGTCGAGAACCTCGGGTCCGGCCCCGAGGTCCGCGACTGGATCGATTGCCTCGTCCGTCCGCAGACGGATTACCTGGAGTCACTCGGCAGCCCGAGTCACTTCGCCCGGTTCTGTGCCCAGATCACCACCGACCCCAAGTTCTGGCCGATGCTCTACGACCACGCCACCGAGTCCGACGGGCTGATGTCGGTGCTCACCGGCCTCTACGGCTCGTTGCCACCGCTGCCCGCTCCGGTCCTCGAAGCGCGGGACAGCATGGCGCGCAACATGATCCTCTTGACGCTCGCCGATCACGAACGCGCGGTGGCCACGGGTGAGACGACGAACTCCTGGGCCGACATCTGCGACTTCCTGGTGGATGCGCTCGTCGGCGTGTGGATGGCACCGGTCACCGTCAGATGATGGATCCCACGTCGTTGCGAACGAGATTGTCCATCGCGCGCTCCGCGACCGCGGCGATGGTCATCGAGGGATTGCATGCCGCGGTGTTGCCGGGGATCAGTGCTCCGTCGAGGACATAGAGTCCACGCTGTTCGCGCACCCGCCCGTCGAGGTCGCACACCGTGCCCATGTTCGCGCCGCCGAGTCCGTGCCAGGTCGACGGGAAGACGGCATTCGTGTCGCTGAGCACTCCCTGACCGCCGACGATGGCCTGCGCGGTCGGGTGGATCGCCCGGGTCTGGATGTGGGCGTCCCCCTCATGCGGCCACCGCAATCGGGCCTGCCCGGTCGCCGAGTCGTACACGAAATGACCGCGCGTGTCGCTGACACCGAAGCCGACCATCATGGTGGAGTGCGCGTCGAGTCCGAACCCCGGGATCGAGGCCTGGATGACGGTATGTGCGAGTTCAGGATTCGACCAGTTCAGACTGCCGTAGACAACCGGCCCGCCCTGTACCGCACCGAATCCACCGGACGGGTCGGACCAGACGTAGATCCGGTCGGCGTTGGTGCCCCACCCGTGTCCGAGGCCATCCGGGAGGTCGGTGATCTGATCGCGCGCGGCGGCGCGCACGAGCAGCTTGGTGGTGTTCATGCTGCCCGCCGACATCACCAGGGCACGAGTCGTGAGGATCTTCTGCTCCACGGTCGCCCCTGTGGCGTCGATGCGGTTGACGTGCACCCGCCACCGCCCGTCGCGGGTGCGTGCCACGTCGATCACCTCGTGCTGCGGACGGACGTCGACGAGTCCGGTGCGTTCGGCGGCGGCCAGATAGGTGACGTCGATGGTGTGCTTGCCCCCGTTGTTGACACCGAGCGCACCCGAACCGTCGGTGTAGGACGGCGCCATCTTGCCCTGCAGCTCGGCGATCGCATAGTTCCAGTCGATCGGCATGGGGATCTTCGACAGCGGCCGATGCGCGGAACGGACATGGCGCGCAAAGGTTCTCACGGCACGATAGTTGGGGGTGTCGATCAGCCGGTCGGGCGCGGTCTCGATCTGGAGCATCCGGGCGACCCGCGGGTAGTGCACGCGATTCATCAGCGACCAGTCGAGTTGCTCGGGCAGCTCGCGGTTGAACACGTCCTGCGCCGGCTGCAGCGTCATGCCCTGATACACCAGGGAGCCGCCGCCGACACCGGCCGCGCACAGCGCGGTCATGTTCTCCCCGACGACCGCCTCCACGAGCCCGACATACGGATCGAACGCGACCGGCCGTCCGAACAGTTGTGGCGCCGAACGGCACCACAGGATGCGCTTGTCGGGAGCCGTGGCACTCGGAAAAGTCTTGGCGTTCGGCCCTGTTCGCCATCGTCGCCCACGCTCGAGGACCACCACCGGGACCCCGGCCTGAGCGAGTCGGAGCGCGGTCACACCGCCGCCGAAGCCTGAGCCGATGACCACGACCCGGTGGTCTTCGCGGGTGAGCTTGATCCTTGTCGCGGGTGCGGCGTGCGCGGTTCCGGTCAGCGAACCGGCCGCGGCGGCAGCCCCGGCCGCGGCCATGCCGGCAAGAAATGAACGTCGCCTGATCACAGGCGTCCCCCTCAGCAGATGCTAGATACGCGATGCGTTCGACGAGAGTCCGATCGACCCCCGACCCGACCCCCGG
>NZ_RKME01000021.1 GCF_003797825.1 Gordonia sp. OPL2
CCCGCCACCCACCGCTGCGCGCCGCGTCGCCTCCCGCTTCCCGTTCCGCCCACTGGTCGACACGCTCCCGGCGCCTCCCGTCCGACCGAAACCGCCTGATTGCCATGCCGCAGCGGGGATGTGTCGATAGTCTGATGCGCGGGGTCGGACGGTGCCGTGCCAGAAGCGGCACGCCTCGAGGAAGCAGGTACGACGGATGGTCGTCCACACTCGTTCCCGACGTCGTCGCGCTGCCACGGGGGTGACGTCCCTCATCGCTGTCGGTGCGATCCTCGCCGCGTGCGACTCGGGTTCCACCGGTTCGGGTTCCACCGACTCGGGCGCGGCATCGTCGTCGGCCCCGCCACAGGCCCCGGCCAATCCGCAGGCGGCGGTCGCGCAACCGCTGCCCGACAACGCCGTCGACAACGCGCTGGGCAAGCTCGACGGTCTCGTCGATTCCCTCATGTCATCGACGAAGATCCCGGGCATGGCGGTCGCCGTCGTCCACGGCGACAAGACCGTCTACGCGAAGGGCTTCGGTGTCAAGAACGTCGGTGCGACTGCGGGCACAGGTTCGAACGGCTCGGCGAGCCCCTCGAGCGCCGTCGGCGACGGGAGCCCGACCAGTGGGGCGACCGGTACCGGCGACAACAAAGTCGACCCGGACACCGTGTTCCCGCTTGCCTCGATGTCCAAGCCGATCGGCTCCACCGTCATCGCCAAACAGGTCACCGACAACGTCGTCGGCTGGGACACGCCTGTCGTCGCCAACCTCCCCGGATTCGCACTGTCGGACCAGTACGTCACGCAGAACGTGACGGTCGCCGACATGTACTCGCACCGGTCGGGGCTGCCCGACCATGCCGGCGACAAACTCGAGGACATGGGCTACGACCGCCAACAGATCCTGGCCCGACTGCGCTACATGCCCCTCGACCCGTTCCGCATCACCTACAACTACACCAACTACGGCGTGACGGCCGCGGGCGAGTCCGTCGCCCGCAAAGCCGGCTCCGACTGGGAGACGCTGTCGGAGAACGCGATCTACGGCCCACTCGGCATGACACACACGAGCTCACGGTTCCGTGACTTCGAGGCCGAACCCGACCGGGTCGTCGGGCACGTCAAGGTCGACGGACAGTGGGTGCAGACGCCCGCCCAGCGCGATCCCGACCCGCAGGCCCCGGCCGGCGGCGTGTCGTCGTCGGTGAACGACGTCGCCAAGTGGCTGACCATGCTCCTCGGCAACGGCACCTACAACGGCAAACAGATCGTCGGCGAGAAGGCGTTGATACCTGCGGTGACACCCGAGATGATCTCGTCGCCATCGCATTCCGAGGATTCCCGCGCCGGCTACTACGGCTACGGGTTCAACGTCAGCGTGACCGAAGGTGCGCGCACCACGTTCAGCCACGCGGGCGCCTTCTCGATGGGAGCAGGCACGAACTTCCTCGTCCTGCCCTCTGCCGACGTAGCGATCGTCGCCCTCTCCAACGCATCCCCGATCGGCGCGGTGGACGCCCTGTGTGGCGAGTTCGCCGACCTCGTGCAGTTCGGCGAGGTTCGCCACGACTGGCGCACCCTGTACGGCGACGCCTACGAGGCGATGGCGCAACCGTCGGGCAGTCTCGTCGGACAGAAGCCACCCGCGAATCCCGCTCCGGCACCGCCCGCGGCGTCGGTCGTGGGGACCTACCAGAACGACGTCTACGGACCCGCGGTGATCCGAGAGGAGAACGGACAACTCGTCCTCGCCATGGGGCCGGACGGTGTCACGACCCACGAGCTCACCCACTGGGACGGCAACACCTACACGTTCACCCTGCGCAACGAGAACGCCGAACTCGGATCGATCTCCAAGGTCACCATGAACGGGCCCCAGATGACGATCGAGTACTACGACGACGACCTGTCGAACGGGGTGTTCACTCGCTCCTGATCGCGGCCGCCCCCGCACTTAGCGGATCGGGCACCTCCCCGGCCCGCACCGGGCAGCGGGTGTGCGAATAGATCGTCGGCATGCACAGATTGCAGTGCACGCATCGCGACTGCGCCGTCGGATCGGACTGGATACGCAGGGGCAGGCCGGGTTCCCGCAGGAGCGCGCGTCCCATCGCGACGAAGTCGAATCCTTCGGCCAGCGCCAGCTCCATCGACGGTCGATCCGTGATGCCACCCAACAAGATCAGCGGCATGCGGACGGCGGCACGCAGCTGCCGCGCGAGCGGCAGCAGGTAGGCGTCGTGATAGTCGTAGTGCTTCAAGAACATCGGGCCCATCGCCTTGAGTCCGAGCCGCATCGCGCCGCGGAACGCATCCGCGAACTCCTCACGAGGCGGGTCGCCGTGGAAGAGGTACATCGGATTGAGCAGCGAACTGCCGGCGGTCGGCTCGATGGCGTCGAGGTGCCCGTCGGACTCCAGCAGTTGCGCCACGGCGCAGGCCTCGTCGATCCCGAATCCGAGACGTCCGGCACCGTCGTACATGTTGAGCTTCGCCCAGACCGCGGCCTCGTCGCCCACCTCGTCGCGGACGGTCTCGACGACCTCCCGGGCGAACCGTGCGCGGTTCACCAGGGTCCCGCCGTACCCGTCGCGCCGATGATTCAGCAGCGGTGAGAGGAAGCAGCTGATGAGATAGTTGTGACCACAATGGATCTCGAGACCGTCGAATCCGGAGTCCACGGCGATCCGGGCGGCCCGTCGAAAGGTGCCGAGCATCTCGGTGATCCCGTCGGCATCGAGTTTGCGCGTGACCGACATCCCCATCGGGGCCGGGATGTGCGACGGTCCGAGCGCCTTGCGTCGATTGGAGACCGAGTTGGCCACCGGCCCGGCATGGCCCAATTGTGCTGCGGCGAGCGCCCCTTCGGCGTGGATCGCTTCGGTCAGGCGGGTCAGGCCGGGTGCCGCCTCGTCGCGCAGCCAGATCTGATGGCGGTCCGTGCGTCCCTCGGGGGAGACGGCGCAATAGGCGACGGTGCTCATCGCCACACCGCCGGCGGCGACCTCGCGGTGGAACTCGATCAGGTCATCGGTGACCAGCGCATCCGGCGTCGCGCCCTCGAAGGTCGCGCACTTGATGAGCCGATTGCGCAGGGTGAGGGGGCCGAGTCGGGCCGGGGTGAACGGATCGGGCGCGGTCATGGGGTCTCCTCGGAAGCGTCGGTCTCGGCGGCGTGTACCCGCGCGGGGTGGGTCGGTGCCGGCCCGGACAGCCCGGCGACGACGAAGTCACCGAGTGCTGCGACGGCCGCGTCCGACAGGGGCTGATCGCCGGCGAAGCGGCTGAGGATCAGCTCGAAGGCGAGGCCCCAGCGTCGGCGCGCGTCGTCGTCGGAGAGTCCGTCGACGAGACGGGAGAGGATGCGCGCCCACTGATCGATCCGGAACCACGGCTGCGTCCACGACGCCTGCGGATGCGACAGCACGAACCGCGACAGCAACCGGAGATGGAGGCGGCCGACGGGATCCTGCTGGATTCTGACGAAGGGGGCGAGCACCACATCGACCAGTCGGACGATCCCCTCGGTCTCGGGATCAAACCGATCGAGCGGGTCACTCCACATCGGGCCCATGCGGTCCTCGAGGAGTTCGACGGCGAGGCGGTCCTTCGAGCCGAAGTGATAGTGGACCGCCGCGGGGTTGGCGTCGGCGGCCGCGCAGATCGCGCGGACCGAGACGTTGTCGAAACCGTCGGTCAGGAACAGCGACTCGGCGGCGGTGAGGAGGGCGGTCCGGGTGGAACCGGAACGGGTCGACGACGGCGGGGGCACACATCGATGAGAACACATCTCCATCAACGATTCAATCATTGATTGAATGCTGGTCCGGCGTAGTGGGAGGTCCAGGAAAGTTACTCCTCGGTACGGGGACGCCCTGCGGTGTCACCGACCCGCGACGTACGCTGGCAGTCGTGGCTGAACACTTTCAAACAGTTGTATTGGGTGCAGGTCCAGGTGGGTATGTGGCCGCGATCCGGTCCGCCCAGCTCGGCATGAAGACCGCCGTCATCGAAGAGAAGTACTGGGGTGGGGTCTGTCTCAACGTCGGATGTATCCCGTCCAAAGCACTTCTCCGGAATGCCGAACTGGCCCACATCTTCAATCACCAGGCGAAGACCTTCGGCATGTCCGGCGATGTCTCGTTCGACTTCGGCGCGGCGTTCGACCGCAGCCGCAAGGTGTCGGAGGGGATCGTCAAGGGCGTCCACTTCCTGATGAAGAAGAACAAGATCACCGAGATCGACGGTTACGGGAAGTTCAAGGACGCCACGACCATCGTCGTCGGCGATCGCGAGATCACCTTCGACAACGTCATCATCAACACCGGTTCCACCGTCAAACTGCTGCCCGGGGTCGAACTGTCCGACAACGTCGTCACCTACGAGACGCAGATCCTCACCCGTGAGCTGCCGAAGTCGATCGTCATCGTTGGCGCCGGCGCCATCGGCATGGAGTTCGGCTACGTGCTCGCCAACTACGGTGTCGACGTCACCATCGTCGAGTTCCTCGATCGCGTGCTGCCCAACGAGGACGCGGATTCGTCGAAGGCCATCGCCAAGGAATACAAGAAGCTCGGCGTCAAGGTCCTCACCTCCACCAAGGTGCAGTCGGTCACCGACAACGGCGACAACGTCACCGTCAGCTACAAAGACGCCAAGGACAACGACGGGGAGATCACCGTCGACAAGGTCCTCATGTCGGTCGGGTTCGCTCCCCGCGTGGAGGGCTTCGGTCTGGAGAACACCGGCGTCGAGCTGACCGATCGTGGTGCCATCGCGATCGACGACTTCATGCGCACCAACGTCGAGAACATCTACGCCATCGGTGACGTCACCGCCAAGCTGATGCTCGCCCACGTCGCGGAGGCGCAGGGTGTGGTCGCCGCCGAGGTCATGGCCGGTGCCGAGACGATGACGCTGGGCGACTACCGGTTCATGCCGCGCGCCACCTTCTGCCAGCCGCAGGTCGCGTCGTTCGGACTCACCGAGGCGCAGGCGAAGGACGAGGGCTACAAGGTCAAGGCGACGACCTTCCCGTTCAGCGCGAACGGCAAGGCCCAGGGGCTCGGTGAGACGGCAGGCTTCGTCAAGCTGCTGACCAACGAGGACACCGACGAGCTGCTCGGCGGACACCTCGTCGGCGACAACGTCTCCGAGATGCTCCCCGAGATGACGCTGGCCCACAAGTGGGACCTCACCGCCAAGGAACTGGCCCGCAACGTGCACACCCACCCGACCCTGTCGGAGGCCATGCAGGAAACGTTCCATGGCGCGATCGGTCACATGATCAACCTGTAGCGCGCGTTGCGTGAGGGTGGCCACGGCGCGATCGGGCACATGATCAACCTGTAGCGCGCGTTGCGTGAGGGTGGCCACGGCGCGATCGGGCACATGATCAACCTGTAGCGCGCGTTGCGTGAGGGTGGCCATGGCGCGATCGGGCACATGATCAACCTGTAGAGATGCATGACCATCACCGCTGAGGTGCCGATGACCGGATGATCCAGTTATCGGTACCCCAGCGGTGATCGTGGTGTCGGCGCCGCGTCGACCCGCGTTCGGATGCCCGACGACGACGGCCCCGGTGCAATTCCGTGCCACGTGTGGACGAATCAGTGCCATCGAGGAAGCGGGGCGAACCCGCGTCTCCACCGTCGCCGCTGTGTGAACACCGCCATGGTGACCGTGAAACCATCTGTCCGACAGGGTGCTTCGAGTACAGAGGTAGCCCCGGGTCGACGGTTGAGGGCAACCGCGGCCATGCACGTTTCCGTGACGTGATGTCCAGATCCCGCGCATCCGCCGTGGTGCTCGGATAGTTTCAGATCATGAAGACGGCCGGTGGATCGATGCCGATCGCGGCGAGGGCCGACCGTGGTGGCACACGAGGCGGACTACCCGACGAGGTCGTCCGTCGCTGGTACGAGCGGATGGGCATCGCCGATCCGAGCAGCGTCGACCTCGTGCGCCGACTCGACCGGGTGGGTGCGGCCGGAATCGCCGATCATGCACCGACGATGACGATCTCCGGTCCTCACGGGTCGGGGGCGGCGACATCGGGCGCGCAGGCCTCGGCCGACGACTCCGACGAGTTCGCCGAGATGTCGTATTCGCGCCAACTGTCGGTGATCGGCGTGTTCGCCGCGCTCCGCACACCGTGCACCACCGAGCGCACCGCCGCCCATGCTCGCGCCGCCACCGATCCCTCCGTCCTGATCTGCGCCCGGATCACTCCCGGAGACGGACTCGTCCATGTCGACGGCCGCGACCACACCTACCGCCACCCGGCGGACCTGCTCATGCTCGACGACTCGGTCCCGTACCGACAGACCACGCGCACGGTCGCCGATCCCGTCGGCATCTGGGTGCCCGCGGAGTTGCTCGGAAGCGAGTACGGACAGGGCCGGCCGGTCCTCGATCCGGTGCAGTCGTCGCCGTTGGCGCGCGCAGCAGGGGCATTCATCGTGACCCTGGCCGTTCATGCGGCCGTCCGCGGGGCCGACGTCGACGTCGAGACCGAACTCGCGGTGGTCGACCTGGTCCGCGGTCTCGTCGGCCGCCCGACCAGCTCGTCGCATCGTCCCGCCGACAACGGTGTGGCCGTCCGCGAGGCCACCCGGTCCCTGATCGAACGCAACTTCCGCGACCCGTCGTTCTCGGCCGACGACATTGCCGAGGCCCTGCACATGAGCCGCCGCAACCTCTACCGGCGCCTCGCCGAGGTGGGTACCTCGCCGGCGGCGATGATCGCCGACCATCGCACGCAACGGGCACGGCAGCTCCTCTGCAGCGACCGTCCGCCAACGATCGACCACATCGCGAGGTCGGCCGGTTTCAGCTCGCCGGCCACTCTCCGGCGACACTTCCACACGCGATTCGGCATGTCTCCAGACAGATTCCGCCGTGACGGCGTGGATGCCGTCGGGACCCGCGACGCGGGCACGACGGAGGCCGGCACGCCACGGACCGACGACATGCCACAGGGCGTCGTCCGCCACATCGCCGTCGGGCGTACCGCCGTCCGCCATACCGCCGTCACCCGCACCGCCGTCAGGCCCGCGGAGGGACAGCCCGCCGCTGCGGGATCGCGACGGTGAAGCGGGCGACGTACTCGCGCGACGGGATCGACCACGACACCATCGCGCGATGGCGCAGCTCGATCGGCGCCGACGACGACCCCGGCCCGTCTGCGGCGGCGGCCATGGAGTTGCGCGGCCGAACCGGACTCGCGGCCTACGGAGCCGCGTTCTCTCTGGTGCGGGTGGCCGATCCGGATGCATTCCACGCCATCATCTATCACCGTCCGCTCTCGATGCTGTCGGCGCACTGCGAGTTGTCGACGCCGCGCACGACCGAGCGTTCCGAGGAGGTCGTCGCAGCGCAGCCGTCGTCGATCGTCATGGTCGGCTCCCACCGGCTCGACGGTCGGCTCCGAGTCACCCAGGGCGACGTCGACCGTGAGTACGGTGAGGGACAACTCGTCGTGATGAGCATCGACAGCGCGTTCGTCGACGAATGCCCCAGCGTCTGCGACACGGCACTGCTGCTCGTCCCGACCGAGATGCTGCGTCACGAACTCGCCGATGCCGATGGCGCCTTTCTCCCGACGGCCGCGGACTCGCTGCTGGCCCGCGCGACCGCCACCTTCATCCGGCGCTTCGTGTGTGACGCCGCGGTTCGTGGTCTGCCGATCTCGGCTGCCGACGAACGCGCGGTCATCGACCTGGTGCGCGCGGCGATCGGACATCACACGCAGGACGCGTATCAGATGGAGAACAACGCACGGTTCGTTCTCGAGGCCGCCCGCGATCTGATCGACGAACGGTACGCCGACCCCGACTTCACCGCCGATGCCATCGCGGAGGCCCTGCAGATCAGTCGCCGACATCTCTACCGCCACTTCGCCGACACCGGGGAATCGCCCGCGACGATGATCACCTCGCGCCGTCTCGCACAGGCCCGCACGCTCCTCGCCCTCGAGGAGCCGCTCGGCCTCGATGCGATCGCGCACGCCTCGGGCTTCTCGTCCGCAGCGACCCTGCGCAACCGCTTCCGTGCCGAGTTCGGCATGACACCGGGTGCGTACCGTTCCACGGCCCGGTCGGCCGACGAAGCCACCGCGCGAGCGGACGACGACGCGGTGAGCTGACCACACGACCACCGACCTCGGTACCGTCGGGTGATGGCCACCGGAGAACGTACGCGCGAGTGGGAACCTCCGTGGCCGCTCGACATCCGCGCGACGGTCGGGATGCTGCGACGTGGTGCCGGCGACCCGTCGTTCACCTATGGTCGCGACGGATCGGTCTGGCGCGCCGTCTACACCCCGGACGGGCCCGGCACACTGACGATCCGGTCCGACGGCACCACGATCAGCGGCCGGGCATGGGGACCCGGAGCCGACTGGCTGCTCGAGAGGATGCCCGATCTCCTCGGCGCCCGCGACGACCCGTCCGCGCTGACCCCGCGCGATGACGTCGTCCGTGAACTCGTCCGCCGTTCCGAGGGCCTGCGGATCGGCCGCACCGACCGGGTCTGGGAAGCGCTGGTCCCGGCGATCCTCGAGCAGAAGGTGGTGGGAGCGGAAGCATTCCGGGCCTGGCGATACCTGGTACGGCGTTTCGGACACCCGGCTCCCGGACCGGTCCCGGATACGATGCGCGTGCCACCCCCGCGCGACGAGTGGGCCCGGATTCCGAGTTGGGAATGGCACCGCAGCGGCATCGAACCGGTCCGGATGCGCACCATCCGCGGCGCGACGGCGCTGGACGTCGAACGACATCCGGACCGGTTGCGGATGCTCCGCGGCGTCGGACACTGGACCGAGGCGGAGACGCGCGCACGGGCCGTCGGCGATCCCGATGTCGTCAACGTCGGCGACTACCACATCCCGAAGTTGGTGGGGCTGACGCTGATCGGCGAGCCGGTCGACGATGCCGGAATGCTCGAACTCCTGGAACCCTATGCAGGACAACGTCAACGGATCATCAGGATGGTCGAGCGGCACGGCGCTCGACCCGAACGACGCGGACCACGGATGACCGTCCGCGACTACCGGTCCTTCTGACCGGTACATCGCGCGCGTCCCTCCGCGCCGATCGCGCTGCCCCTTTCGCCGATCGTGCCCTGTTTCGCGCCGATCGTGCCCGGTGATGCCGGCGCTCGGCGGGAGCCGACGCATCCAGGGCACGATCGGCGATGTGAAGGCCACGATGCTGGGCACGATCGGCGACATCGAGGACACGATCGGCGATGTGAAGGGCACGATGCTGGGCACGATCGGCGACATCGAGGGCACGATGGGCGCGAAACCGGGCACGCCCGACGATGTCGAGGGCAGGATCGGCGCGAAACCGGGCACAATCGGCGCGGGTGGCGCGGGTGGCGCGGGTGGCGCGGGTGGCGAGGGTGGCGAGGGTGGCGAGGGTGGCGAGGGTGGCGAGGCCACGCGTAGTCAGCCGGGCTTGACCGCGATCACGTACTGCCCCTGCCCGGTGATGGTCTGCTCGACGTGCTCGGCCCCGGCGGCCCGGAGTCGTTCGACGATCTCATGTCGCCCGAAGATCCGGTAACCCGACGCGCCGGCGACGGCGCGGACGCCGGGGATCGCGTCGAGCTCGGTGCTGACCGAGGTGAAGATGACGACCTCACCGCCGGGTCGTGCCACTCGAAGCAGCTCGTCGACGACCGGCAGCGGATCGGGGATGAGGTACAGGGCGGCCAGACACGTGACCGAGTCGAAGGTGTTGTCCGCGAACGGGATCGCGTGCGCGTCGGCACGGATGTAGTCGGCGCGCGGGGCGGCGTTGGTGCGGGCGGCCATGGACAGCATCGCAGGGGAGAAGTCCATGCCGACGCAGCGGCCGTCACCGGTCAACCCGTCGGCCATCCGGCGCGTGTAATTGCCCGGCCCACAGGCGACGTCGAGCACCATGCGCTCGCCGGGGCGTGACAGGTAGGCGGTGAGAGCGCGGTCGAAATCGGCTGTTCCGGTACCGCCCAGACTGAACAACCGGGTGAACACCGGACGCCAGAGCCGTTCGTACACTTTCGAGAACACCGGGTTGCGCATCATCTGCTGCGCCAGTGAATCCATGACCGCCTCGCCTCCCCTGCGATGGTCGAGACCTGATCAGACCCGCGTATCCCGTTGCACGCGTAGAGTTCCGATCGTCGTCGCGAGCATGTCGTACTGACCCACCAGCAGCACGAAGGCGATCAGCTGTCGCTCGTCGAGATGTCGCGCCAGCGCGGCCCACGTCGGATCCGAGATGTCCTGGGTGCCGACCAGCTCGTCGGTGCCGAGCAGCAACGAGCGCTCCCGGTCGCCCCAGCCGGCGTCCGGCCCCTCGAGCACACGGTCGAACAGTTCGCCCTTGACCCCTGCGCGGGCACCGAGTCGCCGGTGATGGTCGAGCTCGTAGTCGCACTTCCGCAGATGGGCGACGCGGATGATGATCATCTCGGTCTCCTTGCGCGACAACGCCCCGAACGGCATCAGCCGGGCGCCGAAGTGCAGCCACGCGCGGAAGAGCCCCTTGGCGCGCCCGAGGGTGGAGAAGATGTGGGCGTCGGTGACGCCGATGGTGCGGGCGGCACCGCGCGCGAAGATCCAGTTGATCGGACCGAGCTCGCGCAGACCGCCCGGTGCGACCCGAGGAGTGCTCATGGGTGCCACGGTAGACTACCGGGACTATGACGAGCACCACACAGCGAACGTTCACCAGTGTCGACGAGATGAAGGCGGCGATCGGGGAGGACCTCGGTTCCGGGGAGTGGTTGGAGATCACCCAGGACCGGGTGAACGCCTTCGCCGACGCCACCGGTGACCACCAGTGGATCCACGTGGACCCCGAGCGTGCCAAGGACGGACCGTTCGGCGCTCCCATCGCCCACGGCTTCCTGACGTTGTCCCTGCTCCCCGTGCTCGCAGGCAGCATCTTCACCGTCGAGGGCCCCAAGCTGGTCATCAACTACGGCATGAACAAGGTGCGCTTTCCCAGCCCGGTCCCGGTCGGCTCGCGCATCCGCGCCAACGCCGTCATCACCTCGGTCGAGGAGACCGGCTCGGGTGTGAACATGGTCGTCAAGAACACCGTCGAGATCGAGGGCGCCGAGAAGCCTGCCTGCGTCGCGGAGAACGTGCGCGTCCTCGTCTACTGAGCCCGACGGACCTGTTGGTCCTCTAGCGCGGCGTCTGTCGACAACCATCTGCCGGCGGACGGCCCGCCAGACGGGCGTCGAGCCAGCGCATCGTGTCCTCGAAGGCGACGAATACGGTGGTCATGTGTTCGCCCGGATAGTCGCGATATGTGGCGTTCACCCCGAGCCGGCATTGTTCGTCGAACAGCGATCGCGCCTGGCTCGCCGGTATCCACCATTCCTGCGCGCCGTGGTAGATGTAGACCGGCATCGCGGCGGCATCGTCGGCCATGGCGGTGATCGTGTAGATCCGTTCGGCCACCGGTGAATGGAACGGGTCGGGGCTCGTCGACAACACCTGCGTCGGCACGAAGGTCATTCCGAAATATCCCATCGTGCTGGTGCACAGGTTCTTCAGGACGGGGTTGATCGACAGCCATCGCGCGAGATCGTTGGCCATCGGCAACAACTCGGGACGTTCTCGGGCGATGCCGAGGATCGCGGCGTGGAACACGCCGGTCCCCAGGTTCGCGTTCATGCTCGACGCCAACACCCGGTAGTCGGCGGGCACACCACCGATCGCCGCGCCGACGAATCGTGGAACGAGCTCCGGCGCGTACGCGGTCGCCAGCTTGGCCGTCGCGTTCGTCGCGACTGCACCACCCGAGTACCCGATCATCGCGACGGGTCCGCGCGCGAAATCGTCGGTGTCGAGGCGTGCGGCACCGCGCAGCGAGTCGAGCACCGCGTGCGCGGCGACGTATGGCTCGGCGTAGGCCATGCGCGGACCGGTGTGGTCGGGGACGAGCACGGCATATCCGCGGGCCAGCGCGTCCTGGGTGACCGGTGGTCGGATGTCGGTGCTGTTGGTGTCGGGCGTCTCGCCGTGCGAGAGCATCCATCCAGCGGTGCAGCGAGCACCAAGGGCGACGATCGGCAGATTGTTCACGAGCACCGGCCGGGCACCCGGCCCCGACCACGCGGTCGGCGGCACCAGGACGGTCGCCGTCGCGAACGACGGATGACCCTGCGCGTCACGCGATGCCACCTTGATCTGTCGGGCAGACCCGATCCGCGCCTTCAACAGGACAGTCGCGACGCGGGTCACGTCGCGACTCGCGAGGATCTCACCGGGGTGTCGGGCGGCGAGGTCGCCCGGCCAGTCGTCGAAGAACGGATCACCACTGGGCGACGGCATGACCGCCTCCCGGAACTCCTGCAGCTCGTGATCGGCGCCGTGGATGACCGACCGCGCCGGGATCGAGCGCAGGTGGGGGATCGGTGGCGGCGGGATCGCCGCGTCGAGGTCGCTGGGCAGCTGAGCCGGTGCCGGGGCAAGGTTGGGCGGATCGGCGCGCGCGGTACTACCGACGACCGCGCCCGCGACCATCGTGAGTACGAGTGTCAGTGTCGCCAGGGCAGCTGTCAGGTCCGCGACCGCGCCCCTCGGCCGAGATCCGATGAACGCTGTGACCGTGCGTCTCGCGCCCGCTCCCGTGCGAGCACCACGCTGACCGACAGCCTGCCCCGGCATCTCATCACTCCTCGTCCCGGCGATACGCGGGGACGAGAACACCTCAGACGGTCATCGTGGCACCGTGGTCGCACTTGCTCAACACCTGTTGTAGGAATTCTAGGCGGGGCATTCGTCCGGCGCAGGCAAACCGCGCAGACGCCGGTCGAGCCAGTCGAGCGCGCCGGGATAGCCGAGCACCGCGGCGGAGAGGTGCTCGCCGAACACCTCCCGATAGGCGGCACGCGCACCCAGCCGGCATTGCTCCCGATACAGCGCGCGGGCACCGGCCGCGGGAATCCACCACTCGTGGGTGCCCTGGTAGATGTAGAGCGGAACCGCGGACATGCGGTCCGTCATCCGGGTGACGCGGTAGATGTGTTCGGCGACGGGTGAACGGAACGGATCGGGATCGCGCGACATCAACTGCATCGGCCAGAAGGTCTGTCCCGCAAGCGCAGCCGGGATGGTACAGACGTTCTTGAGCGGCGAGGTCGCCATCCACTGCGCGAGGTCGTTGGCCATCGTGAGGATTTCCGGGCGTTCGCGCGCGATGCCGAATGTGGCGGCGTGGAACAGGCCCGCCGCCAGGTTTGCGTTCATGCTCCCGACGAGCATGCGGAAGTCCGCGGGAACCCCGCCGAGTGCGGCACCGACGATCCGCCTCCGCAACTCCGGTGCGTACCCGGCGATCAGTTTCGTCGCGCCGTTGGTCGCGATGGCGCCGCCGCAGTACCCCGACAACGCGATCCGCGATCGGCCGAATCGTGACGAGTCCGTTGCGATCGCCGCGCGGATCGCATCGAGGACGACGTGCCCAGCCACGACAGGTTCGGCGTAGGCCATCCGGGGACCCTGATGATCCGGGATCAGCACCGCATAGCCGCGGGCCAGGGCGACCTGGGTGGTCGGCGGGACCAGGTCGGTGGGGTTGGTCGCGATCGAGAAACCATGGGCGAGTGTGTATCCGGGTGTGCACGCGGTTCCCAGTGAGTCGATGGGAAGATTGTTGACGACGATCGGCAGGGGGCCGTGATGCGCCGTGCGGGGCACGACGATCGTGGCGGTCGCGAACATCGGCGCGCCGGTCGCGTCCGTACTGCGGAACTTGATCAGTTGCGCCGACGAGATGGGCGTGGTCACCACAGGTGCAGCCGTACGGGTGACGTCCCGTGTGGCGATGACCGTGCCCGGACGTAACCGATCGAGATCGTCCGACCACCGGTCGAACATCGGGTCACCGGTGGGCGAAGGCAGTGCGGCCTCACGGAACTCGAGAGTTCGATGATCAAAACCGTTGGCCTGGGCGCGGATCGGTATACGCGTCAACCGCGGGAACGGTGCCGACGGTACTGCCGCGTCGATTGCGGACGGTACCCCTGACGGCACCGGCATCATGTTCGGCGGGTCGGCCGAGGCCGGGATCGCGCCGACGAACAGCAACAGTGCGGCAGTGATCGCCACTGCGCCGGATACGACGCGGGGCGGCGAGGAGAACTTCGAACGTACCGGCGCTGCGAGTGGGAAGCCACGCGAGTGGTGGCGTGAGAATCGCAGGGCTGCAGCGCAAGACCGTGTTCGCGTCATGAAGCACTCCCGGTCGGGCGCGATCCGGACCGGATGTGGCCGTCTCGCTGCCGCCACGCTATGCCGCGTCCCGGCGCATGCGTGTGGGACGCGCGACCCACACCGCAAACCGTTATCCAACCGAGATGCAGTTCGAGTCGGAAGCGCTGTCGCTCAGCTCATCATGTACGGCGAGACGGTGCTGCGGTGTTCGTCGATCGTGAGTGTGGCGCCGAGTGCGGGGAACGCGCGTTGGGGGCAGTTCACGCGTTCGCAGACCCGACAGCCGGCGCCGATCGGCGTGATCCGGGCCTGCGGCCCGATCTCGAGGCCGTCGGAGTAGATGACACGGGCGGCGTGGCGCAGTTCGCAGCCGAGTCCGATGGCAAAGGTCTTGCCCGGCTGGCCGAATCGTGCGGCACGTCGCTCGACGGTTCGGGCCACCCAGAAGTAGTCGCGGCCGTCGGGCATCTCCGCGATCTGCGTCAGGATCTTGCCGGGGGAGGCGAAGGTCTCGTACACGTTCCAGAGTGGGCAGGTGCCGCCACTCGAGGAGAAGTGGAATCCGGTGGCGGACTGACGTTTTGACATGTTTCCTGCACGGTCGACCCGGACGAACGAGAACGGTATGCCACGCAGGTTCGGTCGCTGCAGCGTCGAGAGTCGGTGACAGATGGTCTCGTAGGACACCGAGTAGAACGCCGACAGTCGCTCGATGTCGTAGCGGAAGTCCTCTGCGGCACCGTGGAACTGGCTGTAGGGCAATACCGCCGCTGCCGCGAAGTAGTTCGCGAGGCCGAGCAGGGCCAGGGCGCGGGCGTCGTCGCTGGTGAAGTTGCCGTCGTCGGCGAGACCCTCCAGCAACTCCCCGTATTCGAGAAAGCACAGTTCCGCGGCCAGCTTCATGGTGCGTTGTCCGGCCGAGAGCGCCGCCGAGAACTCGAGTCGCCGGGTCTCCTTGTCGAACCGGTGCAGCGTGTAGTCGCCGAGGTCGACACGGCGGACGATGCTGACGCCGTGCACGTTCTCGAGTCGGTTGGAGATCTCGCGACGGATGTCGGCCGAGTGCATCCGCATCCGGGCCGTCATCTCCTCGGCGGCGACATCGAGCTCGTGAATGTAGTTGCGGCGCTGGTAGAAGTAGTCCCTGACCTCTTCATGCGGTGCGGTGATGGAGCCGCGCATGCTGCGATCGCCGCGTTCGTCGGTCGCCGCGGCGAGCTGGTCGGTGGCGATGCGGTAGCGCTGATGCAGGTTCACCATCGCCTGCGCGATCTCCGGGTGCGCGGCGACGACGGCACTGATCTCGTGTGCATCGGTGGCTCCGGGTGCCGCCTCGACGTCGTCGTCGAGCAGCACCTCGCGCAACTCTGCGACCAGACGGACGCTGTCCTGCGAATCGAAGAACTCCTCGTCGATCCCGAAGACCTCGGTGATCCGGGACAGGACCGGAACCGTCAACGGTCGGGCGTCGTGCTCGATCTGATTGAGGTACGACGCCGAGATCGACAGCGACTGGGCGAGCGCGACCTGCGACAGGCCGCGTTCGGAGCGCAGCTGGCGCAGACGTGATCCGACGTAGGTCTTCGTCATGTCACCCTCCCACCGGGGCCGATCGATCGTCGAGGCACGATCCGCTCGCGACAACGGGTCGTCGTGCGACCGCAGGCGCCGTCCCGCGCGGAATCCGGCCTGCATGTCCAGGGTACGGTGACCGCGTGCGTCTGAAGGATGTGCGCCACTCGGCGCCGACCGTCGCCGTCGCTTCGCTTCTCGCTCTCGGCGCCGTGGCCGCCTGCGGCACGAGCACACCACCCACTCCGGCACGGTCCTCGGCCGTTCCGGCCGATCTCTTGCTGCCGCCGGGCGACCTGCCCGGTGGTTTTGCCCCCACCCAACTCTCGGTGGCCGACCTCGTCGCGGGCAATCGAGGTCCGATCGAATCGGCGGCCACCTCGCAGGTCACCCCGCCAGAATGCACGCCGAGCGCCGACGCTGATCTCAACTCCCAGGTCAGGCCCGATGACTCGGCGGTCCTCGCCGCGCGGTCTCGATCCGGGGCCCTGGTCGAACTGGTCACCACGGCACGCCGCGACATCGAGTCCGACATCCGGGTGACCACCGGTCGCTGCTCGACGACGACCACCGTGATCGGTGCGGGCACGATGCGCGGCACCCGCATCGTCACGCGGTACGAGGAATTGCCGACCCGCGGTCTCGCGCAGGACTCCACGGCCGTCGAGCAATCCCTGTCACTGCGTTCGACGGCGACCACGACGCTGCCCGACGGCGCGGTCAGTGCGCAGATCGGATATGCGGGATACGCCATCGTCGCGCGACCGGGCGGCTCCACGGTCACCGTCCAGCTCACCGTGTCCGGCGACGCTCCCCCTGCGGCGACGACGGCCGCCGATCCGGTCGAGCCGATGTCGGCCGCGACGTTCTCCGCGCTCTTCGACGACGCGGTCACCGCCGCCACCCGCTGACCGTCGAGCGGGTCACCCACGAGGTGTCGCGGCGCCGGAAACGGGGCGGGGGCACGCTCAAGGGATGTGAACCCGGTCACACCTCGACACTGCGTGCGCGACGAGATCGGCCCACCCGCGTGTGAGTGGTCGGTCGAGCGGTCCGTCACCCGCCCGGGTGAAAATGCAGTACGCGCGTACTTTTTGGCGGCACGATGTCGGTTCTTCACAGATCCAGATTTGCAAACTTTGCAAGACTTTGCCGAACTATGGACCAGTTTTGCAGCAGAAAGGGAATGGACCTGCAGGTTTGTCCTGTGGCACTCTTGTGTCAGACGCCGCCGGAGAACGATGATTTGTTCGCACAATTTGCGTCCGGTCACGGATGCAACGGCGCTGTCAGTCAGCAGATCGGCTCGGGCGCCACCGGGTCGAGGCAGGACAACGAAAGCGAAGTAGGCAATGAGCAACGTCGGAAAGCCCCGCACAGCCGCCGAGATCCAGCAGGACTGGGACAGCAACCCGCGCTGGAAGAACGTCAAGCGCGACTACACCGCCGAGCAGGTCGAGCAGCTGCAGGGCTCGGTCGTCGAGGAGCAGACCCTTGCTCGTCGCGGCGCCGAGATCCTGTGGGAGGGCGTGAACGCCGGCGACGGCAGCTACATCAACGCACTCGGTGCGCTCACCGGTAACCAGGCCGTGCAGCAGGTGCGTGCCGGCCTCAAGGCCGTCTACCTCTCCGGGTGGCAGGTCGCCGGTGACGCCAACCTCTCAGGCCACACCTACCCCGACCAGTCGCTCTACCCGGCCAACTCGGTGCCGTCGGTGGTGCGTCGCATCAACAACGCGCTGCTGCGCGCCGACGAGATCGCCCGCGTCGAGGGTGACGACTCGGTCGACAACTGGGTCGTGCCGATCGTGGCCGACGGCGAGGCCGGCTTCGGTGGCGCCCTCAACGTCTACGAGCTGCAGAAGGCCATGATCGCCGCGGGTGCCGCCGGTACCCACTGGGAGGATCAGCTCGCCTCGGAGAAGAAGTGCGGCCACCTCGGTGGCAAGGTGCTCATCCCCACCCAGCAGCACGTCCGCACCCTGAACTCGGCGCGCCTGGCCGCCGACGTCGCCGGCGTCCCGACCGTGGTCATCGCCCGCACCGACGCCGAGGCCGCCACACTGATCACCTCCGATGTCGACGACCGCGACAAGGAGTTCGTGACCGGCGAGCGCACCGCCGAGGGCTACTACCACGTCAAGAACGGCATCGAGCCGTGCATCGCACGTGCGAAGTCCTACGCGCCGTACGCCGACATGATCTGGATGGAGACCGGTACTCCGGACCTCGAGCTGGCTCGCAAGTTCGCCGAGTCGGTCAAGGCCGAGTTCCCGGATCAGCTGCTGTCCTACAACTGCAGCCCGTCGTTCAACTGGAGCAAGCACCTCGACGACAGCACCATCGCCAAGTTCCAGAACGAACTCGGCGCCATGGGCTTCACCTTCCAGTTCATCACGCTGGCCGGCTTCCACTCGCTCAACTACGGCATGTTCGATCTGGCCTACGGCTACGCCCGTGAGCAGATGACCGCCTTCGTCGACCTGCAGAACCGTGAGTTCAAGGCCGCCGACGAGCGTGGCTTCACCGCGGTCAAGCACCAGCGTGAGGTCGGCGCCGGTTACTTCGACAACATCGCCACCACCGTCGACCCGACGAGCTCGACCACCGCGCTCAAGGGCTCGACCGAAGAGGGTCAGTTCCACTAGGAGCTGGGCCGGCCCGCCTCTGACGGGACTTTGGCGAATCAGTCAGGCGGTCCGCGGCTTTCGCTGCGGGCCGCCTGCTGGCGTATCAGGGGCTTTGTTCGTACCCGGGGAGTTACCCATGTTCTTGCGAGATCAGTTGTTGCGTGAGTCTTTTGATCTGAGGAGTCGACGGTGACCAG
The DNA here is from genome assembly GCF_003797825.1 of Gordonia sp. OPL2. Taxonomy (GTDB): domain Bacteria; phylum Actinomycetota; class Actinomycetes; order Mycobacteriales; family Mycobacteriaceae; genus Gordonia. Next base: position 18,609 of record NZ_RKME01000021.1, read on the forward strand.
CGAGAAGATCGCCAGGGTCGGCGTGGTGGGGGCCGGTCAGATGGGGGCGGGTATCGCCGAGGTCTGTGCGCGGGCGCAGACCGATGTCCTCGTCTACGAGGCGAGCCGGGAACTCACCGCCGCCGGCCGTGCACGCATCTTGCGCTCGCTCGACCGCGGCGTGTCCAGCGGAAAACTCACCGAACGCGAACGCGAACAGGCGGCCTGGCGCCTCCGTTTCACCTCCGATCTCGGCGACTTCGCCGATCGGCAACTCGTCTGCGAGGCCGTCGTCGAGGACGAGGCGGTCAAGACGCGGATCTTCGCCGACCTCGACAAGGTCGTCACCGATCCCGGCGCCGTCCTCGCGTCGAACACCTCGTCGATCCCGATCATGAAGCTGGGCATGGCAACCCAGAATGCGCACCGGGTCATCGGCATGCACTTCTTCAACCCCGTACCCGTGCTGCCCCTCGTCGAGGTCGTCACCACCCTGATGACCTCCGACGACGTCAGTGAGCGCGCGGAGACCTTTGCGCACGATGTGCTCGGCAAGCAGGTCGTGCGCTCCGCCGACCGATCCGGCTTCGTCGTCAACGCACTGCTGGTGCCCTACCTGCTGTCCGCGATCCGCATGGTGGAGAGCGGCTTTGCCGACGTCGAGGACGTCGACAAGGCGATGGTGCTCGGATGCGCCCACCCGATGGGCCCGTTGAAACTCGCCGACCTGGTCGGGCTCGACACCGTCAAGGCGATCGCCGACAAGATGTACGAGGAGTTCAAGGAACCTCTCTACTCGCCGCCGCCGCTGCTGTTGCGCATGGTGGAGGCCGGTCGACTCGGGACGAAGACCGGTCAGGGCTTCTACCGGCACGCCGAGAACGGCTCCCACGACTGAACCCGCGTGGTGCTCTCTCACGCGGACGACGGCGGTGGGCGTTTGTCGTGCGTGTAGACAGCAGATCAACTCCAGGTGACATGTGCCACCTGCGCTAGCAGAATGCTTGCATTTGTTAGCAGAACGTGGATACTGGGTGTCGGAACCACAGAAATGGCTCGACGCGCCATCGGTACCGACACCGGCTGCACCGGATGATCCGAGGGGTGATCATCCGATGGTTATTGTGCCGCAACATTTTTGGTAACTGTCGATGCGATGACCGCAGAATCGACCGCACACAATCTATCTTGGAGGAGTTCGCTGTGAGTGAATCCACCCGTACCCTGGCCAACCCGATCTATGCGGCTGTCGGTGCCGGCGACTACGTCGTCGCGCAGTTCAACGACATCGTCGCGCAGCTGCGTGAGCGGACCGAGTCCGCGACCGAGACCGCGCAGGCCCGCCTCGAGCAGACGCGCGGCGATGCGCAGGCGCGTCTCGACGAGGCCCGGACCCGCCTCAACGCCCTGCCCGAGGACGTCCCGGCGCAGATCGAGGACCTCCGCGGCAAGTTGAACAGCGATGAGCTGCGCAAGGTCGCCGAGGGCTACCTCGAGTCGGCCACCGGGTTCTACAACTCGCTCGCCGAGCGCGGCGAGGAGACCGTCGAGCGTCTGCGTCAGCAGCCGCTGGTGCAGGAGAACCTGGACCGTGCGGAGAAGGTGTACAACGACGCCGTCGACCTCACCGAGGACACCCTCGGCGTCGTGTCGTCGCAGACCCGCCTCGTCGGGGAGCGTGCCGCGAAACTGACCGGCCGCGTGAGCAGCCGCGTCGAGGACGTCGCCGCCGACATCGAGCAGGCGGGCCAGACCATCAAGTCCGAAGCCGCCGACGCTGCATCCGAGATCGATGGCGCTGCAGGCACTGTCGAGGCCAAGGGTCGCACCGCCAAGGCGTCGCCGGCGAAGAAGATCACCGCCGCCAAGAAGGCTCCGGCCAAGAAGGCCCCCGCCAAGAAGGCGCCGGCCAAGAAGGCGACCAGCTGATCTGAGTTCGACGCTTCGTCAACGGCTTTCGGTCCCGTTCACCACACACGGTGAGCGGGACCGAGTCGTTTCGTGGTGCTTTGCGGGATGAGGCCGGGACTCAGACGGGCGGGGAGTGGATCGTCAGGACCGCCGTCGCACCGGCCGTGCTGCGATAGGTGTGCTCGCGGTCGCTGATCCACTGCAGCGAGTCACCCTGGGCGGCAGCCTGTTCGGCTCCGGCGGGGCCCGCGCGCAGATCTCCGGTCACCACGTGGACGTGCTCGACGACGCCGGGTCCGTGCGGCGGGGACGTGCGCACCCCGCCGGGCAGGATGCGTAACCAGACGACCTCGGTGGTGGCGCCGTCGTCATGGTGTTCGACATGCAGGATCTGCGCATGCAGGAACTCGCCGCTGCCCTCGGTGCCCGCGGCCTCGCCGAGCAATGCGGTCAGCGGCACACCGAGCGGGCCGGCCACCGCGTAGAGGGTGTCGAGTGTCGGGTTGCGTTGTCCGGACTCGATCTCGGACAACGACCCCTTGCCGATCCCGGCCCGGCGGGCGAGCTCCGACAGCGACATGCCGCGATCGCCACGGATCGTCGCGATCCGGCTGCCGACGGCTCGGCGTCGCTCCTCGACCGTCACGTGTGCTCGCTTCCATGTCGGTGTCGACCCGCAAACGTACTAGGCGTTCTGTTACGCGTTCTGTTTACAGAACGGTTGCGGTAGGGTGGCCCGGGTGACCATCACAGCACACACGCGCCGCGGGCAGCCGATCGTCGCGGGCATCGTGACCGCTCTCGTCGGTTTCACGTCGTCGTTCGCCGTGGTCATCGCCGGTCTGCGGGCGGTCGGGGCGACCGCTGAGCAGGCGGCATCGGGCCTGCTGGCGTTGACGGTGGTCTTCGGTCTCGGGATCGTCGTGTTGAGCGTGCGGACCCGCGCCCCGATCACCCTCGCCTGGTCGACCCCGGGAGCCGCGATGCTGGTCAGCATGGGTGCGTCCTATCACGCGGGCTGGCCGGCCGCAGTCGGGGCGTTCCTCGTCGTCGGCGTGCTGATCGTCGTGACCGGCCTGGTGCCGGCACTGGGGGAGGCGATCTCCCGAATCCCGACGCCGATCGCGCAGGCGATGCTCGCCGGCGTGCTCCTGACTTTGTGTCTGGCGCCGATGCGGTCACTCGTGGAAGCGCCGGCGCTGGCCTTACCCGTGTTGGTGATCTGGCTGGTCGCGACGCGATGGGCGCCACGGTGGGCGTTGCCGCTCGCGCTGCTGACCGCGCTCGTGGCGATCGGCATCCATGTGGCGATCGCCGGGGCCGACGTGTCGTCGGCGACCTGGACGCCGACACTCGCGATCACCGTTCCCGAGTTCGACGCCGCGGCCGTCATCGGTATCGGTGTGCCCCTGTTCATCGTCACCATGGCGTCGCAGAACATCCCCGGTGTCGCGGTGCTGTCGTCGTTCGGCTACGTCACCCCCTGGCGAGCGGCGATGACCGTCACCGGGGTGGGTACCCTGCTGGCCGCACCGTTCGGCGGTCACGCGATCAACCTCGCGGCGCTGTCGGCGGCGCTGTCCGCAGGGGAGGAGGCCGGCCCGGATCGATCACGACGATGGATGGCGGCGGTCACCGCCGGGTTCAGCTATCTCGTCCTGGCGGTGCTGTCCGGTGTGCTCGTCACCATCGCCACCATCGCACCCGGCGGCCTCATCGAAGCCGTTGCGGGACTGGCACTCCTGGGCACCTTCGCCGCCGCGATCGTCGGCGCGTTCACCGCGGCCGACACCCGAGTCCCGGCCGCACTGACCTTCATCGCGGCGGCCTCCGGGGTCACGTTCTTCGGGATCGGTGGCGCTTTCTGGGGGCTCGTGATCGGGCTGGTCGCCCATGGCGTGCTCAACTCCGGTCGACGGCACGCGGATGCCGAGCGGTGATTCACTCCTGAAGTGCGGCGACCCGTTGCTTCTCCACCTCGACGTCGAAATCGGCCTTGGGCCAGTCCAATTCGAGGCCCTCCAAGGCGCTGATGAGAAGTTCGCATACGGCGAGGCGGGCAAACCACTTGCGATCGGCGGGGATCAGGAACCATGGCGCCCGGTCGGAGTCGCAGCGGTCGAAGATCGCCTGATAGGCCTCGAGATACTCGTCCCAGAAAGCGCGTTCGTCGATGTCGCCGGGGTTGTACTTCCAGTGTTTGTCGGGGCGGTCGAGGCGCTCGGTGAGTCGTGCCTTCTGCTCGGCCTTCGACACGACCATGGCGCACTTGATGATCGTCGTCCCGTTCGCGACGAGGTCGCGCTCGAACTGGTTGATGATCTCGTAGCGCTTCTCCCACTCGGCCTGTGGCACAAGGTTGTGCACCCGCACCGGCAGCACGTCCTCGTAGTGGGAACGATCGAAGATCCCGATGCGCCCACCCGCCGGCAGGGCACGGTGGATTCGCCACAGGAAATCGTGCTGCAGCTCTTCGGGAGTCGGCTTGCCGAAGCCACGGATGGCGAGACCCTGCGGATCGACGAGGCCGCCGACGTGCCGGACGATCCCGCCCTTCCCGGCGGTGTCCATGCCCTGCAACACCAGCAGAACCGAACGATGATCGCCCGCGCGGCCGTTGGCGTAGAGCAGCTCCTGGAGATCGGCGAGCGCCTCGCCGCGTTCGACGAGGAGTTCGGCGCCGCGGACCTTGTCGCCGTCGAAACCCGGTGTGGACGACGGGTCGAACCCGGCGATCGATCCGGTCTCGGTGACCCGCAGCGATCGGGCGGCCGGCGTCGTCCAGCCGTGTGCCGCATCGTGCTTGCCCATCTGATCGAACCTCCTGATGTGTGAGCGGCCTTGTCGCGGCGATGATCAGCTCAGCTGATCGCCCTCGCGGGCCCACCGTCCGGCGGGAAGAGAGGGCCGCCGCCGAAGGCCTCACGGTGCGAGTCCGGCGGAGTCCCATCGTTGTTGGTGATCCCGTATCCCGCCCCGAGTTCGGCGGTGACCAGGGTGCGTCCGTTGTGGTCGGCGAGGGCCGGATCGTCTGCGAGAGCGGAGATCACGCGACCGACGAACTCGGGGTCCTCGGCGCGTTGCAGGGAGAAGCCGGCGAACTCGTCGATGCCCAGGGAGAGCAGCAGCTCGGTGCGGATCAGGCCCAGCCACAACGACACCGCGGTCACCCCGGTGCCGTCGAGGTCGTGGCCCATGTCGAAGGCCATCTTGTCCAAGGCCGCCTTGCTCATGCCGTACAGCACCGAATGCAGGTGTCCGCGTGAGCCGAACGATGAGATCGAGGCGATCAACCCGCGACCGCGCGGGACCATCAGCCGGGCCGCATGCACCGACGCCACGTAGTGCGCTCGCAACCCGACGCCGATCAGGGTGTCCCAGTCGTCGACGGGCCGTTCCCAGAAGGTGTCGGAGAATCCACCGAAGCCCTCCGGGGACGCCCACGCGTTGTTGACGAGAAGGTCCAGGCCGTCGGCGTCGCGCCCGATCGTCTCGAAGACGCCGGCGACGGCGTCGTCGTCGGCGTGATCGCACGCCAGCGCGATGGTGCCGTCGGGGCCCGAGCCCCGGCGGGACGTCACATAGACGGTCCACCCGTCGGCGACGAGCGCACGGGCCACGCCCTGACCGACACCCCGACTGCCGCCGGTCACCAGCGCGGTGCGCGCCATCACGCCTCCCCGTGGTCGTCGCCGGCATCCTCGCCGGCGTCGGGTGGTTCCGGTAGCGGCGGCGGGTCGGCGGTGAACGCCTCACGAGAGCCGTTGACCGCGGCGATCCCGACGATGGAACTCCACGACATCATCGTCAGATAGTCGATGAGTGCGGCCACCGGGATCGGGCGGTCGGTCATCCACCAGTCGACCGCGCGCTGGATGCCGCCGACCAACGCGTTCGACCACACCTCGGCACCCGAGATGTCGGCGTCGCGTTCGGTCATCCGTAACACCAGCACGCCGGTCATCAACTGCGCGACCAGTTTCTCCGAGTCCGCGGTCGCGGCTGCGGCCGGCTGACCGGTCAGGGCGAACTTGTACAGATTGGGCTCGTCGGCGACGGCCTGCACGTAGACGCCGATGACGGTGCGCGTCAGGGTGTACTCGTCGACCTCGTCGGTGATCGCCTCGGTGAGCCGCGGCAGCAGGTGTTTCTCGAAGAAGCGCACGGCGGTGGCGATGCCGAGATCGTTCTTGTCGGTGAAGTAGCGATAGAGGACGGTCTTCGACACCCCGATGTGCGCGGCGATCTCGTCCATGCCGACGTCGGCGCCGAGGCTGCGGACGGCGTCCATGGTGCCGTCGGTGAGTTCGGTACGCCGTGCGGCCTTGTGCTTCTCCCACCGCTGACGACGGCCGTCGGGCTTCGTCCCGGACTCGGTCACGGTGCTCAGCAACGCCTGCTCGATGCCTCGGGTCACGTTGGTGGCGGCCGCCACTGCGGCACGTGCTGCCGCGGCAGGACTCGGGCGATTGGCCATCACCTGGCTAGCGTAGTGGGTGGCGGGTAAAACTGGTCCAATGGCGTCAACAGTCATTTCGGGCGTATCCGGTGAGCCGGAACGGCCGTCCGAGGTCGAACCGCCGCGGACCTCACTCGGCTTCGGTGCCGACACAGCGGGCGACGTCGCGCGTCGTCGCGACCTGCGCCGGATGAAGGTCGTCGCGACAGGATTCCTGCTCTTCGCCGCGGTGGTCTATCTGTTCACCCGCTATCTCGAACATCGCGACGGTACCGACGTCGCCGCCTGGGTCGGCTATGTCCGGGCGGCGTCGGAAGCCGGCATGGTCGGCGCGCTCGCCGACTGGTTCGCCGTCACAGCGCTGTTCAAGCATCCCCTCGGCCTGCCCATCCCGCACACCGCGCTGATCCGGAAGAAGAAGGACGACATCGGCGATCAGCTGGGCGGCTTCATCGAAGAGAACTTCATGACGCCCGAGGTGATCGAGCATCGGGCCACGAGTCTCGAACTGCCACGACGGCTCTCGACCTGGCTGGCCGATCCCGCGAACGCACCGCGGGTGTCCGACGAAGCCACCCGGATGATCTCCCTCGCCGCCGAGATGCTGCGCGACGAGGACGTCGAGAAGCTCATCATGTACGCCATCAAGTGGGCCGGCGAACCGGAATGGGCGCAGCCGCTCGGGCGCATCCTCGAGCAGCTGATCGCCGAGGACCGGCTCGAGCCGGTGTTCCAGCTGGCCTGCGACCGAGCCCACGAGTGGGCGCTCGGCAGCCAGGAGCTCATCGACCGCGTCGTCGACCAGGATGTCGGGCCGACGTGGAAACCCAAGTTCGTCAATGCCCTGCTGGGCGACAAGATCTACCGCGAGCTCGTCGACTTCACCTACAAGGTGCGGACCGACCCGGACCATCAGTTCCGGCGTTCGATGCACCAGTTCGTCGAGCAGTTCGCCGACGACCTGCAGCACGACCCCGCGATGATCGAACGGTTCGAATCCATCAAGCAGGAACTCATCGGGCGCGACGAGGTCTCGGACGCGGCGTCGACCGCATGGAAGACGGGCAAGGCGGTCATCGAACAGATGCTCACCGATCCGAACAGCACCCTGCGGAACTCGTTGTCGGACGCGGTGATCCAGCTCGCCACCCGAATCCGCGACGACCGCCCGCTGCAGGAGAAGATGAACGGGTGGGTGGCCCGCGCCGCCCGGCACGTCGCCGTCAACTACTCCCAGGAGATCATCTCGGTCATCACCGAGACCGTGCGCGGCTGGGACGCCGACGACACCAGTCGCAAGATCGAACTGCAGGTCGGACGCGATCTGCAGTTCATCCGGATCAACGGCACCGTGGTGGGTGCACTGGCCGGACTCACGATCTACACGGTGTCCGTTCTCATATTCGGTTAGCAGCCTGCTTGCACCTGTTAGCACACCCGCAGATACTGGTCACCAGGAACTTCAACGGGAGTGTGATGGAACCGGACGAGAACGACCTGCCCGACCGCGTCGACGGCACCGAGCCGTCGGATGACGACGACGGCAGTTCGAACGGACCGGTCGAGGCCGTTGCGAACGCCGCCCAGGATGCCGTCCAGGACATCGGTGCGTTCATCCGTTCCCAGCGGGTCGCCGCCGAGGTGTCCCTGCGACAACTGGCCGAACGTGCGGGGGTCAGCAACCCGTATCTCAGCCAGATCGAACGCGGACTCCGCAAGCCCTCGGCGGACGTTCTCGCCCAGATCGCCAAGGGCCTGCGACTGTCCGCGGAAGTGCTCTACGTGCGTGCCGGGATTCTCGAGGAACGCCCGGCCAGTCCGGTTCGTGACGCCTTGCTCGCGGACGGATCGATCAGCGAGCGGCAGAAACAGATGCTGCTCGAGATCTACGAGTCGTTCCGAAGAGAAAACGCCGACGTCGAGGAGTGAATCCATGCCCGACAACCCCCTGACCACCGTCATCGAACAAGTCACCGCACTTCTCAACGACCTACGCGCCCGAGGTGAGGCTGTCGGCGAGGAAGCCCAGAAGCGCCTCGGCGAGGCGCAGAACAGGGCACAGACCCGCGTCGACGAGACCCGCGGAGCGGCATTGGCGGTGTTCGAGGACGCGCGTACGAAACTCTCCGCGCTGCCCGTCGAACTGCCGGACGAGATCGACGACCTGTTCACGCGGTTCAGTCCCGAGGAACTGCGCAAGGTCGCCGAGGCCTATCTGGCCGTCGCGGCAGGCTTGCTCACCGCGCTGTCCGAACGTGGGGAGGAGGCCGTCGAGAAGCTCAAGGCACAGCCGATCGTCGAAGAGAACCTGCCCAAGCTGGAAAAGGTGTACAACGACGCGGTCGGACTCACCGAGGACGCGCTGGGCACCATCTCCGAGCAGACACGTGCCGTCGGCGAGCGGGCCGCTGTGCTGGCCGGTCTGACCTCGGGCAAGCCCGACGAGGTCACGCTCGAACCCGCACGCAAGACGCCGGCGACGACGGCGGCAGCGACGAAGGCTGCAGCGAAGACGGCCCCCGCGAAGAAGGTGCCGGCCAAGAAGGCGCCCGCGAAGAAGGCTGCTGCCAAGAAGGCGCCCGCGAAGAAAGCTGCTGCCAAGAAAGCTCCGGCGAAGAAGGCTGCCGCCGTCCAGCGGCCTGCGGAGAAGGCCGCCGCGAAGAAAGCTGCTGCCAAGAAGACCCCTGCGAAGAAGACAGCCGCGAAGAAGACGGCTGCGAACAAGGCGGCCGCGAAGAAGACAGCTGCGAAGAAGGCACCTGCGAAGAAGGCACCTGCGAAGAAGTCGCCAGGTCCCACCACGTGACCACTTCGCCCGGATCGCGGCCATGACGGACATGTCTAAGCTGGTGTCGTGGATCTCCTGAGTGTCATGGCCTACGGGCAGAATCTGATCCTGCTCCTCCTCACGGTGGTCGCAGGTGTCGCGTCCGCGGTGGCCCTGGTGCATGCCGCGCTGCAACGGTCCGACGCGTTCCCGGCCGTCGACCGGCAGAGCAAGGTCATCTGGGTGTCGATTCTCGCCGTCGCGACCCTGTTCATCTGGCTGTTCGGTGCGGTGAACTTCCTCGGCCTGATCGGCGTCGTGGCGATGCTGGTCTATCTGGTGGATGTGCGCCCGCGGGTCGACGACATCCAGGGCAAGCGCTGGTTCAGCAAGCGGGCGTGACCGACGCCTCCTTCGGCGCGGTCCGTTGGGGCGGGAGATCCGACGTGAATACACTGGCGAAGTGGCCGAGTATCGGATCAACGACCTGGCACAGGCGTCCGGGGTCAGTGTGCGCAACATCCGCGTCTATCAGGACCGCGGACTGTTGCCGCCGCCGACGATCCGGGGGCGCACCGGGTGGTACTCCGACGAGCACCTGGTCCGCCTGAACCTGATCTCCCGCATGCTCGAACGCGGCTACACGTTCGCGACGATCAGTGAGCTCCTGCACGCCGCCCACCACGGCATGCGAGTGGAACAGATCTTCCGGGGCGCACCGAAGAGCGGTCGCTTCCGCAACTTCAAACGTGCGGCCACCATCACCATCACCGAGCTACGCAAGACGCTCAACGCCAGCGACCGGTCGATCGCCTTGAGCCAGAAGCTCGGACTGCTCGCGAAGGACGGCGCCCACTACGCCATCCGCAATCCCGAGCTCCTCGAAGGCGCCGAGACCCTGGTCAAGGCGGGTATCGACATCGACATGCTGCTCGACCGCTGGGTCCGCGTGCAGGACGACCTCGAGGACGTCGCGCGCAGCTTCGTCTCGATCATCACCGACAAGTACTTCGACGAGAAGCTGCCCGATCTGGGTGAAGAGCAGGTCAGCAAGATGGCCGAGCTGATCCAGACCGTGCGTCCGATGGCGCACGAGATCGTCGAGTCGACGTTCCGCACCGCGTTCGACAAACAGATCTCGGCGGCCATCGGCGAGGCCAGCACCTACTTCGACGCGTCGACACCCGAGGACGCCGGAGCTGACGACGCAGATGTGGGCACCGGCATCGACGGGGTGGATGCCGGCCGGCAGGACGTCGGTGACGACACCGACGACGTACGAACCGTGGGGGACCGGTCCGACTGAGACCCGGACACAAGGGGGAGCGATGACAACACGACAGAACCGGAAACAGAAGGTGGCCCGATCGGCGGGACGCCGGATGGCGACCACCGCATCGGGTGCGGCAGCCGCCGTCGGCGTCGGCATCGTCGCGGTGGGTATGGGGACCATCTTCGCGGGGATGGTCCGTGCGGCGTTCCGCGCCGAGCGTGCCGTCGACGACGGGCCCGACGACCTGCTGACGGTGCCCGCCGACGAGCCGCGCCGCAGCCGGGTGCAGACCGTCGACGGTGCGCACCTCAACGTCGAGCAGTACGGCCCGTCCGACGACGGCTCGGTGGATTCGGGCTCCGACGACGACATCGTCGTGATGGTCCACGGCTGGACCTGCAACATCGCCTACTGGTATCCCCAGATCAATCACCTGGCGTCGACGCGACAGGTCGTCGCCTACGACCAGCGCGGACACGGCGGCAGCGACCTCGGTCGCGCACGCCCGACCATCGCGATGCTCGGGCAGGACCTCGACGCGGTGTTGTCGGAGGTCGTGCCGGAAGGGCGTCGTGCGGTCCTCGTCGGCCACAGCATGGGTGGCATGACGATCATGTCGTGGGCCGCCCAGCATCCGGAGAAGGTCGGCACCCTCGTGTCCGAGGTGGTCCTCACCTCGACCGCCGCCAAGGCGGTGATGCAGAATCATCTGCTCATCCCGGTCGACCTGCCGCGCTACACGAAACCGTTCGAGGCGACCGTCGGCAAGCTCGTCACGTCGGTGCCGCTACCGCTGCCGCGGACGAACCGCGGATCGTGGCTCTCGCACTACATCGCGCTCGGACCCAACGCCCGCAAGGCGCATGTGGATTTTGTCGACGAGATGATCATGGCGTGCCCGCCCCGCTCCCGCGCGGGCTGGGGATCGGCTATGGGCAAGCTCGACGTCACCGCCGGTCTCGAGGCGCTCTCGGTCCCGACGACGGTCGTCGTCGGCACCGACGACCGGCTCACCCCGCCGGTGCATGCCCAGCAGATGGCAGATGTGCTGCGACGCAACGGAAATCTTCGCGACCTGGTGATCCTCGACGGTATCGGACACATGTCGAGCATCGAGGCCGACGTCCGCTACAACGAGTTGCTCGACGGCGTACTCGCCGACACCCGCCGCTCGGACGACGCGCTGTCGAGTCCGGCGACGTCTACAGCGAACAGTTGACCAGCACCGGCTCCGGGTGCAGGGAGACGCCGAACGCCTGACGGACGCCGTCACGCACGTCACGGGCGAGGTCGAGCAGCTCGTCGGTGGTGGCCTCACCCCGATTCGTCAGGGCGAGTGTGTGTTTGGTGGAGAGTCGCACCGGTGACGACGGCCCGGGATAGCCGCGTGCGTACCCGGCGCGTTCGATCAGCCATCCCGCCGACAGCTTGACCCCGCCGTCGGCCGGATAGGTGGGGACGGTGATGTCGGACCCGATCCGATCCCGGATACGCGACAACACATCCGACGCGTCGTCGGGGGGCAGGATCGGGTTGGTGAAGAACGATCCGGCACTCCAGGTGTCGTTGTCGTCGGCGTCGAGCACCATGCCCTTGCCGCCGCGCAACGCCAGCACCTGCTCCCGCACCCGGACGGCGTCGGTCCGCTCGCCGGGTTCGATGCCCAGCGCCGACGACAGCTCGCGGTAGCGCAGCGGCTGACTCGTCCGGGAGTCGTTGAGCCAGAAGGAGACCGCGACCACCACATGATCGTCGCGGTGTTTGAGGGTGCTCGTGCGGTAGCCCAGGCCGAGCTCGCCCGGCGACACCCACCGCAGCACGCCTGCACGTCGATCGAGCACCTGGACGCTGCGGAGCAGGTCGGCGACCTCGACGCCGTAGGCGCCGACGTTCTGCACCGGTGTCGCCCCGGCCGCGCCGGGAATTCCGGAAAGGCATTCCAGCCCACCGAAACCCGCGTCAAGGGTGGCGGCCACGAGTTCATCCCAGTTCACGCCCGCGTCGGCGGTCACGTGCGGTCGACCGGACTCGCGTCCCGTGCCGAAGTCGACATGTGCACTCTCGATCACCACGGCTGTCCCGTCGAACCCCTCGTCGGCGATGACGAGATTCGACCCACCGCCGATCACGAGCGTCCGCTCGCCGACGTCGTCGAGTTCGGTGATCTGATCGACCAGGGTCCGGGTATCGCCGCAGCGGACGATCGCCCGGGCCGGACCACCGAGGCGCAGGGTCGTCAGTGCGGCCAGGCGCGTGTCCTGGTCCGGTGCGGTGGCGCGGTCGAGGCCTGAGTCGGTCACCCGTGTAACCGTAGACGCACCGAACGGCTCACACACCGGGCCTGGTGTGCAGGCGCTCCGGTACTCTCCCCTCATGGCCAGCAAGATGGAACACGCGGTGTCCTATCCGATCTCGGTACCCCGACTCTGGCAGGTCCTGTCGACCGAACAGTATTGGCGCGATCTCCTCGAGGCGATCAACTCCAGCCACGGCAAGCTCGAATCGTTCGCGGCAGGCGAGGACACGATCACGGTCACCATGCAGCAGGGTGTGCCCGAGGAGAAGCTGCCCTCCATCGTCACCAAGGTGCGCCCCGGCGATCTCGAGATCCCGCGCCGCAGCACCTTCACCCTCGCCGGCGATCAGATCACCGGCGAGATCGTCGCCACCGTCGCGGGAGCACCCGCCAAGGTGAACGGCACCCTGGTGACCAGCGGTGACCCTGCGACGACGACGTACGAGGCCGACGTCGAGGTCAGCGTGCCGTTCGTCGGCGGCAAGATCGAGAAGGCCATCATCGACCAACTCGTCGAACTCCTCGATTCCGAGCGTGACCAGACGATCGCGTGGGAGGCCGCGCACCCTTCGTGACGACGCTCCGCAGGCTCCGCGTCTCCTCAGGGGTCGGGTGGTGGAGCATCAGCGACTTGGGAGGACACGAATCGGTAACGTAGCCTGGTCGCCATGGCACGACGGCTCAGCTATTCGGCGCGCTTCACCCATCCCGCGGAGACGCTCTACACGGCGCAGAACACCAAGCAGTACTGGGATGACATGATGGCGGGCTTCCAGATGATCTCGCCGCACTGCGAGGTCGATTCCTTCGTCTCCGACGAGACCGGCATGCGGGTCGTCCTCAAGCAGACCATCGGTCGTGATCAGCTGCCGCCGCTCGCACAGACCGTCCTCAAGAAGGACATGGTCATCACGCGCGAGGAGTCGTTCGGTGTGTTCGACGCCGACAACACCAAGGGCACCTACAACGCCTCCATCCCGGCCGGGCCGGGCAGCCTGAACGGTTGGCAGGAACTGTTCCCCACCGACACCGGGTGCACCATCCGCAAGACCACCGAGGTCAAGGTCTTCATCCCGTTCGTCAACGGCAAGCTCGAACAGCTGATGCTGGTCAACCTCGTCGACCTGTTCCGCGCCGAGGCCGAGTACGCGGCCGACTGGGTGAAGAAGAACCTCTGAACCGAGCCCGCCGGCCCGCACCGGCCGGCCGCATCACCCGCGGCACCACCAACATCAACCGGTTGCGGCGGGTGGATCGTTGGATGGCACACGACCCCGCGATCCACCGTGCATTGACCGACGTCGCCCATCCCGTCGTCGTCGATCTCGGCTACGGAGCGCGCCCCGACACCGCCGTCGAGATGGCCCGTCGGCTCCGCCGGGTCAACCCCGGGTTACAGATGATCGGCCTGGAGATCGATCCGGACCGGGTGGTCGACGACGTCGACGGCGTGCGGTTCGCCCTCGGTGGCTTCGAGATGGCCGGACTGACACCCCACCTGGTGCGAGCCTTCAACGTGTTGCGGCAATACGACGAATCCGAGGTCGACGCCGCCTGGACGCAGATGCGTTCCGCCCTGGCGACCGGGGGCCTCATCGTCGAGGGCACCTGCGACGAGATCGGTCGTCGCTGCTGCTGGATCGTGCTCGACGCCGACGGCCCGCGCAGCCTGACCCTGTGCTGGGCGCCGGAGCACAGCGACCGCCCCTCCGACCTGGCCGAGCGACTGCCCAAGGCCCTCATCCACCGCAACGTCGACGGCGAACGCATCCACGACCTGCTCGTGCTGGCCGACCGATGCTGGGACGTCGCCGCCACGCACGCGGCCTACGGGCCACGCCTGCGCTGGCGTCACGCGCTGACCCTCGTGCGCGACCGGGGCGTCGACGTCGCGATCCCGCGCGGACGCACCGTCGACAACATCCTCACCGTGCCGTGGTCGGCGGTCGCACCCCGCTGACATCACCCACGCCGACGGCGCAGGAGGCCCTTGTCACGGCGACATCGCTCACTACGCTGGATCGCATGCGAATTGCGATGGCGCAGATCAGCTCGGGCACCGATCCGACCGCGAACCTGGAGATCGTGGAGAACGCGACCGCCGAGGCCGCGGCCGGCGGCGCCGACCTCGTGGTGTTCCCCGAGGCGACGATGTGCCGGTTCGGGGTCCCGCTCGGCCCGGTCGCCGAGCCGCTCGACGGCCCCTGGGCGACCGGGGTCGGAGCGATCGCCGCGCGACATGGGTTGACCGTCGTGGCCGGGATGTTCACCCCCGACGGTGACCGAGTGCGCAACACGCTCGTGATCGCCGGGGCCGACGGCACCATCGGCTCCTACGACAAGATCCACCTCTATGACGCCTTCGGATTCGCCGAGTCACGCACGGTCGCGCCCGGCGCCGAGCCGGTGACCTTCGACGTCGGCTGCACGACCGTCGGGGTGGCGACCTGCTACGACATCCGGTTCCCGGCGCTGTTCACCGAACTCGCGGCGCGGGGTGCAGCGGTCATCGTGGTGCCCGCGTCGTGGGGAGCGGGTCCCGGCAAGGTGCATCAGTGGGAGGTTCTCGCGACCGCCCGTGCCCTGGATTCCACGACGTTCGTCGCGGCCGTCGGCCAGGCGGTACCGGTCGACGAATCGGTGCGAGAGTCGTCCGCGCCCACCGGAACAGGTCACAGCCAACTCACAGATCCCTTCGGTAGCGTGGTCGCCGCATACGACGAAGGCGTGCACCTCGGAGTCCACGAGGTCGACGTCCGCGCAGTGGAGAAGGCACGAGCGGCTCTTGCCGTGCTGACCAATCAACGGCCTATTCGACAGGCCTCGGAACCTTTGACCAGCTGAGGACCTCACGACATGACCGAAGACAGCGAGAACGCCAACAAGAATCCCGCCGGTGACGAGAAGCCGGAAAGCCCGGCCGACGGTGCGCAGCCCGGGCAGCCCGGCCAGGCCGACCAGCAGTCCGGTCCGGACGCGCAGGCGGCATGGAGCGGTGACGCCACCGACGCGACCGAGAAGTTGAACACCGAGCGGATGGGTACGGCGACACCGACCGAGGAGTCTCCGCGCGCCTATTCGCAGGTGGGTCGAACCGACACCGCGCAGTTCCAGGACCCGGGGCAGACCGCACAGTTCGGCCACGACGACGGATTCGCACCGATCCCGCCGGGCGCGCATGCCGGCGGACAGCCGGGTGTCGTCTCGACCTCGCCGTCGCGCCGCAGCCGCGGGAAGATCATCGGTGCGATCGCAGCCGCCGTCGTGCTGGTCCTCGTGATCGCCGCGGTCGGCAGCGAACTGTATCTGCGCAACAAGGCCACCGACTGCATGGAGAGCGCGTTCACCGAACTCACCGGCACCGAGACCAATGTGTCGCTGAGCCGGAAACCGATGCTGCTGCAGGGATTCGGCAACGACATCCCGTTCGTCCAGGTCGACACCGTCGACCAGCCGGGCCAGATGCGTCTGCATGCGCGCGCCGAGGGCATCCACGAAGACGGCGACCAGTCGAGCATCCGCTCACTCGTCGGTTCCGGGTATGTGCCGTTCGAGCGCATCGTCGCGATGAGCAAGACGGCACAGACGGGTGCGTCGTCGTCCGGCAACGGAGGGGGCGAGGGAGCCTCCGGACTGATGCAGGGCGCGACCATCGAGTCCGTGACCGGCAACGCCGCCGAGGGAACCATCCAGGTCGACTCCGCGGTCCAGCTCGCCTTCCTGCCGATCCCGGTGTCGACCACCATCAAACCGGTGCTGCAGGACGGTCGCGTGCGCTTCGAGGTCGTCAAGGCCAACGCGTTCATCTTCGGTATCCCGGCCGACTACGCGCAGCAGGTCGTCGACCAGGTGTCCGGCTCGATGCTCGGTTCCTTCTTCGACGACGTCACCGTGACCGACCTCAAGGTGACCGATCAGGGTGTCGACTTCGCCGTCGACGGCCGTGACGTCGCGCTCAGCGGTCAGGTCACCGGCGGATCGGGGGAGTGCTCGGCCGCCTAGCCGACACCGCGCCCACCTTCCGTGTGAGCGGTGTCCGTCCACCTGCGCCGATCGTCGACCCCGCGGTCTCCGCGGAATCGCCGGTACGCTGGGGGATGTCCGATTTTGCCGGTCTTGCCGGGATCGCCCGACGGGCGCCCGAGGGGACAGGTGAGGTGTACCCACAACGGAGGAGAAGATGAGCGCACTGATCCTGATCGCTCTCGTGGTCGTGATCGTCGTCGGCGTCATCGTGGTGTCGCAGCAGCGGTCGGGGGCCAACGCCGCCCGATCACTCGACGACGCCAAGGCCGACGCGCGCCAGGCGATCGAACGTCTCGGTGGCCAGGTGTTCATGCTGGTCGGCGACGGCCCGGCATCCAAGCAGGCCCTGGCCGACGCGGGTGAGCGTTACACCGCGGCCGGGTCCCAGATCGAGCAGGCCACGTCGCCTGCCCAGGCCCGACTGGCCAAGCAGACCGCCATCGAGGGTCTGTACTACATCCGTGCCGCACGGTCGGCGATGAACCTCGATCCCGGCCCGGCCATCCCGGAACTCGACGGGCAGAAGAGTGCCGGAGCTGTCACCGAGGACCGCACCGTCGACTTCGAGGGACGTCAGATCGAGGCGTCGCCCGGACCGTCGGACCGGACCCCCAACTACTATCCCGGCGGCCGCGTGGCCGGGCGCCCCGTTCCCGCAGGCTGGTATTCCGAGCCGTGGTGGAAGCCGGCGCTCGTGGCCGGCGCGTGGGGCATCGGCTCGATGTTCCTGTTCTCGGCGATGTTCTCGGGCATGGCGGGCGTCAACTACGACGCGAACGCCTTCGAGAGCGGTGCCGGTGACGGATCGGACGCCGGGGCCATCGAGGGCGGCGACGGCGGCGATGCCGGTGGCGACATGGGCGGAGATGCCGGCGGTGACGGCGGCGGCGACGGCGGAGGCTTCTTCGACGGCGGCGGTGGCGACGGCGGCGGATTCTTCGACGGCGGCGGCGACTTCGGCGGTTTCGACTTCTGAACGCACGTCGATCCCTGTCGGCCGTCGGGTGTTCTGGCAGCGGAGCGAAGACAGAGCCGGTCTGTGGATGGGTCACTCGTCCATCCACAGGCCGTGGCTGCGGCGGTTGAGCAGCTACCAACCGTGACACCCTCGGCGGCATGGGAATTCGCTACTATGCCTATCCGCTCCGGCCCGACGATGTCGCGGCGGCCCGCCATGACCCGTATCCGTTCCTCTCCGACGATCCGTTCGCGGACGCCTGGGGTCCTGCCGACGAGCGACCCCGGATGCTCTACCTCGACAAGGCATGGCGAGAGCTGCAATTCGTCTTCACCGTCCACGATGAGAAGTTGGCTCCGCGGATCTCCCTGGAACTGGTCAAGGGCAACGTGACCCAGATCGGCCCGTATGGAGCACACCTCGGCTTCGTGCACGTGCTCCCGCCGGATGTGGTCAAGGAAGTGGCCGCCGACATCATCCTGGTCGAGCCCGCGGACGACGCAGCCATCAAGAAGATCGTTCCGCACTCGAGCGCGGACTACACGAACGAATTCCTCAATCGCGCACAGGAATTCATGACCGATCTCGCCCGCGACGGGCTCGGGCTCGTCTACACGATCCGCTGACGAGGACGTCTCCCTCCAGGTCGGAAGGCATTACACTACGGCCATGGCCCACCCCACCCGTCCGCATCTGCTCTCGCTGCGTGACTGGTGGGCGCTCGGCGAGGACCAGGGTGGCCACGTCGAATTGCAGGAAGGGGTGCGGGTAGTGGCGCCGCGGCCGAGCCCGGCGCACGCGCGTACCGTGCTCGGCCTCGCGAGACAGCTGGCCGACCAACTTCCCGACGGTGTCGAGGTATTGGTGGAGGTGGACGTCGTCGTCGACCCGAGCACACCGGCCACGGTGCGGGTACCGGATCTGATCTGTCGGCTCGCGACGGACGACGACTCGATGATCACCGCCGATCAGGTGATCCTGGCTGTCGAGGTCGTCTCGCCGGGATCTCGGCGGACCGATCGCGTGACGAAGAGCAGTGAGTACGCCGACGCGGGTATCCCGCACTATTGGATCGTCCACGAGGACCGTACGGTCACCACGTTGCGATTGATGGCCGGCGGATACGAGGCGAGCGTCCACGTCGGTGACTTCGCCACCCAGTTGCCGTGGCCGCTACGGATCACGACCTCATACTGAAATCCTGTGCGCCTCAGCTGAAGACGACTGTCTTTCGTCCGTGCACGAGCACCCGGTCCTCGAGATGCCAGCGCAACCCGCGCGACAACACGAGGGTCTCGATGTCGCGGCCCTGACGCACCATGTCGGCGACGGCGTCACTGTGATCGACGCGGATCACGTCCTGCTCGATGATCGGCCCGGCGTCGAGGTCGGCGGTCACGTAATGGCATGTCGCGCCGATCAGTTTCACTCCTCGCGCGAAGGCCTGGTGGTAGGGCCGCGCGCCGATGAAACTCGGCAGGAAGCTGTGATGGATGTTGATCGCGCGTCCCGCCCACGTGTCGCAGAGCTGCGGCGGGAGGATCTGCATGAAGCGTGCCAGCACCACCGCATCGGGTGAGTAGCCGTCGACGACGCGAGCGAGTTCCTCGAACGCCACGCCCTTCTCGCCCGCCGGGAACGGGACGTGATGGAACGGCACGTCGAACCGGGTGACCAGATCCTCCAGGTCGCGATGGTTGCCGACGACCGCTGACACGGTGGCCGGCAGTTCGCCGCGATGCGCCCGTCCCAACAGGTCCACGAGGCAGTGGGTCTCTTTGCTGACCAGCAGGACCACCGACTTCGGGGCCCCGGTGTCGGTGAGCCGCCATTCGGTGCCGTCGCCGAGTTCGGCCGCGACCTCGGCGGCGAAGCGTGCGCGCATCTCGTCCACATCCATCGCAACCGACCCGGCGCGGACGGTCTGCCGCGTGAAGAACCACCCGGTCTCGGGATCGGAGTGGTACCCGGCCTCGGTGATCCAGCCGCCGATCTCGGCGAGGAATCCCGAGATCCGGGCGACGATGCCGGTGCGGTCCGGACACCCGAGCGTCAGGACATAGCGACGGTCGGCGTCGTCGGATCGGGCAGTGTCGGACGGGGCAGTGTCGGATCGGGCAGCGTCGGTCGCGGTGGCGTCGGCGCGGGTCGTCTCTGGTACTGGCACGACAGCCAGTGTGCCAAGCTCGTCTGTGTGATCACCACCGACCTGACCCGCCGCGACGTCGCGGCCATCGTCGACCACACGCTACTCAAGCCGGAGGCCACCCGATCGGCCGCCGAGGCCACCGCCGCCGAGGCGGCCGACCTCGGCGTGTACGCGGTCTGCCTGTCGCCGTCGATGCTGCCGATCGACACCGGGGCGCAGAAGACGTGCGTGGTCGCCGGGTTCCCGTCGGGTAAGCATCATTCGCTGGTCAAGGCCGCCGAGGCCCGCCTGGCGGTCGACACCGGCGCCCACGAGGTGGACATGGTGATCGACGTGGGTGCAGCGATCGACGGCCGGTTCGACGAGGTCTTCGCCGACGTGCTGACCGTCCGGGAGGCCGTCGGCGACGACGCCGTGCTCAAGGTCATCATCGAATCCGCCGCGCTGCTGGAGTTCGCCGGACCCGAGACGGTCACCGAGGTCGCCAGGCGGGCGGCGCAGGCCGGGGCCGCATTCGTGAAGACCTCCACCGGGTTCCATCCGTCGGGCGGGGCGAGCGTTCAGGCCGTTCGTCTCATGCGCGCGGCCGTCGGCGACCGCGTCGGGGTCAAGGCCAGCGGCGGTATCCGGACGGCGGAGTTCGCCGCCGAACTGATCGCGGCCGGCGCGACCCGCCTGGGGCTGTCGGGCTCGCGCGCGGTGCTCGACGGCTTCCCGGACTGACTGACCCTTGCGGCCCTGCTCAGGCGTCGACTCGCGTCCGTCTCGCGTCGACGGCTGCGCGGGTGTCCTCGGCGATGAGGTCGGCGTTGATGGCGGCTCCCGCACTGACTCCGGCACCCATCGAGACGGCGACCGTCGCGGCCAGGTCGGCCACGTTTCCCGCCGCCCACACACCGGGGAGATCGGTCATCCCCATCAGACCGGTCGCGACATACTGTCCGCCCATCGGATGATCGGCGAGGGTGCCGCCGAGCCGGGTGAACAGTGCGGACCGGACGACGAATCGCGGTGCGACGACGACCGCGTCCAGCTCGACCTCCGAGCCGTCGGACAGCACGACTGCGCGCAGCGCGCCGTCGACACTGTCGAGGTGATCGACAGGACCGTCGACGACACGGATATCGAGCGCCGAGAACTGCTCTGCCTCGTCGGCCCCGAGTTCGACGTCATGTGCCAGGAAGGTCACGTCGTCGCTGAGCTGGCGGAACATCAGGGTCTGGTGGACCGACATCGGACTGGTCGCCAGGATGCCGATCCGCTGCCCACGGACCTCCCATCCGTGGCAGTACGGGCAGTGCAAGACGGTCGAACCCCACAGGTCTGCCACCCCTGGGACATCAGGCAGTTCGTCGACGAGGCCGGAGGCGAGCAGGATACGACGCGCGTCGATGACCGTGCCGTCGGCGAGCGTCAACGAGAAGCGGCCGTCGTCGGACCGCGCAGCGTCGACGACCTCGCCGGTGCGGATCTGTACTCCGTACGCCTGTGCCTCCGCGCGACCGCGCTCGAGGAGTTCCAGCGGTCCGATGCCCTCATGACCGAGGACGTTGTGGGCTCCTTCGGCCGGGGCGTTTCGTGGGGAGCCGGCGTCGATGACGACGACCGACCGGCGGGAGCGTGCGAGAGTCGTGGAGGCGCTCAGGCCTGCGGGTCCGCCACCGATGATGGCGACGTCGAAGCTGTTGGTGCTCATAGGATTTCCTTTCGAGTGATCGTGGATCAGGCCGGCCTGCGGGCCAGCCAGGCGACCCGTCGGGCGTCGACGACGAGGTCGTCGCGTGCGGACACGGAGGTCGGGCCGTCCCCGAGCAGGCGATCGAGGACGGTGCGATCGTCGTCGGTGATCTCGTCGGCCAGGCCATTGCGGGCACGCCCGATCCACAGCGCGGCGTAGTCGCGGGCCGCGTGAGGCGGGTTGTCGATGTGGGTGACGACGTCGATGGTGTCGACGAGCTCGAATCCGGCGTCGGTGATGGTCGACGACCAATCCGGATGCGCATTCCAGTGACGGGCGTTGGCGCTCGCGCGCAGGCGGCGCTCCACCTCGCCCTCGGCGGTGTCGGCGGGCAGGAACGTGGGCAATTCGTCGATCTCGACGACCGCCAGCACGCCACCCGGGCGCATCGCCGCGAAGGTCGACGACAGCAGGGCTCCGGGGTCGGCGAAGTGGTGCATGGTCGACGACGCCCACGCGATGTCGACGTCGATCACCTCGGCGGGCAGCGCGTGGTCGAGGTCGGCGGTGACGGTGCGCACCCGGTCGTCGATGCCGTCGCGGGACGCGGCCGTCGCCACACGCTCGAGCAGTTCGGTCGAGTTGTCCAGGGCGACGATCTGCGCGGTGGGGAATCGGCGTGCCAAGGCCAAGGTGCCGGTGCCGGTGCCCGAACCCAGATCGATGACGCGTGTGGGCCGCGTGACGAGTGCCTCGATCCGGCCGGCGACGTCGTCGAGATAGTGGCCGGTCACCGCGGCGTCGAGGTCGAGGAGGGTCGCCATCGATCCGGCGTCGGGCTGTTCGTGTCCGAGAGTGCCGTGCGGGTGCGGGGAGTGGGCGTGATGGTGATGCGCGTCGCTGTGGCTCGCGTCGTCGGGGGCGTGGTGCGTGTGTGCCATGAGGTCCACGGTAGCCATCTAATGCGCAGAGCGCATACACTCTTGCGTATGGAGCAAGAAATCGATGCGGTCGTTCGTCAACGGATTCGCGGCCTCCGCATGGCCAAGGGATGGACATTGGACTCGATGGCCGCCCGGTGTTTCCTGAGCCCGTCGACCCTCAGTCGCATCGAGACCGGACATCGCCGGGTGGCGCTCGATCAGCTCGTCCCGATCGCCCGCGCCCTGGGGACCTCGCTCGACCAGCTCGTCGAACCCGTCGGTGACGACGACGTCGTGATCCGGCCCGAGCCGCACTCGTCGTCGGGGATGACGGTGTGGAAGCTGTCCCGCGACAACACGCCCGGTGGGGTGATCGTCGCGAAGATGCGGGTGACCCCGGAGCATCGTGTCGATCCCGAGCATCTCGGCGTCCACCCTGGTCGTGAGTGGTTCACCGTGATCTCCGGGACGATTCGGCTCTATCTCGGCGATCGGGTGATCCTGGTGCCACCGGGGCAGGCGGCGGAGTTCTCGACGATGGTCCCGCATGGCATGACTGCCGTCGACGGCCCGGCCGAGATCGTGTCGATCTTCGACCACGACGGCGAGCGTGTGCACATCCCGGGCTGAGGTGGCCGGGCAGTCATTCGACTGACTGCCGAGACACATCACAGCTGGCAGAACGGTTTCGGGGCGTTCAGATCGGTACGCTGGAGACGTTATGAGTGCGAATCCCCCTCTCACCCGCCGGTCCATGCTGACCGCTGCCGGACTCGGTGCCGTCGGCCTCGCCGCCGCGGCATGTTCGCGTGGCGGCACGACGACCGAGGACGGGAAGCCGAAGTCGCCGACCGTCTCCATCGTCTACACGCCCGCCCTGGACTCCGAGGACGCGCCCAATCCCACCGCCACCGTGTCGGTTCGGGCGGAGAACGGCCAGCTCAACCCCGACGTCAAACTGCTCAACGCGAGCGGCAAGGCCGTCGCGGGCACGATGTCGGACGACCAGAAGACGTTCACCATCACCGAGCCGCTCGGTTACGGGTCCCAGTACACCTGGCAGGGCAGCGCGGTCGGCTTCGACCGCGTCTCCACCCCCATCAGCGGTTCCTTCACGACGCTCTCGCCGAAGTCGCAGATGAACGTCGTCGTCAACATCGGGGACGGTCAGGAGGTCGGGATCGCCGCGCCGATCATCCTGAAGTTCAACGACACAGTCCAGGACAAGGAAGCCGTCGAGAAGGCCCTCAAGGTCACCACCGACCCGCCGACCGAGGGCGCCTGGGCGTGGCTCGGCGAGGACAACGGTTCCCGCGCGCACTGGCGCACCAAGGAGTACTACAAGCCCGGCACCACCGTGCACATGGACGCCAAGCTCTACGGCGTGGACCACGGCGACGGTGCCTACGGAGCGGCCGACGTCACGAGCGACTTCACCATCGGACGCTCACAGATCGTCAAGGCCGAGGCGTCGTCGCATCAGATCGTCGTCGTCCGTGACGGCGGCGTGTTGATGACCCTGCCGTGCAGCTACGGCGGGGGAGATCTCGATCGCAACGTCACGCGATCGGGCATCCACGTGGTGACCGAGAAGTACGAGGACTTCTTCATGAGCAACCCCGCCGCGGGGTACTTCAACATCCGCGAGCGGTTCGCCGTGCGTATCTCGAACAACGGCGAGTTCATCCATGCGAACCCGGAAACCGTTGGCGTGCAGGGATCGTCGAACGTCACCAACGGGTGCATCAACTTGTCGCTGGAGAACGCGCAGCGGTACTTCGAGTCGGCGATCTACGGCGATCCGGTCGAGGTGACCGGCACGCGCATCGCGCTGTCGGAGGCCGACGGCGACATCTTCGACTGGATCTTCGACTGGTCGTCCTGGACCGGTATGTCGGCGATCAAGGGTGACCCGGACCAGGTGAGCGCACCTGCGACACCGTCGGGCGCCCCGACCTCGAACGCCCCGGCCCCGGCCCCCGCGGGCTGAGAAGCCAAAGGCGTTGACGCCGAGCCTGATCCGTTCCCGGGCGGCCCGGCGGCAACGTGCGGTGCGACCTCAGCCGGTCTTGACGTTGCGACGCGCCGAGGCCTGATCCCGTGGCTTGATGACGATCTGGTCCAGGTCGACGTGCGGCGGGCGTGATGCGACGAACCCGATCACCTCGGCCACGTCGTCGGCGGTCAACGGGGTCAGACCCTGGTACACGGCGTCGGCGCGCTCCTGGTCCCCTTCGAATCGGACCAGCGAGAAGTCGGTCTCGACCATCCCGGGAGCGATCTCGGTCAGCCGCACCGGCTTTCCGAGCAGTTCGTAGCGCAGGGTCCGGTGCATGACGCCCTGTGCGTGCTTCGCCGAGGTGTATCCGGCGCCGTTGTCGTAGGCCTCGAGTGCGGCGATGGAGGTTATCGTCACGATGAGTCCATCTCCCGACGCGACCAACGCCGGCAGCAGTGCCTTGGTCATCCGGAGGGTGCCGAGCACATTGGTCTCCCACATCCAGCGCCAGTCGTCGAGGTCGGCGGTCGCGACGGGATCGAGACCTTTGGCGCCGCCTGCGTTGTTGACGAGGACGTGCACCGTGTCCAGACCCTCCACGAACGCATTCACCGAGGTCTCGTCGGTGACGTCGAGCGGGCGACCGGTGCCGCCGATCTCGGCGGCGAGCTCCTCGATGCGATCGGTGCGGCGCGCCCCCAACACCACGTGGTAGCCCTGCGCGGCGAGCCGTCGGGCGGTGGCGGCACCGATGCCGGAGCTCGCCCCGGTCACCACCGCGACCTTCTTCTCGGACGTCGACGAACCTGGTTGTGCCGTGCTGCTGCTCATGAGTTCAGCTTAACGATGGGTCGCGCGTTGCTACATTCGTCCCATGTCGTTGACCGGAGTCGTGCCCGCCGCGCTCCAGGTGGGTTCGATACCCGCGGCGACGGTGCTGCAGGCCATCCGCGTCAGCGGTCCGGTGACCCGCGATCATCTCGCCGCGGCCACCACGTTGTCGCCGGCGACGATCAACCGTCAGGTCACCGTGCTGTCGCGGCTGGGGCTCGTCGTCGAACGTCCCGACCTCGTCGACCCCGGCGGCATCGGCAGGCCGAAGAACCCGTTGACCCTCGATCGGGACCGGCTCTGCGTGGCCGGGATGCACATCGGTGCCCGCCGGACCCTGCTGGCCATCGCCGACCTCGGCGGACGCACCCTGTACAGCCATGCGGTGCTCACCCCGCACGACGCGGCCGGGGTCGCCGACCTCTGTGCCCAATTACGGGATCTGGCAGCACGTTTCAGCGGTCGTCGGCTGCTGTGGGCCGGCGTCGCCTCCGGTGGCGTGGTCGACGCGACGACCGGCGTCATCGATCACCCCGTCCTGGGCTGGAGGCGGGTGGCAGTCGGGGCGCAGCTCGCCGATCAGCTCGGGGTACCCGTATCTGTCTGCGAACACGTGCAGGCGATGGCCGCCGCCGAGCTGATGCTCACCCATCCGCGGGAGTTCGAGGGCACCGGGCTGTTCTTCTACGCGCGGGAAACCGTCGGCATGGCCCTGTCGATCGACGGAAAGGTGCACATGCCGTTGCGCGGCGCCGGATCCATCGCGCACCTGCCCGTCGATGCACCGCATCTCGCGCCCGGCGGACGCACCTGTCTGCAGGAGGTCGTCGGCAGTGCGGCGGCGCGGCGTGCCGCGGAGAGGTTCGGGGTGGGGGAGAACTCGTCACTCATCGTCGACGAGCGGGCCGAGGTGCTCGGCACCACCGTGGCGATGCTGCGCGACGTCATCAACCCCGACGCGATCGTGGTCGCCGGCGACGCCTTCGCGGCCCACCCGCACGGGCTCGCCCCCGTACAGGCGGCCTTCGACTCCGCGACGACGATCCGCCGCCCGCTGGAGATGGCGCCGTCGCGCTTCGGGATTCGGATCCAGGAGAGCGCGGCCGTCGTCGTCGCGCTGAGCGTCATCTACACCGATCCTGTCGCGGCCACCGTGCGCGAGTGACGACACCTTCGGAGGCGCCGTCGGTGTCCCGGCGCGACCGGCCTGCGGGAATGACCTACCGTAGGGGCATGACCACACCCCCGCGTGACGTCGCCGCCTCTCTCGAGGTCTACGTCTCGGCCGCCACCGAACTCGAGATGCAGATCGCCGTGGCGAAGCTACCGGGGCTGACCGTCACCGAGGATCTGACGGTCACCGTCGACGGTGACCCGGTGGAACTCGAGGAGATCGTCGCCGACCACGGCAGCCGCATCCACCGCTTCCAGGTGGACTCTGGGCTCGTCGCCATCGACTACACGGCGAGCGTCGAGACGCCCGCCGATCCGATCCCGGTGTCGGAAACCGACCGCTCGATCTATCTGCGTCCCAGCCGGTATGCGGAGGCGGACAAGTTCTTCGGCTTCGTCGCGGGACAGTTCGACATGGATCTGTCGCCGGGCGAACTCCTCGAGCAGGTGACCGCGTACGTCGAGAGCCGGCTGAGTTACATCCCGGGCGCGAGCGACCCGATCGACGGCGCCGCCGACACGCTGCTGGCGGGCGCCGGGGTCTGCCGCGACTACGCGCATCTCGTCGTCGCGCTGCTGCGCGCGCTGAACATCCCGGCCCGTCTGGTCGCGGTGTATGCGCCGGGATGCGACCCGATGGACTTCCACGCCGTCGCCGAGGCGATCATCAACGACGAGTGGGTCGTCGTCGACGCCACCCGGCTCGCGCCGCGACAGAGTCTGGTGCGCATCGCTACCGGACGCGACGCCGCGGACACCGCGTTCCTCGACAACCATCGCGGGACGATCAACCTGAACTACTACAAGGTCACCGCCACCGTGCGCGGGGATCTGCCGACGGACACCGGAAAGGAGCGCATCAGCATAGGCTGAGGCCATGCATGCGCTCACGTGCCCGATCTGCAATGCGTTGTCGGGCTTCGTCAATCAACGGTGCCCGGAATGCGGGACCACCGTCGGGGTCCATCTTCCGTCGCGCTCGCTGCTCGTCGCGTCCGAAGAAGGCGTGGACGTCGACGGCCGACGCTGGGTGCGCTGCTCGAACTGGGACACCACCGGCTGCAACTGGCTGACCCTGGCCGAGGTCGACGACAGTTCGATCGGACTGCGCGGCAGGTGTTTTCCGGGATCGCTGGTACGCCGCCATCCCGACGCCGACGACACGATCGCGCTCGAGAAGCTCACCTCGACATCGCGGGACATGCGGATGCTGATCTATCAGCTCGTCGATCTGGGCCTGCCGGTCGAGCCGTTCTGGCGCACCGACGGTGGGCTGGCCTTCGATCTGCTGTCGAGCCAGACGACCGGACAGCAGGTGCTCATCGGGCACGCCAACGGGGTCATCACCATCGATCTGGCCGAGTCGCTCGACGCCTACCGGGAACGGCTGCGGGTGGACCTCGGCGAACCGTACCGGACCATGCTCGGCCACTTCCGCCACGAGGTGGGCCATTACTACGAGCACATCCTCGTCGAAACGGGCGACGGGGCAACGGAATACCTTGACAAGTGCCGAGAGATTTTCGGCGACGAGCGGGCGAGTTACGCCGACGCCATCGACCGCCACTATAAGTACGGGGCGCCACGGGACTGGCGCAAGTCTTACATCTCGGAGTACGCCACGATGCACCCGTGGGAGGACTTCGCCGAGTGTTTCGCGCATTACCTGCACATCACCGGGACCATCGACACCGCGCGCGAATCCGGTCTGATGTTGGAGAGCGATCAGGTCAGGTTCACGATGAACCGGGACATCGTGCCGTTGGAATCGTATGCCGACGAACCGATCGAGCGACTTCTCTACGACTGGAAGTGGTTGTCCATGATGTTCAATCGGGTGAACGCCGCGATGGGTCGTCGTCCGTTGTATCCGTTCGAGATCCCGCAGCCGGTGGTCCGCAAACTCGGGTTCGTCCATCGGGTGATCCGGGAGTCGGCGAAACGGTCGACCGCGGTCGATCCGCTCGTCGACACTCCGGCTCCCGCCTGACCCGACCTCCGCCTGACCCGACCTCCGAGGACGACCCGCGGAGGCCGAGTGTGCCCTGGAATTCGCTGACTGTGCCCTGAAACTCGCCGATCGTGCCCTGAAACTCGCCGATCGTGCCCTGAAATTCGCCGATCGTGCCCTGAAATTCGCCGATCGTGCCCATAAGTTCGCCGATCGTGCCCATACCCGTGTCGTCGTCGACCGATTCCGATCACCGTGTCCAGCAGGCGAGCGGCCCGCGGCGGTGGAGGACCCGCTCGCCGAAATCTAGGGCACAGTCAGCGAATTCTTGGGCACAGTCAGCGAATTCCAGGACCCGCTCGGCGAGGAACTGGACCCGGTCGGCGAATGGCGCCGTCAGTGCCGGTCGGACAACCACTCTCGACGACGGGCGGTCACGAACTCCAACACGGTGGCCACGTCGTCCGTGTCCTCGATGCGGTGGGTCGCGACGGTGTCGCCCTGGCCGACCTTGATGCCGACGTCTCCGGAGTCGGGGTGCAGGTGGGCGAAGGCCTTCTCGTCGGTGACGTCGTCGCCGAGGTAGATGACGGTGTCGGCGCCAAACCGTTCACGCAGGACGTCGAGTGCATGACCCTTGCTCGTCTCGATGACCGCGAGTTCGATGACGGCCTTGCCCTCGGTGACCTCGACTCCAGGCCACGTCGCCGGTCCCGTCCGAGCGCGCTCGAGCGCGGCGTCGGCATCGGTGGGCGCGGCATTGCGGACGTGCAGCACGGTGCTCGCCGGCTTGGTCTCGACCGTAGAGCCCGGATGATCGGCTGCGATGGAACGCAATTCGCCGATGAGGCGCTCGAGCAGAGCTCGGTGATCGTCGGTGATCTCGACTGCGAAACCCGAGTCGAACTCGCTGCCGTGACTGCCGACCAGGACCACCGGGACGGCCAGGCCCGACAGCTCGGACAGCACACCCAGCGCCCGTCCGGACACCACAGCGGCGGCGGTGTCGGGGAGCTGCCCGGCTGCCTCGATCGCAGCGATCGACGCCGGGTTCGGGACGGCGTCCTCGGGCCGGGACACCAGCGGGGACACGCAGCCGTCGTAGTCGGACGCCACCAGCAGCCGAGGTGACCCGGCCGCGCCGATGAGGGCCTCCCGCAGGTCGGCGGGGATACCGGTGGCGCTCATGAATCGGTGCCGGACTCGCTGCCGGTCACCAGGTGGACCCCACGGTTGGCGTCGGATGCGGTCTCCGTGGTCGATGCCAGCGCGCCGAGGAAGCTCTCCGCCCACTTGGCGACGTCATGGGTCAGGACCTGCCGACGCAGCGCCCGCATGCGCCGACGACCCTCCTGCGTGCTCTGCTCCACGGCTGCCTCGATCGCGTCCTTGACGCCGTCGAGGTCGTACGGGTTGGCCTGATACGCAGACCGCAATTCGGCTGCGGCGCCGGTGAACTCGCTCAGCACGAGGGCGCCGCCGAGATCGCTGCGGCAGGCGACGTATTCCTTGGCGACCAGATTCATGCCGTCACGCAGGGGAGTGACCAGCATGACGTCGGCGGCGACGAAGAACGCGATCAGTTCGTCACGCGGTACCGGACGATGCAGGTACTGGACCACCGGCTGACCGACGTTGCCGTAGGTGCCGTTGATGTTGCCGACGAGCTGTTCGATGCCGGCGCGCATCCGGACGTAGCTGTCGACCCGTTCGCGGCTGGGGGTGGCCAGCTGGATCATCACGGTGTCCGCGGGATCGATGCGCTTCTCTGCCAGCAACTCCGACAGCGCCTTGAGTCGGACGTCGATGCCCTTGGTGTAATCGAGTCGGTCGACGCCGAGCATGATCGTCTTCGGGTTGCCGAGCTCTTCGCGGAGAGCAGCGGCCCGCGTGCGGATCTCCTTCGATTTCGACTTCGTGTCGAGGTCGCCGGAGTCGATCGAGATGGGGAAGGCACCCACCCGCACGGTGCGGAAGCCGACCTGCACCACGCCGAACCGGGATCGCACGCCCACGGTGCCCTTGCTGGTGGCCTGCCCGGCGAGGCGTCGGGCGAGGAAGAGGAAGTTCTGGGCGCCGCCCGGGAGGTGGAACCCGATGAGGTCGGCGCCGAGCAGACCCTCGACGATCTCCGTCCGCCACGGGAGTTGCATGAAGAGCTCCACCGGCGGGAACGGGATGTGGAGGAAGAATCCGATCCTCAGATCGGGGCGCAACATGCGCAGCATCTTCGGGACCAGCTGGAGCTGGTAATCCTGAATCCAGACGATCGCACCCTCGCCGGCGGCCTCGGCAGCCTTCTCCGCGAACCGTCGGTTCACCTCGACATAGGTGTTCCACCATTCCCGGTGATACTCGGGTTTGACCAGGACGTCGTGATAGAGCGGCCACAGCGTGGCGTTGGAGAATCCCTCGTAGTACTCGGCGATCTCCCGCGTGGACAACGGCACCGCGTGGATGTCGATGCCCTCGATGTCCGGGTTGTCATCGGAGTCGGCGATCCCCGACCACCCGACCCACGCCCCGGTCTGCGACCGCAGGATGGGTTCGAGGGCGGTCACCAGCCCGCCCGGGCTCCGCTTCCAGTTGACCGTCCCGTCGGGGAGAACTTCCTTGTCGACAGGGAGTCGGTTGGCGACGACGACGAACTCGGCGTCTCCGTGATGGTGGTCGGCATGGTGGCCGTCAGGGGCCCCGCCGTTCGAAACGTGCCCGGACTCCGCCATGCGTCAGGCGTTCTCGCCTGGCGCGATCCCCAGCATGGACAGGAGCATCCGGCATTCGTCGGCGTCGGTTGCGTAGGCGGCGACGACGCGGCGCGCCGAGATGGCGGTCTCGTCGGCTACCGGCTCCAACTCGTCGTCGGTGATGTCGGTGGTCTTGGCAGGCATTCGTGTCCTCGTGCTTCACATCGGTGTGCGCAACGGCGGCGGCCGGAGGCGTTCGCGCGGCAGTGCGCGCGAACACCGATTCTACCTGCCTGCGCCGGTCACGCTCGGTGCAGACCCGGCCCAGGTCAGCGCCGCCGGTATCCCTGCAACCGGTTGCGGCGCAGCATCGACATCCAGGCGGGCCGCACAGCCAGTTGCGGACGGCGCAGCGACCGGGCGATGAACTCGCCCAGCGTGACGCCGGCGGCCAGCGAGCACCCGATGGCGAGCGCACTCGCCACCCAGGTGAAACCGTCGAGCGTCTGATCGTTGAGGATGCCGTACAGCCCGCGGTAGATCGCGAGACCGGGCAACAGAGGCGTGATGCCGGCGACCGCGACGACCAGCGGCGGCGTCAGCGCGCGGCGGGCGAGCAGACCACCGACGAGGCCGACGGACGACGCCGCGACACCGTTGGCGACGACGTCACCGATCGGGAGGAACGTCGAGCCCGCGACGATCGCGGCACCGATGAAACCACCCATGAAGGCGACCGGCAGCGCGCGCTTCTCGGCGTAGCTGGCCAGCGCGTAGGCGAGTGCCGCGACGGCGCCCGCGACGATCCGGGGACCGACGTCGACGGCGGCGAAACTCGTCGACGTGTCGATCGCGGGCAGGATGATGCCGATGCCCTCGAGGAGCTGGATGGCGATGCCGACGCCGGCGATGATGCCGCCGGTCATCAGCAAGACCTCGAAGAACCGGGCCACACCGGTGATGGGTGCACCGGTGATCGCGTCCTCGACGGAACCGACCAGCGACAGCCCGGACAACAGGACCGTCACACCTGCCGCGATGACGAGGGTCGGTTCGATCTGGATGTGCAGGGTCTCCGACGCCCCGTACAGCAGAGCAGCCGGTACGACGGCGATGAAACCGCCGATCGTCTGCTGGAAGAAGGTCGGCAGCCCCCAGCGGTTCAGTCGCCGGTTGACGCTCACGATGACCGACGTGCTGACGAACGCGACCAGCGCGCCGGAAAGACCGCCACCGAGCAGAACGGCGATCCCGCAGGCCATCAGTCCCCAGGCGCCGGTCGCGACGACGTAGGGGTAGGGGTGCGGCGCGGTGATGATCTCGTCGACCATCCGGTGCGCCGTCGACGGCGTCAGTGCCATGTCGCGGATGCGACGCACCAGGCGGTCGATCTGTGCGAGCCGGGTGAAGTCCATCGAGCGGTAGTAGACCTGCTCCATCGTGGTGATCGGCGGCAGGGTGGCGCCGCGCCGGGCACTGACCACGATGGTGTTGTACGTGACGTCGACGTCGACGTCCTCCAGACCGTAGACACCGCAGACGAAGGCGATCTGCTGCTGGGTGTCGATCGCGGCGGTCCCCGAATCCAGCAGCACCGCACCGATCTTGGTGGCGAGGTCGAGGACCTCGGTGATGGCCGCGACGTCGAATCGATCGATCGGCTTGCGCGGCGACACCATGATGCTGCCCGGCTCGATCGTGTCGATCGTCGCCTGGCTGTCACCGATCAGGCGGACGGGGTTCAGGAACCCCAGTGCCCGGCCGATATACTCGCGCACGCATGCCTCCTTAGCTCAGTGGTAGAGCACTCGCCTTGTAAGCGAGCGGTCGTCGGTTCAATCCCGACAGGGGGCTCCGACGAAGTCCGGTGTCATCGGGCCCAGACGACAACGGTCATTGTGGTTCACCCGGTTCCGGCCTGTGACGAGACTCATCCCGGGGTCGGATCGGGTGGGTGATCACGCACCGGAAACCGAGGTGCGCGGTTGCCGAATCGTCCGATTGCGCCGATCGCGCGGCCGGCCGATACCGGCGGCAGTACTCCGGCGCGCACAGGAACGACCCGCCCTTGGTCACCCGCATGACGTGCGGCGACGTCGTGGGTGCCAGCAGGTTCGGTCGGCCGTCGGCCTCGACCGGGGTCGTGTCCCGCACGACGTGGCGCGGTACGTACACGTCGGTGCAGCGCTCCCAGACGTTGCCGATCATGTCGACGAGCCCGAAGCCGTTCGCGGGGAACGAACCGACCGGCGACGTGGATCCCCAACCGTCGTTGCGGTACGGGAAGTCGCCGCGCCAGGTGTTTGCCATGTCGACCCCGTCCGGCCGCATCTGCGCACCCCACGCGTACTCGAGTCCGTCGGCTCCGCCGCGGGCGGCGTACTCCCACTCCGCCTCGGTGGGTAGTCGGCGCCCGGCCCACTCGGCGTAGGCCACCGCATCCCGGTAGGCCACGTGGACCACCGGGTGGTCGCCGTGGTCGCCGACGTCGGAACCCTGGCCGAACGGGCGCCGCCACGACGCGCCGGGCTGCCAGCGCCACCACTGTCTCCAGTCGCGCAGATCGACCGGCCCTGACGTGGGCGAGAACACGAGTGAGCCGGGGATCAGTTCGGCGGGGTCGGCCTCGGGGAAGTCGGCGGGATCGATGTCCTCCTCGGCGACCGTGACGTAGCCGGTCGCATCGACGAAATCCGCGAACTGTGCGTTCGTCACGGGATGCCGTTCGATGGCGAACGGTTCGACGACCCGCTCGTGCTCGGGCCGCTCCTCGGGATAGTGCCGATCCGAGCCCATACGGAATCGTCCGCCGGGCACCGCGATCAGATCGGTGAGTGCCACACGTCGACAGTAGTGGGCCCGGCGCCGATGTCGCGGCGTGCGTCCCGGTGTCGCACGTCTCACGGACAAAGCACCGCGCAGCCGACACCATGGATGCATGTCCGATGATCTCGTCGTCACCACCACATCCGGTCCCGTCCGGGGCAGCAGCGCCGCCGGCGTCGACTCGTGGAAGGGAATCCGGTATGCCGCGCCGCCGGTCGGCGATCTCCGCTGGCGGCGCGCACGCCCGCCGGAGTCGCACGCCGACGTCGTCGACGCCGTCGAGTTCGGTCCGGTCTGCCCGCAGGAGCGCAACCCGGCGATCGCCCTCGGCAAGGACGCCGTGATGGACGAGGATTGTCTGTTCCTGAACGTGTGGCGGCCGGCGGGCACACCCTCGACCCCACTGCCGGTCATGGTGTGGTTGCACGGAGGCGCATACGTCTTCGGCTGTGGCAGTCAGCCCCTGTACGACGCGAGCGATCTGGTCGCGGGCGGTGACGTCGTGGTGGTCACCCTCAACTATCGGCTGGGCGCGCTCGGATTCGCCGACCTCACCTCGCTCAACGCCGCCGACGATCCGCGGTTCGAATCCAATGCCGCACTCAGCGACATCCTGCTCGCCCTGGAGTGGGTGTGCGACAACATCGAGGCCTTCGGCGGCGACCGGACCACGGTCACCGTTTTCGGCGAGTCGGCGGGTGCGGGCCTGGTCACGACCCTGCTGACGATGCCGAGTGCCGACGGCCTGTTCCACCGGGCCATCGCGGAGAGTTCGCCGGCGACGTCGATGTACGACCATGCGCGGTCGGCGACTGTCGCCGACCGGTTCCTGCGGGCGGCGGGTGTGGCCCGCGACGACCTCGCCGCTCTCGACTCCCTGGGCATCGACGCGATCGTCTCGGGCACCATGGCCGCGTTCACCGACGTCCCCGCGGAGAATCCAGGGACCATCGCGTTCGCGCCGGTCATCGACGGAGATCTGGTGCCCCGGCATCCGCTGGACGTGTTCCGCGCCGGGGAGTCGTCATCGGTGCCGCTGTTGATCGGCACCAACAAGGACGAGGCGGCCTTGTTCAAGTGGATGAAGTCGCCACTGATGCCGATCACCCCCGCCGACATCGAGCGCATGTTCGCCGCCATGACGGCCGAGTACCCCGACGTCACGCTGCCGGAGCGGGCGCAGATCACCTCCGCGTACTCAGGCATGAAGCCCAAGGTGGCCGGCCTCGGCGTGGCCCGCGACATCGCGTTCCGAATGCCGACACTATGGCTCGCCGAGTCGCACAGCCGCCACGCACCCGTCTTCCTCTACCGCTTCGACTGGGCGACCCGGATGCTGCGGGCGCTGCGGGTGGGCGCCACGCACGCCACCGAATTGCCGTATCTGTGGGGCAATCTCGTGGCCGGGCCGAAGGACATCACCTTCAAGTTGGGCGGGCGCCGGACCGGTGAGGCGTTGTCGGACCGGATGCAGCGGCGGTGGGTCTCGTTCGCCCGGTACGGCGATCCGGCGGTCGACGGGCCCCTGTGGCCGGCGTTCGATGAACGCGCACGCACCACGCTGGTGATCGACGACGACGATCGCGTGGTCGACGACCTCGACGCGGACATCCGCCGCGCTTGGGGTGACGAGGTACTCAGCTTCCGGTAACGCCCCTTCGCGACGCTGCGCTATCGCTCCGCTCCTCAGGGGCCGGGGGCCGGAGCGAGCTTCGATCCCTGGTGCCTGAGGAGCGAGCTTGCGAGCTTCGATCCCTGGTGCCTGAGGAGCGAGCTTGCGAGCGTCACGAAGGCCCGAATTCTCGATCCCGAATCCGCACTGTTCGTGGGCAATGGTCGCTCGTGCGTAACGATTGTGAACTCGACCATGTCCGTTGTCCGCTTTCGGCGTTCACCGCATACATTGGGTCACTGCAGTCATTCATCACGACTCTCGCGTCGTGCGGGGGAAAGGCGGTCGACACCATGGGCCGGGGTATCAACGAGACAAGCGCACGTCGTTCACGACGGACGATCGGTCGCCGAGTGATCGGCGCCGGATTCGCGGGGGCCGCGATGGCCGGTGCTCTGGCGTTCGCGGCGGCACCCGCGAGTGCGGAACCGCTGCCGAAGGTCGAACCGACCGTCGAGAACGCGGCACCTACGCTCGACAACATCAAGCTGGGGATCGATCGTGCGGTCGCCACCAATCCGGAACTCGGACCGCTCGGCGAGATCGCCCTGTCCCTGTTCCCGAAGTACTGAGCACTCAGCACGGAACACGCTGAAGTACTGAACACGCAGTGCTGAACACGCAGTACTGACACACGTCGACGACACCCGCCGGGGCGAGATCCGGCGGGTGTCGTCGTCTTCCTGTCACCCGCAGTCGGCGGGGATGTCGGTGTGGGGCAGGTACGACGACCGCTGGCCGTCGGTGAGTGGCGGCGTCGTCGTGCAGATCCAGCTCCGCGCGGTGTCCTCGTCGGTCGTCTGGAGATGCAGGCTGCCGGTGGTGTCACCGCCGGTGACGATGGTGGCGTCCGTCAGGAGATGCTGCGGCAGTTGCCATTTCGTGGTGGTGTCGGTGGTCGGCAGCAGTGGGGTGATCGATTGTGGGTCGTGGAGCCGCCCGTTGTCGGTCAGGCCGTACGTCGTCAGGTGATGGGTCGAGGTCCCGACGGCGAGCCGTGTCGGCATGAGTGCGAGCGTGGCGGCGTGCACGTTCGGTTGCCGGTCGATCAGGACCGGACGGCCACGCCGGATGTCCCACGTGCTCAGGTCCGCGGCGCCGAGGATGACGGTGCCGCCATCGCGCCCGAACACCACGCTGGTCGCCGGGCTGGTGTCATCGATCACCTCGCTCGGTGTGCTCTGCCCTGACCTCACGTCGTACAGGTAGGTCCGTTTGTCGTCGGAGGTCACTGCGAGGAGCTGTCCGTCGGGGCTGAACGCGACGCTGCGGATCAGGTCGCGCGGACCGGTGAGCGGCGCACCGACAGGCACCGGCCGTCGTGGGTCGGCGGTGTCCCAGAGTTGCACGGTCGTGTCGTCGGCGCCGGTGGCGAGGAGATCGGCGTGCGGGGCGAACGCGATGGCGTTCGTGTAGCGCGTGGCCGCGGTGATATCGGCGGTCGACCGGGGCGCGGCGGGATCGCTGATGTCCCACAGCTGGATTCGGCCGCCATTGTTGTTGGCCGTCGCCGCCTGGGTGCCGGCGGAGTTCATCGTGACCGACGGATGATCGTTCACGCGTCGCTCCACGGGGATGCGAGCGCGTCGCGCCCACCCGCCGGCACCCTGCGTCCACACGTTGAGCGTGGTGTCGGTGCCGACCGTGGTGAGGACGTCGCCGTCGGCGCTGTTGCCGATGTCGGTGATGGTGCCGCCCCGATCCGGGATGACGCCCGGCGGCAGGTGCCAGAGGTCGATGGCGCCGTCGGAGCGCCCGACGATGAGGGAGTTGCCATCGGGGCCGAACACTGTGGAGAACGCGCGGACCGACCCCTGCTCGGGCGCGCCGTGCATGCTCGCCGACTGCAGCGACCAGAGGGTCACCGGTTCGGCCGGGTTGACGGTGTTCCAGACCGTGACGGCGCCGTCGGCGCGCGCGGAGGCGACCTGGTCGCCTCTCGGCGCGAACACGATCGACCACGATCCGGCGGTCGTGTTCGGCAGGGATGTCGTGATCGGGGTGGGACGGCCGAGGTCGGTCACGTTCCACAGCTGGGCGTTGGGACTGTCGCCTGTCACCCCCAGGGTGCGGCTGTCCGGACTGAACGCCACCGAGTGGGTGATGGTCGGGAATCCGGTGATCGGTGGCCCGGCCGGTACCGGGACGTCGGGGTTGCGGGTGTCGAACAGACGGACCACGCGATCGTCGCCACCGGTGGCGAGCAGCCGGCCGTCGGTGCTGTAGGCGACGGTCCGTGCGGCCCGGACATGTGCGGTGAGGACGGCGGTCTCGCGTAGGCCGCCGTCGTCGCCGACGGCGTAGACGGTGACCGTCCCGTCGTCCGACGACGCCGCCAGATGCCGACCGTCCGGTGCGAATCGGACCATGTAGACGGTGCCGTGCCCGGGGCTCACCGATGTGTGCTGGCGGGGCGCCGAGGGCGACGAGATGTCCCACACGCGGACTGTCCCGTCGCCGCTGCCGGTCGCGAGCAGGGGTCGCGTCGGATGAAAAGCCGTGGACGTCAGATAGTTCCGATAGCCGGTCAGGGTGGCGACCGATCGGAACGAGTCGTCGTCGGTGCGTTGCCAGAGCCGCGCGGTCCGATCACCGCTGGCCGACGCGAAGAAGCGTCCGTCGGGGGCGATGCTCACGTCATAGACGGGACCGGTGTGCCCGACCAGCGGACGGGACAGGGGAGTGGTCGCGGCGCCGAGTACCCGCTGGCTGACCGTCGCGTCGTCGGGGTAGAGGCTAGCGGCCACGAGCAGGAGTCGCGCGGCGAGCGACGGATTGCTCTGCTGGAGGCTGTCGATGTGCGAGAGCAGTGCTGCCCGTTCGGCACTGTTGCGCTGCTGGGTCAGGTCGTGCGCCTGCCGGAAGCTGATGGCGGCGGTGATCGTGGACACGATGGCGAGCACCACGACGAGGGTGATCGATCCGAATCGGATCATCCGCCGACGCCGTTGCTGCACGACGGCCGCGTCGATGAACGCCTCGTTCTCCGTAGACAGGAGGTGCTGATAGTTGCGGCGCAGCGAGGCCCGGTGCTGGCGGGCGACGTCCAGGCGCGATCCGGTGTAGAGGAACGAACGGCTGCGTCCCGTCTCCACCCACGACGTGGTGTCGGTGTCGAGACGCTGACGCCACAGATGGATGCCGGAGTCGGCCGCGATCCATTCGGCCAGGCGCGGCCATGACGTCAGCACGACGTCGTGGACCAGCATCACCGAATCCGACGACACGATGAGCAGCCGCGCTTGCGCGAAGACGTCGATCACCGACGAGATGCGGGCGGGGAACCGGTCGGCGATCGTCTCGGTGTGCAGTGGCACGCGCAGCGCCACGCCGGCGGGCCCGACGTGGACGAGAGCCAGCAGCAGGGCGCGGGCCAGGTTGTGGTCGTCCGGGTCGACCGCCGACCACGCATCCTCGGCGGTGTCGGCGACCGCACGGGCGATCCCGCCCGTCGCGCGATAGCCCGAGATCGTCATCCGATTGCCCGAGCGGCGCGACCAGGTCGCGGCCAGGACGTGCGCGAGCAGCGGCAGCCGTCCGGCGCGATCACCGACCGGCGAGGCGGCGTGCAGGTCGCCGATCATGACGTCGGCGAGTCCGGATTCGATCCGGCCGCCGGCCAGCCGGATCGGCCCCATGATGACCTCGCGCAACTGGGCGCCGGTCATCTCGGAGACGATGACGCATCGCGACTGCCACGCCTGGGCGAGGACCGGGAACTCGACGCACTGCCCGAAGAAGTCCGCGCGGACTCCGAGTACGACGACAGCATCGGTGGCCAGGCTCTCGACCTCGCGGATCGCGTCGACCACTCCACCGTCGGGCAGGGCGAACACATCCTCGAACTGGTCGAGCACGATGACGTCGGGACGCGCGGCCGTGTCCGCGGTCGGTGTGGTGCCCGTGGGGACGGCACCGGTCGGCTGGGTCGGAGTGGTGGTCGCCGTGTGTGCCGGCACCGTGTCGTGAACGCGGACCCCGGCTGTCGTGATGGTGGCGCGCCGCGGGACGCCCAGCCGTCGATCCCGCGCCAGACCGGCATCGAGCAGCGACGACTTCCCGGAACCGGAGACACCCGCGACGACGACGAGCCTCGGTCCGGTCTCGGCCCGCGCCGCGGCGCGGATCTCGTCCACCAGCGTCGCGACGAGATCGTCACGACCGAAGAACAGGGCGCTGTCGGCGGCCGTCAGTGACGCGAGTCCCGCGTACGGTCGCGTCACCGTCGGCGACGGCGCGACGTCGGCGGGTCCGCCGTCGGGTGCCCGGCCGTCGGACTGCCGGTCGTCGTCGCCGCTCAGGTGCGCGTGCCAGAGTTCCTTCCACTGCGGCAGAGACAACACGTCGGCCTCGCCCGCGGCGACGGCACGGGCCGTGAGCCACAGCAGCAGGGGTTCGACGGTCGCGAAATCGCGCGGCAGATGACGGCCGTTGCGCCAGTCACTGATCCGCTGGGCGGACACCGTCGAGCGGGACGCCGCCGCGCGCAGCGTGGGTCGCCCGGCCTGCACGAACAACCGGGCCAACGATTCACCGAAGTCCACTCACCATCACCGAGATCCCCGACCGACATATCGCATCAACGATGCGGGTCAATGATGCTCCCCCCGACGACGCGGGCGCCAATCAACGTGAGCGCGGACACGTCTGTGGTCAGATGCTCGGGCGGGGCGCCGCATCCGGTCGTCTCCGGTGGATGTCCGGTGGATGTCCGGTGTCCGGTCCGGAATGTTCGTTCCGCCGCTGAACTGCGGTTTCGGTGCCGTGCGTCGACGTCGTGTGGATCCGGCCGCGGCGGTGCACTGAACTCGTGGCAACGCGCTCGACCGCCATCGAGCGCGTAGCTGCAGCCGTTGCACGACGCGCGGGTGGCGTGATCGGAGCCATCGGTGTCGGGGGTGCGGGTCGCGCAACGGCTGCAGCGGTCACCGGCCGTAGGATCGGCCGCATGTCGCGAGTTCGTCTGAACGGTTCGGCCGGCCTGCACGACGGCGGGTTCGCCTACAGCGCGACCGTCGCGCCCGGTCCGCTCGTGTTCACCGCGGGGATCAGCCCGCTGGACGCCGAGGGCGGCATCGTCGCCCCGGGAGACGTCGTCGGCCAGACCCGCCG
This sequence comes from Gordonia sp. OPL2, assembly GCF_003797825.1. Lineage (GTDB taxonomy): Bacteria > Actinomycetota > Actinomycetes > Mycobacteriales > Mycobacteriaceae > Gordonia. Next base: position 59,279 of record NZ_RKME01000021.1, read on the forward strand.
GTGTCTGGAGATCCTTCGCATCGTCCTCGCCGAGCAGGGGGCGTCGTTCGCCGACATCGTCAAGCTGACGGTCTACGTCGCGGAGCGACTGCAGGCCGACCTCGTCGTCGCCTGGCAGGAGATCGTCGCCACGGTCGATCCGCCGGTGCCGCCCGCGATGATGATGGGCGTGACCGTTCTCGCCTACGACGACCAGCTCGTCGAGATCGAGGCGATCGCGGCCCCGGCCGGGACCCGATGACACCACGACGACCCTGCGTCGGTCCGGCCGATCCGTCATGAGTGCGCGTCCCCGGATCACCGACGCCCGACGACGCGCCCGCCTGGTGGATCGTCACCGGCTGACGGGATCGGATCGTGCGGAGACGATCACCGACGTCGCCGATGCGCTCGTCGGCTATCACGCGACCACGCCTTCGACGGTCTTTCTGTCGGCGTGGGCACGCATCCCCGGTTTCACCCCCGACGCGATGGATGCCGCGCTGTACCGCGATCGGGATCTGATCAAACAGCTCGCGATGCGGCGCACGCTGTTCGTCGTGACCCGTGATGTGCTCGCCGACGCGGTGGGTGCCGTCGGTCCGCGCGTCGCCGCCTCCGAACGCACCAACATGCTGCGCGACCTGCGTCGCAGCCCCGGTTTCCCGGATCCGGAGGACTGGATCGACCGGGCCCGGTCGGCGGTCCTCGACGACCTCGCCGATGGCGAAGCGCGGTCCTCGACCGAACTGCGCCGCCGACTGTCCGCACTCGACGGATATGTGACCCACGGTGTCGGCACGCAGTGGGAGGCCCGGGCACCGATGGGTCCCCGGGTCCTCAACATGATGAGCGCCGCGGGCGACATCGTGCGTGGCCCCAACGCCCAGGGCTGGCATCTCTCGCGTCCGTCGTGGGTGTCGATGTCGGCGTGGCTCGGCCATCCGTTGGACGCGGTGAGCGTCGACGATGGGCATCGAGCGATGGTGCGTCGCTGGCTGCGCGCCTTCGGGCCGGGCACCGAGACCGACATCGTCTGGTGGTTGGGCTCGACGAAACGGGCGGTGCGTACCGCACTCGCCGGACTCGACGTCGTCGAGGTCGAACTCGACGACGGTGCGATCGGATACGTCCTCGCCGACGACCTGCCGTCGGACGCCGACGACGAGGTCGAGCCGCGGGCGTTCCTCCTGCCCGAACTCGACCCGACGACGATGGGATGGAAGCTGCGCGACTTCTATCTCGGCGCACACGGCTCGCGCGTGTTCGACCGCAACGGCAACGGTGGGCAGACCGCCTGGTGGGACGGGCGCATCGTCGGCGGATGGCGGCAGCATCGCGACGACGGCCGGATCGAGGTCCACACCTTCGAGACGCTGCCGAAAGCGGCGACGCGGCAATTCTCCGAACGCGCCGAGGAACTGGCCGCCTGGCTCGGGGAGGTCCGGCCGGCGCCCGGATATCCGGCACCGTTCATGCGGGGCTGAACCGCACCGAAGCTCTCCGCCTTGCGCCGACGGCAACGTCGACATTGCCGACGGCAACCCCGTTCGCGCCGACGGCAACCCCGTTCGCGCCGACGGCAACCTCGTTCGCGCCGACGGCAACCTCGATCGCGCCGATCGCGTCCTGTTTCCCCAGGTGAACTCTCACAGAAATCTCCCAGCAAGAACGCAGACTCATGGCAGCCTGGTGGGAGAGGGTGATGGCATGAGCGAATCCGCGAAGAATCAGGGCGCCGGACAGGGTGCGAAGGTCCTCGTCGTCGACGACGAGGAGAACATCCGCGAACTCCTGTCGGTCTCGCTCAAATTCCAGGGCTACGAGGTGGCCACGGCGGAGAACGGTCCCTCGGCGATCGACCGCTGCCGCACATTCAAACCCGACGTCCTCGTCCTCGACGTCATGATGCCCGGGATGGACGGTTTCGGTCTGCTGCGCCGACTGCGCGCCGACGGCATCGCCGCCCCGGCGCTGTTCCTGTCCGCGCGGGATTCGGTCGAGGACAAGATCAACGGCCTCACCATCGGCGGCGACGACTACGTCACCAAACCCTTCTCCCTCGAGGAGGTCGTCGCGCGATTGCAGGTGCTGTTGCGGCGCAGTGGTTTCGACGAGCAGACGAAGGAACCGTCGCGACTCCGGTTCGCCGACATCGAACTCGACGACGAGACCCACGAGGTGTGGAAGGCCGGTGAGCTCGTCGCGCTCTCGCCGACCGAGTTCACCCTGCTGCGCTACTTCATGGTCAACGCCGGCACCGTGCTGTCGAAACCGCGGATTCTCGACCACGTGTGGAACTACGACTTCGGCGGCGAGGTCAACGTCGTCGAATCCTATGTCTCCTACCTCCGCCGCAAACTCGACACCGGCGACAGACGCCTGATCCACACGCTGCGTGGTGTCGGCTACGTGATGCGGGAGCCGCGCGGGTGACCGATGCACCCGCCCCGCCCCGGCGGCACGATCCGCCGACGGTCCCTCCGGCGCCCGAGCACACGCATCCGAGACGTGGCGTCCCCCTGCGGTTGTCGCTCGTCGGACTGACCCTGGTCCTGGTGGTACTCGGCCTCCTCGCCTCCGGCCTCGCGGTCACGTCGGCGATGAAGGCCGATCTGATCTCGCGGACCGACGACGGCCTCGAGGGTGCCGTACAGACCTGGGCGCGCCCGCGCGACCCGGCGTCGGCCCCGATCCAGGGTCCGGCGCCCGGGCCGCGCAGACCGCCCTCGCAGTACTACTCGATGATCACCATCGGCACCGGCGACACCATCGTCAACAACGACTTCAGCGACGAACCCGACCTGGCGTCCCTGCCGTCGGGAAACATGCGGCCGACGACGGTGAAGTCCGCCGACGGCGACGGACCCGAATGGCGGGTGGTGAAGGCGTCGACGCCGTTCGGTGAGTCGGTCGTCGCGACACCGCTCAGCGATGTCCACGCGACCCTGTCCCGCCTCATGTGGCTGCAGTTGGCGATCGGTGCGCTCGTCGTCGTCGCGATCGGTGTGCTGAGTTATCTGCTGGTGCGATCGAGCCTGCGACCACTGCGTCGGGTGGAGGAGACCGCCCACGCCATCGCCGCCGGCAACCTCAACATGCGTGTGGCCGAGGCCCCACCGAACACCGAGGTCGGCAGCCTGTCCGGGTCGCTGAACACGATGCTCGGCCAGATCCAGCGGGCGTTCGCGAGGACCGCCGCGTCCGAGCAGCAGGCGCGGGCGTCGGAAGAGAAGATGCGCCGCTTCATCGCCGACGCCAGTCACGAATTACGGACCCCCCTCACGTCGATCAAGGGGTTCGCCGAGTTGTACAAGCAGGGTGCTGTACCGGACGCCACCGACGCCATGTCTCGGATCGATGCGGAGGCCGGACGCATGGGTCTGCTCGTCGAGGATCTCCTGATGCTGGCCCGCCTCGACGCCCAGCGCCCGATCGCACATCAGCCGGTCGATGTCCTCGCACTCGCCACCGACGCCGTGCACAGCGCGAAAGCCGCTGCACCGCATCGTGAGATCGGGATCGAGATCGGCGCGACCGACGAACCGCCGATGGTGTCGGGCGACGCGCCCCGTCTGCTGCAGGTGCTGCGCAACCTCATCAACAACGCGATCGCGCACACTCCCGCCGAGGCGTCGATCACCGTCGGCGTGGCCGTCGACCGGGGCGCCGGCCGCGACGATGTGGTCCTGCAGGTGACCGACACCGGGCAAGGCCTGACCCCGGACGAGGCGTCGCACGTCTTCGAGCGGTTCTATCGTGGCGACTCCTCGCGACATCGCGGCGACCGGGGAGGCGGCAGCGGACTGGGTCTGTCGATCGTCGCCGCGCTGGTCGACGCACATGGCGGGACCGTCGGCGTCGACTCCGCCCCCGGACGCGGCTCGACCTTCTGGGTCCGGCTGCCCCGGCTGGCCGACTGACGCCTCGTACCGCACCACTCGCCGCCCGCACCCCTCGCCGGCCGCACCCCTCGCCGACTGGGCCCTGGAATTCGTCGATCGTGCCCAGAATTTCGTCGATCGTGTCCGGTCGAACCGATGACTTCGGGTCGCGGCGGCAGTCAGCATTGGGGAGACGACGAAGGGAGATCTCCATGTCTGATGCCCTGCCCCCGGTGGTCGACGAACCGACCTGGCGCGCCGCACTCGACGAACTACACGCGCGGGAGAAAGCCGCCACGCGCGAACTCGACGCCATCGCCGCACAGCGACGACGATTGCCGATGGTCGAACTGCCCGACTACACACTGATCGGTCCGGACGGCCCGATCCGGCTGGTCGACATCTTCGACGGTCGTTCGCAACTGGTCGTCTACAACCACATGTGGTCCGACGGCGCCGAGTTCCAGTGCGGGGGTTGCACCAGCCTGACGACCCAATACACGCGGCTGGACTTCCTCGCCAACTACGACGCCCGGTTCGTCATCGTCACCAACGGGCCGATCGACGAGGCGTTGGCCTACAAGGCGAAGGTCGGCAACATGATGGACTGGTACTCGTCGTCGGAGAGCTCCTTCGGTGCCGACGTCGATGCCGGGCCCGGGGAGGGATTCGGCGTCAACGTCTTCCTGCGCGACGGCGACACCGTTTACCGCACCTGGCACACCAACGGACGTGGGACCGAGCAACTGAGCTACACATTCCCGCTCATGGACGTGCTCCCGTGGGGACGCCAGGAGGAGTGGCAGGACTCCCCGGACGGCTGGCCGCAGAAGCCGACGTACTCGGGATGGCTCGACTCACCCGACGTCGCCAGGCTCTACGGGGAGTAGCTCCCCGACGACCCCTCGCGTTCCGCGGAACGCGAAGGCCCACGCCCGGTTCAGATCAGGCGTCGCAGCCCGGCGAACTCGCGGACGTCCTCGCGGAAACGGTCGAGACTCACCAGCGTGTACATCCCGTCGATCTGACGGTCCGCCCACAGCTGATGGATGCGGCGCAGATCGGATTGTCGTGATTTCCAGCCGATTCCGTCGATGACGGCAAGGACGAGCTGGCGTGGCAACCGGACCTCGGCCATCTCCTCGATCTCGCGGACGGCATCGGTCAGTTTGCTGCCGGTCGAGTCGAATCCCTTGGCGGCGACGACGATGTCGGCGGTCTCCGGATCACCGATGATGAGATCGGCCGGAGCCGTGCGGCCGTTGCGGCCGGTGAATCGGGACCGCGTGACGTAGTCGAGACCGAGGTCATGCGCGATGGCCTCGATCTCGTCCTCGATGCGACGGCCGGACGCACCCGCCCGTGTCGCGGTGACGCGGCTGCCCGCACGCGCCACCAGGATGTCGGCGAAGGTGTACGTCCGGCCGAGCTGCGCACGCAGCATCCGGACGAGATCGAACTCGGTGTCCAACCAGGTGACGAGATCGACCGGGGCAGAGCGTGCCACGCCATGCCAGCCGGTGGTGCCGAACCGGTCGCGCAGCACGTTCTTCAGTTTCTCCTGCGACAACCCGACCGCCAGCCCCAGCACCGGTACATCCCCCGGATGATCGCGAACCCAGGCCGCCAGACCCGCGACGTCGGTGTCGAGAAGTTCACCGAGACTCCCGGTGGCCTGCACGATCCGCTCCGCCTCCGGCGTGGACGCCGTCGGGTCGACGTGAGATGTCAACCGGCCCAACGTCGTCAGATACTCGTCGAACTCCCCGGCATCGCTCATGACGTCAGTCGCGCCCGATGAACAGGTACTCGCTCACGTCGCGGCGCGTGGCGGCGACATGCGTGCCGAAGCTGTACTTGTGGTCGATGGCGACCACCTCCACGGACGGCTTGACCTTCCCGAGGAGGTCGATGATCCTGTCGGCACCGGGCAACGCGTTCGACGAATACGAGAGCACGATCGCACCGGAATCCTGGAAGTGCTCGAACGTGCGGACCAACGCGTCCTCGATGCTGTGCTTGTAGGCGAACGGCGTGTAGCGCTTCGTCAGCTTCTTGGTCTTGGTGTGCTCCATGATCGTCATGCCACGCCAGTACGCCGACAGCCCCTCGAGGAAGTGGTAACGCTTGATGTAGTCGTTGTCGTCGGTCGGGGGCGCATACGGCGGGTCGAGATACACCAGGTCCGGCGGACCGTCGAGAGCGGAAAGATCGAGATCGAAGATGTCGCCGCTGACACTCCGATTCGACGCCCCGTTGCTGAACACCGTTGCGTTGTACTCGGCCGCCGACCGCAGTCGGAAATGATCGCGCAGCGACATCCGCAGGTCACGCCTGCCATCTGCGTAGCGCGTCGAATCGGTGAAGGTGAACACACCACGCGGCTGCTTGCGCGCCGCCGACAACACCAGCGCCGAGATCGCCAGATCGCGCCGATACCCACGCAGTCGATCGATGTGCGACCACGCCGAGTCCAGGAACGCACGGTCCTCCGGCGTGAAGTACAGGCCGTCGAAGGTGGTGGAGATGAAGTCGCGGTCGTCGGCCGGCGGACCGCAGATCTCCTCGATCAGATCATCGTCGAGCCGCACGCTGGAGTTCGCGACCGTTGCCCGGGTGATGATGTGCGGGAACGTCAGGAAATCGTTGCTGACCACCTGGAAACCCTGTGCCTTCAACAGGTAGGACACCACGCCCGACCCGGAGAACGCGTCCACCGCTGTGCTGCCGCCGATCTCGGCGAAGATCCGCTCGAGATGGGGGAGGAGCCGATACTTCGACCCCATGTAGCGCAGACGCGGAAAGCTCTGCGCCTTCGCGATGACATCCGCCGATCCGACGACACGCCGCACGCCCCTCGGCCCGCTCGCTGCGCTCCCGGCGCCGGTTCGATTCGGCCCGCTCGCTGCGCTCCCGGCGCCGGTGAACTCTGATCGACTCACAGGGAAAGAATGTCATGGACCCCCGACAGTGCCCGGCAACACGTCGAGAGCCGTCCGAGGCGGGTCCTAGACTGACCACATGGCTTCCGTCTTCACCATGATCATCAACGGAGAACTACCCGGTCGATTCGTGTGGAAGGACGGCCAGGCGGTCGCCTTCCTCACCATCAACCCGGTCACCCCCGGCCACGTCCTCGTTGTGCCGCGCAAGGAGGTCGACCACTGGGAGCAGATGGACACCGCCTCCTACACCCATCTCACCGACGTCTCGCAGAAGATCGGCCGTGCGGTCAAGGAGGCGTTCGGGGTGTCGAGGGTCGGCACGATGATCGCCGGCCTCGAGGTGCCGCACGTCCACCTGCACGTCTTCCCGCTCGAGAGCATGGACGCCTTCGATCTCGGCAACGCGCAGAAAGACCCCGACCCGGCCGAGCTCGACGACGCCGCCGAGAAGATCCGTGCCGCCCTGCGCAGCACCGGATACGCGGAGTACGTCGCCGACGCGTGAGCCGCGGACGATCCTGAGGAGCCGATCCGGGGCAATGGTCCGCGCTCACCGCGGGGTATTGCCCCGGATCGGCGGCCGGTCCGGTCCTCAGACCGATCGGTGGATCAACAACGGCATCACCGCCGACGCTCCCGCCCGCCGCAACTCGGCCGCGGCCAGAGTGATCGGCCATCCCGACGCCGTCTCGTCGACGACGAGCAGTACGTTCTGGCCCGCGACGTCCGGCATCTCACCCAGATGATCGCGCCAGTACACCGCCTCGGTCGCGCCCGTCGCCTCGCGACCCGGCCCGTCGCCCGACCGCACCGGCACACTCACCCGCGGCCGCTTGCCGACCTCGCACAGATGATCGGCGACCTTGTCCGCGAGCACCGTTCCCGTCAGCCGCAGTGATCCGATGGAATCGGGCCGGATACCCGCATCCCGCACCCACGACGACAACGTGGTCACCGCGGCGTCACCGAGATCGGTGAGCGCCCGCTCGTCACCGCGACGTGCGTCCGCCAGCAAGTCCACCCACTCCGGTGAGTCGGCATGCGCCAGCACACGGCCCGGCTCGGCGGCGAGTTCGCCCGCGATACGACCGCGCGTACCGAAGTCGCCGCCCGGCCACATCTTGCGTGGTTCCAAGATCAGCGCCGACCGGCGGAGCGCACCGGTGATCAGCCGCACCGTGTCGTCGGGCACCTCCGACGACAACGGCTCGGTCAGACGCCCGCGGCACACCGAACACCGACCACACGGCTCGGCAGCAGGATCGTCCAGCGACGACGTGAGCAACTGCATCAGGCACTGATTCCCATGGATGTAGTCGCGCATGATGTCGGCCTCGCGACGTCGCACCTCGATGACCCCGTCGTAATGCCGCTCGTCATACGTCCACCCCGTGCCGGTCGACGTCCAGCCGTCGGACACGCGATCCGTCGCGCCGTCGACGGCCAACTGCTTCAGCATCAATTCCACCTTGCCCCTGCGGAATCCGGTGGACGACTCCAGCTGCGGCACCGACATCGGGCCGTCCGCCGCATCCAACGTGTCCAGTAGCACACGCATCCGATCGGGATCCGGGATCGTCGCAGTCGCGAAATGATCCCAGATGGCGTCGTCGGCGCGCGACGCCAGCAGCATCACCACCGCCTCGTCCAACGCTCGACCCGCACGACCGACCTGCTGATAGTAGGAGACCGGCGACGGCGGCGACCCCACATGCACGACGAATCCGAGATCCGGCTTGTCATAACCCATCCCGAGCGCCGACGTGGCGATCAGCGCCTTGACCTCGTTGCGTAGCAACGCATCCTCGAGCTGATGCCGACGATCCCCGTCCAGCTGACCCGTGTACGCCGCGACCCGAACCTCGGGCCCGTGGACCGCCGTTATCGCATCGACCAGACGGTGCGCATCGGCGACGGTCAGCACATAGACGATGCCCGAACCCGGCAGCGCCGGAAGATACTGCGCCACCCACCCGTACCGCTGAATCGGCGAGAGTCCGTCGATGACATTGAGATGCAACGACTTCCGCGCCAATGACCCGCGGAGCACGAGCGTCTGCCCCGGCCCGCTCGCGTCGCTCCCGGCGCCCGGTTGATCAGGCCCGCTCGCTTCGCTCCCGGCGCTGGGTTGGTCAGGCCCGCTCGCTTCGCTCCCGGCGCTGGGTTGGTCGGGCCCGCTCGCTTCGCTCCCGGCGCCCGGCTGATAGCTCCCGGCGTTCCCGGCCCCCAGCTGCGCCGCGACATCCTCGGTCACCCGCGCGTTCGCCGTCGCCGTCGTCGCGAGCACCGGCGTCTGCGGATTCAGTCGCTGCAGCACATCGGACACGCGACGGTAGTCGGGCCGGAAATCGTGCCCCCAATCCGAGATCGCATGGGCCTCGTCGATGACCAACAACCCGAGCCGACCCGCGAGGGCGTCCAGAACCCGCCGTCCGAAACCAGGATTCGCCAACCGCTCCGGTGACACCAGCAGCACATCGAGATCGCCGTCGCGCAGCTGCGCCTCGATCGTCGACCACTCGTCGACGTTCGACGAGTTGAGCGTCGCGGCCCGCAGCCCCGCACGCTCGGCGGCACTCACCTGATCGCGCATCAGCGACAACAGCGGCGACACGATCAGAGTCGGCCCGCTCGCTGCGCTCCCGGCGCCGGCAGCCCGGATGATCGCCGTTGCCGTCCAGTACACCGCCGACTTCCCCCACCCCGTGGCCTGCACGACCAGCACACGCGCCGCCGGCCGCAGCAGTGCCGCGACGGCGGTGAGCTGATCCTCGCGCAGGCGTGCGCCCGGCCCGGCGAGACTCTCGATCACCCGGTCGGCGGCGGCCTGCTGGTCGGCGGTCAGGGTTGCTGCGGCGGGGGAGGACATGACGCCAACCTATCGGTCCCCACGGACACCGGCCCCGCCCGCGGCCCGGTTCTCCACAGGCTGCCGCGCGGGCCGTCAACCCCTCACAGGAACCTGACAGCTTCGGCGCAGAGTGGGCGAAGTTTGGCGCCCGAAGCTATGTGACATGACAGCAGAAGCCCTCCCGACGACCGGAGAGCGCGCGGTGATCGTTGCAGACAGTTCGACGCAGACCCCGGTCCTCGACATCGTCGTCCCCGTCTACAACGAGGCGGCCGACGTCGCCGGCTCCGTTCGCCGCCTCGCCGACCACCTCCGCACCCACGTCCCGTATCCGGCCCGCATCACCGTCGCCGACAACGCCAGCACCGACTCCACACTCGCCATCGCCGCGGAGCTCGCCGGAGAACTCGCGGGCCTGCGGGTCGTGCACCTCGAGCAGAAGGGCCGCGGCCGCGCCCTCAACGCGGTGTGGCGCGCCAGCGACGCCCAGATCGTCGCCTACTGCGACGTCGACCTCTCCACCGACCTCAACGCACTCATGCCATTGATCGCGCCGCTGATCTCCGGACACTCCGACATCGCGATCGGCACCCGCCTGTCCCGGTCGTCGCGGGTCGTCCGCGGGCCGAAGCGAGAGTTCATCTCACGCTCCTACAACCTGATCCTCCGGACGACGATGCGCGCCAAGTTCTCCGACGCCCAGTGCGGATTCAAGGCCATGCGTACCGACATCGCGCGCCAGGTGCTGCCCTACGTCGAGGACACCGGCTGGTTCTTCGACACCGAACTACTCGTCCTCGCCGAACGGATCGGGTTGCGTATCGCCGAGGTGCCCGTCGATTGGGTCGACGACCCCGACAGCACCGTCGACATCGTGTCGACCGCCGTCGCGGACCTGAAAGGGTGCGCCCGGGTGGGCTATGCACTGACCACCGGTCGACTGCCGATCGCCGAACTCCGCTCCACCATCGGCCGCGACCGCGCACCCGGACCGCAGATCGACGGCGTGCCCTTCGGCCTGGTCGGTCAGCTCGCCCGGTTCTGCGTGATCGGCGTGGCGTCGACCATAGCCTACGCGGTCCTCTATCTGCTGCTCCACTCGTTCCTCGGCGCGCAGGTCTCCAATTTCGTCGCGCTCGCGGTGACCGCCGTGCTCAACACCGCCGCCAACCGCCGATTCAGCTTCGGCATCTCCGGGCGCGAAGGAGCTGTCCGACACCAGCTGTTCGGTTTGGGCGTCTTCGTATTCGGCTGGCTCGTGACATCCGGATCGCTGATCGCCCTACACGCGTTCGCGCCGGAGGCGACCAAACACGTCGAACTCCTGGTCCTGGTGATCGCCAACCTGGTCGCCACACTCACCCGTTTCGTCGGTCTACGGTGGGTCTTCCGTGGCCACCTCGCCGGCACGACCGCAACCGTCCCGAAGCCCGGCGCCGGGCTCGCCGAAGGAACCGCCGAATGAGCACCGTTCTCGACCGTCCCGCATCCGCACCCGTTCCGCCCGAGGCATCCGCCTCCGGGCGGAACGCCCTTGTGTGGCACCGTGTCTCGCTCGCGCTCCTGATCATCGGTACCGGAGTCGTCAACCTGGTCAACCTGTCGGCGAACGGCTGGGCCAACTCGTTCTACACCGCCGCGATCCAGGCCGGATCGCAGTCGTGGAAGGCGTGGTTCTTCGGCTCGTCCGACATGGCCAACTCCATCACCGTCGACAAACCACCTGCCGCACTCTGGATTCCGGGCCTGTCCGTCCGCATTTTCGGACTGAACCCGTGGTCTGTGCTGGTTCCGCAGGCACTCATGGGGGTTGCCTCGGTCGCCCTCCTCTACCTCATCACCAAGAAGTACTTCGGGCACTGGGCGGGCATCCTTGCCGGGACCGTCCTCGCGCTCACGCCGGTCGCCGCGATGATGTTCCGGTTCGACAACCCCGAGGCCTTGCTCATCCTGTTGATGATCGCTGCGGTGTGGGCAACCCTGAAGGCCATCGAGGACGGACGGCTCCGGTGGATGGTCCTCACCGGAGTCTTCGTCGGGTTCGGTTTCCTCACCAAACAGTTGCAGGTGATGCTGATCGTGCCGCCGCTGGCGATCACCTACCTCGCCTTCGGGCAACGCACCTGGCTCATCCGTCTCGGCCATCTCGTCGCCGCGCTCGGCGCGCTGATCGTCAGCGCAGGCTGGTGGATTCTCACGGTCGAGTTGTGGCCCGCGTCGTCGCGGCCGTGGATCGGCGGCTCCCAGAACAACTCGATCCTCGAACTCACACTGGGCTACAACGGTTTCGGACGTCTCAACGGCAACGAGACCGGCAGCGTGACACCTGGAGGCCCGGGGGGTCGGACCGGCGGATATGCCGGCGCGATGACCGGCGGTCCCGGCGGCGGCATGGCCGGACCGGGTGGACCCGGTGGCGGCCGCGGCGGTGGCATGTGGGGCGAGACCGGCATCCTGCGCATGTTCGAGCCGGCGCAGGGCGGCCAGATCGCCTGGCTCATCCCCACCGCGCTGGTGGTCGGGATCGCGGCACTCGTGCTGATCGGACGGTCCTCGCGCACCGACCTGCGTCGCGCCTATCTGGCGGTCTGGGGCCTGTGGCTCCTGGTCACCATCGCCGTGTTCAGCTTCATGGCCGGGATCTTCCACAGCTACTACACGGCGGCGCTGGCCCCGGCCGTGGCCGCCGTCGTCGCCGGCGGTGCCGCGGTGTGCTGGCGGTCGCGCGACCTCCTGTGGGTGCGGATCGTGCTCGCGGCGGGTGTCTGGATCGCCGCGGTCTGGGGCTTCGCCCTGCTCGGCCGATCGCCGGACTTCGTGCCATGGCTGCGGTGGCTGGTCCTCGTCATCGGCGTCGTCGGCGGACTCGTCATGCTCGTGGCGCACCGTCCCTACCTGTCGGCACTGGCACTCGTCACCGCACTGGCGGCCGCGCTCGCCGGGCCGGTCGCGTACACCATCGACACCGTCTCGACCGCCAAGCAGGGCTCGATCATCAGCGCAGGCCCGCGGGTCGAGGGAGAGTTCGGGCCCGGTGGCGGTCCCGGTGGCCACGGCAGATTCGGCGGCACGCGCGGTGGGATGCGCGGGGGCCCAGGCGCAGGCATGGGCATGCCGGGCGCGCCCGGTTCGGCCAACGGACCGGCGGGCGCGCTACCCGGAGCAGGCGCCGGGATGCCGGGTGGTATGCCCGGCGGCACCGGAACGATAGGTGCCGGCGCGGGTGGCGCCGAGGGCGGTCCGGGCGGTGGCCCCGGTGGACTGCTCATGGGCTCGAAACCCAGCGCAGAACTGGTCGCGATGCTCCGGTCCGACGCCGACCGATACACGTGGGTCGCGGCGGCCGTCGGCTCCAACGAGGCCTCGGGGTACCAGATCGAGTCGGGACATTCCGTGATGCCGATCGGCGGCTTCAACGGCACCGACCCGTCGCCGACGCTGGAACAGTTCCAGAAATTGGTGTCGGAGAAGAAGATCCACTACTTCCTGGGAGGTGGCCGCGGATTCGGGTCGTCGGACACCACACGTCCCTCGGCGCAGATCGCCCAGTGGGTGCAGGACAACTTCACCGCGACGACGGTCGGCGGCACCACGGTGTACGACCTGACGACGCCGACGAGCTGAGCCGGAAACTCGCCCCGGGAAATCCGCCCGAGGCAGCGGACCCGCCGACAAAATGTCGTCGTCTCCTCTGCAAGGGGTGCTTTCCCGGGGCGCTTTCGGTGGGATGGTGTCCGGATCCCCCGACGGGGTGGGCGTCACCACGTCGGACCGCCCACTAGAGTCGTCACCGTGCGCGTACTCGTGATCGGCTCGGGCGGCCGCGAACATGCCCTGCTCCTCGGACTGTCGGCGGACCCCTCGGTCACGGGGTTGCATGTCGCCCCCGGCAATGCCGGGACGTCGTCGATCGCGACCAACCACCAGGTCGACGTCGCGTCGGCCGAGGCGGTCGTCGCCCTGGCGACGAGTATCGCCGCTGATCTCGTGGTCATCGGTCCGGAGGTGCCCCTGGTGCTCGGAGTCGCCGATGCACTGCGCGAGGCCGGCTTCGCGACATTCGGCCCAGGTGCCGCCGCCGCCCAGATCGAAGGGTCGAAGGCGTTCGCCAAGGACGTGATGGCCGCTGCCGGCGTCCGCACCGCGCACAGCGAGATCGTCGACAACCCCGCCAAGCTCGACGCCGCGCTCGACCGCTTCGGCCCGACCTGGGTGGTCAAGGACGACGGTCTGGCAGCAGGCAAGGGCGTGGTGGTGACAGACGACCGCCTGGCCGCCCGCGATCACGCCGCCGAACTGCTCGAGAACGGGCACCCGGTCCTGCTGGAGAGCTTCCTCGACGGCCCCGAGGTGTCGCTGTTCTCGCTGGTCGACGGCGAGACCGTGGTCCCGCTCATCCCCGCGCAGGACCACAAGCGGGTGGGCGACAACGACTCCGGACCCAACACGGGAGGCATGGGCGCCTACACGCCGTTGCCGTGGCTGCCCGACGAGGTCACCCGACAGATCGTCGACGACGTGGTCAAGCCGGTCGCGGCCGAGCTCGCCAAGCGCGGCACCCCATTCTCCGGTCTCCTCTACGCGGGACTCGCGATCGGACAAGACGGACCGGCCGTCGTCGAATTCAACTGCCGCTTCGGTGATCCCGAGACGCAGGCGGTACTCGCGCTGCTCACCTCGCCGTTGGGCGCAGCGCTGTCCGCCACCGCGACCGGCACGCTCGATCAACTGCCGCCGCTGCAGTGGTCCGATGGCGCCGCCGTCACCGTCGTCGTCGCCGCGGAGAACTACCCCGGCAAGCCCCGGACCGGCGACGTCATCACCGGCGCCGACGGTGACGGAGTCCTGCACGCGGGCACCGCACGCAACGACGACGGTGCCGTCGTGTCCTCCGGCGGTCGAGTCCTCGCCGTGGTCGGGACCGGCGCCGACCTCGCCGAGGCGCGCGCGCAGGCATATGACCGGATCGCCGGGATCAAACTCCCCGGCTCGCATTTCCGCACCGACATCGGCAAGGCCGCGCTCGACGGCGACATCAGCCTCTGAAGCCTCCGCCTGGCGCTGTCCCGTCGCCGCCGGGTCGGCGCGAACCCTCGTCAGCGGGCGAGGTTGCGGCCCAGGAACTCGACCTGCTCGGGCAGCACGCTGCGCCAGTAGCGGTTGGTGTGCCCACCGGCGGTGGTGCCGAACGCCGCCGGCGGATGCAGCCCGGCCGCCCATTGGCGGGTGTAGGTGAAGAACTGGTCCGACGACCCGATGGAGATGAGCAGCGGGATCTTCGCGAAGGCCTGCTGCTGTCCGAACAGCGAATTCGCCTGGTAATCCTCATACGAGTCGAATGCGCGGGGCGGAAAGTTGCGCGGGTCGGCCCACATCGCGGGTGAGCTGACCGCGATCGCCGAGACCCGCGGGGCGCCGAGCAGCGCTCCCAGGCGTAACGCCCCGTAGCCGCCCATCGACCAGCCGAACAGACCGATCCGCTCGGTCGAGAGATTCAGATCGGCATTCGACGCCAGCATCGGCAGGAACTCGTCCAGGATCATCGCTCCACCGTCGGTGCCGTCGGCGCGAGGGTGATAGTAGTTGCGCGCCGCATCGGCCGCGGCCAGCGCAAACGGGGCATTGCCCGCATCGACGTAGCGCTGCAGGACGTTCTGCATCTCGAGCTTCGACGAGAAGATCGACTTCTCGTTGGTGTTCAGAGCGTGCAGGACGACGACGACCGGCAACCGACCGGACACCCCGGTCGGTCGCGCGACCGCCCAGCGGGTCTCGCGACCGCCCATTTTCGCCGACACAAAACTGCCGGTGACCAGTGGGGGACCGCCCGCGATCTGCGGCGGGCTGGTCTCCGAGGGCAACTCGTCGTCGGCGGCGCGCGTCTCGAGTTTGCGTGGCTCGACCTTCGTCGGCGCATCGTTCGAGCACGCGGCGAGTGCGCCGACCAGGGTCGCTCCCAGCCCGCCGGCAAGGACCGAACGACGACTGACCCGGCCGAGGCGTTGCTCGGTCGGGCCGGTGGGTGTCGTCGGCGAGTCGTGTTCGGCAGTCATCGACTCCACAGGTTACTGGTGCGCGCCGACCACTTCGACAGACACTGATCCGGCACGCCGCCGGATGTGACGGTGCTCGCAGGCTCGCAGGCCCGCAGTGCTCGCGGCCGGAATCCTTGACACGAGCGTCACCGTTGTCGCACCGATAGCCGGATTATCCGGTCAACGGTGCGGGATCGGTGATCCTGGTGTCAGTGATGCGCATCAGGCGACGTCGCCCCGCCGGTCGCGGCGACCTCACGCAGCCGCGTCATCGCGACGCGCAGCAGAACGGCGAGTGGCTCGGTGTTGCCCGGGCTGACCCAGTTCGCGAAGGCGATCGTGAACACCGCGATCCCCATCTCGGCGGTCAACGATGCCGTCGTGGGGTCGAGTCCTTGGGAGACAAAGGCTTTCGACACGGCGTCGGTCAACGAGGCCATCTTGAGGGCCTCTCGCTCCTGAAGTTCGGGATTCGCGTCGATGATCGTCTGACGCAGCCGGGATGACGGCAACCGATCGGCGAAGAACGTGCCCACCGCCTCGTCGAGCGCCCGGCCGATCGCGTCGAGGGGGGCCATGTCGAGTGGGCAGGCGAGCAGTCGCTCGACGATCGCGTGTTCGAGGGTGTGCTCGCTGTCGAAGAGCACCTCTCGTTTGTCGCCGAACTGTCGGTAGAAGGTGCGCTCGGTGACACCGGCGCTCTCGGCGATGTCGGCGACGGAGGTGCCCTCGTAGCCGCGCTCGGCGAACAGGCTCAGCGCGGCCTCCCGCAGGCGGTCGCGTGATCCGGTCGGCCAACGTCCCATGCCGCCGATCATAGGTGATGACAGTATCTGACATCGCGCGTACAGTCAGTGATGTCAGAAACTGTCATCACTGGAATCAGGAGCAAGTCATGCAGGTTTTCGTCACAGGTGCCTCCGGTCATGTGGGCTCGGCCGTCATTCCCGAGCTCGTCGCCGCAGGTCACGCCGTTGCCGGGCTGGCGCGTTCGGATACTGCAGCCGCGGCGATCGCCGACCGCGGTGCCGAGGTCATCCGAGGTGGCCTCGACGACATCGACGTCCTCGTCGATGCGTCACGACGGGCGGACGGGGTGCTCCATCTCGCCTTCAAACACGATTTGATGGTGACCGGCGATCTCGCCGCCGCCGCGGACGCCGATCTGATCGCAGTGAACGCGATGCTCGACGCGATGGCCGGATCCGGCAAGCCGTTCGTCGGGACATCCGGCACCGCGTTGATCGCGATGATGGGGATCACGGGGCGGCCCGGCGCCGAGGACGACACGTTCGGGCAGGGGTACCGCATCACCACCGAGAACGCGATCATTGCGGCCGCCGATCGGGGCGTCCGCTCGTCGGTCCTGCGTCTGCCTCCGTCGGTGCACAGCGATCTCGACCATCACGGATTCGTCCCCGGTCTCATCGGATTCGCCCGGCAGAACGGTTTCGCCGGCTACCTCGGGGACGGTGCGAACCGGTGGCCGGCCGTGCATACCCGCGACGCCGCACGTCTGTACCGGCTGGCCCTCGAGGCGGCCCCTGCGGGAACCCGCCTGCACGCGGTCGGCGACGACGGCGTGGCATTCCGGGACATCGCAGCAGCCATCGGGCGAGGCCTCGGAATCGACACGGCTGCAGTCGAACCCGACGATGCTGCGGAACGCTTCGGATATCTGGCCGCGTTCGTGGGCGTCGACAACCCGACGTCGTCGGCGATCACCCGCGAGCTGATGGACTGGAAGCCCGAGGCGCCCGGCCTGATCGAGGACATCGACGCCGGGCACTACTTCCGGTAGTCGCGTGCGGGTGCCGCGTGGCGTGTGCGGACCTGATCGGTTCCGTCACGCGCCTGGGCCGGCGCCAGGGTTCTCCAGGGCATCGATCGCGGCCTGCAGCCGGGTGGCTGCGTCGTCGGCGACGTCGCGCAGTCCGGCGGCGTCGGTGACCCGGACCATGATGTCCGGGTTCATCGCCTCCACGATCACCGTGCCCGGATGCTCGGTGTCGTCGCGGACGACGACGTTGCACGGCAGCAGCAGGCCGATCTGACGGTCGACACCGAGCGCGCGATGAGCCAGCGACGGATTGCAGGCGCCCAGGATGACGTACTTCTCGATGTCCTCGTCGAGCTTCTGCTTCATCGTGGCCGTCACGTCGATCTCGGTGAGAACGCCGAACCCTTGCTCAGAGAGCGCCTCTCGTGTGCGGAGGACGGCATCGTCGAACGTCGTGGTCAGGGTTGCGGTGAGGCCGAGTTGCATGGCCGGTCCTTTCCGTGGGGGCGGCATGGTGTTCGACGCTCAGGCGAGCGCCAGGAACAACTTCTCCAGCTGCTCCTCGGTCATCGGTTCGCTGTTGTCGGCGTCCTCACCGGTCAGGCACTGCCGTAGGCCGGTCGCGACGATCTTGAAACCCGCACGGTCGAGCGCCCTGGACACCGCGGCGAGTTGGGTGACCACGTCCTTGCAGTCACGACCCTGTTCGATCATCGAGATGACACCCGCGAGTTGTCCGTGGGCCCGACGCAATCGATTGAGTACGACGGTGATCGACTCGTCATCACCAACCATCTCCGCACCTGCTTTCGTGAGGGTTACGCATCATTGTATACCCCCGGGGGTATGGGATCAGGCGACGGCGGAGGGCGTGACAGCCCGACTCAGCCGCGCCAGAATCCCGCATGGACCTCGTGGGCGGCCGGGATGTCGTACGGTCCGCGGACCGCCGTCGGGTGTGCCCCACGGGCGAACACCTCCCGGCACGGCAGCGACATCGACGGGTTGGCCGGGTCGTCACCGGTCATCGCTGCCAGGTCCACCTCGCTGAGGGCATACACGACCGTCGGGATCCCGGCCCAGTAGATCGCGCCGGCGCACATCGCGCACGGTTCGGTGCTGGTGTACAGCGTGAGCGTGCGACGGGTGTCGGCATCGACGAGACGTCCCGCTTCGCGCACCAAGTTGGTCTCGGCGTGCCCGGTGGGGTCGCTGTCGGTGTTGACCGAATTCCGGGCGCTCGCAACGATCTCGCCGTCCGGAGTGACAAGCAGTGCCCCGAACGGATGATCACCACGGGCACGTGCGTCGGCTGCGAGGTCGATCGCCCGATGCAGAAATGTCTCGTCGTCCATCCCGTGATCGTCCCACCCCCACCGCGTGAGTGCGTGGTGGCGCGACAGCTGCGCGACATAGTCGAAATGCCCGACCGCGTCACGGCTTTTGCCAAAGTAATCCCAGGCAGGCAACGCCTTTGGCAGCATGATTCCATGACTTCGGCGGCCACCCCGAAGGGGCTGCGGCGTCGGTCCCGACTCATCGAGGCCGCCGGTGCCCTGCTGCTCGAGGGAGGGTTCGACGCGGTGCGTCATCGTGCGGTCGCCGAACGCGCACAACTGCCCCTGGCGTCGACGACCTACTACTTCGGATCGCTCGAGGATCTGATGGCGGAGGCCGCCGCCAACGTGTGCCGGCACGACGAGGAGTGCATCGCCGAGCGTCGCGACGCGCTGCCCAAGCGGCGGCGTGGAGGGCAGGCCACCGCCGACGCGCTCGCCGAGGTCTTCGTCGGGCCCGACACGACGATCCAGACGCTCGCGGCCCGCTACGAGACGATCGCGCTCGCCGCCCGGTACCCCCGACTGCGCGACGTCGTCGTCGATCGCCGGAAGTTGCTCGCGGAGATGCACTCGGATGTACTGCAGAAGTCGTACCGGGTCACCGACCCGGTCCACGTGAATCAGCTGATCGCGGTGGAGGACGGCGCGGTCGTGGGGGCACTCGGCTCGCGGCACGGCAATGCCTATGTGGCGGCGCGCGACGCCCTGCACGAGGTCATCGACGTCCTCGCGCCGCGCGAGTGACAGAGGTTCACAACCTGGAGGGGGAGACGACGAGATGATGCGATCGATGAGTGCCCGGCCTAGGCGAGTTCGGCGGAGATGGACCGTGCTCAGCGGTCTGATCGCGGCGGCTCTCTCCGGTGTCCTGTTCGCACCGGGCACCGCGTCGGCCGCCCCGGTCGGCGGGGTGGACGCCGGTGTCCCGTTTTCGTCGGTGGTCTACGGTTCGGGCTGCCTCTATGACCTGACGGTTCCGGTCAACGCCACCGGACGGGTCACCTTCTGGGAACAGGAGAACGGTCAGGCTCCGCGATTCCTGGGAGCAGCAGCCGCCGACGGTGCGATCGCGACGATCCGCTGGGTACCCCGCCGGCCAGGCGATCGCCGACTGTACGCCCAGCAGGGTGGTGTCACCGGACCGAAGACCCTCTATCGGGTCCACCAGGGATATGGCTCGGGGTGGGCGTGCTTCGCCCTCTGAGCTCTCCGAACTGACACCTCGGGAGCCGCCGACGTCGGATTCGGGCGGACAGCCCGGCGCGACTAGACTGTCCCCGTGTCGAAGCCCGTCATCTCCAACGTCCTGGCCAGTCGTTATGCCTCCGCCGACCTCGCGGAGATCTGGTCGCCGCGCCACAAGATCGCCCTGGAGCGGCAGCTGTGGATCGCTGTCCTCAAGGCTCAGCGCGACCTGGGGATCGACGTGCCCGATGGCGCGATCGACGACTATGAGCGGGTCGTCGACCAGATCGACCTCCCGTCGATCGCGGATCGTGAACGCGTCACCCGCCACGACGTCAAGGCACGCATCGAGGAATTCAACGCGCTGGCCGGGCATGAGCAGATCCACAAGGGCATGACCAGCCGTGACCTCACCGAGAACGTCGAGCAACTGCAGATCCTGCGGTCCCTCGAGTATGTCCACGCGCACGGCGTGGCGGTGCTCGCGCGGATCGTCGAACGGGCCGCTCAGTATTCGTCGGTCGTGATGGCCGGACGCAGCCACAACGTCGCGGCGCAGGCCACCACGCTGGGCAAACGTTTCGCGAGCGCCGCCGACGAGCTGATGATCGCGCTGACCCGGGTACGCGAACTCCTCGACCGGTATCCGCTGCGCGGCATCAAGGGGCCGATGGGGACCTCGCAGGACATGCTCGATCTGCTCGGCGGCGACGCCACGAAGCTCGCCGACCTCGAGTCGCGGGTCGCCGATCACCTCGGGTTCTCCCGCTCGCTGACCTCGGTCGGCCAGATCTATCCGCGGTCGCTCGACCACGACGTCGTGTCGGCGCTCGTCCAGGTGGCGGCCGGGCCGTCCTCGCTGGCCCACACCATCCGTCTCATGGCCGGTCACGAGCTGGTCACCGAAGGATTCCAGCCCGGCCAGGTGGGCAGCTCGGCGATGCCGCACAAGATGAACACCCGCAGCTGCGAGCGGGTCAACGGCCTGCAGGTCGTGCTGCGCGGGTATGGGTCGATGGCCGCCGAACTGGCCGGCGCGCAATGGAACGAGGGTGACGTCTTCTGTTCGGTGGTGCGCCGCGTCGCACTGCCCGACGCCTTCTTCGCCCTCGACGGCCTGATGGAGACGTTCCTGACCGTGCTCGCCGAGTTCGGCGCCTATCCCGCCGTCATCGCGAACGAGCTCGACCGGTATCTCCCGTTCCTGGCGACGACGAAGGTGCTGATGGCGTCGGTCCGGGCGGGTGTCGGACGCGAGACCGCCCATGAGGCGATCAAGGAGAACGCGGTCGCCGTGGCGCTGGCCATGCGCGAGCAGGGGCGGGAGCCCGACCTGCTCGACCGGCTCGCCGCCGACGACCGCATTCCCCTGGACCGGGCACAGCTCGACGAGTTGCTCACCGACAAGACCGCGTTCGTCGGTGCCGCCGAGCAGCAGGTGGCCGATGTCATCGCGGCGGCGGAGAAGATCGTCGCCGACTACCCCGACGCGGCCACCTACAGCCCGGCGCCGATCCTCTGACCCTTCGAGGCTCGCTCCGCTCGCACCTCAGGGATCGAAGGGTGATCCCTGAGGAACGGAGCGATAGCGGAGTGTCACGAAGGGTCGCCGGTCCGATCCGCATGACCGAGGTTCCAGTCGGGGAGTGCGACGTCACGGACAACTCGCTTGAGGGCGACCGCGTCGGGAAACCCGCCGTCGCGCTTGCGTTCCCACACCTGCGCGCCGTCGACCTCGATGTGGAAGACACCGCCGGTGCCGGGTACGAGGGTGACCGAGCCGAGTTCGGTGCCGAAGGTGTTGAGCAGCTCGCTCGCCATCCACGATGCCCGGAGCAGCCAGTTGCACTGGGTGCAGTAGGTGATGGTGATCTGCGGACCGGTCATGCGATGCAGGATGTCATACCTCTAAGGTCGAAGCCATGCGTCCGGAACTGAATACGTATACCCATCTGGCGTCGGGGAAGGTCCGCGAGATCTACGAGATCGATCCGGAGACCCTGCTGCTGGTGGCCTCGGACCGGATCTCGGCCTACGACCACATCCTCAGTCCCGCGATCCCCGACAAGGGGCGCATCCTGACCGCGATGAGCTTCTTCTGGTTCGACGTGCTCGGTGTGCCGAATCACCTCGCCGGCGGACCCACCGATGAGCGGATCCCGGCCGAGGCCGTCGGCCGGTCGATGGTGGTCCGGAAGCTCCCGATGGTTCAGGTCGAGTGCGTGGCGCGGGGCTACCTCACCGGATCGGGCCTGCTCGACTACCGGGCAACCGGGTCGGTGTGCGGAGTGGAACTGCCGGCCGGACTCGACGAGGCGAGTCGGCTCCCCGAACCCATCTTCACCCCCGCCACGAAAGCGGCTCAGGGTGACCACGACGAGAACATCAGCTTCGAGCGGGTCGTCGAGCAGGAGGGGGCTGACCGTGCGGAACAGTTGCGCACGGCGACTCTCGACATCTACGGGCGGGGCGCAGCCCTGGCCGCCGATCGCGGAATCATCCTCGCCGACACCAAGTTCGAGTTCGGAGTCGGAGACGACGGCGAGCTGGTCCTCGCCGACGAGGTGCTCACGCCGGACTCGTCGCGGTACTGGGAGGCGGCGTCCTACCGGGCCGGTGAGGTGCAGCCGAGCTTCGACAAGCAGATCGTGCGGAACTGGCTCACCGGAGAGGATTCCGGTTGGGACCGGGTGGCCGATCAGCCACCGCCCGAGCTGCCCGAGTCCGTGGTGTCCCGCACCCGCGCACGATACATCGAGGCCTACGAATGGATTTCGCAGAAGTCCTTCGCCGACTGGCCGAACCACGAGTAGGAGACGGTTGTGAGTTCCGACATCACCGCACCGGTGGCCAAGAAGGTCCCCAGTGAACGGACCCATCACGGCGACACCTTCGTCGACCAGTACGAGTGGTTGCGCGACAAGGACGATCCCGAGGTCGTCGCTTACCTCGAGGCGCAGAACGCGTTCACCGAGAAGCACACCGATCAACTCGACGGGCTGCGTAAGCAGATCTTCGGCGAGATCAAGAGCCGCACACAGGAAACCGACATGTCGGTGCCGAGCCGACGTGGTCGATACTGGTACTACGGCCGCACCGAGGCCGGAAAGCAGTACGGCATCCGGTGCCGTTGTCCCATCGCCGCCGACGACGACTGGACACCGCCGGTTCTCGACGCCGATGCCGCGCTGCCCGGCGAGGAGATCCTGCTCGACGCCAATGTCGAGGCCGAAGGTCACGACTTCTTCAGTCTCGGCGCGCTGACCGTCAGCGACGACGGCGATTGGCTCGCCTACAGTACCGATGTCGTCGGCGACGAGCGATACACGTTGCGCTTCAAGAACCTTCGAACCGGTCAGCTCCTCGACGACGAGATCCGCGACACCGCGGGCGGTGCGGTCTGGTCGGCCGACGCACGGCACGTCTTCTATCAGACCGTCGACGACGCCTGGCGGCCGGACACCGTGTGGCGCCACGACATCGGTGCCGGCACAGAAGACGTCACCGTCTTCCACGAGCCCGACGAGAAGTACTGGGTGGGCATGGGGTCCACCCGCAGCGACAAGTACCTGATGATCGGTGTCGGTTCCAAGATCACCTCCGAGGTGTACGTTCTGCCCGCCGACGACCCGACCGGCGAGTTCCGCAGTGTCGCACCGCGGGTGGAAGGCGTCGAGTACAACGTCGAGCACGCGGTGATCGGCGGCGACGACTATTTCGTCATCGTCCACAACGACATCCGGGACGGGGCGAAGGCCGAGAACTTCGCCATCGACATCGCCCCCGTCGCCGATCCCGCGGACCGTACCGAGCTCCTCGCGCACGATCCGGACCGCCGCATCGAGGATCTCGACGCCTTCGAGGACTACCTCGTGCTGTCGTACCGGCGATCGGCGCTGCCGAAGCTCGCGATCGCCGATCTCCGTCGGATCGAGGGGATTCCGACCGCCGCCGACTTCGTCGAGGTCGACTTCGAGCAGGAGCTGTTCTCGGTCGGTCTCGGTGGCAACCCCGAGTGGTCGACGCCGCGACTACGACTCGGCTACACGAGCTTCGTCGAACCGACCGAGATCCTCGACCTCGATGTCGCCACCGGCGAGCGGACGTTGCTGAAACGTCAGCCCGTGCTCGGCG
This sequence comes from Gordonia sp. OPL2, assembly GCF_003797825.1. Taxonomy (GTDB): domain Bacteria; phylum Actinomycetota; class Actinomycetes; order Mycobacteriales; family Mycobacteriaceae; genus Gordonia. Next base: position 83,412 of record NZ_RKME01000021.1, read on the forward strand.
GGTACGACCCCGCCGACTACGTGCAGTCGCGCGAATGGGCCACGGCGGCAGATGGAACCGAGATCCCACTGTCGATCGTGCGACGGAAGGGGACTGACGGCAACCGTCCCGCCCCGCTGCTGCTCTACGGGTACGGCTCGTATGAGATGAGCATCGACCCGTCGTTCTCGGTGTCGCGCCTGTCCATGCTGGATCGCGGGGTGGTGTTCGTACTCGCCCACATCCGCGGTGGCGGTGAGATGGGCCGGTACTGGTACGACAACGGCAAGACCCTCACGAAGAAGAACACCTTCACCGATTTCGTGGACTCGGCGCGGTATCTCGTCGACACCGGATGGACCACTCCGAGCCAGATGGTGGCCGAGGGCGGCTCTGCCGGCGGTCTGCTGATGGGCGCGGTGGCCAACCTGGCACCGGAACTGTTCAACGGCATCCTGGCCTCGGTCCCGTTCGTCGACGCACTGACGTCGATCCTCGATCCGTCGTTGCCGCTGACGGTGATCGAGTGGGACGAGTGGGGCGATCCGCTGCACGATCCCGAGGTCTACGCCTACATGCGTTCCTACTCGCCGTACGAGAACGTCGGCGCCAGGCCGTATCCGCCGATCCTCGCGCTCACGTCACTCAACGACACCCGAGTGCTGTTCACCGAGGCGGCGAAATGGGTCGCGAGTCTGCAGGACAAGACCACCTCGGACAATCCGGTCCTGCTGAAGACGGAGATGTCGGCGGGCCACGGCGGCGTCAGCGGCCGCTACAAGCAGTGGGAAGAAGTCGCTTTCGAGCTGGCGTGGATTCTGCAGCAGACGGGCGCGTACACGCCGCCGTCGGGCGACTGATCTGTGTGTGAGGGCAATGGTCCGCGCTGGGCGCGGACCATTGCCATGACACGGACGGCCGTCTAGGCGCCGGCCGACTGCGGACCGAACTCCGACGACACTTCGGTGACCGCCGTGCACGGGAAACCGGCACGTCGCGAGTGCTCGCGGACGGTCGATGCGTCGTCGGCCTGGTGGACGCAGTAGACCTTGTCGCCGGCGGCGTAGCTGGTCACCCAGCGGTAGGGGACGCCCAACGACTCGGCCGTGGCGTTGGACGTGCGGGCGATCTCGGCGAGTGCGGACGAGTCGAGGTCGGCCGCCCCCGGGAACTCGCGTTCGATGACGAAGGTCTTCATGGTGTTCTCCTCTGGTGTGTCGTGTGGACGTTGTGCTCATCGAGCGTCCCCCGGGGCCGGTGTCCTCGACATCGGGAGAAGCGCCCTATGTTGCAGATTCCGGCGGTCGCGTGATGTGAGCAGGCCTTGTGTGGTGCGAGCCGTGGTGCCTATGGTCTGGCTGTGGCTCTCCTGGAGCGGGATGCGGAGCTGTCGAGGCTGGCGGCACACGCCGATCGGGCGCGCGCCGGGCAGGGCGGTATCGCGCTGATCACCGGCGAGGCAGGAGCCGGGAAAACGGCGTTCGTCGACGAGTTCACGCGCGCGCACGCGCCGGGAATGCGGGTGCTGTGGGGAATGTGTGATCCGCTGTCCACCCCGCGTCCACTCGGCGCGCTGTTCGACATCGTCGACGACCTGGCCCCCGAAACCCGGCGCATTCTTCGCGGTGCGGACCACGCGTACGACATCTTCGACGCGGTGACGCGTGATCTGGCGTCGACTCCGACGATCCTCGTCATCGACGACATCCACTGGGCCGACCAGGGCACGACCGATTTCTTGCGGCACACGGTGCGTCGGATTCACCGCACGTCCACGGTGGTCGTGATCACCGCTCGCGACGAGTGGACGGGTGACGGTGCTCCCGTCCAGGTGCTGAAGGGCGACATCGCGCGGTCGTCGTCGGCGACGACCATACCTCTCGGGCCACTGTCGGTCGATGCCGTGGCGGAGCTGCTGGGCCCCCGACAGCACGATGCCCGACAGCACGATGCCGAGGCGCTGCATCGTCGCACCGCGGGCAACCCCTTCTTCGTCACGGAGTTGCTCGACCATGACGGAACCGATCTGCCGGCCACGGTCCGCGACGCGATTCTCGCGCGGACCGTCGGTCTCGACACGGACTGTTGGGAGGTGCTCAATCTCCTGACGTGCTCGCCCGGAGCGATTCCTGATCCGGTGATGGAGGCGCTCGGAGTCGGTGCACACTCGCTCCGATTGCTCGACGGGTTCCATCTGATCCGTCGGACGACCAGAGGTGTGGACTTCTGGCATGACCTCTACCGCCAAGCCCTGACCAGTGTCGTGCCGCCGGGCGCCGAAACCCGGTTCCATCAGCGTCTGATCGCTGCGCACGACACTGTCGGAGATCCCGATGAGGCCACCATCACTCACCATGCACGGCACGCCGGTGACTCCGCGCGTCTGCGGTCGGCGGCGATCGCTGCAGGGCGGACGGCCGCTCGGTCCGGTGCCCATCGCCAGAGCGCCGAGTTCTTCCGCACCGCACTCGGTTCGGGCGTCGGCGATCGTGCGGACGATGCCGAGATACTGGAACTGCTCGCGGCCGAGCTGTACCTGACCGATCAACTCGGGGAGGCGATCGTCGCGTGCCGGCACGCACTCGGGTTGCGCGAGGCCGGCGGCGACATCGACGGTGTCAGCACCGACAACATCGCGCTTGCCGTCTACGAGTGGTACAACGGCAACCGATCCGGAAGCGATGACCATGTCGCGCAGTCGATCACGGTGTTCGAACCCGGCCATCCACCCACGCCCGCGCTCGGTCATGCCCTGGCGATGCGGGCGTTCTTCGCCGTTCATGCCGGCACGGTCGCCGATGCGCGTGAGCATCTCGCCCGGGCTCGTCAGGTCGCCGCCGTGACAGACGACCCGTCCCTGGAGGATCGGATCGCCATCGTCGACGCGATCTGCGGCATCGTGTGCGGCGATCCCGACGCCCGCGCAGGCCTCATGAACGTACTCGCCCGGGCTCCCCGCCATCTCAACGAGCTATACTCGAGCGGATACAGCAACCTCGCCCACTTCGACGTCGAGCAGCGCCGCCTCCGGCGGGCTGCCGAATTGCTGGCGACGAGCATCGACATGACCATCGCGAGCGACCTCCCGGTCTGTCGGGTATGGCAGCTCGGTTCTCGTGCGCGACTGGGCCTTCTGCAGGGTCGGTGGGACGACGCGCTCCAGGACAGTGCCGCGGTCCTGGACGTTGCGTCGGCGCCACTGGCACATACGTGGCCGCTCCTGGTGCGCGGCCTCACCGCGTTACGCCGCCGGGCCGAGCGCAGTCCCGAGTTGGAAGAGGCATGGGAGCTGGGCCGGCGCTACGGTGAACCGCTCCGAATGCTTCCTGTCGCAACCGCACTGGTCGAACAGGTCTGGCTGACCGGGGTGCCCGACGACAGGGTGTCCCGGTTCACCGAGATGCTGCAGACGCACGGAGACGGGCTCGAATGGTCGCGCGGAGATCTCGCGGTGTGGCTGAGGAGAGTCGGGATCGATTGTGATGCAGACGGTGTCGCCCCGCCGTTCGCCGCTCATCTCGACGGTGACGTCTCTGCTGCGGCCCGGGGTCTCGCGGAGTGCGGATCGGAGTTCGATGCCGCCCTGGTGCTCACCGAGACCGGTGACCGCGAACAGATCCTTGCCGGGTTGGCGGGCCTCGATCGGCTCGGCGCGTATGCGACGGCGGACCGAGTCCGTCGCGCGCTCCGTGCCGAGGGGGCGATGACGATCCCGTCCCGAAAGCGGTCGTCGACCCTGTCCAATCGGGCCGGCCTGACGCGACGGCAGGTCGAGGTGTTGTCACTCATGGCCGAGGGAATGACGAATGCCGAACTCGCCGAACGCCTCTATCTCTCCGAGAAGACGGTCGGCCATCACGTATCCGCGATCCTGGCATGCCTCGGTGCGCCCAACCGGCGTGACGCCGTTCGGCGTGGACGGGAGTCCGGGGTGATCGACTGAGCGCGCCTCACCGATACGGCGCCTAGGTGAAGATGGGGAGATTCTCCCGATCCGGAGGCGGTACGGCCCCGGCGATTCTGATGGAGCATCCCGACCGGGCATGCACACCCTCGAATCAGGAGAGAAACCATGCGAGTCTCATCGACATCGCGCGTCGGAGCGGCGATCGGTGCCGCCGCGATCGCCGCCGTACTGGCCGTCGGCCCACTGAGTGCATCAGCGCAGGCGGCACCGCCGGCCACCGGTGCTCAGCTGTCGGTCTACGCGCCGAATCCGTACAACATCCGTGTGACCATCTCCGGCACGTTCCGGATGAGTCGGGTCGAGGCCGACACGATCATCCAGTACATGGTCGACAACCGAGTCGGTGGTGTCACCTACACCCTGCGTGCCGACGACCCCGGGTCCTCCGACGACGTGGTGTTCGATCGGATGGTCACAGGTACCGGATACATGCCCGGGGGTCACCTGGTCGCGACCGACAGCGGACTGAGCTACCTGAAGGTGATGGACGTGCCGCGTGAATACATGAACGAGGACGACAATGCCTTCGACGAGACGGATGAGATCTACGCGCAGGTCCATCTGAACTATGCGCGGGGCGGCGATCGCTTTGCGACGAGTCCGGTTGTCGCACGGAACTACTGAGTTGTGCGCCGGTACCCGCCGTCCATCGACGCGGAGACGACGACAGCACCCCGGGTGAATCCGGGGTGCTGTCGTCGATCGTGTACTCGGGCGGCTCAGTGCATGATCACCGGGGCCGAGCGGTCCATGTCCTCTTCGACCAGCGGCGACGCGATCTTCTTGCGGGGCAGGAAGAACGCCGGGATCAGGGTGAGCGCGATGAGCACCACCGAGACCATGAACGTCGACCCGAAGACGTCGGCGGCGGAGTCGAAGAACGACGCCGGGACCGGTGTGTCCTGCATCTCGGGCGGCAGCGCACCAGGGTTGGTGTTCGACGTGATCGCGACACCTGCCTGCAGGTTGCCCGCCAGGCTGCTGGCCAGCACCACGGAGATGACCGCGGTACCGATCGACGACGCGGTCTGCTGCACCACGTTCATCAGGGTCGAGCCGTCGGGCACCTGCGAGTTGTTGAGCGTCGCGAGAGCGGCCGACATGATCGGCATCATCGTCATGCCCATACCGAGACCCTGGACGAACAGCGCGCCGCCGAGCAACCAGTAGGAGGTCTCGGCGCCGAGGAAGACGAACACCCCCATGCCGACGAGGATCAACACGATGCCGCCGAGCACGAACTTGCCGGGGCCCATCTTGTCGGTCATCCGGCCGGCGATCGGCATCGTGATCATGGCGCCCAGACCCTGCGGGGCCAGCAAAAGGCCGGCGGCAAGCGTTGTCTCACCGCGGACACCGATGAAGTACTGCGGGAAGAGCAGCGCGGCACCGAAGAAGGCGATCATGAACAGCGTCATGGTGATCACCGCGACGGCAAGGGTGCGATTGCGGAACAGGCGCAGATCCAGCAACGGCTTGTCGGAGTGGAAGGCGTGCCAGATGAACGCCGCGATGAGGACCGCGCCGATGATCGCGGGGATCAGCACACTGCCGGTCATGAACGTGCGGTGCTCGGCGCTCGACGAGATGCCGAACAGGAACAATGCGAGACCCGGTGAGAGCAGCAGCAATCCGACCATGTCGATCTTCGGCTTCGACGTCTCCTCGTCGCCGCGCAGGACGAACCAGGAGTAGATGAACGCCACGATGCCGATCGGGACGTTGATCAGGAAGACCCAGTGCCAGCTCGCCTTCTCGATGAGCAGGCCGCCGAGGATCGGGCCGCCGATCGGGCCCAGCAGCATCGGGATTCCCAGCACCGCCATGACCGATCCGACCCGCTCCGGGCCGGCCGCCTTGGTCAGGATCATCATGCCGATCGGCATGAGCAGACCGCCGCCGAGGCCCTGGATCACGCGGAATGCGACCAGCGAACCGATGTTCCACGCGAGCGCGCACAGAATCGAACCGAGGGTGAACAGGACCAGTGAGGTCAGGTAGACCTTCTTGGTGCCGAAACGTGAAGCGGCCCAGCTGGACAGCGGGATGACCGCGGCAAGGGCGAGGGTGTAGCCGGTGGCGGTCCAGGCGGCGCCGGCCGCGTCGGTGCCGAACTCCTGCTGGAAGGTGTTCTGCGCCACGGCGACGACGGTGACGTCGAGGATGGACATGATCGCGCCGAGCACGACGACGCCGGCCACCATCAGCACATGCCGATCGAGCTTGGTGTCCGGTGGCCCCGCGTGCGCGTGGGCCGGTGTTGACGAGGAGGTCATGAACCGACTTTCTGTTTCTGAGAGGTACTCGGTGACGGTGTGGTGGTCGCAGTGACGGTCTGTTCTGATCCGGCGATGCCGGAGAAGTAGTCGACGTCGTTGTCGACGATGGGATCGAGTGCGCGACACAGGTTCGTGCGCAGTGAGTCGGGGAGACCCGCGACGAAGCCACGGATGATGTCCTGCTTGATGCTCAGTTGGGAGTCGACGACCCGTGTTCCCTCGTCGGTAAGGGAGACCCGCTTGACCCGGCGGTCGGTGGCGTCCTCGCGTCGATCGACGAGGCCGACGCCGACGAGTTTGTCGACGGTACGTCCCGCGGCGGCGAGGGAGAGGTTCACCTGCTGGGCGATCTCGTTCACGGACATGCACTCGGCGCCGTCGCCATGTGCACCGAGCGCGAACAGGACCCGCAACTGCGAGAACGTCAGGTCCGTGGCGGCCATCGAATCCATGGTCTGGGACTTGCCCACGCAGGCGAGCCGGTCGAGGAAGCCCATCAACGACTCGTAGGCGCGCTCGATCGACGCCCCTGCACTGCAGGTCGACGCGCGGTCGGACGGCATGGATGACGACACCCGACAAAACTAACGCAGACGCAACTATTTCGTAAACGCAATCAATGGTGAGATCGGACATACCTTGTCGACGACAGTGACCGAGGTCATAGCGCAGGTGAACTCCGGCTCCCCGGGATTCGCTGCGCTAGCGTCGATGGCATGAGCAATGTCAAGGACATCCCCGTGAAGGCACTCGACGGCAGCGCACTCGATCTCTCCGGTTTCACCGGCCCCCTGCTGGTGGTCAACGTCGCCAGCAAATGTGGGCTGACCCCGCAGTACACCGGGCTCGAGGAGATCGCCAAGACCTATGGCGACCGCGGCCTGACCGTTGTCGGAATGCCGTGCAACCAGTTCATGGGCCAGGAGCCGGGGACCGCCGAGGAGATCGCGACCTTCTGCTCGACCAGCTACGGCGTCACCTTCCCGCTGCTGGAGAAGGCCGACGTCAAGGGTGATGAGCAACATCCGCTGTATGCCGAGCTGACCAAGGCCGCCGATGCCGACGGTGAGGCGGGCGACGTGCAGTGGAACTTCGAGAAGTTCCTCGTCGGCGCCGACGGCACCGTCGTCAACCGCTTCCGTCCTCGTACCGAGCCGAACGATCCCGCGGTCATCTCCGCGATCGAAGCCGTTCTCTGACCCTTCGAGACGCTGCGCTCCTCAGGGATCGGGAGACGACGCGTTGCGCCCGGTCCCTGAGGAGCCCGCGAGGAGACGCCTTACGCCCGATCCCTGAGGAGCCCGCGAGGAACGAGCGGGCGTCACGAAGGGGTCCCACCACCCGGTAAGGTGTTCGCTGAACAGCGGACCAGCGAGAACGGAGCAGCAGCCCATGGCGCGAGTGGTGGTCGACGTGATGCCGAAGGCCGAGATCCTCGACCCTCAGGGCCAGGCGATCGTCGGGGCGCTGGGACGCCTCGGTTTCTCCGGTGTCGCCGACGTCCGGCAGGGCAAGCGTTTCGAGCTCGAGGTCGACGACTCCGTCGACGACGTCACGCTCGAGCGCATCGCCGAAGAGCTCCTCACCAACACGGTGATCGAAAACTTCAACGTCTCCCGCGTCACGGACCAGGGGTAGGTCATGTCTGCTCGTATCGGGGTGATCACGTTCCCGGGAACCCTCGACGACGTCGATGCCGTGCGTGCCGCGCGGATCGCCGGCGCGGAACCGGTGGAGCTGTGGCACGGCGATGCCGACCTGAAGCAGGTCGACGCCGTGGTGGTGCCCGGCGGCTTCTCCTACGGTGACTACCTGCGCGCCGGGGCGATCGCACGATTCGCGCCGGTGATGGGATCGGTCCTCGAGGCCGCCGCCAAAGGCATGCCGGTCCTGGGTATCTGCAACGGTTTCCAGGTGTTGTGCGAGGCCGGCCTGTTGCCGGGGGCGTTGACCCGCAACGAGGGTCTGCACTTCCTCTGCCGCGATCAGTGGTTGAAGGTCGAGTCGAACACGACGGCGTGGACCAGTCGGTTCGAGCTCGGCGCCGAGATCCTCATCCCGCTCAAGTCCGGGGAGGGAAGATACGTCGCCCCGGAGCGCAAACTCGAGGAACTCGAAGGCGAGGGTCGGATCGTCTTCTCCTATGCGGGCGGCAATCCGAACGGTTCCGCGCTCGACATCGCCGGCATCTCCAGTCCCGACGGCCGGATCGTCGGGCTCATGCCGCATCCCGAGCATGCGACCGAGCCGCTCACCGGTCCGAGCGACGACGGTCTCGGGCTCTTCTACTCCGTCATCGATTCCGTGCTGGCCGCTGCCTGATGGTCTCGCTGATCATGGCGGCCCTCGGTGCTGCCATGCTCTGCCTCTGTGTTGTCTCGCTACGACTGATGCCCAAGGTCGGCTGGGTCGCCGGCGCGGTGACGGTGATCCTCGTCGGCCTCGCCTACGACAACATCGCCGTCGCGATCGGCCGCTTCGTCGGCTACGGCGACACCCTGCTGGCGATCAACATGCCGCGCTTCTGGATTCACGCCGTCTTCACGCCGCTGCTGATCATCATCACCGGGGTGCTGGTCGGTCGGCTGGGCGTCGAGCAGGCCCGAACCCGCAACGTCGCGATCGGCGGATGGGTACTGGTCGCCATGTTGATCGCCATCGGAGTCGTCGACGAGGTGGTGCGCGCCCGCCTGGTCCCCGAAGACGCCGGTGACGCGCTGCGATATGTGAACGACGCGGCGTCCGGGCCGCCGCTCCCGGCGATCATCACCGTGCTCGCGGTGCTCGTGCTCGGCGTGATGGCGTGGCGCTACGCGGGATTCCCGTGGCTGTTCGTCGGCGCACTGGTGATGCTGGTGGCCGCCGCAGCGGGCTCGTCGGTCCTGTGGGTGGGCAACCTCGGCGAGCTGGTACTGATGAGCTCCGTGGTCGTGACGATGGCAGCGGTCGGCGGGGCGCACATTCCCGCGGCGCGCCCGGTCCGGCAGAGCTGAACCGAGTCCACACTGAGGAGGGTGGCAATGATCGAGACCAGTGCGACCGCCGAGGAACTCGGCACCTTCATCGACGCGTCGCCGTCGCCGTTCCACGTGTGCGCGACCGTGGCCGGACACCTGGACTCCGCCGGGTACACGCGCCTGCACGAGAACCACGAGTGGGCGTCGGCGACGGGTCGCAACTATGTGATTCGCGGCGGATCTATCATCGCGTGGGATGCCGGTGACGGCAACGCGTTCCGGATCGTCGGCGGCCACACCGACAGCCCGAACCTGCGGCTCAAGCAGCATCCGGACCGTACCTCCGCCGGCATCGGCATGGTCGCCCTCGAACCGTACGGGGGCGCGTGGCTCAACTCGTGGCTGGACCGCGACCTCGGTCTCTCCGGACGTCTCGCCCGGCGGGTGGGGGCCGGTGTCGAGCATGTGCTCGTCCACGTCACCGAACCGGTGATCCGGGTGCCACAGTTGGCCATTCACCTCTCCGAGGATCGCAAGGGGGTCAGCCTCGACCCGCAACGCCACGTCGACGGGCTGTGGTCGGTGCGTGATTCGGGTCCGGGAATCCTCGAATGGGTGGCCTCGTACGCGGGAATCGACCCCGGGGCGCTGCTCGGTTGGGAACTGATGACCCACGACGTCACGCCGAGCCGCCTCATCGGCGCCGACGACGATTTGCTCAGTGCGCCACGGCTGGACAATCAGGGAACCTGCTATGCGGGCCTGCGTGCGCTCCTCGACGGCGCACCGTCGGTGCACACGCGAGTGCTGGCCCTGTTCGACCACGAGGAGGTCGGTAGCGGTTCCGAACGCGGCGCCGCCTCCGATTTCCTGTCGACGGTCATCGAGCGGATCGTGCTGGCGCGCGGCGGTTCTCGAGCCGACTTCCTGCAGGCGATGGCGGCCAGCGTGTGCGTGTCCGGCGACATGGCACACGCCACCCACCCCAATTACCCGGATCGACACGAACCGTCTCACCGCATCACGATCAACGGCGGGCCGGTGCTCAAGGTCAACCAGAACCTGCGCTACGCGTCGGATGCGATCGGCGAGGCCGTGTTCGCGGTGGCCTGCGATACCGCAGGTGTTCCGATGCAGCGCTACACACATCGCGCGGACCTGCCGTGCGGCTCCACCATCGGACCGATCACAGCGGCCCGCACGGGACTGTCGACGATCGACGTCGGCGCACCGCAGTTGGCCATGCACAGTGCCCGGGAACTGATGGGCGCCGATGACGTGCCGATGTATTCGGCTGCGCTGCAGGCGTTCCTGAGCGGCGGGTAGGTTCCGAAGTCCTGCGCTCGTTGCCTGACGGGCGAGCTTGCAGGCGTCGTTTGTTCCCTGAGGCGAGTGCCGTTTGTTCCCTCGGGCGAGTGTCATTCGTTCCCTGAGGAGCGAGCTTGCGAGCGTCGATTGTTCCCTGAGGAGCGAGCTTGCGAGCGTCGTTTGTTCCCTGAGGAGCGAGCTTGCGAGCGTCGATTGTTCCCTGAGGAGCGAGCTTGCGAGCGTCACGAAGGGTCGTCCCTTCGTGACGCTGCGCTCGTTCCTCGTGCGGCTCCTCAGGGGTCGTGGTGCGCTCGTTCCTCGCGCGGCTCCTCAGGGATCGGGGCGGTGCACAACTCAATTCGGTCGCAGCACAGTGATCGACGTCCCCTCGTGGACGACGATGTACCCGTCGACGTCCTCGGTGGAACCGATGACCGAGCGCGTCCACGCGATGCGGCCCGCAGCGGCGTCGACCCCGGTGATCTGATTGGCGTCCGCGAACACCAGTGTGGACTCCGACGATCCGACGCACTGCAGCTGATCGATGTTGGAGTCGGGGGCGTCGAGCGGGGGCGTTCCCATGGCGCCGACCCTGCTGCCGTCGGACAGCGTGTAGAAGATCCGTGACCGGTCCTTGAGTGCGAAGGCGACCATGTCACCGCAGGGTTTGGTGTTGGACTTGGACAACTCCGGGTCGGTGATCTGCCACAGCGCACCCTCGCGCGCGGGGTCACGGATCTCGTAGCGGCCCTGCGTCACCTGGACCTGACTGTCGCCGGTGCCGGTGAGGACCGGGAGCACCGATGCGCCGTCGAGGACACGCAAGCCCGCGGACACCGCGACCGGTGACGTGCTGAGGACTCCGGCGTCGACGGCGTACGTGGCGACGCGCTCATTGCCGAATTCGTTGTACTGCACGGTGATACCGGTGGGGAAGGGGGTGATGGTGCACTGGCTGCAGGAGAGCAGATCCGCGCCCGTGGCCGGGTCGAGTACAAAGCGTGTCCCGTCGACCGTGGAGACGGTGAGCACCCCGTCGTCGCGAGCGGAGGCTGTTGCGGCGGTCGCGAAGGTGCGCGACCACAGTTCGCGTCCCATCGGGTTGCGCAAGGTGACGCGGTAACCGGCCTGATCGATGCGGAGGAAATCGGAGCCCACGCCGACGACCTGTTTCGTGTCGTCGAGATCGGACGCCGACGACGGGGTCCCCTCACCGTCGATGAGGTAGAAGCCGTCGGGCGCGCCGCCGACCTTGATGGCGCACCCGACCTGGCCCTCGTCGTCGAGTCCGCACCCGCCCAATCCGGCCACAACCGGCTTGTCCCACAGAGGTGTTCCGCTCGCCTCGTTGACGAGCAGGAAGGCCCGGCCGAGTCCGGAGGGATAGCTCAACAGCCAGCGGTCCTGCCACGTGTCGACCACGTCGACACCCGCGTCGGCGCGATAACCGGGAAGGGTGTCGCTCGAGTGGGTCCAGGCGACGTCGGGTTCGTCGGTGTACCCCCGCAGCTGACCGTTCGCATGTTCGGTCGACGCCCCTTCCGGTGTGCCGGTGGCGAGCACGATCCCGATCGCGGCGATCATCGCCGCGATCAGCACCATCGTGACGGTGCCGATGCCGAACGGAAGGCGCGCAGCGACACGGGCGAGCGAGGAACGGGCGGACATGGCCATCAGTGAATCACGCGCGCGGCCCGCTCACGGTACGCGGCCGGGCTGATGCCCCGACTGCGTTTGAACGCGGCGCTGAAGGCGAATGCGCTGCCGTAGCCGACCTGGTGCGCGATCGACCCAAGGGAACGGCCGCCCTCGGCGAGGAGATCGGCGCCGGTCGACAACCGCCAGGTGGTCAGGTAGGTCATCGGTGGTTCGCCGACGAGGTCGGTGAACCGGCGGGCCAGCACCGCCCGCGACACACCCGTCGCCGCGGCGAGCGACGCGACGGTCCAGGGTTCCGCGATGTCGTTGTGCATCAGCCGAAGCGCCTGTCCCACGACCGGATCGGAGTGCGCTCGATACCACTGTGAGGCGCGCACCGCCCCGGACTCCATGGATTGCCGCAGACCGGTGATGAGCAACAGGTCGAGCAGACGGTTGAGGACCGCGTCCTGTGCGGGGGAGTCACGCACGATCTCATCGTCCATCAGACCCACGAGTGGGTGATCGGTCAGATGGACGAGGGTGACGCGGTCGAGCGCGTCCAGCAGGCGCCCGCTCACCTCTCCGCTCGAGTACGTCCCGATCAGCATGATCGCGGCGGCGTCCTGCTCGTCGGCGCAGTTGCCCCACGAACGGACACCGAAGCACATGTCGTCGGCCACGCTGTGACTACCGGTGGGATCGAAACAGTCACCGTTCGCGTCGATCCGGGCCACCCAGTCGGTCCCGGGACGATCGCCGATGGTGTACGGGTGCGTGCCGCGGATGAGCGCGACATCGCCGGAGCCGACCCGGTGGCGGGTGCCGTCGTCGTAGGTCATCGTCGACGTGCCGCGCGTGACGGCGACGACCGTGAGGGGTGCGGTGTCCTCGATGCGCACCGACCATGGCGATCGCATCACCATCCGCAACATCATCGGGGTCTGTGCGCGGGGACCGTTGAGAAGACTGCCGAGTGCGTCCACATCGCAAGCCTAGCGTCGAACGAGACGATCACGTATGGAATCGAGCTGATTGACCATGGATCGTCTCACCGATTCGCGGTGAACTGAAGTCATGACACACAACACCCCCTCCACCGCCCACTCCCCGCATCCCACGCCGGCCGGCCCTGTCCTCGTCGTCGGCGCGACCGGCAAGACCGGCTCCCGGGTCGCGGCCCTGCTCGAGGTTCGCGGCCACGACATCCGCCGGGCCAGTCGGTCGAGTGACATCGTCTTCGACTGGACCGACCGATCGACGTGGGCCCCGACGCTTGCCGGCGCCGGACCCGTCTACCTCACCTATCAGCCCGACCTCATCGCGCCCGGTGCGACCGACGACATCGCCGAGTTCGTCCGCCTCGCCGACGAGGCCGGGGTACCGCGTCTGGTCCTGCTGGCCGGGCGCGGGGAAGCCGAGGCCGACGCGGCCGGCCGCCTCGTCCATGCGGCGCGTGCGGAATCGACCGTGTTGTCCTGCGCGTGGTTCGATCAGAACTTCACCGAGGGCGGATTCGCGCCGGAGATCGCCGCGGGATCGTTGACCCTGCCGGTCGGGGACGTCGGCGAGCCCTTCATCGACGCCGACGACATCGCCGCGGTCGCGGTGGCAGCCCTGCTCGAGGTCACCGCCGACGGCGACAACCCGCACGCCGGCCGGACCTACGACTGCACCGGCCCCCGGCTGCTCACGTTCGCCGAGGCCGCGGCGGAGTTCGGACGTGCCCGCGGTGCAGTCGTCACCTTCACCGAGGTGTCGTCCGCCGACTATCGGGACCTGTTGCGGCAGTTCGACGTACCCGCGCCGGAGGTCGAGCTGTTGCTCGTGCTCTTCGGAAAACTGTTCGACGGTCGCAATGCGTACATCTCCGACGACGTGGAGCGCGTGCTCGGCCGACCTCCGCGCGACATCGTCGACGTCGCCGCGGCCTGGACGAGATCTGCTGCCCAGGAACGGGTGTCGCGATGAGTCAGCTCCGCGACATCGTCCTGACCCTGGCGATGGCCACGATGGGACTGACCGCCGGCCTGTATGCGGCGTTCGCCTACTCGGTGATGCCCGGGCTGCAACGCGCCGGCGCGTCGACAGCGGTGGCCTCGATGCAGCGCATCAATGTGGCGATCATCAACCCGGTGTTCGCGGTGATCTTCGCGGGCGCCGTCGTCTTCGGCGCCGTCGGAGTGGCGCTGTGGTGGGGGGACCCGCTGCGCTGGTGGCTCGTCGCCGCCACGATCCTGGCGGTTGTCTCAGTGCTGATCACGATGGGCATCAACGTGCCGTTGAACGATCGACTGGACGCCGCCGGCACGGTGTCGGCCGCCGACGCCCCGACGATCTGGACGGATTTCGTCCGGCCCTGGGTGCAGTGGAACATCGTGCGTGCCGCAGTGGCGACCGCCGGTTTCGTGGTCGTGACCATCGGCTTGCTGCAGACCCGCCCCTGACCCTGTTCGACACAGGTTGCCGTGTGGTCCGGAATCCGGGCCACACGGCAACCTCGTGTGTGGCCATGTCTCCGCTCGGAGTGAACCGACTCAGGGTCTGACGACGATCCCGTGCCGCACCACATCCCGGAACCCGGTTGCGGGCCGACCGAGGAGATCGACGAGGTCGGTCGAGTCGGAGTCGAGGGCACCGGTCGCGACACCGGCATCCGAGTTCGCCAGGATGTCGGCGAACGGCGCGGGAATCCCGGCGCCGACGAGGGCGGCGGCGTAGTCGGACTCCGACAGATCCTGGTATCGCACCGGGCTGCCGCTGACCTCGGTGAAGGTTGCGGCGATGTCCGCGTAGGAGAGATGCTGCGGACCGGCCAGTTCGAAGACCTGTCCGCCGTCGGCGGAGATCAGTGCGGCGGCCGCTGCCTCGGCGTAGTCGGCCCGCGACGCCGGCGCGATCTCACCGTCGCGCGCGCTTCCGTAGAGGACGCCACTCTCGATCGCGGCGGGTGCCGACTGGAGATAGTTTTCCGAATACCAACCGTTGCGCAGCAGCACGACGGGAAGGCCGCTGTCGGACAACAACTTCTCGGTCGCGAGATGCTCGGCGGCCAGCGCCAGCGGTGAGGTGTCCGCCCGCAGGATGCTGGTGTAGGCCACCAGGCCGACGCGCGCCGAGACGGCGGCGTCGATCACGTTGGTGTGCTGCGGCAGGCGCTGTCCGACCTCGGAGCCGGAGACGAACAGGAGCCGGTCGACCCCGGCGAACGCGGCCTCGAGCGCAACCCGGTCGGCGTAGTCGGCCACGCGCACCTCGACGCCGGCGCGCGCAAGGTCGTCGGCCTTCTTGACGTCGCGCACCACCGCGATGATGTCGGCGGGAGCCACAGAGCGCCTGATCAGGGCGTCGATGGCTTCGCTGCCCAGTCCGCCGGTGGCACCGGTCACTGCGTAGGTCGTCATGGGGTCTCTCCTCTGCTGGGGTCACCGATGGGCGGTGCTTCCTGATCATGTTGCACTTACGTTTGGTGCAGTGCAACAGTGACGGTAACCACATGCATGAGAGTTTGCGTATGATGGGCCGCATGTCCGCAGCGCAGTCCGCCCCGGAGTCAGGCTCAGACGAGGTCGATCAGGCCTTCGTCGCGGACGTCTTCGCCCGCGACTGCGCCTCGCGCGACATCCTGCAGAACGTGACCAGCCGCTGGGGACTCCTCGCGCTCGTTGCGTTGGGCGAGAGCGACATGCGGTTCAACGCGCTACGTCGTCGGGTCGACGGTGTGAGTGAACGGATGCTGTCGGTGACCCTGCAGGCACTGGAGCGCGATGGGTTTGTGAATCGATCTGTCCTGCAAGCCATCCCGCCCCGGGTCGAGTATTCGCTCACCGACCTCGGGGCCGAGGTGGCCGCCCGCCTCACCGGGCTGATCGAGTTCGTCGAGGGACACGTCGCCGATGTCGCGGAATCCCGTGCGGCGCATGATGTGCCGGTACCCGCGGACGCAGCCCGGGGCAGGCGCTCTCAGAAGAGTTGACCGAGGTAGAACTCGGCGCCCTGATCGTCGGCACACAGCGCCATCATTCCGTAGGCCTGGGTGTCGGGTTCGGAGATCACCCGACCGCCCGCGGCCCGGACCCGCTCGACCGCGGCGTCCATGTCGGCGACATTCCACATCGGGACAGCGGCCGAGCGCTCGGCGCCGCCGGCGATCCCGATCTGCGGTCGCACCTCGTCGACCTCCCACCCGTCGTCGATCCGGCCGCCGTGGAACGTCCATCCCAGTGCGCCGCCATAGAACGCGCGGAACCGCGAGCTGTCGACGGTGTGCACGGTCAGGTAGGACATCTCGCCGATGCCACGCGGATGCTGCTCCGGGCGCGGCTCGTCGGCGGCGGGAACGTGGACCGAGAACGCCACGCCCTGATCATCGACCGCGTCGAGCACCCGGGTGCCGTCGCGCGACACCTCGTCGACGTCACCGGCGGTGCCGCCGGCGGCGAGGATCGCGCTGCGGGCGGTGTCGAAGTCGTCGACGGCGTAGACGCAGTACAGGGTGTTCGACCCGTAGCCGCCTGCCTGCGAGATGCCCAGGCGGTGACCGAGATTGGTGACCTGTCGGGTGGATGCGTCGTATTCCCACCCCAGGACCGATCCGTAGAAGCGCGCGGCGCGGTCGACGTCGGGGGTCTGCAGTGACATGTACACGATGTCGCCGACGTGGATGCGGTCGGCCATCGGTGCACCGGCCTTCGACGGCCCGGTCAGCATCCACCGATGTCCGAAGGGATCGATGATGGTGCCGGTCCGCGTGCCGTAACCCTCGTACGGCTCACGGGTCACCGCGGCGCCCGCATTCTGGGCGGCGGCGACGGCCGCGTCGGTGTCGTCGACCGGGAGCATCAGACTGACCGACACATGACCGGGCTGTGGCCCGCGTAGGCCCATGTCCTCGAATTGATCTGCCACATAGATGACGCCGCCGCCGATCTCGAGCTCGGCATGGCCGATGCGGCCGTCGTCCATGACGATCGGTTCACCGCGCAGGGTCGCGCCGAGATGGGCCACGTACCAGTCGACGGCGGCGCGTGCCCCGTCGATGGTGAGGTAGGGCAAGGCCCCCGGCCGTTCGACGGTCGGTGTCTCGGTGGTGTCGATCGTGCTGTTGATGTCGGTGGTGGTGATGTCGGTACTCATGACTACTCCTGTGGGCAGGGTCGCGCCGCGCTCGAGTCGGTCCCGCAACCTGTGCGCGAACTCGGCGTCGGGGGCGATCGGATCGGTCCAGCCCGGGGTGTCGGCGGCCCGCAGGGCGACGAACGGATCGGCCGATGCCGCGCCGCGTTCGGTGCTGTTGTGCTCGCTCATGCGTGACCCCCTCTCCTCGAGCCGCTGTGTCCGGGCCGGGTGTCGGTGTCCGGATAGGCCGCGCGAAAGGATCGCTTGGCCCGCGTGAGCAGCGCTTCGGTGGCCCCGACGGTGCGGTCGAGCACGGCCGCGCACTGGCCGACGGGCAGATCGTCGACGTAGCGAAGGGTCAGGACCGCCCGATGTGTCGGCGACAGTTGCGCCAACGTGTGATGGGCGACCATCCGGTCGAGATGGACATCCCAGTCGTCGTCGGCCGATTCGGGAACGTCCTCGACCGGCTCCGGGGTCCGCTGCATCGTGCGCCAGTGGTCGGCCAGCTTGTGGCGTGCCACTCCGATCAACCATGGCGTCGTCGGTCGCGCCCCGCCGTCGCGGCGCACGGTGTCCATCGCGGCCAGGAAGGTCTCCGAGGTGAGATCCTCGGCGACCCGCCGATCCGAACACCGGCGCAGCAGATACCCGTACACCGCGGGCAGTGCATCGTCGTACACGGCCAGCAGCGCGGGCGCTCCGCCTCCGGGCGGATCCTGTTGTTCGCCGCTCACATCTTCATCGTCGTTCGCCGCTGCCGGAATCCGACGCCCTATCGGAGAATTTCTTTCGGCGGCCCTTCGTGACGCTCGCAAACTCGCTCCTCAGTGTCTGAGGCCGCCGGTGGCGGCCGTGGTGGGGAGCGAAGAGTGGATGCTGGCCACCTGGGGTCGGTGGGGGGATCATTGATGGGTGGATCGTGGCCGTCCCCGGACGCTTCCCTTGTGTCAGTGAGCCAGTTCCTCAGTGTGGGGTGCGGGGCCTACCACGGGAATCGTGGATTGTTGCTACGAGCACGCGGA
>NZ_RKME01000022.1 GCF_003797825.1 Gordonia sp. OPL2
CATCGGATTCAGTCTCAGCAGAGAAGGACACCCCCCACACTCTGACTGCGACCACCGACAAGCGTGAGACGTCAACGATGTCCCGACGACACGACGTCAAGCATGTCCCGAGCCCTTACACGTCACATCCGGGAACATCGCCACGACACCGGCCGGCGTTCGATCGCCCTTGTTCAGCCGGTCGGACGGTTCGACCATTCACAAGCCGCAGTTCACGTCGCGTAGCGGTCTCCTAGCAACCCGCCGCTTCAGCACTGCAACCTCGAACTATGACGCGCCGGCCGGGGAGCAGTGCTGGCCTGAGGATTCTGACAAGTTAGTGAGAACCCACAGGTGACAAGATCATGAGAAACCCCAGTTCGCGACTGACAAAGAGGATGAGATCCTACACGTTGGAACGGTCAGCACACCCACTGGCCCGCTGTCTGTGCCACCCCGCGCCGGCGCCTATTGCAGCTACCGCATTGTCAGCGGCCACCTTCGCACCGGCGAAGGTGCCTGCTGACAAATGCGATAGCTAGCGGGAGCGTCGTTTCAGCGTGCGCGACGAACGGTGATCGCCGACCCCAGGTCCGTGCCATAGTCGAACGAGCACGTGAGCGGATATGTGCTGGGGTCGTCCACATGGACATAGCAATAGATGTCGTACCCACCGCCGGGCCGCTCACCGATGGCGATCTTCAGCTCTTTCGTGATCGGGCTCGTTAGGTAGACGCGAAAGACCATCGAGCTCAGATCGGTGATGCACACGGGAAACGATTCGCTCGCGTCGATCCACAGATCGTGCACCTGCGGCGCATCGCTCGTCATCGAGAAGGGGAACTCTCCATTGGCGTTCACGCAGTGACCGTCGACGGCCTCGACGCCACCCCGGGCGCCCGCCCCGAGGTCCAGCGTCAGCTTCTTGTGCACCCGGTACTCGCCGACCCCGAGGTTGGAGCTGCCGAAGGGTGAGCCGTCACCGGGCCGGGCGCTTGCGGTTCCCGCGGTTGATCCGCTCGACAAGACCACCGCGAGTGCACCCGCCAGCACAACGGCCGACCGTGCCCACCTCGTCGCGACCAGACGACGACCTCGCCACCGGCTCCGTGGGTCGACTGTTGCACATGTCATGGTGGGTGCCCTTCGGTCGGCGTGCTGTGAAGGTACCCCGGCAAGGGCGCTCATCCGGTGCGATTCGGTCAGGGCAGCACGATCCGGAACGCGTTGTCGGGCTCGTCCGTCAGGCCGACGATCCGCGAGATCGTCGACTCGTCACCGTCCGTGTCGATGCCGCCGGTACCCACGCCGGCGAGCAGACCGAGAAGCTGCGCCTTGGTCAACGTCACCACGAGGTCGGCGGGATCCGATCGGCGTGTCGGGTAATGGACGAGCACGCCGTTGGACAACTCCATCCGATAGACCTCGGAGCTGTCGGTGAAATGCCAACGGATCGAGGCGGTCACGTCCCAGGCGCGCGGACCGTCGATTCTGATGGCAAGGCTGTCGAAGATCTGGGTGATCGTGAGCGCCGTCGCCATGCCCGCTGCGCTGACCTCGGCCGGGTGCGGTGGCCCATCGACCTCGCTGGCGCCGACGAGGTAGTTGTTACGCCACGTCGCACACTCGGAGCCATAGCCGAGTCGGGTCAACGTCTCGGCGAGCAGAGCTTTCGCGCCCGCGTGGTCGGGCTCCGCGAACACCGCGTGACTCGACAACTCGGCCGCGAAACGCAGATCACCCTCGTTGGCGAACTCTTGCGCTCGGGCGACCACTGCATCGATGCCGCCGATCGCGCGTACATACCGAGCAGCCGTCGCCTCCGGCGGATGCTGCCACAGATGCGCCGGGTTGCCGTCGTACCACCCGAGATAGCGCTGGTAGATGGCTTTGACATTGTGGCTGACCGACCCGTAGTAGCCGTGCGTGTGCCACGCCGCATCGAGCGCAGGTGGCATCGGGAAGTCCTCCGCGATCTCCGTTCCGACGAAACCCCTGTTCATCTGGCGCAACGTCTGATCGTGCAGATACGCATACAGATCTCGCTGTTGGGTCAGATAGCCGATCAGGTTCTCGGTGCCCCAGGTCGGCCAATGATGGGACGCGAACGCGACGTCGGAGTCGTAGCCGAACATCTCGACGGCCTCCGCGAGGTACCGCGACCAGTTACGCGCGTCGCGGACCTCGGCACCACGTAACGTCAGCAGATTGTGCAGATTGTGAGTTGCGTTCTCCGCCATGCAGAGTGCCCGACGATCGGGGAAGAAGAAATTCATCTCCGACGGGGCTTCAGTACCGGGTGTCACCTGAAAGACGATCCGCACGCCGTCAATCGTCTCCACCTGTCCCGTGTGGGTGATGTCCACGGTGGGCGCGAGGAGTCCGACAGTGCCGGTGGAAGTACTCGGTCCGAGCCCGGCCCCCAACGTGCCGGTTGCTCCGACCGGCAGGACAACGCCGGTGTGGTACATCCCGCGGCGCAGCATCGCATTGCCGGCGTAGACGTTCTCGGACACGGCGTGCTCGAGGAAGTGCTCGGGTGCGACGATCGGTACCGAGGTATCGGCGTCCACCACTCCGAGCACGCCGCCGAAATGGTCGATGTGCGAATGGGTGTAGATCACCGCGGTGACCGGACGATCTCCTCGGTGTTCGCGATACAGTCCCAACCCCGCGGACGCGCACTCGGCCGAAACCAGGGGGTCGATCACGATGACGCCGGTGTCCCCTTCGACCAGCGTCATGTTCGACAGGTCATAGCCACGGATCTGGTAGATCCCGTCGGTCACCTCAAAAAGGCCGTGAATCGCCGTGAGTTGAGCCTGGCGCCACAGGCTCGGGTTGACGGTGTCCGGACAGTCTCCGGTGGTCGCGGCCGCGAAACCTGCCGCGTCGTAGACGACTCGGCCGTCGGAGGCCTCGACGCGGGCGGGGTCCAACTCGGCGATGAGACCGCGATTGGCATTGTCGAAGTCGGTTCGGTCGGCGAAATCAGCTGACATCTGCACTCCTCGTAGTGGCCGTACTCGACGGTATCCGGACTGCGCGATCCCTTCAGGCGATCGGCGTGAACGACGAGGAAACGTTCGTGTCGGTCCCGCGTCGATCCGGGGCATTAGTCCGCGGTGAGCGCGGAGTATTGCCATGGACCGGTGCGCCGGGACGACGTCGCCACAGAATGGGTCGTGGGGCATGTAGAGAATCCCGACTCGGCTCCGTCCCAGGGGTGAACGCGGCCAGAATGGTCGCGTCGGACCGAAGGAGACAATGATGGCCAAGTACCTGCTTCTCAAGCACTACCGCGGTGGCAAGACCCCGACCAACGGCATCCCCGAGACCTCCGCGGAATGGGACGCGCACATCACGTACATGCAGGATTTCGCATCGAAGTTGCAGGAGTCGGGTGAGTTCGTCAGCAGCGACGCCGTCGCCGAGGACGGCGTGTGGGTCCGCTACGACGGCGAGGGCCGCCCGCCCGTCACCGACGGCCCCTTCGCCGAGACCAAGGATCTGATCGCCGGGTGGATGATCATCGACGTCGACACCTACGACCGTGCCCTCGAGTTGGCAGGCGAGTTGTCGGCGGCGCCGGGCGCCGAGGGCAAGCCGCTCGGCGAGTGGCTCGAGCTCCGGCCGGTCATGTCGGAACCGCCGACGATCACCGACTGACGATCCGAGCCCACGCACGTGGACACGACCGGACTCAGTGAGCTGATCCCGTCGGTGATCGGTGTCCTCGTCCGGCGCGGAGCGGATTTCGCGTCGGCCGAGGACGCCGTGCAGTCGGCGCTCGTCCGGGCGCTCGAGGTCTGGCCCGACGATCCGCCTCGCGAGCCGAAGGCGTGGTTGGTGACCGTGGCCTGGCGCAAGTTCCTCGACCAGGTTCGCAGCGACGATGCGCGCTCGGCACGGCAGGAACTCGACGCGCGCGAGCCGGAACCCGAGACTGTCTCCGACAGCGACGACACCTTGTGGCTCTACTTCCTCTGCGCCCATCCGTCATTGACGTCGGCGTCGGCGATCGCACTGACCCTGCGCGCCGT
Source organism: Gordonia sp. OPL2 (assembly GCF_003797825.1). Taxonomy (GTDB): domain Bacteria; phylum Actinomycetota; class Actinomycetes; order Mycobacteriales; family Mycobacteriaceae; genus Gordonia. The sequence continues at coordinate 4,023 of NZ_RKME01000022.1, forward strand.
TGCGGGTCTGACCACCGCCCAGATCGCGGCGGCGTACATGGTCCCGGAAGCGACGATGGCGCAACGCATCAGCCGCGCCAAGCAGCGTATCGCCGGGGTTCGCCTCGATCGGCCAGGTGACGCGTCGACCGTGCTGCACGTGTTGTATCTGCTGTTCAACGAGGGTTACTCGGGTGAGGTCGACCTCGCTGCGGAGGCCATCCGGGTGACCACGCAGCTCTCCGATCTCCTCGACGAGCCGGAGGTCCGGGGCCTGCTGTCGCTCATGCTCCTCCATCACGCGCGACGGCCTGCGCGCACCGGGCCGTCGGGCCGACTCATCCCCCTGGCCGAGCAGGACCGAACACTGTGGGACACGGCGATGATCGCCCGTGGAGTCGAGATCCTGCAGTCGGCGCTGGCTCGTGACCGGTTGGGTGAGTATCAGGCCCAGGCGGCTATCGCCGCACTGCATGCCGACGCCCAGAGCGCCGACGAGACCGATTGGGTCCAGATCGTCGAGTGGTACGACGAACTGGCGGCACTCACGGATTCACCTGTGGTGCGGCTGAATCGGGCGGTCGCGGTCGGCGAAGCAGACGGTCCGCGCGCCGGACTCGCCGCTCTCGCCGACATCGATCCCGGTGTTCCGCGTTACGACGCCGCATCGGCACATCTGCACGAGCGGGCGGGCGAACTCGCTGTCGCGGCGACCGCCTACGCCGAGGCGGCCCGGCGCGCGACGAACGCCGCCGAGCGTGACCATCTGACCCGTCAGGCATCCCGATGCGAGTCGGAGGCGGGTTCGGGTCGCTGACAGGCGTGTTCGGGTGTCGGTTGGACGTGCGGGACGAACCCGGTACCGGTACGGATGCTCACCAGGGCGACCACGCCTCCGGCGGCACAGCACACCGCCGAGACGGCCATCGCGGTCCCGAAGCCGTCGCCGAGTGGTTGACCCGGCCCGATCTCGATCCCCGCGGCGGCCGGCAATACCGCGACGGACAACAGTCCCGCGACCCGGGCGACCGCATTGTTGACGCCGGAGGCCGTACCCGCGTGCTGCGGACCCACCGCGCCGAGTGCCGCCGCGGTCAGTGGTGCCACGGTGATCGTCATACCCAGACCGAACACGAGAACCGCCGGCAGCACCGACGTCGTGTAGTGCGAGCCCGGGACGATGCGCATCATGAGGGCCAGGCCTGCCGCGGCGACCAACGGCCCCACGGTCATCGGCAGCCGTGGTCCGGTCACCTGGGCGATCTTCCCGGACAGCGGCGACCCGAACAGCATGACGATGGTGAACGGGACCGTCGCCACCCCGGCCTCGAGCGCAGAGTAGCCAAGACTCTGCTGCAGCTGCAGAGCGAGCAGGAACAGTGCCCCACCGAGCGCTGCGTACACCACCAGGGTCGTCAGGTTGGCACCGGTGAATTGCCAGGAGCGGAACAGTCCCAGCGGCAGTAGAGGATTCGTTGCGCGGGTCTCGATCACCAGGAAGATCAGCAGGGCCAGAACGCCGACCGTCGCGGCCAGGATCGCCGGCGGCCCCCACCCCTGTGCGGGACCTTCGATCAAGGCGTAGACGACACCGGTGAGTCCCACGACGACGGCCACGGTGCCCGCGATGTCCAGACGACCGGAGGACTCGCCGTCCCGCGATTCCGGCACGTGACGTTGCGCGATCCACATCGCACCGCAGGCGAGCGGCACACTGATCAGGAACACCCACCGCCACGAGGCCGCATCCACCAGCCATCCACCGACGAATGGGCCGAGTGCGCTTGTCGCACCTGACATCCCGGCCCATAGGCCGATCGCGCGACCGCGGTCCTCGTCGGCGATCTCAGCATCGATGAGCGCGAGGCTCCCAGGTACCACCGCCGCCGCGCCGATGCCCTGGACGATGCGGGCGAGGATCAACCACTCGACGGTGGGTGCGAGGCCGCACGCCACGGACGCGACCGCGAAGACACCGAGTCCGATGACGAACACCCGTCGTCGGCCGTATCGATCCCCGGCGGCTCCGCCGGCGAGCAACAGGGCACTCAATGTGAGCAGGTACCCGTCGAGCACCCATTGCTGACCGCTCAGGCCCGTGTCGAGGTCGCGCGCGATGGCGGGCAGCGCGACATTCACCACCGTGCCGTCGAGAAACGCCACACCCGAGCCGAGGACCGCGGCCGCGATCAGCCAGCGTCCGGTGGCCGACGACGCCGGGATACCCGTGGAATCTCTCACGCGCGGCCTCCTGATCTCCTCACAACGGTCCGCGTACCCCGCGGGCCCTGCCATGGATCATCGGTCACTGCTCGACTGTTCCGACCCAGTATTCGGCGAATCGCTCTCCGTCGAGGCGCAGGATGTCGTTACCGGTGAAGCGCGTCGTCTCGCCGTCCCTCACCCCGGCACCGACCCAGCGGGCCGCCACGTGGTCGTCGCCGGCGAACGGTTGCACGTCGAGCGTGAAGGTGACCTCGTCGAACATCGCCTTCGTCTCGGCGATCACCGCAGCGAGTTCCGCCGGTCCGCGGACCTCCCGCCCCGGCCAGTGCCCGACGAAGTCCGAGGTGACCAGGGACGAGGCGACGTCGGTGAGTCCGTCGCGGTCGACAGTGCCGTTCCACAGTTCATCGATCCAGCGGTGGTAGATCTCGATCGGATGCATGCCGACCATCGTCGGACTTCGCGGGCCGGTTGTCGACGGATCGAGCGTCAACGCCGGCCGACGCGAATCGCCGTGCTCCTCCGGTCAGGAGATCGGCCGGTTGCTCGGCACGGTCACCCAGCTCGGCGCCGTCGGGTCGATCACCACGTGCTCGGGCCGAAGACCGCTGTCGTGACTGATGGGCCCGAAACTGACCGCTCGCGGGGCGTTGAAGGCGTAGATGCTCACACGCAGGCGGTGGCCCGGCTTCAGCAACGCGTCGGTGCCGAGCGCGCCGATGTCGAGGAACTGGGTCGAGCCCGGCCGGACGGTGTCGCGGGTGAAGGCGTCGAGGGCATAGATGGGATCCGTGACGTCGCCGTTCGGGGCGTGACTCGACTGCGACGGCACCATCTGATTCCGGATCGACACGGTCATCGAGCCGGTGGTGAGGACCCGCGACGACCCGTCGGGTGCGACGTCGCTGACGGTGGCGACGTAGAAGCCGTCGGTGGCGTCGACCTGCGTCTTCAGATGGACGTTGATCGGGCCGTTGATCGAGGTCGCCGCACGAACCGGACGCGAGGTGAAGGTGAGTGCGCCGCGCTCGGCCACCCGATTGTCGGCACTGCAGAAGTCGAACGGGCTGAAGAAGCCGATCTGGTCCCGGTTGGTGTCGGACGAACAGAGAGTCGTCGCTCCCGGCGCCACCGTCCACCGCGCCGGGGTCCGCGGCGCGGCCGCCGACAACGATCCGTCACGGACGGAGGTGGGCGACGTACCGCTGGTCTTCGACGTCAGATACAGCCTGCGGTGCTCCTGCCCCGCCCGCGGGAACGTGTCGGATTGAACCCAGCCGCCACCCTGCTGATGGCTTGTCGCCGCGGGGTATTCGTCGATCCTGTTGTCGATGCCCTTGATCCACTTGTCGAACCATGCGCGCTGCAGGACCGCCATCGACGGCGGCTGGCCGGCGACGCCACGCATGTCCCAACCATTGGTGACGTGCTGACCGGTGCTCATGACGAGCTTCTTCTGACCGCTCGGGACGCCGCTCAACTGATCGAGTGCGCGCCACTCCATGTTGGTGAACAGGTCCTGCCACCCGCCGACCACGAAGGTCGGCACCGAGACTCGGGCGGCGTCGGTCATCAATGCCTTGCGATAGGCCGAACCCAGCTGCACGATCTCCTTGGTCCGTCCCGTCAGTGAACCGACACTCGACGCGGTGAGTCCTTCGAGATACTCCTTGACGAACACCGCAGGATTGTTGACCCGATCTCGAAGCCATGTCGGATCGAACTGTCCACGAAGAAGGCTCGGGATGTCGGGGATCATCTTCGAGCTGTTCACCGCGAACAGCCACAATGCGAGAAACCCTGCACCGTAACCACTTCCGGGAGCCACGACATCGGCGACGATGTCGGTCATGGGGGCGGCCGGAAAGATCGCCTTGAGTCCCTTGGGACGCTGCGCCGCCGCCTGGAGCTGGTTGATCGCCGAATAGGAGTAACCCGACATGCCTAGTTCGCCGTTCGAGTAAGCGCGTGAGCGCGCCCAGTCGAGCACTTCGAGGGTGTCCTTCTGCTCCCGTGGCCCGAAGACGTCCCACACACCTTGCGACGTCCCGGTCCCGCGCACGTCGACGACAACCTGTGTGTAGCCGCTGCGTACCAGTTGCGGGTCGATCGAGAAGAGACTCGGCAGACCGCCATTGGCCACCTTGAGCAGACGCTCAGTCCCGGAGATCGGGGTTCCCGACAGATTCACTCCGGCCAGCAGGTCGAACGCCGGCTTCGACAGACCCGGCACGTTGCCGCCGGCTGCGGCGATCATGCTGATGAGCTTGTTGTACGGGGTCATGTTGACGATGACCGGGTTCCGATCGCGTACCGCCCGCCCGGAGCGGTCCGCCGGTCGGTAGACGTCGGCGCGTAGGACCGTCCCGTCGGACATGCGGATCGGCACGCTGGGGATGACTGCGATGCCCGGATACCGTTGCGCTGCAGCGTCATGTGTGCGGGTCCACTGCGGCGGATCGATTCCGAGCGGCGCGCCGTCGGCCGGTGCGGGCGCCAGCCCGAAGGCCAGCTGAGCGGCCACCATCGTCACGACGAGCGTCCCCCACCGAGATCCGCCCCACCTCGCTCGGTGTTGCCGACGTCCTCGTCGCACCATCTCTCGCACCATCCCGCCCCCTGGCATGTCGTTCCCCCGCACGACTCCGGGCCGCGCTCGCCGGCATGTGACCCAGCGCCGACGGCGACTTCCCGGGTGACCAGCGCCATAATCCTCTACTCGCCGGTAACTTGTGTCAATCCCTTGTTTGGAGGAACGCGTGCACAGCACAGCAATAGTCCGCGCCTGGCGCGGACTATTGCCCCGGATCGATTCGAGTGTTCACGCCCAGACGAATCCGTCCGGGTCCGTGAACGATGCGCCGCCGCCGACGACGATCCGGTGTGATCCAGATCCGTCGGCCGGGACACCGGCATCCTTGGCCGCAGCCTTCCGGCCGTAGAGGGCGAGCGTCACCGCGTCGGGAGCGCTGTCGAACTCGACGTACTTGCGGCCGAAGCTCTTCGAGACGGTGAGCCCTGCCGTCTCGTAGAACTTCTTGCTGACCGCGACGTCGTCGGCACCGATCAGCAACACGACGTCCGCGACCGTGCGGGCCGGGGCGCCGGTGTCCTTCTTGGTCGAGGTGGCGACCTTCCAGATCGTTCCGTCGGGGGCGGCGACGACCCCGCCGTATCCCCAGAACGATTTCTTGGCCGGCTTCAGGACCGTCGCGCCGGCATCGATGGCGGGATGCAGGAAGGAGTCGACGACACCCGGATCGGCGACGACGAGGGACAGCACGAAGCCCCGGAAACCGGAGGTCGGCGCTTCCGACTTCTGGAAGCGCAGCCGGTCGCCGAGGCCGAATGCTTTGTCGTAGAAGGTTTCTGCAGCTGCAGTATCGGGCACTTCGAGGGTGATGGAGTCGATGTTCGTCATAGGTGATGACGTTATGCGCCGACGACGGTCAGGGCTTCTCGATTCCTGACCGATCGTCGTCGTGCGCCTAGGCGGAGGACCCGTAGTCGAGACCCTCGCCCATGATGAACGCGCCGGTGAGACCGTACAGGTTCCGGTTCAGATTGCAGACACTCATGACGGCGTACAGACCGTCCGGCAGACCCTTGAACGTGCTCGTGACCGTGCCGTTCTTGTCGGCGAACTTCGCCAGATCCGTGGCCGCGACGGCCTTCGCGTCGTTGAGTTCGGTGAGCAGCTTGACCACGTCCACGCTCTGCCCCTGGACCAGCGCGATGATGTCGGGCCCGACGATCGGGGCGGCCTTGACCGCGTCGATGACGGCGGTGGTGCACGCTCCGGGAATCAGCACATTCACCCGGGGCACGTTGGTGACGGTGTAGGCGATGTCGCGGCCGGTGACCTTGATGGAGTAGCCGACGCCCTTGGCCACGCCGACGACCTGCACGGCACCGGGTCGAGGCTGCGCGTCGGCCACCGCGGGCACCATGCCGGCGATGGCGCACAGGGCGATCAGGGACACGGCCCACCGGACGAGGACATGACGACGCATAGCTTCTCCTTGTGACTGGCCCCCTTGCCGGAGGACACTATCGACGCCGGCGGGAACTAGCGAGGCCTGGTGCGGATATGTTGTGGCGCCGTTGCCATCTCGAGACCGTCGGACCGAGGCCGTCGTCACCGAAAGTGTGAACGAAACGGGCGGAAGAACGTTCGCAACTCCTCGGCGTAGGACTCCGGTTGCTCATACGGTGCGAAATGTCCGCCACGTGCGGGTTCGGTGACGCTGACGACGTTCGCGGTGCGTTCGAGCCATGCCCGGGGTGGACGGAGGACGTCGCCCCCGAACAGGGAGAATCCCGACGGCACCTCGACGCGGCGGGTGTACTGCTCCGGCGGGATCATCGCGTTCGCGCGGTACATCCGCATCGACGATCCGATGGTCTCGGTGACCCAGTACTGGGTCACCAGTGCGAGGATGTCGTCCTTGGTGAACGCGCTCTCGATGTCACCGCCGCAATCGCTCCAACTGCGCAGCTTCTCGACGATCCATGCCGCGAGGCCGGCCGGCGAGTCGGTGAGTCCGACGGCCGCCGTCTGCGGTTTGGTGCTGTGCATCGCGGCGTAACCCCCTTCCGCCCGAGCCCAGTTCGCGCCGGTGCGCAACCATGCGCGCTCGTCGTCGGTGAGGTCGGCCGGGTCACCGGTGTATCGGGGCAGACCGGCGTCCATACGGTGCACGGCGACGACACGGTCGGGGTGATCGAGTGCGAGGAATCTGCTGACATGACTGCCCATGTCGCCGCCGGCGGTCAGGAAGCGCTCATAGCCGAGTTCGGTCATCAGCTCGCCCCACAGTCCGGCGACATCTCGCGAGTCGATGAGGCGGGTCGGCCGTTCGGAGTGGCCGAATCCGGGCATATCGGGGACGATCACGTCGAACGCGTCGTCGGGGTCCCCGCCGTGGGTGCCCGGATCTGCCAGCAGCGGGAGCACTTTCAGGTAGCGCCAGGACGAGTCGGGCCACCCGTGATTCAGGAGCAACGGAACCGCAGGGCGTGCACCGGGAACGGCGGTCCTGTGGATGACATGAATACCCAGACCCCGGATGATGATTCGTCGATGGGGTAGCGCGCAGATCGAGTCTTCCGAGGCCTGCCAGTCGAAGTCGTCGATCCAGTAGTCGACGAGTTCACGCAGGTAGTCGACGTCGACACCGAGGCCCCAGCCGGCGTCGTCGGTCATGTCGGGCCACCGTGTCGCACGCAGTCGTCGTCGGAGGTCGTCGATGACGGCCGCGTCGGTCCGGGGCTCGAACCGGGTCACGGGGTCGGCCAGGAGTCCGGACCGATTGTCCCGGCGGCATACTCGTCGAGCGGAACCCGATTCGACTTCCAGGCATCCAGGATGGGATCGACGATGCGCCAGCACTGTTCGGCCGTGTCGCCCCGCACGGCGAGAGTGGCGTCGCCGTCGAGAATCCCGGACAACACCTCGGCGTAGGCGTGAATCGAACCCTGCCCGAGATCAGCGTTCAGATGGGTGGTCTTGAGGTCGAACGGATGAGCACCGTCGTGGACGTTCAGCTCCAGCGTCATGGTGTCCGGGCCGAAGGCGAAGCGCAGCACGTTGGGCGCGATGTCGCCGTGGAACTGTTCGGGGAGATGACGGACCGGGCGGAAGGTGAGTGCGATCTCCTTCACGGCGGGTTCGATCGCCTTGCCCGAGCGCAGCGTGAACGGCACCCCGGCCCATCGGCCCGTACACACCTCGAAGGTTGCCTCGGCGAGTGTCTCGGTGTTGCGCGACGGGTCGACTCCGTCCTCGTCGACGTACGACGGCATGTGGTGGCCGTCGACGTCGCCGGCCGTGTACCGGGCACGCCGCGACGACTGCACCGGATCACCGCCGTACACGCGGGTCGCCCGCAGGGCCGCTGCCGTCGCGTCCCGCAGATCACGTTCACCCAGGGAGGCCGGCGAATCCATCGCCACCACCGACATGAGTTCAAGCAGATGGCTCTGCAGCATGTCGACGAAGGCGCCCGCCTTGTCGTAATAGCCGGCGCGACCTTCGAGTCCGAGCGTCTCGTCGTAGCGGATGAGGACGGATTCGATGTGCTCGGCCGACCACACCGGCTCGAACACGCGGTTGGCGAACCGCACGCCGATCAGGTCGAGGAGGATCGACTGTCCGAGAAAGTGATCCACCCGGAACACCTGGTTCTCGGGCACCAGCCGAGCCAACGTCTCGTTGAACTCGTGCGCGCTCTCCTGATCGGTGCCGAACGGCTTCTCCAGGGCGAGGATCGTGCCGTCGGGGACGTCGACACCGGTCATCGCCTCGCACGACTCCTGCGCGATGGCGGGCGGCACGGCGAAATACAGGACCGGTCGCCCGTCGGCGGCATCGAAGATCGACCGCAACCCGTCGGCAGACGAGATGTCGGCCTGCAGGAAGGTCGTCTGCTCTGCCAGCGAGGTGGCGGCGTCGGATGCGTCGTCGCCGAACGCCTCCCGGACGCGCGCCCGCCACGCGTCGTCGCCGACGTCCCGCCGACCCACACCGACCAGCCGCACACCGCGGTCGGGTTCGAGCGTCAGGAGTTGCTCGAGCGCAGGTAGGAGCAACCGCGATGTCAGATCGCCCGTCGCGCCCAGGATGAAGAGAGTGGTCTCGGCCATGCCCGACGCTAACTCCCGATGGGCGTGTCGCGACAGCACTTCACCACAACGTCACACCGAGCCGTGACAATCGATGTCATGCGCGCGAGTATCGAGGACTACGGACTGGTCGGCGACTGCCGCACCGGAGCACTGATCTCTTCCGACGGTGAGGTCGACTGGTTCTGCACACCACGCTTCGATTCGCCGTCGGTCTTCGCCGCCCTCCTGGGCAGTGAGGAACACGGTCGCTGGGCGCTCGCCCCTCGGGACCCGCAGGCCACGTCGACGCGTCGCTACGACGAGGACACCCTCATCCTGGTGACGCGGTGGGAGACGGCGACCGGTGTCGCCGAGGTCCGTGAGTTCATGCCGATCGACGGCGGCCGGGTCGACCTGGTGCGGCGCGTCACCGGCATCTCCGGACATGTGGAGTTCGAGACCGATCTGCGCATGCGGTTCGACTACGCACGCGCGGTGCCCTGGGTGATGCAGGCGGGCACCGACGAAGGTCCCGCGCTGCGCGCGATCGCAGGACCCGACGCCGTCATCGTCCGTGGTGTGGCACTGCACGCGGACGGGAATGTGCATCGGGGATTCTTCACCGTCGAACCGGATGTCACCGTCGACCTCACACTCACCTGGTATCACTCCTACCGGCCCGAACCCGAGCCGCTCGACGTGGGCTCAGCGTTGACCCACACCCACGACTGGTGGACGCACTGGGCCGGACGCATCGATCACACCGGACCGCATCACGAGCAGGTGGTGCGATCGCTGATCACGTTGCGCGCGTTGAGCAATCTCGACACCGGGGGCATCGTCGCCGCGGCCACGACGTCGTTGCCGGAGCAGTTCGGCGGCGCGCGCAACTGGGATTACCGCTACGTGTGGCTGCGGGACGCATCACTCACCCTGGAGGCGTTGGTCAATCACGGCTTCCTCCATGTCGCCGAACACTGGCGGATGTGGCTGATGCGTGCCATCGCCGGGAACACCCGCGAGATCCAGATCATGTACGGAATCGCCGGCGAGCGCGACCTCGAGGAGCGTGAACTCCCGCATCTCCCCGGCTATCAGGGGGCGGCGCCGGTCCGCATCGGCAACGGCGCGGTGGATCAGTATCAGGGTGACGTCATCGGTGAGACGCTGTGCGGCCTCGAGGCCGCGCGCGCCGCCGGGCTGACCGAGCTGCCGATCTCGTGGTCCCTGCAGAAGGCGTTGATCGAGCAGGTCGAGGCGAATCTGGAACGACCGGACAACGGGATCTGGGAGATGCGGGGCGAACCCCGGATGTTCACCCATTCCCGCGCGATGATCTGGGCGGCGTTCGATCGCGGGGTCCGCGGCTGCGAGGTCTACGGACTGGACGGCTCGCCCGATCACTGGCGGGAGCTGCGCGACCGCGTGCGCGCCGAGATCGACGAGAACGGCGTGGATCCCCAGTCCGGCCGATTCGTCCAGTACGCCGGGACCACCGAGGTGGACGCGTCGCTGCTGATCCTTCCCCAGGTCGGTTTCTGCGCCTACGACGATCCGCGGATGCTGGCCACGGTGGCCGAGATCGAGGCCACCCTCATGCGGGGAGGACTGGTCCACCGCTATCGCACCACCACCGGCGTCGACGGGCTCGCCGGCGACGAACATCCGTTCCTGGCGTGCACATTCTGGATGGTGACGCAGTATGCGCTGAGCGGTCGGCGCGACGACGCCGACGAACTGATGACGCGGGCCTGCGCCACCGCCAACGATCTGGGACTGTTCGCCGAGGAGTACGACGTGACCGAGGGCCGTCAGGCCGGCAACACGCCGCAGGCGTTGTCGCATCTGGCGTTCGTGCGGGCAGCGGATGCGTTGGCGTCGACGTCATAGGAGATTCGGGCGCAGGCTGATCCGCGAATTCGCTGCGCAGACGGGGTGACGGCGCAAGGATGGAGGCGCGACACTTCTACGGGCAACGGCTGCCCGGGTCGGTGGTAGATGTCCCGCGTCCCATCCGCTTGGCGCTGCGCCTCGGTGACAGCGCCGCAACGAAAGACACCTCCGATGACACGAAAGATCATTGCCGTCCTCGCATCCGTCGCCGCAGCCACCGGGATCGCACTCGCCGGAACCGGTCCCGCGACCGCCGCCTGCATGGGCAACGGGATCGACGATCTGACCGCGGAACCCTGCGGCGACTGACACCCGCCGTCGCGCGTCGTCGCGCGTCGTCGGCGCCGCGATCGGCCCAACCCCGAGTCACCCCCGGCGTGTGGCATGCCGAACCGCCGATCATCCGGCCGTGGGCACCATCGGCCACATCCCGACAACCGCCGACCGTGCCCTGAATTTCACCGAGCGTGCCCGCGGTGGGCACGGTCGGCGAAATTCTGGACACGGTCGACGAGGTGGGCGGGAGCGGGGGTGGTCAGGCGACCTGACGCGCGAGTGCCGCCATCAGGTCGGCGCGGGTGCCCTGCACCTCCGAGAACCGCAAGGGCTTGACCCGTTCGACGAGGACCTCGTCGGTTGCTGTCGGCAGCAGTGCCATGACCTCGTCGCAGAAGTCGTCGAGCGGCATCGCCCAGTCGGCGTCGGCCTGACCCGGGGTGAGGTCGGTCTGCACCGCCGGCGGGACGAGCTCGAGGACGTTCACCGAGGTGTCGGCCAGTTGCAGACGCAGGCTGTCGGTGAACGAGTGGATCGCTGCTTTCGTCGCGCTGTAGGTCGGGGTGCCGGCCATCGGGGTGAACGCCAGCCCCGACGACACCGTCACGATCGTCGCCTCCGGCTGAGCCTCGAGGAACTCGCCGAACGCCGCGACAAGACGCAGCGGGCCGAGGATGTTGGTCTCGACCTCGGCGACCGCCGTCGCCAGGAAGTCCGGGCGGCGCAGATCCTCGCCGCGCATGATGCCGGCCATCGCGATCAGCACGTTCGTCTCGGGGAAACGCTGCTGAACGTCCGCGGACACCCGGGCCACGTCGTCGGCGTCTGAGGTGTCGATGCGGACGGTCTCGATGCCGGGATGTGCGTCCCGGATCTCGTCGAGCAGCTCTGTTCGACGCCCGCCGACGATGACGCGATTGCCGGCGTCGTGGAGCCGACGGGCCAGACCCAGTCCGATGCCCGACGTCGCCCCGGGGATGAAGATGGTGTTCCCGCTGATGCGCATGGTCTCCTCGTTTCGTGATTCCGTCGGCTCGCCGTCCGTCGAACGGTGCCGTCCGCCGGTCGTCCCGGCTGTCACGATCCAGTCCACCCCCGACGCGCGAGGTCGACAAGGCCGCGTGGATCCGGGGACCGGCGATCCCTGGTTGCGGGTGTACCGATAGGCCAAAGTGGTGAGAGCAACCGAACGACACGACAGGGACGTCCGCATGGCGATCGACCGGGCCGGGTTGGCCGAGTTCCTCCGCAATCGACGTGAGGCGCTGCAACCCGCCGATGTGGGGTTGCCGCTCGGCTCACGACGACGCACCCGCGGCCTGCGTCGCGAAGAGGTGGCCATGCTCGTGGGCATGTCGACCGACTACTACGGCCGCCTGGAACAGCAGCGCGGACCGCAGCCGTCGGAGCAGATGCTGGCGGCGATGGCGCGTGCGCTCCACCTCACCCTCGACGAACGCGACCACCTGTTCCGCCTCGGTGGGCACAACGCCCCGGGGCGCCGTTCGGTCCCCGACCACGTCGGGCCGGGCATGATGCGTATCGTCGACCGCCTCGCCGACACCCCGGCGATGGTCGTGAACAGTGCCGGCGAGACCCTGCTGCAGACCGCCCCGGGCGTGGCACTGGTCGGCGACGAGACCCACTTCGCCGGGTTCCGCCGCAGCATCGCCTACCGCTGGTTCACCGATCCGGTCACCCGACAACGCTTTCCGGCCGAGGATCACGACCATCACGCCCGCGCGCACACCGCGCGCTTGCGGGCGGCGGTGACCCGCGAGGGACCCGACTCACGTGCCGCGGAGGTCGCGGATGTCCTGCTCTCCGAAAGCGCCGAGTTCGCCGAACTGTGGCGTCGCCACGATGTCGCGACCAGCCTGGCCGACCGTCGGAAGCGACTGCTGCATCCCGAACTCGGCCTCATCGAGGTCTTCTGCCAGACACTCCTCGACCCCGACGGCACCCAATGCCTGCTGGTGTACACCGCCACTCCCGGGAGCGAAAGTCACGAGAAACTGGCGATGCTGAATGCGGTCGAGGTCCCCTAGCCACGCCGAGCCGCTCCCGCACCCCACCTCACCACCCGCCCGCAGACGGAGCCGATATCGGCGTGGAGAGACGGTTTCCGCTACGCCTGCGGAGTGCGGGTGAAGGGATAGCGAATGCCGGTGAGTTCCTCCGCCGTCTCCCACAGCCGTTGTCCCAGTTCGGGTTCGACGACACGCGGACTGGGCAGGGCAAGCGCGGGCGGGCCGGTGAACTGCATCGGCCCCGACGGCCCGTAGTACTGACCGCCGATGACGCTCGGATCGGTCGCCGCTCGTAGCGACGGGAGCGCACCCTCTGGCCCCTCCATGATGAAGGTGCGTCGAATCCAATGCAGCGATGGCGTGGTGAACAGCCATGACATCACCGCGCCCGAATCACGCATGACACCGCTGTGAGTGGCGCCCGGGTGGGCGGCGACGGAAATCGGTGAGCTCAGGCCCGCGGCCGAGAGCCGCCGCTGGAATTCGACGGCGAACACTAGTTGGGCGAACTTGGCGCGCGCGTAGGCCTTCGACGTCGTGAACGAGGTGTCGAGTCCGAGGTCATCGAAGTCGACGGCCCCCGCCCGATGCGCGTTGCTGCCGACGGTCACGACGCGAGCCGACCGCGCGGCCAGGAGCGGCTCGAGCAGCAGTCCCGTGAGGGCGTAGTGGCCGAGGAAGTTCGTCCCGAAGTCCATCTCGAAGCCGTCGGCGGTCAGTTGGTGACGACCGGCCATCACCCCGGCGTTGTTGATGAGGACGTCGATCACCGGGTAGGAGTCGGCGATCTCGTCGGCGCCCTTGCGGACGGAAGCGAGGTCGCTGAGATCGAGCTGCACGATGTCCACACGCGCGTTCGGGACGGAATCGAGGACGTCCGCGCGGGCACGATCGGCCGCACCCGCATTGCGGCACGCCATCACCACCTGCGCATCGAGTCGAGCGAGGTGTCGGACCGTCGCCAGTCCGATCCCCGAATTGGCGCCGGTGACGACCACGGTCGCGTCGTTCATCCGCGGCGCCTGTGCCGGCCCCCATCCGCTCTTCGCCATGATCCACCCCTCCGTGACTCGCGACTCAGATTGCCACAGGTCGCGCGCGAGGCGTCGCGGCGGTGCGTGATCGGCCCGTCACGGTGAAGACCGGTGTCGCGTGCCGTTCATGCTGCGCGCGGGTGGTTCTTCCGGCACCACACCTCGACGCGACCCTGATCCCCCGTCGTCACCGACACACGCTCGGTGATCGCCTCGATCAGGTGCCAGGCGAAGCCGTCGGTGGGTAGCGGGAGCTCGTCGGCGAGATACCCGACGACGAGCACGTCGGTGCACTGCACGTGGGTGGTGACCGAACATGTCAGTCGCGCGGTGTGCGCCGAGCACGACACGACGAGTTCGGCGATGGCGTCGGTCGCCAGGGTCAGGTCGGTGGCGGTATCGCCGTCGAGCCCCGCACCGTCCAGGACGACGGCGAGCGTCCTGCGGACCAGGGGCAGCCGAGAGGATTCGGCAGTCACGTCGATCTGCACGGAAACATCGTGTGGCGATGGCATGTCACGTCCTGCTACCGGTAGACGGCTCGTCGTAGGTCGACTCGTCGTACCCACGAATCCGGGCCCGCCAAACACATCGACCGATCCGATCCCGCCGGTTTGAGCGGCCGACCAGCCGGGAAAGCGAATCCGATGGAGACGCTTTGGCTCGATACCGCAGACCCGGCCGGCGTGCGGCGCCTGGTCACGGTGCCGGACGGCCTCGACGAGCGCCGGTACGACGACGTCGTCGTCGGCGGTGGGATCACCGGCCTGACCGCCGCCCTCCTGCTGGCCCGTGCGGGCCGGTCCGTGGCGGTGGTGGAAGCGCGGCACATCGGCGCGGGCGCCACCGGCCACACCACCGGGAAACTTTCGCTGCTGCAAGGTACGCGGCTGTCCTCGATCCGGCGCAAGCACAGCAGCCGGACCCTTCACGACTACGTGGAGGCGAACCGCGAAGGTCTCGGGTGGTTGACGCATTATTGCCGCGAGCGCGGAGTGCAGATCGAGGAGCGGGACGCAGTGACCTTCGCGACGACCGACTCGGGAGCGCGACGTGTCGCCGACGAGCATCGCGCGTGCCGCGAGGCCGGGATCGACGTCGAGGAATTCGATTGTCCGGAGCTGCCTTTCCCGACATCGGCCGCGATACGCCTGGTGGATCAGCTGCAGATCGACCCGATGACCGTGCTCCGCGCCCTGGCCGAGGACCTCCGCGAGCACGGAGGCGAACTCCACGAAGGAGTGCGCGTGCGCGGGCTTCGGCACTCACGACATGGCCACACCGTGCAGACCGACGCCGGCTCGATCACCGCCGAGTCCGTGGTGATCGCCACCGGTACACCATTTCTCGACCGCGGCGGTTTCTTCGCCCGACTCCATGCGCAACGGTCCTACGCCGCCGCATTCAGCGTGCCCGGCGAGATCCCCCGCGACATGTATCTGTCCGCCGACGATCCGTCCGTATCGCTGAGGACCGCGCCCCGTCCGGGCGCTCCGGACGAAACTTTGCTTCTCGTAGGCGGATTCGGTCACGATGTCGGACGGGCCGCCTCCGAAGCCGAGCACGTCGGGGACCTGATGAGATGGACCGGACAACACTTTCCCTCTGCTCGGCTGGTAGCACGATGGTCGGCACAGGACTACCGCTCGATCGACGAGATGCCGTACGTCGGGTCTCTGCTGCCCGGCATCGACACCGTCCAGGTCGCCACGGGATTCGCCAAGTGGGGTCTCACCAACGGGGTGGCCGCGGCCCTCGCGATGACCGGACGCCTCCTCGGTTCCCGTCAGGAATGGGCACGGAGCTTCGACACCTGGCGAACATCCGAGATCGCATCCGCAGCGTCCGCGGCGACCACGAATCTGTCCGTCGCGACCCACCTCGTCGGGGGTTATCTCGCCTTGCTCGGATCACCCGATCAGTCGCCAAGCGAGGGGCAGGGTTCCGTCGGGCACGCCGGACTCACTCCGCGCGGGATCTGCCGTGTGCAGGGTACGACGACGACGGTGACACCGATCTGCACCCACCTGTACGGCGTACTCCGGTGGAACGATGCCGAGCAGAGCTGGGACTGCCCACTTCACGGGTCCCGATTCGCCCATACCGGAGAAGTACTCGAGGGGCCGGCGACGCGGCCGCTGCCGGGCACCGACACCTGACTCCTGCACGCGGCCCGCACGAGACGGGTCACCCATCGCGACGTCCCACCACCGGACCGAACACCGGCCGTTCGAGGATTCCGAGCGGACGCAGCACCTCACCTGCGAAGACGCGCGCGATGATGTCGATCGCCCTCGCGTCGATCCCGACCAGTATCCGATCACGGCCGGCGAGCACTCCGGCCAGAATCGCGACCGCGGCCGCCGCGGGCCTGGTGCCCGGCAGACGACGATCGAATCCGTGGGTGACGTAGTCGCGGACCCCGGGATCCATGTAGCGGGCGGTTCGGGCGATCGGGGTGTGGACGGCCCCCGGGTAGACGACGTGAACACCCACGCCCGACTTCGCGGCGCGGAGTTCGTCCTGCACGGTCTGGGTGAACCCGCGAACGGCGAACTTCGACGCACAGTAGCTCGCCTGAGCGGGAGAGCCGAGAAGACCGAAGGCACTGGACATGTTCACGATGTGCCCACCACCGGCGCGTCTCAGGTACGGCAGGAACGCCCGGGTACCGTTCACCATCCCGGTGAAATTCACCGACATCACACGACGGCTGTACTCGTCGTCCTCGTCGAGAATGCCCGCCACCATGGTGATCCCGGCATTGTTGACCACCAGAGACGGCGGGCCGCGGCGGGCGACGACGTCGTCGGCATGATCGCGCACCGCCTGCATGTCGACGACGTCGACACGGTGTGTCCGGACCGATGTGCCGGGCCGTCGGCACAGCGCGGCGGTCGACTCGAGGCCCGCGCCATCGACATCACTGAGTTCCAGAACAGCCCCGCATCGGGCGAGCCGGCACGCCAGTTCCCGTCCCATTCCTGAGCCGGCCCCGGTGATCACCACCGGCCGATCCGCGCAGAGATCGCGCAGTCGTCGGTCCGTGACGCGCGGGTGCCACATCAGAGCGGTCATCGGCCGGTGATACCCGACACGGGCCACGCCCACGCACGATTACCACTCGCGAGTGTGGGTACACACCTCGGCACTGCTACATCTCCAGCAGACATCGACAACGCAGACATCGACGGAGCAGACACTGAGGGAAGAGGTGTGGATGGAGACCGCGGATGCCGTGGTGGTCGGAGCAGGTCACCACGGCCTGATTGCGGCGGCTCGGCTTGCCGACGCCGGATGGGATGTCGTCGTCCTCGAGGCACAGTCCGAGGTCGGCGGCGCGGTCCGCAGCACCGAGCACACGCCGGGGTACATCACCGACCTCTTCAGTGCGTTCTACCCCTTGGCCGTCGCGTCACCCGGTTTCGACGATCTCGATCTGACCTCTCACGGATTGCGGTGGAGCAGAGCGCCGCTGGCTTTCGGACACCCGAACGGTCCCGAAGATCGGCATGCCGCGGTCGTCCATCCCGAGGTCGCAGCGACCGCGGACCACCTGGCCTCGTACGATCCGCGAGACGGCCGGGCGTGGCTCGAACTCGTCGAGCAGTGGCATGAGATCCGCTCCGCCCTGTTGGGCTTGCTCTTTCGGCCGTTCCCGCCCATCGCCGGCGTCATCGGTCTCCTGCGGGCCGTCGGCACCCCCGCCGCGTTGCGGTTGGTTCGATTTCTCGTGCTCCCAGCCGGTCAGATGGTCCGGGAACTGTTCCGCAGTGATCAGGCACGACTGCTGATCCTGGGCAACGCATTGCACGCCGACATCCCGCTCGACGCTCCCGGCAGCGGCGTGATGGGCTATCTGCTGACCATGCTGGCGCAGGATTCGGGCTTCCCGGTACCGGTCGGAGGTTCCGGTCAACTGTCCGCGGCTCTGCGGCGCCGGTGTGAAACCGCCGGTGCGCGTGTGGTCGTCGACAGTCCGGTCGAACACATCGAGGTGACGGGCGGACGCGCGACGGGTGTGACGGCCCGGGACGGTCGCCGATGGCGTGCCCGACGCGCCGTCCTCGCCAATGTTTCCGCGCCGGCGCTCTACTCCCGCCTGCTGTCGCCGTCGGACGTGCCCGCTCGCCTTCTGACCGACCTCGAGGCCTTCGAATGGGACACGCCGGTCGTGAAGATCAACTATGCGCTCGACAGCAAGATCGGCTGGAACAGTCGCAATCTCGCCGGCGCGGGGACCGTCCACGTCGGTGCGGGTTTCGCCGACGTCACCCGCGCCACGGCCGACATCGAGACCGGGACGATTCCCGAACATCCGTTCCTCTTGTTCGGCCAGATGACGACCGCCGACCCGACACGGTCCCCCGACGGCACCGAGAGCGCCTGGTCCTACAGCCATCTCCCCCGCAACACGGTCGACGACCGGTCCGCCGAAATTCTCGCCGACCGGATGGACCGCGTGATGGAGGAGTACGCACCGGGATTCGGAGCAAGCATCGTCGACCGACAGGTGCAGACACCCACTGAGTTACAAGCGTCCGATGCCAACCTGGTCGGCGGAGCCGTCAACGGCGGCACGGCACAACTGTTCCAGCAGCTGATCTTTCGCCCCACTCCCGGCCTGGGCGGTGCCCGCACACCCATCGACGGACTCTTCCTGGCGAGCGCAGCCGCCCATCCCGGCGGCGGTGTCCACGGTGCGTGCGGCACCAACGCCGCACGCGCGGCGCTCGGATCAGCAGGCGTCCGGGGACTACCGCGCCGATACCTCACCCGAAAGACACTGCATCACCTGATGCGGTGAGACAGGAGAACAATGAACAAGGTCACCCGACGTACCGATGCGACACCGGCTCAGGTCTGGTCGGTGTTGTCTGATGGCTGGCTCTACGGATCGTGGGTCGTGGGTAGCTCACGTATCCGGGACGTCGATCCGGACTGGCCGCAGGCCGGCACCCGAATCCATCATTCCGTGGGCCTCTGGCCGGTGCTGCTCGACGACGAGACAGTTTCTCTGCAGTCCAAGGCCGGTCTACTGGAGCTGTCCGCGGCGGCATGGCCGTTCGGCAAGGCGCGCATCGTGCTGACCATCGAGAAGGACGACGAGGGCACGCTCGTCACGATGGAGGAATTCGTGGAGACCGCCCCGTTGCGCTGGATACCGCCGGTCGTCCAGCAGACGGCAATGGCGCCGCGACTCGACGAATGTCTGCGACGCCTCACCATGCTGGCGGAACGACACACCGCCTGACCGTTTCCCGTCACCTCAGCGGGGTATCCGGACACCATGCCCTCAGCACTTGCCATCACCTGCACTCTCAAGCCGTCACCCGGCCCGTCGAGCAGCGAACTGATCGCGCGGCAAACGCTCGACGCGCTCTCCACCCAGGGCGTTCGCGGAAGCATGATCCGTGCGGTCGATCACGACATATTCCCCGGAGTCGAGCGGAACATGGGCGACGGCGACGCGTGGCCCGACATCGTGGAGCGTGTACTCGACGCAGACATCCTGCTCCTGTCGACGCCGACATGGCTGGGACAGATGTCGAGCGTCGCCCATCGGGTCCTCGAGCGTCTCGACGCCGAGATCTCCCAAACCGATGATGCAGGACGTCCCAGCATGCTCGGCAAGGTGGCGATGTGCGCGGTCGTCGGCAACGAGGACGGCGCACACAAGATCATCGCGGACGTCTTCGGGGCGCTGAACGACATCGGCTTCAGCGTGCCGGCGCAGGGCAGCACCTACTGGAACGACGAGGCGATGGGTGGTCGCGACTTCAAAGACCTCGACACCGTTCCCAGCGCCGTGGCCGATGCCACGAATGCCGCCGCGCGCAACGCAGCCCACCTCGCACGTCTGTTGTCCGACAACAGCTATCCGGCCTACGAGTGAGTGTCAGCCGGGCAGGGTCTCGCCGCCAATGGGTGCGAGGACCTCGCCCGAGTAGTACGACGACAGCTGATCGGCGGCGAAGAACACGTAGGACGGGGCGATCTCATCCGGCTGCGCTGCGCGGCCGAAAGGCACTTGCGCGCCGAAGTCGGCGACCTTGTCCGCGGGCATGGTCGCCGGGATGAGTGGCGTCCACACCGGTCCCGGAGCAACACAGTTGACGCGGATTCGCCTCTCCAGCAAGGCTTGTGCGAGTGAGTACGTCAGTGCGGTCACCGCGCCCTTGGTCGCCGAGTAGTCGATGAGTTGTTTGTTGCCCCGCAGACCGTTGATCGATCCGGTGTTGACAATGGCGCCCCCGCCGGTCAGGTGCGGGACGGCAGCACGGGTGGTGTGGAAGAAGCTGTCGATGTTGACATCGAACGTCCGGCGCCACTGCTCGGGCTCGAGTTCCATGAAGTCATCGACCGGATTCTGGAAGGCCACGTTGTTGACCAGAATGTCGAGCGCACCCAGATCCGAGACCGTCCGCCCGACTACATCGATGCAGTGCGCAGCGTCGGCAAGGTCGCCGCTATATGTTCTCGCCCTGCGCCCTTCGGCCTCGATCAACTCGGCAGTGCGGTGCGCATCGTCGGACTCCTCGAGGTAGGCGATGGCGACGTCGGCCCCTTCCTTGGCGAACGCGACGGCGACCGCACGCCCGATGCCGGAATCGCCACCGGTCACGAGTGCCACCTTCCCCGACAACAGATCTCGCCCCTCGATAGGCACGCATCTCGTCACGCGGCTCATCGGGCATCTCCGCGGTACGGCCGGGATACTCGATGGTCTCGGGCGCGTGCTGCTGCTCATCGCTCATGGGGCCGGGACTACCCGGGCCTCACACCCGGCAAACGCGACGCGACCTCACGTCGCGTCGTCGACCTCGACGAGCTTGTGAGCGAGTTCCGTGACCGGGGTGTTGGTCTCCTGCGACAGGCGGCGGAGCAGGTCGAATGCAGCGAGGGCGTCGATGCCGTACCGCTCCATCAGGATGCCCTTGGCCTGGCCGAGGATGTCGCGCGAGGCGAGCGCACTGCGAAACTGATCACTGCGGCGCGCAGTCGACAGCGCGATCGCCGCATGCGTGGCGAGATTGGTCGCCAGATCCTCGGCGACGGCATCGAAAACCGACACCTCGTCCGAATACAGGTTCAGCGCACCGAGTTCCTGATCGGTCACGAACAACTGGATGGACAACACCGACCGCACTGCTGTGGACCCGCGCACCGCGGACACGAAACGCGGCCACCTGGTTTCCGTCCAGAGGTCGTCGATTCGATTGGTCTGATGCATCCACACCGCATCGAAGCACGGTCCCTCGCCGCAGTCGTGCTGCAGTTTGTCCACGAGTTCGGGTATCGGACCGGTCGCGGCCGTCGATTCCAACGCCGCCGGGCGATCACCGCGGGCGGCCCGGCGGACCAGGGTGATCCCCGCGTGATCGACTCCCGGCAACACGTCGACCGCCGTTCGGGTCACCTCGGACAGGACCACCATCGGATCAGAGACACCGGCGGCCCCAGCTGTCCCATGCAGGCGGCGCGCGAGGCGGGCGATCTGCCCGTGCACACCATGCTCATGCTGGTCGGTGTTGATTCCTGCCGGCCGGTACCCCTGCTCTTTCCCGCTCGTCTCGGACACCACTGGATTGTCTCTCATCGACTCGGCCCTGTCATGGCCGTTCCGATCGACGCCCGCGACGGTGAGCGAGGTTTGACGCCGGCGTCCACCGGGCACGCCCCGAATACGGATCTAGCGGGCTCACCCGCGGAGGAGGACCACATGCGCGCAGTCACCTGGCAGGGCAAACGAGACGTGACGGTCGAGAACGTTCCCGATCCGAAGATCGAGGAGCCGACGGACGCCATCATCAAGGTGACGTCGACGAACATCTGCGGATCGGATCTGCACCTGTACGAAGTGCTCGGCGCGTTCATGTCGCCCGGCGACATCCTCGGTCACGAACCCATGGGCATCGTCGAGGAAGTGGGCAGTGACGCCGGACATCTGGCTGTCGGTGACCGCGTCGTGATCCCCTTCCAGATCTCGTGCGGCGCATGCCACATGTGCGGCCAGGAGCTCTACACCCAGTGCGAGACAACCCAGGTTCGCGAGCAGGGCATGGGTGCAGCGCTGTTCGGTTATTCGAAGTTGTACGGGTCGGTGCCCGGCGGTCAGGCCGAATACCTTCGGGTGCCCCAGGCCCAGTTCACTCACATCAAGGTTCCCGGTGAGGCCCCGGATTCCCGCTACGTCTACTTGTCGGACGTCCTGCCGACGGCATGGCAGGCGGTCGCCTACGCCGACATCCCTCCCGGCGGGTCTGTGACCGTGCTCGGCCTCGGACCGATCGGCGACATGGCAGCCCGTATCGCCGCATACCAGGGCGCCGACGTCATCGCCGTCGATCGGGTACCGGAACGACTCACGCGTCTGGACGCACGTGGTATCCCGACGATCAACTTCGATGAGGTCGACGACCTCGGTGACGTCATCCGCGATCGAACCAACGGTCGCGGCACCGACGCAGTGATCGACGCGGTCGGCATGGAGGCTCACGGCTCACCGATCAACAAGTTCATGCAACAGGCGGTCGGGCTTCTTCCGGACGCGGTGGCCGAGCCCCTGATGCAGCAAGCCGGTGTCGATCGGCTCGCGGCCTTCTATTCCGCGATCGACATCGTGCGTCGGGGCGGAACGATCTCCCTGAGCGGGGTCTATGGCGGCACCGCCGACCCCATCCCGATGCTGACACTCTTCGACAAGCAGATCCAGTTGCGGATGGGGCAGGCGAACGTGAAGAAGTGGGTTCCGTCGATCATGCCCCTTCTGCACGACGACGACCCACTCGGTGTGGATTCGTTTGCCACGCACGAACTCCCGCTCGACGATGCGCCACACGCCTACGACATCTTCCAGAAGAAGGCCGACGGGGCCGTGAAGGTCGTCCTCAAGCCGTGACCCTCTGCGGGGTCACGGCCCGCTGTCACACAATCGCGCCACGACGAGATCTCACGCCTGTTCCTCGGGCTCCGTGCTCAGCTCATCACGCAACGCCGTCAACGTCCGCGACAGCAATCGGGAGACGTGCATCTGCGAGATACCGACCTCCGTGGCGATCTCGCTCTGCGACATGGCGTGAAAGAAGCGCAACGACAGAATCCGCCGCTCGCGTTCTGGAAGGCGTTCCAAAGCCGGTCGCAGCGTGACGAATTCGTCGACACGCTGCAGACGTTCGTCGTCGTCGCCGAGGGTGTCGCGTATGGAGCGTCCCTCATCGTCGTCCGGCTCGGCGTCGATCGACTTGGCGTTGTACGCCGACCGCGCCATGAGTCCATCGATCACCTCACTCACCGGCAGATCCAGGTAGTCGGCGAGCTCGCTCGGCCGCGGCGAGCGACCGAGACGCTGCACCAACTCGTCACTGGCCTTCCCAATGCTCAGGGACGTCTCCTTGGCGCGACGAGGCACTCGCATCGACCACATGGTGTCGCGAAAATGCCGGCGCACCTCACCCATGACCGTCGGTACCGCGAACGACAGGAAGCCTGCTCCACGCTCCGGATCGAACCGGTCCACCGCGTTGACCACCCCGATGCGCGCGACCTGCAACAGGTCGTCGAAGGCCTCTCCGCGATCGCTGAATCGCCGCGCCACATGCTCGGCAAGCGGCAGACACCGCTCGACCGCTGCATCTCTGATCTCGGCCTTGACTGCTGGATCTGTCTCGTCGCGCATGGCCTGCAAGGTGCCCACGACGTCTGCGTAGTCGTCATCTCGTGAGCCGTGCGGCTTCTGTGGCAACGGAGACGACAATCAGCACCTCCCTGGAGGAACGGAGAACAAGACGGCTCGTCATTCGACGACGTGGTCGCACAAGCGACAG
Source organism: Gordonia sp. OPL2 (assembly GCF_003797825.1). Lineage (GTDB taxonomy): Bacteria > Actinomycetota > Actinomycetes > Mycobacteriales > Mycobacteriaceae > Gordonia. The sequence continues at coordinate 27,894 of NZ_RKME01000022.1, forward strand.
GTTTACACGAACGACACTACGACCTACCCGCCGCCGATCGGCATCAAACATCCCTTGAAGACCGAGGGCCGGAGTCGTACGGTGAGAGACAGCGGTTCAGTCAGCAGCTGCAGGCGGACGGGACCAGCTGAGGCTGCACTGCCCACGTGTCCCGTCTGACTCGATGACTACAGAGAACGGGCACGCGCATGACTTTGAACGCTCACGTTTCCTATCGATCGGCAGACGTCCCCGCCGTCGTCCGGCAGGCCGGACGCAACCTCTCCGCGGGCAGAATGTACTGCGTACAGAGGTTTTCCGGCGACATCGACATGCTGTCGGCCGCCGACTTCACCGCTGCTCTCGATCGAGTCTTGTCCGGCAGGCCGGAAGGTGTGGTCCTCGACCTGTCGGCTGTCGACTTCTTGAGTGCGTCGGGCCTGGCCATCCTGTCGCGCTTCTGTGATGACGCGAAGAGCCATGACATCCCGGTGGCCGTCGTCGGCGGCCGTATGGTGACGCGACCGATCGAGGTATGTGGCCTCACGGCGTCGTGTCATGTGTTCGACACCGTGGGCGAGGCCGGCGCAGCCATGGCCGAGCAGGTGCACCACTGACTGCTCGGCGACCCTGTCCGGCAGGTTTCCGTGTGGTCAGACGCGGTGTTTGGCCAGATGCACGGTCACCTGTCGGTCGCCGCCCGAATCGGAGTACGAAACGGTCTGCGCGTCGGTCACGGTCTCGACGACGCGCCAACCGAATCCCGATGTGTCGAGCCCGAGTTCGCGACTGACGACTCCGTCGACCTGCACCACTGCGCCCTGTGGGCCCACGTTCAGCGCGATCGACAGCCGGGTGTCCGGTGCGGCGACCATGATCAACTGCGAGCAGATCTCGTCGATGCCGAGGTTGACGTCGGCGACATCATCGACCGACCAGTCGTCGATGAACAGCGTCCGCTCCACCATCGAACGAACAATCGGCAACCGGTCGGAACGAGCCGGCACCGAGAGCTCGACCGGCGCCTCGGCCGCGTGGGTCAACTCCCCGATCACCTGCCGTTCGGCGGTGGCTCCGCTGTTCTCGCTCACAGATACTCCTCATGTGCCCGACCGTGCTGTCACGCCATTCTTTACCCGCGCGACGGCTCGTCGAAACCCGTCGGTTGGTCTACCTCTCGTCCAGTCGTCGACGATCCTCGTCGGCGGTGCGACGCCGCATCCGCTCACGGTACCCATACGTCGCCCTCAGCACATCGTCGAAACTGTCCGCACTCGACCCGATTCCTCCTGCGAACATGCCCATCGATGTCGCCAGCCACGCGAGGGTCACATAGTTCGTGATGCCGACCGGATGACCGAGGGCGCCCGCCATGTACTCGGAGTCGATCACCGCGAGCGCGGCGACAAGCGTGGCCAGGAACAATCCGGCGTAGAGAACCACGGCGCTCGAGACGACGGTGCATGCGGTCACGGTGTTGTACATGTGGATACGCCACGCCGATTTGTCGTTTCCGTGTTCCCACAGCCGGTTGTTGACGATCAGCCAAGTGGAGGTGAGCACCACGGACAGGACCGCGATCAGTCCCAGCCGCCACGGACTCAACGCATTCGCCATCGACCAGATCGTGGAGAAGAACACGCCGAACGACGCGGCCGCTGCTGCCGCCGCGGTAAGACCGGTCAGTGTGGGTATCAGGCGCCACGGCCGATTGCCGCGCACCATCCCCGCCACGACACGCAGATGACTCAGGACCCCGCGGTCGAACAGAAACTCGGTGGACCCGTCCCCCGACCGCTCCCAGGTATGTGCTCGCCGCAGGCGGTCGGCTTGTCCGCCCATCATCCGGTCGACGATCGCGGTGACGATACGGGGCATCGCCCGACCCGGGAACAGCCCCAGTGCGGGCGAGGAGATCACGGCGGCTGATCTCTCGTGGTCGATCTCCACGGCGACGATACGTTTGCCAAGCACCCTGGGTGATTCCGTGACGAAGATGACAGCATCGGTGTCCTCCACCGCGTCCGTGACGGCGCCGGTGGCCAGATCGTCCCGGGGAGGCATCTGCAAGGTGGTTTCCGGAGCGACCGTGACACCCCGGTAGTCGAGGGTGCGGTCGGTGAGAACCTTCTCGATCGTGCTCTCGGCCTGATCCGCTGCCGATGCCGGAAGGCCGGGCTCCACCACCAGGCGGACGCCGTCGAAGCGCGGAAGTCGTTGTGCTCTGGTCACGATGGGGCGGTACCCGCTGCGGCGGTGGGTCAATCGCACGTCGCTCGTTCGGAGAGGTCCAGCGCAATCCCCTGGGTTTGGATCGCACATGTGCGGGTAACCGACCGACCTGATCCGCCGTCGGTGGAGAACGGAGCGACCATGGCCATCTGCGACGTCTGCGGTAATGACGACGACCACAGCATGACGATCACGATCAACCGAGACGACAGGGACGTCCACGGCACCTTCGACAGCTTCGAGTGCGCGATCACCGCGCTGGCACCGCTGTGCGCGCACTGCGGATGTCGAGTGATGGGTCACGGTGTCGCGATCGGATCAGCACTCTATTGCTGTGCGCATTGTGCACAACAGGTCGACGACGTCGTCGTCGTGCACGGGACATCCGTACGTGAGCGGCGCGCGACGTCCGTCTCGGGCGCGCTCGTCGACGACGGCCGAGGAAGGATTTTCGGATGAGTCAGAACAAGAACGGTCGCGCCACCGACGCGTCGACGCACAAGGACACCGGACACATGCGCGATGGAGAGACCGCTCGTCGCCCCGCACCGTACGCCAAGGCGCTGAAGGCGATGGGTTTCACCGGCTATCTCATTCTGATAGTCGCGGTCGTCCTCGTCGTCCTGGCGATTGGCTCGGCAGCGGGAGACCACTCCTCGGCCCCCTGGTGGGGACTGAGCGCAGCAATCGTCGCCATCGTCGCGATCGCGCTCCTCGGTACGAGCCGCTACATCTCCGCACGCCAGCCGGGAGATACACGGATTCAACAGGATCCACTGCAGCCCGAGGTGACCGTCGAGGAGGAGCAGCACTACGAGGAGCTCTATCGCGACGACGAGCCGGGTCGGTGACGTGACCTCGGTCGCCGATCGGGACGACCCGACGACAGCACCTCTGTTCACCTCCACAACGCCGACGATCTGTGACCTTCTCGACCACGGCAAGGTCTATCGGCCACAACATGATTCGGACCTACTGATCGAGGCGGTCCAGAACAGCAACCACGCCGTCGGCGCCGTCGCGGCGGATCTGTGCACCGGGAGCGGCGTGATCGCTCGTGCGATCGCGCACCTCGGCGCTCGGTCGGTCGTCGCAGTCGACGCATCGGACGATGCTGTTCGTGTGGCTCGGGCACTGTGCACCGATTCCTCGGATCGGGTGGCAGTACGCCACGGTGACGTGGCGACGTTTCGGGGCAGGTTCGATCTCGTGACGTGTAATCCGCCGTATGTTCCGTCACCACCGGACGGACGGATTCGCGAACCTGGGCTACCGCGTGCTGCGTGGGAGGCCGGTGTCGACGGGCGTGCGGTGCTCGATGTGGTGTGCTCGACGGCCGCCGACCTTCTCAATCCCGGTGGCCACATGTATGTGGTGCAGTCCGAGTTCGCCGGCATAGATGAATCCGTGGCAGCTCTCCGCACGGCAGGTCTCGCCGCCGACGTTGTAATGGAGCGTCACATACCGTTCGGGCCGGTGCTGTCGGCGCATGCCGCATGGCTGGAATCTGGTGGCAGGCTGGACAAAGGTCGGCGTATTGAACTGCTGGCCGTCATCCGTGCGGACAAGAAGCCGATGCCGGGCGGATCCTCACGATGAACGATCAACAGCGCGAACGTCTTCCGGTTCGGGTGATCCGCGGGGGGCCGGTGCTCATCCCGGGGCCCGTGGACATCGAACTGCCCGACGGCACGCGCGTGCAGTCGGATCGCTTCATGGTGGCGGTGTGCGCGTGCGGCCGAAGTCGCCGATATCCCCTGTGCGACACCAGTCATCGACGTCGACGTCGTGACGGATGACGTTTCACGCCAGCGAGCTTCGGCAGGCCATGTCATCCCACGACAGGTGTTCCCGCGTCCCAGGCGGCCTGCAGATTCGCGTCGAACGCATCCTCCACGAGGAGGAATGCACGAATACCGAACACGACATCGGATTCGAGCTCGGGCTCCCCTAGGATCAGTGACCCCACGACATCGGTGCGCAGGATCTGCTCGTGCACCGCATCGGCTTCGACGTGCTCGCGATAGAAGTGCCGGCATGCCTCCGGCGCGTCCAAGTTCTCGAGGCCAGTCAGCAGCCGCTGCGAGCCGGGTGGCGACGTGATCTCCGTGGCGGCCAGATGACCCACCGCCGCCGCCCGCGATGCACGATGAAGGCCGAAACCGCTCATGAGATTGACCGGGGCCAGCGCCCACCCCGGCACGGCGTCGAGGTAGCCGAGATAGGTCGGGTCGAGGTCGGCGGCCTCCAACAGGTCCGCGAACAACTCCTGGTGGACCGCATCGCCACGGCCGCCGCCGAATTCGTCGAACTCGACGGCGACGAACGCAGCCTTACTGGCCCCCCGCAGGCGCGGAATGGTCCACGCATGCGGGTCCGCCTCCTTCAGGTGGTACAGCGACCTCAGCGCGAACAGCTCTCGATACTGCTCCCAGGTCCCGCTGTCGCGCAACCGAAAAGACACGCCATCACCGGTCGTCGGCTCAATGCTCAACTCGGCCATCTCCGACTCCGCCGACGACCCCGCCAGATCGCCGACGTCGGTTCGCACGGAGTCGAAGAACCCGCGCTCGAGTTCCCGGCGGTAACGCAGGATGTCCGGGTCCCACTCGCGATCGTCGTCGACGTCGACGAAACCCATGTAGTGGAGTTCATACGCCACGTACAGGGCGAGTTGCAGATCGTCGCCATACAGTCGGGCGCCCTCCAGATCTGCGGGCAATCCGACCGGAGTCCCGTGCCGGAGCGAATCGATCAGACGCTCGGACAGCGGCCCTCTCGGCGACGGGAGCGTCGGATGCGCGACCGCTCTGCTGGCCGTGATGGACATGTGCACCTCTGTTCTGGTCCGTTGCGGGTGGCGATGCCTGTCGTGTGCGACACGAATGAGTCGAACGTGGGCTGACGAGACGACGGACGATCAATCCGGCGGTTCGGCGTCGCCGCCCGTCTCATCGTCCGGCTCCTGGTCGGCTGCCGGATCGACCACCGGCTCCTTTCCCGGGTCGGGCGTGCTGACGTGCTTGTCCTCCAGTTCGTCGACCTTCTCGCGCGCGTCGTCGGGATGCTGCGTGCCGTCGGCCGGGTCCAGCGGTTCCTGCGTGGTGTCGGGTTCGGACGTCATAGGAGCACCTTCCGTCGAATGATGCGGCACGCACATGTGCATGCCGCATCGGCTGAGCGTGCTCTGATAGTTTTCCCCGGCCCCCGTGGACCCAAACCTCGGTCGTCAGGCGCCGGTGTCGAGATGGGGGTCGGCCACCGGTTTCGACTCGGCCGATCCGCGCTGGCGAAAGACGATGGACAGCACGACGATGGCGGCCACCGCGATGAACTCGCTCTGCCAGTTCTGCATCGACTCGAACCAGAATTGCGACGTGGTGAGGTACTGCCACACCGTGACCGCACTCTCGCCGTGTTGTCGCTGTTCCTCGCTGTACGCTCGTGCACCGCCGAGCGCATGCAGCGCGAGCGACGCGAAGAACAGCACGAAGAACACGACCGACAGCGAGTTCTCGTAGACCCACAGAACGGCGCCGCCACGGCGAACCGGCCACGGGGCGTCCGGATCGGATCGCCTCGATCGGGGATCGGCATCCTGGGGCGCATCGTGGTCGGTGGGTTTCGACTCCGACGACCCCTTCTGATACAGAAACGCCGTCAGGACGACGTACATCCCCATCTGGAGAAACTCCGACTCCCAGTTCTCGAACGTCGCCTCGACGAACTCTCCGGTCCGCAGATACTGCGGCAGCGAGATCTCGGCGGACTGGTGGGACACTTGCTCCTCGTTGTACACATGCCAGCCGGACACCACCATGCCGAGGAAGAAGACGGCGAACAGGCCGAGGCATGCCAGGAGCAGACCGTTGTCCCTGAGCACGGTCCGGACCCCGCGTCGGCCCGAATCCTGGTCGGCAGCCACGGAGTTCAGGATAGTCCGCACGTGCGAACCACGGCAGCGCCGTGATCCAGACGTGCCGCACCACTCTTCCGCACGCCGCACTCCATCAGGCGTTCGTTGAGCGTCGCGCCGGTCAACGGCGACGAGAATGCCTGGGACATCGTCAACAAGGAACCAAACAGGGAGTGCAGCACCATCTTCCACGTGCGCACCGCAGGTGGGGACTACGCCGGTACTACCTCGGCGAGTCGCCGGAGATCTCGGACGGGCGCGGACGCCGGGACCGGAGCAGGGCTCCCAACGCGACCATGCCCAGCCCGAGGACGAGATGAAGCCAGTTGTCGGCGTTGTCGATGGGCATGAAGTTGGCTGGACTGTTCACATCGATTGCGAGGCCGTAGAGCCAGAGCGCGAGGTACAGCAGGCCGCCGCCGATGAAGTAGAGATGCGACCACCTACCGATGCGAGCCATCACGATTCCCGCCACTCCGTAGACCACATGCAGCACGTTGTGCAGGACGGACACGGTGAACACGCCGAACAGTTGTGCGTCCGATCGGTGCCCGGCCGGGTCCAACTCGTCGACATGGGTGGTGATTCCGGGGATGAAGCCGATGACACCCACGACGATGAACAGGACCCCGACGACGAGCGCCGCGGCCTGCACCGGCGACCGCGTGTACCTCAACCTCATCGACACCATGTCGAGTCACCTCCGGGGCGCGGCGTCGCGGTGATCGCGGCATGTCGCCCACCAACCACCGGATAGCCGGAGGCGGTGACGTCGAAACGCTCGCTCGCCATCGGCGGTCGGCCGCGACTCGACCGACGGTCGGTCCGCCGTTCCTCCCCCGGGTATGACCACATCCACCACGTGCTGGAGGATGAGACGATTCCCGGGGGACGAACAAGCGGATGCCTTCGCTCAGTCGTGTGTGGGAGCGTTCACGGCGGCCGGCCGCCGCTTCCGAGCTCAGCTCACGGCGGTCGCCGATTCTGTCGCCGAGCTGAACCGTCCGGCGGGCTCGAAACGGCCGAGGACGTCGTCGGCGGGTTCGCCGGACACCGCGGTGATGAACCCGAGCACGTCGTCGCGATTCCCGAGAGTCAGCAACGGGTTGGGGTCCGACAGCAGGCCGAACAGCGCCGAGGCGACGTTGGTGTCGACGGCCGCGGCCGGGAACGACAGTTCGAGGTGGGTCGCGTAGTCGGGATCTCCCAGGTACAGGCGGGTGACCTCGACGGCGGCCCACCCGCGCCGCTGCCAGTGCTTCTCGAACTCGGCCTCGAGCCAGTCGGTGCTGAACTCTCCGTCGTGCGTCTTGGCGGCCTTGACGAGTTCGGCGACCTGGATGAGTGTGTTCGCGGCCCCCTGCCCGGCCACCGGATCGACCGCGATGGCGGTGTCACCGATCGCCGCGACCGTGTGACCTCCCCGCGTGGTGGCGACGGCGTGGCGCACCGTCGGGGTGACCGCGCCCTTGAGCCATGAGACCGGATCGGCCTCGATGACCTGGAGTTTCTCGATCGCCGGGGCGTCGTGCGGGAAGTACTCGGTGAAGATGTCGAGGATCGTCTGCCGGGCCGAGGCCGCGTCCTCGACCTCGTCGACCTTGGCTGCCCACGCGCCGTCGGTCTTGGCGAACACGATGAAGGACCAGGTCGCCCCGGCGTCCTTGTGCAGGAAGGGACCGACGAAGATCTCCCCGTTCTCGCTGTCGAGATTGAACAGCGAATGGTCGCCGCCGGCGCTGCTGCGGTAGGCGAACGTGTCCGGGCCGTGGTCGAGACCGGTCAGGGTCACCTGCAGGAGCCTGCGTTGCGGTTCGCGGTAATGGGTGCGGGATTCGTTGACCGGGAACAGTGCGGACAGCCCGCCCTTGCCCGTGGCGACGAGCGTGAGGTCGTGCGAGCCGGCGATGGCGTCGATACGGTCGGTGTCGACGGAGGTCACCTCGAACCGACCGCCCTTGTCGAGGAATCGGCCGAGCCGGTCGTCGGCACGCAGCCGTAGGTCCACCGCCTGGGCGACATAGCCGTAGTCGGGATTGAACTCGAGCACGTCGGCGCGATCCGCCCCGCTGCCCGAGTGCAGACGCACGCTGATGCCGGTCGTGTTGCCCACCTCGTACAGATCGTCGATGATCTCGGCGTCCCACTCGCGCGGCTTTCCGAACAACACCCCGACGCCGGTCGGCGGAACCTTGTCGCGGAGCGACTCGCGATCCCGGTCGCTGTAGAGCGTCACGTCGAACCCCGCGTCGGTGAACCCGAGTGCGGCGCTCGTCCCCGCCAGTCCCGCGCCGACGATCGCCACCGTCCGGCGTGCGTCTCCCGACTGTCCTTCTCCTGCCATGGCGAAACCCCTCTGTCTGTGCGGTGTGATGTGTCGGCGTCAGCGTGCCGTCACCCCGCAGCGGGGTGAAGGGTTAGGCGCAGCCCGCACAAATGCGTGTCCGATTACTCCGTTTCGGAGAGGCTCCACGGTGGCTGCTCACCGGAAACAGGGCAGCGGCCAAGTAGCATCGCAGCCTGTGAGCACGGCCGTAACCACCCCCGCGACCCCCAACGAGGACGCCGCGACGGGCAACACCTCCGGCTACCGGCTGGATCTGGACGGCCTGCGCGGTATCGCCATCGCATTGGTCGCGATCTTCCATGTCTGGTTCGGCCGGGTATCCGGTGGCGTCGACGTCTTCCTGACGCTCTCGGGGTACTTCTTCGTCGCATCGCTGCTCAAGCACGTCCTCGCGACGCAACCGGCGTCGACGTCGTGGTCGGCGGCGGTCAATCCGTGGCCGCGACTCTGGCGACTGGTCCGTCGCCTCCTGCCTGCGCTGCTCGTGGTGCTGGTCTTCATCACCGCGATGATCGCGCTGGTCATGCCGAAGACACGCTGGGGACCGCTCGGCTCCGAGGTCCAGGCCAGCGCGCTGTACTACCAGAACTGGCATCTCGCGTTCGATTCGCAGGACTATCAGGCCGCCGACTCGGCGAACAGTCCGATGCAACACCTGTGGTCGATGTCGATGCAGGGTCAGTTCTTCGTACTGACCCTCGTGTGCGCACTGGCGCTGGGTGGTGTGTTGCGCGCGCTGTCGAGGCGCATCCCCGCACTGACGAATCCGGCGGTGGTCCGCGGCATCGTCGGGACCGCGCTGCTCGCGGTCGCGGTGGTGTCGTTCGCCTGGGCGAACTACCGCCACGGCGTGAATCAGCCGTTCAACTACTACGACACCGTCGCCCGACTGTGGGAACCATTGGCGGGTGGTCTGCTCGCCGTGTGGATGCCGCGGGTCGCGTTGCCGGCGTGGGTGCGCAACACGCTTGGTGTCGTCGCGCTCGCGCTGATCATCACCTGCGGCTGGTGGATCGCCGGCGTCACCGAGTACCCCGGCGCGATGGCCCTGGTGCCGGTCGGCGCCACGCTCATCCTGATCTGGACCGGCTCGGCGGCGACTCGTCCGTTGTCGTCGTCGAACGTCAACGCCCCGTCGGTGAGCAGCGCACTGGCCCATCCACGCCTGGTGTGGCTCGGATCCATCGCGTACGCCCTGTACCTGTGGCACTGGCCGCTGCTGATCTTCTATCTCAGCTGGCGGTACCAGGACGACGTCAACTGGTTCGAGGGCACGGCGATCCTGGCGGTGTCCGTGGTGTTGGCATGGGCGACAACCCGTTTCGTCGAGGCCCCGATGCGCGCCGGCAAGTCGACGGTTCTCGGGCCGCGCTACCGCCGGGCGCTGCTCGCGCTGATCCTGATCACCACCATCGTCGCGGGCAGCACCGTGGTGATCTGGCAGCGCAACGCCGCCAACGCCACGGTGAACACGGAGAATCTCGACCCACGGCTCTATCCGGGCGCGCGGGCGTTCCTCGACGGCGCACCGGTGCCGAAGGTCGACCCGCAGCCCAGTCCCGAAGTGGTGGACAAGGATTGGCCGATCACGTCATATGACTCGGTGATCAGCGGATGGAAGGACCCGTCGATCAAGGTCGGGGTGTACGGCGACAAGAACGCCACCCGCACCGTCGCGCTCGTCGGTGGTTCGCATGCCGAGTACTGGATCACCGCGCTCGACGACATCGGCAAACGGCGCGGTTTCAAGGTCACCACCTACCTCAAGGTGGGGTGCGCCCTGACCACCAGCCATGTCTTCATCTGGTTCGGTCAGAAGTACTACCAGTGCAACGACTGGTCGAAGCGTGTGATGGACCGCCTGGCCGTCGACAAGCCCGACGTCGTGTTCACCAACTCCACCCGGCCCGAGGAGGGCCCCGGTGCGCGCGGGGACTACGTGCCGAAGGACTACACCGACACCTTCGGACAGTTCCGCGACCGTGGGCAGCGGGTCATCGCGGTCCGCGACAACCCGTGGGCGCACGGCAAGCTCAAGCCGCCGGAGTGTCTCGCCGAGGGACGCAAGCCCCAGGTGTGCGGGGTGTCGCGCGATCTCGCCCTCGCGCCGACCGACCCCGCGGCGGCCATCGCGCCACAGTTCCCGAACATGAACTTCCTCGATTACTCCGACGCCATGTGCGGACCGACCTACTGCCCGGCCGTCGTCGGCAACATCCTGGTATGGCACGACTATCACCACCTGTCGGCGACCTTCGTACGCAGCCTGATCCCCGCCGTCGAGGCAGACCTCGCAAAGTCGTTGCACTGGTGGTGATCCCGGTCACATTCTGATCGTCACCCGCAGGCGGAGACAGCGGCCCGACCTGCATCTCAGGCTGTCCCCAGGTTGGACTGCTAGGGTCTCCCACGATGCTCGTGCCCGGGCGTCCGCGCCGCGCGGCACGGATCGCCACCGAGATGCGACGAGCGCCCGAGGACTCGCGGCCGAGACCCCTCGGACCGGGATCCAGTCAAGGGTTGGGGCGAAGAAGCACGCATGACCACGTACGCACCGGGACAGGACAGTGCCGCCGCCACGACGGCCACCGGCAGCCTCACGCGCAGCGCTGATGCGGTCCGCAGTGCGAGCAAGCGCGCCTACCTGCATCATGTCGACCTGATCCGGGCGACCACGTTCTCGCTGGTCATCTTCGTGCACTGCCTCACCCAGACCACGGATGAGTTCACCAGCCTGCCGGTCAACACGACCTCGCTGCTGCTGCACTTCACGCGCAACACGTTCTTCGCGTTGACCGGCTTCGTGCTGATGTATCAGAACTACGAGAAGACCGATTTCCGCGCCACGGAGTTCTGGCGCAGACGGATCAAGCTGGTCATCTTCCCGTACATCATCTGGTCGGCCGTCTACTGGCTCGTCCAGAAGGTGTGGGCGCAGGGCCGGATCGCGGAGGTCGTGTCGAACCCCGTACACAGCCTCGGCGAGTTCGCCGGTCTCGTCGGCTGGGGCCTGTCGGGTTTCCAGATGTACTTCCTCTTCGTCATGCTGCAGGTCTACCTGCTCTTCCCACTGGTCCTGTTCCTCGTGCGGGCCACCGCTCGCCATCACGGCCTCTTGCTTGCCGCGGCACTCGGAGTGCAGGTGGCGATCACCGCGGCCATCACCTACTGGCAGCCGCCGGCCCCGATCTCCGACTACTGGTGGCACCACTACGCCACCTTCGTGCCGTATCAGTTCTTCATCCTCTACGGCGCAGTCGCCGCGGTACACCGTGACGCGATCGCGCGGTGGCTGGAAGGCAAGGGCTGGTGGCTGTTCGGGGCACTGCTCGTGACCGGGACGATCGCCGCCGGGACCTATCTGACCGGTGTGTGGTTCCGCGGACAACCGGTGCACGACAACGACTCCGCGTTCTATCCGTATCTGTTGCCGTTCCTCGTCGTGGCCATCGCGTGCCTGTACGCGGCCGCGGCCCATTGGGCGACGCACTGGCGCGACTTCACCCCACGCTTCGCCCGCGCGGTCTCCTACGCATCGAACCGCTCGTTCAGCGTCTTCCTCGCCCACGTGCTGGTGCTGTTCTTCATCCTCAAGCCGCAGTCCGGTGGACAGGCCTGGATTCTCGAGACGTTCGGCCAACCGTGGGGCACGATCGTCGCCTACGTCGGGACCATCGGCGGCTCGCTGCTGCTTGTCGAGATCCTCCGACGACTCCCCGGGTCGTCGTACCTCACCGGCCGGCCACGCCTGCCGCTGCCGGGCCGCACCTCCTGATTCAGCGCCCGGTCACCACGCTCAGCAGGGCTCGCGGACGCGCGAGCAGCAACTCGCGCACGTGGTTGCGCACGACGGTCAGGATCGGGCACTCGCATCCGGCCTCCACGCCCGTCGCGTCGACGCCGACGGATCGGCACAGCGCGATCGCACGCGACAGATGGAAGTCCTGCGTGACGATCACCGCTCGGCGCACCCCGAACTCGTCGCGTGCCCGCCGACAGCTGGCCACGGTGTCCAGGCCGCCCGGGTCGTCGGCGATGAGATGGCCGTCGACGCCCCGCTCTTCCATGTACCGCCGCATCACGGCGGGCTCCTCGCCGGTGATCCCGTTGCCGGAGTTGATGATCCGGTCTGCTCGACCGGCCCGGTACAGCTCGATCGCGGTGTCGAGCCTGCCCCGTACGTAGTCACCCGGCTCGTCGTCCTCGACGAGAGAACCCAGAACCAGGACGGTCGAATGGTCGGGGACGTCGTCGGTGTCGAGGACCCGCCCCGCCGACATCACGTGGACACAGGTCGCCGCGACCGTGATGATCAGCTCGACGACGACGAGTGCGGCGAGGACCGCCCGCGATGCCGGATGCACGGCTTCACGGTAGGCGACGCCCTTCGTGACGCTCGCAAGCTCGCTCCTCAGGGACCGGCGTCAGTCGCCAAGCTGCCCTCCTCAGGGACCGGCGTCAGTCGCCAAGCTGCCCTCCTCAGGGACCGACGTTCATTGGCCCCTGGGGAGACCGCGAGGAACGAGCGGTCGTCACGAAGGGCCCGGCCCACCCGTGTTCGTCATTCCCGGCCCCCGACCGCGACACACCTTGATACTGATGGAACCGCAGTGCCCGTTGCTCGATCCGGAGGTCGCCCTCATGCCCTACATGCCGATCACCGAATCGATGTTCCTCATCGCCGAGACCCGCGAACAACCGATGCACGTCGGCGGTCTCCAGCTGTTCGTGCCACGCGAGGGCCAGACGGCCACCGAGCTCGCGGAGGAGATGTTCACCACCTTCCAGGAGTGCCTCGACGTCCAGCCGCTGTTCCGGAAGCGTCCGGCATCCCCGGTGACGATTCTCGGCAATGTCGCGTGGTCGTTCGACGAGGAGATCGACTTCGAATACCACGTCCGCCGGGCGGTGCTGCCCACACCGGGGCGCGTCCGCGAACTCCTCCGCTATGTGTCGCTGCAGCACGGTGCGCTCCTCGACCGATTCCGGCCGATGTGGGAATTCCACGTCGTCGAGGGTCTCGCCGACGGTCGGGTCGCGCTGTACACCAAGGTGCATCATTCGCTGGTCGACGGCGTTTCGGCGCTGAAGCTGCTGCAGCGCACCCTCACCACCGATCCCGACGACCGCAGCGGCACGGCCCCGTGGAACCCGAATCTCTCCCGGCGGCGGTCTCACGGCTCCAGCGCCGGCCTCGGCTCGCGAGTGCGGGGCGCGCTCGACGTCGGCGGCCAGGTGATCGGCATGGCCCCCGCCGCCGCGAAGGTGGCGATGCGCGGTCTCACCGATCCCGATTTCGTCGGGCCCGGCAATGGTGCGCCGCGCACCATCCTCGACGTCGCGATCGGGAGCGCTCGCCGTTTCGCGGCTCAGCAATGGGAGATCGACAGACTACGGGCGGTCACCACCGAGCTGCAGATCACGCTCAACGACGTCGTCGTCGCGATGTGCGCCGGCGCGCTCCGCTCCTACCTGATCGATCACGACGCCCTCCCCGACAAGCCGCTGATCGCCTCCGTGCCGGTGTCCATGCACACCGATTCCGACAAGGTCGGGAACTCCGTCACCGCGATCATGGTCAACCTGGCCACCGATCAACCCGATCCCGAACGCCGGCTCGCGACGATCGTGGCGTCGACCCGTCGCAGCAAAGAGGTCGTGCGCGGCCTGAAGCCCCTGCAGGCACTTGCGCTGGGAGCGGCGAACTTCGCGCCGCTGGCCTTCGCCACGGTGCCCGGGTTCGTCCAGTACACCCCGCCGCAGTTCAACATCATCATCAGCAACGTGCCCGGCCCGTCAGAGCACCTCTACTGGAACGGCGCACGTCTCGACGGTGTCTACCCGGTGTCGATTCCGATGGAGGGCCTGGCACTCAACATCACGGTGACGAGCACCGCCGACCACGTGAACTTCGGACTGATCGGGGCCCGGGCACAGCTGCCGAGCCTGCAACGTCTGCTGACCCATCTCGACACCGCGCTCGAGGAGATGGAGAAGGTTGCCGGAATCCAGCGCTGAGCGTCCTGATACGTTCTGAGCAGCGCATGTCGTGATGCTTCCCACAGGAAGCGGTCCTCCAGGCCATCTGACTCGATAGTAAGTTACTGATGAGTACCATCAACATGACATCCCCCTGGGGACCGAGCGTTAGTTAGGTCATCCTTGGCAGCGTTCCAGCACCCCGACGAACTACGGTTACCTGTAGTACACGTCAGCCCGTGTGCGCATCAGCCCTGCGCAAATCGGGTCGGCGACGACCTAGAGAAAGGCCGGTACGCGCCGTGACAGCCACGACGATCGCCATCGGTACCACCGCAGCTGTTCTCAGTTTGTTCTGCTGGGCCATCTTCTTCCGCGGGATCTGGAGGATGCTGCGGATGTTGGCGCAAGGACAGAGCGTCGACCGCGGCCGGTACTTCCCGGTCATCCCGCGCCTGATGACGATGCTCAAGGAGTTCGTCGCCCACACGCGCATGGTCAAGTTCCGCACCGTCGGCTGGGCGCACTGGCTGGTGATGGTGGGCTTCCTCGGCGGCTTCCTGCTGTGGTTCGAGGCGTACGGACAGTCGATCGATCCGGAGTTCCACTGGCCCGTCTTCGGCGATTGGTTCATCTGGCATCTCTGGGACGAGCTGCTCGGCATCGGCACCGTCGTCGGCATCGTCGTGCTGATGGTGATCCGTCAGCAGAATCACCCGCGTGTCCCCGAACGTCTGTCGCGTTTCAGCGGATCGAACTTCCGCGCCGCGTACTTCGTCGAGGTGGTCGTCCTCCTCGAGGGCCTGGGCATGATCTTGGTGAAGGCGTCGAAGATCGCGACGTATCACCACAGCAACGTGTACTCCGATTTCTTCACGATGCAGGTCGCCAAGATCCTGCCGGCGTCCCCGACGCTGGTGTCGATCTTCGCGGTGATCAAGCTGATGAGCGGCATGGTGTGGCTGGCCGTCGTCGGTTACAACATCAACTGGGGTGTGGCCTGGCACCGGTTCTCCGCGTTCTTCAACATCTATCTCAAGCGTGAGGCCGACGGTGGCGTCGCGCTGGGCGCGGCCAAGCCGATGATGAGCCAGGGCAAGGTCCTCGACATGGAGACCGCCGATCCCGACGTCGACGCGTTCGGCGCGGGCAAGATCGAGGACTTCTCGTGGAAGGGCTGGCTCGACTTCACCACCTGTACCGAATGCGGTCGGTGCCAGAGCCAGTGCCCGGCGTGGAACACCGGAAAACCGCTGTCGCCCAAGCTGCTGATCACCTCGCTGCGTGATCACGGCAACGCGAAGGCGCCGTACCTCATGGCCGGCGGTCGCAAGGACATGGGCGGCGACGAGGTCGGCCTGGTCGACGCCGACGGCAACGTCCTCGAAGACAAGCTGAACGCCATTCCCGAGTCCGCCCGGGTGGAGGCCGAACGCAAGCTGGTCGGCGAGAGCAAGGGCGGCGTTGCGCAGAAGAGCGACGCCCACGGGACCGAGGCGCAGTACGACCCGGAGGAGATCGGTGCGGTCATCGACACCGAGACCCTGTGGAGCTGCACCACGTGCGGTGCGTGCGTCGAGCAGTGCCCGGTCGACATCGAGCACGTCGACCACATCCTGGACATGCGTCGCTACCAGGTGCTGATCGAGTCGGACTTCCCGACCGAGCTGGCCGGCATGTTCAAGAACCTCGAGAACAAGGGCAATCCCTGGGGCCAGAACGCGTCCGCTCGCACCAACTGGATCGGCGAGATGGACATCGAGATCCCGGTGTTCGGCCAGGACGTCGAGTCGTTCGAGGGCTTCGAGTACCTCTTCTGGGTCGGCTGCGCCGGCGCCTACGAGGATCGCGCGAAGAAGACCACCAAGGCCGTCGCCGAGCTGCTCGACATCGCCGCGGTGAACTTCCTGGTCCTCGGTGAGGGCGAGACCTGTACCGGCGACTCCGCCCGACGCGCGGGCAACGAGTTCCTGTTCCAGATGCTGGCCCAGCAGAACATCGAGATGCTCGGCGAGGTGTTCTCCACCGCACCCGAGCAGCGCAAGAAGATCGTCGTCACCTGCGCGCACTGCTTCAATGCACTCGGCAACGAGTACCCGCAACTCGGCGCTAAGTACGAGGTCGTCCACCACACCCAGCTGCTCAACCGGCTGGTGCGCGAGAAGCGCCTGGTACCGGTCGCGCCGCTGGGCGAGGGCGTCACCTACCACGACCCCTGCTATCTGGGCCGCCACAACAAGGTCTACGACGCCCCGCGTGAGCTGATGGCGGCGTCCGGCTCGCAGCTGACCGAGATGCCGCGCCACGGCGAGCGGTCCATGTGCTGCGGCGCCGGCGGCGCCCGCATGTGGATGGAAGAGCAGATCGGCAAGCGCATCAACATCGATCGCGTCGACGAAGCGCTCGACACCCTGGGAACACCCAACGGGGACACGCCGCAGAAGGTGGCCACCGGCTGCCCGTTCTGCCGCGTGATGCTGACCGACGGCGTGACCGCGCGGACGGCGAACACCGAGCAGGAAGGCAAGATCGAGGTCGTCGACGTCGCTCAGCTGCTGCTCGAGTCGGTCCGTCGTGGCGCCCCCGAGGTCCAGCGCGGCGGCCGCTTCCTCGGTCCGGCGTCAGTGCCGACCGTCAGCGAGCCCGAACCCGCGGCTGCCGAAGAGAAGGAGCCGGAGCCCGCGGCCACCGCGGCATCGGCGACGACGACCGAGGCAAAGCCGAAGCCGAAGGTCGGCCTGGGCATGAAGGGCGGGAAGAAGCCCGGCGCGACGGCGAAGACGGATGCCCCCGCCGAGTCGACACCTGCGGAGTCCGCGCCCAGTGAGTCGGCACCCGCCGAGAAGAAGCCCGCTGCCAAGGGATTCGGCATGGGCAAGGCCAAGAAGCCGGGCGCGGCGTCCGCCGGATCGGCTGCTCCCGCCCCCGCCGAGGCCGAGTCGTCGGCCGCAGTCGAATCCGCTGCCGAGTCCGCCCCGGCGGCCGAGAAGAAGCCCGCCGCCAAGGGATTCGGCATGGGCAGCAAGGCCAAGAAGCCCGGGGCGGCGAAGCCCAACGCGGCCGCGTCCGACGCGGGCGTGACGGCTCCGGCCGAGAACCAGGTCGCCGAGACCGAGTCCGCGCCCGAAGCGGCCCCGACCGCCGACACCGAGTCGTCGGCCCCGGCCGCCACGGAGGCCAAGGCCGGCAAGGCCAAGGGATTCGGCATGGCCGCGGGCAAGAAGCGCCCCGGTGGCGTCGGGTCGTCGGCGGCCAAGCCGGCTGCCTCGGCACCGTCCGAGACCCCGGCCGAATCCGATTCCGCGCCGAGCGAATCCGAGCCGACGAGCGATCCCGCTCCGAGCGCGCCCGCTGCCGCCGCAACGACCGCGGCAGCATCGACGGAGGCCACGCCCGGCAAGGCCAAGGGATTCGGCATGTCGGCCGGCAAGAAGCGCCCCGGCGGGATCGGGTCGTCGGCGCCGAAGCCTGCGGCCGCAGCGTCCGCCCCGGCGGAATCCGGTCCGGAGGCAACCGAATCCGCCGACGCCGAGTCGTCGGCGACGCAGGAGGCTCCTGACGAGGGCGGTTCGGTCTCCACGACGGAGTCGACGGAGGGCGCCACCGAGGCAGCATCTGCGGCCTCGGCATCGACGGAAGCCACCCCTGGCAAGGCCAAGGGATTCGGCATGTCCGCCGGCAAGAAGCGCCCGGGCGGGATCGGCAAGGCCGCACCGGCGAAGGCCGCTGCTCCGGCGCCGAGCGAGAGCACGGCACCTGCCGACGAGTCGGAGGCGTCGTCGGCGGATGCGTCGGGGACGGCTGCGGAGACCTCGTCGGAGACGAGTCCGGAGGCGCCCGAGTCGACACCGACCGAGCCGGCAGAGCAGTCGGAGCCGGCAGAGCAGTCGGAGCCGGCAGAGGCCGAGTCGACCACGGAGACCGACACGGCCCCGGCCGCCGACGACGCGCCTGCGCCGTCGCCGAACGGATCGTCGAACGGGTCGGCCGCGAAGACGATCTCGGAGGCCGGCGCCTCGAAAGCGAAGGGTTTCGGTATCGCGGCCGGGAAGAAGCGGCCCGGGCACTCCTGATCGGCAGGTTCGTGCGCCGACATCCGGTGCACGGACCGACCGCTTGAAAACCTCACCCTCACTCCACAACACCACCTCGGTTTCGAACCGAGGTGGTGTTGTCGTCGAGGGGTGTTGCAGCACTTCGGAGTGATCGGTCGGCGGAGTCGCCAAAACCTGCTTGCCGTGTCCTGTCACAATTGAACTCGTGAGTAGACCGTACGTATCGCACCTGAACCAGAACCTCAAGCCACTCGAGCAGTCACAGAAGCTGCAGAACGTGTGCTACGAGATCAGGGGGCCGGTGCACGCGCATGCGGCGCGCCTGGAGGCCGATGGCCACCGGATCATGAAGCTCAACATCGGCAATCCGGCACTGTTCGGGTTCGAGGCACCCGACGTGATCATGCGGGACATGATCCACGCGCTGCCCTACTCGCAGGGGTATTCGGAGTCGGCGGGCGTGCTGTCGGCGCGGCGAGCGGTGGTCACGCGATACGAGCTGATCGACTTCCCCTACTTCGACGTCGACGACGTGATCCTCGGCAACGGGGTGTCCGAACTGATCACGATGACCATGCAGTCGCTGCTGAACGACGGCGACGAGGTGTTGATCCCAGCCCCCGACTACCCGCTCTGGACGGCGATGACCGCGCTGTCGGGCGGGCGCGCGGTGCACTACCGCTGCGACGAGGACAACGACTGGAACCCCGACATCGCCGACATCGCGTCGAAGATCACCGACCGCACCAAGGCGATCGTCATCATCAATCCGAACAATCCCACGGGCGCCGTCTACTCACGTGAGGTGCTCGAACAGCTCGTCGAACTCGCCCGCCAGCACTCGTTGCTGATCCTGGCCGACGAGATCTACGACAAGATCCTCTACGACGATGCCGTGCACACCAGCGTCGCCTCGCTGGCCCCGGATCTCCTGTGCATCACCTTCAACGGCCTCTCCAAGGCGTACCGCGTGTGCGGCTACCGCGCCGGATGGCTGGTCCTGACGGGCCCGAAGGACCACGCGAAGGGCTTCATCGAAGGTCTCGGAATCCTGGCATCGACACGATTGTGCGCAAATGTGCCGGGGCAGCACGCCATCCAGGTCGCGCTGGGCGGCTATCAGAGCATCGACGCCCTCGTCGCGCCCGGCGGGCGACTGTACGAGCAGCGCAACGTCACCTGGGAGAAACTCAACCAGATCCCCGGGGTCAGCTGTGTGAAGCCGATGGGCGCGCTCTATGCATTCCCCCGCCTCGACCCCAACGTGCACGAGATCCACAACGACGAACTGTTCGTCCAGGACCTCCTCTTGCAGGAGAAGATCCTGGTGGTCCAAGGCACCGGCTTCAACCTCACCGACCACAACCATTTCCGGATCGTCACCCTGCCCTGGGGCCGTGACCTGGAGAACGCCGTCGAACGCATCGGGAACTTCCTGTCCTCCTACCGGCAGTGATCGCACCCCTCCCCAACTACACGTGACGTCGAGTCACGGACACCCTGGTCAATTCATGTGACGCTTGGTAACGTCTAACCCCATTCGATCGTCTCGAAGGGGAGTCACATGGTCGATTGGCATAAGAGCGTGGTCAGCAACGGCGGGGTCCGCCTGGCCGTTTTCGAGGTGGGGGCCGATCCGGGATTAGCGGGGTCGACGCCCCGACCGACCGTCTTGTTGATCCACGGATGGCCCGACAGCCATCATCTGTGGACCCATGTGGCGCCGGTCCTCGCCGAGGAGTTCCGGGTCGTCTCCTACGACTGCCGCGGCTTCGGGGAGAGCGACCGTCCCGACGGCGACGAACCGTACCGTCTCGAACTGCTCGCCGACGACATCTTCGCCGTCGCCGAGGCGATCAGCCCCGATCAGCCGGTCCACGTCGTCGCACACGACTGGGGATCGGTGCAGGCCTGGGAGGCCGTCACCCGTCCGGGTGCGGAGAGCCGGATCGCGTCGTTCGTCTCGGTATCCGGCCCGAACCTCGATCATCTCGCGCAGTGGGCGCGCGGCACCCTGTCGCGTCCGACGCCGCGCAACGTGGGACGTGCTGCGTCGCAGGTGGCGTCGTCGGCCTACACGGTGTTCTTCCAACTGCCGGTGCTGCCGCGACTGTTCTTCGGCGCGGCGGGGTCACCGGCGGTGTGGCGGGAGTTCCTTCACCTGGTCGAGGGCACGCCCCGCGAGAACGTCGTCGTCGGCGACACGCTGCGTGACGACATGATCTCCGGACTTCGTCTGTACCGCGCCAACATTCGCACCAAGTTGCGGCGGCCGACCACCAAGGACACACACGTACCGGTCCTCGAGATCGTCAACGAGCGCGATATCGCGTTGCGCCCCGCCATCTTCGACGACACACATCGTCACACCCAGCGGCTGTGGCGACGCAGCACTCCGACCGGGCACTGGCTGCCGTACACCAATCCCGACTATCTTGCCCGCACCGCGCGCGATTTCATCGCCGGTCAGGCCGGAACGGCCGACAGTGCGGCGCGATTCGATCGCGCACGTGTCTTCGGCACACCGAAGCCGTTGTCGGGCAAGCTCGCCGTCATCACCGGGGCCGGGAGCGGAATCGGTCGCGACACCGCGCTCGCGCTCGCCGAGCAGGGCTGCGAGCTGGTCCTCGCCGACATCGACCTCGACGCCGCCGACGACACGGCACGCGAGAGCAAGACCTTCGGCGTCCAGGCCTCCACCTATACCGTCGACGTCTCCGACACCGCCGCGGTCACGACGTTCGCCGACACGGTTCGCGACCGCCACGGCGTCGCCGACATCGTCGTCAACAACGCCGGGATCGGTTTGGCCGGTGGAGCTCTCGACGCCACCGACGAACAGGTCGATCGTCTCCTCGACGTCAATCTGCGGGGTGTCATCTCCGGCAGCCGTTCGTTCGGGCGGCAGATGGTGGAGCGTGGGGTCGGTGGCCACATCGTCAACGTCGCGTCGGCTGCCGCGTTCACCCCGCAGCGCTCGCTCGGCCTCTACTCGGCCTCGAAGGCAGGCGTCCTGTTGTTCTCCGAGTCGCTGCGCGCCGAGTTGGCCGAGCACCGCATCGGCGTCAGCGCCATCTGCCCGGGCATCGTCGACACCAACATCGTCGGCAACACCCCGATCGCCGGACTCGACACCGAAACCGAGGCATCCGAACGTGATCGGATGAATCGCTTCTATCAGCGTCGAGGCTTCACCCCGGATCGCGTCGCCCGCGACATCGTGCGCGCGATCATTCGCAACAAGGCCGTCGTACCGGTGACCACAGAAGCCAAGGTGGGCTACCGCATCTACCGATTCACCCCCTGGTTGTCGCGGTTCGCGGCCCGACAGAAGGTCACCCGCTAGTGGAGTGTCACTGAGAGGAGTCGAGGAATGTCCGCGACCGCCCATACCGAGCACGGCCACCCGATCAACGACGCACGTGAGCCCCGGGACCTCGACGGATCCGATCCCGGGCCCGTGGAGCTGCACGCCCGCAACGTCGCCTTCGACTGGAGCGATGTGCCGCTGCACTGGATTCCCGGTCACGCCGTGCCGTCGAACTTCATCAGCGTGCTGAACCTCCTGCTGCCCGAGGGCGAGCGATGGTTCGTCCAGACCTACAACGAGGCACTGCCGTTGGTCCGCGACGACGAACTCGCGGCCACGATGCGTGGCTTCATCGGCCAGGAGGCCATGCATGCTGAGGCACACGACCACGTGCTGTGGGAGTTCCTGGAGCACCACGGGATCGATCCGAACCCGTATCTGCGGCAGATGGAATGGATCTTCCGCAAGGTCCTCGGTCCCATGCAGACGGGCACTCCGGCTGCGCGCCAGAAGCATCTCGTCGAACGTCTGTGGCTGATCGCGGCGCTCGAGCACTACACCGCGATCCTCGGCGACTTCGCCCTCAACAACACCTGGGTCGCGTCCGGCGCCGATCCGACGATGACCGACCTGTTCACCTGGCACGGCGCCGAGGAAGTCGAGCATCGAGCAGTCGCCCATGAGGTCGCGGTCTACTTCGGCGACAGCTACCTACGCCGCGGCCGAGCGATGCTGGTCGTGCTGCCGATCCTGCTCTTCCTCATCAACCGAGGTTTCCGGTTCATCATGGCGCAGGATTCCTCGATACGGCACAACTGGTTTGCGCAGCAGTACCACTACTTCCGCGGCGTGCGCGCCGGGGTGCTGCCGAAGATGCGGCACATCGTCTTCGCGACGTTCAGCTACTTCCGGCCCGGCTTCCATCCGAACGAGATCGGCAGCACCGCCCAGGCCGTCGCCTACCTCGCGGCGTCACCGGCGGCTCGCAACGCGAACTGACGAGACAGCCGATGAATCAACGCGCACATCCCCACACCACGGAGATGCTCTCTCCTCCACCACATCTGCACGGCCGATGGCGACACGACCCGTTCCTGACCGTCGGCACCGCAATCGCGAAGATGTGGTGGCCGTTCTGGCGGCCGTTGGCCCCGTTGCACGACACCGCCCTCGACGACGGCGTGACCACCGTGCGACTCGTCGAACGAACGGTCGTCGCCGCCGACGAGCACGTCATCGCGCTGACGTTCGCCGCACCGGACGGCGGGATACTCGCCCGATGGCATCCGGGCGCGCACCTCGATCTTCTGCTGCCGTCGGGTCGCATGCGTGAGTACTCCCTGTGCGGAGACCCCGCCGACCGACACACCTACCGCATCGCCGTACGACGGATACCGGACGGTGGGGGTGGCTCCGTCGAGGTGCACGACGACCTCGCGATCGGTGATCTCGTGTCGATCAAGGGACCGCGCAACGCCTTTCCGCTGGCGGTGCCCGGACATGGCTCGCGCGCACGATCGGTCCGATTCATCGCGGCCGGCATCGGGATCACCCCGATCCTGCCGATGCTCGCCGCCGCCGACCGGTTCGGGCTGGACTGGTCGATGATCTACACCGGTCGCTCCGCGGAATCGATCCCGTTCCGCGACGAGGTCGCACAGTACGGCGACAAGGTGACGATTCGCACCGACGATGCCGATGACAGCTCCGGGCGGCCGGCAGGCCTGCCGACGATGGAGGAGCTCCTCGGCCCTGCTGACCCCGAGACCGGCCGCGCACCTGCCGGTCTGGCCGTGTACTGCTGTGGCCCGGTGCCCATGTTGGAGAGGCTCCGCCGCCATCTGGCCGATCGCCCCGACATCGAGCTGCACTACGAACGATTCAGCCCGCCGCCGGTCGAGAACGGGTCGCCGTTCACCGTCACCCTGGCGTCGACAGGACAGCAGATCGAGGTGGCCGCGGACGAAACGGCACTCGCCGCGATCCGGAAAGTCTTTCCGTCGGTTCCGTATTCCTGTCAGCAGGGTTTCTGCGGCACGTGCAAGGTGAGGACGCTGTCGGGCGACATCGATCACCGCGACAACATCCTCACCGAGCCGGAGCGCGCCGCGGGCTGCTTCCTGACCTGCGTCTCACGGGCGGAGGGTGACCACCTCACCGTCGACCTCTAGCGTGCTGTCGGCGGCGGCGTCGGCCGAACCCGCCTCCGCGACATGCCCGCCGACGGTACCGCGCAGGAAGTAGGCAGCCGCCAGTGCGGCGACGCCGGTGACGGCGACGGCCACCCAGACCGCGCTGTGCAGCCCCTCGACGAAGACGTCCTGCACCGCGATCCGCAGCTGATCCGACACGGCCGCGGGTGCGCGTCGGGCCACCTCGACTCCGGCCATGACCGAGTCCTCGGCGATACCGGCGGCCGACTGCGGGACACCCAGCGCGGCAAGCCGATCCCCGACACCGCTGGTGTACACCGAGGTCAGCACGGAACCGAGCACGGCGACGCCCAGGGTGCCGCCGATCTCACGCGTGGTGTCGTTGACGGCGGAACCCGCACCGGCCTGTTCGGGACGCAGGGCGTCCATGATCAGTTGGGTGCACGGTCCGGAGATGAAGGCCAATCCCATCGCCATCAACGACATCGACCAGATGATCAGTTCCCAGTACCCCGACATGCGCGACGACACCTCGACGAGCGCGAATCCGCCGGACATCAGGAGCGCGCCGAACACGGCGACGACACGCGCGCCGAACCGGTGGGAGAGGGCCATCGCCACCGGCGAGAAGACAGCCATCACGACGGCGAACGGCAACGTCCGCAGTCCGGCCTCCAACGGTCCATAGCCCTTGACCGCCTGGAAGAACTGGGTGATCAGGAAGATGAACCCGAAGAGAGCGAAGAATGCGACGCTGATCATCCCGGCGGCTGCCGCGAAGTGCCGGTTCGCGAACAGTCGGATGTCGAGGATCGGGTGCTCGATGGTCAGCTCTCGCCATGCGAACAGTCCCAGCGCGACGATCGCGACGCCGAGACCACCCAGGGTGCGGGGATCGGTCCAGCCGAAGTGCGGTCCCTCGATCACCGAGTACGTCAGCAGGCCGAGGCCGATCACCGACAGCACCAATCCCACGGAGTCGAAGCGCGACACCGCTTCCGGTCGGGTGCCCGGCACGACCAGCGCGATCGCGACAACGGCGATGACGGCCATCGGCAGGTTGACCCAGAACACCGAGGACCACGAGTAGTGCTCGAGCAGCCACCCGCCGAGCACCGGCCCGATCGCGACCGCGACGCCCGAGGTCGCGGCCCAGACGCCGACCGCGGCGGCACGCTGCTTCGGTTCGGTGAACACGGTGGTGATGATCGCCAGCGTCGCGGGGAAGACCAGCGCCGCGAACAATCCGAGACCGCCGCGGGTGGCGATCAATTGCCCGAGGGTCTGCGACGAAGCGGCCAGCACGGACACCGACGCGAAGCCGACGATGCCACCGAGCAACATCCGGCGGTGACCGAAACGGTCGCCGAGGTAGCCGCCGGTGAGCAGCAGACCGGCGAAGACGAGCGTGTAGGCGTCGACGATCCATTGCAGTCCGGAGGTCCCTGCTCCGAGGTCGCGCGCCATCGTGGGCAGCGCGACGTTGACGATCGTGTTGTCGACCATGACAAGTAATTCGGCGAAGCACAGCGCCGCGAGCGCGAGCCAACGGGTTCTCATGACCTTCTCCTTCGAGTGTTGTTCGTGGAACGTCGTCACACCGTTGTAGTACGTTGTTCTACTCAAGTAGAACGCCGTGCCAGTACAGTTGTCAACGTGTCACCGGCAAAGAGCACCCGAACACCCGCGACCGAGGTCCGCGCGAATCTCGTCGCGGCGGGTCGTCGGCTTCTCGAGAAGAAGGGGGCCGCCGCACTCACCGTGCGCGCGGTGGCCACCGAGGCGGGCGTCGCCCCGATGGGCGTCTACAACCACTTCGACGGCAAAGAAGGCCTGCTCAACGCCGTCGTCACCGACGGGTTCCGGGAACTTGCCACCCGGATCGCGGCCACCGATGCCGACGCATCGGCGCGCCTGCTCAGCAGCGGGAGGCAGTACCGACTCTTCGCGATCGCCAGTCCGACGATGTACGAGCTGATGTTCTCGACCGAGTGCCATCCCGACGACGAGGTGGCGGCCGGTGCGTTCGAAGTCCTCGTCGACATCATCCGGTACGGACAGGCGGCGCGGCACATCATGGACGGTGAGCCGTATGCGCTGGCCGGGCAGGTCTGGGCGTGCGTACACGGCGCCGTCAGTCTCGAGTTGCTCGCTCCCCATCCACCCACGATCGCTCCCGCCGACAACTACGAACAGTTGCTCACCCTGATCGAGCGAGGAATCGCGGCCTGACCCGACGGGCGGTGGCCATCTGAAACAATGTCGCGGTGACCGAATACCGGATCGACGATCTGGCACGGGCAGCGGGCACGACGACCCGCAACGTGCGTGGCTATCAGGACCGCGGGCTACTCCCCCGCCCGGTCCGTCGTGGACGCATCGCGATCTACACCGACACCCACCTCGCCCGCCTCAAGGTCATCAACGATCTGCTCAAACGCGGCTTCACGATCCGGCACATCGGCGAGTTCCTCTCGGGAATCCAACGTGGCGACAACCTGGCCGAGGTCTTGGGCCTGGAAGAGATCGTGTCCGAGCCCTGGTCGACCGCGACGTCGACGACGATCTCGGCCGATGATCTGAAGGGGTTGCTGAACTCCGGGAATCCGGCACACTTCGAACGGCTCATCGAGTTCGGGCTGATCGAGCCGAAGGGCGCCGACGACAATCCCGACACCTACACGATCCTCGATCAGGAGACGGTGTCGGCGTATGGACGGCTCGTCAAACTCGGGCTCCCGCTGAGCGGCATCCTGGATGTGCACGGACGGTTCGACCGCGAGATGGCCGCGGTGGCCGAGGTCGTCATCTCGGCGGGACGTCGCGCCATCACCGAAGGCCATGAGGACGGCTGGATTCCGCAGACCCCCGCCGAATCCGAGTGGGCCACCGAGTTGCTCGGCGAACTCCGGCGAGCGGGATCGGTGTCGGCGCACAACGCACTCGACCGCGCCCTCGACCGCGACCTGGCCCGGCAGCTGAGCGAGTACCTCGGACGCGCTCGGCAGTCGGCGGCGGAGAAGCCCGCCGACTGACGGTTCCGCCTCCTCTCACCCGGTCCCTGAGGAACGAAGCGATAGCGACGTGCGCCCCGGCCCCTGAGGAACGAAGCGACAGCGACGTGCGCCCCGGTCCCTGAGGAACGAAGCGATAGCGAAATGCGCCCCGGTCCCTGAGGAACGAAGCGATAGCGAAGTGTCACGAAGGGCCCCCGCCGGATCCGCGTGCCGACGGTTCCGCGTCCCCTCAGCCGGGCAGGACGATCGGAGGCAGGCCCGGGATCGGATTCGGGATCGTACGTTGACGGGGCCGTGGCCGCGGGCGCGGCCGATTCTGCTGCTGCGTAGGCTCATCCGCGGATTCCTCCGACGTCGGCGGTGGAGGCGGCGGTGGCGGCGGTACATATCGCGCGGCGGGAACCCGGGCCTCGGCGAAGTCCGCGGGATCGGCATACGACGGACGCTGCTCCGTACTCGTCTCACCGACGGCGACATCGGCCGGACGGGGTGGTTCGTCCGTGCCGGTGACCGCGACGGCCGCCGCGACACCGATCCCGATGATCGCGCACGCCGCGACGATCACCCCGACGATCCGCCGGGTGCGCACCGATGACCGAGAGCGCGTGGTCGGCGGCGTGAAGACCGGATCGAGCTCCCACTCGCGAGGTTCGTAGGAGCGCCGGGCAGTCGGCGTCCCGTCCGGCATGGCACCGATGACAAGCGATCTGGGCCCGTCGTCGGGAGCTGCATGGTCGTCGGGTCCGTCGGCGTCGGCGGACGTTCCGAACGGCGCCGGCTGTCCGACGGGATCGAACATCGGATCGACCGGTCCCGCACCGTACACGGGCTCGTACGGCCGCGGCGGCATGGCGATCGGCTCGTCGAAGCGCAGCGGTTCGGACACCGGCCGGGTGTTCTCCGACAGCGGGTCGTCGACGGGCCAGTCGGGGTCCATCGGCGGGATGAGGTCGAGCGGAGGGATCAGCTCGACCGGCGTCGAGGCGCGGACCGTCGACGATCCGATGGTCGGCATCGGCGACGAATCGGGTTGTGCAGCAGGGAAATCACCCGAGTGACTGGGTTGAGAGGCCTCGTCGAGGGCCTCGGGCTCCGGAGCCGCGCTCTCCCGGTCGACGAAGGACGGAGGCGCGGGGGTGGGTGGTTGGAGGATGGGTGATTGCCCGATGGGCGGTCCGACGGTGGGCGGTTCGGCGATCGGCGGCTCCACACCGGAGTCGTGCCGGTTCGGCACCTTGTCGTCGTCGGCGGCGGGCGCGGGGGAATCCACGGCGACGACCGGCAGAGATGCGGTCCGGCCGAGGGTCGCCGCCAGGCCGGGCCAGACGTCGTGGCCGGGGGCGAGGACGAGCGAACTGATGGGACCCGACGCGTCGGCGACCACCTCGCGGCACTGCCGGACGAGGCCGGCCGCGATCGCCGAGGTCGCCTCGTCGATGTCGCGAAGGGCCACCCGGAAGAACTTCACGTGTTCGCGTCCCATGATGAAGGTGCCGTCGGCGGTGGCGAGACGTCGGCGGCCACGCGAGGCGAGATCGAAAAGTTCGGCAGTCCACGCCTCGTTCGTCGGCTGTTCGACCCGGCCCGTGCGAACGAGATGATCGGCGAGCAGCCGGTCGATGACAGCCGGCCTGATTCCGGGGTCGCTCCGGATTCCCATCATCGCCTCGAACCGCGGGTCGACGATGCTCAGGCGCAGAGCATCGTCGGCGAGTTCCAGGAGCAGGAACGGATGGTCGGCGGGGATCTCCCGAGCCAGTTGACGGGCTGCGACATCACCCAGGAACGTGGCATCGATCAGGCGCGCATCAACGTCGGTCGTGGGCTCTGCCGAGCGACCGCGATCCGTCGCGTCGTCTGTCATCCGATTCGGTGTCCTGCGCCTGGCCTGCGTCTGCGTGTCTCGCAACTCCCCCGAGTGCGTCCCCCGCCCAGCCTTTCGTCTCCGAAGGCCGGACGCACGACACTAACACGACGTCAGCGGGACGGGGGCGTGGCGACCGTCTCCACCTGCGGCAACGCGACGTCGGGACGGACCCGCGGTGTCGGGCCGACGTTCGGCCGGTCCCGCATCGGTCCGCCGATGGCGTGGAACTCCCACCCTGCTGCTCGCCACGCGGTGGCGTCGAGGCAGCGGCGGCCGTCGACGATCACCCGAGCGCGCACGACGTCCGCCAGTTCCTCTGGGGCCATGTGGACGAACTCGGCCCATTCGGTGGCCACGACGACGGCGTCGGCCGCCCCGCAGGCCTCGCGCGCACTCTGTGCGTAGCTCAGCATCGGGAACATGCGGCGTGAGTTCAGCGATGCCTTGGGATCGAAGACGGTCACCGACGCTCCGCGCAGCGCCAGCTGTCCAGCGACGTTGAGCGCCGGAGAGTCACGCACATCGTCGCTCTCGGGTTTGAAGGCGGCGCCCAGGATCGCGATGTTGGTGCCGAGGACATCGCCACCGACCGCGTCGGTCACCAGATCGACCATCGCGCCGCGGCGGCGGGTGTTGATCGAATCGACCTCACGCAGGAAGCGGAGCGCTTGGGTGGCACCGACTTCGTCGGCCCGGGCCATGAATCCGCGGATGTCCTTCGGTAGGCATCCGCCACCGAAACCCAGTCCGGCGTTGAGGAATCGGCGCCCGATGCGTCCGTCGTAGCCGATGGCGTCGGCCAGGGTCGACACATCGGCGCCGACGTTCTCGCAGATCTCGCTGATCGCGTTGATGAACGAGATCTTGGTGGCGAGAAAGGCATTCGCGGACACCTTGACCAACTCGGCGGTGGCCCAGTCGGTCCGCACGAAAGGCACTCCGGTCTCGAGGATCTCGCGGTAGATCTCCGCGATCACCTCGTCGGCGGCGGTGTCGTCGGCGTCCGGATCGGTACCGACGACCAGCCGGTCGGGCTCGAGCGTGTCCTCGACGGCGAAACCTTCGCGCAAGAACTCCGGGCTCCACGCCAGCGTGACGCGGGTGCCGGGGGCGGTGAGCACGGCCATCCGCTGGGCGAGAGCGGCGGCGGTGCCCACCGGTACGGTCGACTTCCCGATGATCAGGTGCTCGCCACGCAGCAGCGGGGCCAGGGCATCGACGGCGGACTCGACGTGCGACAGGTCCACGGCGTAGCCGCGTCGCTGTTGCGGTGTGCCGACGCCGAGGAAGTGCACCGACGCGAAGTCGGCGGCGTCGCGGTGGTCGGTCGTGAAGCGCAGTCGGCCGGCGGCGAGGTTGCGGCGCAGCACGTCGGACAGTCCCGGCTCGAAGAACGGCACCTCGCCGGCTTGCAGCCGGGCGACCTTGTCCGCATCGACGTCGACGCCGAGAACGTCATGACCGAGTTCGGCCATGCACGCGGCGTGGGTCGCGCCGAGGTATCCGCATCCGATCACAGTGAGCTTCATGTCTGAAGTGACTACGCGCGGAGTACTGCCACCGGTCAACGACGACGTGTCACGTCCCGATCGATCGGGTGAACACCGGTCCGGAGAACGTGAACGCGGCGCGAACCAGCCTCGCCGATCGAGTAGCCGCGAACGGAGTGAGTGGCATATCGAGATCGCCCCACGACCGTCGGCGACCTACGGGCGGATGAAGTTCAGGTACGCCTTCGACGGCGTCGGACCGCGCTGACCCTGGTATTTGGACCCGACGGAATCGCTGCCGTACGGGTGTTCGGCCGGGCTGGACAGCCGAATCAGGCACAGCTGCCCGATCTTCATCCCCGGCCACAACGTGATCGGGAGGTTGGCCACGTTCGACAGTTCCAGCGTGATGTGGCCGGAGAACCCGGGATCGATGAATCCCGCGGTCGAGTGGGTAAGCAGGCCCAGGCGTCCCAGCGACGACTTGCCCTCGAGTCGGCCGGCCAGGTCGTCGGGCAGCGTGCACACCTCGAGCGTCGACCCGAGGACGAACTCCCCCGGATGCAGCACGAACGGTTCCCCCTCGGTCGGCTCGACGAGGGACGTCAGTTCGTCCTGTCGCTGCGCCGGGTCGATGTGGGTGTAGCGGGTGTTGTTGAAGACGCGGAACAGACGGTCGAGCCGCACGTCCACGCTCGACGGCTGCACCAGCGTCGGGTCGAACGGGTCCAGGGCCAATCGCCCGTCGGCGATCTCGGAACGGATGTCGCGATCGGAGAGCAGCACGCCTGTGAGGTTAATCGACCGGACCCGATGAACAGCGGGTGACCGCGATCTGTCGAGCCAGATGCGAATTGATCCGAACCATGGTCAATCGGGCCGACGGTGTTCTAGTGTCCCCCGTGATACGCGCGTGATCGCGGTGTGACGTGCAGGAGACCGGGGGAAGTCGGGGACGGATGCGGGGATTCGGCTGTGCTGATCAGGGTGCTGGAGTACGACGCGCTGATGCACGACGACGGGCAGGTGCGCGCCGTGGTGCGAGTGTCCGCGGTCGAGCGGATGCGGTCGCGGGTGAAACCCCCGCCGATCGTGCCCTGAATTCCGCCGAGCGTGTCCAGAATTTCGTCGACCGTGCTCGACGACGACGTCGGCGCGTGGCGATCGTCGCCGTCGGACTCGTGCTGGCGGTGGTGACGTCGTTCGGCGGCGAGCGCGGCATCGGTGCAGTTGCGACTGCCGCCCCGCAGGCGCCGGGCCAGTCCGCTCACCCGTCGGACGGCGAACCACGAGAGTGCGTCGGATCGCGGTTCGCCACCTTCGGCGCCGTCTACGACGCCATCTTCGATTCGCTTCTGCCGATGTTGCCGTCAGAGATCAAGAAGCAGGCGCCGACGATCCGCGCCCGCGCGCACCGCGAAATGCAGGGCATGCGGATCTCCTCGCTCGCCGTCTCCAACCATCCGTACGATCTCGGCGCCGACGACAAAGACCCGATCATGACCTACCGGGACCCCATCTCCCAGTGGATCGTCTCCCAGCTGGTAGGCGTCCGCGAGGGTCGCGACGCGGAGGCGATCCCGGTCGAGAACCTGACGGTCGCACAAGCCGTCGAGACCGTCTGGCTGTATCTGTATGTGACGGTGATGGTTCCGCTCACCGTCGTACGGCGCACCGTTCCGTCGATCGCGACCGTCGCGGGCCCGATCACCGTCGGGACATTGCTGACTCTGCCGATTCTTCTCGGAGTGTTCGCCGCAACCCAGCTCTATCAGGCGATCAGCAGTGCGCTTGTCGAGTCATGTGTCGTGTCGGTGACCCGTTCACAGAAGGAGAACGCCGGCAAGGCGGTGAAGGATCTGCGGTTCGCCGGTGCGGTGCCGGGTATCGTCCGTGACATCGCCCGACAGGTCGATGTGGCCGATGCACAGACCTGCCCGCCGATCGGCGGACTCCCATTGTCACGCATCGCGTCCCGCACGTCCTCGTATCTGCAGTCGATCACCGCCGACCGCGCAACGGACCGCCGGATCGGAGCCGCCGCCGATCAGGTGCAGAACTGGATGCGCCACACCCGGGTCACCGACAATCTCATCCCGGCCGATCCGGCCGACTTCTCGACTCCCGAGTACGCGATCTCACAGATCGGGGCGCTCATCCCCTACGTCGGCGGCGCACCCCTCGACATCGCGATAGGGCTGAACCACAACCGCGGGCAGGGAGCGGATTTCGGCCGGACCGTTCCACTCTCATCGCTGTCGGTGACCAAGACGCTCACCGCCGCCTACTACGCGTATGCCCTCGCCGCGCATGTCGTCGAATTGGCCTGGCAGGAGGGCGGAACCGACCCGTCGGCCGCTCTTCTCGCCGACCTGTTCCCCGATGCCGGCATCACCGCCGGCATGATCCCGCGCACCACGGGCATCGTCGGCGCGCCGAATCTGTACGGACTCGTGGTGTACCACAACGTTCTTCGGTCGATGTGTCTCGCCGAGGACAAGCGCCCCACTCCGACCCCGCCGTCGGCGAAGCGTGTCCCGGTGTCGGCGGCGCGGTGGTGAGCGGGCCGCAAGGCACTGGCCCCTGAGGAGCCCGCGAGGTACGAGCGGGCGTCACGAAGGGCCCCTCACCCTTTCTTCGGCCGCACCGCACGCTCGGCGATCGCGATCACGACACGCCGTGGCGCGAAACGGCTAGCGATGGCACTGATCCGGTTCTGCGCGCCGTCGATCACGCTCGGCTTGCCCGCCTCGAGCGCAGCGAGTGCGGTGTCGACGACCTGCTGGGTGGTTCGCCGTGAGCCGACGGCGGCATCGTCGGACCCGGCGATGTCGAAGAACTCGGTGTCGGTCGCACCCGGACACAGTGCGAGCACCTTCACCCCGTTCTGCTTGCCCTCCCACCACAGTGCCTCACTCAGCGACAGGACGTAGGCCTTGGTCGCCGCGTAGACGGCCATGTGCGGCACCGGCTGGAACCCCGCCGTGCTGGCGACATTGATGATGGCGCCGGAACGCTTCTGCGCCAACCGCTTCAGATAGACGGTGGTGAGGTCGGTGAGTGCGCCGACGTTGAGCGACACCTCCTCCCGGATCCGCGCGGGGTCGACGTCGACGAGGTCGCCGTGCGTTCCGAATCCGGCGTTGTTGATGAGGATGTCGACGTCGAGTCCGCGCGCCTCGACGTCGGCGACGAGACTGTCGGCGGCACCGGGGATCGAGAGATCGGCGGTGATCACCTCGGCCCGGATCCCGTGGCGGGTACGCAGGTCGTCGGCGACAGCCGTCAGTTTGCCTTCACTGCGGGCGACCAGGATGACGTCGGCGCCGCGGGCGGCGAGTGTTCGTGCGAACTCGGCACCGATGCCACCACTGGCTCCGGTGATCAGTGCGGTCTTCTGTCGGAATTCCATGATGGCTCCTCGGTTGTCGGATGATGATCAGCGCGCACTCGGATGGGACAGGATGCCGAGGCCTGCGAACGCGATGTCGGCGAGGATGTCCGCGTACTGCGCGAGCCGCCGTCCGCGGTGATCCGACGGCGTGGCGTCGACGAGTCCCTTGATGCCGTCGAACGCACCGACGAGAACACTCGCCAGTCCGTCGGCGTCGAGATCGGCTCGGAACTCGCGGGAACTCTGGCCGTCGCGGATGATCCCGGCGACCAGGCCGATCCACGCATCCATGGGTTTGACGACGTCGCCGGACGTCGTGCCGTCCGCGCCGAGTTCTCGCACGAGTCGGACGACACTCCAGGCCCCCGGCTCGCGGTCGAGGAGTTCCAGCATCGCCGGCATCACGTCGGCGAGTTGTTCGGTCGGGCTATCGTGCGAGAGCACTCGCTGCTGAACCTCGGCGACCCAGCGACGCTCTTGGTCGTCGATGACGGCTCGGGCGAGCGCGGACTTCGACGGGAAGTAGAAGTAGAACGCGCCCTTGGTCAGGCCCGATTCAGCGATGAGTTCGCTGAACTTGGTTGCGGCGTAGCCCTTCTCGGCGAAGATTCGGGCGGCGACCTCGAGCAGTCTCGCGCGCGTTGCGGCACCCTTGGCAGTCGACGGTTCTACTGGACTCACAGGGACCAGATTAAACCAGCCGGTAGGTTTTGCCAAACCAACTGGTAGGTTTTCGCGACGGACTCGCTGAGTCGGCCTCTGCGGCTGTGCAACGCCAGAGGTTTGCTAGGCTGTCGATCGCGAGGTCAGCGCCTTGCACGCCGATGTAGTTCAATGGCAGAACATCAGCTTCCCAAGCTGAATACGCGGGTTCGATTCCCGTCATCGGCTCCACCATCGCCGAAGCCAGAGCGCCTGATACCCAGCACCAACGAGTGATCCACGGCATTGAGTCAGCGCCGCGCTGTTCCTCGCGTCGACGGTCGTGCGCGACCGAAACCGTCTGCGTGCACCCCGGCGGTCAGTTCAATCCCAGTCGATCCACCGTTGCATCAGTGCGTATTCCGGTATGCGGCAGCGCGCCTCCGTGCGAATTAATCCATCGCGGTCTCGCGCCGAAGACGGACGGTCACACGTCGCCCGACTCTGAGCCACTCCCCACTCCGCACCCGATGAACGCACGAGACGCTTCGAGTCCCGCCTCGCTTGCACCCTCGCCTGCATGAGCGTCGCCGGTCGGTGATGGTCAGAGATGATCACTGCGAAAAGATGACAGACAGTTTCTCATCCAGTGGAGTATGGGTAGCGCACCGTGTGTCGCCGATCACAAGATCGTCGACCACGGGGTCGTATTGGCCTCGTCCGACCGACTGGAGAGGCCGCAGTGACCACGACACCCATCCCGACTCGCCCGCCCGCCACGACACCCGCACCGTCGTCGAACCAAGGCCGCCGTGCCGCGCTCGCCGCGTTCCTGGGAAGCATGCTCGAGTACTACGACTTCTTCATCTACGGGTCCGCGGCAGCGCTTGTGTTCCCGACGCTCTTCTTCCCCACCGGTGATCCGACCGTGGCGACCATCGGCTCGCTCGCCACTTTCGGGATCGGATACGTCGCGCGCCCCCTGGGCGGGCTGGTGCTCGGCCATTTCGGGGACAGGCTGGGTCGCAAGCGAACTCTGATCATCACTCTGACGCTGATGGGGTTGTCCAGCCTCGCGGTCGGCTTCCTGCCCACCTACGCGGCAGTCGGATGGGTGGCCCCCGCGTTGCTCGTCCTGTGCCGGATGGTGCAGGGCTTCTCGGCCGGCGGCGAAGCCGCTGGTGCATCGACATTGACCATAGAGCACGCACCCGAGGGCCGTCGCGGACTGTTCGCGAGCTTCACCATGTCGGGCTGCATGGGCGGCATCGTCCTGGCGAATCTGGTGTTCGTCCCGGTCGCCGCTCTGCCGAGGGAGGAGCTGATGAGCTGGGGCTGGCGGGTTCCGTTCTGGACCGGCTTTGTGGTCCTGGTCCTGGCTTTCGTGATCCGCACCCGGCTTGATGAAACCCCGGTTTTCGTCGCAGAGACCAAGACCGATGAGCCGCCCGCCCTACCTGTGGTCGAACTGTTTCGTCGCCAATGGCGCGATGTCGTACGTGTGACCCTGGCGTCGCTGTTCGCCGTGTTCCAGACCGTGATGGGGGTATTCGGTCTGGCGTACGCCACATCCGACGCCGTGGGCTTGGGGCGTACGACGATGTTGTGGGTGTCGGTGATGTCGAATGTCGCCGCGGTGTTGTGTATCCCACTCGTGGCGGCGCTCTCGGACCGCATAGGCCGACGCCCGGTGTGGATCACAGGTGCGTTGAGCAGCTCGGTGCTGGTGTTCGTGTACTTCGGTGCGATCTCCACGCAGAACCTGGTGACGATCTTCGTGACCGGCGCGGTGCTGCTGGGCGTCGCGTACTCGGGGATGAACGCGCTGTGGCCCGCCTTCTTCTCGGAGCAGTTCTCGGCGCGGGTCCGGTTCTCGGGATTCGCAGTCGCCAGCCAGATCGGCCTTCTGCTTGCGGGGTTCTCCCCGACCATCGGATATGCCCTGATGGGTGCGGGATCTATGGGGTGGGTTCCGGTCGCCGTCTTCACCGCCGGGTGCGGCGTGATCTCCGCCGTGGCGGTGTACTTCTGCCGGGAGACCGCGCACCTGCCTCTGGCCAAACTGGGCAACTGATCAACCGCGAGTCTGGCGGTGTCATACGCGGGAGGATAGACCGATGGCGCGGTCACCGAGCGGAGAGTCGGTACTAGAGCGTGCCGTCCGCATCCTGCGGCTGTTCACTGCCGGCTCCCCGGCACTCACGGTCGCGGAGATCGCGCGTGGCGCCGACCTGCCGATCGCCACCGCGCACCGGCTGGTCGGCGAGCTCATCGAGCTGGGGGTTCTGGAACGGGCCGCGGACCGCCGGGTCCGGATGGGCGTCCAGATGTGGGAGTGGGCGTCGCGCTCATCGCGGGCGCTCGACCTGCGGGAGGCGGCGATGCCGGCGATGGAAGACCTGCACGCGGTGGTGCGCCACCATACGCAGCTCGGGGTGCTCGAGGGCACCGACGTTCTCTATATCGAGCGGCTTTCCGCGCGCACCGCTGTGCACAACGACACGCGTATCGCCGGGAGGCTACCTATCCACGCCACCTCGGCGGGCCTCGTCTTGTTGGCAAACGCCGCGGTCGACGTGCAGGAGTCTGTACTCGCCGGTCACCTTGCGCGGTACACCCCGTACACGATCACCGACCCCCGCGACCTGCGCCGCCTACTCGCCGACATCCGCCGCCAGGGATACGTTGTCGCCGAGCAGATGATCACGCTCGGGTCGACCGGAGTCGGCGTCCCGGTCCGCGGCAGCACAGGGGACGTCGTCGCTGCCCTGTGCCTTGTGGTCCCTGCGGTCAGCGAGAACCGCCGCCAGTACATCGGTGCGCTGATGACGACGGCGCGCACCATCTCTCGCACGCTCGGCGCGCACAGTTGACTTCTCATTGAATGAAGTCTCTGTGGCTACGGCCACAGATCGCCCGCATCCTGTTAGCCATGATCCGACACGTGGTGATGTTCCGATGGCATCCCGAATTCCCTGAAGCCGAACGTGTTTCGTGGCTCGCCGCGGTGCGCGAACTACCATCACAGATCGGCGTGCTGCGCAGTCTCAGTGCCGGTGTCGACACTCTGGGCACTGACCGCTCCTGGGACGCGGCAATCGTCGCAGAGTTCGACACGATCGAGGACGTCGCCACCTACACCGAACATCCTGCCCACCGACCACTCATCACGATCTCCGGGACCGGCGCCGCAGAGATCGCATCCGTCGACTTCATCATTTGAGATCAAGACTTAGACAAGGAGATTAACCATGGTCAACAACGTTGGACGAGTGGCCGGAAAGGTTGCCTTCGTAACCGGGGGCAGCGGGGATCTCGGTGCTGCTGTCGTCAAGCGGCTCGCCGAGGAGGGGGCCACCGTCGCCAACCTCGACCGCGACAAGCCACGCGAAGCATGGCCGTTCGCCGTCACCGATGTCATAACCGACCGGGTCGTCGACATCACATGCGAGAACGATGTGGCGACAACGGTTGCCGCAGCCGTCGCCGACCTCGGCACCCCGGACATTCTGGTCAATGCCGCCGGAATTCTCGGCCGACCCGCACCGTCGCATGAGGCGACCGAATGCGAATTCGACGTCGTCTTCGGCGTGAACGTCAAAGGTACCTGGCTGATGACGAAATACGTTGTTCCGCACATGATCGCGGCGGGACAGGGCAGTATCGTCGACTTCTCGTCGATTCACGGGCTGACCGGCGGCGCGAATGTGCCGCTCTATCATGCGTCCAAGGGTGCCGTCCGACTGCTGGCGAAGTCCGACGCAGTCACTTACGGGCCCAGTGGGATACGCGTCAACTCGGTACACCCCGGCTCGATGGACACCAGGATGAGCCGATCCTCCGCGGAACGCAGTCCGATCGGACCCGAGGCGTACTACCGCCAATTGGTGTCCGGCAATCCGCTGACGCGCCAGGGCACTCCACGCGAGATAGCCGATGCCGTCCTCTACTTGGCTTCCGACGAATCCTCCTTCACCACCGGGACCGAACTGGTCGTTGACGGCGGCTACACAGCCCACTGACCACCCAATGAGAACACCGACCGCACAAGGAAGAACAGAAATGCTCGAAAGTAGTTACGACATCGTGGTGATAGGCTCGGGCGCCGCCGGCATCAGCGCCGCCCTGACGGCCGCCAAACAGGGCCAGAGCGTGGTCGTCCTCGAGAAAGACCGATATCTTGGTGGCACGTCGGCGATCTCAGGCGGCTGGGCCTGGGTTCCCGGAACCCGCGAGGGCATCGCCCGCGGTGACTCACGTGCCGATATCGAGACCTATATCCGAACTCTCGCGAAAGACTCCTACAATCCGGAGGCGGTACAAACGTTTCTCGACGAAGTCCCGAACGCGATGACCTTCCTCACCGACGAAGCCGGTGTCGATTTCGTCTTACCAGAGACCGCGCCCGACTACCAGATGGACGCCCCTGGCGCCCGCAAAGGAGGACGCGCAGTCACCGTGGCCAAGACCGATGGCCGCGTCCTCGGAGACGACAGGCTCCGCGTTCAGCCATACCTGTACCCCTACACCGTCTTCGGCTATATGCCCGAGATCGGCGACGATATCGCCACGTTCCTTCGCGCCAACCGCTCACCCAAGGCGTTCGCCTACGTCATGCGCCGAATCCTCAAGTGTTGGTGGGAGACCGCCGCGCACAAGCGTGGATACGACCGAACCAACGGGAACGCCCTGATGACGAGCATGGTCGCCGCGGCGCGCCGCCTGTGTATCCCAATGATCACCGAGGCACCCGTGCTCCGGATTCTCATCGGCGACGACGGTGTCGCAAACGGGGTCGTCGTCGGCGGTACCCACAAGTCCACGGTCCACGCGCGCCTCGGCGTCGTCATCGCCGCCGGCGGCTTCACCGGCGACGCCGAGCTGCGCAAGCGTGTCTTCCCCCATGATCGGTACGGCGACAACCATGTCACGCCGACGCGTGGACACGACGGAGACAGCTACCGGTTGGCTGCCGCTGTTGGCGGTGTGCTCGACGCCAGCCCGCATCAGCCCGCCTCGTGGGGCCCGGTCACGGTGTGGAAGAGCCTGCGCGGCCAGGACCGGATCTTCCCGCACCTGCGGGCGTTCGGCCTGCCCGGGTTGATCGCGATCAACCGGCACGGCGAGCGGTTCGCGAACGAGTCGTTCAGCTATCACGATTTCGGCGTCCAGATGCTCGCCGACAGCGACGGGGAACGCGAAACCTATGGCTGGATCATCGCCGATCGCAAGGCGATGCATACCTACGGCATCGGCTACGCAAAACCCTGGCCCATGCCCACCTGGTACTACGAGAAGGTCGGATATCTGACTTCTGCGCCAACCCTCTCCGAACTCGCGGCGAAGGTCGGCGTCCCCGCGGATCGGCTCGAGGCCACCGTCGCCGATTTCAACGACGGCGCAGCCCGTGGCGAGGACCCGCGGTTCGGTCGCGGCTCCAATTGGTTTCACCACTTCAAGGGCGACCTCGACCACACGCCCAACCCGAACCTCGAGGTTCTCGACCGTGCCCCGTTCTACGCGGTGCGGATCCAGATGGGCGACCTTGGTTCGTACGCGGGCCTCGCCGTCAACCGACGCAGCGAGGTGATCACCGGCGACGGCACCCCCATCCCGGGCCTATACGCGGTGGGCACCGCCGCGGTCAGTGTCTTCGGCGGAGGTTACCCGGGCTACGGCGCAAACATTGGCCCGGCACTGGTCTTCGGCTACCAGGTCGGCCGTGACATCGCGGCGCACACCGCCGAACGCGAAAGCTGCTATGTCGTTCCCTCATGACGAGGCCCGCGAGCGACTGGTGCATATTCTTGCGACGGACCCTCTTCGGCGGTCAACTCGACTGCACCGGTGAGGGGCTTCGGAGCGCTCCTGAGTAACCCTGCCGTCGTGGTCGTCGAATCGATCCGGTGTCGCGGCGGCGACTACATCAACGATCCACCTCGACGCATCACTCCTCAGCAGACTCCGCATCCCGTCGCTTGTCCTCGTGAAGCGACTTGATCCGCCGCTCCTCGCGCCGACCCTCGACACGCGTGGCGCGCTCTGCGGCCAGCCACTCGGGCATCTCCGCCAGGAGTTCATCGATCTGCGCAGTCGTCAGTGCTTCGGTGATGCCGCCGCGGATCAGCCCGGAGTTGGAGATCCCGAGTTTCGCGGCCACCAGGTTCTTCGGGTGCGGACCGTCGGCGCGCAGTGTGCGGAGCCATTCGGGCGGGTCGTTCTGGAGGGCGGTGAGCTCGGCTCGGGTGATGGATCCGCTCCGAAACTCGTCGGGCGTGGCCGGCAGATACACGTCCAGCTTCTTGGCGGCTGTCGCCGGCTTCATCGACTGCGAGCTCATGTCCTGAGGGTATCCGGCGGTAGCCTTCGAGGGTGAGCACACCCGACGACGTCCCCGCCTTTCGTCTGGCGTACGTCCCGGGCGTGACCCCGAGCAAGTGGGCCCGCATCTGGGCCGAGCGCCGACGCGACGTTGCGCTACAGCTCATCACCCTCGACGTGTCGAGCTGCGCGCAGGCAGTTCACGACGGCCAGGTGGACATGGCGATCACGCGCCTTCCCGACGCGCTCCGCCATGGCGAGGTCGGCGAGCACCACACGATCGATCTGTACGACGAGACCACGGTGGCGGTGGTACCGAAAGACCACGTCCTCACCGCAGCCGACGAACTTACCCTCGCCGACCTCGACGACGAGCAGTTCCTATGGCCACTCGACGAACCACTGACCGTCGCCGGACGACCTGGCCGCGCCGTCGATCATCGACCCGAAACAACAGGTGATGCAATCGAACTCGTCGCCACAGGGATGGCGCTGGTGCTCGTGCCGCAATCACTGGCGCGGTTGCACCACCGCAGGGACCTCACCTACCGGCCCGTGATCGACGCCCCCAAAGGGACTGTCGGACTCCTGTGGCCGTCGCCGACAACGGATCTCGCCGATGAGTTCATCGGCATCGTCCGCGGACGCAAGTCGACATCGTCCCGCGGCCGCTCCGAGCCGACAGCAAAGCGCTCGGCGAAAGAGAAGGCCGCGGCGAAGCGGACGGCACGCGAGGCCGCCGGGAAGGTGCGCGGCAAAGGTGCGCGGCGGGGGGCGGGGCGTCCGAAACGACGGTGACGCCCTTCGTGACGCCGCGCTTTCGCTCCGCTCCTCAGGGGCCGGGTTGGGTAGCCCCTTCGTGACGCTGCGCTATCGCTCCACTCCTGAGGGGCCGGGTGGCGCAGCCCAGCGCGAGACCGTCAGGCCGCTCGCCACTCCTCGGTACGTTCCGGCGTGGCATCCGTAAGCGCTGTGATCGTGTCGTCGACTCCGAAGTCTTTCCCGTACACCGGCGTTCCCGGCTGCTGGCGCCACGAGTCGGCGAGTGTTCCGCCGTCGACCGGATCGAAACCGAGCTCATCGACGAGCTGGAACACGATCTTCTTGCCGTCGGCGTCGTCCCCGGCGATCGGGAGCGCGATCCGCCCCTCGGTGCCGGCCGGAACACCCTTGTTCAGCAAGTGTTTCCAATAGATTCCGTTGAACACCTTGTAGACGGGCACGCCGAGCTGTTCGGACACCCACACACTCTCCGGGGTCCCCTCCTCGATCGCGTCGATCTTCCCGTCACGCTGCTGCGGGTAGTAGTTGTTGGTCTCGACGACCGGCGCACCGATCTTGCGGCCGTCGAGGATTCCCGGGGCGAGATCGGGGGTGTTCTTCTGCGGAATGCTGACGATGACGAGGTCGGCGTCCTGCGCGGCATCGGCAGCCCACACCGCTGTGGCACCGGTCTCCTCGGCGAGTTCGGCGAGCGTCTCGGGCGCCCGCGAATTGGCCACGCGCACCTCGTGCCCCAGTGTGGTGAGTCGACGCGTCAGCGTCCCGCCGATGAATCCGGCACCGATGATCCCGATTTTCACAACAACACCTCTGTGGTCGACGACAGTGACCTGTGGTGCAACGACATGACTCGTCTGGCTATTCGCAGAGTGACCGATGACACGCTCCACCGTGGTCGTGTGCGCACCAGAAACAGAGCAAGAACGGTCAAGCCCGGAGAACCTCCCACTCGTACGGTTGAACCGTGACCGAATCTCCCCACGCACCCACCTCATCTGCCCCGAACTCCGACGCCCGCCCGTACGGCCTGCCGGTGGCCGACAACCTGCCCACCGTGTCGGCGCCGGTGGTCGACCGACCGGTGTTCCCGGACGGCTACGGCGTCGGCGAGGGTCTGGCCGGCACACGCTCGTGGGCTTCGGTCGAGGAGCGTCTCGTGGCGTCGACACACTATTGGTTGACATCGGTCCGGGGCGACGGCACGCCGCATGTGGTGCCGCGCTGGGGAGTCTGGGTCGACGGTCGTTTCTTCTACGACGGCGCGCCGACGACCCGCCACGCACGCAACGTCGAAGCGAATCCGGCATGCACCCTCAACCTGGAGAGCGGAACCGACGTGGTGATCATCGACGGGTACTCGACGGCCGTGCGCGCTCTCCCGGAAGGCCTCGGCGCCCGGCTGTCCGCCGCCTTCACCAAATATGCGGATCAGGACTACCGCCCCGGCCCCGAGTCCTGGCAATCACCGACCGACGGCGGTGGCCTGCGGGCGATCACCCCTCAACGAGCCCTCGCGTGGGCGTCGTTTCCGACAGACTGCACCCGATTCACATTCGTGTAGCGCACTCGCGCCCGCGTAACAGATCCCGGCATCGATTTACGTTCCCTTTACCTCCGAGGCACGAGAACGAGACGTTGGCAGGCCTATCGTCTCTCATGCGTACACCGTCGGTGCGCAGTGCACACTCGTGCGAAACCCAGCGAAACCTTGTGTCGCCCAACGGAGGTAACCCGTGCCACCAGACGTCGAGGACGCCATCACCACGATGGGGTCGGTCAACAATGAGTTCTTCTACTGGGTGTCCATCGCCCTGATGATGCTGATCCATGCAGGGTTCCTCGCCTACGAGGTCGGTGCGTCACGCTCGAAGAACGTGCTCGCGACGGCGATGAAGAATCTGCTCGCCTTCGCGACGATCATCGCGTCGTTCTTCTTCGTCGGCTGGTTTCTCTACAACGCGATGCCGAGCGGATTCGTCGAGATGACAGACGCCGCGCAGGCCGCGCTGCCATGGAGCGACAACATGGGACCGAACACCACGGACTCCGCCAGCGGCATCTTCTGGGGCGCATTCGCCCTGTTCGCGGCCACCACCGGCTCCATCATGTCCGGCGCGGTGCTCGAGCGCATCCGGACGAGCGCATTCCTGGTGCTGACGGTGCTCGTCGGTTCCGTCGTCTGGATCATCGCGGCGGCCTGGGGCTGGCACGGCTCCGGATGGATGCTGACCAAACTCGGGTTCCACGATGTCGGAGCCGCAGGGTGTGTGCACATGATCGCGGGATTCGCCACGCTCGGCATCCTGCTCAACCTGGGCCCGCGGATCGGCCGCTTCCGAGCCGACGGCACCCCGGTCACGATCCGCCCGCACAACCTGCCCCTCACGATGCTCGGCCTGATGCTGATCTTCACCGGCTTCTTCGGCTTCCTGATGGGTTGTG
Source organism: Gordonia sp. OPL2 (assembly GCF_003797825.1). Taxonomy (GTDB): domain Bacteria; phylum Actinomycetota; class Actinomycetes; order Mycobacteriales; family Mycobacteriaceae; genus Gordonia. The sequence goes on from NZ_RKME01000022.1 coordinate 71,821, forward strand.
TCATCTACGGCCCCGGAGGCTACACCACTATCTACGGCAGCCCGACGACCTTGTCCGCCTTCGCATTCAACACGTTGATGGGGCTGGCAGGCGGCATCATCGGCGCCTACCTGACGTCGCGGGGCGAGCCGTTCTGGACGATCTCGGGTGGCCTCGCGGGAGTCATCGGCGTCGCGGCCGGCATGGATCTCTATCACCCGGCCTTGGCGTTCCTCATTGCCCTGGGCGCGGGCGCGTTGATCCCCTTCATCGGAAAGTTGTTGGAGAAGTTCCGGATCGACGATGTGGTGGGTGCGGTGTCGGTTCACGGCGGTATCGGTCTGTACTCGCTGATCATGGCCGGCGTCTTCCTGGCCGGCTATCCCAACACCGACGGCAATCCCTCGGTGTCGCTGTGGGGTCAGCTCGTCGGCGCAGCCGTGTTCGCCGTCCTCGGATTCCTTCCTGCCTATCTGGTGTCGCTGGGCCTGAAGAAGGTCGGTCTGCTGCGTATCCCACCGGAGGTGGAGGCCCAGGGTCTCGATCTGACCGAGGTCCCTGCCACCCCGTATCCGGAAGGTATCCCGGTCACCATCATGCGCGGCGACACCGGCGACATCGTCGCGGTACCGACCGACACCCCCGGCGAGACCGTCCCTCCCACACAAGCCACGTCCCCAGTCGAGGTGAAGTAGATGTTCAATCCGATCGATTCCTATGACGACCCGGGCGTCGTGTTCACCTTCGGCGGTTTCTCGGTGGGAGTGTGGATCGTCTTCGTCCTGGCGGTGCTGCTCTTCATCGCCTTCTTCGTCGCGATGATCCGTCACGAGAACCACGCATACAAGGCGATCATCGACGACACTCCCGTCGAGAAGGGCCCGGCGGCCGAGGGCGAACCACCCGTGTACTGACCGCGACGACCCCACCGGCGCCGACGGCACGAGGCCTCTTCCCTCGCGTCGTCGGCGTCGTCGTGGAAGCCGGTCAGGACAAGCGATCGACGAACCCGAATGGACGATCGGTCGAGATTGCCGACCCAGGGGTTTATGGTCAGATCACAGACGGACTCATCCGATCGGCGCCGCCGTGCGAACAACCACACGAGGACCCGACCCAACACTGTCTGACCCGAGGAGTTCGAATTTATGACCGTGTCGACCGTTCTTCGCCGCGTGACGGTGTCGATGGCCTGTCTGGCCATGGCGCTCAGCGGCTCTCTGATTTTCTCGAATGCCCAGGCCAAGGCGGCTCCGTGTAGCGATGTCGAGGTCATCTTCGCGCGCGGCACTATCGAGCCCGCGCCCCCGATGGGGGTGACCGGTGTCTCGTTCGTCGAAGCCGTCCGCTCCCAGTTGCCCGGTAAGTCCGTCAGCAGCTACGGCGTGAAGTATCCGGCCAGCGACAAGTTCAACAACCGGCTCGCCATCGCCAACTCCGTGACCGTCGGCGTGCGCTCGGCGCAGTCGCGGATCAAGTATCTCGCCGCCAACTGCCCCGGCACGCGCGTCGTGCTGGGCGGATATTCGCAGGGTGCGGTCGTCGCCGGCTTCACCACCGCCACCGGCATCAGCGTGCCGTCCGAGTACCGCCAGTACGCGAGCCAGGTGCCGCCGCCGCTGCCGGGCGACGTCGCCGACAACATCGCGGCCGTCGTGCTCTTCGCGCCGCCGTCGGACCGCTTCCTGCGGGACATCGGGTCGCCTCCGATCGAGGTCGACCGCGAGTACAAGGCCAAGACGAAGAGTTACTGCATCGCCGGAGACAACATCTGTGACGGTGCGCCGGCCGGACAGCCCAACGGGCTGCATGTGCTGTACTCCGTCAACGGCATGACGCTCGACGCCGCGGATTACGTGAAGCGTCACCTGTAACCCACTGATCAGACGCACCGGCCCGGGCGACGCCTTGCGAAGGTGTCGCCCGGGCCGGCGTCTGTCTGTCGCCCGTGTCCGATGCGGGAGTCGTTGTCCTGGTCCCCCCGCTCGCCGCGGGCAGGTCAGAGTGTCGTGGCGTCGGCCCTCAGCTTCCGTATCCCGATCGCCTTGTCGACCCCGACGAACAACGGCGTGATCAAAGACAATCCCAGCACCACCAGCCATTGCCCGCCGGTGAGCGACACGGTGTCGAGCAGTCGCTGCAGCATGCCCAGTTCGACGGCGGACCATGTGAGTGTCCACCCGGCGATCAGCCACCCGAAGTAGGGAAACATCGGCTGCGACCAGGGCACTTGACGCTCTCGACGCATGACCACACCCAGATTGACACCGGTCAGCGCGACGACGGCAAAAGCCATCGTCATCGACACCGATCCACTGTCCGCCGACGGTTCGTCAGGCCCCCATTGCAGCAACGCCAGCGCGGTGACCGCGACGAGAAAACCGCTGATCAGCCATCGGACGATCTGAGGGCCCTCGACGATGCGGGTTCCGGGCTTGCGGGGCGGTCGCTGCATCACGCCAGGATCAGGGACGTCGACGATCAATCCGACGACGACGGTGACGATCACGAACAGCTTGCAGAACAACAGCTGCATCGGCAGCATCGCCACACCGCCGTTGACATTGAAGATGGTCGCGAACACCATCAGCTGGAGGACCGACGACAGGATCGTCAACTGCAATCGGATGTAGGTCGAGATCCGGCGGTAGATGTCGCGGCCCAGTTCCACCGCGCGCACCAGTGTGGCGAAGTTGTCGTCGGTCAGGACGATCTTTGCCGCCTGCTTGGACACCTCGGAACCGCTGCCCATCGCGACGCCGACATCGGCCTGCTTGAGTGCCGCGGCATCGTTGACGGCATCGCCGGTCATGGCGACGACGTCGCCGTCTTCCTGCATGAGCCGAGCCAGCCGGAGTTTGTCCTCGGGCGCCACTCGTCCGAAGACATGAAGTTGTGGCAGTTCGGTTTTCACATCGTCGTCGCTGAGCTTCTGCAGTTCGGTCCCGGTGATCACCCCGGGGCCCAGGCCGAGTTGATCGGCGATCGCGCGCGCAGTGATCGTGTGGTCACCGGTGATCATGCGGACGTCGATGCCCGCGCCGAGTGCGGTGTGCACCGCGTCGGTCGCCTCGGTACGCAGTGGGTCGATGATGCCCACGAGGCCGACGAGCACGAGATCGGTGACCGCGCCCATCGGCTCTGCCGATGCAGCCGCCATCGCACTGTCGTCGAGCCCGCGGGCCGCGAAGGCGAGCACGCGCAAACCCTTCTCGGACAGTTCGCGATTGGCGTCGAGGATCTGACGGCGCATGTCGTCGATCGGAACGACCACACCGCGTCGCAATGCCGCGCCGCAGCGGTCGAGAACCACATCGGGCCCACCCTTCACGACGACGAGGTGTGGCTGCTCGATCACCGCACCGGTGATCGAAGACGGCCGGTCGTGGAAGGTGGCCATGAACTTGTAGTCGGAGTCGAAGGGCACCTCGGTCACGCGGGGGATCTCCCGACGGGTTGCCTCGGCGTCGACACCCATCTTTGCGGCGAGGACCACGAGCGCCGCCTCGGTGGGGTCGCCGATCACCGAACCGTCGTCGCCGACAGTGGCGTCGGAGCAGAGCGACAACCCGAGGGCCAGTGGGGTGAAGTCGGGTGGGTCGCCTGCGGCGCCGAGGATCGCACCCGCTTTGGCATAGCCGGAACCCTCGACGCGGAACCACTGATCATCCGCATACAACGAGGTGACCGTCATGGCGTTCATGGTGAGCGTGCCGGTCTTGTCGGAGTTGATCACCGTGGTACCGCCCAGGGTCTCCACGTCGGCCAACGACTTGACCACCGCCTTCTGCTCGGCGAGATGTTGAGCGCCCGAGGACAACATCGTCTGCACGAAAGTCGGCAGACCGGTCGGGATCGATGCGATGGCGGTCGAGATACAGAGGAGGGCAAGGGTTTCACCGCTCTGACCGCGGACCAGTCCGACGACCCCGATGATCGCGACCGCACCCCACGCGAGGAAACCGAACACCTTGGTCAGACCGTCCAGCTCGATCTGCAGCGGCGACTTGGAACGTTTGGTCGCGGTGACCATATCCGCGATCCGGCCCATCTGGGTACCTGCGCCGGTCGAAGTCACGACGAACACCGCCGACCCGCGGGTCACCTGAGTGTTCTGGAAGACCATGTTGGTGCGGTCACCCAGCGCGACGTCGCCGCCGGCGACGATGGCCGGGTCCTTGGCCACCGGCGCGCTCTCGCCGGTCAGTGCCGCCTCCTGCACCTCGAGTGTCGCCGACGTGATCAGCCGACCGTCGGCGGGCACGAGGTCGCCCGACTCGACCAGCACGATATCGCCGGGGACGAGATCAGCGGCCGGCACCTCGGCAACCTGACCACCCCGACGGACACGGGCCACGGGCACCTGAAGACTCGCGAGCGCATCAACGCTCGCCTGCGCCTTCATCTCCTGCCGCGTTCCCATCACGACGTTGAACACGACCAGGAATGCGACGACGAGTCCCGTGGCGATCTGTCCGATCACGAACGCGGCGACGGCGACGATGAGCAACATGATGTTCATCGGGTTCGCGAGCTGACCACGTGACACCGCCCAGATGGACGGCGGCGGCTCGGCGGTCACCTCGTTGGGTCCATAGGTTTTCAGCCGGACGGCGGCATCAACGGTGGCGAGACCGACATTCGGTTCCACATCCGCATCGGCGGCGACGTCCGATGCGCTGCGAAGATGCGCATCACCCAGAGCGGGTGATTCACCGGTCGCTGTCATCCAGGGCGTCCTCTCGGCACGCGATGGTCGACACCTGAAGCCCACCGCATCAAGCATTGTCGATGCACGCCGACTGGCGCCCATCCGAACACATCATGCCCCGATCAGGCACTTCTTGTGCGCGCTATGCAGTGAGCCGAGACGTCGGCGCCCGCAACGTCCATCGAGTGGACGATTGGACACCGGTCGAACGACATCCATTCGATCAGGATGTGACACTCGTGCCATGCGACCGATGAAGGTGTTCGTCACGGGCGGTACCGGCGCGATCGGGGGATACGCGGTGCCCGCGCTCGTTGCGGCGGGCCACACCGTGACAGCCCTGACCCGCACACCGCAGAAGTCTGCCGTCGTGCGACAGCAGGGTGCACGACCGGCTGAGGTCTCACTGTTCGACCGCTCCCAACTCCGAGAGGCATTTCGCGGCCACGACGCGGTGATCAACCTCGCGTCGGCCCTACCGTCGGCGGAGCGGTTCATGCTGACCTCGGCGTGGCGTGAATGCCAGCGCATTCGGACGGAGGGGTCGGCCGCCGTCGTGGACGCCGCACTCGATGCCGAGGTGCCACGGGTCGTCCAGGAGTCGGTCGTGATGATCTGCCGCGACAACGGTGACGACTGGGTGGACGAGGACTCGCCGGTCGACCGCTTCCCACTCGCTGTCGGCAATCACGCCGCAGAGGCGAACAACCACAGATTCAGCACGCAGCACGGAACGGGAGTCGTCCTGCGGTTCGGCATCTTCTACGGTCCCGGCGCGGCCCACAGTGAGCAGATCATGCGAATGGCCCGACACCACATCGGGTTTCGTGCGGGACGTCCCGACGCCTACGTCTCGTCGATTCACCTCGCCGACGCAGCCGCCGCCGTCGTCGCCGCCCTCGATTGCCCGACCGGGACCTATCACATCGTCGACGACGAACCGGTCACCAAACGCGACGACGCTCGCTCGATGGCCGCCGCCGTCGGCCGACGCTCGTGGGTGTCGGGCCCCGGCCGCGTGGCGGCATTGCTCGGCAACCGGACGACGTCGATGACCCGCTCCCTACGCGTCCGCAACAACCTGTTCCGCAGCACGACCGGTTGGGCACCCCGATATCCGAGTGTCCGCGAGGGATACGCACAGATGGCCGCGGTCCTGGCGTCCCGGACGTCATCGACCGCGTCAGGGTGACGAGCGAGCCACCCGTCGTGCCGTCGACGCACCACGGTTGATTCTCAGCTACGCGGGTACTCCGCGACGACCATCGTCGTCAGAGGAGAGATCATGGACGCCGCAGTCTGGATCATCATCGCCATCGTCGTCGTACTCGTGTTGTTGATCGTGGTGGTGCTGTCCATGCGCCAGCGCCGCCAACTTCAGCGTGTGAAAGCGCAGGAGATCCGCGAGAACGCGTCCGATCAGGCCTCGGAGGTACGCAAGCGTGAGGCGATAGCCGAGGAATCGGAGGCGCGCGCACGTCAGGCGAAGGCCGAAGCCGACGCGAAAGCGGCCGAGGCCAAGCGACTCGGCGAGCACGCTCGCACCCATCAAGGGCAGGCCGCAGAGTCACGCCAGGAGGTCGAGAAGGAGTTCGCTCGTGCCGACAAGCTCGACCCGGACGTCGACCGCAACGGTGAGCGGCGCCGACCGGTCCAGGGCGATGCGGTTCAGGGCAACGCGGTCCAGGGCAATGCCACCGGCTCGCCGATGCAGGGCAACGATCGGAACCCGGGCCTGGACCCGCGTCACGCCCAGGATCCGCGGCACGGCCAGGACCCACGGCAGATTCAGGATCCCCGTCATGCGCAGGATCCGCGCCACTCCATGGATCCCCGGGCCGCCCAGAATCCAGATGCCAACCGGCTGCCACCCGAGGGGCGCTGACCCCGCGGCGACCACCGACGCCCGCAGCCGCACGTTTATCCTTGCCGGATACGGGAATCCGGCACGACAGCCGACCTGGCAATTCTAGGCAGTCCTGGGACGGTCAGACCCCCGGAGCTGTGACCATCATGCTCCGGGGGTCGTCTGTGTCGTCGTCGTCGGTCATACGGCCGACGACGGGTCCTCCGCCAAGTCGACCCCAAGTCCGCCGCAAGAGCCCATCGAGATGCTCGTCGCACGACCAGCAACCGAAAGGCTCTTCCGATGTCGTTCCACGACTCCTCCCCTCGTCCGACCATCACCTACATCGCCGACGGCGCCGCCGACTCACCCCGTCGCCGACGATGGCAGATCGCCCGCGGAGTCGGACTTCTGTTCGCCTGTGTGGTGTTCGCGCTGCTGGCGGCATGCAGCGTGTCGATCGGCACGCCCGCGAAGACACCGGTCGAGAAGACCTCCGATATCGCGGTGGGCGAATGCCTCACGATCGGTGAGAAGGCCGACGACGACGGCAAGGTCCGCGCATCCAAGGTCGACTGCGATGCCGACGGACTCACCTTCTACGCCGCGTCCACCGTCGCGGTCGACGGTGACTGTGCAGGCGACAACAGCGCCAGCCTGTCCTTCCCCGACGATCCGCAGAAGCTCTGCATGACACCGAACTTCGCGAACGGAGCGTGCTATCAGATCCCGCTGCCCGGCGGCCAGCTCGTCGACTACCGCGAATCGGACTGCAGCGCAGCGCCGGCGGCGACGACCGTCATCGCCGAGGCCGTCAACCGATCCGACGCGTCCGTCAGCTGCACCGACGACCAGACCGCCTGGGTGTTCACCCAGCCGGAGTCGATCGGATACTGCTTGCGCGCAGTGGAAACGGGGGCGGCTTCCTGAGTCGGGGCGCTGACCCAGATGTCACGTCAGCTGACCGTCGAGCGCCCGGACCCGCTCGACGGTCCTCTGCGGTGACATCTGGGTCAACGAATCAGCTAGAACTACCTGAACGTTGCTCCCGCATCGCTCCCCGCACCTCGTTCTTGAGGATCTTCCCGACCTTCGACCGTGGCAGCTCCGTCCAGATCTCGATTTCTTTGGGGGCCTTGACGCTGCCGATGCGCTCCTTCACGAAGGCGATGATGTCGTCGGCGCCGGCGTTCTGGCCCGAGCGTAATTCGACTGCCGCAGTGACACGTTCGCCCCACTTGTCGTCGGGGAGCCCGACCACGGCCGAATCCTTGACGGCCGGGTGGGCCAGGAGCGCCTGCTCCACCTCCGCCGAGTACACGTTGAAACCGCCACTGATGATCATGTCCTTGGCGCGGTCGACGACGAACAGGAATCCGTCGTCGTCGAGATAGCCGATGTCGCCGGTGTGGTGCCAACCGAAGGCACTGACCTCCGCTGTCGCCGTGGGGTTGTCGTGATAGCCGTCCATCACTAGGGGTCCCCGGACGACGATCTCGCCCCGCTGTCCCCGGGACACCATCGCGCCGTTCTCGTCCATGATCGCGACGGTCGTCAGAGGTGTCGGGCGGCCCGCCGAGGTCAGTCGTTCGGTCGCGACAGAACCGTCGGCGCGGAAATGATCGGCCGGTGCGAGGGTCGCGATCATGTTGGGCGCCTCGGTCTGTCCGAACAACTGCCCCAACACGGGACCGATCCGCGACAGCGCCTCCTCGAGACGCGTCGGAGACATCGGTGCCGCGCCGTACCACAGGCACCGCAACGACGACAGGTCCCGTGAGTCCAGGTCCGGGTGATCGAGCACCCCGTAGATCACCGTCGGCGGCAGGAATGCATGGGTGATCTGATGATGTTCGATGAGACGCAGGAACTCCCCGATGTCGGGGGCCCGCATGATCACCACCTCACCACCGAGACTCAGAATCGGGAAGGTCAGCACGCCGGCGGAATGCGTGAGCGGCGCCAGCGCGAGATAGCGTGGCCGGTCACCGAAAGGGTAACTCATCAGCGCCAGGGCGGTCGAGGTCATCATGTTGTTCTCGGTCAGCCTGACCCCCTTGGGTTTACCCGTGGTGCCACCGGTTCCGGCCAGCATGCACAGACCGCCGTCGGGTCGGAGCGCGACATCGGGTTTCGCCCTGTGTTCGGCCAGCCAGCTGTCGAAGGTGTGCGCCCAGGCCACCTCTCCGTCGAGACAGACCAGCCACTCGAGCGCCGGCAGTTGTGCGCGGATCTTGTCGACCAGTCCGGCGAACTTCTCCTGGAAGAACAGGAACCGGCAGCCGAACAGTTGGAAGAGCTGACGATTCTCGTCGGCCTCGTTCCGCGGGTTGACCGGGCACCAGACGGCACCGGCCCGCGAGATGCCGAACACGCACGTGAGCGCGAGGGGATCGTTGGCCGACAGGACCGCGACGCGGTCACCGGCCCCGATGCCGGTGTGCTGCAACGCCCCGGCGATGTCGACGGACCGATCCTGCACGTCGCCGTAGGAGACGGTCACCCCGCCGGTCGTGAGGCATGGCGCCTCACGACCGAGCGAGGCGCCCTTGTCGAGATACTCCGCGAGACGCATCGTCGGACTCAGCGGGCGATGGTCGTGATCGGGTCCAGGACCAATCCGAAGGCGCGCAGGGTACCCAGCAGCTCGCGATGCCCGAATGCCTGGCAGCTGGACGCGAAACCGACCTTGCGTGGCTGACCGGCGAGGAGTTCGGCGGCAGCGTGTGCGTTGAGCAGTGCGGTCTGCTTGTAGTTGCAGTTGCCGTGGATCACGCAGTGGGCCCGGCCGAGCGGACCCGATGCGTACACCGAATCCAGCGAGGTGTTGATGCGCGGATTCTCCCGCGGCGGCATCTCGCTGCGGATCGCCGCCGACTGCTCGTCGATGATCCGGTACTTCTCCTCCTCGGACTTGCCCTCCATCTGCTCGAGGGCGGCTGCGACGAGCACCGGAACACCCTGCATCAGAGGGCGATTGAACACACCACCCAGAGCCTTGGCGGTCGAGACACGCGGGTCGTTCTTGAACCACACCGGGTGTGACGTCCCGCCCCAGGGCAATGCCAGCCCCAACTCGTGCTGGCCGGGCACACTCACCGTGTACAGCCCCTCCTCCGGAGGCCATTCCACGTACTCGTTCTGCTCGAGGTAGTAGGCCTTGGCGAACGCCGCGTTGGTCAGGATGGTGTTGGTCGACGCCACCGTGGGGTGGCCCTTCCAGAACACCTGGATGTCGAGGGTGTCCAGGCCCGGATTCTCCAGACAGATGTTCGCGGCGATCTCACCGATCGTGTACATCTGGGCGAGCCCGGGTGTGAGAACCAGTCCACGCGAGGCGAAATCCGCCCCGTAGCGCGCCTCGGCGTCGATCATCCAGTTCTGTTCACCGTTGGTGTCGGTGTAGTGCGCGCCGATCTCGAGGCACGCCTGCGCGACCTCGTGACCGTATCGGGCGAAGGGTCCGACCGTGTTGAGGACGACATCGGCGCCGCGGAACGCCTCGACGAGGGCTGCCGTCGTGTGTTCGACCTCGACGATCTCGTGGTCGACGGTGTCGATGCCGGGAACGGCGTCGACAGCGCCCTTGACGCGGCCGTGATCACGGCCCGCGGCCAAGAACGGGATGTTGTACTCGCGCAGGTATTCACAGATGAGACGTCCGGTGTATCCGGAGGCTCCGTAGACGACGACACGCTTGTCGGTGGACATGACTGATCTCCTCGGGTCGGTGATGTGGCGGTGGGATGTGGCAGTGGGGTGCGGGATGGGGGAAGCGGTCGGGTCACATACCCATGCCGCCGTCGACGGGGAGTCCCGCGCCGGTGATGAACTTGGCGGCGCCGGAGGCGAGGAACACGACAGCATCGGCCATGTCGTCGACCTGCCCGAGCCGCCCGAGCGGGGTCATCTCCGCGACCGCCTGGGCCGCAGCCTCCGGAGACGGGAAGAGGCCCAGTTCTGCGCAGTCGACAGCGAGCTTGTTGCCCATGGCCGTCGGGGTGAGCGCCGGGTAGATCGAGTTGACGCGGACTCCGTAGCCGAGCTTGCCGGATTCGGCCGCGGCCACCCGGGTGAGCCGGTCGATGCCCGATTTGGTCGCCGAGTAGACACTGATCCCCGGGAACGCGATGGTTGCGGCGACCGAGGCGATGTTGACCACGGCTCCGCCCTTGCCGGCCGGACCGCCCGGGCGCATCGCCCGGAAGGCGTGCTTGATGCCGAGTGCGGTGCCGAGCACGTTCACCTCGAGCATCTTCGACGCGGCGGCGGCGTCGAGATCGACCAGCAGATTGGTGACCTCGATGCCTGCGTTGTTCACGACGATGTCGAGGCCGCCGAGTGACTGGACCGTGGCGGCGACGGCGGCTTCCCACGCCGAGTCGTCGGTGACGTCGAGCGCGACGAACTCCGCCTTCACACCTCGGGCCCGCAGATTCTCGACGGTCTCCTGGCCACCGTCAGCATTGACGTCGCCGATCGCGACCGACGCGCCGGCACCGGCCAACGCGTCCGCCATACCCGCGCCCAGACCCTGCGCACCGCCTGTCACCAGTGCCGTTCGCCCGGTCAAGTCGTAACTCGTCATCCGCACCTCTCCTTTGAAGTCGGCAGATCGTGGAGTCGACACCGCCGCGCGGTGTGACACACAGCACATATCGACTGTGTCGCACGCCACAGTAGGCAGAAGTCTTGACAGTCGTCAAGAGAATCCTTGACAGTTGTCAAGGGCGGTCGTCAGGTAGATCGCCCCGGAGAACCGGATAGACTCGCTGCACACCGAGATGTGACCCAGACGACAGGATCGACAGCAGTGACACAGGTCGACGACCGCAGAGCGCGCGTCACCGAACGCTCCCGCGACAAGTTCGAGGAGCGGCGGACAGAGCTTGCCCTGGCGACGCTGCACACGCTGGCCGAGCTCGGGTACGCGCGGACAAGTCTGCGGGAGATCGCGCAGAACTCCGAGTACTCCCATGGAGTCCTGCACTACTACTTCTCGGACAAGCTGGATCTCATCGCGCATGCCGTTCGTCAGTACGAGGCGGTATGCGTCACGCGCTACGACGAGGTGGTCGCCAACGCCGAGGACGCCGACCAGCTCCGGGCCGACTTCGCGAGCACCTTCTTCGCGACGCTGACGGCCGACGCCGCGATCCACCGGCTCTGGTACGACCTGCGTAATCAGAGCCTTTTCGACGACTCGTTCCGCGCGGATGTGCTCGAGATCGAGTCGCGTCGTGAGCAGATGATCTGGCGCGTCATCGCGCGGTACTGCGAGTTCTGCGGCACCGAACCGGCGATGCCGTCGTCGACGGCCTACGTCATGGTCGACGGCATCTTCCAGCGCGCACTACTGCATCAGATCGCCGGGCGCACCGACGAGATCAACGATGCACGAGCACAATTGGGTGCCGTGTTCGATCTGTTGTCCAGCCATCGGTCGGGCTGAGCCGGCAGGCCGCGCAGGGCACGGCACGTCGCGACCGGCGTTCGACCGGTCGAGCGGATTTCCCGACGCGCCGCACCGACAGTTCGACGCCCACCGCGCCGTCCGGTCACTCCGATGAGACGGGATCGGGCCGCGTAGACGACGTCAGCACGATGTTGTCGAACCGTCGGCGGGTGACCTCCGGGATCTCGATGCCCGCGAGTGCCTCGATGATGATGGTGTCCGCGATGTCGCGGACCTTCACGTTCTCCTGCTGTGACCGCCACTTGAGTACGTCGATCGCACGGTCCTCGGTGACGCCGTAGACGAGCATCAGCATGCCCTTCGCCTGCTCGATCGACGCGCGCGACGTACGGAAGTTCATGACTTCGGCGTCGACCCGCTGTTTGACGGACTCGTCGACCGAACCGGACAGATCCAGATAGAACCCCTCGGTGCCGATCGCGCGGCCGTCGGGGTCGTAGATCGTGTGTGCGATGACCGTCACCGGGTGAATCCGACCGCGGGTGTCGATGATGCGGTGGCGGCTGGAGAACGGTGCGTGGTTGGTGAGCATCTCCGCGACCATCGCCTCGAAATGGGCGCGGTCGTCGGGATGTTTGTGCTGAGCCATGAGCTCCGTCGACGGGGTGACCTGTCCGGGCTCGTACCCATGGAGCCAGGCCACCTCATCGGACCATTCCCAGCGCTCACCCTCATACAGGAAGCGGAAGCTGCCCACCCGCTGCATCCCGTTGTCGCGCGTTCCGCCCGTCCCGTCGACGGACGTGAAGTTCTCCACCTGTATGTGTGCCTCCGGTGCAGCCCTGCCGCCGAGAGGGCGGCTGGGCACCAACAGTCGAATCCGGCCGCTGCTGCTTAACTGCCTCGACAATGATAGCCGGAAGAACGCAGGTGGGAGCGGCCACCGGGGCTACAAGGATTGAACCCCGGAGACCTCACCCCGACAGACTCCGCGGCGCCCATCGGTGGCTGGCCCAGTTGTACCCACGCGCCGGCGGGCACAAACAGGAGGAGACGGGAAGCGCCGCAGTTGTGGGAAGCGAGGATCAGCTGATCGGCGCGATCAGGACGTCGCGGATTTCGCGGCCGATCTCGTACACATTCGACAGATCGCGTTCGCGTGACGCGGCAGCGCCCGGATCAGCTCGCCGGGCCGTAGACCAGGTGCAAGACGCCATTCTCGAAGGACTCGCTCTCGAGCAGGGCCAGCTTCGTCTGCCCCATACCGTCGGGGAAGAGCCGTGCACCCGAACCCAGGACGACCGGGTAGACCAGCATGTGCAGTTCGTCCACCAGCCCGTCGGCCAGCAGCGCGCGGACCAGTGTGCCGCTGCCGCTGATGTAGATGTTGCCGTCGGTCTGCGCTTTGAGGGTGCGGATCGCCGCCGGGTCGTAGGCGCCGAGGATGGTCGAGTTGTTCCACTCGTCGCCGTTCTCGAGCGTGGACGACACCACGTACTTGGGGCTGTCGTTGAAGAACGGCGCACCCGGATCGTCCTCGGCGGTACGTGTCGACCACGCCGGCGCGAACATCTGAAAGGTGTTCCGGCCGAGCAGGATCGCGGTGCTCGAACCGGTCAGCTCGCCCAACGCCTCCGCCACTCCCGCCGGGAACCCGTACTCGAACGTGAAACTCGGGTCCTCGTAACTCCCGTCGAGGCTCACGAACTCATGTACGAGAATCTTGCCCATCGACCACTCCTCGGTTGTGTCGGCGGCCCTCACGGCCACCGGTCTGCACATGATGACCCGGGTCGCACCGAAAAGTCATCGGACACGACCATTCGGTCAGGCGGCGCCTGTGCCGCCGGCCCCGTCGACCGGCGTGTAGTTCAGCAGCGCGACGCCATTGCTGAACGACTTCGCCTGCATCAACGACAGTTTCGGGATCTCCACGCCGTCCGGAACGAGTCCGCGCCCACGGCCCTGCACCGCGGGGTACACGAAGAGCCGGTACTCGTCGACGAGGCCGGCCGTGATCAGCGCGTGGGTGAGCGTGATGCTGCCGGTGACGACGATGTCCTGCCCGTCGCGGTTCTTCAGATCGCGCACACCCGCGAGGACGTCGTCGCCCGGGATGATCGACGAGTTCTGCCAGTCGGGGTCGGTCATCGTCGAGGTGACGACGTACTTGTCGACAGCGTTCAGGTAGTCGGTGACGCCGGTCGCGTCGTCCTGCTGATGTGGCCAGAAGCCACGGAAGTCCTCGAACGTCTGGCGCCCGAGCAGCAGAGCGTCTGCCGTGGAGTCCTGCCTGTGGCTCTCCTCGATGAGGTCGGGCGTCTGATCGGTCGGGTCGAACCAGGACGTGATCATCTCGATGCAACCGTCGATGGTGATGTTCTGGGTGACGACGAGCTTGCGCATGGTCTCTCCTGTGTGTCGTTTCTCGATTCGTTCTTCCGTTGGTCGTTCTCAGGGGCCGACCCACCAGACTGCCGAAGTTCATCGGTGCCTCCGATGAGTTCTCGGGACGCCGCAGGTCAGCACCTGTGTCATGAGCACGACTGAGATCTCACCGACCGCTGCACCTGCCGGCATGAGGAGCACGATGATCGATTTCCGGGACGCCTGCGCCGAACTGAATCGGATGGTCGTCCAGATCACCGACCACGACCTCCCGCTGCCCACCCCGTGCACCGACTTCGATGTCGCCGGGCTGCTCGGACACGTCGAGGAGTTCGCGACCGGGTTCACCGAGGCCGCCGGCGGTCAGCCGACGGGCCGGGGCGTCGACGACGTGCGGGGCGACGACCACCGCGCACGCGTCGCAGCACATGTCACCGATCTCGGCGGGGCATGGTCGACGCCGCAACCATGGGCAGGCACCGGGGACCCGGGTGGGCTGGCGTTGCCGAACGAGACGTGGGGACGGATCGCGCTCACCGAGGTGATCGTCCACGGTTGGGATCTGGCGGTGGCGATCGGCGCAGATTACCGCCCACCGACCTCCCTCGTGCGAGCCTGCCACGATCATGTCGTCGTCTTCGTGCCCAATGCACCGATCCCGGCGCTCTGGGGAGATCGGGTCGTCGTCGGCGATGACGACCTCGTGGAGGCGACGGTCGCGATCACTGGCCGGGATCCCCGGGCGTGGCGGAGGGCGCGAGGCCGATGAGGGGCGACACGAAGGTCCCTGAGGAGCGAGCTCATCAGCACCACCCCGACCCCTGAGGAGCGAGCTCATCAGCACCACCCCGACCCCTGAGGAGCGAGCTCATCAGCACCACCCGATCCCTGAGGAGCGAGCTCGTCAGCGCCACTCCGATCCCTGAGGAGCGAGCTCGCGAGCGTCACGAAGGGCACGCACATGCCTTCTGCGCGCGGTAGTCTCCGCCTATGGCACAGCAGCACGAGCACTCGGGTCGTACCCTGGTGCTGGTGCACGGTACCCCGCTGTCCCCTTCGGTGTGGGATCAGACGGCCGGCTACCTCGGCCACCGGGTGATCCACACTCCCGACTGCACTCGTGTTCCCGATTCCCCGGCCGCACAGGCAAAGCTGGCCGAAGCGGTCATGGCCGAGGTCGTCGGAGATGTCGATGTCGTCGGGCACTCATTCGGTGGTCAGATCGCGATCGAGATGGCCCTGCTGGCGCCCGACCGCGTGCACAGTCTGATGCTTCTGTGTACCCGCGACACCCCGTTCCCACCATTCGCGCCACTCGCCACGCAGGTGCGCAACGCTCACGGCCCAACGGTGGACGCCTCGCTGGAGCGGTGGTTCACCGAGGCGGAGCTCGACGCAGGCATGGCCGCTATCTCCTCTGCGCGCGAACAGCTTTCGACCGCCGACCCGATCCGATGGGCGGCGGCCCTGGACGCGATCGCCGGTTACGACAGTTCGGATCTGACGCCCACGTTGCGGATGCCGGTGACCGTGGTCGCCGCCGGCCGGGATCACGTGTCGACTCCGGATGCCATGGGCGATATGGCCCGACGGATTCCGTTCGCGAAGTTCGTTGTACGTCCCGATTGGGCTCACATGTCCGCATTCACCGTGCCAGACGTGCTCGCGGAGATCATCGACCACGCCACCGACGACTCACGCCTCCTACCGCCGGCCAAACCCTGACGACACCCGATCAATCGAACGGAGACCCCATGTCCGACCAGTTCATCGACCCCACCGCGAAGCCCAGCGGACCGGGCTGCGCCGACTGTGAGGCAACCGGCTCCTGGTGGTTCCATCTGCGCCGCTGTGCCGAGTGCGGTCATGTCGGGTGTTGCGACGACTCGCTCCATCGGCACGCACGGGCGCACGCCGCCGAGACCGGCCATCTGGTGATCCAGAGCTATGAGCCCGGCGAGAACTGGTTCTGGAATTTCGGTACCGACGAACTGTTCACCGGCCCCAGTCTCGCCGAGCCCACCGAACACCCCGGTGACCAGACCGCACCGGGCCCACAGGACCGTCTGCCCGCGGACTGGCGAGAACAGTTGCGCGCGCGCTGATATTGCGCGACGACCGCTGTCACCACGGAAGCCGGAGCGGCACATCCGGGATCGGCCCGGGGAGGTCGATGTCACCGTCGAGGAGGTCGCCGAGCGGTCCCAGGCCGAGCTCGAGAAGCTCACCGGTGCCCTCGGCGAGCTTCTCGGGTAGTCCGCTGTCGAGACCGAGGTGCAGCTTGGGGAGGACGTCGGGGCGTCGTTCCACATAGGGCATCGGACTGTCGCCTCGCACCACGTCGACCATGTTCCGAAACGCTGTGGACCCCGGATCTTTCCAATAGTCACCGTGTCCACGGGTTCCTTCGATCAGCGTGCCGTCGGAGAAGCGACCCGAGTCCAGTCGAGTGACGCCCGCAGCCGTGTCGGGATCTGCGCCGTGCGGGTTGAGCGACCCGAGGGACTGGACAACGCCGATCGGATCTCCCGGAGCGGTCATCGAGAACCGTTCGACGCCGGGATTTGCATTGCGCCACGGGCCGTCGAAGACACCGGTGCCCGCCGAAGACGCGTAGACGACCCGATCGGCGCGCAGGCCGAGCTGCTCGGCAGAACCGACGACCGATCCTCCATACGAGTGTCCGATGACAGTGGTGGATGCACCCGGGGCGTGAAGGGCGATCTCTGCATCGACCTGTTCGGCGAACTCGACGAGGCGCGGCGCCATTGTCCGCGCGAAGGACGGATCGACGGCCGAACCGGATGCTCCGGCGGCCAGTCCGACTGCGACGTCGACGGCCGCGGAGGGGATGTCTCCGCGTGCCAGCTGGGGTAGCGCCGATCCGAGGCCCTCGTAGCCGAGACGTTGTGGAAAGTCACCGTCGAGGAAGACGAACACGGGACCTCCGGTGGAGCGCGAGAGTAGCGGGGCCGCATCGATTGTCGATGATCGGTTGTCCATGGAGGAATGGGTTCCGGGCACGAGGATTGCCGCGTTACGCGCTCCGGCAAGGGTGCCGATCATCTCGATGTAGCGTCCGGCGCCGGTCGCGTCGAAGGCGATGAATCGTCGCTCGGTCGTCCGGTCGAGGTCGTCGCGTCCAGCGCTCGGGTCATCGGTCTGCCGAAGGAACTCGGCAAGACGCCGGGCACGCGGACCGTCGCCTCGGCCGGCGCGCTGCTCGGCGGCGAGGGCGGTGCGGATGGCGATCTCGTTGGCGTCCGCACGCGTGGCGAAGTCGACACCGTCCATGTTGCCGATGGTGTGCGGGTCGGCGTGCATGACGCGTCGCCGATCCTGGCTACTCATGGCAGCGAGCATGTTTCGTCTCTGTTCGGGCGTCATGCCGCGAAGCGTCGTCACGACTCGGTCGGGGTCGAGGCGCCGTCCATCCGGAACGATCACGGCCGGTTGACCGCTCGTCATCGCGGAGAGATCGGAACGCAGGGCGTCGAGACGGGCACCGTAGTCGTCGTCGAGTGCGGCGACCGTCGTCAGTCCGGCCCGGATGTGCGCTTCGATCGTTGTCGCTTCCTCGTGGAGGGTGACGTCGGGGTGGGTGACCTCGCCGAAGTCGGTGACCAGGTATCCGTCGGCGATCGCCGCGTCGACCCTAGCCAGCACTGTCGCGCAGGCATGTGTCAGATCCGTGGCGGCGTCTAGTGCCTCGTCGGCGATCTGGTTCAACACATTTCGGATCTCGGCGGCGTGGTCGCGCTGGTCCTCGACACGACCCTGCACGACGTGACGGCTGTCGCCGACCCAGACCACCATCTGGTCCATGGCGCGGGCGACGGTCTCCATCGCTCGATCGAGTGTCGCGGCCGCCGCCTGGACCTGAGCGCCGGCAGCAGTTGCGAGATCGCCGCGCCAGGTACGTATCTCCGAGATGCTGTTCACGGAGCACCTCGTCCGTCGAGCGCGGCGGCGGAGGCGGTGTCCTCGTCGACCACTCGGGAACGAAACCCATTGACGGAGAGAGCTATCGACTCGAGCCGGCCAGCGATCAGGGTGATCGCGGCGGTCGCCGGAGTGGCGGTGGCGCGCAGGACGGTGGCGACACGGCTCGTCGAGGCCGGGAGTTCGCCGGCGAGGTCGAATCGGATGGCGCGGACAGTACGCTCCTGCGACCGCCAGATGGTCAGGGCGACAGAGACCTCGCCGGGGTCGATGGTGAATCGTGGTGTCACGACAGTTAGACGCAGCGGCCGCCGGTTCGGTTCAGTCGAAGTTCGTTCACGCCGAGCCCGGACGGTGTGTGCAATTCGCGCGCACAGTCATCCACAGGCGATGCGGCGGGTGGGCCGCTTGTGCACAAGCCGCCCGCGGCCGGTCGTTACGACCGATCAGGGCATACCGTCGTCGGAGTCGAGTTCGATCCGAAAGACGTGGGTGTGTCGGCGTCGTGATGTCGCCGACTTTCGATGTTGTTGTGGCCTTGCTGTATCCGAACCGAGGAGCCCTCGTGCACACACAGTTCGACCTCACCGACGATGCGGAGCTGTTGGCCGCCGTGTCGTCGGCGGATCGGGGTGAGCGTGGGCGTGCACTCCTGCGACTGAGTCGCCGGTTCGAGGCGCGGATGGTGATGACCGCCTACGAGATCGGCGGGGCGATGTACGACGAGGTGCTCCACAATCTCGACCCGGTCCGACAGATGACTGTGCGGCACGCCGCCGATAAGGCCGCCGTCGGCGAGATCTCGCTGCAGCTGTCGGTGTCCCGCTCCAAAGCCGGTAGGCTGTTCAATCTCGGTGCGGCACTGCATGGATTTCCCAAGATCATGGCGTCGTATCTCGCCGGAGACCACAGCACCCATCGGGTCGGCAAGATGGTCCGCGCAGCGCAGTCTGTTCCGGATACGTCGATCACCGACGAATGGATCAGAGAGTTCGCAGCGAACGAGGCCGAGACCCGGGACCCGTCGGCCGACCGCGACAGTGAGGTTGGCGGGGGCGACGGCTCGAGCATCAGCGGTGGCGATGACGGCGATGGCAAGGGCGATGGCGGTGGCGGTGGCGGTGGCGGTGGCGATGATGACATCGACGCCGAAGTCCCTGCGACGCTGGAGGATGCGCTCGCTGATGCGCGCGCTGATGCGGAGAGCGATGACCGTGGTGACTGCGGTCGCGGTGAACGTGAGGGTGACGACAGTGGTGGCGGTGACGGCACTGGTGGTGACGCCGATGATGCGTCGGGGGCGGGTTGCGACCCGGCGGACGGCTCGCCGACCGTGGACTTCGAGGATCTCGCGCTGGATCTCGCGTCGCGACCGACCACCGACACTGTTCTGGGGAACGCGCTCGACGCAGTGGTGATCAGCATGGATCCCGACCGCGCCGCGGAGGTGCGGGAAGAGTTCGGCCGCACATACCAGAACGTGATCGTGACCACCGATGCGTCCGGACACGCGAGTATCGACGCGTGCGTTCCGGCCGAGGACGGCCTGCGCATCAGTCGGAGAATCGCCACGTTGATCCACGAACGTGTGTGCCCTGGCGATCCGCGCACCCTCGGCCAGCAGCGGGTGGCCGCCTTCGCCGAGATCACCCGGAAACGTGGTGCTCGGCTTGCCTGCGAATGCGGTCGCGCCGATTGTCGCGCACGGGTGAAGACCGGGAAGGCGGCACCGCGGGTCGGTGGAGGTTCGACATCTGGCGCCGCGGCGCCAGAACGCTCAGCTGTTCCGGCCGATGTCTCCGCTCACGCGCAGAACGAGCCGTTCAACGAGCCTGGCGATGATGCGCTCCGTACGGATCTCGGTGGTGATGCCGTCGGTGGCGGAGACCTCGGTGCTGCAGATCTCGGTGCTGGCGATCTCAGTGGTGGCGATCTCGGTGGGGGTGATCTCGGTGGGGGTGATCTCAGTGGTGACGATCCCAGCGGTGGCGATCTCAGTAGTGGCGAGCCGGGCGACTCCGAGCCCCACTGCGAACAACTCGACCGCGACGAGCTGGCGAACGACGTCCCGGACATTCACGGCCGCATGGAGCCCGGCGATGAGGCCGACGATCCTGACGATGGCGGCCCTGCCGGAGGCAGCGGTCCCGACGACCCCGGCCCGGACCCCGAGTTCGGGGGCCCACCTGGCGGGGCCAACTGTCCCATCACCCCAGACGATGAGTGGGCCGATCCGGTGGATGACGAACCGGCTTCGCCCCTCACTCTCATCCTCGATCCCACGTTGGCACGGCCTCCCCATCTGCGCGGCTACGGTGCCATCGATCCGGCACTCGCTGCCGAACTCGCGCCGCGCGCGACCATCATCGGACCCCCGTCGGTCAGCTCGCGCACCCGTCGGACATCTGGTGCGATCGTCACCGATCGAACTCCCCCGCGGCCGGTGGACGCGACCGGACACGGCGGATTCGACCGCCCACCTCCAGGTGCTCTCATGTACGCGCCCTCGGCGAAATTGCGGGCGGAGGTCGAGTACAGCGACCTCACGTGCCGATACCCGCTGTGCACCAGACCTTCTCACGAATGTCAGCTCGATCATCTGGTGCCGTTCAACCATGCCGACCCGATGGCCGGCGGGTGGACGCTGCTCGACAACATCATCCCGCTCTGTACGCCTGATCACCAGCGGAAGCATCTCGGGATCTGGATTCCCGTGATGAACGTGGACCGCACTGTTGTCTGGCGCAACGCTCAGTCCGGGTACGAACTCACCACCCACCCCAGCTGATCGCGGCGAGCACTATCGCTGTGACGGCGGTGGTTTTCCGAGGAGTGACCACCAGTACTCCTCTGGGATCTCCTCTCCTGCGCGCAGAACTCTGGCGAGGCCGACCGCCATGAAGATGCCGAGTACCCCCAGCCACAATCCCGACAGTGAGATCAACGTCCACGCGACCGCCACCGCGATCGACCACGGCGCGAGCAGGATCAGCAGGGGCGCGAAGAAGAATCCCACGGCGACAAACCAGTAGGACCCCCAGCGATCGCAACGCATCACGATCGTGAGCCATCGCGGACTCGCCGCCGTAGGCGCGGCAACGGGGATCGGGACCGAGCGATCCGGGACAGAGCGATCTCGGATGGGGAGCTCGCGGACAGGGAGCCCTCGGGTGTGTCTGTCTCGGACAGCGCCATCTCGCGTGGTCATGGGAGCCTCCTCGGTGCGGTCGGCCGGGATACCTCCATGTTCCGGTGGCTGCGACTCCAGATCTACTACCTGCGAGGTAGTGGATTCTGACTTTATGATCTCTCAATGAGGTGCTGGGCGTACCAGGTCGGCGAGTTCGGCGAGGTCCACAGGTGCTGCTGATCCACGACCTCGGTGAACTCGTCGTCGAGCGCGATTCCCGACCGCACGAACCCGGTGGAACCAAGCCTCGCACCATTCTCGCGCTGCTCTGCGCCGGAGCCGGGAGTCCCGTTCCGGCGTCGACGCTCATCACCGAGGTGTGGGGTCCCGACGCTCCGGAGAAGACCCAGCGTGCGCTGGAATCCCAGATGTGGCGCCTACGCAAGGCACTCTCACCGGACGGCGACGGCCGGTCGCCCATCGCCACCGACCGAGCCGGCTATCGCCTCGACCTGTCGACGGTGACGCTCGATTCGGCGACGTTCGAAGCGGCCGCGGCCACAGCCAACGCCCGCCACGGCGCGTCGACCGCGCTGCGCGACCTCGACGACGCACTCAGTCTGTGGCGCGGGGAACCGTTCACCACGGCGGCATCGACGCCGACACTCGATCAAGCCCGCCGACGACTGCACACCGCGCGCACCGCGCTGCTGACCCGTCGCGCCGATCTGCTCTTCGAGGGAGGGCACATCGAGCGCGCGCTGGATGAAGCACAGGCCCTGATCACCCACGACCCGCTCGACGAGCACGCCTGGACGGTCAAGATCGGCGCGCTCGCCGCGAGTGGGCAACGCGCGGAAGCTCTCACGGCCTACCGAGACATCCGCGAACTCCTGGCGACCGAACTCGGCATGGACCCCGGCGACGAACTCCGCGCCGCGCACCGCAGTGTGCTCGACGATCACAGTCGCACGGTGCGACGTATCCATCTCCCCTCTCAACACACCTCGTTCGTCGGCCGCGACCACGAACTCGCCGAGTTGGTCCGCCTCCTCGGAAGCGAACGCGCGATCTCGATCACCGGCATCCCCGGCGTCGGGAAGACGCGCCTCGCACTCGAAGCCGCTCGGCGCGCTGCCGACTCGTTCGACGACGGGGTCTGGTTCATCCCACGCAGGACCGGCACCGACGACGCCGGCGCCATCCTTGCGACGATGCGAGTCCAGCCGTCGGCTGACGCCCCGACGGCGCTCGACCAGGTCTGCGCGCACCTGTCGACGATGTCGGCCCTGCTCGTACTCGACGGCGCACCACCTGACACCGCTGATGCACCCGCACCCAATGTGGTCGACGCGATCCTGCAGCGCTGCGCAGCGGTCACCGTCCTCGGCGTCGGCGCCCCATTGGGAGTCGAGGGCGAGCACGTGGTCACCGTGCACCCCCTCCCTGTCGATGCGACCGCCGGCTACGCCGGGCCGCCTCCTGCGCACCGCCTCCTCACCGACCGAATCCGCGTGGCGATCGGCACGTTCGACCCCGACGCCGCCGACCGCACCGACCTCGACCGCATCTGTCGTGCCATGGGGGGGCTGCCACTGGGGCTGGAGCTGGCTGCGGCCCGGACGGCGACGTTCTCTCTGCACGAGGTCGCCGAACAGTTCGGCGCCGAGATGCCCGAGCCCGTCCAGCGCGCATTCGCACTCGCCTACGAATCGCTCGGCGACGATCTCGCCGCGACGTTCCTCCGCCTCACCGCACTGCGAAACCCCTTCACTCCGACGCTCGCAGAATCGGTGTGCGACAACCGGGGCAGCCAGGTCACCGACGCACTCACCGAGCTCGCCCGCCGCTCACTGCTGTGGCCGATCCGCGGCGATCGCCACCGGCCGACCCGATTCACCGTGCTGAGCACCGTCGCTGACCATGCTCGCACCGCCGAGCCCGTCGCCGCCCGCACAGCTCTGCAACGACGTGACGACGCGATCACCGCACTTCTGACAACCACCTCCATGCGCAGCAGTGCGACCTCGGCCCGCGACCTCGCCCGCGTCGACAACGACCATCACACGGTCGTGGCCTTCCTCGAATCCGTCGTCATCGACCCCGACAGGGTCGAGGAGCACGTCGATCTGATCGATCGCCTCGGTCCGTACTGGTTCCTGCGTCGTCGTCTCGCCGACGGCATACGACTGCTCCGACGCGCGGCCCAGACGTGCACCACCGGGAAAACCTCACCTCGCACGCAGGCGTTGGTCACGCTGTCACTCGGCGCTGCACTCGCCTTCAGCCAGCTCACCGACGAAGCCCATCACCATCTCACCGCGATCACCCCGAACGAGCTCGACACCCTCACCGCCGACGACGACCCCGAAACCCGCACGCTCCGACTTGCTTTCGTGACGCTCGCGGCGTGGACGGGCGACGCCCACGAGCTCGCCTCACGGTTCTCCCGCCGCGCCGCGTCGGCCCTGGACGCCGGTCCCGACACGCGGCCGATCGCCGCGACCGTCACCGCCGCCGTCGCACTGTGCGAACTGACCGCCGGCGACGTCGCGGCCGGCGTCGAAAACGCCCACCGCGCACTCGCACTCAGCACTGAACTGGGCGACCCACTCGCGATGCACCTCGCGTGCGTGATGATGGGCATCGGCGCCTTGTTCGAGGGCGACACCCAGATGGGCCTGAAATGGAACGACCAGGCATTTCGCGCCTACCTCGACGCCGGGGGTGTGCAGATCTGCGACACGATCGAGCAACGCGGCAACCACCTCGCCGCGGCCGCCGACATCCGGCGCGCGGGCGCGGCATTCGCGGTGGCACGAACCTACGCCGCCGACGCCGGCATGGCATGGCCCCGCGGACCGTTCACCCACGACGCCGTCCGCCGCTGCCGCGAAACCGACAACGACGCCTTCGACGCCGGCTGGCGCGACGGCTCCGCGGCCGCCCGCGATGCCCTCGCCACAGGCGACCACGAACGCTTCGCAGGTATGTGACCTGCCGACGGAACCAGCCGCAGACCGGTGACTCGCACCTGGACACACCCCTGGCGACGACCCGCACCCGAACACCCCGCACCCGAACACCTCGGCCCACGACGTCACCGACCCGATCACAACGGGGGCGACGACCCCGCACACCCTGGATAGGTGACCGCCACCCGGTCCCACGCCCACCATTCACACACCCTCGCCACCCGCCGGGCACGCGCGCCGCCGATCGCCCCATGTGAGCAGTTTGTGAGGACCCCACGATCTCCTGTTCTCATCACCGGCCGTACGACCGGGATGACCGGACAGACACCACCACGGAGGTTCCCATGAAGAAGTACCTGGCGTTCGCCGATGAGGAGTTCGACGGCCAGTTCGGCCGCACTCTGCAGGCCGCAGCCATCGGCGCCGCCGATCTCGGCGAGGCGTTCGCGACCGCCCGCGACATCGGCGACAAGTACGACACACAACGCTGGTACGACCAGTGGCTCGCCCGCGCCGAATCCGTCCGGGATGCCGCCGAACGCGCTTACGTCGGTGGGCACCTCGTCACCGCGCACGAGTCGTATCTGCGCGCAAGCGAGTACTACCGGCAGGCTTACTTCTACCTCCGGACCGATCTCGATGACCAACGCCTGCAGGATGCCTATCAGGCTCACTGCCGGACCTTCCGGCACGCCATGGAGTTGCTCCCCCGCACGAGCAGCCCGATCGTCGCCGAGGAGGTGACCATCCCCGTCACCGCCGACTCGCTCGCGGGTCCGGCACCCGTAGGTCCCGCGCCCGTCACCGCCGACACGGCCGACATGGCCGCTCCCACCGAGTCTGCCGCGACCACAGAGACCACAACCACCGGCACTCCTCACCCGACCGCCATCCACGCCTGGCTCTTCCGCCCGGACTCGAACACCGACCGCGCACGTCCGACAATCGTGATGCCCTGCGGCTATGACTCCACCGCCGAGTCGGGCTGGGGATTCGCCCAGGGCGCCCTCGCCCGTGGATTCAATGTCCTCAGCGTCGAGGGCCCCGGCCAGGGCGCATCGCTGATCGTCGATCGCATCTACTTCCGCCGCGACTACGAGGTCGTGCTCTCACAGATCCTCGACTGGCTCGAGTCCGCTCCCGGCGTCGACGGGGCCCGGCTGGTCGCGATGGGCCGCTCGTTCGCGGGCTACCTCGTCCCGCGCGGTGTGGCCGTCGATCACCGGGTCGCCGCGATGGTCTGCGATCCTGCCCAACCCGACATGGGCGCCAAGATCCCCGGCGGGTGGAAGGGCCGCATCGCTGCGCCGCTGATGACAGCGCTGAGCAAGATCAGCCGCGAACGCGACGACTTCTTCCGCGCACGCATGGCCTGCCACGGCGTCGACACCATCGCCGACTACTTTGCCGAACTGGCGACATTCACCTTCACCGACATCGCCGCCGACATCGCGTGCCCGACACTCATCGTCGAATCTCCCGGCGACCCGGTCGGCGGACAGGGACAGACGCTCTTCGACGCGCTCACCGTCGAGACGAAGCGACTGATCACCCCCGACCCGGACAGCGGCATCTCCGGGCACTGCGGCGGTGTCGGACAGCGGGTCTGGGATGCCGTGGTCTATGACTGGCTCGAGGACACCCTCGCCCGGATCACCGACCCGACGGTTCCCGCCCGGGAGCCGGCGACGAAGTAGGGCCGCCACGGCCGCCACCGCCCGCGGATCCGCCGCCGCCGCCGCCC
This sequence comes from Gordonia sp. OPL2, assembly GCF_003797825.1. Taxonomy (GTDB): domain Bacteria; phylum Actinomycetota; class Actinomycetes; order Mycobacteriales; family Mycobacteriaceae; genus Gordonia. The sequence continues at coordinate 97,952 of NZ_RKME01000022.1, forward strand.
GCCGATCGGCCGCGGCCGCTGCCACGCGCAGATCCGCCGCCATCACCACCCGCAGATCCGCCACGACCACCCGCCGACCCACCTCCCGCAC